>CAZCAX010000023.1:0-67001 GCA_964496915.1 uncultured Rhodobacter sp.
CCTTACCCTACCACGTCGACCACCAGGTTTTGCCCACTCCCCTGACCGGGGCGCGCTGGACATCGGAATGCGCGGGGACGTGATCCGCGTTCACCGTGCGCGGGATCTGACGGTTTTACGAGGCACCTGGGTCTGCGGGCAGCGCGTGGCCTGACGCGCCCCTCAGCGCGTGTCGTCATCATCCGGTATCAGACTGCGGCCCGGTGGCGCGGCCGCTATCACATCGCGCCGGGGCTCATAGTCAGCCAGAACCGGTAGTCGCCGATGCGCCAGGAAACTCAGCGCCGAAACCGTTCCAAGCACTGGTATGAACACAGCCAGGGCAAGCAACGCATCACCTATAAGCGCCGCCGCCAGCCCGACAGCCAGCCCGGCGCCCATCTGCAGGAAGCCTTGCAACGCCGAAGCGCTGCCCGCGATCTGCGGAAACGGCACCAGCGCCGCCATCGACATCGCGGGCATCACAAAGGCGATGCCGCAGGCATAAACGGCCACCGGCAGCATGACGCCCAGATAGTCCGGCGCAGCCCAGAACAACCGGGCTGCGCCCAGGCTTCCGACGACGATCAGGAATACTCCCACCGCTGCCAGCCGGGTGGCGCTTACGCGGCTCATCAACACACGCATGATCAGCGCACCGACCATGAAACTGCCCGATTGCAACAGCATCCCCAGCCCGAACTGAACCGGGCTTAACCCAACCCTTTCCATCAGAATGAACGGCAGAAGCGTTGCCTGCGCATAAAGTGCGCCAATCGCGCCAACCACTACGCCACTGGCAAGCATGAAATGCGGGTTCACCGCCAAGGTGCAGTAATTGCGAAGCAACGCCAGCGGGGCCAGCAAGGACAGATCCCGCGCCACCGTCTCGCGCATGGTCAGCCAGACGATTGACAGCACCCCCAGTGCATAGATCACCATCAGCACAAAGATCCAGCGCCAGTGCCCCACCTCCAGCAACATCCCGCCCAGCGTGGGCGAGATTACGGGCGCCACGGCCAGAATGATGCCGATCATGTTCATGATCCGCGCCGCTTGCTGTCCGCGAAACAGATCGCGGATCAGTGCGCGGGCGGTGGTGATACCGACTGCGGCGCCAATCCCCTGCATCAGGCGACCCAGAAGCAACGCTTCGATCGTGTTTGCCAGCATCGATGCAAGGCCACCCGCAAGAAACAGCAGCATGAAGCCCAACACCACCGGCTTGCGCCCCAACGCGTCCGACAACGGCCCGGCCACCAACTGCGCGAGGGCAAATCCGCCGAAGAAAACCGCCAGCGTCATCTGCACCATGCCCTCGGTCGTTGCCATCTCGATAGCAATGCTTGGCATCGACGGGGTGTAAAGCGCCATTGCCACGGGGCCGGTGGCAACCATCATCCCGCCCAGAAGGCTGACACGGCGTTCGCTCATCAGGGGCGTTGCGGTCATGGGCGCGCTCCGCGTCTTGTCTGAGCCAAAAGGTTCTGTCGGGCCTGCCGTGCCCGCGCGAGAAACGCTTCCCACGCAGGTTCATCGATATCGCCGCGTGCAACACTGCGAACCTCTCGTCCGATGTCGCGGATGCGGGGTATCAGCGCCTGCGCCTGCGGCGTCAAAGTCACAATCCGGGCGCGTCCGTCATCCGGGTCACCGCAGCGCGCAATCAGCTTCGCGTCCTCAAGGCGGGCAAGAACGCCTGTAAGTGTCATCCGCGCCACGACCAACCGCTCGGCCAGATGATGCTGGCGAAGCGGCCCGGCCATGGCGAGAGTGATCAGTATGCGCCCCTCGACAGGGGTGATGCCCATCCCTGACCTGGCGATCCGGCGCTCGAACTCCGCGCGCAGCAAGCGAGCAAGGTCATACATCAGAAAAGCCGGTGAATCGGTTTCGGGATCTGGATCAGGGATATCGGAGAGGGCCATGCGGAAATTTGTATCAGAAGAATACTATCTCCTGCAGATAGGCCGGTATCTGACCAGTGTCAATGTCGGCGTATCGGCACCCTGCCCCACCTGATGCCTGCCCAGAGACGCTCATAAAGGATATGGCTCACAAGCCCGACCATCGTGTTGATCAACGAAATTCAGCCGCTCAATGCGATGGAACAGGTAAGCAGCGCCCCCGATTCAAATCATCACAGCAAGGCCGATAACCCGCCAGTTCGAGGCTTTGCCAAGGGTTCGACGCGGATTTTGTGGCGGGCGACGCTTCGCGCGGCAGGTTGCAGTTGATATGCTGAAATCAAAGTTGGTAGAAATAAGAATTGCAGGAGTTTTTCATGTCATCCCCCCTGATTCATCCTGTTCTTCTTTGCGGCGGTTCCGGCACGCGTTTGTGGCCGCTGTCGCGCAAGTCATTCCCCAAGCAGTTCGCGCAGATCACGGGTGACGAAAGCCTGTTTCAGGCAGCGGCGCAGCGGTTATCAGGCGCGGGCTTTGCCGCGCCCACGGTAATCACCGGCAATGATTTCCGCTTCATCGTGACCGAACAGCTTGCGGCGGTGGAGATTGCGCCGCAAGCGATCCTGATCGAGCCCGAAGGGCGCAACACCGCCCCCGCAGCACTGGCCGCCGCCCTGGTTCTGGCCGCGACGGACCCTGACGCGCTGATGCTGGTTGCACCCTCCGACCATGTGATCCCCGATGCGGCGGCGTTTCGCGCTGTCGTCAAGGCCGCCGTGCCACGCGCTCTGTCAGGCGATCTGGTCACACTGGGGATCGCGCCAACACGGCCAGAGACCGGCTATGGCTATCTGGAACTGGCGCCCGGTGGCCGGACCGATGCCACCGAGCCGCAGACACTTGCGCGGTTCATCGAAAAGCCCGATGCCGCACGTGCGGCCGAGATGATCGCCTCGGGCAAGTTCCTGTGGAACGCAGGGATTTTCCTGTTTACTGCCAGAACCCTAATCGACGCGGCGCGCAAGCTCGCGCCCGAGGTTCTGCGCCCGGTGGAGGCGGCGGTGGCGGAGGCCGCGCCCGATCTGTCGTTCCTGCGGCTTGGCCCCGGCCCCTGGGGCGGGGTGCCCGATATCTCCATCGACTACGCGATCATGGAAAAGGCCGGCAATCTGGCCGTGATGCCCTATGCGGCGGGCTGGTCGGATCTGGGCGGCTGGGATGCCGTCTGGCAGGAAACCGGGCCGGACGGCGCAGGCAATGTCACCTCGGACCATGCCACCGCCATCGATTGCCGCGATACGCTGTTGCGCTCGGAAAGCCCGCGCATCGAACTGGTGGGCATCGGGCTGGAAGATATTCTGGCGGTCGCCACCACCGATGCGGTGCTGATCGCGCATAAATCCGAGGCCCAGCGGGTGAAAGAGGCGGTTGCGGCGCTGAAGGTCAAAGGTGCTGTGCAGGCCACGCAATTTCCCACCGATCACCGGCCCTGGGGGATGTTCGAAAGCCTCATCACCGGCCCGCGGTTTCAGGTCAAGCGGATCGTCGTGAACCCCGGCGCCGCGCTGTCGCTGCAATCGCATCATCACCGGTCCGAGCACTGGATCGTGGTCGAGGGTACGGCGAAGGTGACCATCGATGACAAGGTGCAACTGGTGACCGAGAACCAGTCGGTCTACATCCCGCTGGGGGCTGTGCACCGGATGGAAAACCCCGGCAAGCTGCCGATGGTGCTGATCGAGGTGCAGACCGGCAGCTATCTGGGCGAGGATGACATCATCCGTTACGAGGATGTCTATGCCCGCGGGCAGGGCGCCAAGGGATGAGCGTGCTGACCTGCTTCAAGACCTATGACATTCGCGGGCGGCTGGGGGTTGATCTGGACGAGGGCATTGCCCATCGCATCGGGCGCGGCTTTGCCCGCGCGCTGGGGGCGCGGCGGGTGGTGCTGGGCCGCGATATCCGCGCCTCGTCGCAGGCGCTGGCGGCAGCGGTGGCGCGCGCACTGGTGGCCGAGGGCTGCGAGGTGCTGGACCTGGGCCTGTCAGGCACCGAAGAAATGTATTTCGCCACGACGCATTTTGGCGCCGATGGCGGCATCTGTGTGACGGCCTCGCACAATCCGATGGATTACAACGGCATGAAGATGGTGCGCGCGGGGTCTGCGCCCCTTGATGCCGCAACCGGGTTGTCCAGCATCAAGGCGCTGGCCGAGGCTGACGCATTCGGCCCCGCCCGGCCCGGTGGCAGGCTGCGCGATATCAGCGTGGAGGCCCGCGCCGCCTATGTCGAACGGGTGCTGAGCTTTGTCGATATAGCGGCCCTCAAACCCCTGAAGATCGTGGTCAATGCCGGCAATGGCGCCGCCGGCCCCACCTTTGACGCGATCGCCCTGGCGCTGGCCGCAAGGGGCGCGCCGCTGACATTCATCCGCATGCATCATCAACCGGACGGCGCTTTTCCCAACGGTATCCCGAACCCGCTTCTGCCTGAGAACCGACCGCCGACCGCCGAGCGCGTGCGTGCCGAGGGGGCCGATATGGGCGTGGCCTGGGATGGTGATTTTGACCGCTGTTTCTTCTTCGACCACAAAGGCGATTTCGTCGATGGTGAATATATCGTCGGGCTTCTGGCGCAGGTCTTTCTTGCGCGCGAACCCGGCGCGCGGATCATCCATGACCCGCGGGTGATCTGGAACACGCGCGATGTGGTGACGCGCGCGGGCGGGCAGGCGGTGCAGGCACGCACGGGCCATGCCTTCATCAAGCAGGCGATGCGCGATCATGGCGCGGTTTACGGTGGCGAAATGTCAGCACACCACTATTTCCGTGATTTTGTCCATTGTGACAGCGGCATGATTCCCTGGCTGGTAATGGCTGAACTGATCAGCCGAGAGGGGCCTCTGGCGGGTCTGGTCGCCGCGCGCCGCGCCGCGTTTCCCTCATCCGGAGAGATCAACTTTCACCTGACCGACCCGGCCACGGCCATTGCCCGCGTGCGCGCCCGCTATGAGCCGAAGGCGGTTTCGGTCGATGAAACCGATGGTATCAGCCTGGACATGGGTGACTGGCGGTTCAACCTGCGCAGTTCCAACACCGAGCCCGTGGTGCGTCTGAACGTGGAAAGCACGGGCCGCGACCTGAAGCCACTGCTGGCAGAACTGACCGCACAGTTGAAGGTCGGGTAAGGCCGAACCTTCATCATCCCGTTTGCAACCTTCGTGCCGCAAGCCAGCTTGCCAGCGCCATCGCGCCCGCAGCGGACAGGCACAGGGGCAGGCCGCCAAGCTGGAAACTGACCCCTGACAGCAGCGTGCCGATCAGCCGGCCTGCGGCATTGGCCATGTAATAAAAGCCCACATCGCGGGTGATCCGCTCAGCCGCGCCAAAGGCAAGGATCAGGTAGGAATGCACCGAGGAATTAATGGCAAAGACCAAGCCAAAAACCAGAAGACCCAGAACCAGTGTCGTTGTCAGCCAGGGGGCGGGCGCGCCCGCCGCCCATGCCGCAAGCGCCAGCACAAAGGGGATCGGCACCAGAAGACCCGACCAGAACACCGCCTTGCGGATGGTTGCCACCTCGGGCTGGCCCTTGCCGCCCAGAATAACCGGGGCCAGCGCCTGCACCGCGCCATAGGCGATGATCCAGAGCGCCATGAAGCCGCCGACCAGAAAGAAAGCCTCGCGCCGCCCCTCTGCCGTGCCATCCGACAGCACCGCCTGAAAATAAACCGGGATACCGACCACGAACCAGACATCGCGCGCGCCGAACAGGAACATCCGCGCCAGTGACAGCCGGTTCACGCGCGTATCCTTTGATCGCCAGCCCGCCCAGCTTTCGGCCCCCTTCATCCGCCCCGGCAAGCCCGCGGGCAGAAACAGCAGCACCGCCATCAGGATGACCGCCAGCACCCCCGCCATGCCCCAGACCGCCGGCCTGAACCCGGCCAGCGCCAGAAGCGCCGCCCCCAGAAAAAAACCCAGACCCTTGACCGCGTTCTTGGAGCCGGTGAGCAGCGCCACCCAACGAAACAACGCGCCGTCCTGCGCCGGCGCCAAAAGCTTGACCGCCGATTTCGATGACATCTTGGCCAGATCCTTGGCCACGCCGGACACCCCCTGCACGGCCATCACGAATGCCACCGAAGCGGCAATGCCCCAGGCGGGGTCAAGCTGCGCCAAGGCCACCAATGCGCCGATCTGCAGCGCCAGCCCGCCGTATAGCGTGGCCGCAAGGCCAAAGCGGGCCGCGAGCCAGCCAGCGGCCAGGTTTGTCACGATCCCCGCGACCTCATAGAACAGGAACAGCCAGGCAAGCTGCACCGGCGAAAAGCCGAGACTGTTGAAATGCAGCAGGACCAGCATCCGCAGCGCGCCGTCCGACAGCATGAAAGCCCAGTAGGCGGCGGTAACGGCGGTATAGGCGCGCAGCGGATTCAGGCTTGTCACAACGCCCCCGCAACCATTCGCACGATATCGCCCAGCCGGCAGGCATAGCCCCATTCATTGTCATACCAGGCGTAAACCTTGAGCTGGGTGCCGTTGATCACCATGGTCGAGGGGCCGTCGATGATGGCCGAACGCCGGTCACCCCGGAAATCGGTCGAAACCAGCGGGCGGTCCTCATAACCCAGAATTCCCTTCAGAGGCCCGTCGGCGGCGTCGCGAAAAAGCGCGTTCACGGCCTCGGCCGTGGTGTGGCGCTCCAGTTCGAAAACACAATCCGTAAGCGAGGCGTTCAGAAGCGGGACGCGCACCGCATGGCCGTTCAACCGGCCCTGGAGTTCCGGGTAGATCAGCGTGATCGCCGTCGCACTGCCGGTGGTGGTGGGGATCAGGTTCAGAAGCGCCGACCGCGCGCGGCGCATATCCTTGGCGGGCCGATCGACGATGGTCTGAGTGTTTGTCACATCATGGATCGTGGTGATCGACCCATGCCGGATACCCAGCGCCTCGTGGATAACCTTGACGACCGGGGCGAGGCAATTGGTTGTGCAGGAAGCCGCGGTGATCAGGGTTTGCGTTCCGTCATAAAGGTGGTGATTGACACCATGAACGAGGTTCAGCGCGCCACCATCCTTGACTGGCGCGCTGACCACGACCTTGCGCACCCCGGCCGCGAAATAGGGCGCGATCCTTGCTGCGGTCTTGAAAACGCCGGTGCAGTCGATCACCAGATCGACATCCATTTCGCGCAGGGGCAGCGCCTCGATACTGTTTTCATGCGTCAGGCGGATGTGCTGGCCGTTCAGAACCAGCGCGCCCCTCTCATGCGCAATGGGGGTGTTCCAGCGACCATGCACGCTGTCGAATTCCATCAGCAGCGCATGTTGTTCGGCATCGCCGGCGGGATCGTTCAGAAGCACGATCTCGCCACCTGCGCCGGTGTCAATCAACTCGCGCAGCACAAGCTTGCCAATACGGCCCAGTCCGTTCAGGGCGATGCGGGGCATTGTGGTCAGTCCTCCTTGAGGGCGTTGGCATCGATCGCATCGATGCAGGTTTGCAGTGCCGGACGGTCAAGGCTGTCCAGCGGCAGGGCGGTAAGCGCCTCGATCCGGCGGCGTAACGCGTCATAGGTGCGGGTGAAGGCCCGCGCGCGCTCGGTTTGCGCGCCGGTTGCCTTCACCGGGTCCGGCAGCCCCCAATGGCCGGTGATCGGAAGGCCCGGCCAGGGCGGGCATTCCTCGGAGGCGGCGGTATCGCAGACGGTGAAGACAAAATCCATCATCGGGGCAGCCGAACCCTGGAACCCGGACAGGTGCTTTGCACGAAGTTTGGCGGTGTCATGTTCGTTCTGGCGCAACACCTCAAGCGCCATGGGGTTGATCCCCGAACGGGGCTGCGTGCCCGCGGAATGAGCGATGAACCGCCCCCCGCCCAGATCGCGCAACAGGGCTTCGGCAAAGATCGAGCGCGCGGAATTGCCGGTGCAGATAAACAGGACGTTGCGGGATACGCCATGTGCATGCTGCTGCCCGGCGGGGATATGCAGCGCGCCGATCAGATCAGGCCGGGCGCGGCCGACATCAAGCGCCAGATAACCCAACAACGCCTCGGCGGTATCGAGAGCAGCCGCGTAATAAAGCGACCGTCCGCGCCGCTCGGCCCGCACCAGCCGTGCCGCTGTCAGGTCAGACAGGTGATGCGAAAGCGTGTTCGCCTTGAGCCCCAGCGCTTCCGCCATCTCGGTCGGGCGCACGCCACGCGGCGCGAAACGCATCAGAAGGCGAAACACCGCCAGTCGACCGGGATGGCCGAGTGTGGCAAAGGTCTGGGCGGCGCTTTCTGTTTCCATGATTCATGAATAATGGAAATGAGCGGCTCGTCCAGTGACGTTTCCACGACAATGCAGATAACGCATCCGGCGCGGCACTAATGGGTCTTTACCTCACAGGACGCACTACAGCCGCACCAGTTGCTTGCCGAAATTACGCCCCTGCATCATGCGCACAAAGGCTTCTGGCGCGCGTTCGAACCCGTCCAGAACATCTTCGCGATAGTGCAGCTTGCCGTCGCGCCACAGGCGGGCAAGTTGCGCCATCGCCGCGTCGCGCTTGTGCCACCAGTCGAACACCACCAGCCCCTGCACCCGTGCCCGCGTCACGATCAGCCGGGCCGAGGCACGCAGGCCAATATCCTCTTCCGGCGCCTTGTCGACCACCGCGATGCGGCCGCAGATGATCACCCTTGCGTGGGTGGCAAGCTGGGCAAGCACGGTGTCATGGATCACGCCGCCTGTATTGTCGAAGAACACATTGACCCCATCCGGACAGGCGGCACGCAGGTCATCGGCCAGGGTTTCACTGCGATGACTGACCCCGGCATCAAACCCGAGGCTGCGGCAATGCTCCAGCTTCTCGTCGCTTCCGGCAATCGCCACGACCCGCGCGCCCATCGCCTTTGCGATCTGCCCCGCCACCTGCCCCACCGCGCCCGAGGCGGCCGATATCACCACCGTTTCGCCCGGTAGCGGGTGGCCGATCTCGGTCAGGCCGATCCAGGCGGTCAGGCCGGGCATGCCCAGCCATGAAAGCGCGGCCTGTTCGGGCACACCATCGGGCACCCGGTTGACACGCGCCGCGCCGGGTAGATCAGGTGTCAGAACCGCGTATTCCTGCCAGCCCATGTCCATCCCCTCAGCCCTGTCGCCGGGCTTCCAGTCAGGGTGGTTCGAAGCGATCACCTCACCCACGCCGCCGCCCTGCATCACGTCACCGGGCGCAACCCCGGCGGCGTAGTTGGCAGCGGGGCTGATGCGGCCGCGCATATAAGGGTCCATCGACAGCCAGCGCAGCTTGACCAGTATCTGACCGGGGCCGGGCTGCGGCATCGGAACCTCGGCCAGACGCCAGCAATCCTCGGTCGCCGGACCCTGTGGGTAATGATCAAGCAACCATTGCCGGTTCATGCCTTGCCTCCTCGTTTGTCATGGGCGCTCAGACTGCCTGTTGGGGCAGCCGGGGACAAGGGGATATGTGGAACATGCCGGAACCCCCTGCACCCCGCTTCGCGTTGTGTTACCAACAGCCAACCGATGGAGGCGACATGACCAAGACAATCCTGGGCCTAAGCGGCAGCCTGCGCCGCGCCTCTTTCAACGCCGGGCTTTTGCGGGCCGCGACCGAGGTTGCGCCCGATGGCCTGCGTGTTCAGACCGGATCGATCCATGATGTGCCGCTCTACAACGGCGATCTGGAAAAGGCCGAGGGGTTGCCAGCGGCCGTCAAAACCCTGCAGGCACAACTTGAAGCGGCCGACGGCGTGTTGCTGGTGACGCCGGAATACAACAACGGCATCCCCGGCGTTTTCAAGAATGCGATTGACTGGATGTCACGCGGGGATGGCCTGAAGATGTGGAAAGGAAAGCCGGTGGCGTTGATCGGTGCCTCGCCCGGTGGTTTTGGCACGATCCTGGCGCAGGATCACTGGCTGCCGGTGCTGCGCACGCTCAAGGTGGCATTCTGGGCCGAGGGGCGGCTGATGGTGGCGAAGGCTGGCGACAAGTTTGACGATTCAGGAACATTGACCGATGACGACAGCCGCAAGAAGCTGACAGCCTTCCTTGAGGGGTTTGCGAAAGTGCTGTAGCCACCGCAAACACCGGGCTTTTGGTTCATATGGTCTTTACTTTTGGCTCATATGAACTATATCGTTGCGCATCAGGAGGCCCGGAATGCAAATCGCCGCCAGAACCCGTGAACCGCTTGAAATCAACGCCGTGGCGCTCAAAGCCTATGCGCGGGTGGCCGATGCCTGGTCACTGACCCAGAAGGAAGCGGCGGCGCTGGCGGACATGTCCGAGAGCACCTGGAAACGCGCCAGAAAGCCGGGCTTTGCGGGCGAATTGACAAAGGACCAGCTTTTGCGCCTGAGTGCGGTGATCGGCATCTACAAGGCGCTGGAGCTGTATTTCTCGGCCCCGCTGGCGCAGGAATGGTTCACCCGCCCCAATACCGGCCCCCTGTTCGGCGGCGCACGACCGATCGACACGGCCATTGACGGTGGCTTGCCGCAGATACTGGCGGTGCGCACCTATCTTGACGCGCTCAGAGGCGGCGTATGAGGCAGACCGAATTGTCGGATCGTGGGCTGGTCCGCCTGTTGCCTGCCACCTACCACAAGCCCCCTGCCCTGCGCGGGCTTGTCGATACCGACGATGAGCTGGCCATTCTGGCGGAAATCGAGGGGCTGACCAGTGCCCGGTTGCTGGCAGAGCGTGGCCGCAACCCGCATCTGGACCCGCGCGAACTGGCCTGGCACCGCCGCGCCCGCGATCTGCGGATCTACGGTGAAACCCATGTGAACGCTGCCTTTACCTATACCCGCGCGGGTGGCAACCGGTTCAATTCCGGCGCGCGGGGGGCGTGGTATTGCGCCTGGGATGGGATGGTTTCCATCGCCGAGGTCGCCTGGCACCGCACGCGCGAGCTGGGCTATACCGGCACATTCCATGACAGCGGGCGGTATGTTGAACTGCTGGCCGATTTCATCGGGGTGTTCGATGACATGACCGGTACACCCGACCACCCCGCGCTGCACCCGGACCCAGATATCGGCTATCCGCTGGGTCAGGGCCTTGCTGAAACGCTGCGGCGAGACGGGTCGCGCGGGCTGATCTATCCATCTGTCAGGGCCCCGGTGCCCGACCAGCGTTGTCTTGTCTGCTTCGAGCCGAACGCGATTCAGAACGTGCGGCCCGGCGCATCCTGGGAACTGGTGTGGAACGGGACGCCCGATTACACGGTTCAGGCGGTCCGTTAGACACCTCAGGCGCGGTGCAGACCGCGCGACAGGCCGGACAGGATTTCCGCGCCGTCTGCCGTGACCACCGCCACCTCCTCCAGCCGGATGCCGAAGCGGCCGGGCAGATAGATGCCGGGCTCAATGGTGAAAACCATGCCTTCCTCCAGCACTTGCGGGTTGGTCGCGGTCATATAGGGCGGCTCATGCACCTCGGTGCCGATACCATGGCCGGTGCGATGCGTGAAATAGGCGCCGTACCCCGCCTGCGTGATTACCCCGCGTGCTGCGTCGTCGATGGTATGTGCGGCAACACCGGGGCGCACGGCGGCCAGCGCGGCGGCAACGGCGGCCTCGACCACGGCGTGGACCGCGTCATATCCCTCGGGCGGGGGGCCAAAGGCCGCCATGCGGGTGATGTCGGACATATGATCACCATACCGCCCGCCGATATCGACCAGCACCACATCGCCCTCCTGCAAGGCGTGATCGCCGCTATGGTGGTGCGGAAAGGCGCTGTGCGGGCCAAAGGCGATCAGCGCGAACTGACAAACCGCACCCTCGGCGGCAAATGCGTCGCGCGTAACCTGCACCAGTTCCCTCTCGGTCACGCCGGGGCGCAGGGCCGCGCGCACAGCCGCCTGCGCCTTGTCGGCGATGCGGGCATTGTCGCGCAGCGCGGCCACCTCGGCGGCATCCTTGATCTGACGCAGCGCGCCGATTTCGGCGGCAGCCAGCCCGCGTTCGGCATCGGGCAAGGCATCGAGAAGCATCAGCGCATGATCGGCGCGCATGGTTTCATCCAGCGACAGCTTGCGGGGGGCCGGGGCCACATCGGCCAGCGCGGCGGCCAGTGCCTGCGCCGGACCATCGGCATCGTCCCATTCATGAAACGGCAGCTCGGTATGCTGGCGTGCGTCGGTGGCATTGAGCGCGGGCATGATGAAGGCGGCCTTGTCAGGGCCGATCAGAAGCAGACACAGCCGCTCATCGGGATGCGGCGCAAAGCCGAGCGCCCAACGCATATGCGCACCCGGCGCCAGCGCCAGAAGCGTGGTGCCGGTGGCTTTCATCTGCTGTTGCAGTCGGTGGATGCGGTTGGTCATGCGGCGGTCTCCATCGGGACTTTGGCCATCACGGCTAGCAGTTCGGCGCGGTGCGTTTCAACCAGCGCTTCAAGTTGCGCGGCGCGTTCCTGCGCGGCTTGGTGAAGGGCGGTGAAAATCGCGTCCGGGGTATTCTGGGTCATGATGTCTCTTTGGACAGAGGTCGTGGAAGCGGGCGACGGCGCGATGGCCGCCACCCGCAAGGGTGATCAGCGATCAGTTCTTTTCGACCAGACGGTAATACACGAAGTCCGAGTTGGAACCGTTGACAAAGCCGGTCACATTGTCGGCCATGGCAACCTGCTTGACGGCCTGGAACATGATCACGAAAGGCGCCTCGCGCTGCATTTCGCGCTGCAGTTCCAGATACATCTCAAGACGGCGGTCGGCGTCCTGTTCGGCCAGCGCGGCCATGGTCAGTTCGTTGATTTCCGCAGGCGGCATCCATGCGTTGCGCCATGTCGTGGTGGAGACATAGGCGTCGTCCGAGCTGTCGGCGTTATAGGCGAATGCCTTGGCGTTCGAATGCGGGTCCATGAAGTCAGGACCCCAATAGAGCAACATCGCCTGATGCGTGCGGGCGCGGTAGCGGGTGATCACCTGCGCGCCGGCGCCGGGCAGGATTTCAAAGTTGATCCCGGCTTCGGCGAAGGTCTGTTGCAGCGACTGCGCCATGTCGTTGAACGGGTTGGCGTTGATCACGTCCAGCGTGACGGTAATCGGCAGCTCCACCCCGCCATCGGCCAGAATCTGGCACGCGCGCTCGGGGTCATAGGTGAAGGGCGTATCAGTCAGCGCACCGGGAAAACCGGCGGGCCAGAAGGCCTGATGCACCTGCATCTGACCGTTCAGGAAGCTGTTCGCCATCCCCTCGTAATCGACCAGATAGCGCGCGGCTTCCCAGATTGCGGGGTTGGCCAGACTCTCGGTATTCTGGTTGAACGAGACCCAGTGCACGGCGGCCTGCGGAAAGGTTTCGACGCGCACGGCGTCATTGCCTTCAAGCCCTGCCACCTGATCCGGTGTCAGGTTCTTGGCCATGTCCACATCGCCCGATTCCAGCAGCAGGCGCTGGGTGGATGCCTCGGCGACATGGCGGATCAGGATCTGCTCCATCGCGGGCGGACCGCCGAAGTAATCCGGGTTCGTATTCAGCATCAGCACTTCACCGGGGCGGAAGGTGCGCAGCCGGAACGGGCCGGTGCCCGCGCTGTTCTGGTTGAGCCAGTCATGACCCATATCGCCATCGACCTCGTTGGCCATGACGGTTTCCATATCGACCACCGAGGCCGGGCGCGAGGCCAGCACGTTCAGCACGAAGGACGGCGCGAAGTCACCGGCCCAGCGGATGGTGACGGTATTGCCATCGGCGCTGACCATCTCGTCGAAATTGTCAGCCGTCCACCCCAGATTGCCCAGAATGAAGGCCGGCGCGCGGTCCATCACCACGACGCGGCGCCAGCTTCCTACCACATCTGCCGAGCGCAGCGGGTTGCCCGAATGGAAGGTCACACCATCGCGCAGCGTGAAGGTGATGGTGCGGTTTCCGGCGTCAACCTCCCAGTGGCTGGCAAGGCCGGGTGCCAGGGTTTCGGTATCGGTCGCGTCATACTGCACCAACTGGTCATAGGTGTTGGTGACATATTCGCCCGAACTGAACTCATAGGCGGTCGCCGGGTCAATGGTGACGATGTCATCGATATTCTGGGCGATGACCAGCGCATTGTCAGGGGTGGCGGCCAGCGCCGGTGCTGTGGCCAGTGCCAGTGCCAGCAGGCTGGCGACCAGCGTTGTTCGGATCACTTTCATAGGTGCTCTCCTGTGATTTTCGTCAGGTTTGATCGGTCGGAGAACTGCCGATCAGGCGCGGCGAGGTGCCGGTCCACAACAGGCGTGCCGGACCCGTGCCCTCATTGGCGAAGGAATGCGGCGTATCCCCCATGAAATGAAGCGAGTCGCCGGGGTTGAGGATGATCAGCGATGACAGGGTGCCGCCGGGAAGCCGGGTATCAAGCCGCTCGTATCCCAGCGAACTGTCAGCCAGCGAGAAGCGCGCGCGTTCCCCAGCGCGGGTGACGACATCGGCGGGTTGCGGCGTCGGGCGGCATGGGCCAGCGGGTGATGATCGCGATGATGGTGGTGTTGCAGCCTGACCTGATGATCGCCGATGAGCCGACATCGGCGCTGGATGTGTCGGTGCGCGCGACGGTGCTGGAGATCCTGGATGATCTGGTGCGCAGGCGCGGGATGGGGCTGATCCTGATCAGCCACGATCTGAATATGGTGGCCCGTTGGTGCGACCGGATTCTGGTGATGTATGCGGGCCGGGTGGTTGAAGAATGCGCCGCCGGAAAGCTGCACGCGGCGGTGCATCCCTATACGCGCGGATTGCTGGCCTCGGTGCCCCACCTCAATGAGACACGCACGCGGTTGCCGGTTCTGGACCGCGCCGCCATCGGGGCGGGCACATGATAACAATAGACAACCTGACCGTCGCCTTTGACGGCAACCCGGTGGTGCATGGCGTCAGCTTGGCCGTGGCGCAGGGCGAAAGCTTTGCGCTGGTGGGTGAAAGCGGATCGGGCAAATCGACCATCCTCAAAGCCATCGCGGGGCAGGTGGATGAGTGGACGGGCACCATCCGCATCGGCGGTGACACGCTGGGCAAGCGGCGCGATGCGGCCTTCGTGCGCCGGGTGCAGATGGTGTTTCAGGATCCCTATGGCTCGCTTCATCCCCGCCGCTCGGTGGATGATACGCTCTGCGAACCGCTGGCGGTACACCGCATCAAGGGGCGCGATGGCAAGGTTCTGGCGATGCTCGATGCCGTGGGCCTGTCGCGCCGGTTCCGGTTCCGCCTGCCGCACCAGTAGTCAGGCGGCCAGCGGCAACGTGTGGCCATCGCCCGCGCCCTGATGCTGGCGCCCGAAGTGCTGTTGCTGGATGAGCCGACCGCGGCGCTGGATGTCTCGGTTCAGGCGGAAATCCTCAACCTGCTGGCCGATCTGCGCGAAGAACGCGGCCTGACCTATCTGCTGGTCACGCATGACCTGCCGATTGTCTCATTCCTCTGCGACCGGCTCGGCGTGTTGCGTCAGGGACAACTGGAAGAGGTGTCAGACGTGGCCAGCCTGCGCGCGGGGCAGTTGCACAGCGCCTATGGGCGCGAACTGGTGGCACGCAGCAACAGTTAACCGCGCCCCGAGCGGCCGCCTTTCGCCCTCCCCCGGCACTGCGGGGCTTGAAAGCCGCCAGATCAGCCGAAGCGCCCGGTTACGTAATCGCTGGTGCGTTCCTTGACGGGGTTGGTGAATACCGTCGCGGTCTCGCCGTATTCGATCAGCCGGCCCAGATACATGAAGGCCGTGTTATGCGACACCCGCGCGGCCTGGCTCATCGAATGGGTAACCATGACGATGGTGTAGGTGCCGGCAAGCTGGCCGATCAGTTCCTCGATCTTGGCGGTGGCGATGGGGTCCAGCGCCGAGCAAGGCTCATCCATCAACAGCACTTCGGGGTCCGAGGCGATGCCGCGCGCGATGCACAGGCGCTGCTGTTGCCCCCCTGACATGCCAAGCGCAGAGTCATGCAGCCGGTCCTTCGCCTCATCCCACAGCGCGGCGGCGCGCAGGCAGCGTTCCACGGTTTCGTCAAGGATCGAGCGTTTGGTCACGCCATCCACGCGCAGGGGATAGGTGACGTTGTCATAGATCGACATCGCAAAGGGGTTGGGCTTTTGAAACACCATCCCCATCCGCTTGCGCAGCGCGATCACGTCAACGCCCTTGCCGTAGATATCGAACCCGTCGACCATCACCTTGCCGCTGATCCGCAGCCCATCGACCAGATCGTTCATCCGGTTGAGGCTGCGCAACAGTGTAGACTTGCCGCAGCCGGAGGGGCCGATCAGGGCGGTGACCATGCCTTTCTGAATCGGCAGCGTGTTGTCGAACAGCGCCTGTTTCTCGCCATACCACAGGTTGAAATCCTGGATATCCAGCGCGACGCCCTGGTCGCCCTGCTTGATGTGATAGGCCGTCGGCTCATAGACCTGTTCGGCGGTCCGGGTATCAGATGTAGCAGTCATGGTGATGCGTCCTCAGAACTGGCCGTCGGCATATTTGCGCTTCAGCCGGTTGCGAATGATGATGGCGGTTGCGTTCATGAGCACGATCAGCGCCAGAAGCAGCAAGGTGGTGACAAAGACCATCGGCTTGCCCGCCTCGGAGTTGCGCGACTGAAAGCCCACGTCAAAGATGTGGAAACCCAGATGCATGAAGCTGCGGTCAAGGTGGATGAAGGGGTAGAACCCGTCGATGGGCAGCGCCGGGGCCAGCTTGACCACGCCCACCAGCATCAGGGGCGCCACTTCGCCCGCGCCGCGGGCCATGGCCAGGATGAGGCCCGTCATGATGCCCGGCAGTGCCTTTGGCAGGACGACATAGCGGATGGTCTGCCATTTCGACGCACCGCAAGCCAGTGAGCCCTCGCGCATCGAGCGGGGCACGGCTGCCAGCGCCTCCTCGGTGGCCACGATCACCACCGGCACGGTCAAGAGCGCCAGCGTCAACGAGGCCCAGAGGATGCCGCCCTTGCCAAAGGTCGGGTTTGGCAGGTTCTCAGGGTAGAACAACTGGTCGATCGTGCCGCCCATCGTATAGGCGAAAAAGCCCAGGCCGAACACGCCATAGACGATCGACGGCACACCGGCGAGGTTGTTGACCGAGATCCGCACCAGCGAGGTAATGCGCCCTTGCTTGGCGTATTCACGCAGGTAAAGCGCGGTGATCACGCCAAACGGTGCCACGAAGATCACCATCAGCAGGGTCATCGCCACGGTGCCGAAGATCGCGGGCAGCACCCCGCCCTGGGTGTTGGCCTCGCGCGGCTCGGTCGAGACGAACTCCCACCAGCGCGACAGGTAAATACCGATCTTGTCGAAAAGGCCCAGGTCATTGGCCGGGAACAGCCGCACGATCTGGCTGAGTTCGACATCGACCACGCGCCCGCCAACCTCTTCCATCTGAATGCGCACCAGCCGGTCGCGCGCGCGGATCTCGTTCACCTGGGCCTGAAGCGTCTGAAATTCCGCCTGTAGCGCGGCAATGCGTTCCTGAGCGGCCTCGACAACCGCCTGCGCTTCGGGGCTACCCTCGCCGTGGCGCAGGTTCGCGCGCCGCTGGGCCAGACGCTCCCGCTCGATCTGGAAGTTGACGCGACCGATCTCGGACTGCTCCAGCCGCCGGATCTGGGTGAACCGGTCGCGCGCGGCCTCGTGTTCGCGCCTGAGCAGCGCGCGGTCGGCCCCGACAGGCTGGCCGTCAATGCTCAGACCGGCGATGCGGCCAACAAATACGCCCCAGACCTGGCGTTCGAAATACCAGTAATCGGCCGGGGTGGTGATATTGGCGACCTCGAAATCAGAGACCCAGCGGAAATCATCGCCGTAAAGGTCAAAGTTCGCGGTCTTGTAAAGGGTGCGGCTGGCGATCCCGGCGTTATCCGCGATCTCGGCGCGCTGCGCATCATCCAGCCGCGCAAGCACATCCTCGCCCACCCGGTAAGGCCCGCCGCGCGTGGGAATCCCCGCGATGACGGTGCCGTCGCGCAGTTCCACCTGCTCGATGGGTTTGGGCCAGAACGTGGTAACGCCGTTCCAGGCGATCAGCGCCAGAAAGCCCGCGATCAGGATGATCCCCAAGGCGAGCGCACCGCCAAAGCCCCAAAGCGCCGGTTCGCCCACGGCTGACAGGTCAGACGAGAAGCGCCGCACCCGGCGCCCGCCCTGCACCGCCTCGCGGGCGCCGGCGCCGGCCAGCCCTGCGGCACCCGAGGCTGGAATATCCTGGTCTTGCGATACGGTCATGTTTCCGGTCCCCGGGGTCAAAGCTGGAAGGCGCGCTTGCGGAAGCGCTGCCGGATCAGTTCGGCAATCGTGTTGATGACGAAGGTCATGATGAACAGCGTCAGCGCGGCAAGGAACAGCACGCGGTAGTTGGTGCCGTCCTTCACCGCTTCGGGCAGTTCGATGGCGATATTGGCCGACAGCGTGCGCAGGCCCGAAAAGATGTTCCATTCCATGATCGGCGTGTTGCCGGCGGCCATGACCACGATCATCGTTTCACCCACGGCGCGGCCCATGCCCATCATCACCGCCGAGAACACGCCCGAAGCCGCGGTGGGCAACACCACCCACATCCCGGTCTGCCACGGCGTTGCCCCGCAGGCCAGCGAGGCCGCGCGCAGGTGGCTGGGCACCGCGTTCAGCGCATCCTCGGCCAGCGTGTAAATGTTGGGAATCACGGCGAAGGCCATCACGAAGCCCACCACCAGCGCGTTGCGTTGCTGGTAGCTGTCCACAAAGCCACCGCGCGGGTCATAGCCGATCAGCGTCAGAAGCGAAGCCACCGCCCAGGACAGGAATATCGCCACCCCCAGCATGCCAAGCCAGCGCAGCACATCCAGCCGCCCGGCAACCGCGCGGTCACGATCTCCGATCAGCTTGCGCCAGTGGTGCCCCATCAGCCGACGGAATGCCCAGCTCACCGCCAGATAGCTCAGCGGCAGCAGGATCAGGAACATGAAAGGCGTGCCGGTGCCGAACTGGCCGGTCGTCCAGCGTTTGAAGTCGCCCTGGAACAGGAAGGCCTCGAAGGCAGTGCCCAGATTGAAGGCCACAAGGGCCGACAGGATGATCGCAGCCGCCATCAGCACGAACTTGGGGAACCCGTCATAGCGCAGCGCCACCGGGACCGGCAGCATCTGCCATGCAAAAGCGCCCAGCATCAGGCCGGTGGGCAGCGCGAACAGGCCCAGCAGCACCGCGCCAATCCATTCCTCGACCAGCGGCGCCAGAACCAGCGCCGCCACGAAGCCCAGAACCACCGTGGGCAGGCTTTCCATCATCTCCATCATCGGCTTGACGGTTGCCCGCACCCGCTTGTCAACGAATTCGGATGTATAGACCGCCGCCATCAACGCGATGGGCGCGGCAAAGAGCATGGCATAGAAGGCCGCCTTCATCGTGCCGAAGATCAGCGGCACCATCGAATATTTCGGTTCGGCCAGATCGGTGCCGGCGGTGGATTGCCAGATGAATTCGGGCGCGGCGTAGCCTTCATACCAGATCCGTCCGAACAGCACGCGCAGGGTAACCTCGGCATGGTTCGCGCGGAACTGCCAGGCATCGACCTGCCCTGAATCCGATATCAGCATGATGCCGTCGCCGCGCGGAAAGATCATCAGAAGCGCAGGTTCAAGCGGGTCGCCGCTGCGCTGGAATTCGAACAATACCTGCTCCGAGGTGGAATGAACCAGACGCACATTGCCTGCGGCATCGGTCGCCACAAACGACTTGTCGCGTTGCGCTTCGGTAATTTCGGTGACGGTTGCCGGCATCGGCGTGTGCGCGCGCGACTGAACCATCTCGAATCCGTCCGTGCCGCGTGCGCCGCTGCGCTGGATGCGGAACCAGACACCCAGCGAGCCATCCTCGCCGCCGACGATCAGCGATTGTTCGCCGCCAAGGAAAGTCAGCGCCGAAATTCCGACACCATCGGGCGTCGCACGCAGGCTTTCGGCCAGCACCGGCGCATTCAGATTGCGCAGGTCGTAGCGGTGCAGGCGGCCGTCTGACGTGCCGACAATGGCCCGGTCGGACGAGCCCGAAAGCAAAAGCTCGGACACCGAAACACCCTCGGGGATCGGCAGCGCGGGCAGTTGAACCGTTTCCGTCCGCACCGTTTCCGCACCCGTCATCATGTTGCGCTGAATGCGCGAGCGGCTGACGCGCACCACGTTCTCGGCATCGATCGTGGCAAAGGAAATCGTCGGGCGTTCGACGGTGCCGCCGGTGCGGTAATCCATGGCGATGATCGGCAGATCCGAGATCGGCTGTGCCTCGCCAATCTCGATCACGGGGGTAAGCGTGCGGAAATCGCCGGTCTGCACCTGGGTGAAAACGCGGCCGCCCGACATGCGGTCACGCACACTGAGCTGTTGCAGGTCGCCGGGCAGTTGCGCTTGCGTGGTGGCCGTCGCATTGACCACCAGGGTGGCAAAACGCACCGTGCCATCCTCGAATCCGATGGCGATACGGTCACGGCCGATGGTGCCGGAAACAACGGTCGGCACGGATTGGAACCCCAGATCCTGCCGCGCGATCACGGTGCCGGTGGGGACATGAAAGGCCATCGCCTCGCCGGTGTCATCAACACTGATCGCGATGGTCTGGAATTCGTCACCATTGACCCAGATCACCTGACCGGAAACCGGCGCACTGTAGGATACCTCGCCCAGCACCTCGCCCGATGACAGCAGCGGCGCCACGACGCGGAACAGGAAGATCATGATGCCGAACACGGCCACGATAACCATCAGGCCGCCAACGGTAATCACACCCCCTGCAATGCGTTCGCCCCAGACGACGCTGAGGCGGGTGTCCATGCTGCGCTTGCGGCGGCGTTCGGCCCGGGCGGTATCGGTATCGCCGGCAGGGGCTTTCGTGGTGTCGGTCATCTGAGATGCGCTCCTGGCAGCGGGGCGGAAGTATGAAAGGCAGCGGGCCGGGAAAGCTCCCGGCCCGCCAATGTCAGGGTCAGTTCAGGCCAAAGGCTTCCAGGTCCTGATCAGCGATTGCGGTGTTCACCGGGAAGAAGCCCGCGCGCACCACATCCGACTGGCCTTGCTGGCTGTAGACATAGCGCACGAATTCGGCGCGCAGCGGCTCCAACGTCGCGTTGGGGTCGACGTTCATGTAGATGTACAGGAACCGGGCAATTGTGTAGTCGCCGCTGGGCGCGTCCTCGGTCGAATAGCACTCGCCGTCGTCGCCGCGGATTTCCAGCGCGCGCACATCAGCGGTGCCGTAGCCCACGCCCGAGTAACCGATGCCGCCGATATCGGCTGCAACGCCCTGGATCACGGTTGACGAGCCGGGCTGTTCGCGCACTTCGGGGCTGTAGTCGCCGCCGAACAGCGCCACTTCCTTGAAGTAGCCATAGGTGCCCGAAGCCGAGTTGCGGCCATACATGGCGATCGGGCGATCAGCCCATTCGCCCGTGGCGCCAACCTGGCCCCAGGTGGTGATGGCTTCATCGGCACCGCCCGCGCGGGTTGACGAGAAGATCGCGTCAACTTCCTGCAACGACATGCAGGTCACCGGGTTGTCGCGGTGCACGAAAACACCGATGGCGTCGATGGCGCCGCGAAGCGGGATCGGCGCATAGCCGTAGCGGGCTTCGAACTGCTCGATCTCGGTGCCGCGCATCGGACGCGACATCGGGCCGAACTGGGCGGTGCCTTCGATCAGCGCGGGCGGGGCAGTGCCCGAACCGGCACCCTGGATCTGGATCGCCACGTTCGGATAGAACGAGCGGAAGCCCTCGGACCAGTAGGTCATCAGGTTGTTGAGCGTATCCGAGCCTATCGACACGAGGTTGCCCGAAACGCCCGAGGCAGCCTCATAGGTCGGCAGGTTCGGATCTACCGACTGAGCGTGCGCAGTGCCTGCGAACGCAAAAGCGGCAGCCGAAAGCAGAGCTGCAGAAGTTTTCATGATCTCATCCTTCGTTGGTTATTCCGGTTTCGCCGGGTTAGGGCCGCGCGATGAGGTCTGGCTATCCGAGTCGCATGACAGGGATGCCAAAGTTTTGTAACCGTTTTGCGACAAGGACCGCCCCTGAGCCTCTCTGGCACAGGATTGAACCGGCGCAGCGGCCAGAAGGTCATCACCCTGTATCGAATCATTGACAAAACTAGTATTTTGGTTATGTTGGTTTCATGACAACAACCAGCCCCGACGCCCGCGCGCTTGCCGCTCTTGGCCACGATGCCCGCCTTTCCATCTTCCGTTTACTGGTCAAGGCAGGGGATGACGGGTTGCGGGTCAGTGATATTGGCGCACATCTTAACATGGCCCCGTCAACACTGGCGCATCATCTTTCAACGCTGGTCGATGCGGGACTGGTGCTGCAAGAAAAGCAGGGGCGTGAGGTGTTCAACCGCGTGGACTTTCCCGCCATGCACCAGCTTGTGCGTTTCCTCACATCGGAATGCTGCGCCGGCGTGGTCCTTACGCGTGAAAGCGATGCCGCATGAGAAAAGAGCGCTTTTTTCGGCCCTAAACAACTATTAAACCGGAGCTTTGGTGATGACTGACTCATCTCTTGCCGTCCCCCGCCGCTGGCCTGTTCTTCGGCATATGTGGCACGATCAGCGCGTCTGGCTGGCTTCCGCGTTGATCCTTTCGATACTGGCGGTGTTCGATACCGCTCAGGCAATGGACAGCGCGCTGTTTGCCGGTGGTGCACTCCAGCGAACGGCCCCCTATCTTATCCTGTCGATCGCCATCGCGGCCTGGGCAAATGCCACCGGGGCGGACAACCTGATCGCCCGGGCCTTCACCGGTGCACCGCTTCTGATGATCGGGTTGGGGGCGCTGGCGGGCGGCATCTCGCCCTTCTGTTCCTGCGGGGTGATCCCGCTGATCGCGGCGCTGCTGGCGATGGGAGTGCCGCTGTCGGCGGTCATGGCCTTCTGGCTGGCCTCGCCGATCATGGACCCGTCGATGTTCGTGCTGACAACCGGCGTGCTGGGGCTGGAATTTGCGGTGGCCAAAACCATTGCCGCCATCGGTCTGGGCATGTTCGGCGGGATTGTCGTGCACCTTCTGGCGCGCGGCGGCGCGCTGGCTGACCCGCTGCGCGACGGCATCGGCAACGGCGGCTGCGGCGGGTCGAAAGTGCGTGCGCCAAAGCCTGTGGTCTGGCGTTTCTGGGCCGAGGCCGAGCGGCGCGCGAAATTCGGCAAAACCGCGCTTTCCACAATGCTCTTTCTGGCCAAATGGCTGACACTGGCCTTCATCCTCGAAAGCCTGATGCTGGCCTGGATCCCGGCCGAGACCGTCACCGCCGCGCTGGGGGGCACCGGCCTGATGCCCATCGTCACCGCAACACTGGTGGGCGTTCCGGCCTATCTGAACGGCTATGCCGCGCTGCCGCTGGTGGGCGGGCTGATCGGTCAGGGCATGGCGCCGGGGGCCGGGCTGGCATTTCTGGTGGCCGGTGGTGTCACCTCGATCCCGGCGGCGATGGCGGTCTGGGCACTGGCGCGTCCACAGGTTTTCGCGCTCTATATTACCCTGTCGCTCTGCGGTGCATTCGCATCGGGCCTGTTGTTCCAGCTTTGGATTATGGCATGACAGGAAAGCGACTCGTGTTGTTCTTGTCGCCGATACCCGCCTGAGGCAAACGGATGATCCCAAGACTTTCGCCCGGACGGCGCGGCGTGACCGTTGCCGCCCTAGGTAGTTCCCTGACGGTCAGCTGGGCGTCAAGCTACTATATCCCGGCCGTTCTGGCGGTGCCGATGGCGCAAAGCTTCGGGCTGTCGCCGGTCTGGGTGTTTGGCGCATTTTCAATGGCGATGGTGGTTTCGGCCATGGTCGGCCCCTGGGCGGGTGCACGGATTGACCGGCTGGGCGGGCGCGGCGTGCTGATGCTGTCCAACCTGATCTTTGCGACGGGGCTGACCGTGCTCGCATCCGCCCCGGTGCCGGCGATCCTGTATCTGGGCTGGGCGGTGATCGGGCTGGGCATGGGGATCGGGTTGTATGAGGCCGGGTTTGCCACGCTGGCAGGGATCTATGGGCGCGATGCGCGCGGGCCGATCACCGGCATCACCCTGATCGCGGGCTTTGCCAGCACCGTCGGTTGGCCGCTGTCTGGCCTGATGCTGGCCACATGGGGCTGGCGCGAAGCCTGCCTGGGCTGGGCGCTGATCCATCTGTTTCTGGCGCTGCCCCTGAACGCAGTGCTGCCCAGGGCAACCGAAACCCCTGCCCCATCTACCGCTCCCGGCGAAGATGCACCGCCTTCCGGGCCGCCGCGTCTGGCGATGGTGCTTCTGGCCTTTGTCTTTGCCGCCACATGGTTCAACGCAACGGCCATGGCCGCCCATCTGCCGGGCCTCTTGCAGGCGGCGGGTGCCAGTTCGGCCGTGGCGATTGCAGCGGGTGCGCTGATCGGCCCGGCACAGGTGGCGGCAAGGGTACTGGAGTTCAGCCTTCTGCGCCGCTTCCATCCGCTGGCCTCTGCACGTCTGGCGGCGGTCGCGCATCCGGTCGCCGCCGTGGCGCTGGTCGGGTTCGGTGGCCCTGCCGCTTATGTCTTCGCGCTGGTTCATGGCGCAGGCAACGGCATTCTCACCATCGCCAAAGGCACGCTGCCGCTGGCGCTGTTTGGCCCGGCGGGCTATGGGCAACGGGTGGGTTGGCTGAACGCCCCGGCGCGCATCCTTCAGGCCGCCGCGCCCCTGATCTTTGGTGCCGCGCTCACGGCCTGGGGGTTGAATGCCATCTGGCTGACCGCCGGGTTAGCGCTGGCCGCATCAGTGGCGCTGATGTTCATCAGGCGAAGCTGAGGGCGCAGTCACTCCGGTTGGCGTGCCTCGCGCAGGATGATGATGATACCGCTGCACACGATGATCGCGGCGCCGACGATCGTCCAGAAGCCGGGCAGGTCGCCCCAGATGAGCCAGCCGAGCGCGGCGGCCCAGACCAGCGCGGTATAATCGAACGGCGCGACAATCGCCGCCGGGGCCATGCGGAACGCCTGTCCGATCAGCGCCAGCGCCAGACTTCCGAGAACCGCCGCTGCCAGAAAGAGGCCGAAATCGGTGGGCTGCACCGGGGTCCAGACCATGAAGGCGGCGGGCGCGGCATACAGAAGCGGGAACAGCATGGCGAACAGCATCATCGTTATCATCCGTTCCGAACGGTCGATCCAGCGGGCGCTGATCATGAACAACGCATAGAAAACCGCAGTGCCGATGGGCAGAAGCGAGGCAAGCTGGAATGTCGCGCCGCCTGGCCGTACGATCACCAGAACCCCGACAAAGCCCAGAAGCACAGCCCCCCAGCGCCGCCATCCGACATGCTCGCCCAGTAGCGGCATGGACAGCGCGGTGATGAAGATCGGCGCCGAGAACACCAGCGATGTCGCATCGGCCAGAGGCAGATGCATCAGCCCGACAAAATACAGCCAGCCCCCCGTGACCATCAGCATACCGCGAAACGCATGGACGCGCAGATGCCTGGTGCGCAGTGCATGGGCGCCCAGCGAACTGACGATTATTGCGGCGATGATCGGCACGGCGATGAGATTGCGCACAAAGATGATCTGGATCGGCGCGTAGCGATCCGTCAGCAGCTTGGCCAGCGCATCATTGGCCATCAGAAAGGCGACGCCCAGGCAGATTGACAAGATCGCCAGCGGCGTTTCGCGCGCATTGAGCGTTTCAAGGTTGCGCATCCCGCCTCCCGGATGAATTGCTATCCTGCCTTGCTATCAGAGGCAGCAAACGGTTGCGAGTGCACAATAAACGGGCTGGAAAGGCGGAAATGGGCGCGCGCCCCGCCAGACACGGAACAGCAGGGCGCATGGCCAGAGACGCCGTTGCGGGCGGGGCGAAGTGTCAGCGTGGCAGGGCGAAGTAATCGACCAGCACAAGGCTCAGCGCCGGGAAGGCGATCACCAGCACAAGCCGCACCAGATCGGCCGCCAGAAATGGCATGACACCGGCGTAAATGGTGCGCAACGTGGTGTTCGGCAGCATCGCCTTCATCACGAAGACATTGATCCCCACAGGGGGCGTGACCATGCCGATCTCGATCACCATCACCGTCAGGATGCCCCACCAGATCGGGTCAAACCCGTAGCCGATGATCAAGGGAAAGACGAAAGGAATGGTGATCACCATCGACGAGATCGTATCGAAGATCGACCCCAGCACGATATACATCAGCATCAACAGCACCACCACCCAGATACCCGGCAGGCCGGTATCGCGGATGCCGTTGACGATCATTTCGGGCAGGCCCGAAAGGGTGACGGCATAGGTGAAGATCGACGCGCCGATGATCATCAGATAGATCATCGAGGTGGTCGCCGCCGTGTCGCGCAGCGCTGACCAGAAGTTCTTCAGCGTCAGCCGCCCGCGCAGCAGGGCAATGACAAAGGCCAGCACCGCCCCCACCGCCGCGGATTCGTTGACCGAGAACACACCGGCATAGATCCCGCCGGTGACCGTGATCATCAGCAAGATCGCCGCCCAGCCATTGATCAGCGCGCGCCCCACCTCGGACCACGGCAGTTCCGTGCCCGGCGGGCCCAGTTCGGGGTTGCGGCGCACCACGATCCAGATGGTGACGACATACAGAACCACGGCCAGAACGGCCGGGATCAGCGCGGCGACAAACAGGGTTTTCACGAACTGCTCGGTCAGCACGCCGTAGAGCACCAGAATAATCGACGGCGGGATCAGCATGCCCAGCGTGCCGCCCGCGGCGATGGAGCCGGTCGAAAGCCGCTCGGAGTAGTTGCGCTTGTTCATCTCGGGCATGGCGACGCGGGTCATGGTGGTGGCCGTGGCGATGGAGGAGCCACAGACCGCGCCGAACCCCGCACAGCCGCCGATGGTGGCCACCGCCAGCCCGCCGCGCATATGGCCGACAAAGGCATAGGCAATGCGATAGAGGTCAGACGATAACCCCCCGACTGTCGCAAACGCGCCCATAAGCAGGAAAAGCGGCACCACCGCCAGCTCCATCGAGGCGACCTTGCCCACGGTTTCGGTGCCAAAGAGGGTCAGCGCCGGGCCAAAGTTGCCCCGGATCATGCCGAAGGTGAACACCCCCGCCAGCCCCATTGCCACGCCAATCGGCACATGCAGGAAGATCATGGCCAGCATCAGCCCCATGCCGATAAGCCCGATGATATGCGGATCCATTGGTTCAGTCCTCGATCTTGCTGGGTGGCTGGCCAAGGGCCTCGGCGACGATGACGAAAGCCTGCGCCGGGATGCAGGCCCAGAAACAGGCGCTGGCCGCCCACCACCAGGGCGCGATGGGAATGTTCAGAACCATCGTATATTCGGCGCTGGCCGTGACCCGTTGGGCATAAAGCGTGACGTAATAGGCGATGAAGGCAAACATCAGCAGCGTGAGCGCCGCGCCCAGCACCTCAAGCGCGCGATTGGCCAGCGGAGGCAGAAGGGTGCCCAGAAGCGCTACCTTGATCTGGCGGCGTTCCAGCAGACCGGCGGGAAAGCAGGCGGCGATCACAATGATGGTCAGCAGCCGCGCGATGTCATTCGCGCCCCGGATCGGGCGACCCTGAATTTCGCGCACGATGATATCGGCCACCGACAAAAGCGCGACCATCAGCAGGAAAAAGACCCCCAGAACAGCCGCTGTGCGGGTGACAAGGAGCATATAGTGTTCAAGGCGTGCCATGGTGATGCGCTCCTTGGGCAGGGGGCGGTGCGGGGGCGGGGTGGTGAAACAGGGGCCGGATTCTGGCTCCGGCCCCGCCGTTTCAACGGCTGCGGATCTCTTCCAGCTTGGCCTGATAGGCCTCGATCAGCCCGTCCGAGGCCGCAGCCGCCACCTGGTCGATCACCGGTTGCACCGCGTCCATGATGCGGGCGCGGTCGGCCTCGTCAGGGTAGGTGACGGTGCGTTCGGGGTCTGCCTCCCAGTCTGCCAGATTGCGCGCGATGGCCGGGCCATAGTTCTCGATCTGGCGCGCGACGATAAAGTCGCCGCTTTGCGCCAGCAGGTCTTTCACCCCGTCCGGCAGACCCTCGTAGACGCCGCGGTTCATCACGATGGCAAAGACCAGAACGCCCAGATTGGCGTCGTAATGGTGCTGCGTGACATCCGTCACCCGAAAAGTCCGCGCGACCGAGGCATCGGTCATCGCCCCGTCGATCAGGCCGCGGTCGATATTCTCGGCCATTTCGCCTGCGCCCATGTTCTGTGGCACGCCGCCAAGCGCCTCCACCACCGCAGTCTGGATCTGGCCTGCCACGCGCAGCCGCTGCCCGGCGATATCCTCGAACGCGGCCACGGGGTTGCGCGAATGGATCATGTAGCTGCCAGAGGAATACATCGCCACGACATGAAAATCCTCATAGCCGCGCAACAGCCCCTCGCGCTGCATCTCCATCGCTGCAATCGAACCTTCGCGCGTGTCATTGGCAAAGCCCGGCAGCTCAAAGATGTCGTAATCGGGGTAAACGCCGGGGGTATAGGACGGGACGGTCAGCGTGATATCTGCCACGCCGTCGCGCACCATTTCAGCCTGTGCCAGCGGGTTGCGGCCCAGCGTGCCACCGGCATAAAGCCGGATCGAGACCCCGTCTTCGGCGGCTTCCTGGTTGAACCATTCGACCCAGGGCTCATAGATTGCCCGAACCGTGGGGGACGCGGCGGGAATGAAGACCGCGAAGGCCAGTTCGCGCGCCTGCGCCGCCCCGGCGGCTGCCCCCAGGGCAAGACCGGCAACAAGGCCGGTAAAGGTTTGTTTCAGCATGGGTTCCTCCCTGATGTTTTTAGCTTGAACCGCGCACCCTCCCCGGGTGCGGGGTTATGCCGCCCGCCCCACGACGAAGCTGGCAATGGTGGTGGTAGAGCCGCCGATATTCAGAAGGCCCACGCGCCGCGCGCCCTCGACCTGGCAATCCTGCGCCTGGCCGGTGACCTGGCGGTAACCGTCCAGCATCATCCGGACACCGGTCGCACCGACCGGATGGCCCAGCCCGATCAGCCCGCCGGACGGGTTTATCGGCAGCCGCCCGTTTGCGGCGATTGTGCCATCTTCGACCGCCTTCCAGCTTTCTCCGGGTTCGGTGATGCCGTAGCTGTCGATCGCGGCATATTCGGTCATGGCAAAGCAATCATGCGTTTCAATTGCGTCCAGTTGAAACGCGCTGTCGATGCCCGCCCGCGCAAAGGCCTCGCGGATCGTCTGATGCACCTGCGGCAGCACGAAGCGCGAATTGCGGCTTTCCTCGAGCTTTTCGCGCAGCATCATCGGCGCGGTGCGGTGGCCCCAACCTTCGATCTGCGCAAGGTCCGACAGCTTCAGCCCGCGTTTCTTTGCATAGGCTTCGGCAAAGCGGCGCGAGGCCAGAAAAACCACCGCCGCGCCATCGGTCACCTGCCCGCAATCATTGCGCCGCACGCGCCCCTCGATCACCGGGTTGGCCTCGTCATCCTCGGTGAAGGAACGCTCGTTGAACTGCCATTTGCGCGACTGGGCATAGGGGTTGCGGCGACCGTTTTCATAGTTGATACGCGCGATCTCGCCCAGATGGGCGTAATCGACGGTGCCGTATTTCTCTGAATAGGCGCTGATCAGATCGTTGAAGGCAGCAGGCCAGACATAGGTTGCATCCTGCCATTCGCGCCCGGCCCAGGCAGCGGCGCCCAGATATTCGGCGGCGCGCTGGCCCGGCACGTTACGCATGTATTCCACACCTAACGCGCAGACCAGATCATAGCGCCCGGCTTCGATCTCGGCGCTGGCGGCAAGAAGCGCCATCGAACCCGAGGCACAGGCGGCCTCATGCCGCGAGGTCGGCACGCCCGACAGGTCCGGGTGCATCGACGCCACCAGCCCGCCAAGTTGACCCTGCCCGCAAAACAGCTCGGCGGTGAAATTGCCGACATGGACACATTGAATGTCGCGGTGTTCGAGGCTGGTGGATTGCAGACCGGCTTCCAGGACCTCTGCCATCATCGCATCAATGCCCAGCCCCTCGCGGTGCCAGTTGCGGGCGAAATCGGTCTGGGCGCCGCCAAGGATGTATACGGGTTCAGGCATGTTCGGCTCCATGTTGAAAAGCAGGGTCATCGGCCAGTCGGCGGGCAAGCGCCTTGCGGTCCAGCTTGGCGAGGGGAGTGCGTGGCAGGGTATCGCACAGGATCAGCCGCTCTGGCCATTTGAACTTGGCCAGCCCGTTGCGGTCGCAGAATGCCTGCACCTCGGCCAGTGTCAGGCTTTCGCCCGGCGCCATGACCGCGAACAGGCAAACCTTTTCACCCATCTGCGGATCGGCAAAGGGTGCCACCGCCAGCTCACGCACGCCCGGCAGCGGCGCCAGAAAACCATCCAGCTCCACCGGCGATATCTTCATGCCGCCCCGCACAATCAATTCGCGGGCGCGGGCATGAAAGCGGATGAAACGGCCGCAATCGGAAATCTGGAACAGATCGGCGGTGGCAAAGAACCCGTCGGCATCGAATTTCGAACGGTCATAGCCTGCACGCGAATAATAGCCGGGCAGCAGCGCCGGTCCCCGGATATACATCTCACCCAGCCCGCCGGCCTCGGTGACGACCGCGCCCGAGGCCGGATCGACCAATTTGAACGTGCCGCCATTGGCGGTGCGCAGGCCGACGCCATCTGTCCAATGCTCATCGCCATCGCGCGGAAAGAACCGCGCGCGGCGGCGAGGGTCGGCCACGCTGTCAGGGCCGGAACAGAGCTGCGCGCCCTCGTTCGAGCCAAAGAAATTGAGCACGGAAATGTCGAAACTGTCCTGAAAGAAGGCAAACACCTCAGGGTCAGGCGGGGCCGAGCCGGTGCCGATGGCGCGCATCCGGTGCAGGGCGGGATGAAGCTGCGGGTCCGCAGCCTTGTCGCGCAAATAGACCAGCACGGTAGGTGCGACCATCGTATAGGCGATATCCTCTTGCGCGAGCTGGCGCAGAAAGGTGCCGATCTCGAACGGGTGGTGCAGGATCAGCGCGCCCGCCGTTCGCATCCAGCACATCATCAGCCCGCCCATTGCGGCGGCGTTCACGAAGGGGAACGGCGCCAGAATGTTCGCGCCATCCGGCAGGCCCAGAATGCGCCATGCCCCCAGCGAACTAGCCATCATGTTGTTATGCGTCTTGGGCACGGCCTTTGGCACGCCCTCGGTGCCCGAGGTCCAGAATACCGCGAACAGATCATCCGCTTCCACCGTCACCGGCATGGCGGTTTGGTCAGGTGTGAGCGTGTCGATCCGCGTGACGCCCTCGGGCAGGTCGCTGCCCAGCCCCAACCGCTGAACCTCTGCCGGAAGTGCCGCAAGCCGTTCCTCATAGAAGGGCTGGCCGCGCAGGGTGCCGACGGACAGATAGGCATCGAACTTTGCCACCTGCGCCAGCCCGCGCAGTTCAGCGGCCCGGTAGGCCATGGAAATGGGGCTGAGAACCGCACCGATCCGGGCAATCGCCAGATAGATCAGGATCATCTCGGCAATGTTGGGCAGTTGCGTGGCAACCAGCGATCCCTTGCCCAGCCCCTCCGCCTGCAGGATAGCGCCGTAGCGCGCGACCTCGGCTTCCATCTGCGCATAGGTCAGGCGGCGGGGCGGCCCCTCGAATACCTCGGCGCGGTTGGGCGCGTCGATCAGGCCCAGGCGGTCAGGCACGCGCGCGCAGGTCTCCGCGAACATCTGCGGCAGTGACAGATCGCCCCAATGCCCCTCGGCCCGGTAGCGCGCGGCCTGATCGGACGGAAAGGGGATCATGCGCAAAGCTCCGCGGTGCGGCGGCGCGCGGCGTCGTATTCACGCGCCAGCCGGTCGATGATATCGGCGGCCGGTTCCACCTGTTCAATCCGGCCCAACCCTTGCCCTGCGCCCCAGATGCCGCTCCAGGGTTTCACCTTTTCATTCTGCCGCCCGGTGAAATTGAACTTCGCCACCTTGAACTCGATCTCGGCGGGGTCCAGCCCCATCCGCTTCATCGACGGCACCAGCATGCTTGCCCGCGCGCCAGTGAAGGCGCGTGTCACCATAAGGTCGCGCGCAGTGCAATCGATCAACATCTGGCGGTAATCCTTGCTTGCGTGGCTCTCAAACGCGGGAATGAACGCCGTGCCCAGATAGGCGAAATCCGCGCCCAGAACCTGCGCCGCCAGAATCGCCTCGCCGGTATTGATAGCCCCGGCCAGCGCGATATGGCCATCAAAGAAACGCCGCACCCGCTCGACAAAGACCAGCGGGCTCAGCTCGCCCGTATGCCCGCCCGCGCCCGAGCAGACCAGAACCAGCCCGTCAACGCCCGCATCCGCCGCCTTGCGCGCCAGCTCCTCGGATATCACATCGGCAAAGACCAACCCGCCATAGCTGTGCACCGTGGGAATCACGGGCTTGGGGCTGCCAAGAGCGGTGATGACGATGGGGGGCTGATGTTCGGCCACCTGCTCCAGATCGGCGGGCAGGCGCGGGCTGGTGGAATGGGTCACCATGTTCAGCGCCCAGGGGGCTGTGGGCCAGGGAGTGGTGGCAGGTTCGCTGAGTGCGGTGTTGATCTGGCGCATCCATTCCCCCACCTCGGCGCTGGTGCGCAGGTTGGGCGCGGGAAAGCTGCCGACAATCCCTGCGCGGCAACTGGCAATCACCAGTTCTGGCGACGAGACAAGGAACATCGGCGCGGCAAAGGCGGGCAGGCGCAACTGGCGCAGGCGGTCAGCAATGGTCATGCGGTCAGGCTCTCGTTCTTTGGTAAATCGGCCAGGAAGCGCGTAACAAGGCTCGCCACCTGTCGCGGCGCCTCCAGTAGCGGCAGATGGCCCGCACCCTGGATGATGATCTGCGCGCCCCGTGGCACGGAAAGCGCCACTTCCTCGCCGACGGCGGGCGGGGTGATGGCATCCTCGCTGCCAGTGATCACCAGAACCGGGCATGCCATTGCAGGCAGGGCAGAGCGCTGATCGGGCCGGGTGGCGAGGGCATGCTGGTGGCGGGCGAAAACAGCGGCGCCGGTAGCCTCGGCCATGTCGGCGATCTGCTCGCGCAGCGCGCGATCGGCGCTTTGTCCGCTGCCCAGCATCAGGTCGGTGAGACTGTCCGCCAGAGGCTGCATTCCGACCTTTTGCGCCCATTTGGCGGCTTTGCGCCGGCTTTCCGCAGCTTCGGGCGTGTCGGCGCGGGCGTTGGTGCCGATCAGCACCAGACCCGCCACCGCCTGCGGCCGCAACCGCTGGATGGCGAGCGCCAGATAACTGCCCATCGACATGCCGACCAGCACCGCGCCATCGGGAATCTGGCTGGCAAGCTGCCGGGCAATGGTCTCGAAATCATCCGAATCAGGCAGGCCCAGGCGCAGGACCGCATCACGATCCGGCAGGGCCGCAACAAAGGCATCATAGACCGCGCGGGTGCACAGCAAGCCGGGTATGCAGGCGATCGTGGTCATGGCTCCTCCCTCGTTGTGAACACTGCTAGACCAAAACAGGGAATCTGGCAAGAGGAATGATGAATATCAGAACTGTGTTTTGGCTATCGGAATAACTGCCGCTGTAAATGCCCTGATTTTCTGACATTTGCGCCGATTTCGGCCCGAAAACGCAGTCAAAAGCAGTCTACTTACGATTATCTTCCTTGACAGACCGGCCATCACGCCCGATACACGGTCTAGTTAGATAATGATTCCGCCGGAGGCCCGAAGATGTCCCACGACACGCCGCTCGCCGTTACCGCTGCCAATGTGCGCCAGTTCGCACCCGACGGCACGCCCCCGCCCGATGCCCCGGACTGGATCTGGCGCTACGATCACCCCTATCTGCACGGCGCCTTCGCCCCCACGAATGTGGAATACGAAGCCGATGATCTGGAGGTCGAGGGAGAAATCCCGGCCGATCTGTGCGGCGCCTACGTGATGAACGGGCCGTCGCAACGGTTCGAGCCGGTGAACAGCAAGTATCACTACTATGATGGTGATGCGATGCTGCGGGCGATCTACTTTCGTGACGGAAAGGCGTGGTTCAAACAGAAATGGCTGCGCAACGGGGCGTTTATTGTCGAGGACAAGGCGGGCAAGGCGATCTGGCCGGGGCTGGCCGGGCCCTATGATTTCCGTCTGCCCGGCTCACCGATCAAGGATGTCTCGAACACCGATGTGATCTTTCACAACGGCAACCTTCTGTCGCTTTGGTATATGGCTGGCGACCCCTACAAGGTGGACCCGCTGACGCTGGAAACCACGGGCCGCGAAACGCTGGGCGGCAAGCTGCACCATTCGGTTTCAGCCCATTCCAAGACTGACCCCTGGACCGGCGAGTTGTTCTTCTTCAACTATCAGGACGAGCCGCCCTACATGAGCTATGGCATGGCCGATGCGCAGGGCAACCTGAAGTTCGACATCGACATCGACTTGCAAGGCCCGCGCTCGCCGCATGACATGGGCCTGACCGAGAATTACGCCATCCTGCATGACCTGCCGTTCTATCATGATGTCGACATCCTGAAGAAACACGGCCGCCGGGTGATGGATTTCCACCGTGACCAGCCCGCGCGTTTTGGCCTGATCGACCGTTTCGGGCGCTCGGACAAGGTGCAGTGGTTCGAATGCGAACCCTGCTACATCCTGCATATCTCGAACGCCTGGGAAGAGGGCGAGTGGGTGCATATGCTGGGCTGCCGGCAGGAAGACCCGATGCCGGTGAAGGATGCGCGCGATCAGCACCTGGCCTCGATGATGGCCTACCGCCGCCGCAGCCATGTGATGTATCGCTGGTCCTTCAACACCCGCACGGGTGCTGTCAGCGAGGGGATGCTGGACGATGCGAACACCGAATTCCCCACCGTCAACGGCAACTACATGGGCCGCAAATCACGCTATTCGTTCAACCAGATCATCCCCGTCGCGCAGGAAGGCTCGCTTGAGGGCCGCTGCCAGACCTTCAACGGCCTGCTGCGCTATGACCTGGAGACGGGCAGCACCCAGCGCTACGATTATGGCGAAGGGGTCTATGGATCCGAGGCGCCGGTGGCACCCTCGGTCAATGCCGACCCGGCCACGGGCGAGGGCAAGGCTTACCCGGTGATGTTTGTCACCGACAGCAATGACTGGTCCTCGGCCTGTCTGATCTTTGATGCCGAAGACATCACCAAACCGATCGCCAAGGTGAAGATCCCGCGCCGTATCAGTATCGGGTTCCACACCACTTGGGTGGACGGCAAGCAGATCTGGCCTTCGTGACAGAACGGCGGGGCGGTTGATTTCCGCCGCCCCGCGTGCATTGTGCCGGGGCAAAGGACCCTGCCCGTGCTCCAGAATCCGGAACAGCAAATCAACCAGCCCCCTGCCACCGCGCTCCGGCGTGCGCTCAACGTGCTGGGCGATCCCTGGACCATGCTGATCCTGAAGGAAGCCTTCAACGGCACCCGGCGTTTCAGCGTCTTTCAGCGGGCGCTGAACATCCCCCGGCAGACCCTGTCGCTGCGGCTGACGCATCTGTGCCGCGAGGCGATGATGTATCGCCGCCCCGTCAGCCCCGGCCATGCCACGCTTGAATACGTCCCCACCGCCAAGGCCTTCGATCTGCAGGACGCGATGTACTCCGTCTGGCTCTGGCATCAGGCCAATCCGGGCGACGGCGATGTGTTGCCCTTCGACATCGTGCATAGTTGCGGCAATGTCCTGTCGGCCCGCTTCCACTGCACCCATTGCAACGGGCCGGTCACCAGTGCCTCGGTTCAGGTCACCCCCGCCGATCCGCCGCAGTTCGATACAGAGCCCCGCGCGCGGCTGTCACGCCGCAATGATGCGGCCATCACGGCGGCAGGCGAGGGTGGCGGGCTGGTGGCGGCTTCGCTGGTCGGCGACATCCCCTGCAACGAAATCCTCTGGCGATTGTTTCAGGCGCCTGCGCATATTCAGGCGCTGGCCGATGATCTGGCACTGGGGCTGCCGGTGGTGCGTGGCCGGCTTGAGAAGTTGCGCACGCTGGGCATGGTCCATGAAGAGCCCGAGGGTCGGCGGCTGGTATATTCAATCCTGCCGCGCGCCGAGGCGTTCTATCCTCTGCTCGTCAGCATCAGCGCCTGGGGGGACCGCTGGTGCAACGGCACCCAGCCACCGCCGGAACTGCTGGTGCATGACTGCGGCCAACTTCTGAAAGCGCGCTTTCGCTGCTCGCATTGTGGCGGCTGGGTGAGTCGCGACAACGTCACCATCCGCCCGCGCCCGCCAATACCCACATCATGAGCGGCACAGACGGTTGCGGCGCAACCGCCGCGCGTCTATTCTGTTTAACGAAACATCGTTCCGAAACTTACAGGAGCTACGCCCTGACCCATCCGCATCCCCTTTTTCCGGCCCACGCGCATGGCTGAGCCTGACACCTCACCGGCCGAAACCGACGAGAGCGACCCCAAGTTCGTTTCGGCCCTGGCCCGCGGCCTCAACCTGTTGCGCTGTTTTCGGCGCAACGAGATCTACCTGACGAATCATGCTTTCGCCGCGCGCACCGGATTGCCCAAACCCACCGTCACCCGCCTGACCTATACCCTGTGCAAGCTTGGCTATCTGGTGCAGGATGAACCGGGCGGCGATTACCGGCTGGGCGCGGGTGTCATGGCTTTGGGTTACGGCGCGCTGTCCGCCATGCCGTTACGCGAACGCGCCGAGATCGAATTGGCCGCGGTCTGCCTGGGCGACAATCCTAATGTCGCCGCGGCACTGGGCGAACGCTATGGCCTGTCGATGGTCTATCTGGTGACTCACCGCGCACCGGACTCCGTCGCCATGGCGTTTCACCTCGGCGGGCAGGTGCCGCTTTTCCATTCCGCGATCGGGCGGGCGCTGCTGATGGCGCTGCCCGATGACCAGCAGGCCGCGTTGCTGCAAGAGGCAATCGACACCAGTGCCGACCCGGCCGAACAGGACCGGCTGCGCCATGGGCTTGACCGCGCGCGCAGCGATTTCGCCGCGCATGGGTTCTGCACCTCTTTCGGCGAATGGCGCAAGGAGATCAACGGCCTCGCCGTACCCGTGCGACCGATGCAGGGGGGGCGGGTCTATGCCCTCAATGTTGGCGGTTTTGCCTTTCTCAACCCCCAGGACGAACTGATGGAAACCTATGCCCCCCGGCTTCTGCGCGCTGCACAAAGCCTGGCTCTGAGGCCGCTTGCCGATGACTGACATCCCCACCACCCCGCCTGCTGACCCCGGCGATGCCCTGTCGCCGCATAATCCTTTCCAGTGGCTGATCGGTTTTCGCAAGCTGTCGATGACCGACGGCCATGCCCGCTTCGCCCTCGACCTGCGCAACGATCTGATGAATGCAGCCAATATTCCCCATGGCGGGGTTCATGCGCTGCTGCTGGACAATGCAATGGGGGCCGCCGGGTGCTTTGCGGGTGAAGGGAAGCCCCCGCGCCGGGCGGTCACGCTGAACCTGAATGTCAGCTATCTTGCGGTGCCCGATGGCACCCGGTTGATCGCCGAGGGCCAACGCGTCGGCGGGGGGCGCAAGATCTATTTTGCCGAGGGCAGCGTGCGCGACGATACCGGCAAGGAACTGGCCCGCGCCACCGGGACATTCCGCTACATTGACTGAGGTTTGCCCGGCCGCCCTTTCATCTGTTTGAAAATATCCTGGGGGGTGAATGGGCCAAAGGCCCAGAGGGGGGCAACGCCCCCCTGCCCCGCCCATAACGGGCTCAGGCCCCGGGAAGCTCCGCAGCGTGCCGGGCCAGCAGTTCATGCTTGCGCACCTTGCCGGCGGCGGTCACCGGCATCTCGGGGACCAGCACCACATGCGCGGGCACCTTGTAGCCCGTCAGCCGGTCGCGCGCCCAGTCGCGCAACGCCTGCGCGCTCAGCGTGCCGTCGGTGATGGCAAAGGCGATCACCTCTTCATTGCCCGGCACCGGGCGCCCGGCAACGGCGGCCTGTATCACCCCCGGGCAGGCTGAAAGCACAGCCTCCACCTCGGGCGGATAGACGTTGAAGCCGGAACGGATGATCAACTCCTTGTTGCGGCCCACGATATGCAGGGCACCGTCAGGGTCCATCCGCGCAAGGTCGCCGGTGTGCAGGAAACCCTCGGCATCGATCACCTGCGCCGTGGCCTGCGCGTTACGGTAATAGCCCTTCATCACATTGGGGCCACGCACCAGCAACTCGCCCACGCCATCGGCGGCCGGGCTGTCGATACGGACCGCGCAATCGGGATAGACATAGCCCACCGAGCTGTCGGCGCGCGCAGGCCCCAGCGCGGTCGAGGATATCCCCGGCCCGGCCTCGGTCAGGCCATAGCCGTTGTTCAGAACCAGACCGAACCGCGCCTCGATCCGCGCTTTCCATCCCGGGTCCAGCGGTGCGCCGCCGGTGCCGATCAGTCGCAGGTCCGGCGCATCGAGGGATGCGCCGCTGGCATCGAGATGACGCAGGATCTGGTCATACATCGCCGGCACCGCCGGCATGATACTGACGCCGTCGGCCAGCGCGTCCAGCACCGCTTGCGGCGTGAAACGCGCCAGCAGGCGCATCCGCGCACCGGCCATCAAGGCAGCCAGAATGGCAGTGGACAGTGCCATGACATGCGTGCCGGGCAAAACCACCAGCACCTCGTCATCCGGGGTCAATGCGCGCATCCGCGCCGCCATCATCGCATTGAAAGCCAGATTGGTATGGGTCAGCATGACGCCCTTGGGCTGCCCGGTCGTGCCCGATGTGTAAAGCATCGCCGCCACCTGTGCCTCTGGCGTCTGGTCCTGCGGCTCAGCGCGGGCATGGGGATCGGCGCTCAGTACAAGCACCGCGCCTGCAACCTTTCCCCGTTCAACCGCGCCCAGCCGCACCGCATGAGCCTGTGCATCCGCCGAAGCGGCAGTGGTGAAGACGCAGGCGCGCGGCCCGGCATGCGCGATGATCGCGTCCAGCTCGCTTGCGCCCATCCGGGCGTTGACCGGCACGCACCATGCCCGAAGCCTCACAACCGCCAGCAGGACGACCACGAAAAGCGCACAGTTCTCGGCTGCCAGCAGCACCCTGTCGCCGGGCCTGACGCCCTGCCCGCGCAGGCATGCCGCAGCATCCGCAACCGCTGTTTCCAGGGCACCATAGCTCAGCCTTGCGCCGTCATGGTCGATGATGGCGCAGGTGTCCGGGTCATGCCCGCGTGCGATCTGGTCGATCCACATACCACTGCCCTTTCCTGCCTCTTCAGACATCGGGCTTAGCCAAGCCGGTGCGCGGCGTCAATAATTTCGGAACGTCATTTCGTCATTCAGAACAAGCCGGGGCATCGGCGCCCCGGCTGTCTTTCCGGGCACGCCTAGATCGGATCGGACAGCGAAACCCAGCGGCCATCCTGCACCTGTTCGATCCGGATCAGCTCGGGCATGGCGTGGTTGTTCTCGAACGCGAATGCGCCATAGGTGGTGAAATCGTCATGCGTGACGCTTTGAGCAGCGGCGGCGAAGCTGTCGGCACTCAGGTCCTCGCCAGCGGCTTCGACGATCTTCAGGAACCAGTTGGCATAGGAATAAGCGTTGGCCGAGTTTTCATCGGGGAAGGCACCATGCGCCGCCTGATAAGCGTCGATGAAGGCCCGCGCGCCTTCATCCTCGGTATCCTCGCCATGCAGTTGCCAGCCGCCGACGCCGTACAGCCCCTCGACATCCTCGCCGCCCAGCCGCAGCACCACCGACGAGCGCCCGGGGATCGAGGTCAGCACTTTCACGCCGTCCCAGTTCAGCTTCTTGACCTCAGCCGCCACCGCCACTGTTTCACGGGTGATGGTGCCCGCCACGATCAGATCGCAGTTTGCGGCCCTGAGCCGGGCGACCTGGCTGGAAAAGTCGATATCGCCGGGGCGATAGGCGGCCTCTTCGGTCACGCTCATGCCCACCTCTGACAACGCACCGTTGATGCCTGCGCGGATCAGGTCGCCAAACGGGCCTTCCTGATAGATCACGCCGATCCGCTCCACGCCCCAGTTCTCCAGCGCCCATGCCACTGCCCGCTGGGTAGTGGTGTTGTAGTTCTGCACCGTGGTAAACAGGAGCGGGTTGTTGCCCGCGATCTGATGGAACACGCCCGACGCCCCCCAGGGTGCGAACACCACCCGCCCCTCTTCGACCGCCATGCCGATCGTGGCGGCATTGGTGCCCGAACCGAAGGGGTTGAGCAGCGCAAAGACATCATCCTGCCGGATCAGCTTTTGCACCGCGCGCACCGCCAATTGCGGCTGCGAGCCGTTATCCTCGACAATCAGGCGCAGCTGGCGTCCATGGATGCCCCCGGCCGCGTTGGCCTGATCGAAGGCCAGTTGCGTGGCGTTGATCAGCGCGGGCATTCCGGCGGCGGCCGGGCCGCTGAGATCGCTGTGCATGCCCACAACGATCTCGGTGGCGCTGACACCCGCTGCATGGGCACCCAGCGGGCGCAGCCCCGTGGCAAGCGCCAAGGCAGCGCCGCCGGTGGCAAGTATCTGACGACGATTGAAGTTCATGGCCGGTCTCCTCCCTGAGATGAACCTTGCTTCTTCGGTTTGGCGCTGCCCTGAGGGTCAGCGCGCATACATGCTGTCAATCAGGCCAGCATATTTCTGCGCAATCACCTTGCGCTTGAGCTTCATGGTGGGGGTCAGTTCCTCATCCTCGGCGGTGAGCAACTGGTCGATGATGCGAAACGCCTTGATCTGCTCAACCCGCGCCAGACGCGGGTTGATCTGTTCGATCTCGCTGCCGATCAGGTCCACCACCTGCGCAACCCGCGTCAGGCTGGCGAAATCGGTATAGGGGATGGCATTGTCCTGCGCATAGCGCGCAACGTGCTCCTGATCGATCATCACCAGCGCGGTCAGATATTTGCGCCCCTCGCCGATCACCACCACATCCGCCACGAAGGGCGAGAATTTGAGCTGGCTTTCAATCTGCGTGGGTGTGATGTTCTTGCCCCCTGCGGTGATGATGATGTCCTTCAGACGGTCGCGGATCGCCAGATAGCCGTCGCTGTCAATCTCGCCCACATCGCCGGTATGCAGCCAGCCCTCGGCATCGATGGTCTCGGCGGTCTTGTCGGGCTGGCCGTGGTAGCCGGCAAAGACATTGGGGCCGCGCACCAGAATTTCACCCTGATCGCCGACCCTGATTTCGGTGCCCGCGGCACAGCGCCCGGCCCAGCCCAGCTTGATACCGCCCGGCGGGGTCGAGGAACAAAAGCCCGAGGTTTCGGTCATGCCGAACGCCTCGCGCAGTTCGACCCCGATCGACAGGAACCAGCGGATCAGATCCGGCGGCACGGGGGCCGCGCCGGTCAGGGCCGAACGGCAGTTCTGCAAGCCCAGAAACACCCGGATGTTGCGAAACGCCAGCCATTGCGCCAGCCTGTCCCACGGTGCCAGCGCGGGCGGTTTGCGGCCCTGCAAGCGCGCCTCCACCCCCGGCTGCCCGCTTTTCAGCGCCCGGCGGTACATCCAGCGCGCCGGGCCGACCGCATCGCGCATGAACAGCTCGATCTGCGCATGCATCTTTTCCCAGAACCGCGGCGGCGCGAAAACGACATGCGGCGCCACTTCGCGCAGATCATTGGCCACGGTGCCCGCGTTTTCGGGGAAATGCACCACCAGCCCCACCGCCAGCGGGTTGTAGACCGAGGCCATGCGCTCGGCGATATGACAAAGCGGCAGGAACGACAGCGATTTGTCGCCAAGGCCGACATCCAGATACTCGCCGGTCTTGGTCATCTGGAAGATGACATTGCGGTTGGTGATCATCGCGCCCTTGGGTGCGCCGGTGGTGCCCGAGGTATAGACCAGAAACGCCAGATCGCCGGGCTCGCCCGCGTCAATCTCGGCCTCGAATGTATCCGCCTGCGTAGCGGCCAGTTCTTGCCCCCGCGCGATCACATCGTCCCAGAAGGTGATCGACGGATCGGCCAGATCGCGCAGCCCCTCGCGCTCGATCACGATGATGCGCAACAAGGCGGGGCATTCCGTGCGGACCTCAAGCGCCTTGTCCAGATGCTCCTGATTTTCGACGACCAGCACGCGCGAGCCGGAATCGCGCAACACATGACAGACCTGCGCGGGCGAGGATGTGGGGTAAACCCCGTTGCCGACAAACCCCATGCATTGCGCGCCGATATCGGCAATCAGCCATTCCGGCCGGTTTTCCGCCAGAACAGAGACGCAATCGCCGCGCCCAACCCCCATTTCCGCCAGCGCCAGCCCGAAGGCGCGGGCCTGCGTGTAATAGTCGTTCCAGCTCAGGCTTTGCCACAGCCCGCGCCTTTTGTGACGCAGCGCCGGGCGGGTGCCCCATGCCCGCGCCCTGTCGCGGAAAACGCGCGCCGGGGTGGTCTGGCCCTGAAAATCGATGGTTTGCTGCATGTTCGCCCCCTCAGCGCCAGTTCCGCTTGCGGGTCCAGCGTTGTCTGGTGCCGCTGGTGCCGTGGTCCGCGCCGCCGCCCAGATAGGCATCGCGCACGTCTTCCTTTTGCGCCAGCGCAGCGCAGGTATCGGCGGCGACAATGCGGCCCAGTTCCATGATATAGCCGTCATCGCCATGCTTCAGCGCCACGGCGGCGTTCTGTTCGACCACCAGCACGGCGGTGCCGGTTTCGTCTCTGATCCGGCGGATGATGGCGAAAATCTCCTGCGTCAGCAGGGGCGACAGGCCAAGGCTGGGCTCATCCAGCATCAACAGCTTCGGGCTGGACATGAAGGCCCGGCCAATCGCCACCATCTGCTGCTCACCGCCCGACAAAAGCCCCGCGTGCTGGCCCATCCGTTCGCGCAGACGGGGGAACCAGCCATAGACGCGCTCGGTATCGCGGGCCACCGCGTCACGGTCCTGGCGGGCATAGGCCCCCATCGCCAGATTCTCGGCCACGCTCAGGAACGGGTAAACCTGCCGCCCCTCGGGCACCAGAATGAGGCCGCGCCGTGCCACCTCGTCTGCGTCCAGCCCATGCACCGGCGTGCCCTCAAACAGGACCGCGCCCTTGAACGGGTCCACCACGCCCGCAAGCGTGTTCAGTAGCGTCGTCTTGCCCGCCCCGTTCGCGCCAAGAACCGCCACGATCCGGCCTTCAGCCACGGTCAGGTTCACGCCTTTCATCGCGGCGATGGGGCCATACCAGGTTTCCAGATTCTGCACCTCCAGCAACATGCGATCAGCCCCCCAGATACGCGGCAACGACATCAGGATGCGCCTGCACATCGGCCGGGCTGCCCTGCGCCAGAACGCGGCCCTGCGCCATGCAGATCACCCGGTCGGCAATGGCGTTGACCAGTGACATATCGTGTTCGATCATCACCACCGTGATGCCCAGATCGGTTCGGATATCATCGATCCAGAAGGCCAGGCGGCGGGTTTCTTCCGGGTTCAGGCCCGAGGCCGGCTCATCGAGAAACAGCACCTCCGGCCCGGATGCCAGCGCGCGGCCCAGCTCCACCACCTTGCGCACGCCGTAGGGCAGCCCGCCGACCATCGCGCCCCGCCACACTGAGAGGTCAAGAAACTCGATCACCGATTCAACGCGGGCGCGGTGTTCCTCTTCCAGCCGGGTCAGGGACGGGGTGCGCAACAGTTGCGCCCACCACGGCCCGCCGCCAAAGCGGTGGCGGCCCAGCAGTAGGTTATCGAGCACCGTCGCGGCATCGAACAATTCGATATTCTGGAAGGTGCGCGCGATGCCCAGATGCGCGATCTGCTGGCGCGGCAGGCGCGAGATATCACGCCCCTTGAACAGGATCTGCCCCGAGGTGGCGCGAAACACCCGCGTCACCAGATTGAGCATCGAGGTCTTGCCCGCGCCGTTGGGGCCGATCACCGCCAGAACCTCGCCCGGCCGAACCTCGATTGTCAGATCAGACACCGCTTTCAAGCCGCCAAAAGCCAGCCCCACACGGTCCAGGTGCAACAAGGGCGCGGTCATCGGTTACGCTCCGATTTCATATAGGTTTTCTGGCGGCGGAACATGTCGCGGCGATAAAGCGGAAAGCTTTCAAGAAAGGCGCGGATCTTCAGCCAGCGGCCATTCAGCCCGCGCGGCTCGAACAAGACAAAGAAGGCCAGCACCGCACCCGCCACGAATATCTCAAGCCCGAACTGGCGCGACATGGCGGCGGGCAGGAAGCCTTTGAGCGCGGAAATGGCGTTGGGCAGCATCGAGATCAGGATCGCGCCCAGAATGGCCCCGCGCAGGCTGCCCAAGCCCCCGATCACCACCATCAGCACCAGATCGAGCGACAGAAGCAGCGTGAAGGCATCCGGCGTCAGATAGCCGATATGATGCGCCATCATCGCCCCGGCCAGCCCGGTAATGGCCGCCGACAGCGCGAAGGCCCCGGCCTTGACGCGCGCCACGTCGATCCCCAGCGCATAGGCCGCGGCCTCGGAATCGCGCACGCCGGTGAACGACCGGCCAATGCCTGAGCGCAGCAGGTTCAACAGCCCCAGCAGTACCAGCACCACCACCGCCAGCGCGAAATAGTAAAACGCGCGCGGCGAGGTGAGCGAGAGGCCAAAGAGCTCAGCCCGCGCCACCAGCATGCCGGTGAACCCGCCGGTGACCGACCGCCACAGACCGATCACCTGTTCAACCACGACCGAGAATGCCAGCGTCACCATCGCCAGATAGAGGCCATGCACCCGGATCGCCGGTATCCCCACCACCAGCCCGGCAAAGCCCGCGATCAGGGCGGCAAGCGGCATCGCCACGATCATCGGCAGGCCCTGCGCCATCAGCCAGGCATGGGCATAGGCCCCGATCGCCACGAAAGCGGCATGGCCAAGGCTGATCTGCCCGGTGAAGCCGGTCAGCACCATCAACCCCATGGCGGCCACGCAGAGGATCAGCACATAGCTGAGTTCACCGACCATATAGGTGGACAGGAACTGCGGCAGCGCCAGCAGCGCCACCAGCAGCAGGCCGTAGAGCACCCAGGATGCGGGCGAGTTCAGCAGCGCGAAGCTCTGGCGGTAGCGGGTGTGGTAATCGAAGCGCATGTCAGACCCTCCGCCCATGGGCTTCGCCCATCAGCCCGCGCGGATGGATGATCAGCACCGCGATCAGCACCAGATACGCCGCGATATCCTTGAACCCGTGCGGCAGGTACACGCCCGCATATTGCTCGATCAGGCCGATCAGAATGCCGCCGATCACCGCGCCCGGAAGGCTGCCGAAGCCCCCCAGAACAATCGCCGCCAGCGCTTTCAGGGTGATCAGCCAGAGGCTGGTATCGACAAAGGCAATCGGTGCCAGAAAGATGCCCGCCACCGCCGCCGTCGCCCCCGCCAGCGCCCAGACCAGCGAGTTCAGCCGCTTCACCCGCACCCCGTTGAGATGCGCGGCCAACTGGTTCTGGCTGGCGGCCTGCATGGCGATGCCCAGTTTCGTATGGCGAAAGAACAGCCACAGCCCGGCTGTGATCGCCAGCACCACCAGCATGATCACCACCGACAGATGCCCGACCGCCACGCCCAGCACGGTTGTCGATTGGCCAGACCACGGCGTTGCGATGGTCTGGGCCTCGGTGCCATAGGTCATGCCGACAATGCCGCGGATCATGAAGGCCAGCGCGATGGTCAGCATGACGCCCGCAAACTGCGGCTGCCCGGCGATGCGGCGGATCACCACGGCATCCAGCCCGTAGCTGAGCACCCCCACCGCCCCCGCCGCGATCAGAAGCGCCGCCCAGAACGGCAGGCCCCACCAGCTCATCAGGGCCCAGGCGGAAAATGCGGCAAAGACCAGAATATCGCCATGCGCGAAGTTCAGCACTTCGGTCGCCTTGTAGATCAGCACGATCCCCAGCGCGACAAGCGCATAGATCGCGCCGGTGGCAATGCCGTTCACCGTAACCTGCGCGAATAGCTCAAACGCTCCCATCATGGGCGCTCTCCTGTTTCGAAGCTGACATCCCAGGCATGCACGGGGGAGTGGCAATGGCTGCATGTCACGCGCGGTTGCAGCGGTGCGCCGCAGGTGCGGTGGCGCGGGCGGATCGAGCTGGGTTCGTGGAACTGGTGGTCATTGGCCCAGGTCGCCAGAAGGATGATGTAGGAAAACAGCGCACGGCTGGCAGGCGTCAGCAGATAGACCCGCCTGCGCCCGTCGTCGCGGTCGGTGGCGACCTGCAAAAGCCCGGTTTCGACCATCGTCGCCAACCGACGGCTGAGAACGGCGGTGCCGATGCGCAGCACATAAGACAGCTGATCGAAATACCGGCAGCCCAGCGTGATCGCCGACACAATCAGCAGCGACCAACGGTCAAGGCGCAGAGCAAGCGAGGCATAGATTTCATCTTGTGCGGATATCTTGGGCGTGCGCAAAGGCTCGCCGGTGTCATGCGGCAGGCGCGGGTTGGGGCGCAGGGTGAATTCCAGATCGCGCATGGTGACCTGCTCGCCGCAGGCCGTGCAGGTCATCTGCGGGCGGAAGGCATGGCCGCAGGTGCGGTGGATCAGCCGTGTAGGCAGGGGCAGGCGCTGGTTGCCGAACTGCACCTCCCATTCCCAGACCATCAGCACCATGCCGTAAAGGGCCATGCCTTTGCGAGTCAGATGATAGGCGTAGCGCTCCGGGCGCTCCTGATACAGACGCGGGCGCAGGATATCGAGATGCACCAGCATCTTCAGCCGGTCAGACAGGGTGCGGCGCGGCACGCCGATCTGTTCCTGAAACTCGTCAAAGCGTTTCATGCCCATGAAGGCACCCATCAGCACCTGCACGGTCCAGCGATCACCGATGAATTTCAGCGCATGGCTGAGCGTCGAGGTCGAGATCGCCTCGCGCATCAGGTCCAGATCAAGGGTTTTGGCAGCGTCGCTCATGCGACCCGCTCGATCACGATGGCGCTCGCCAGCCCCGCCGCACCGCAGGCCGATACCAGTGCGCGCCGCGCGCCGCGCGCTTCCAGCGCGTCCAGCGCCGTGCCCAGAAGCGCGGTGCCCGTCGACCCCATGGCATGACCCAGCGCAATCGCGCCGCCGTTGACGTTCAGACGCTCGGCCCCGATGCCCATGTGCCGCAGGTAGTGCAGCATCAGGCCCGCGAAGCTTTCATTGACTTCGAACAGGTCGATATCCTTGGCGCTCAGCCCGCATTTTTCCAGCGCCGCGCGGCTGGCATCCACCGCGCCGGTCAGCGCCATGACCCGGTCCACCGAGACTTCCGCTGTGGCCAGAATCCGCGCGCGGGGTTTCAGCCCGGCCCGCGCCGCCGCCGCCGCGCTGCCCACCAGCACGACCGAGGCGCCATCGGCCATCGCCGGGGAATTGCCCGCATGGTGGCCATGCTCGATCCCCGGCAGGCCCAGCCGTTTGGCAAGCATCGCGTCAATGCCCCATTTCTCACCCATCTCGGCGAATGCCGGTTCCATCGCGGCCAGCCGCTCTGCCGTGGTGCCGGGGCGCGGGGTTTCATCGGCTTCCAGCCCGGCGACCGGCACCAGCGCGCCAAAGCGCGCACCAGCGGCGCGGGCCTGGCTTTCAGCGGCATAGGCATCCAGTTCCGCACGCGTGAACCCTTCCTGCGTGGCGACTGCATCGGCGGCAATGCCGATGGGGATCAGCCCGGCGCTCGCCTGAAAATCGCGGTCATGGGTCAGCGCGCCCTTGTCAGTGGCCATGGGCACCTGCGACATGCTTTCCACGCCACCGCCAATCGCCAGCCCGTCCTCGGCCACGGCGGCCAGCGCGGCGATGCGCAGCGCGCTGAGACCCGAGGCACAGAACCGGTTCACCGTCAGCCCCGGCACGGCATCGTCATACCCCGCCGCGATCAGCGCCAGCTTGCCGATATTCGCCCCCTGCCCCGCTGTCTGGGTGACGCAGCCGAATGCAGCCTCGGCCAGCGGGCCGGTCAGGCCGTGGCGCGCTTTCAATGCAGCCAGCGGCGCGGCCAACAGGTCAACCGGCTTGACCCCGGCCAGTGCGCCCTTGGCATTGCCGCGCCCGCGTGGGGTGCGCAATGCGTCGATGATGACAGCTTTAGCCGGGTTATGGGGCATCACAGCCTCCTTGTTGTCGGTATTCATGATGTGGGGCAAAGGCGCAGGCGCGCGGCGTTGAATTCCTGTTCAAGCCGCTCCACGATCTGCGCTACCGACTCTGTCGCGCGCACCGCGCCCACCCCCTGCCCCGCTGACCAGACCGACGACCAACGCTTGCCCTTGAAGGACTGGCCGCTGTCATAGGCACGTTCGGGGCTGTCGGGCATGTTGGCCGGGTCCAGCCCGTTTTCGATCAGCGAGGGTTTGAGCCAGCTTGCATTGGTGCCGGTGATCGCCGGGCTGACAAGCAGGTCATCCACCGTCGCCTGCACCACCATCGCCTTGTAGGCATCGGGCGCAAGGCTCTCGTCGGCGGCCAGAAAGCGGGTGCCCATATAGGCGTAATCGGCCCCCGCCGCGATGGCACCGGCCAGCCCGTAGCCGTCGGTTATACCGCCACCCACCACCACCGGCCCGTCAAAGAATTCCCGCACCGCCGAGACGAAGGCGAAGGGCGACAGCGCCCCGGTATGCCCGCCCGCGCCCGCGCAGATGCAGGCCAGCCCGTCGGCCCCTGCCGCCACGGCCTTCTTCGCAAGGGTGATGGAGGTCACATCGGCAAACACCTTGCCGCCGTACCCCTGCACCACGTCGATGGCGGGTCTGGGCGAGCCAAGCGCGGTCACAACAAAGGGCGGCTTGTGTTTGGCGACCATCGCCAGATCCTGCGGCAGCCGCGCGTTTGACGAATGGGTGACAAGGTTGGCGCACCACGGCGCCGCGCCTTTTGTTTCTGCGTTGATGCGGGTCATCCAGTCGTCAAGCTGTTCAATCGTGCGGGCGTTGGGGGTGGGGAAGGCGCCGATGATCCCGGCCTTGCAGGCGGCGATTACCAGATCAGGACCGGATATCAGGAACATGGGCGCGGCAAAGACGGGCAGGCGCAGGGTCATGACGCAGCCCTCGCAGGACGGCGCGATTGCGTAATGGCAAACCGCGCGGCAACAAAGGCGAGCGACGTCAGCGTGGCATTGCCCGCACCGTTCAACCCGGTGACATGGTAATCGCTGTAGGCGGCCGCGAAATTCAGCGGCATCGCGCCGGTGAGGTTGATGGTGAGCTGCGCCCCGGCCTTTGCATAGGCGTCTTCGGCGCGGGTGATGAAATCCTCATCCGTGGCATACACAAAAGCCGTCAGCCCGCCGTATTCGCTGACATCCGCTGTTGCACGCGCCAGCGCATCCTCAGCGCTGTCGCAGGCAATAATGAACGAGGCCGGGCCGAAACACTCGCCTGCATAAAGATCGCGCTCAGTGGGGGTGACAGCCAGCATCAACGGCGTGGCGGTGCGGGCGTCGGGGAAATCCGGGTGCGGATAGGGCCGGCTTTCCAGCAGCACGGTGCCGCGTTCACGGCCAGCGGCAGCAAGGCGCGACAGGTCGTTCAGCGTATTCGGTGACTGGATGGTGGCAAGGATCATCGCCGCGCGCTTGGGGTCATCGACCAGCTTTGCCACCGCCGCCGCCAGCCGCTGCGCCACGTCTTCGCGCGGCACGGGGCCATCGGGCGTCTGCACCTCGGGCGGCAGGTAGATGTTTTGCGGCGAGGTGCACATCTGCGCCGAGAACATGCACATGGTCGTGGCCAGCGAGCGGATCGCGGCGTCCAGATCATCAGCCCCTTGCAGCACCACCGTGTTGCAGCCCGCCGTTTCGGTGAAGGCCAGCGCAGGGTGGGCATTGGCCTCGACCCACTGGCCGAAGGTGGTGGAGCCGGTGAAATCGACCATCGCGCAGTGGGGGTGTTTGATCAGCACCTTGCCCAGCGGTTCGGCAACCGTATCGACACAAAGCGTCAGCAGATCGGGGTCAAACCCTGCCTCGGCCAGCACCTCCCGCCACACCCGCACCGTGATTGCCATGGGCAAAACGCTCATCGGATGAGGCTTCAGGATCACCGCATTGCCGGTCGCCAGCGAAGCCAGCACCGAGGGCCAGGCGTTCCAGGTTGCGAACGAGGCGCAGGAAAAACACACCGCCACACCGCGCGGCACCAGCCGGTAGGTTTTTTCCAGATGTATGTTTTGAGGTCCAAAACGCCGTGCCCAATCGGCCTTGGGCGTAACGAAGCGCATCGCGGCCTCGGCATAAACCAGCGCCTCGATCCCGCGATCAAGCGCGTTCACGCCCGAGCCGGCATAGGCCATGTTCGGGCTTTGCCCGGCGGTGTGCATGACCGCTTGCACGATTTCGAACATATGGTCACGGAATGTGCGGTCCAGACATTCCATCAACACACCGATGCGGGTGTCAATGTCGGCCCCGGCCCAAGCGGGCATGGCGGCGCGGGCGGCGGCGAAAAGCGCATCCGGGTCAGCCTGCGGATAGGGAATGCCCAGCGGCGTCTGGGTATAGGGCGAAACCTCCTCGCCAGTCTGGCCGGTGACGCCGGGCAGGTCCAGCTTGAAGGGCTGGTTCAGTTGCGCGGTGAACGCCGCCTTGCCACGGGCCTGCGCGGCCTCGGTATCCGGGTACTTTCCCGGCATCTCGGGAAAGGGCGACCAGCAGGCGCGGGTGCGGCAAGCCTCCTGCGCGCGGGCAAAGGTGTCGCGGTGACGGTCGAACATCAGCGTCTCCAGATCAGGCGGTGGTCACGGTGGCGGCCATCGGGCAGTGCCTCGCGTGCCGAAAGGGTCAGGGCGTCGCCATCAAGGTCGATGAAGCGGCGCTGCTCGGTGCCCACAAAACCGGGGTTCAGCGCATGGGTTACGCGGTGCACCACCAGCGGGCGGCCCTCTTCTTCGGTCACATGAAAGGGGCCGGCATAATGAAAATAACTGTCGGCAGCGGCGGCGCGCTCTGCCTCGGACGCACGCCGCGGGTTGCCGCCGGGAAACGGCGCACGCCCCGCCCGGGCAATCGCCGCCGACATGGTACCGTCACCGGAATACACGATAACCCCCGTCGCATCCGTCCCGAAAGGATGGGTTATCGCCCCGTCCGGCTGAACAATCTCCCAGCCGGTCAGATGCCAGGTGCCGTGCAGCGCGCGCGCCTCCATCAGGCCACCGCCGCCGCCTGAAGCTGCGCCTCGCGCACCCAGCAGGAATGGAAGCCATGCGGCACGCGCACCGGCATGATCACCCGCGCCACCGGACCCTTGGAGACATCGCGCGCATCCGTCACCCAGACCTCGGAGCGTTCGGCCAGCCCGTTCCACACGAAGCCCACGACATAACCATCGTCTTCCTCGGTGGCACCATCGCGCGGGGCAAAGGGCGCTTCCGAGAACCAGAACCCCTCGCCAGGGTGATAGGCCACCGCGCCGCCGGTATCGAAATCATACTTCACAAGGCCGGAGAAGCGCGGCTGTTCCAGCGTGCGCGGGCGACCCATCAGCACGTTGTAGGAAAAGCGGTTCTTGCGGCCCTGCCAGGCGGTGTTGATCATCGGAAATTCCGAGTTCAGCACGTCATCGACAACGCCTTCTTTCGTCTCTCCGGTGACCAGATTCATCCGCCACTGATAGAGCTCATAATCGGTGCCCTGCGTGCCCACGGTGAACAACAGCCGCTTCACATCAAGGCTGCCGTCGTAATCGCGTGGCATGACATAGGGCGTGCCGATCATCACCACCTCGGTTTCGCCGCGCGCATTCACCTCTTCCCAGGCGTTGGCGACATGCAGCATGTAGCGCGGTTCAAACTCGAACCAGCGGATCTGGTCGGTGGTTCCGTGGCGCGGAATGACGGCGTAGCGGGTGGGCCAGTCCTGATGAAACTCAAGGCTGTAGCGGCCCTGCTTGAGCGCCTCGGGGTTGTTGACCAGCGGGAAGTCATGCAGGATCGTGTAGTTCGGCGTAACCGCGCAGTCATGCGGCAAGCGCGGACCGGGCAGCGGGACGGGGATGAAGGTTTTCACCGCCCCATCCGCGCCGATCACCCCGTAATGCATATAGGGCGCGCGGTTGCCATAGGCGAAGAACATGAACTCGCCAGTGCTTTCATCCACCCGGCTGTGTGCCGAGATCTGCAAACCCACAAGGCGCGGATCATGCTCCAGCTTGCCAAGCGTGTTCAGGGTGAAGGGGTCCACGGTGTAAACCGCCCCGCCGCGATACCACATCGAATAAAGTTTGCCGTTGTGGAACTTCACATCGGTGTTCGAGACGTTTTTCATGGCGTCATCGGGCAGCTTGCCCTCGGGCATCCGCTCTTTCAGGCCGGGCCAGACAGATTGCCCGGCGGCGCGCTCCTCCTGCAACCCGTCGGTTTCGACGAATTTGTTGCGATAGGTCGCCTTGCCGCCCTGAAAGCGCACGGCATGCAACATGCCATCGCCATCGAACCAGTGGTAGCGGCCATGCGGGGCGTGGGCGGGGTTTGGCCCGTTGCGCACATACATGCCGTTCAGGTCTGACGGCAGGTCGCCAATCACCTCAAGGTCCTGAAGGACGTTCTCAGAGGGGGTGGGCGCATAGGCATCGCGCATCGAGGCATTGGGCACGAACCAGTTCGAGCGGTCGGGGAAATGATCAAGTCCCATGGCTGTCTCCTTCGGCAGCGGGCGTGGCGGATTCAGGGGCCGGGCAAAGCGGTCCCTGCCGATAGCGGCAGTCGATGGGGAGGGGTAAGAGGATTACTTCTTTCGTTCCAGAACTCGTTACGCAAAACACATCAATCTGGAATAATAAACAATATCAGCTATATATGCTGATACAGAAGCGCGCCTTTTACCCCTCCTCCCCGAAGAGCGCAAAACATACTTCCTTTATTGAACTATTGATACGATCAGAAAAAAGCGTCTGTCAAGGTCAATGTTGCGCACATCGCCACCGGAAAACGGCAGAACCCCCTGACGTGCGGCCCGCCATGGCACCACCCGCCCTGATTGTGCCGGACGCAGCGGCACAGAGGGCATTGCAACATTGTTTTTGCGCTCGGCGGATTGTGGATTAAAGTGGCCGGACAAATCACCGATCAGGGAGAAAATGAATGAAACTCTTCAAGGCTCTTGCGACAGGCGCCCTAATCGCTGCGGCAGGCCCGTTGATGGCACAACAGCAACTGTCAATTGCCACCGGCGGAACGGGCGGCGTCTATTATCCGATGGGCGGCGGCCTTGCCGAGATCATCAACAACCATGTCGATGGCTACTCTGCCACCGCCGAAGTGACCGGCGCCTCGGTCGAGAACATGGGCCTGATCGCCACCGGCGATGCCGATCTGGCGCTGGCGCTGGCGGATACGGTCTATCAGGCCTATGCGGGCACAGGCCGGTTCGAAGGTCAGCAACTGGGCATGGTGCGTGGCCTGGCCTCGGTCTATTCCAACATGGTGCAGATCGTGACACTGCAAGGCAGCGGCGTGACCTCGCTGGATGATCTGGTGGGCAAGCGCGTATCGGTCGGCGCGCCCGGCTCGGGCACCGAGATCAACGCGCAGGCGATCCTCAGCGCCAACGGAATCACCTATGACGATATCAACGTCCAGCGGCTCAACTTCAACGAGACCGCCGATGCGCTGGCCAATGGCGATATCGATGTGGGCTTCTGGTCGGTCGGCGCGCCCACCTCGTCGATCATGAACCTCGCGACAACCCAGTCGATTGTCGTGATCGAACTGACCGAGGAACAGATGGCCGCCGCGCGTGAGGCCGATCCGATCTTTGCCCAGACCACACTGGCATCGGGCATCTACGATGGCGTGGCGGATACAGCCGTTCTGGGCGTTCCCAACGTGCTGGTGGTATCCTCCGAAATGTCTGACGATCTGGCCTATGCGCTTGCGCGCGCGATGTTCGAAAACATCGCCGATCTGCGCGCGGTGCATCCGGCAGCGAACGAAACGACGGTCGAATTCACCGTGGCCGCCACGCCCGTTCCGCTGCATCCCGGTGCGATCCGCTACTATGAGGAAATCGGCACCGAGATCCCGGACCATCTGCGCCCGTGACAGGAGGGCTTCGAAGGGGGCTGGCGGCCCTCTTCCTGCTGACCTTACCCGGCACCGCCGGCGCGGGCGAGCTGATCGCCACGCATGAAGACGGCACCCGGATCGCCCGCTTTCCTGTCCCCGAGGGGACAGGTTGGTGCGTTCTGTGGCGCCACTCGGTTCAGGGTTTCGAAGTGTCAGACTGCTATGAGAACCGCGGCGGGCAAATGGTGCTGGTACGCGCGCATCTGCCCGATTTCGCGGCGGGGCTGGACCATATCCCCGGGCGCGGGCGACAGGTGTCGGACGGGCAAGGGGGTTACCGGATTCTCGATATTGACGAGGTTGTGCCGGATGGGACCTATGTGCTCAGGCCGGGCGGACCAGCGGTTGATCACCGCTTGCGGGTCGGCGACAGGGAAGTGTCGTTGTCGGCCGTCGCCGCGCGCGCACGCGTGCGCATCGCTTTGGTGTCGCATTGACATCGCTTTGACAGGGCTTTGACAGGGAAAACGAACAGATGATCACCGACACCGCGCCGCAACCGCACCCGCAACCGCCGCGCGAGCCCTGGATCGTGTTGCGCGTGATTGCCGTCGTGGGTATCGCGCTGTCGCTGTTTCAGCTTTACGCGGCCGGGATCAGGCCACTGGGCCTGTTCTATCAGCGACCGATTCACCTGGGCTTCATTCTGGTCCTTTGTTTCCTGATCTATCCGGTCTTTGGCCGCTCCCGTCCGCGCGGCGTGCTGGGCTGGGCGATCGACCTTGTGTTGATCGCCTGCGCGGTGCTGGTGGGGGCCTGGATGCCGATCAATATCGACACCATCGCCAACCAGATCTTCCCGCGCCGGATCGATGTGATTGTCGGCGTGATCACAGTACTGGTGGTGCTGGAGGCCGCGCGCCGGGCCGTTGGGCTGGGCATGACGATCATCGGCGCGGCCTTCATCGCCTATGCCTTTGCGGGCAGGCGCGGTGAGCTGCCATTTCTGGCAGACTGGCTGCCCGGCATCCTCAACCACCGCGGCTATTCGCTGGACCGGGTCGCCAGCCAGCTGACGCTGGGCGCCGAAGGGATCTTCGGCATTCCGCTGGGGGTGGCGGCGACCTTCATCTTTGTCTTCGTGCTGTTCGGGGCGTTTCTGGAAGTCACCGGCGCGGGCAAGTTCTTTATCGACCTGGCCTATGCCGCCACCGGCCGCCAGCGCGGCGGCCCGGCCAAGGCGGCGGTCATTGCCTCGGCGGGCATGGGGTCCATCTCGGGCTCGGCGATCGCCAATGTGGTGACGACAGGCGCCTTCACCATCCCGCTGATGAAACGGCTGGGCTATCGCCCCGCGCAGGCCGGCGGGATCGAGGCCGCGGCCTCGACCGGCGGGCAGATCATGCCGCCGCTGATGGGTGCGGGTGCCTTCCTGATGTCCGAGTTCACGCAGGTGCCCTATGTGCATATCGTGCTGATCTCGATCTTTCCGGCATTCCTTTACTTCGGCGCGGTCTATCTGCTGGTGCATATCGCGGCAGTCAAACAGGGCATGACCGGCATGAAGGCGGCCGATCTGCCCAGCGTGCGCGGCGTGCTGGCCGAGGGCTGGCATTTCCTGTTCCCGCTGGTGGCGCTGGTGGTGCTTCTGGTCATGGGCTATTCGCCGATGCGGGTGGGCTTTTACGCGATCATCGCGGTTGTCGCCGCCGCCGCCGCGCGTGCCCTGTGGGATGCCGCGCGCGCAGGGCTGACGGTTTCGCGCTTTGTCGCGCTATGCCTGCGTGGCCTGCAACTGACCCTTCAGGCGCTGGAGCTGGGTGCGCGCAACGCGGTGGCGGTGTCGGTCGCCTGCGCGGTGGCGGGGATCATCGTGGGCGTGGTGGGCCTCACCGGGCTGGGGCTGAAATTCTCGGCGATGATGATCGCGTTTTCGGGCGGGAACCTGGTGCTGGCGCTGATCCTGGTGGCCATCGCCAGCCTGATCCTGGGCATGGGCCTGCCGGTGACGGCGGCCTATATCGTGCTGATCATCCTTGTCGGCCCCGCGCTGACGCAGGAGTTTGGCCTGCCGATCCTGATCGCGCATCTGGTCGTGTACTGGTATTCGCAGGATTCCAACGTCACACCGCCCGTGGCCCTTGCCGGTTTCGCAGGTGCCGCGATTGCCGGGGCCAAGCCGATGGAAACCAGCGTTCAGGCGTGGAAATTCGCCAAGGGTCTGTATCTGATCCCGCTGTTCATGGTGTTCAACGAATCGATCATCCTTGGCGGCCCGGTGCCGCTGGTATTGTGGAACGGTGCAATTGTGGTTCTGGCGCTTGTGGCTTTCGCCGCCGCGCTGGAGGGTTACTTGTGGCGGGCCATGGCGCTGTGGCAGCGGTTGCTGATCGTGCCCGGCGTGATCGGGGTGTTCTGGCCGTCCCTGCTGGTTGAGGGGGCGGGCGCCGCGCTGTTGCTGGCGGTGCTGGGCTGGAACTGGTGGGGCAGCCGGGGCGGGCTGATCCCCGGTTCGGCGCCGCAAAAGCCGTAACCTTACAGCGGTCGGGTTTCCTTGACGTGGTGCTCGAAAAAATCGGAGAATGTCGCCACGCGCAGTGGTAGCCTGTCATAGGGCGGATAAAAGAGCGTCAGCCAGATCTCGGGCACATCCCAATCCGGCAGCACCGGCACCAGCTGCCCGGCGCGCAGGTCATCTGCAATGATGAAGCGCGGCAACAGCGCGATTCCCTCACCCTGCACGGCAAGCCGGGCAAGAAAATCGCCGTTGTTGGCGCGGAATGCGCCCGTTGCGACATGGCTTCGATGGCTCTGCCCGCGCGAGAATTTCCACTCTTCCGGTTTCGGCCCGTCGGAATAGCTCAGACAGGCATGCGCGCCCAGATCCTCGGGCAGTTGCGGCGTGCCACGCGCAGACAGATAGGCCGGCGAAGCGGCCAGCAGCCGCGGAATGCGGCTGATCTTGCGCCAGATGGTGGATTTGTCACCTGGCGGCCCGGAAATGCGGATCGCAAGGTCATAATCATCCTCGACGATATCGACAAAGCTGTCCGATAGCGTCAGCGCGACCGTCGTCTGCGGATGGATCGCCGCGAATTGCGACAGCACCGATGGCAGCACCTTCAGGCCCAGCGACATCGGCGCCGACACCCGGATCAGCCCGGATGTCATGCCCTGGGATTCGCGCGTGGCCTCTGCCGCGTCATTCAGCGCCGCGACCGGCTGGGCGACCCGTGCCGCATAAACCGCCCCGGCCGAGGTCAACGATACCTGCCGCGTGGTGCGTTTGAACAACTGCACACCCAGCCGTTCCTCCAGCGCGGCGATTGACCGCGTGACAGAAGCCGGTGTCATACCCAGCGCCCGCGCCGCGCCCGCAAAGCCGCGATGCTCGGTCACCGCCAGGAAAACACGAATGGATTCAAGCTCGCCCATCGCGCCATTATTGCACATATCGCAATGGATAACGCAATATTATGGCCATTAATATGCGCAGTCCCCTGCCCTATCTTCCGTTCAGACAAACATGAACCGGAGAAACCAGCATGCTTACCCAGATCAAGGGCCTGCACCACGTCACCTCGATGGCCGGTGATGCTCAGCAGAACAACGTTTTCTTCACGAAAACGCTTGGCCTGCGCCGCGTCAAGAAAACCGTCAATTTTGATGAACCGAGCGTCTATCACCTGTATTACGGCGACGAGTCCGGCACGCCGGGCAGCGTGATGACCTATTTCCCCTTCCCGCATATCGTTCAGGGACGCCCCGGCGCGGGCGAGGTATCGCAAACCGGATTCGCGGTGCCCAAAGGGTCGCTAGGCTACTGGAAAGAGCGTTTCGCCAGCCAGGGCGTTGCCGGCGTTGAGGAACACGAAACCTTTGGCGAGAAGCGCCTGCGCTTCAACGGGCCGGATGGCGACGGCTTCGCGCTGATCGAGGTCGATGGCGACCCGCGCGCACCCTATGCGGGCGGCCCGGTCAACGCGGATGAGGGTGTGCACGGTTTTCGCGGTGTCACCATGCGGCTGCATGATGGCGGGGCCATGGGCGAACTTCTGAAATTCATGAATTACGACGCGGTGGAAACCCGCGGTGCTGTCACGCGCTATGCCGTCAAGGGCGGTAACGGTGCCGATTTCATCGATCTTGAGGTTCTTCCCGGCACCGCCCCGGCACGTCAGGGCGCGGGCTCGGTCCATCACGTGGCCTTCGCGGTGGAGGATCGCGCCGCGCAGGCCGAGGTGCGCAAGGCGCTGCTGGACACGGGCTATCACGTCACCCCGGTGATCGACCGCGATTACTTCTGGGCGATCTACTTCCGCACCCCCGGCGGCGTGCTGTTCGAGATTGCCACCAACGAGCCGGGCTTTGACCGCGACGAGGACAGCGCCCATCTGGGCGAAGCCCTGCGCGTTCCGGCCCAGCATGCCCATCTGCGCGACCGGATCGAAGCGATGCTTCCGCCGATCACCGACTAACCCCGCGCCCCCTCCCCCGCTGCACGGCGGGGGCGGGGGACACGAAAGGAGCATCCGATGTCTCTAGATGCCTATCACCACATTCTGAAAAACCCTGAGCCCGGCGCGCCGCTGGTGTTCGCCTTCCACGGCACCGGCGGCGATGAGCACCAGTTCACCGGCCTCGTCGCCCAGATCCTGCCGCGCGCCGGGATCGTGGCACCGCGCGGCGACGTGTCCGAGCATGGCGCGAACCGCTTTTTCCGCCGCACCGGCGAAGGCGTTTACGACATGGAGGATCTGGCCCGCCGCAAGCAGAAGATGGCCGCCTTCATTGGCGCGCACCGCGATGCCAACCCCGGCACGCCGGTCTATGCGCTGGGGTATTCGAACGGCGCGAATATCCTTGCCGCCGTGCTGTTCGACGCACCGGCGCTTGTGGACCGCGCGGTGCTGATGCACCCGCTGATCCCCTGGGAACCAGCCCCCAACCCCGGCCTTGCCAGAACCGAAGTGCTGCTAACTGCTGGCCGCCATGACATGATCTGCCCGCTGCCAAAGACCGAGGCATTGGTGGACTATCTGAAACAGCAAGGCGCCTCGGTCACAGTGACACTGCATGACGGCGGCCACGAGATCCGCCAGCAGGAGATCGAAGCCATCGCTGGCTTCCTTGGGCGGGTGGGTTAACGCCGGGGCCGGTTTTGGCACGCTTCATGCCAATTATGTCGCTGACAGAGGATTTTGCACTCCCGCTCCCTGCCCCGGCGCGCAATAGTGCCGGGCAACACAGTGGAGGAAAAGATGCAGATTGGTGAGCCCGCAGATCCGAAGATCGAAAACCGCACCCGCGCCAGCTTTGCCCGGCAGGGGCTGATGGCGCATCTGGGTGCTGAAATGACGCAGGTGCTTTGCGGGCAGGTAACGATCCGCCTGCCCTTCCGCCCGGAACTGACGCAGCAACACGGCTTCTTTCACGCTGGCGGCACCTCGGCCATTGCCGACAGCGCGGGTGGTTACGCCGGTTTCACGCTGTTCCCCGAGGGCAGTTCGGTTCTGACAGTCGAGTTCAAACTGAACCTGATCGCGCCCGCGCGTGGTGATTACCTTGAGGCGACGGGCCGGGTGATCAAATCAGGCCGCACACTGACAATCTGCCAGCTTGATGTCTGGGCGATAAGCGGCGACGCCCGGAAGCATGTCGCCGCCGGCATGCAAACACTGATCTGCATGCATGACACCCCTGATGCTGCCGCCCCCTGACACCACCCGGCGCGGCGGTCATTCGCCCGGCCGAAGCGCCGTGTCGAATGTCCCTTCCACGGGCAGACAGGTATCCAGGTCAGCCTCGGCGAACATGCTTTCCTTCCGGCACAAAAGCGCCGTGAAGCTGCCGCTTGCCGCAGCGTCATCGCCCAGCGACAACACATCAAAGACCACCTCGGCGCCTTCACCGCCTTCATCGCTGACGTAGAAGGCTGAGCGCATCCCCTCGGGCCAATAGGACACCGAGACATCGACAGCCGGGGCCGAAGCGTCATTGCCCATCAGCGAGATATCCACCACCAGCACGTTGCGGGTGATGCTTTCGGCCTCGGGGTCATGGGCCTGAATGGTGATCGAATGCACCGGCCCGAAGGCCCTGAACTCTGCCGTGGCCGTGCCTTCGGACGGCACATCAAGCGTTTCACCATGATACGCCACGCCGCCAATCATCGCGTCTACCACACCCAGCGGATTGGTCTGAACCTGCGCGGCCACTGGCAGGGCAAGGCACAGCGCCAGACCAAGAGCGCCCGCGCCACGGGCCGGGTAACTGAAAAATGCCATCATGGTATCGGTCCTTCAGGTTTTCGGGGTCAGGGATATGACCAGCCTTCGTGCTCAACCCGGAAAATGCGGATCGGCGCACCGGGCTGGCCGGTATCGGCGCGCAGGCTGAACACAGCGCGTTGCGGGCGGCCAAAGTTCACCATGTCCACGTTGATCGTGATCATGCCCCGCAGCATCGGCTGGTCAGGGTCTGCGGCGGGCTCGTTCACGCGGCCTTCGAAATCCTGCCCGCCGTAAAGAAGACTGGCGCCGGGCGGGTGCGATTGGAGCATTGCCACGAAATCGGACGAGAAGTAGCTGCGTACCTGGGCCGGGCTGAGAGGATCGGAGCCGCCGAAGCGGGCCAGATCGCCGGCTTCGTAAAGCGCGCGAACAAGGTCTTGCGCCATCATGACCGGGTCTCCGCCCGCGTCCTGCTCCACGGCGATATCCTCGACGAGAAAGCGCTGCGCCACCCAGCCCGCCGTGCGCATGTCCGCCGAACGCATGAGACACCAGCGCGGCGGCAGGCTGTCACGTTCAGCGGCAGTCATCGTCTGGGCATGCGCCATCGTGTAATAAGGCACGCAGGTGATTTGCTCCAACCTCCGCGCGTTGTGGGCGAAGCGGTCAATGATCGGATAGTTGGTTCCCGGCCCCATGCGAACATTGAGCACATCGTCAGCGGCAACGCCGGAAACGCGCCAGGCATCGGGGCCGTGCCCGTCAATCTGCGCCTGCGAGGCCAGCGGCAGAACGCCAAACAAGAGCGCCCACAACCCCAGCCGCAAATGCCTGATCATTCCTGCCCCATGGAGATCACGGTGTTGTCTGATCATCTTCCTCCCTCCGGTCACGCTATAGCGCCGAACGCTCCGGGCGCCACTATACCGTAACGCCCCTGCCCTGCCCCGTTTGTTCTGAGGGGGAGTGCAGGAAACCCGTTTCAGGGCATTCAGTGGGTTTATACGATGCGTTTCCGCACCCTTTTTTTGCCAAGGGTGCTGCGCCATTATATGTGCATTATTCATGCATTATGCACACCACCCAAGCGACTCCTGCACACAGCCTGTCCCCGCGGGGACAGGCCGGTCACTCATCAAGCGCCGCCAGAAACGCAGTGACCGCACGCTCCAGCCGGGCACGGTCAACTGCCGTGAAATCACGTGGCAAACGCAGTTCAACCCGCCCCTCAGAGGCGCTCAGTTGCGCGATTTCGGCACCATGCGCCACACGCAGGGTTGTCTTGGCACCCGGCCTGCGCGCCGGGCTGGTCGGCGCCCCCTGCCCCGGCTCGGGCGTCTTTTCAGCATAGTCGCGCAGGATCTCCAGCTCAGCCTCCTCACTGCGCGCGGGTTCAGCGTTCAACCGCGCGATCAGTCGCGCCACGGTTTCCGGCTGCCGGTCCATCCGCTTCCAGACAGCCAGCCCCAGCGCACGCGGGATTGCCGGGGCATGCAGAAGCGCCTCACCCAACCCTTCCAGCATTCGGGCGAAGTTGCGGATGTAGTTGCGCTTCTGGCGATTGGCCGACGCATAGAGCGCGGCAATCGCCGCATCGAGCGAGCCAGCGGGCGATTCGGGATCGTCCGCATAGGCGCGCGCCAGTTCGGCCATTTCCGCAAACGAGATATCACGGCGCACCATGTTCTCGTCGATCATCCGCCGATAAAGCCCCTCAATGGATTCCCCCGGTGCAACCATCCCGGCAGGAATGCGGCCCCAGGCCTCGGCATCGCCGGTCTCGGCCAGAAGCTCCTTATAGGCTGTAAGCCTGCGGTAGCCTTGCACCAGATCATACCCCCCGTCGCGCGCGACAACGCGGATGGGGTTGGACAGGCCGATATCGCGGATCGAATCCTTCAGCTCATCAAGGTCTTCATCGCGCCCCGCCGCCCGATCACGGTTGAGGGCATGCACGCGAATATCGTCTAGCGCGATCAGGTCGACAACCACGCCAAGCTTTTTCAGCCGGACGAATTCATGCGCCAGCGCGTCATTCTCCGCGCGGATACGGGCCTCGGCCTCGGCGCGTTCGCGCAGGGCATCGGCGTTCTCGGAAATGGCGGCGGCCATCGGGCTGCGGCGGCTGGTGCTGTCCGTCCCCGCGGGGACAGGCGCCTCGGCCGGGGTTTCATCGGGGAAGCCGATGTCGAATACGCGACGCTTGCTCAAGGCTGATCCTCCATGTTTTCCCAGGCTGCGAGGGCATGGGTGCGGAATTCATCATAGGCGCGGTCGAACGAGCTACGCGCCCGCCGCCAGGTTTCACGCGTCATCTGGCGGTAATCGATTTCATAGATCGACGCCAGGAACCGCCCCGATTGCTCAACCGCGCGGGTCAGTTCGATCGGATGTTCGGCCATTCTTTCGCCAAAAACCTTGCCAAAGGCTGTCTGCATCGCGCGGTGCAGGTCGTTGTTGGGCTCGAACCGCGTCAGCAGGAAGCGGACATCCAGAAACTCCTTCGGCAAGCGCGCTGTCCCCGCGGGGACAGCCGCGCCAAATCGGCCCAGATCCTCCAGCGCTTCGGCAAGCTGACCGATGAAACTGGTGGTCGAGTCATACTCCCAATAGCCGGGACCGGAAGGGATATACAGCATGTCGGCGGCAAAGACCGCGTTCATCGACTGGTATCCGATCGCGGGCGGACAATCGAACAGGATCAGATCGTAGCTGTCCTGCGGTAAGGAATCGAGGAAGCGCGAAACAGCGGCGAAGAACGACCATTCCGGGTTGAGATGGCGATACTGCGCGCTGGCAAATTCAACGAAGGCTGCATTGGCGCAAGAGGGGATGATGTCAATTGTGGGCCAGCAGGTCGGCTTGATGAAATCTGACAACCGCAGATCGGCCAAGCCCATCTCGTTAATCGCCGCGGGCAGGCGGCGCTGGGGCAGGGCGGTGCCGCTTTCCGCGCCGCGAAGCGTGGTGTTCATGCGGTCGGTCTCATGGATCAGATCGCGCGCCATGATGCCCCAGACAGTGTATTCCTCGGCAACGTCCGACAGACCCATGGAATGGGAAAGCGTGGCCTGTGGATCGAAATCCACGGTCAGTACGCGGTAGCCATCAAGCGCGGCGGCATGGGCAAAATGGAGCGCCACGGTCGATTTACCGGCGCCGCCCTTGAAATTGGCAATCGCCGCACGAAGCGCCCGCTTACCCTGCGGCCTCGGCGGCATCAGCGACTTGCGGCCGATGCGCAGGCGACGGCGCAACTCGTTGATCTCGTCCAGCGAGAACCAGCGCTGCCGGCCGTCTTCCTCGACAAGGCCCTGGGGAAGGGAGGGGTCTGCCGCCAGCTTCCCGCGCAGGGTTGACTGATTGACCTGCAAGATCAGCTCTGACAATTCCCAGCTGGAAAAACGGCGCAGTGTTTTTTCGCGTTCAGGTGAATAGGTTTGCTGCCGGATCCAGCTTTGCATCCGCAAGGACTGCGACTGAAGCCGGGAGAGGTCTTCATGCGTAAACATAGTCTGCCTTTGGTCCCATTGTTGTTGCACAAGGTTGATTGCTCGATAAGGCGTAGTCTACGCGGTCTTGCTCAGGACGCCAATCACCCTTTTGCGGTAATTTACGCTTTTGTCCCCGCGGGGACACGGTGAAAAGGAGCCATGAAACGCTTGAATACGTGTTTTCCTGGGCTGTCGGAAGTGACTGATGTGGGTATTTCAGGATTTCTGATTCAGAGAAGAAGCACACAAACGAATATCTAGTTCAAAGCTTGTAAGTATTTCAGAATCTTTAAGACTCTTTGGCTTATATTATCCAATTATAATCAATATGTTACTGATGTTTCGGGACCGGAATACGGGATGAAAGGTACCCGTTTTCGGGGCCAGTGGCACCCGTCTCCGGTCGTAAAGGCACCCGTTTGCAGGACGAGGGGCACCTGCCTGCGGTAGGGTCGAAACCTTGCGCGGGACTCATCAAACGGGCGCATTCCACCCCAGATCCGGACTCTGTCATGCGCGATTCGGTGTTGATTCGGAGAAGGGGGCGAAGAGCGACCTGAGAGAGCGTGTAAAACCCGCTCAATGTAACCCAAACGCGGCGATCTGGCTGGTTACGTCTCTTAAAGGAACCCATCTACAGGATGCGAAGCACGATTCCGGCCTATGGCACCCAGACTGTCCTTGATCGAAGGTGCCTTTGCGGGCAATCTCGGGCAAAAGGCCGGGCGCCCAGCGACAACCGGCAGAGCAAGAGGCGACGAGAGGCAGTGCAATGGCCGCAAGGACACAGATCGACGACACCAAGGGTGCCTTGCGCGGTCCCTTGGCGCGGGCTTCTGTCAAGAAGAACGTCGCCGCGATCCATGTCTCGGGCAAGCTGACGTTGCTGCAGCGCAAACTGTCGAATGTGCTGCTGCTCAATGCCTATGATCACCTGATCACGCGTCCGAAACACGCCATCGACGCGCGCACCCTGTGCCTGATGATCGGCTACAATTCGAACGACATGGAGACCCTGAAGGATTCGCTGCGCAGCCTCGCCGAAACCGTGGCCGAATGGGACATGCTCAACGACAAGGGCCAGCAGGAATGGGGGGTGTCGGCGCTGTTGTCCTATGCACGGCTGTCGGGTGGCGTTTGCGAGTATGCCTATTCTCCCGCATTGGCTGAAAAGCTCCATGACCCAAAGATATTCGCGCTGATCAACCTCAATATCCAGCGGCGCTTCACCAGTGGCCACGCTCTGGCGCTCTATGAGAACTGCTTTCGCTTCGTGCGCACCGGATCGACCGGCTGGTGGCCGCTTGAGCTGTTCCGCCGTCTGATGGGGGTCGAGGACAGCGCCTATTACGAGAATTTCAAGCAACTCAACGCCAAGATCATCAAGCCCGCCGTGGCAGAGGTGAACAAGTCCAGCAACATCGTACTCACGCCCGAGTTCAGAAAGCAGGGCAGGGCGGTGACCGAGCTGCGTTTCCTGATCCGTGAGAACCCGCAACTGGCAATGTTCGAGATCGATGACGGCGAAGGGGTGCGCAATTCACAGACCTATCGGCGGTTGCAGGAGATGGGGGTCAGCGACCGGCTGGCGCGCCAGTGGATCTCTGAGCATGGCGAGGTGCATGTGCGCGGCAAGCTGGATTACGTGGCGGGGCAGGGGGGTGTGAAAAGCCCGGTGCGCTATCTCGCCGCCGCCCTGCGTGACGATTACGCGGCACCCGATGACCAGGAGGACGGCCCCAGCCCCGAGGCGCTTGCGCGTGCCGAGCACCGCCGCGTGCAAGAGGCGCGCGCGCGACAGGCCGAGGCCGCGCGCGAGGCCGAGGTGGCAGAGGCTCGCCGCGTGCGCGCCGCACGCCTGGCACGGGTGCGCGATCTGGTCGCGGCCTGCGACGATGACACACGCGCGCGCGACAGGCAGATGTTCCTGTCACAGTTGGGAGGTGAACTGGAGCGCGCCGATTTCGCCCGCCACGGCTGGGCCAGCGCGCTGAACGCCAGCGCCATCTGCGCGTTCTGGGAAGAGCGGCAACCGGGGCTGTTCGACGATCTCTAGCGTCGGTCGATCAAACAGACAGCATGGTTAAGTTTTCTGAACATATGGCGCGGCTTTTCCCGTGATTCGGAAAGCAACCGCGATGAGGAACCGCCTGAATGCAAAGGGACCAAACAGCACCCTGTGGCCGGGCGGGCGGCAAATACCGGGGCAGGGGGGCTGATCCTCGGTGGAGACGCGGGCTGTGCCGAAGAGGGTCATGTCGGCGTGCCTTTTGCGGTTATGAATGTTGTTAATAAACGACCGTTTGTAAACGGATGCAAGGGCGCTCTCTATGGCCGAGGTCAGCGAAATGCCCTTGGTTTCCATACGCAGAGCGCGATCAGAGAGTTCTCGCGGACCAACGCGCGCGCGTGCTAAATAAGGTGGACAGACGCGCTCTGATAAAACCCTTGGGTAAAGCGCAAAATAGCAGTATTTTGCACATATGATGCCTGGAACCCATTCAGCGTATGATGAATCCGACGCTCTCTCCATTGATGCTGAGGAGGTCGAACAGGCGTCTGAGGACGACCTGTGGTTCCTACCCGGCCCGATGGACGACGAGCCGGACTACCTGCCGCCGGGACCACGGGCCGAACCGCGTGAAACCGAGGTCCTCGACGATTGGCGGACGGCAGAGGGAGGCCAGGCAGCGCGTCTTGCCCGTGTGGCCGGTCGCGTCGGCGCGCTGGACGACCGCCTGAAGCGCGGACCGGAAGGATGGCGGCACAGGCTGGCGCTGATCGAGGCTGCCGACCTCAGCTGGTTCGCCGGTGACCGCATCGGCCCGGACCGACTGGCACTCTGGATCTCTATGCGCCTCTCGGGTGTTCAGGAGGACACCGCCGCGCTCGCGCGTGTCGGATGGGCCGTGAGACGTCTGACAGGCGGTCCCGGCCCCGAGACAGACCTTTCTGCGTTCCTAGACCGTCGAGATCCCGAAAACATGGCCGATGAGGCAGAGCCATTCGCGGACCGCGCGGGAGGCTGGACGGGCGTAATGGCGCAAGCCGCTGATCTTCACCCAATAACCCGTGCTTGTGTGGGTTATCACCTCTGGAGCCTCGCGGGCCTTGGGCAGCAGGGCGATCGAATGGAAGCGGCAGTCACGGCCGCGCGGATCGCGGCCAGCGAGGGCAAGGGAGCAGTCTTTGCACCTCTGGCAATGGGAGGGGCAGGGGGACTGCGCGCTGCAGGCTCACCCGCTGACCGTCTGGCGCGATGGCTTGACGGAATGGAAACAGCATGCCTGAACGCGATGCGGCACCTCGACGATATCGAGGCATGGTCGACGCGGGCGGAAAACAAGATGATCCCGCTCTCTGGCAGGACGCCCCCGGTCTTACGCACTGTGCTGACGGAATGGCCGCTCGTGTCCGCTCCAATGGCGGAGACCATGACTGGCACCAGCCGCGCCGCCGTTCAGCGCAACCTCGCGTGGATGGAAACGCACGGCTTGATCGTAAGCGGGAAGGAGACCCCGTGGGTTAATGCCGCTGGTGATCTGGGATA
>CAZCAX010000024.1:0-65040 GCA_964496915.1 uncultured Rhodobacter sp.
GTAGTCCGCATCAATCAGATCACCCTCCGACGTGCCGTGAATAACGCCATCGGGACCAACCTCGGAACCATCAGGGCTGAGGGGCACGACCAGTTCTTCAGCGCGGTTTTCATTTTCACGATCAGGCATTGCAACTACTCCTGGTGCTCGCTGTGGCGAACAAATCAATACAATTTTCTACTCGCGCCAAAGCGCGTACCTCTCCTGTGCCTGAAAGCGCAGCGGATCGGAACAGAAAGTTGCAGACACGAAGACAAAGGTCACCGGAACAACCACGTGAAACAGCGGCTTCCAGGAACTGACCCCACCCCTGTGGCAGCTTCCAACGGAGCCACCCCACGACCCCGAGCCTTCCAAGCATCGGCGAATATACAGTTTTTGGCACAAAAGACAAAACGAGTCTGAGAAAACCGTTAAACTGTTGCCAGTTGGTGGCGGTGCGGTGCCTTCGGCGCGCGCGTCGGAATCGTTTCTATTTGAATGACAATCATGCCCGGTCTGGCGTGCAAGGTCGCACGAGAGGCAATCTTTGGAAGCAAACTGTTCTCATATTCACGCCAATCAGCGATGCGAATCACGTTGTCAGGCGTCATTGCCTGAAATGCAGTGACGATATGACACAGGCATCTGGCGCATCGTTTCCGCCAGCACGCACTGTTCGACAGCGGAAATCGACATTCAGGGGCACTGATTCGGCGCCTGGATCAGAACGGCAAACATAGCCCTGACGATACGTTGCCATCTGGTGCCCGAGGTGAGATTCGAACTCACACACCCGTTAGGGCGGAGGATTTTGAATCCCCTGCGTCTACCGTTCCGCCACTCGGGCCCGCGCCTGCCATACAGCGCGGCTGCAAATGCGTCAACGGGTGTTTGGCGGATCACTCTGTGCTTGACGCAAGGCGTCGCTGTCGGGCAAGCCGGGCACAGGTGGCGGCGGCAGGTGCATGCTCAAGGCTTTATACGACTGGACACTTTCACTGGCGGCGCATCCGCGCGCGATCTGGGCACTGGCATTCGTGTCTTTCATCGAGGCCTCGGTCTTTCCGATCCCGCCCGATGTGCTGATGGTGGCGATGATCATCGCCACCCCGAGCCGCGCCTTCCTGATCGCCGGAGTGGCGGTTCTGGCGTCGGTTCTGGGCGGGCTGGCGGGTTACGCGATCGGCGCTTTCGCCTTTGAATCGATTGGCCGCCCGGTGCTGGAAGCCCTGGGCAAGACCGACGCCGTGGCGGCCTTCAACACAAGGTTCAACAACCTGGGCTTCTGGTCGGTGCTGGTTGCCGGGGTCACGCCATTCCCCTTCAAGGTCATAACAATCATGTCAGGCTGGACGGCCCTGCCTCTGCCAACCTTCCTGCTCACCGCGATCATCGCCCGGTCCTTGCGCTTCTTCTTGGTGGCGGCGTTGCTCTGGCGTTATGGCGCACCGATTCGTGACTTTATCGAGCGCTGGTTGGGCTTGCTGTCAGTGCTGTTTGTCTTACTGCTGTTCCTGGGATTCTACACGGTGAGGTATCTGTGAAACCGCTCAACTGGACCCTGCTTGCCGCGCTGGGATCGGCGGCCCTGCTTCTGGGGGCATTGTTCTTTCAGTATGTTCTGGGCTTGGCGCCGTGCCAGCTGTGCATCTGGCAACGCTGGCCGCATCTGGTGGCGGTTGTATCAGGGGCGGTGGTCTGGCTGGTGCCCTCGCCGGTTCTGATCGTGTTCGGGGCGGCGGCTGCGGCAACCTCGGGCGGGATCGGAGTTTATCACACCGGGGTTGAGCGAAGCTGGTTCGAGGGGCCGACAGGCTGTTCCGGCAGCATCGATTTCGCCAATCTGACCGCCGCAGAACTTCTTGACCAGGTGATGGCCGCACCGGTGGTGCGCTGCGACGAAGTCCCCTGGGAGATGTTGGGCCTGTCGATGGCAAGCTGGAACGCGGTTCTGTCCTTCGCGCTGGCCGGCATGTGGCTGATGGCGCTGCGGCAGCGGCGCTGATCAGCCCAGCGCCGGATCGCGCGCGGCCAGTACCGGCTCTGTCAGCGTGGCAAGGCTCTGGCGCTGCTGGCCGGCGTCGTCGAAATTGGCTGGGTCCAGCCAGATGTCATAAGCCGCGCGCAGGGCGGGCCATTCGGCATCGATGATGGCAAACCAGGCTGTATCGCGGTTACGCCCCTTGACGATGCCTGCTTGCCGGAAAACCCCCTCATAACTGAAGCCAAAACGCTGGGCGGCGCGGCGTGAGGGCAGATTGGCCGCGTCGCATTTCCATTCGAACCGCCGGTATCCGGCGTTGAACGCCCATTGCATCAGCAGGAATACCGCCTCGGTCGCCCCGCGCGTGCGTTGCAGGCGCGGCGCGAAGGTCAGCCAGCCGGTCTCGATGCTGCCCGCGCGGGGCTCCATCCGCATCAGGCTGAGCGAGCCGCCCAGCCGCCCGTCCTCCATCCGGACTGCGAAATGCAACGGGTCATGCAATAACCGCGCCCCGTCCAGCCAAAGACGATATCCCGCCAGATCGGCAAATGGACCATGCGGCAGATAGCGCCACATCTCGCCCGCGACGTCCTCGGCAAAAGCCCCGAACAACCCCTCGGCATGGTCGGGCACCAACGGCTCCAGCCGCACATACCGCCCCTGCAATGCCACCCGCGGCGGCAATCCCGGCGCCACCCAATCAGCCAGATCGCTCATCACCTTGCCCCTTCATCTTGCCAAAAGTACGCACGGGGGGTTCTCAGGGGGGCGCGTGCGCCCCTCTGAGGCGGGGGTGCGGGGGCGGCAGCCCCCGCCGCCGCCCCGTCACTTCTCCAAAGGCACCACGCGCAGACGCAACTCGCGCAGCTGCTCGTTCATCGGCTCCGAGGGTGCGCCCATCATCAGGTCTTCCGCGCGCTGGTTCATCGGGAACATGATCACCTGCCGGATATTCGCCTCATCCGCCAAGAGCATCACGATCCGGTCGATCCCGGCCGCGCAGCCGCCATGCGGCGGGGCGCCGTAGCGGAAGGCCTTGACCATGCCGCCAAAGCGCTTCTCCACCTCGGACGCCGGATAGCCCGCCAGTTCAAACGCCTTGAACATGATCTCCGGCTTGTGGTTTCGGATCGCGCCCGAGACCAGTTCATAGCCGTTGCACGCCAGATCATACTGATAGCCCAGCACCTTAAGCGGGTCGCCCTCCAGCGCCTCCAGCCCACCCTGCGGCATGGAAAACGGGTTGTGCGAGAAATCGATCCGCCCCTCGTCATCCTTCTCATACATCGGGAAATCGACGATCCAGGCGAATTTGAACTGGTTTTCATCCACCAGCCCCAGTTCGCGACCAATCTCAACACGCGCGCGCCCCGCGACAGCCTCGAACTGTTCAGGCTTGCCGCCAAGGAAAAACGCCGCATCCCCTTCGCCCAGCCCCAGCTGCTGCCGGATCGCCTCGGTCCGTTCGGGGCCGATGTTCTTGGCCAGCGGGCCTGCGGCCTCCAACGTTCCGTCATCACTCTTGCGCCAGAAGATATACCCCATCCCCGGCAGGCCCTGGCTTTGCGCGAATGCGTTCATCCGGTCGCAGAACTTGCGCGAGCCGCCGCCCGGCGCGGGGATCGCGCGGATCTGGGTGCCCTCGTTCTCCAGCAGCTTGGCAAAGATCGCAAAGCCCGAGCCGCGGAAATGCTCGGACACCACCTGCATCTCGATCGGGTTGCGCAGGTCGGGCTTGTCGGTGCCGTATTTCAGCATCGCCTCGGCATAGGGGATGCGCGGCCAGTCGGGGTCAACCCGCCTGCCCTGCCCGAATTCCTCGAACAATCCCTGCACCACCGGCTGGATGGCGGCAAAGACATCCTCCTGCTCGACAAAGCTCATCTCCATGTCGAGCTGGTAGAAATCGGTGGGCGAGCGGTCGGCGCGGGGGTCTTCGTCGCGGAAACACGGCGCGATCTGGAAGTACTTGTCGAACCCGGCCACCATGATCAGCTGCTTGAACTGCTGCGGGGCCTGCGGCAGGGCATAGAACTTGCCCGGATGCAGGCGCGACGGCACCAGAAAGTCGCGCGCGCCCTCGGGCGAGGAGGCGGTGATGATCGGTGTCTGGTATTCGGTAAAGCCCGCGTCCCACATCCGGTTGCGGATCGAACGCACGACATTCGAGCGCAGCATCATGTTGTTGTGCAGCGTCTCGCGCCGCAGATCGAGGAAGCGGTAGGTCAGCCGCGTTTCCTCGGGGTAATCGGGCTCGCCAAAAACCGGCAGCGGCAATTCCTCGGCGGCACCAAGAACCGTGACGCCCTTGATATAGACCTCGATCGCACCGGTGGGGATCTTGGTATTGACCAGCGCGGCATCGCGCGCCTTTACCACCCCGTCGATCGAGATCACCCATTCCGCGCGCACCTTTTCCAGGGCGGCGAAAGCCGGGCTGTCGCTGTCCGCCAGCACCTGGGTTATGCCGTAATGGTCGCGCAGGTCGATGAACAGCACGCCGCCGTGGTCGCGCACCCGGTGCACCCATCCGGCCAGCCGGACGTTCTGGCCGACATGCGCGGAATTGAGATCGGCGCAGGTATGGCTGCGGTAGGCGTGCATCATGGGCTCCGTTCGCTGGAATGGCGTTCAGGGCGCGATACACCCCTTGTTTGGGCCGAAGTCAAGCCCGGCGCCCGGTTTATGCCCCATCCGGCCCCGGATCAGACGCCGTCGCCCAGCACTTCCCGCCCGGCCGCAAAGAACACGCCGTCACGCAATACTGCCGCAACGGTCGCGCGTTTGACCACCGTCGCGCCCTCGGCATAGGCATAGGTCAGCGCCAGGTCGCAAAGCTGATTGATCAGCCGGGGCGTGCCGCCGGTAGCGTGATGGATAAGCTCGGCCGCCTGGCGGCTGAAAATTCCCGCGCTCCCCCCCGCCGCCCGTAACCGCGCCGCGATATATCCGGCCACCCCTTCGACCCCAAGGCGCGGAATGTGATAGCTGGCAGCGATGCGTTGGGCGAACTGCACAAGATCCGGGCGGCGCACCATATCACGCAGCTCGGGCTGACCCACCAGAAGAAGCTGCAACACCTCTTCCTTGCCGGCGTTGATATTGGTCAGCATCCGCAGATCTTCCAGCGCCTCTCGGGTCAGGTTCTGGGCCTCGTCGATGATCAACAGCACACTGCGCTGGTGGTGATGTTCCTCCAGCAGGTAATCCTGCACCAGGCCGAACTGATCGGCACTGTCATCCGCGCTCGCCCCTTTCAGCCCCAGGGCCGCACAGACGCGGCGCAGGATGTCGTTGACCCCGGGCCGCGGGTTCGAGATCAGGCCGATCGTGACATCTTCATCCAGCGAGTCGATGAAGTGATGCATGAGTGTGGTCTTGCCTGCCCCGATCTCGCCGGTCAGCAGGGTAATCGGTGCGTGGGTGGACAGGCCGTATTCCAGCATCGCCAGCGCGCCGCGGTGTTCGGGTGACCAGAACAGGAACTCGGGGTCCGGCGTCAGCGAAAACGGCCGTTCCTTCAATCCGAAATGATCAAGATAGTAGCTCAGCGCCTGCATTGTCGCCCGTTCCAACAGCACCCGCCAGAGCGCGGAGCCTGAGCATGCTCTATAAATCAACTTTGACGACAATACCAAATTCTCGCGGCGCTTTCGGGGCAAGGAGAAACGCTGCCCGGTGATTCCCGGGCGGCAAATCGTCATTATCGCCTTGATTACGCCATAGTATTGCCGCGCTCCGGAAACGCATTTGCGCCCGCTCCTTGCGCCCGCTGGGTTGCGTTTCGAAACAGTTGGCGACATAAAACGGGGATTACCGCCAATACTGGCAACACAAGCCCGTGACGAGGCGAGGACGTTTGATTGGAAACAATTAATTTCCGCGCCCATCGGCAAACTTTCGCCACATTATGTCTTCTTTCGCGCGCAAAAATGTCTAGATAGTGTTGATAAACTGCTGCGTTTCCCTCCCGACGCGCAGGACCGGAAGCCGACGGTAATGTGGTCTTTTTAACTGGTGCCCAAATGTCTTTTGAACTTCCTGCATTCGCCAGCGGTCCCGTGGGCAAAGAGCCCATCGGCGCCGCGTTTGTCGACTTCTCGGCGGGTCCGATGGGTCAACCGCCGACCCTGCCGACCACCATGCGCGCGGTAGCCCCTGCCCCAGCCTTCCTGTCGCCGGTTTCGTCGGGGACATTGCCGAAACGTTCTCCCGCCTCGGGCTTCTATCCGATGCATGTCAAACGCTGGCTGGATATCGTGCTGTCGCTTCTGCTGATCGTTGCCTCGGCACCGGTTCTGCTGATTCTGGCGCTGGCGCTCTGGGTTGAAAGCGGAAATCCGTTCTATTCGCAACCCCGCCTGGGGCGGAATGGTCGCGTTTTCCGGATGCTGAAGCTGCGGAGCATGGTCAAGGGTGCCGATACGAAACTGGCGGCTTATCTGGCTGAAGACCCGGCTCTTAAGGCTGAGTGGGACAGCTGCCAGAAGCTGAAGAACGACCCGCGCATCACCCCGCTGGGACGCTTGGTGCGCAAGACCTCGATGGATGAATTGCCTCAGCTTTTCAATGTTCTGCGAGGGGACATGAGCCTTGTTGGCCCGCGTCCCATGCTGGCCGATCAGCTGCCACTTTATCTATACCCCGAGGCCTACCTGAGCCTGAGACCGGGCCTTTCGGGGCTGTGGCAGGTCAGCGCGCGGAATGACAAGGACTTCGCCACCCGCGCCAAACTGGACCGCCATTATCATCAACGCCTGTCACCAGTGCTGGATCTGCGCATTCTCCTGGCCACGTTCCGCGCGGTTTTTCGCGCCACGGGGTATTGAGGCCCGTTTGCAACAAAAGAGCGCCAGGGGCGCTGCCCCGCCGCCCTTCGGGTGCCTCTCCATGCGTATTTTCCGCAAGATGAAGGGAATGCGCGCGCAGCTTTCAACCGGCCGCCGGACGCTCGGTTGAGACTTGCGCCTTGCATCGCTCCCTGTCATGGCTGAGCCATGAATCAACGTTTCCGACCCGGCTCTGACCGGCACGCCCCTGTCGTTCTCTGGATCGTCGCGCTTTGCGCGTTGCCCGAGGTTGCGCTTACATTGGTCGAAACACCGCTTTTCGGCCTGCAGGGGCTGCGGCGCACGGCAATCATGCATGGCGCCTTCTGGCCTGGCCTGCTGGGTGACTGGCAGCCGATCTTTCCGGGACAGGTGGGAACGATGTTCTTCACTTATGCCTTTCTCCACAGCGGATTCATGCATCTGCTGTTCAATATGCTGCTGGTCCTGCATCTGGGCCGCGAGGCCGTTGAACGGCTGGGGCAGCGGGGGTTCCTGCTGCTCTATCTTCTGACCGCGGCCGGAGGTGCGGTGGGGTTTGCGCTGCTCTCCACTTCGTCCGGGCCGATGGTGGGCGCGTCGGGCGCGGTATTCGGCCTGTTCGGGGCCACGCAGTTCTGGGATCTCCAGCGCCGCCGCGCCGCCGGCGCACCGCTGGGGCCGTTCTGGGGAATGATGACCGGGCTTGTCCTGATGAATGTGGTTTTGTTGGTGATGGTCGGCGGCTTGCTGGCCTGGCAGGCGCATCTGGGCGGCTATGTCGCCGGTTTCCTGCTTGCCTGGGCAGTTACACCGACCTTGCGCCATCGGTTTCGCGGTTTCGATTGACAACGAACCGCATTCCCCATTGCATTTTGTGGTAAACTGAGTGCTATTGGAGAAATATGATCAAATCTGATGGGCCCCTCGTGACCGCATCCAGCCTTGCCGCCTCGACCCTGCCGGAAGAGATTCCGGTCATCTCGATTCGCGGTTTGCACAAATCCTATGGCGAACTTGAAGTTCTCAAGGGCGTTGACGTTACCGCCCTCTCGGGCCGTGTCATCTCGCTCATCGGCTCGTCGGGTTCGGGGAAATCCACGCTCTTGCGTTGTTGCAACCTTCTGGAGGACAGTCAGGAAGGCGAGATCCTGTTCGAGGGAGAGCCCGTGCGCTGGCGCGGCACAGGGCTGGAACGCCACCCGGCCGACCGTAAGCAGGTGGCGCGGATTCGCACCAATCTGTCGATGGTGTTTCAGAGCTTCAATCTGTGGTCGCACATGACCGTGCTGCAAAACGTCATGGAAGCGCCGCTGACCGTGCTGCGCCAGCCGCGCGCCGAGGTCGAGGCGCGTGCGCGCGCGCTGCTGGACAAGGTCGGTATCGGCGACAAGGCCGATGTCTATCCCGCGCAGATGTCCGGCGGCCAGCAGCAGCGGGCAGCCATCGCGCGCGCGCTGTGCATGGAGCCGCGCGCGCTGTTGTTCGACGAACCCACCTCGGCGCTGGACCCCGAACTGGAGCAGGAGGTTGTGCGCGTGATCAAGGCGCTTGCCGAAGAGGGGCGCACAATGATCATCGTGACCCATGACATGCGGCTTGCCGCCGATGTGTCGGATCATGTCATCTTCCTGCACCAGGGCCTGATCGAAGAGGAAGGCCCGCCCAAAACTCTGTTCGGCGCGCCAAAATCAACGCGCCTGCAACAGTTCCTCAAGGCCACGCAACCAGCCTGAGCGACGTGTGGAAACAGATAGCAAGAAACGTATTCAACAAGGAGCAAGAAATGAAGAAACTGACTCTCAGCCTTGCCGTGCTGGCGATCAGCGCCACAGGCGCGATGGCGCAACAGGTTGTGCGCATGGGCAGCGAAGGCGCGTATCCGCCGTTCAACTACATCAACGAAGCCAACGAACTGGTTGGATTCGAGATCGATCTGGGCAACGAACTGTGCCGCCGGGCAGAGCTGACCTGCGAATGGGTGATCAATGACTGGGATACGATCATTCCCAACCTCGTGGGCGGAAATTACGACACGATCATGGCCGGCATGAATGCGACCGAGGCGCGCGCCGAAGTAATCTCGTTCACCCAGGCCTACAAGCGGCCAGACCCTTCGGCCTACATGGCACTGGCCGGGACCGACCCTTCGGTAATGGAATCGGGCGTGATCGCGGCGCAGTCGAACACCATTCAATCCGGCATGGTGGCCGACACCGACGCCACGCTGATCGAATTCCCCACACCCGATGAAACCATCGCCGCCGTGCGTTCGGGTGTCGCCGATGCGGTGCTGGCTGATCGTGACTTCCTGATGACCTATCAGAGCGAATCGGGTGGCGAGTTCGTTTTCCTCGACACCGTGATTCCGCCGGGTGCGGGAATCAGCATGGGCGTGCGCCAGTCCGATGACGATCTGCGCGCCACCTTCAACGCGGCGATCGATTCGATGAAGGCCGATGGCACGCTGAACGCGATGCTGATCGAATGGTTCGGTGACGACACACCGCTGTTCGAATGACCTGAAAGCACCTACCCTCCGCCCAGATGCGGGGGGTACTGACCCGCATCCAGCATGTTTTCCTTTTGCACCGACCCCGCCGTGCTGCCGGACTGGCAGTGGTTCGCCTGTTACCTGACGACGGCGACCCATTTCGCCATGTATCGCTCGGTGCTGGTGGTCCTCCTGCTGATGGCGCTTGCCGCGCCGCTGGCGCTGGGGCTGGGGTTTCTGGGCGCGCTGGCGATGCGCTCGGCCATTGCGCCGTTCCGCGCCATCGGCACGGTCTATGTGTCGATGGTGCGCGGCGTGCCCGACATCATTTTCTTCCTGTTCGTGCCGCTGGCACTGGATCAGGCGCTGGAGTATGTGCTGCACAAGTGGCGCTGCCCGGACTGGTCCGAACCGATCCGGCGCGGCAACGACTTCGTGGTCTGTGCGCAGGCCAAGTTCCCGCTGTCCAGCTCGCCTGCATGGATCCATGATGTCTGGGGCTTCACTCTGGCGCTGATCGCTTTCGCGCTGGTGTTCGGCGCATTCGCCGCCAATACGCTGCACGGTGCCATGGCCGCCGTGCCCCGCGCCCAGATCGAGACCGCCGAAGCCTATGGCATGACACCCGCACAGGCCTTCCGCCGGGTGCTGTTGCCGCAGATGTGGGTCTATGCCCTGCCCGGCCTGTCCAACCTGTGGATGATCCTGACGAAAGCCACGCCGCTTCTGTTCCTGCTGGGCATTCAGGACATCGTCTTCTGGGCGCGCGAACTGGGCGGGCAGAAGACCGGGCTTTTCGCCTATCCGCATCCGGACTGGCGGGTATGGTATTTCCTTGGCGTGCTGTGTTTCTACCTGACACTGACCTGGGTCAGCCAGCGTGTGTTTGACCGGTTGATGACGGCACTCAGTCACGGGCAGGCGACGGCAGGTGGCGAAGCACTGCGGAGGGCCGGTGCATGAGAGGCACAGGTCAGAAGAGACCGGGAAAAGGGCCTTCGAAGGCCCTTGCCCACGCCGCTTGCAAACGGCGTTATCACGCGGTTTGCAAACCGCGTGAGGAAGGCGCTTCGAAGCGCCTTCTTTCACACCTGCCGGCGAAGGTTGCGCCATGAGAAGCTGCGCGGACAGTTTTCATGGACTTATCCTGCGTTCGATGGGCCGGCAGCATGGCGATGCGCTGCTGCCGCGCGGCATGGAGATCACCTTTTGCGACCAGGTATTCCTGATCGGCTCGGGCCTGATCTGGAACCTCTATTTCGCCCTTCTCGCTTTGGTGGCGGGATTCTTCCTGGCCACGGCGCTGGCGCTTGCCAAGGCCAGCCCGCGCGCCTGGTTACGTAAACCGGCAGGCGGCTTCATCTTCGTGTTTCGCGGCTCGCCCCTGTTCGTGCAATTCTTCTTTGCCTACGAGGCACTGTCACTTGTGCCGCGTGTCGGCTTCGATATCCCCCTTCTTGTCACCACCATCACCCTTGAAACCCAGTGGCTCACCCGCGCCTGGGCCGGGGCGCTTCTGGTCTTGTTCTTCAACACCGCCGCCTATTCGGCCGAGATATTCCACGGTGCGCTCAAGGCCATTCCCAAGGGTGATCTGGAAGCTGCCGATGCCTTTGGCCTGACCGGCCTCGCCCGGTTTCGCCGCATCGTCTGGCCCACCATGCTGCGCCTTGCCTGGCCCAGCTATACAAACGAGGCGATCTTTCTGTTTCATGCCACAGCGCTTGTCTATTTCTCGGCTTTTCCGGCCTGGCAGCAGATGGGCGATGCCCTTTACTACGCGCGCTATTTCGCCGATCAGACCTTCAACCCGTTCGTTGCCTATCCTATCGCGGCTTTTTACTTCGTGATGCTGACGTTGGTGTTGATCGTACTTTTCGGACTAATCAACCGTCGCCTGAACCGTCACCTCCCCCGGGCCGCGCGCACCCGGCTTCGGTTCAGACCGCAATATATCAGGTGAATCATGCGTGACTGGCTTCGCCATCACCCCGACGTCAAAACCATCCGCGTTGCCGCTGCCGATCTGAACGGCCAGGCCCGCGGCAAGCGTGTTCCGGTGCGCTTTGCCGACAAGATCGTCAAGGAGGGCACCCGTTTTCCCTATTCCGCGCTCAACCTCGACATTTGGGGCGAGGATATCGAGAACAGCCCGCTGGTGTTTGAAACCGGCGATGCCGACGGCGTTCTTAAACCCACCGAGCGTGGTTTTCTGCCCATGCCCTGGCTGGATGCACCCACCGCATTGCTCCCGATCTGGATGTTCCATGAAGACGGCACCCCCTTCGAAGGCGATCCTCGCCATGCGCTGGCCCGCGTCGTGCAGCGTTTCCATGCCCTCGGGCTGCATCCGGTCTGCGCCACCGAGCTTGAATTCTACCTGATCGATGATTCGGGCCGCGAGCTTCGGGTGCCGCCCTCGCCGCGATCAGGAAAGCGCCGTCCGGGCGCCGATACGCTGGCCCTGCGCGCGCTCGACGCGTTCGATCAGTTTTTTACCGATCTCTATGATGCCTGCGAAGCGATGGATATCGACGCCGATACCGCCATTTCCGAGGCCGGGATCGGCCAGTTCGAGATCAATCTCCTGCATTCCGACGATGTGCTGAAGGTGGCTGACGATACCTGGCTGTTCAAGCTGCTGGTCAAGGGGCTGGCACGGCGTCACGGTTTTGCCGCCAGTTTCATGGCCAAACCCTATGGCAACTGGCCCGGCAACGGCATGCATATGCATTTCTCGATGACCGACACCGAGGGCCGCAACCTTTTCGACGATGGCGGCCCCAAGGGCACCGAGTTGTTGCGCCACGCGGTTGCCGGCTGCCTCAAGGCGATGCCCGGCTCGATGCTGCTGCTGGCGCCCCATGCCAACAGCTATGAGCGCATGGTGCCCGGCGCGCATGCCCCTACCGGCATCGCCTGGGCCTATGAGAACCGCACCGCTGCGCTGCGCATCCCCTCTGGAAGCCCGCGCGCCCGCCGGATCGAGCACAGGGTGGCAGGCGGAGACATCAATCCTTATCTGATGATGGCAGGAGTGCTGGGCTCAGCCTTGATCGGGATCGAGGACAGATTGGAGCCACCCGCGCCGGTCACCGGCAACGCCTATGATCTCGACCTTCCGCAACTACCGCTTACATGGCAGGATGCGATCGATACCTTCGAGAAAAGCCCCGAGATGGCGCGTATCTTCGCGCCGGAATTGATCGACAATCTGGTACGCACCAAGCGCCAGGAAATTCACTACATGGCCGAGCTTTCCGAACAGGAGGTGCTCGACCTCTATCTGGACACGGTCTGAGACCCAAATGCGCATCGGTATCTTGCAAAACGACAATGCGACCCCGGCGATGCTGCCCTTTGGCGACATCCCGGCGTTGTTTGCCCGTTTTCTGGGCGGCCGGGGATTCAGCTTCCTGAGCTTTCGTTGCCGTGAGATGGTGTTTCCCGACAGCCCGTTTTCCTGCGACGGCTGGCTGGTCAGCGGCTCGCGCCACGGTGCCTATGAGGATCTGCCCTTCATCGACCCGCTGCAGGGCTTCATCCGCGCCACCCATGCAGCCGGAGTGCCGATGGTTGGCATCTGCTTTGGCCACCAGATCATGGCGCAAGCCCTGGGTGGCACGGTCGAGAAGTTCGCGGGCGGTTGGGGCATTGGCGCGACGGAATACGCGTTCGGTGGCGAAAGGCTGGTGCTGAATGCCTTTCACCAGGATCAGGTGATCGAACCGCCGCCGGGCGCACAGACCATTGCCTCCACGCTCTTCTGCCGCCATGCCGCGCTGGATTACGGTGGCCGCGCGCTGTCATTTCAACCACACCCCGAACTGGACGACCCGGTGATGGCGGCCCTCATAGCCGAGGCGCGCGGCGAGGTGCCCGATGTGGCTCTTGATGCCGCCGAGGCGGGGTTAGGCCGTCAGCTGGACAACGCCCGCGCCGCCGACCGGATCGCTGAATTCTTCCATGCCGCACGGCGCAATGCCGCTAACATCCCCCCGTCCTCCAACCCGATGAAAGAATCATGCTGATCGGAATCCTGCAAACCGGATACGCCCCGGATAGCCTGCGCGAGGCGGGCGATTACCCCGACATGTTCACCCGCCTGCTGGACGGGCACGGCTTTGAATTTCGCACCTATCGCGTGGTCGATATGGAGTTTCCTGCCAACGCCACCGAATGCGACGGATGGCTGATCACCGGCTCGCGCCACGGCACCTATGAAGACCTGCCCTTCATCGCGCCGCTGGAAAAGCTGATCCGCGACGCCTTTGACGCCCGCGTGCCGGTGGCGGGTATCTGCTTTGGCCACCAGATCATGGCGCAAGCCCTTGGCGGCACTGTGGAAAAACATCAGGGCGGCTGGTCTGTCGGCCCCACCGAGTATGATTTCAACGGCCAGCGCCTGACAATGAACGCCTGGCATCAGGATCAGGTCACCACGCCGCCGCCCGGCGCGCAGGTCATCGCCTCCAGCCCGTTCTGCCAATATGCCGGACTTGCCTATGACGACCGGGGCCTCTCGGTGCAGGCCCACCCCGAATTCGGCGACGACTTCGTGAAGGGGCTGATCGACACCCGTGGCCGCGGACTGGTGCCCGACCCGGTGCTGGACGACGCCCGCAAGAAACTGGGCGCACCGCTCGACAGCCCCGATATCGCAGCCCGCATCGCCGCCTTTTTCAAACAGAACCGGAACTGAGCGTTTCCCAGCCGATCGAAGGATCACCCCATGTCCGACTGGACCAGCCTGATACCCGAAGCTGCCCGCGAATACATCGCCGGGCGCAAGCCCGATGAGGTCGAATGCATCGTCCCCGACCTTGCCGGCGTTGCGCGCGGAAAGGCCATGCCGGCCTCGAAATTCGCCAAGCAGGAAAAGTTCTACCTGCCGGATTCGATCTTTCTGCAAACCATCACCGGCGATTGGGCCGAACGCCCGGGCGCGTCATTCACCGAACCCGACATGGTGATGCGGCCTGATTTTTCGACCGCCTCGGCCGCGCCCTGGACGGCGGATGTGACGTTGCAGGTAATCCATGACGTGATGGACCAGCACGGCAACCTTGTACCCGTCGCACCCCGCAACGTGCTCAAACGGATCATGGCGCTCTATCAGGCCGAGGGCTGGCGCCCGGTGATCGCGCCCGAAATGGAGTTCTACCTGGTTGCGCCCAACACCGACCCGGCCAACCCGATCCAGCCACCAATGGGCCGCACCGGGCGGCCCGCTGCCGGAAAGCAGGCCTACTCGATGTCGGCTGTCGATGAATACGGCCCCGTCATTGACGACATCTACGATTTCGCCGAGGCCCAGGGGCTGGAGATCGACGGCATCCTGCAGGAAGGCGGTGCCGGGCAGATCGAGATCAACCTCAACCACGGCGACCCGGTGGCGCTGGCCGACGAGGTGTTCTATTTCAAACGCCTGATTCGCGAGGCGGCGCTGCGCCACAAGATCTTCGCGACCTTCATGGCCAAGCCGATCGAGGGCGAGCCGGGCTCGGCCATGCATATCCACCACTCGGTCATCGACGCCTCGACTGGGGCGAATATCTTCTCGGATTCGGAAGGGAAATCGACGCAGCTGTTTCACCATTTCATCGGCGGCATGCAGAAATACCTGCCCGCCGTGATCGCGATCCTGGCGCCCTATGTGAACAGCTATCGCCGCTACGTCCCCGATTTCGCGGCCCCCATCAACCTGGAATGGGGACGCGACAACCGGACCACGGGCATCCGCGTACCGGTCTCCAGCGCCGCCTCGCGCCGGGTGGAAAATCGGCTGGCAGGGATGGATTGCAATCCCTATCTGGGCATCGCCGCCAGCCTCGCCTGCGGCTATCTGGGAATGATGGAAAAGCTGGAGCCGCGGCCGGAATACAAGGGCGACGCCTATCTTGCCGAAGACGAGTTGCCCTTTACGCTGGGCGATGCACTTGACCTGCTGGAGGAATGCCAGCCGGTCCGCGATGTGCTGGGCATCGAGTTTTGCGCCGTCTATGAATCCGTGAAACGCATGGAATACAAGGAGTTCCTGCAAGTCATCAGCCCCTGGGAACGCCAGCACCTGCTCTTGAACGTCTAGCAGGCACCAGGAGCCCCTCCCGCCCGTCGCCGCATGCTTGCTTCGCCACCATGCGCCTCCCGTTTGGCCGGGCCGCGTGGCTGCGCCACGCGGCATCAGGGGGCTTCGCCCCCTCTGGGCCGGCGGCCCATTCACCCCCAGGATATTTGAGAACAGGTGAATGGGCCGCAGCCGGTTACTTCATCTGTTCACAAATATCCCGGGGGAGCCCCTTCTGTGCAGCAGAAGGGGTGGGGGCAGAGCCCCCAGACTTTTTCTTCTCAGGTCAATGACTTATGCACTTTCGGTTCACACCGATGCGTAGCCTGCGTTTTCTGGTAATTGGCGCACTCGTCGGGTGTGAAGCGGTTGTGAATCGTTCCGAAGGCACGCCAGAGCACGTCTCGCGATTAGGGTGCGGCAACAAAGGTAGATGTGATCCAGTGGCCGAACGGCACCACCCCGGGCAGCCATTCGCCTTTGGGTGCCCATCCCCCGGTAGCGGCGCCATGTTTGTCTTCTCCCGGTTTCGTCAATGAAGACCAGTCGCGTCGGATCAATGCGCCCCTGATCGCGTTACAACTTGTCGCGGCGGCATTTCACATCCAGGCGTTCACGCTCGTAAATGACCAATGTCTTTTTGGGAAACTGAACCCACAGCCGCGCAGGAACCGCCAAACGGTGTCGCGGCTCACCGAGATTCCATGCCCGGCCAGCATCTCTTGCAGCATCGCCAGCATGATGTGCGGACTCGACCGCAGCTGATCCAGAAGCCAGACCCGGCGCGGTTCAAGAAGGGGCCGACGATAGCCGCTCAACTTTTCAGGGCTCACCGAGCCAGTTTGTGCCGCGCGTTGCGCCCACTTCACCACACTCGACGGCGCTTCACCGAACTGCGCGGTAACACTACGGCAGCCCGCCCCGGATTGCATCGCTGCGACTACACGCTCCCGAAGGTCGTCCGAATACGCTCTCGTCATCCATGCTGGCTTCCCTCACCAGTATGGATTCTGAATTACACCAAACCCAGAATGGAGATCCCCTTCCGATTCAGCGAGAGGCTGAACCGCTCTAGTGCATCCGCTGGCGAGCGGCGCGGCGCATCAGGACGCCTGCCGTAATCACGGCAACAGACACGAGGGCGATGATGATGGTCGCAAGCGCGTTTACATCCGGGCTGACCCCCAGCCGCACCTTGGAGAAGATCACCATCGGCAGTGTCGACGCCCCCGGCCCTGATACAAAACTGGCGATCACCAGATCGTCGAGTGACAAGGTAAAGGCCAACAACCAGCCTGAAACCAGCGCGGGAGTAATCACCGGTATGGTTATGTCAAAGAACACCCGCACCGGTCCTGCCCCCAGATCCCGGGCGGCTTCCTCAAGACTTTCATCCATGTCGCGCAGCCGCGATTGCGCGATTACCGCCACGAAGGCCGCGCAGAAAGTGGTATGCGCGATAACCACCGTGATCACTCCTCGGCTGGGAAACAGGCCGTTGGTCAGGGCGAAGCTGTTGAACAGGTTTTCCGTCGCCACGAACATCAAGAGAAGCGACAGACCGGTGATCACCTCGGGCATAACCAGCGGCGCAGTCAGCATCGCCATCAGCAAAAGTCTGCCCCAGAACCTGTCGAACCGCACCAGCACGAAGGCCCCCAGCGTGCCGAACATCGTTGCCAGGCAAGCGCTGAAGAAGGCCACCTTCAGACTGACCCAGGCTGCGCCCAGGATCTGCGCATCGTTGAACAGTGCCGTATACCAGCGCGTCGAGAACCCGCCCCAGACCGTCACCAGCCGGCTGTCGTTGAAGGAGAAGACGATCAACGAGACAATAGGTGAATAAAGGAAGATCAAGCCCAGCAACACCGCCAGCGGAAGGAACCAGCCGCGCGCCATCAGTCCAGCTCCCGCCGGTTTTGCACCGATTGCAGCCACATGATCGGCGCGACCACCAGAAACAGCATCACGATCGCAACAGCCGAGGCCACCGGCCAGTCGCGCGAGGAGAAGAACTCATCCCATAGCACCCGCCCGATCATCAGAGTGTCCGGTCCGCCCAGAAGCGCCGGGATCACGTATTCGCCGATCGCCGGGATGAAAACCAGCATCGAACCCGCCACGATCCCCGGCAACGACAGGGGCAGCGTGACGGTGAAGAAGGTCACCGTGGGCGAGGCCCCCAGATCACCAGCCGCTTCCAGAAGCGCGTCGTCGAGCTTCACCAGATTGGCATAGAGCGGCAGGATCATGAACGGCAGATAGGTGTAGACGATGCCGATATAGACCGCAAAATCGGTCTGCATCATCACCAGCGGCTCGTCGATAACCCCCAGCCCCATCAGCGTGTTGTTGATCACCCCTTCGCGGCGCAGGAATCCCATCCAGGCATAGACGCGCAGCAGAAACGAGGTCCAGAACGGGAGGATCACCAAGAGTAGCAGGATCGAGCGGCGCGGCTCAGGCGAGCGGGCGATATAATAGGCGATGGGATAGCCGATCAGAAGCGCAAACGCTGTCGATACAACGGCAATGCGGATCGAGGACAGGTAAGCATTGCGGTAAAGCGCGTCCTCCAGCAAGAAGCGGTAATTGTCCAGTGTGGCGATGATATGGAGCGCACCGTCCGGCCCCCGCTCCCACAAGGGTGAATACGGCGGCCGGGCGATGATCGCCTCGGCCAGCGAGATACGGCCCAGCACCAGGAATGGCACCAGAAAGAACACCAGCAGCCACAGCATCGGAATTGCAATGACCAGCGTTCGGCCGCGTATTCCCAATACGCCCATCACCCGTGCGGTCCCCCGCCAGAGCGCATTATCGCTCAGCGCGCTCATTCGGTCAGTACCCGCATGGCACTGGCGGGCCAGCTGGCGAACACCGCCTCATCCCAGGAGAGCGGGTCTTCGTCACGCAGACGGTTCGACAGGGTAACCCGCAGCATTCGTCCATTGGCCAGCCGCACACGGAAATGCGACATGTGGCCCATGTAACCCACATCCTCGACCACGCCGGGCAGCGTGTTCATACCGGGCGTCGCGGCTGGTTCGGCGCGGCTGAGTGATACGCGCTCAGGCCGCAGCGCCAGCCAGACCTGCTGGCCCTCCGTCAATCCCTCGCGCCCCAACGCCTGCATCACACCCAGATCGCCCGTGTCCACCCGCGCCACCGCGCCGGTGTCCTTCACCTGTCCCTCGAACATGTTCACCGAGCCAATGAAATCGGACACGAAACGAGAATTGGGTTCTTCATAGATCTCGCGCGGCTCGCCTACCTGTCGGATCACGCCCTCATTCATCACCCCGATCCGCGTGGCGAGGGTCATGGCCTCGTCCTGGTCATGGGTGACAACGATGAAGGTCACGCCCAGCGTTTCCTGAATGCGGATCAGCTCGAACTGGGTTTCCTCGCGCAGCTTCTTGTCGAGCGCGCCCAGCGGCTCGTCCAGCAGCAGCAGTTTGGGCTGCTTGATCAGCGCGCGCGCCAGCGCCACGCGCTGCCGCTGCCCCCCCGACAGCTGGTGCGGCTTGCGCCTGGCAAGCGGCTCCAGCTTGACAAGCTTCAGCATCTCGGCCACCCGCGCATAGGCCTCGGCACGGGATTTTCCTTCGCGCAGAAGGCCGTAGGCCACGTTCTTTTCCACGCTCATATGCGGAAACAGCGCATAGGACTGAAACATCATGTTGGTGGGTCGCTTGTCCGCCGGCACCCCGGACATATCCCCCCCATCGATCAGAATCTGCCCCGAGGTCGGCACCTCGAACCCCGCCAGCATCCGCAGGAGTGTCGATTTTCCGCAGCCAGAGCCGCCCAGAAGGCAAAACAGCTCGCCACGATAGATATCAAGGCTGACATCATTCACCGCTGTGAAATCGCCGAACCGCTTGGTGAGTTTACGAATGGAAATGAAAGGCTTGGCCGCAGAATCGCGCCAAGGTTTGGCATCGGCCGCCAGTTCTGCTTCGCTCATGAACATATCCGCCATGGGAAAACCCCGCCCGAAAAATCCGGGCGGGGTATTGGGTCATTGGCCAGTGCGAACACGCGTCCAGAGGCGGGTCACCACGCGGTCGGTGCGGCTGTCATAGGGCGACAGTGTCCAGAAGCCTTCCTTGGCCTCGGCCGAGGGAAAGATCGTGGGATCGTTCAGGATCTCCTCGTCGATGAAGTCATTCGACGCCGCGTTGGCATCGGGGAACATCACGTAGTTGACGATATCGGCAGAAACCTGCGGGTCCATCAGGAAGTTGATGAAGGCATGCGCCGCCTCGGGGTTGGGCGCGTCGGCCGGGATGACCAGCATGTCGAACCACAAATGCGCGCCCTCGTCAGGAATGGCATAGCCCACTTCCACGCCTGCGCCTGCCTCGTCGGCACGCTCGGCAGCCTGAAGCACATCGCCCGACCAGCCGACGGCCAGACAGATCTCGCCATTGGCCAGGTCACTGATATATTGCGAGGAATGGAAATAGCGCACGGTCGAGCGCACGCCATTCAGCAACTCGGCGGCGGTGTCGAAATCCGCCTGATCGGTCGAGGTGGGATCAAGGCCCAGGTAGCGCATCGCCGCAGGGAACATCTCGGTCGGCGCATCAAGCCATGCGATGCCGCAATCCTGGAAACGCGCGGCAATCTCGGGGTCAAAGATGATGTCCCAGCTGTCCACCTCATAATCCTCGCCCATGCGCTCTGTCACGGCGGCGGTGTTGTAACCAATACCGGTGGTGCCCCACAGATAGATCACCCCATGCTCATTGCCCGGATCAAAGGCTTCGGCCAAGGCCATGAGTTGTGGGTCCATGTTGGACAGGTTGGGCAACAGATCCTTGTTGAGCGGTTGATACACGCCCGCAGCGATCTGTCGCTGCATGAAATCGGCAGTCGGTACGACCACATCGAAACCCGAAGATCCAGCCAGCATCCGCGCTTCCAGCGTATCGTTCGAATCGAACACGTCGTAGTTGACGCTGATCCCGGTTTCGGCTGTGAAGCGCTCGATCGTGTCAGGCGCGATATAGTCAGACCAGTTGTAGACATTCACGGTCTGGGCCTGAACCGCGCTGGCCGAGGCCAGAATGGCGGCAACGGTAGCAGTTGTGACGCGGTTTTGCATTCTTGGTCTCTCTCTGTTGGTGCCGGCCTGTTTCGCGGGCCGGACGGTTTGTTTTCTGGTGCCCTCGAAGCACGCTTGAGTCCAGACTGATGAAATTTGATCAAAAATTCAAGCACGATCTCCCACCACCGCAACCTGGATGCAACGCAGCCATTTCAAGGCATGGTTCAGTCTGGCAAACAGGCGGCTGGGATGAAAGATTAATCACCCTTCGTCGCATCGGCAAGCATCTGCCAGGACAGGCGCGGCCTCAGATACCGACATCTCCCCCTTCATCTGTTCGGAAATATCCCGGGGGCGCCCGGAACGGGCGGCGGGGGCAGCGCCCCCGGACGGGCCGAGGGGGCTCGATGCCCCCGAGGCCCGCGCACGCCCCTACCGCGCCAGTATTGCCACCACGCGGTCAGCCAGCCGTTCGGGCATCGAAAAGAACGGCGAATGCGAGGCAGGCAGCGTGGTAAGGTGCCCCGGCGCGAAACCGCGCGCCATATGGGCCTGATATTCCGTGGGGATCACATTATCCTCGGTGCAACGAATATAGTGTTTCTCAAGCGTGTGATAAGCGGGGCTCAGTGCCAGTGGCGTGGCCTGCGGCAAGATCGCCTGCGGCGTCAGATGCGCGCGGGCAAACGCCACGTCCGCATCCGAACAATCCTGGTAAAACAACCGCTTGTGATATTCCTCGGCAAAAGAATAGCTGATCCCGTCGGCATGCTGCCGAATCGCGGGCAAGAGTGGCTGGCGCGGGCCGGCCTTGCGCAGATCAACCATCGAGCGCCCCTCCTGCGGCACATAGGCACACAGGAAGATCAGCTTCTCCACCACCTCGGGTGCCTCGACAGCAGCAGCGGCGATGGCGTAACCGGCCATGGAGTGCCCAAGTATCGGCACCGGCCCATCGTGCATGGCGCGCGCGGCATCAATGATTGCACGCGCATATCCCGCCAGCGTAACCTCGGCCAGCGGGGTTTTATCCGCCCCATGTCCCGGCAGGTCGATCGCGCGCGCGCTCACCCCCCGCGCCTCCAGCGCGGGGATGACACCGCGCCAGCACCAGGCCCCGTGGCACGAACCATGCACCAGCAGCACGGGTGCCCCGCTCAAGCGCCTGCTCCATGCCCCAGCGAGGCCAGAAACCCCGTCAGAACAGCGCTATAGGCTTCCGGCTGATCGACACAGGGTAAATGCCCTGAGCCCCGGATCAGTTCGAAACGGCTGCCGGGGATCAGGTTGATCGTCTCGCGCACGAGATCGGGCGGGGTCGAACCATCCTCGCTTCCGGCAATCGCCAGCGCGGGCAGGCGCAGCGTAGCGGTGGTGGCGTAGAAATCACTGCCGGCGATCGCTGCCGAACAGCCTGCATAACCCGCGACCGGTGTGCGCTCCAGCATATGCTGCCAGGCCCGCGCCTCGGGCGTTTCGCGAAAGACGGGTGGAAACCAGCGCTGCATGATTGCATCGGCCAGTCCGGCCACCCCCTCCGCCTCGACCGTGGCGATACGGCTGCGCCACATCTCGGCGGTGCCGATCTTTGCGCCGGTGTTCGACAGCACCAGCGCGCGGATCTGGTCCAGCCGCTTGACCGCCAGGCCCTGCGCCACCATCCCGCCAATGGACAGCCCTACCAGCACCGCGTCGCGCACGCCCAGGTGATCCAGCAACCGCTCCAGGTCACGCACCAGCGCGCCCATCGCATAGGGCGCTTTCGGGGCGTCCGACAAGCCATGGCCACGCATGTCATAACGAATGATCTTCAGCCCGGCCGGCAGCAGCGCCACCACCTTGTCCCAAAGCCGCAGATCGGTGCCAAGTGAATTGACAAACACGACCGGCGCGCCATCGGGGTCGCCATCGATGCGATAATGCAGGCACAATTCGCCCAGATCGGCCATCAACATGCTTGCTTCTCCCTTGCCCGCGAGTCAGTCGTTTCTGCGCGCTCAGCAATAGCCCATTCACCGATCATCGCAAAGGCTTTCAAGGCATTGCCTTTCCCGGGCGCAGTTGGCATCTCTGAATGCCGGAGGTATCACGATGTCCAAACCCACTCCCCCTGCCCTGCCCGAGGCGCTCGATTTCCTGCTCTCTCGCCGCTCGCGCCCGGCAAAGATGCTCCGCACTCCAGCCCCCGACGAGGCGACGCTGAACCGGCTTCTGACAGCGGCCGCGCGCGTGCCCGATCATGGCAAGCTCGAACCGTGGCGCTTCGTGGTGATCGAACCGGCCGCGCTGCAACGGCTCTCAGATATGATCACCGCGCGCGGTCAGGCGTTGGGCATGGACCCCGACAAGACCGCGAAAGCAGCCCGGACCTTCGCCGATTCGCCGCTGGTGGTGGCGGTCGTCGCCATCGAAAGGCCGTCCGAGAAGATCCCGGCAATCGAACAGATTCTATCCGCCGGAGCCGTCTGCCTGAGCCTGGTTAACGCAGCGCTGGCCCAGGGCTTTGGCGCCTGCTGGCTTACCGGCTGGCCCGCCTATGACCGGGGTTTCCTGACAGAGGGACTGGGACTGGAGGCGCATGAAACACTTGCGGGCTTCGTCCATATCGGCAGTTTCGACACCGCCCCGCCCGAGCGCCCGCGCCCGGATCTCACAACCCTTGTCACACGGATGACCGCATGATTCTGGCGGCATTCCGTCAGGCACTGGCACAGACCGGCGATCCGGTGTTCCGACGCGTGATCTGGCTGGGGCTGGCGCTGGCGCTGGCGCTGCTCTTTGCGATGTATGCGCTGATGCTGATGGTGATCCAGATATTCACCCCCGACAGCCTGACCATCCCCATCGCCGGCGAGGTACGCGGGCTGGGCACGCTTTTGTCCTTCGGCTCGCTGATCTTCATGCTGGTTCTGTCGGTGTTCCTGATGGTGCCGGTGGCATCGGCCTTCACCGGCTTATTCCTGGATGACGTCGCCGATGCGGTCGAGGCGCGGCACTATCCTCATCTGGCACTGGCTCCGCGCGCCTCGCTCTGGGTGACGCTGACTGACAGCGCGCGGTATTTCGCGCTTCTGGTCACGCTGAATCTGCTGGGGATTCTGGTCTTCGCGTTTTCCGGCGGGCTGGGTATCGTCGGCCTGTGGCTACTCAACGGGTTCCTCCTTGCGCGTGAATATTTCACCATGATCGCGCTTCGCCGCCTGCCCCCCACCGAGGCCCATGAGATGCGCCGCCGTTACAGGCTGCGCATCTGGGCGGCAGGGGTGCTGATGGCCATTCCCCTCAGTGTGCCGCTCCTCAACCTCTTTGTTCCTGTCCTTGGCGCGGCAACCTTCACCCATCTCTATCATCGGCTGAAGGCTCTGCCCGTGCGCCGCTGACCTGCATCGCCGAAGCGGATGAAGGGCGCGCATATGGCGTGGAGGGGGGGCGATGCCCCCCTTCTGGAAAAAACGAACTTCTGCGAAGCAGGTAGTAAGGTCAGCGATACGTCAGCCGGAACAGGATATCCATATCCTCGATCCCGATCACGCCGGACAGAATGATCGCCACAACCGCCCCCCAGATCACCAGCGATACTGCGGTCGTGATCAACATCCGTTTGCGGATCTGCGGGTCGGCAGGGGCCGATTGCGGTGTGCCAGGCACCACGTCACCAGTCTCACCTTGCGTTTTCAGGCGCAGCGGCAGCACCACGAAAAGTGTCAGAAACCAGATCACTGCGAAAAGAACGAAAGCCGAGAATGGTGCCATCAGACCTGCTCCAGTTCGACAAGACAGCCGTTGAAATCCTTCGGATGCAAGAAGAGCACCGGCTTTCCATGCGCGCCGATCTTGGGCTCACCAGAGCCGAGAACCCGCGCGCCTTCCGCCTTCAGCCGGTCGCGCGCGGCAAGAATGTCTTCAACCTCGTAACAGATATGGTGGATACCGCCCGCCGGGTTCTTGTCCAGAAATCCCTTGATGGGGCTGTCGTCGCCCAGCGGATAGAGAAGCTCTATCTTGGTGTTTGGCAAGTTGATGAACACCACTGTCACGCCATGGTCCGGTTCGTCCTGCGGCGCGCCCACATCGGCACCCAGCACAGTGCGATACTGGGCCGACGCCGCCTCGAGGTCCGGAACGGCGATAGCGACATGGTTCAGACGACCAATCATGAAAGGCTCCCTCTGGCATTGCGCAACCCGTGATACGGGAGGCGACCGGAAATGCAAGCGCAAGCCGCGGGTATTAACCCCGGATTAGGAAATCTCGCGCAGGCTTGATGTATTCGAAGGAGGGATTTCCATGCAACCGACAGTCAGTCTCGCCTGCGCGCCTGCCCCCCTCGCAACGCTGCCAGCGCAGTCCGCAAGGCATCCGCCGCAAACGGTGCTGCTGGTCGAAGACAGCCGTTTCGCCGCCGAAACCGTGCGCCTGATCTGCCGCCGCGCCGGTCTGCGCCTGCGTCGGGCAGACAGTCTGGCCTTGGCGCGGCAGCATCTGCGTGTCTACCGCCCTGACATTGCGCTTGTCGATCTGGGCCTGCCGGATGGCTCCGGGCTCGAACTGATCGACCAGTTGAACCGGCAACTCCCCCGGATCGACCAGATCATCGCACTGACTGGCGACCCGATGCTTGAACAGGCTGCGCGCCGTGCCGGGGCCGACGACTTCTGGGAAAAGCCACTGCATCTGTCAGAACCCTTGGCGCAGATGTTGGGCATTGCGCCCGCCCCGGTCGATCCGCCGACCAAAGCGCCTTGCGGAAATTCTGCCGGACACTGCGGCGCAATCTGCGCGGGAGCGGGAACCGCATTGTTCCGACGGCCGGGCGAGCGGAATGCGGGTGCCGACCCGCTGGCTTTGCGCGACGATCTGCTGCGCGCGCAAGAACTGCTTGCACAGCCGCCCGCGCCGGAGCGCATCGGCTATGCCGCACAGTTTCTTGCCGGAATCGCCCGCAGCCTGGATGACCAACCGCTCCTGGCCCTTGCGGAACGGGCGCGTTCAAGTGGCGAAGCCGCGCAACTCATCGCACATCTTGACCGGCGGGTATCGGCCTGCCCGCCCTTTTGATACGTGCCGGATATGCCAGGCACGCAACACTGCTGGAACGGGAACGAATGGTGTCATGCGCTGACTGCGTCAACCAAGTGCGCGCACCCCGTCGAGACTGGCGATATCGGCCCAATCGGTTTCGTAGCTGCGGGCAAGCCGGGCAATATGTTGGTGCGCCCATTCCGGCAAGGATTCTGCATTGGCCGTTTCCGGCTGATGTCCGAAGCGCGCGCTGAACAAGGCCATGACCTTTTGCAGCCGTGCTGCATCGCCAGGCGGATTGGCCGCCAGATAGCGCCGAGCACGCAGCCTGCCCTGCGCCGTCAGCCCCATGGTGGCGAAATCCATCATTCCGTCAATCGGCACAGTCCGGCCCTGCCCGGCCAGCGTGGCCAGAACCTGCGGCCAGACCTGCGGCAGATCCTCATGGCGCCAAACGGTCAACGCAGCAGCAGGCGCATGGCGGCGCAGGGTCGCCACCAGAAGCGACCAGGGCAGGATATCGTCATCGAGAAGTGGCAGCAGCCTGTCAGCCGCCCCCTCAGGCATCTGCGCCAGAAACGCTGGCAGGAAACCATCCGCACCACGTACGGCCAAAAGGAAATGCAGCCGAGCGCGTGGAAACAGCACGCGCAACCCATAGATACGCCGGGCGACATCCTTTATATAGAAACCTTCGGGTGCAATCACCTGACTGGCTGGACCCAGCAGACCCGGCGCGCTGACCACCAACCGCCTGCAACCTTCGCCGCCCAGCCCCAGCGTGCGCAACAGGGTTTCCTCGCGCGTGGGCGAAGCCGGGCCTTCCGGTCCATGCGCCGCCAGCGCTTGCGAGATCTGCGCAAGAAACTGGCGGGGCGCGGGAAGGGCCAGGCCCTGGCGTTGCAGCGAAACCGCGTTTTTTGCCAGCCAGCCCGCTATCTGCCCTTCATCGGTGGCATACGCGCCCAGATGGAACACCAGCTCCATTTCGGACACTTCCCGCCCGACAGGGCCGGTTGACGGGTGATTACTCACCGCTGGCCATCCCGGCGAGCGATTGCAGGGCATCGCGGGTTTCAGGCGTGGCCAGCTGGCTGTGGAGGCGGGTAAACTGCTCGCGCGCGATATCGAGGTTGCGAAGGTTCATATGTGCATAGGCGCGCAGCATCGCCAGATCGCGCCTGAGCGTGCCGGTCAGATTTTCGAGCGCGTCAAAATAGGCGATCGATTGCTCGTATTCGCTCAGGTGATAGGCGCGCACGCCCCGCTGGTCGAGGATGATCGTCTCCACCTCGATGCGCTGATCGCGTTGCAGATTGGTTGCGGCAGCGACGCGGGCGGCTTCCTCGGTCATGTTGTGCGCGAGATAGGCCAGGGTCAGGCCAAAACTGGCGTCGCGCACAACGGTCGCACCCAAGCCGCCGCCATTGCGCGTGACGGCGGAAAACGCGGCCAGCGCCTCGCCCGGGCGGTCCAGGTTGTAGGCACACCAGGCACGTTCATAGAGCAGTTCCAACGAGCGCGGATTGGCCGACTGCGCAAGGCAACTGCCCCAATCGCCGGCCTCCTTGAGCGCGCGCGCGCGCGCAATCCGCCCATCGCCGCGCAGTGAGAGGCTGCTCATGGCGGCGGCGGGCACGCTGGCCGGGGCGGCCGTACCGCCCGGCGCAGCGGCGGTGGTGGGGGCCGCCGTGGTCGTAGCGGGGGGGCTGCTGCGCGGTGTGGCTGTTGGGGCTGTCGGTGTTGAAGCGGGCGCGCCGCGACCAGCGCGCAGCCGCGCCTCTAGCGGATCGAGGGTCTGGGCATTCGCCGGGGCGGTACTGCGCGCGGTCTGGAAAAGCGCGGTCAATTGCTCCAAGGTTGCGATTTCGTTGGCTTTTTCCAGCGTCGGAACCACGTCGGCGGGCCTTGTGCAACTGCTCAACACACCGCGATAAGTTGCCACGGCGGTATCTCTCTGACCGGCGGCTTCATACATTTCGGCCAGTTGCCAGGCGTTGTTGATCCGGTCGCACCGCATCAGGGCCGGGCTGCGGCGCGCTGCGGCAATGGCGGCGGCATGATCGCCGCGCGCAACGGCGGCATCAAAAGCCTGCTGGCTTTCGGCAAGTTCCAGAACCCGCAGCATTTCGGCATCGGGCGACCAGCCGGGCACGGTCTGACGGGTCTCGTCGATCAGCGCCCGCGCCCCGGCATGATCGCCGCGTTCTATCCGCACCCAGATCCCCGAGACATCGGCAATGGTCGCCGGCGCCTGCCCCTGCGCGCGCAATTGTTCCAGATCGCCCGGCGGTGTCCAGCCAGGGAATTGCGCGCGCAAGCGCCGCATTTCGGCCTGGACCGAGCGTTGGTCGTCATGCTCCAGGTAGTAAAGCAGCGCGCGCAGGTCTTCGGAACCGGGCACCTGCGCAACGACCGGCACCGCCAGCCCCAGACCCAGCACGAGAGCAAATGCGCTTGCCGACAGACGCCATCGCCCCCTTGGCGCGGGGGCAATGGTCTGCGAGGAAAGGCGGGAGCTCAGACAGGCACGCATTCGGGGAATACCTCGTTGGCGGCAATCATGGCGAACAGTTGCAAGGTCGCAGGATAATAGGGTTGCGAAGCGTCAAAAGCTGGCATGTCGGCACCAACCTGCCCAACCCGCCCGGCGCATGAAATCAGCCCGGCAAGTGCACGATAACCCGGATCATCCGATGCCTCCAGCACTACACCCGAGGCAGGCTCGATCAAGGTGGGCACCGGCGCGCCAGGCCGCACCGTTCGATCATAGACGCGCATCATCTGCTGCACGGCCGGATGGCTGCCAAACCCGGACCAGACGAGGAAAAGCGGCACGCGCATTGCTTCATAACCGGCATGCGGGCTGAAGCCATCGGCCGACACCACCCCGTCACGCGTAATCCTGATCCAGTCGGGCACCAACCCGTCAAGCGCCAGCCGCATGGTCAGTGCCTCGCCGTGCTGCGCGGCGAGGGTCAGCGCACCGACCCCGGTTGCCGCGCCCAGTTCGCGCATTGCCAACGGCATCAGATAGCTGGGGTTCAACACCATGCCCTCGTCATTGACGAAGCCGTGCACCGCCGGGACAAACAGCATCTCGCCATTCTCGGCGGGGCTTGGCAGGATGCATTTCTCGGCCAGAACGGCAGCGATCTCGGCGGCGCGCGCGCGATAGCCCGGCTCGCCAAACCGCTCCGAGGCTCGCAGCAGCGCCCATGCATAGAACAGATCACCATCCGCGGCGTTGTTGCGATCAGGCACACGCTCGGCCGCCTCGGGGAGGTAGCGCCAGGCCAAAAGCCCGTCGCCACGGATCGCAAGATTCATCTCGGTCCAGTCGAACATCCGGCGAAAGGCATCCTGATCGTGGAATTCGGTAGCCAGCACCATGCCATAGCCCTGCCCTTCGGAATGGCTGGCATTCGATTGCAGCCGGTCAACCACCCGTCCGTCAGGTTGCAGATAGCCGGCCTTCCAGGCCTCCCAGACCGGGCGCGCGGTCGTCGACAGATCACGACCCATGCCTCCTTGCCCCCGGGCGACACCCGCTGCCCCGGCCAGAGCCGGGGTCGCCGCCAGAAGGGACAGGAAATTGCGTCGATTCATGAGTGATGCTCCCGCGTGGAAATGACGAAGCGCAATGCCAGCAGCGCCGCGATCAGGGCCAGAAGAAAAAGAACCAGAACATACCGGATGGGCATCGCAGAAACCAGATTGCCCAGAACATGGCGCAGGTTGCGCGGGGTCACTGACTCCAGCAGCACCGGATGGCGATCAGGCGCGACCCAGTTCTGCCATCGCCCCTCGGCATCCAGCACCGAGACCTGGCCGCGCGGCCCGTCCGCCACGGATCGCGCCGCAACGATGGCAGAGGCGAGGCCGGAAATGTCGGCGCCGGGCGCGCGTAAAAGCCAGATATGCTCTGGCCGCTCGGTGTCGAGTTGCAGGAAGATCGCCTGCCCCCGGTGCTGAAGCAGCCATTCTTCCAGCAGCGTACCCGAATGCGGATGCAGCCAATGCAGGGCGTTCCTGAAAACCCCCGCTGCCCATTCCCAACCCGACGACAGGGCCGCAGGGGGCTGACGCACGCCGCCACTTTCGCCCGTCATGCGCAACAGGCTGCTACCAAGACCCTCAGGTGTGTCCGGCGCGGTCGGCTCGCCCAGCAGCACGTTTTCGATCGCATGGCGGCTGATCGCGTGACCACCCAGCGGCAGCGACGCCAGATCATTGAGTGACAGAAGATGCAACCGCGCGCGGGAATCGGAGCTGTCCGCCATGACGCTGCCCGACAGCGCGGCGCGCAAGGTGATCACATCATCCTCGCCAAAAGCGCGCGCGGCATGGGTCTGAAGCTGAACGCTTTGCCCGGTCAGGGCGCGAAAGGCAAAATGCATGTCCGGCAGATACATCGACGGACTGTAGGGCGCATGCAGCGTCGAATCCGCACCGATTGCCAGCACCGGGCGGTCCCAGGCCGGGCAGGGAAGATCTGGCGGGTCGCCGGGGATCATCACTTCGAAGGCAAGGGTGTTGGTGCCTGCACGCAGATACTGAGCTTCGAAACGCACCGGAAACTTCTCGATCAGCCGACCGCTCTCGCCACGCAGCGGCAGCAGGCGAATGTTGTGATCGTTGACATGCACCAGCAGCATCGAGCCTTGCGGCAAATCGTCGGCATAGATGTAGTCCAGCCGTATTTCGGCCTTTGCATTGGTCAGGACGACATAATCATCCGGCAGGCGGAAGCGTTGTTCGACAAGGGCGTAGCGATCCTGCACCTCGACGGGCCGAAAGCCGAAGGCCGAAAACGGCACCGGCTGGTCGGGGGGGATGAGTGAGGGCGCGCTGTGCATCGCCAGGGCGGGCAAGGCCATGTCAAGTTCCGCAATCTCGCCGGGCGGTTGTCCGGGCACATATTCGATCACAAGCACCTGCGCCCCATCGCCACCGGTGCGGAAACTCACGCTCGGGCTGTTCCCCGGCAGGAACGTGACGCGCGCGCCTGCGGGATCGTTCGTCGCCACCGTCCAGTAGCCGGTAAACCGAAACGGCACCGGATCGCCGCCAAGTGCAGTGGTCAGCCGCCGGGTGATCATCCCGATCCAGGCTTCACGCTGCTCGCCCAGTTCGGCGGTGCCACGTATCTCTATTCCCCCGGCGCTGGCCGCCGCCAGCGCAAGCCCCATCAGAAAGCGCTGCCCGTTACTTTCAGCTCCCGCCCCCTCGATCACCGCGCCGCTGCCCGCAAGATCGATATCGCTCCAGAGCGCGAACGAGGCTTCAGGGCCACAAAAGATGCGGTGATACTGACTGAGCCGGATCTGGACGCGGTTGTGCCCCGAGGTCAGGATGCCCGGTGCAATCGCCAGATCCGTGCTGCCGAATTCGGTGAAGTTCGCAAGTGCGCCCTCGCCGACAAACTGGTCATTGACATAGACGCGGAAATTCGAGCGTTCGGGCAAGACATTGATTGACGAGAGCGTGGCGACACGCAGTAAACGCACGCGCTCGGGATCGGGAACGAAAAGCGCAAAGTCCAGATCGCGCGTCTCACCGTCAAAACGGATCGCGCTACCCCGCGGCTGGCCGCGCGCCGCCACCGGGCGCAGCGGGCTGATCAAGGCCGGGCGCCGTCCGTCGGATCCGGCTTGCGTGCCGCGCGGGCGGTCCTCCATGAAACGCTCACGCGCCAGCCCCCCGGCGAAACCCTCGTCAGTGTCCGCGCCGCCTGGCTCCAGCGGCACCATGATCAACCCGTTTTGTGCCAGCACGCCAGACCCGCAAAGGGGGATCACAAGCGCAACGGCCGCAGCAAGAGCGGCCGGTGCCAGAGCATGAAGGATGTGCAGCAAGGGCCGCGCAAGGGTCATCAGAACGCCCCTTCCAGCGGATTGGGATCTGGTCGGGTTCCTGGGCGCAACCCACCGCTTCGGGGCCCCGGTTCGATGGGTTGTTTCAACAGAACCGGCCGCGCGACGGGCGGGTCAAACGCCTCGCCAAAGGCCAGCAGATGCGCAGGCTGGCTCTGGTTGCGGCTCTGGTCGGCATCGCGCTTGCGCTGGCTGGCCAGGCGGGCGGGTTCGGCGGCAAGGGCGCGGGTTGTCTGGTAGATCCCCGCCAGAGACAGGCCCAGAACATAGGCCATGCCCCGCAAAAGCCCCATCTTCTTGTGGCGCTTGGCGCGCACCGCCTCCCATGAGGCGGAATCGCCGAAGATCAGATGCGCGACTGTCTCGCGTACGATCATCGGCTGGCTGGGATCGAATTTGACACCCGCGACAATCGCCCCGCCCTCGGGCTTGACCGACATCACCTGCACGCGCACGGCGTTTTCCAGATGCGGCGATTTGGGAAACTCTGGGGTGAAATAGAAAGTATCGCCCTTGTGCAGGCGCGGCATTTCGCCCGTGTCCGACAATGCCTGTGGCCGGATCGCCAGCCGCGCGCCACTGGTCGAGGCATCAAGCACGGTGGCGCGGGCGAATACCGGGTTTTCATGGCCAATCGCCACGACGGCAGGCACATTCACCGGCACGCGGGGCACCGTGCGGCGCTGCTGGCGCTCGGCCACGGCACGGATGGCCGCGCCCACGAGCAAGAGGTTGAACACCGCCCAGCCACCGACGACCATGATGATGTTGTGATCGCCCGGATACAGCACCCAGCGCACCCCTGCCGCCGCCACACCCAGCACACAAAGCGCGAAGATAAACAGGAGCGGTTTGAACATCGGCGAGATGAAATCCTCTTCCAGAACCTCGTCCTTGGCCGTCACGTTGAACTTGGCGCCGCGCGGGTTCCAGATGGTCTTGAAGATCGCCTTCGACAGATAGGGCGCCTGCGCCACCTCATAGATCTCGGAGATCAGCGGCCATCGCACCCGCGCATAAAGCGCGTTCTGCACCATGAAGCTGACGGCCATGTAACTGGTCATGTAGACCGCCACTTCCTGGATCGTGGCAACAAAGATCTGCAAGCCGAAGAACAGATAGGCCAGCGGCGCCAGGATGAAGGTCATCCGCACCAGCGGGAACAGCCAGAAGGTCATCGAATTGAGGTAGCACAGCCGCTGCGACAGGCTGAGCCCCTTGCCGCGCAGCGGGTTCTTGAGGATCAGAAGCTGCATCATCCCGGTCGCCCAGCGCCCGCGCTGCTGAACGAAGCTGACAAAGGTTTCCGGTTGCAGACCGGCGATCATGGCGTGATCGACATAGAGGCTTTTCCAGCCGCGCCGGTGCATGGTCAGCGCGGTTTCGGCATCTTCGGTAATGGTATCGCCAGCGAAACCGCCCACATCGTCCAGTGCCGCGCGCCGCAGCACAGCCGCCGAACCGCAAAAGAACGCCCCGCCCCAGCGATCAAGGCCGCGGTGGCTGAGGTGATAGAACATCTCGTTCTCTGGCGGGCAATCTTCGCGGAAGCCGACATTGCGGTCGATCGGATCGGGGTTGATGAAGAAGTGCGGCGTCTGAACCAGAAACAGTTTGGGGTCTTCGACAAAGAAGCCCACGGTGCGGGCCAGAAAATCGCGGCTGGGTACGTGGTCTGCGTCGAAAACAACGACCAGTTCGCCATCAAGCCGTTCCAGCGCCGCGGACATGTTGCCGGCCTTGGCATGCTCGTTGCGCGGGCGGGTCGAATAGACCACACCCAGCTCGTTGCACAGCGCGATCAGATCGCGCCGACGCTGGCGCGCTTTCTCGGCAATCTCGGGGTCGTCATGGTTGCAGCGCTGGTCGGTGCCGCCGTCATCGCACAGCACTACCGTGCGCTTGTGCGCCGGGTAATGCATGTTCTTGGCCGCCGACAACGTAACCGCCAGCATCTCGGTCGGCTCATTGTAGGACGGCACCAGAATATCGACGGTCGGCAGGTCGGGCGCCGAAACCCTTGGCGGCAGACCGCGCTTGATCGGATCGGCGGTCAGGAAGGCCGACAGGAAGAACACGCCGATCGCGTAGGTTTCGACGATGAACAGAAACAGCGCCGGGACGAATGACAGTGTATCGGCCATCGGCGGCAGCGTCTCGGTCGCGCGCCAGGCCCAGTAGCGCATCACCAATGTCGAGGCGACGGCCATCATGGCGAAACGCGCAACCATGTTGTCGGCCACGAATGGCTTGAGCACCATCACCGTCAGCACCGCCGCAAGGCCGAGCATCGCCTGAACCGCGATCGAGGTCGGCACGCTGACCAGCACGCCGATGATACCCAGCAGGATCAGCCAGACAAGGAGGTTGAGAGCCTCAACGCCTTTCAGTGGCCGTGTTCCGATGATCCGTGCCATTCAATCCAACCTGTCCCGATACCATACAGCCATCTACGTCTGCCCTTATCGGCGCGGTGCCGCATGAGGCGACAAGGTATAAACCGCCTCCTGCGCGCTTCCGCTCACCCCCAGCGACCGCTCGCTGATCGGCGCCAACGCCTCATCAAGCGAACCGGCCACGCAGTTGCGCATCATCACGTCCAGCGCCTGCGCGCCACGCGGCAAGGGGCGCGCACCCACCGTCAGACGCCGCAACACCAGAACGCAAAGCGTTCCGGTGCCGATGGTCTCACGCGCATAGACAAAGCTTCCAAGACTGTCTTCGCCGCTCAGAAGCGCCCCGTCAGTCTGTAGCTGGAACGGTGCGGGAAGCCCGCCGAAGCGGGTCGTGATCTCGCGAAAGTTGAACTCGGTCAGCCGCGCACTGCTGCCGGTTTGCGCGCGGATATGGATGACGTTGTCGCCGCGCAACGCGGTGGCATTGGGTAAAACGATACGCTGTTCCAGCGCGGCGCCCAGATTGCGCTCAAACACCACCAGCGCGTCGCTGGCATGAACCATCGCACGCGAGGCAGGGATGACCGAATACTCGACGGTATGTTCCAGCACCTCCATCGACGGCGCGCGCTGGCTGCCGGCGACGCGGTAGAGACCTGTTGCGATGCGATCACCGGAAGCGGGAACACAGGCCGCGACGAGGACGCCCACCAACCCCAGGCCGACCACCTGGCGCAAACCGTTCCGCAGCAGTGCTGCGCGGTTCGGAGCCACTATGATGCGGCTGAGTTTCGCTCTGTCCAGGACCATGTCTGTCGCTCTGCCCTTGCCCCTTGATACGCACGCAGCAGAACGACCTCGCCAGACACGCGGTGGCAACTTACCCACGTGCGGCGGACCGCTTTCGCTCTGTTCGGAGCTGATTTTCTGCTCGTGCCCATCTTTTTATTATTCCCTCAACTATAGTTAAAACGGTCGAATCGCGCAATCCACTTTGTCGCAATGGCATCCGGGTGGTTGAAAATGTCTTGTTTCTGCCGGATTTCGTGGAAGGATTGTTTCGCAGCGCGCAGCAGGCCCCATATCTGCCCACTCCCCTGCCTCTGGCCCGCCGCCCCCGCCACATCACCGCCATAATCGCCGGCCCATGACGCATCGGGACTGCGGCTCAGTCCCGGCGCTCGGCGAAGAAATCGCGCAGCAACGCAGCCGACTCGGTGGCAGCGATTCCGTCATAGACCTCGGGAATATGGTGGCACTGAGGATGGCTGAACACGCGCGGTCCCTGCTCTACCCCGCCTGATTTCGGATCGGACGCGCCGTAATACAACCGGGCGATGCGGGCAAAGGCGATGGCGGCGGCACACATCGGACAGGGTTCCAGCGTGACGTAAAGCGTGTGCCCTGGCAGCCGCTCGGACCCGGCATTTGCACAGGCGGCGCGGATTGCCAACATTTCGGCATGCGCCGAAGGGTCGCATAACTCGCGCGTGCGGTTGCCGGCGCGCGCCACCACCGCCCCGGACGGGTCGATAATCACTGCACCCACCGGCACTTCGCCACGTGCGGCGGCGGCGCGCGCTTCTTCCAGCGCGATTGACATATGGGACGGAAAGCGGTTCATGGGGCCTTGATGCCCGCCCTCCGCGCTCCGCGCAAGGGCGCTGTCGCCCCCTCAGCCCGCAGGACCGATGACCAAGCCTCCCCGCCCCCAGAATACGCCGCACACCCGCAGCCCGGCCCGCGCGAAACCCGCCGCCACCAGTTCGCACACGGGCGAGCGGATCGCCAAGGTACTGGCCCGTGCCGGTCTTGCCTCGCGTCGCGAGGCCGAGGCGATGATCGAGGCCGGGCGCGTGCAGGTCAACGGCAAGCGGATCGACAGCCCGGCGCTGAACGTCACCCCCGCTGACAAGGTTCTGGTGGACGGCAAGCCGCTGGCAGCGCCCGAACCGGCACGGCTGTGGCTGTTCCACAAACCGCTGGGCCTGGTGACCACGGCGCGCGACGAAAAAGGCCGCGAAACAGTGTTCGACGCCCTTCCACCGGAAATGCCGCGCGTGATGTCGGTAGGGCGGCTGGATATCAATTCCGAAGGCTTGCTGCTTTTGACCAATGATGGCGAACTCAAACGCAAGCTCGAACTGCCCTCGACCGGCTGGTTGCGCAAGTATCGTGTGCGCGTCAACGGCAGGCCGGAAGAAAAGATGCTCGAACCCCTGCGCAAGGGCATCGTGCTGGAGGGTGAGCGGTTTCAACCCATGGCAGTGGCAATCGACCGCCAGCAGGGCGCGAATGCCTGGCTGACCGTCGGTATCCGCGAGGGCCGCAACCGCGAGGTGCGTCGCGCGATGGAGGCCGTGGGGCTGGCGGTCAACCGGCTGATCCGCATCAGTTACGGGCCGTTCCAGTTAGGCGACCTGGCTGCGGGTGCGGTAGAGGAAGTCCGCGCCAAGGTGCTGCGCGACCAGCTTGGAACCGAGGCCACGGCTGACATTGATGCCGGATCAGAGCGCAAGCCGGTATCGGCCCGCCCGAAACGGCCACTGAAACCGCCGACCAAGGCAGCACCAGCCAAAACCTCCAGGCACAGCCCCCACACCGACCCCGCCGCCGATGACAACGCCGGGAAACCCGTGCGGCGGTCCTGGGGAACAAAGTCTTTCGGCGGCAAGGTCGTGGGCGCAAAGCCGGGATCGGCGGCAGACGGCGACGCGAGCGGAAATCCGGGTGGCGCAAAGCCCCGCTCCTGGGGAAGCAAGCGCGCCCAGCCCGGCCTCACCCCCGCCCGCGCCCCGCGCAAGCCCACTGGCCCAGGCCGCTGAAAGCGGGCATCGCTCCCAATCGGTGGCTTTCCAAAGACGGGTTTCATCGCTTATAGTCTGCCACAAGGCGCCCGTTTTGGCGCTGCAGAAATACTGCATTGCAACCGCCCGCACAGGGCGTGCGCGCGCGATGATACAGGACCGTCACATTGACAAGCCGGGGCATTCAAAGAACAGCGTATATCCTCCTCCTGGGACTGGTAATCTATGTCTGGGCGGTGGGAGGCTGAACCATGGCCAGACGCTTCGGCGGCACTTACAGCCCCGGCGGTGATCCGCGCGCATCAGGCACACCCACGCCGGGAAGCGGCAAACGCCCCCATCCGGTGGGCGCGCGGGTGCATCTTCTGTTCGTAGTACCGTTCCTTTTCGCGCTGAGCGCCTTTTTCAAGGATCCTGCCGGGCTGGCGGTCAATCTGGGTGTCTTTGCGCTTTTACTGCTATCGGCCTGGCTGACACGCGAAGGCGTGATCGCCCAGGATGCCTATGACACCCGCCGCATTGCCCGCCGCCCCGCCATTCCCCGCAAGATCTTCGGCGCGGTGACGATGGGGCTGGGGCTGGGGTTGGCCGGGCTGATTGGCGCCGGTGGCACCGGTCCAGCCCTGGTTTTTGCGATTCTGGGCGCGGGGCTGCATGTCGCGGCCTTCGGCCCCGACCCGCTGAAGGACAAGGGAGTTGAGGGGATTGACCTGTTCCAGACCGACCGTGTGGCACGCGCCGTCGAAGAGGCCGAAGAACATCTCAAGGCGATGAGCGATGCAATCCTGCGCTGCCGCGACCGCCAGCTTGAAGACCGGCAGCGCGAGTTCCAGACCCATGTGCGCGCCCTGTTGCGCACCGTCGAGAACGACCCCCGCCGCCTGAGCGCCGCGCGGCGCTACATGGGCGTCTATCTGTTGGGCGCGCGCGACGCGACGATCAAGTTCGCCGATCTTTATGCGCGCCGCCGTGACTCCCAGGCGCGCGCCGATTACATCGCCTTGCTGGACGACCTGCAGAAAAATTTCGCCCTGCGCACCGAAACACTGCTCGACAGTGACCGACAGGCGCTTGATATCGAGATGGATGTGCTGCGCGAGCGGCTTGAACGTGAAGGGCTGCGCCCTCAGTTACCCGGCAGCCTGCTTGATGATCTGGCCGAGAGGGTCACTGCCCCCGGAAATGCCTCCGAGAAAGGAACGCCCAATGTCTGAAGACGTGCGCCAAAAAGCCCAGCAACTGACCGCTGCCATCGAACAGGCGACCCAGGTTGCACTGCACGAACCCGCCGGCGAGGTCGTGGCACTGGACCATGCCGACCCGTCCGCCGTCGGTGCAATCCGCGAACGTATCGCCGAGATCGACCTGAACTCGACGGGCTCGATCATCGGTTTCGGGTCACGTGCGCAGTTGGATCTGCAACAGATCAGCCAGGCAATGCTGGTCGATGTCAAGAACAAGGATCTCGGCCCGGCGGGTGACTCGTTGCGCCAGATGGTCACCACGATCCGCGGCTTCTCGGTCAGCGAACTGGACACGCGGCGCGAGCGCAGCTGGTGGGAGCGGCTGACCGGCAAGGCAGCGCCGATGGCCAATTTCATGGCCCGCTACGAGACCGTTCAGGCCCAGATCGACCGGATCACCGAAACCCTTCTGGGCCATGAGACGACGCTGTTGAAGGACATCAAGTCGCTCGACCTGCTCTATGAAAAGACGCTTGATTTCTATAACGAGCTCGCGCTCTACATCGCTGCCGGCGAGGCAAAGCTGAAGGAAATCGATGGCACCGACATCCCTGCAAAGCAGGTTGAACTGGATGCCGCCGACGAGAACGCCAAGATACTGAAAGCGCAGGAATTGCGCGACATCCGCGCCGCGCGCGACGATCTGGAACGCCGGGTGCATGACCTGAAGCTGACGCGGCAGGTTACCATGCAGTCGCTGCCCTCGATCCGGCTGGTTCAGGAAAACGACAAGTCGCTGGTCACCAAGATCAACTCGACGCTGGTCAACACCGTGCCGCTATGGGAGACGCAGCTCGCCCAGGCGCTGACCATCCAGCGATCGCGCGAGGCCGCGCAGGCTGTGCGCGCGGCCAGTGATCTGACCAATGAGTTGCTGACGAAAAACGCCGATAACCTGCGCGACGCCAACCGCGAGGTCCGCGAAGAGATCGAGCGCGGGGTCTTCGATATCGAAGCGATCAAACACGCCAATGAACAACTGATCGCCACCATTCAGGACAGCCTTGAAATTGCCGATGCAGGCAAGGCCAAGCGCGCCGCAGCCGAAGAGGAATTGCAGAAACTGGAAGCGGAACTGCGCGAATCCCTCTCCTCGGCCCGGGCTCGTGAAAACCGCTGAGCCAACCATGCGCCGTCCCTCGGTCGCGCGGTTGCGCGGGTTTCTGGGCGCGGGTGTTCTGGGTGCGGGTCTTGCCGCGGGCTGCGCGCCGATCGAAGCGCCGCAGGCCCGCAGCCTGATCCCCGTCCCCGCCCCCGCACGCCCTGCATCTCTGACCCGGATCATGCCTGATCCCTCGGAACTGGCGGCCTATTATCAACGGATCGAGGATGAGCGTGTGGCGAGCGGACTGATGCGCCGCGACGAGGGCGAGACACCGATCAGCGCCAGCATACTGGCGCGCAACTATATCGATATCGCGCTGCACGACGAATACCTGCTCAGCGCCGGGCGCTACCGTGCGCGCACCTCTCCCAGTGTCTTGCGCCGCTGGGAGAGGCCGGTAGTCTACCGGATGGAGTTTGGCGACTCGGTCCCGCCGGCGATGCGCGCGCACGATCATGCCAAGGTCGCCGCGCTGGTTTCCGACCTGGCGGGCGCGGCAGGTCATCCGATGCGGCTTTTGCCGCAGGGGCTTTCGCGGGGCGGAAATTTTCATGTGCTGGTGCTGAACGAGGATGAGCGCCGCGCCATCGGCCCGCGGCTGGAGGCCCTTATCCCCGGCATCGATGCCGCCGCCGTGCGCCTTGTCGCCGAGATGCCGCGCGAGACCTTTTGCCTTGTCCTCGCCTTTTCACGCGACGGAAACGCCACCTATTCCGAGGCGTTCGCCGTCATCCGCGCCGAACACCCTGATCTGACGCGGCTGGCGTGCTATCATGAAGAACTGGCCCAGGGGCTGGGGCTGGCCAACGACAGCGCCCGCGCGCGCCCGTCGATCTTCAACGACGATCAGGAATTCGCGCTGCTGACCGCCCATGACCGGCTGTTGCTGCGTCTGCATTACGACCCCCGCCTGCGCCCCGGCATGACCGAATCCGAGGCGCGGCCCATCGTCTTTCGCATTGCGTCCGAACTGCTTGCGGGCGAAAGTTGAGCCCGGATTCGGGCATATCTGTTTACTGAAAGGAGGCGCGTCATGGTCTTCAAGTTTCTCAAGGGCCAGTTCATCGATGTCATCGAATGGCTCGATGAATCCCGCGACACGCTGGTCTGGCGGTTTGAGCGCTACGGCAACAATATCATGATGGGCGCCAAGCTGACCGTGCGCGAGGGTCAGGCGGCGGTGTTCATCCACGAAGGGCAGTTGGCCGACATATTCGGCCCGGGCCTTTATGAGTTGCAGACCAACAACATGCCGATCATGACAGCGCTTCAGCATTGGTCGCATGGCTTCAACTCGCCCTTCAAATCCGAGGTCTATTTCGTCAACACCCGCCGCTTTGGAGGGCTGAAATGGGGCACGCAGAACCCGATCATGCTGCGCGACCCCGAATTCGGGCCGATCCGGCTGCGCGCATTCGGCTCCTACGCAATCCGGGTTTCCGATGCAGGCCAGTTCATGAAGGAGATCGTCGGCACCGACGGCGACTTCACGCAAGACAAGATATCGGGCCAGATCCGCAACATCATTGTGCAAAAGGTCAGCCGGGTTCTGGCGGGTTCGGGCATTCCGGCGCTCGACATGGCGGCGAACACCAAGGAACTGTCTGACATCATCCGTCAGGGGATCGACCCGACGATGGATGAATACGGGCTCGATGTGGTTGAGCTTTATATCGAAAACATCTCGCTGCCGCCCGAGGTTGAGAAGGTTCTCGATCAGCGCACCTCGATGGGGATTGTGGGCGATCTGAACAAATACACCCAGTTTTCCGCCGCGCAGGCCATGCAGAACGCCGCCAGCGCCAGTGGCGACAACGCCATGGGCGCGGGCCTTGGCATGGGGATGGGCATGGGCATGGCCCAGTCGATGGCCAATGCAATGGGAGGCATGAACCAGCAAGGCCAGCCACCACAACAACCCCCTCAGGCCGCGCCGCCACCACCGCCGCCGCCACCATCTGAAACCCTGTGGCATGTGGCAGAGAACGGCCAGACAAAAGGGCCCTTCGCTGCCGGGCAACTGGGCCAGATGATCACCCAGGGCGGCTTCTCACGCGAGTCCCTTGTCTGGTCGCCGGGTCAGGACGGCTGGAAAAAGGCGGGCGAGGTGCCGGAACTGGCGCCGCTTTTCTCTGTCTCGCCACCCCCGCCCCCGCCGCCCGCCGGATAAGCCATGACCGCAACCGATACTGCGGCGCCCGCTGACCGCCATCAATTCCCCTGCGCGCAATGCGGCGCGCAGCTTCGCTTCACGCCGGGTCAGCGGCGGCTGACTTGTCAGTATTGCGGCCACGAACAGGAGATTCCCTCCTCCGACGAAGACCGCAACACCGCGCTGACCGCGCATGACCTGCGCGAGGCCCTGGCAAACCACCTGCCCCCCGAGGCGATGGAGGAAACGCGCGTCATCAATTGCACGAATTGCGGCGCACAGGTCGAATTCGACCCCAACACTCACGCCAAACAATGCCCGTTCTGCGCAACGCCCGTTGTCACCGATACCGGGGTGCACCGCCATATCAAGCCTGCGGCCGTGCTGCCCTTCCGCCTGACCGAGAACGAAGCGCATGAATCGATGAACCGCTGGCTCAGGAGTCTGTGGTTCGCGCCGAACGGGCTGAAACGCTACGCCCGCTCCGACCGGAAGCTTGACGGGCTTTATGTGCCTTACTGGGCCTTTGACGCCTTCACCCGCTCGCGCTATTCCGGCGAACGGGGGGATGCCTATTATGTAACCCGCACTGTCACCCGCAACGGGAAACGCACCACCGAACAGGTGCGCAAGATCCGCTGGCGCCGGGTCAGCGGCACGGTGCAGCGCCAGTTCCATGATGTGCTGGTGATGGCCGCGCAAAGCCTGCCACGCAAGTTCACCCGCGCGCTGGAACCCTGGATGCTGGGCGATCTGGCACCCTACGACCCACAGTTTCTGGCCGGTTTCCGCGCCGAGGGCTATACCGTCGATCTGCCCGATGGCTACAAGATCGGCATAGAGCGCATGGAAGAGATCATCCGCCAGGACGTGCGCCGCGATATCGGCGGTGATGAACAGCGCATTCACAGCCTGAGTACCGAACATTCGGATGAGAAGTTCAAACATCTTCTGTTGCCGATCTGGATGGCCGCCTATCGCTATCACAACAAGAGCTATCGTTTCATCGTCAACGCCCAGACCGGCAAGGTTCAGGGCGAAAGGCCGTGGTCGATATGGAAGATCGCGGGAGCTGTGCTTCTGGCGCTGGTGCTGGCGGGGCTGTTTCTTTATTTCGGAGAATTCCAGTAATGCGTGCGCTGGTGCAACGGGTCAGCGAGGCGCGTGTGCGCGTCGATGGCGAGACGGTTGGCGAGATCGACAGCGGGTTGCTCATTCTGGTGTGCGCGATGCAGGGCGACGACGCCGTGCGCGCCGAGGCGCTGGCAGACAAGATCGCCCGGTTGCGCATCTTCCGCGACGATGCTGACAAGATGAATCGCAGCCTGCGCGATACGGGCGGCGGCGCGCTGGTCGTCAGCCAGTTCACCCTGGCCGCCGATACATCGCGCGGCAATCGGCCCGGATTCTCCGCCGCCGCCCCGCCCGATCAGGGCCGCGCGCTTTATGAACATTTCGCCGATCACCTGGCCGCCTCGGGCATTCCGACGGCGCGCGGGGTTTTCGGGGCCGATATGAAAGTCGCGCTGGTCAATGACGGGCCAGTGACGATCTGGCTTGAAAGTTGAAACCTGCCCATGCCCCCTCACCTGTTTGAAAAATATCCTCGGGGGGTGAATGGGCCGCAAGGCCCAGAGGGGGGCAGACAGCCCCCTTCGCCGGGCGAACAGGGCACCCGCCCCCCCGAAAGGAGCGACATGGACACCGCTGATTTCTCTGCCACCGAGTATGCTGGCCGCCTGTCGCGCATCCGGGCGGCAATGGCGCAAGCCGGGCTTGATACGCTGATCATTACCGACCCGTCGAACATGGCCTGGGCCACAGGCTATGACGGCTGGTCGTTCTACGTGCATCAGGCGGTGGTGATCGGCCCCGACGGCCCGCCGCTATGGTGGGGGCGAGCGATGGATGCGGCGGGCGCGCGGCGCACGGTCTGCATGCCAGATGATTGCATTCATTCCTACGAGGACGGCTATGTCCAGAATCCGGAAAAGCATCCGATGGAGGTGCTGGCCGCCCTTCTGGCGGAGAAGGGCTGGGATGCGGGGCGCATTGGCGTCGAGATGGACAATTACTACTACTCGGCAAAGGCTCATGCGGTGCTGGCGGGGCGGCTTGAAGGCACGCTGGTCGATGCTGGCGGGCTGGTGAACTGGCAACGCGCGGTAAAATCGCCCGCCGAACTGGAGCGCATTCGCCGTGCCGCGCGCATTGTCGAGGCGATGCACTATCGGATTGTCGATGTGGCAGAGCCGGGGCTGGCCAAGAACGTGCTCGTGGCCGAAATCCTGCGTACCGGCGCCCTCGGCGAAGGGGAGAACTGGGGCGATTATCCGGCGATCGTGCCCATGGCACCATCGGGAATGGATGCCACCGCGCCACATCTGACCTGGGATAACCGGCCGATGCTGGCGGGTGAGTCGCATTTCTTCGAAATCGCGGGGGTTTACCGGCGCTATCATTGTCCCCTGTCGCGCACGCTCTTCTTCGGCGAGCCGCCCGCGAAATACCGCCGCGCAGAAGCCGCCGTGCAGGAAGCCACCGCCGCCGCGCTGGAACAGGCGCGACCGGGAAATCATTGCGAGGATATCGCCAACGCCTTCAACGCGCGACTCAATGCGCTGGGGTTCGAGAAGGACAGCCGCTGTGGCTATTCGATCGGGTTGAGCTATCCGCCCGATTGGGGTGAGCGCACCATGTCGCTGCGTCGTGGTGACCTTACGGTGTTGTTGCCGGGGATGGTGTTCCATTTCATGCCCGCGCTCTGGCTGGACGATGGCGGGCTGGAAATCACCGAAAGTATTGTCATCACGGAACACGGCGCCGAGAAACTTTGCATGCTGCCGGGAACGATCACCGTCAAGGGCTGATCACGGCAGAGTTCCGCAGTGGAAAAGCCGGCTTTTGCCGCCTGAAAAGATTTGAGTTTGCTTGACGTTTCATCCCACGCCACGTTGCGGCAAAGTCGCAAGCATGCTTCCGTTGCCTGGCCGGTCGTCTGGTCGCATTATCACCATCCGCCCTCGCCCGGCCCGTTTCGCCGCATAAAGAGCGTGGTCAACGTCTGACAGCAAGCGATCAGCCTCGGGCTGGGGATAATCGCATGACAGGACAACGCCGACCGAAGCAGCGATATGACAAGGCCGCCCTTCGAAAACGATAGGCTGCGAGACATTCTCGCGGATCCGCGCGCCCAGTTCTTCCACCGGGCCGGGTTGGGTGATGCCTGCAAGCAGAATGATGAACTCATCCCCGCCCACCCGCGTCACCAGATCGCTGTCGCGTACCGATGCGCGGAGCATCCTGCCAACTTCGATCAGCACATGGTCACCCGCGCCATGGCCCAATGTGTCGTTCACCGCCTTGAAGAAATCCAGATCCAGATGCATAAGCGCGAAGGGCCTGCCAGAGGCGATCAGAATACCGAGTTGCCGTTCCATCGCGCGGCGGTTCCGCAGCCCGGTCAGCGTGTCGGTCAGCGCCTGTTCTTCTGCCTGATGCATGGCCCCGCGCAGACGCAGGTTCATCTTCTCCAACTCGCCCATCACCGCCGCCTTGGCCTCGGCCAGATAGAGCAGTTCGATGACCAGATCGGTGGGCGCGAAATCGGTGTCGCTCAGACCATGGTCGCGCACCGCCTCGCGCACCGCATAGCCGAAAGAAAGATTGACCAGAACCTCCTCGCCACCGCGCAACGGCACCGCCACGCCCTTGAACCCGGTACAGGGTGGCTTGAGCAGGTTCATACGCAAACGCATCGACTGCGCCAGATCATGGGCACGGCGCGGACGGGCCGGCCGACGCAGGGCAAAAACGGATTCTAAGGGGGCGCCGATCGCGCTGGAACCCATCAGTTTGAGCAGCGTCGGTCCGGCAGCGCGGATCTGGCAGCGCGAATCAAGATGCAGATACATTGGCATCAGATGCCCAAGCGGACCCGGTCCGAGCGTGAATCCCGGCAGACAGAAATCGCAATCCATCAAGGCGCCTCCGGCACTGCAAGCTCAAAGCTTCGCCCGGCATGATAGGCCGGATCGTAAAGCTCGATCACGATCAGCTCGTCATATGTCTGATCAGCCCGTCTGGTGCCCTGCACAGGTGTCGGCCTGCTGCCGCGGTGTTCCAGAACCGCCAGCGCGCCGTAATCATCGGCAAGCGTGCGCAAGACCCCCACCATGACATGCCCAAACCCGCCCGGACAACGATGACAGGTCAGAATGAAACGGCCCGGACCATCTTCACTGATGCTCAGTTCGGGCAGTTCCAGTTCGGGCACCGCCATGCGTGTGCGGCCCTGAAGATCATCAAGGGAATACAGAAAATCGGTAAAGCTGACACCGCCGAACCGCAGCAACCTGCGCAGCGCTTCCAGCCGGTCATTGGAAACCAGATAGGTGCCGAGGTCTTCCAGCAGCGATTCGCGCGGCGTGACCAGAAGCTGTGAAGCCGTGGCGAGTACCGCCTCAACCAGCGCCGTGTCATAGCTTTGCATCGCCTCGAACCCGTCTGGCCCCAGTAGCTGCGCCACGCCCGAGCGTAATGCCACGTCCTCCCACAGCGAATCGCCATGGGAATCCTGGAGAAAAGACTGGATCGCCTTGCTGATCAGGCCGTGCATGAGCGCCCCGCAATCATCGGTGCGACTCAGCCTAGGACCAAGATGTTAATGAATGGAAAACCCGCGCCCGCGCCTTATTCCACTATTCCCAGAAGCTGGGGAAGATGGCCGATATCCGGAAGCACGGCATCGGCTAAGGGGGCCAGATCGGCCTCGGTGGCAACGCCGGTCAGAACCGCCAGCGTCGCCATGCCCGCCGCCCGCCCGGCAATCAGATCATGGCGGCTGTCACCCACCATCAGCACGTCGCCCGGATGCAGCGCGCAATGACGTGCGAAGGCCAGCAGCATCCCCGGTTCGGGCTTGCCGCCATAGCCGGAATCGAACCCGACGATGAAATCGAACAGCTCGGCGTGTTCGGCGACATGGCTGCGCGCCACGGCTTCGTTGTCATTGGTGGCCACGCCCAGCCGCAAGCCAGCGCCGCGCAACTGCATCAGGAGCGGACGCAGCGGGACCGCAGGCGCAAGCGTCGCAACAGCGGCAGCGGCGGCCATCTGCGCCATGAGCGCCTCGGTCCCGCCGGGTCGTGCCGGCAGCATCGGCGCAATAAGTTCGGCAACCTCCTGGCTGGTTCCGGCAATCACCGCGCTATGTGGCAGAAAGCGGTTGCTGGCGGTGTCAAAAGCCAACGCCGCCGCCAGCGCCTGACGCAAAGCAAGGTCAGAGCCTGCCAGATCGGCGATCATCCGGCTCGCCCAGGCACCCCAGGTGGCCTGAAAATCGAACAACGTGCCGTCCTTGTCGAAGAGAACTGCGCGGATATGTTTCATGCCTGCCCCCGAAACGCGAAACTCATGTCCAGTGGATCTGCGCACCGCCGGGCAACGCCGAACGCGCCTGCTCCGGGGTTTCCGGTGGCAGGTCAAGATCGGCGCAGCAATCCAGCAGCATGGCTTCATCCGACATCAGGAATTCGATGACCGCCAGCAGGAAAACCGGATCCTGCACGCGGTCGCGCAGGTTGCCCGGTACTGTGCCGGTGGCGGCCAGAAACGCCGCGATCCGCGCGTGGTCCTGCGCCAACCAACCGAGAAACTGCGCTGCCAGCACCTCGGCGGCGGATTGTGTCATCGCCATTATCTCGCGTTCCTTCCGGCCTGCCCGGGCAGATCAATCGCCCTGCCCCGTGATTTCCTCAACTGCGTTAATCTTTGGAAACGTTTCGTTAACCTTTTGACCTTAACTCTTAGGTAAGTTGCCTGAACGAAGCAATCAATCCAGCAGAGGCCCGCAAATACAGGCGGTCGGTAAACGCAGCATGACGGGTCGGATTCTAATTGTCGATGATCTGGCGATCAACCGGATCATTCTGAAGGTCAAGCTGGCGTCAGCTTGCCATGAAAGCGTGCAGGCCGCCGATGGAACCACCGCGCTTGCCCTTGCGCGCAGCGAAAAACCCAAGCTGATCCTGCTGGACATGATGTTGCCGGACATCTCTGGGATAGAGGTTTGCCGCCAGTTGCGCGCCGACCCGATGACCCGCGACATCCCGGTCGTGATCATCACCGCCTCGTCCGACCGCGCGCGGCGGCTGGAGGCGTTGCAAGCAGGCGCGGATGAGTTCCTCACCAAACCGCTGAACGAGGTGATCCTGCTGGCACGCATCCGCAGTCTGCTGCGCGCGCGTGAAACCGAAGCCGCTTTGCGCCTGCGCGCCGCAACCTGCCAGGAACTGGGGCTCGCCGATACCGACCCTGCCCTTGCCGCGCCGGGGCGTATCGGGCTGATCGCGGCGGAACCGTCCGTTGCCATGAACTGGCGCACGGCACTGGCGCCCTTGTTGCCGGACCGGCTGGAGATTCTGACACCAACCGGCGCGCTGACCGGCGCCAACGGTCGCCCCACGCCCGATCTTTATGTCATCGCCGCCGATCTTGGCATGCATGGGTCGGGCCTTCGGTTGGTTGCCGACCTGCGCTCGCGCGCGTCGAGTCGCGATTCGGCGATCAGTCTTGTACTGCCCGAAGCCGATTCCGAAACCGCCGCGATGGCGCTTGATCTGGGTGCCACCGATATCCTGACATTGCCGTTCGAACCGCAGGAAACCGCCCTGCGCCTGCGCCTGCATATCCAGCGATACCGGCGTGCCGAGATGTTGCGCCGTCAGGTGGATGACGGAATGAAGCTGGCATTCACCGACCCGCTGACCGGCCTTTTCAATCGACGCTACGCGCTTGCCCAACTGGACCGAATCGCCGCCCGCGCGGCGCGGACGGGAGAGGCCTTTGCGGTCATGGTGCTGGATCTGGACAAGTTCAAGTCGATCAATGACCGGTTCGGCCATGCTGCCGGAGACACCGTGCTAGAACGGGTGGCCGAGCGGCTGCGTGATTGCCTGCACCCCGGCGATCTGGTCGCCCGGATCGGAGGTGAGGAGTTTCTGATCGCCCTTCCGGATGTCTTTCTCGCCGATGCCCACGAGACTGCTGAACGGCTGTGTCAGGCCGTGGCGGATATCGTGGTCGCGCTGCCCGGTGCGGGGGGGCCGGTTCAGGTGACTGTCTCGGTCGGGTTGTCGATGGGTAAGCCCGGCATCACCGCGCATGCGGCCCTCTGCCGCGCGGACAATGCCCTTCTGATGGCCAAGGCCAATGGACGCAACCAGGTCACGATCGCGACCGCGACCGCTGCTTGACCGTTGCTGCGGCAGCTTACCGTGCCGCCTCAGCGCCGCAGGAAACCGCGCCCGCGCCCCTCTTGCAAACGGTCAGCCACCGCTGCACGCTCCGCCATGTCCAGATCGCTTACACGCGCCACAAACGCCTGATGCGCCCGTGCAATCCGCTCTGAACGCTCTTCATGTTCGGCAATCAGAATGTCCGAAAATGCCTGCGCGTCGAATTCGGGCGCGCGCAGCAAGGCGACAAGCGCCTCTTGCCGCGCTGCGGTGCGGGCGCGGCGTTCGTCGCGCAGCGCCTGCCGTTCGGGCGCGCGCGCGCCTTCGGCCCTGCGCATGTCGCGCCGCATCTCCTCGGGCATCGCCAGCCACAGGGAGCGCAGATCGGGGGCAGTGCTTGTGTGGTGCATCTGCGTGCCCTTGATCGCCCCGCCTGCCATCACCCCCGCCACCAGAAGATTCAACGCCAGCGACACCACCAGAACGACACGCAAAACCCGGCCCCTGCGCCTTGGTGCGCCGTTCGCTTTCCTGCCTTCGGCCTCAGTCATCCTGCACCCCCTAGAAACTGTCCAGAAGCGCCAGAAGCGCCTCGTCTTCACCAAGATCCTGCGCGGCTTGCGCCCAGACGCTGTCGTCATTGACGAGCATCGTGGCAGCGGGCGCACCAAAACCCAGCACGCCCGAGGCAGTCTCGGGCACGGCCAGCCCGATCCAGACACCGGCCACACCGGCAGAGCAGACCACGGCCACACCGGGCGCGCCGCCCAGAACCCGCGCCGATTGCCTGCCAAAGGCCGAAATGCCATTGCCAAGCCGCGCCATCAGGCCGGCAAACCCCACCGGACGGGCGGCCCGCGCAATGCGAGGTGCCGGCATATGCGCCAGCGCATCATGCAGAAGCCGCGCTTGCAAGGCGTCGGGCAGGTCGTCTGGCGCGGGCGCGCGGGCGGCGGCAAAGAACGGCTCCAGCAGCGCGTCGTCGTCTTGCCTGGCGTTGTCATGCGGTTGCTTGGTCATCGTTCAAATCCCAGTTCGGTGCGCCGCTCGGACAGCAACGCGGTAAGGCGGCGCTTGCCTCGGGCGATCAGGCTTTCCACAGCCTCGACCCCCACGCCCAGCACCTCGGCAATCTCGGGGTTGGCGAGCCCCTCGATGTGGCGCAACACCACTGCCATGCGTTGCCGTTCAGGCAGGGTCGCCAGCGCCAGGTCAAGCGCCTGCGCACGGTCGGCGGCGATCATGGCGTCCAGCACCGACGGCGCCGGGTTCACCGGTTCCTCAACACTGTCAAGCGCCACGCCCCGCCGCTTGCGCAAACGGTCGGTGGCCAGGTTGAACGCCACCCGGTATAGCCAGGTCGAAGGCTGCGCCGCCCCGGCCCGCCATTCCGGCGCGATCTGCCACAGCCGCAACATGGCCTCTTGCGTGACATCCTCGGCCTCCGCCGGGTCATCGAGCAGACGCCGTGCCAGCCGCAGGACGGCAGGCGCAAGCCGCGCCATCAGAAGCCGCGCCGCCAACGCATCGCCCCCGGCATACCGCGCGAGCAGTTCTTCGTCGCTTTGGTCATCGTGAGCAGACATGCGGGCGGCGGATTTCCCGTGAAGGCGCGGAAAGGGAGTGCGGGCGGCTGGCCCTGCCGCATTCAGCGGTAACGCCGGCGCCGCCCGCATGCAAGCGGCTCAGTCGGTCTGGCGGCCAGCGTCGGGCCGGGCCCGGTTGCGGCCCGGGCGTTCTGCCCAACGCTCCTGCGCGGCGGCGAACTCCTCGGCGCTGATAACCCCGTCGTCATTGGCGTCGATGCGGTTGAAGCTGCGCGCGGCAAAGTCTTCTGGCGCCATCATGCGTTCGCGGTGTGTGCGCGGGCCTTGGCCCCGCCCCTGCCGTTCATTCCGGCGCTCGGCCCGGCCTTCGCCGCTGCGCCCGGCCCGGTCTTCGGCACGCGCGGCGCGGCGCTCCTGGCGGGTGGCGGCGCGCTCTTCCGCGCGTTCGGCCATACGACCGCGGAACGCATCATGGCGTGCTTCCATCGCTGCGGCCAGTTCCTCGCGGCTGAGCAGACCATCGCCATCACGGTCCCCGGCCTCAATCATCTGGGCAGCGCGGCGATCGAACAGTGACGCGCGCCGTTCCTGCATCAGATCGCCAACATAAGCGGTCCATTCGTCACGGGAGATCGCGCCATCGCCATCGGCATCGGCGACAGCAAAGTCAAAAGCGGGCATCATCGGCACCACGGCACCTCGCTCGGTGGATGACAGCGCGGGCACCGACCCCAACATGAGAACGATCACGGTTGCGGTTACACGTTTCATCAGGCTATCCTTTTCGCAAGCTGGGCTGAAGCCGACAGGGGCTCAGCGCATTTTAGTGATCGTAATACGGCCCCTCTCTGTCATTCCGTCGCACAGGCTGTAAAAAAGAGGTCCATCAGTTGACCTTGCCAAAGCGATGCCTATTGTCTGTCTGCCGTGCATTTTTTTTCACGCAGGCCAGAAAGCGATCCAGACATGTCCCTTGCCTCCGCGCAGACCCCCGCCACCGAAACCGACCGTCCGCTACGCCCGGCGCTGCTGCGCGGCTGGCATCGGCGCTGTCCGGCCTGCGGCGAGGGCCATCTGATGCAAGGCTATCTCAAGGTGCAGGAAAGTTGCCCGTCATGCGGTGAAGAACTGCACCACCAGCGCGCCGACGATGGCCCGGCCTATCTGACGATCCTTCTGGTCGGAAAATTGGTTATGGCGGTTTATCTGTCTGTTTTCCTTGCCTTTCAACCTGCTCCCTGGGTTATGATCACCTTATGCTGGTCATTGGCGCTTGGCCTGTCTCTGTGGCTTCTGCCGCGGTTCAAAGGCGCTTTCGTCGCGCTGCAATGGGCCCAGAGGATGCATGGTTTCGGGGAGCGCGAGCACACCGAATGACGCCGGTCGAGCTGACAACATCTGACAGGACCGCGATCCGCGATGCGGCAACCATCGTGCTTGTGCGCGATGCCGACGGCCCTGCGCCGCGCGTGCTGATGGGCCAGCGCGGGGCAGGTGCGGCGTTCATGCCCAACAAGTTCGTCTTTCCCGGCGGCGCGATCGATCCTGACGATAGCGTGATACAGTTTGCGCAACCGATTGACGCGCTGACCCGCCAACGGCTGGCCGCGCAGCCCGTTACCCCCATGGCCCCCACCCCCGAGGCGATGCTGGCTGCCGCCATCCGCGAATTGTGGGAGGAATCGGGCCTTATGCTGGCCCGGCCCGGAACCTGGCAAGGCCCCCTGCCCGATGACTGGCGCCGCTTTGCCGAGGCGGGCATGTGCCCTGCCCCCGAGGGCTTGCAATATATCTTCCGCGCCATCACACCGCCGGGCCGCACCCGGCGCTTCGACGCGCGGTTCTTTCTTGCCGATGCCCGTCAGGTGGTTGGTGATCTTGATGATTTCTCGCATGCCTGCGAAGAGTTGAGCCATCTGCACTGGATCGAACTGGCCGAGGCACGGCGGCTGGACCTGCCCTTCATCACCGAGGTCGTTCTGGCCGAGGCCGAGGCCGTTCTGCATGACGGACACCCTGAAAGCGTGCCGTTTTTCGACAATTCAGGCACTGCGCCCGTCTTTCGCCGCGTTGCCTGAACGACGCTGGCGCATGAAAAAGGCCCCGGCAGTTGCGGGGCCTTTTGTCATTGCGGTTGTCCGTTTCAGCCCCGCGCGGGAACCTTCTGCAAAAGCGGCATCAGCGTGGCCATGTCCGGCCCCTGCGCCTGCCCCGTCAGTGCCTTGCGCAGCGGCATGAACAGCCCCTTGCCCTTGCGCCCGGTTGCTTCCTTCACCTGCGCGGTCCAGTTGGCCCAGGAATCAGGGCCATAGGGCGGCGGGGGCAGCATGGTCAGGGCCTGAGCGACGAATTCAGCATCCTCGGGCGCGATATCGGGTTCTGCACCATCACGGCACAACGCCCACCAGCCGTCCAGATCATCCAGCCGGGTGATGTTCTCGCGAGCAACGGACCAGAACGCGGCCGCCTGCTCTTCAGGCACCCCCAGCTCTGCCAGCTTTCCCGCCACGGCATCCAGCGGCAAGGCCTGAACATACGCGCGCGTCAGCGGCCAGAGGTCTTCGGCGTCAAACTTGGTGGGGGCCGCACCGAATTGCGACAACTCGAACCCTTCGGCGATCTCGTCCAGATCGGCACGCAACTCGACCGGCTGGCTGGAACCCAACCGCGCCATCAGCGACAAAAGCGCCATCCGCTCGACGCCTTGCGCGCGCAGATCGCGCAGCGAAAGCGTACCCAGCCGTTTCGACAACGCCTCACCCTGAGCACCGGTCAAAAGGCTGTGATGGGCGAAAGCCGGTGGCGTGCCACCCATCGCCTGAATGATCTGGATCTGGGTTGCCGTATTCGTCACATGATCAGCACCGCGTACGATATGGGTAACGCCCATATCCATATCGTCAACCGATGAAGCAAAGGTATACAGCACCTGCCCGTCTGCCCTGATCAGCACCGGGTCCGAGACCGAGGCTGCGTCAATGGACAGATCGCCCAGAATGCCATCGGCCCATTCGATGCGTTCCAGATTCAGCTTGAACCGCCAGTAACCCTCGCGCCCTTCAGCACGCAGTTTTTCACGCGCGGCTTCGTCCAGCGCCATCGCCGCGCGGTCATAAACCGGCGGTTTACCCATGTTCAGCTGCTTCTTGCGTTTCAGATCCAGCTCGGTCGGGGTTTCAAAGCATTCATAGAACCGCCCGTTGGCACGCAGCTTGTCGGCCTCGGCGGCGTAGCGGTCCAGCCGCTCGGACTGCCGCTCGATCCGGTCCCAGTGCAGGCCCAGCCAGTCGAGGTCTGCCTTGATGCCATCGACATATTCTTCTTTCGAACGCTCGCGATCGGTGTCATCAAGGCGCAGGATGAACTGCCCCCCGGTCTTGCGTGCGATCAGGTAGTTGAACAGCGCCGTGCGCAGATTGCCGATATGCAGATAGCCGGTGGGCGACGGGGCGAAACGGGTGACGGTCATGGGAAATCTCCTGCTCGCGGTTGTTTTTCACAAGCGCGTGGTTTTGTCCATAACCCGCACATGAGGTGAGTTATGAGCGACTGGAAGGGCCGACACCCGCCCAGCCTTGCCGATCTTGAGGCGCTGGCCGATGCGGCCCGCGAAAGCCTGCCCGCGCCCTTTGCCGCAGCGGCGGCGGATGTGGCGGTCCAGGTGGTCGATTTCGCCCCTGATGACATTCTTGCCGAGCTGGGCATCGATGACCCGTTCGAGTTGACGGGCCTGTATCAGGGCGTGCCGATTACCGAGAAATCACTGTTCGACAGCCCCGGTCAGCCCGATGTGATCTGGCTGTTCCGCGCGGCGATTCTGGATGAATGGCTGGCGCGCGGCGATGTCACCCTCGATCACCTGATCACGCATATTTATGTGCATGAACTGGCGCATCATCTTGGCTGGTCGGACGCGGATATCGCCCGGATTGACCGCTGGTGGGAATGACGCACCGCCCCGATGCTGGGGCGGCGACAGTCTGCGGCGACGGTCAGCGGCGACGGTCAGCGGCGGCGGTCGCGGCGAGACTGCATGGGCTGGAACGCGACCGAGACATGGGCCTCGCAATAGGGCTTTCCCGCCGTCGCCGGCAGGCCGCAAAACCAGAATTCCTCGGTCGCCGGGTCACCGATCGGCCATTTGCAGGTGCGCTCGGTCAGTTCCATCAGGCTGAGCTTGCGCGCCGTCTTTTCAACCTCGCGGACATTGGCCAGTGCCTCAGGCGAGATTTCATGCGCCGAGGGCTGCGGCGGCAGCGGCTGTCCGGCGGGCACGATAGGGCGCCGCCCCGGCATCTGCACGACCGTATTGGCTGGTGCGGGCGCTGCGGGCTTTGCCTCGGCCGGTTGTTCGGTGTCGGGCACCTCTGCTTCTGGTGCGGGCTCTGCCGGGCGGCGCGCTTCGGGAGCCGGGGGTTTGGCGCGCGGCGCCTCGGCGGCAGCGGCGGCAGGGGGTTCGGCGGGGGCCTCAGCGGTGCTGGTGTCGCCGGTCCGGCTGGACAGACCCAGCCGGTGCACCTTGCCGATCACCGCATTGCGGGTCACCGACCCCAGTTCCTTGGCGATCTGCGAGGCCGATTTCCCCTCGGCCCACATCTTCTTGAGCAGTTCAACGCGCTCGTCGGTCCAGGACATGCTCTCGACTCCGCAACGCGGCACAAACGCCCGGCAGGGGCGCGCGCCGCAAATTTCGTTCAGCCCCTATTCTATCGGGGACGGGTTGAGATACAAGGCGCGTGCATCAATGGCAATGGCCGAGACGAAAAACCCCGGGAGAACGTGGAACATGCAGCGCAATATGGGCGAACGCCGCTTCGGACATGTCAACTGGCTGGGCCTGCAGACACTGGCCCTGCGCGAAACCCGCCGCTTCCTGGCGGTCTGGACGCAGACACTGGCGGCACCCCTGATCACGGCGGGGCTGTTCCTGACCGTTTTCACGCTGGCCATCGGCCCCTCGCGCGGGCCGGTGATGGGGGTTGATTTCGTGGCCTTTCTGGCACCGGGCATCCTGATGATGACGGTGATCCAGAATGCGTTTGCCAATACCTCTTCGTCGATCGTAATCTCGAAGGTGCAGGGCAATATCGTTGACACGCTGATGCCGCCCCTGTCGCCCGCCGAACTGGTCGCCGGGTTTCTGGCCGGAGGTGCCGCGCGCGGGCTGGTGGTGGCGATGATCATAGCGCTCGCACTCTGGCCGGCGCTGGGGTTGGTGCCCGCGCATCCGCTGTGGCTGTTGCTGGTGGTGTTACTGGGCGCGGGGATGCTGGGCGCGCTGGGGATCGTGGCCGGGATATTCTCGAACAAGTTCGACCAGATCGCGGCGATCACCAATTTCATCGTTGTGCCGCTGTCGTTCCTGTCGGGAACCTTCTATTCGCTCGACACCCTGCCCGGCTGGCTGCAGACGGTCAGCCACCTGAACCCGGTCTTCTACCTGATCGACGGCGCGCGCTATGGCTATCTCGGGGTGTCTGACAGCAACCCGGTGCTGGGGCTGGCAGTGATCACACTGACTACGGCGGGCCTGTCTGCGCTGAGCTGGCACTGGTTCAGACGCGGCTACCGCCTGAAGCCCTGAGCGGGCCACTCCCGCAACTGTGACAGGTTGTAGCAATACGCATAGCGCACGAAACCTTGAACTATCGCGGAAAAGTGTGCATTCATTGGGCAAAGGGAATATCCCCCCAGGAAAGAGGAAGCCATGAAAGCAAGAACCGCTCTGTCCGCACTCGCAGCCGCCACCTTTGGTCTGACGGGATCCGCCGCTTTCGCCGGTGACCCGGTTGCCGGGGAGCGCCAGTGGCGTCAATGCCGCGCCTGCCACATGATCGTCAGCCCCGATGGCGAGACGATCCAGAACGGCGGGCGCGTCGGCCCGAACCTTTATGGCGTGATCGGCAGTCAGGCAGCGACCGTGGATGGCTTCCGCTACAGCGCCGAACTGCTCGCCGCCGGCGAAGAGGGGCTGGTCTGGGATAAGGAGAACTTTGTCGAATATGTGCAGGATCCGACCGGCTTCATTCGCAGCCATTCGGGCAACGCTTCGGCACGCTCACCGATGAACTTCCAGATGCGTTCCGGTGCCGAGGACATGTTCGCCTATCTCGACAGCCTCGACGACTGATTTTTGCTTCATGTGACCTGATCGCGCCTCGCCACCCTGGCGAGGCGTTTTTCTTGCTATGGCCCCGGATCGCGCAGTCCCAGATGCCGCCACGCCGCCGTCCGGGCAAAGCGAAGCGTCAACGCCTTGCGCCGCGCCCCCGGCAACGGGGTGTCCGGTGCCATTTGCAGGATCTCGGCACCGTAATCATCAGCGATGATCTGGCCCGCGCCGTCGGGAAGCAACGCCAGCGGAAAATCCATCGGAACCGCCCAGAAGAACCGGTCGCACCATTCCAGATAACCCTGCCATTTTCGGTCCGAGGTGAAATCGGCGCGGCTGGATTTGCATTCGATCACCCAGATCTCGCCCCTGGGGCCCAGTGCCATCACATCGACGCGCAGGCCTGGACGCGGCATCACCTCGTCAAGGGTGGCGAAATCAAGCGAGCGCATCAGCCGACACACCCCGCGTGCCAACCGCTGGCCGGGGGCAAGCGCGGGCGGGTTTTCGGTCAGGTCAGGGTTCTCATCAGCGTTCATAGGCAGGATATGGGCCACGCGAGCCCGCCTGTCCAGCAAGGCTCATCCGCGCCAGAGCGCCCACCAGCAGCCCCAGCGCGCGACCAGCGCTTCGGGCCGGTCGGCAAGCAGTCGGCGGCCCAGAATGAGCGCGCGCCCCGCAAGCAGATGCCGCCGCTCCAACGCACGTTCGGTCAGCCGCGCGGCGGCGGGGCCCGTATCTTCCGGCAGATCCCCCGCCAGCCGCACCACCAGCACATCAAGATCATTGTGATCGCCAAGCAACGCGCCCAGCGCATCGGCAGCGGCAATATGCGGCGCCATCATCTCGGGCCAGAGCGGTTCAAGAATCCGCGCCTGATACCAGTGATGCTTTACCGACCGGCGCCAATCATGAAAAGGTTCGGCATTGAATGCGCCGTTGAAACTGCGTCCGGCACGCTTCATGTCGCGCCGCGCCTGCCGCCAGGTAGTGCCAAGCCCTTCGCCCAGCACGTCAAAGCCGCCGCCCTTGATCTTCCAGTCGCCAATCTCGCCGCGCAGTTGAAGAAGCGTTTCGCGCAAGGCTTTGGTGGCGGCGCGTAACTGTTTCGGAGCGCGCAGACGCTCCACCTCTTCGGCAAGGACCGCGCGGATCGGTTCTGTCGGCGCAGGGTCGTCCAGTGCCTCTGCAAGGCTGTCAAAAGTAGCAAGCCTGACCTCGGCATCGCGCAACTGCGCCAGTTCAGCCGCGCCCCGTTTGAGCGCGGCATTGGCCCTCGCCGCCCCTTTGAAACGTGGCTTCACCAGTTGCAGAAGGCCACGCAGCTTCTTGGTTTCCTTGCGAATTTCATGAACTCCGGCTGCATCCGGCAGTTCAGAGGCGCGCTCAAGCGCCGAATCGATACGCTCGCGGGCAATGCGACGGACCATCGCCTTGATATTCCTGTCGTCGCGCCTGATCTGATAGGCCATCCCGCCCTCATGCCCCCCACGCACCGGGCAGAAGAACGCCCGGTTGAAACACGAAAATATCATAGCGAAACGGGCCTGCCATCCCCCTTGCAGCAACGCTGCTACAAGCCTACATTGATGGACGGCGGGTGCTGCTCTTCGCGTGGAAGGCCCTTTTCCAGTGGCCGATAAGCATTTCCGAGGGGGCTGGCTCTGCCAAGGTCCTGGCCTTGGTATCTGGCGCCCACCTGATTAGTCAGGCTCTCGGGAAATTCAAGCCTTTCACGGTCGCTGCGGGCCCGCCACCTCAGCCTCCACCTTGACCGGAATCAACTGCCCGTCGCGCGGCAACAACGCTTCGCGCAGGCCGCCGTCGCCCTTGTCCTCGGGTTCGGCCATCTGCATCACGCGAATGGCGAACTGAACGCCGGCAAAAACCAGGCCGTTGAAAAAGAACAGCAAAAACAGCGCAATCCAGCCGCCTTCGGTGGCCAGGATGAGACTGCGCAGCCGGGCGACATCGGCCCAAAGCAGCACTGTTACGAAAACTGCGGCAATGCCAAAGCCAATCAGCACCTGGCGAATATAGAGTTTGACGAGTTCAGGCATCGGCGCACCTCCTGAAAAAGAATATATGCCACTTTTCGCATAATTCGAGTAGCCAAACTGTCGCGGCATCGGGGCGCGGGCAGGAATACGCCCGCCCTCCCCCATCAGTCGCTCAGAACGCCTCGGGCCGGATCTCGCGCGCCATATGGTCCAGAACGGCATTCACGAACTTGGACTCGCGGCCCTCGGGAAAGAAGGCCTGCGCAATCTGCACGAATTCGGTGATTACCACGCGCGGCGGCGTGTCGGTCTCGCTCATCTCCGCTCCGGCGGCCCGGAAAAGCGCGCGCAGCGTCGGATCGATCCGGGCGATGGGCCATTTTGCCACCAGCGCGCGATCGGTCATCTGGTCGATATGCGCCTGATGGTTCACCGCCAGATCCACGAGCTTGCGAAACAGCGGCACGTCGGCTTCGACCCAGGTCGCATCCTCGCCCTCGGCACCGATGCGATGGGTTTCGAACTCGTGGCGAACGGCCTCGACCGTCTGACCGGATTTCTCCATCTGGAACAGCGCCTGAACCGCGTAAAAACGCGCCGCAGCGCGCAGCGCGCGCTTGTCCTTGCCGCTCATGCCTTTGCGCCCCCATCCTGAGCCTGCGCGATCAGCGTTTCCTCGGCATCACCGGGGCGAAAGCCGATGTTGCGCCTGGGCGCGCCCCAACGCCGGCCCAGCGCGATCAGGTGCAGTGCTGCCGCCGCCGCCCCGCCGCCCTTGTTCTGGGCGGCCGGATCGGCGCGCACTGCGGCCTGTTCGTGGTTTTCCACTGTCAGAATGCCGTTGCCGATACAGGCGCCTTGCAGGCCCAGAAGCGTGATCGCGCGCGATGAATCGTTGCAGACGGTCTCATAATGCGTGGTTTCGCCACGGATGACGCAGCCAAGCGCCACGAAGCCATCGAAATTGGCCATGCGGAACGCCTGACCGATGGCGGTGGGCACCTCCAACGCGCCGGGCACCTCGATCAACTCATGCGCGGCACCGGCGGCATCCAGCACGCCGCGCGCCCCGGCGATCAGGTCATCGGCGATATCCTTGTAATAGGGCGCGACGACGATCAGCACCTTCACGGGCTTGTCAAATTCAGGCATCGGCGGACTGTAGTGGCTGGCTCCGGCCATGGTTCACTCCTTCGGGATCGGGCGGGTGCCCGTGATCGACAGCCCATAGGCTTCAAGGCCGACAACGCGCGGGGTGGGCGAGTTGGTCACCAGAACCAGATCGTGCAGGCCCAGCGCGGCCAGTATCTGCGCGCCCAGCCCATATTGGCGCAGGGTCTGGGGGGACGCGGCCTCTGCGCCCAGCGTCAGCTTCATTGAGGTATCACGCAACAACACCACCACACCGCGGCCCTCGGCGGCAATAACGCGCATTGCGCCTTGCAGATCGCCCGCATGGTCAGCCCCCACCCCCAGAACATCTTCCAGCGGGTTGAGCACATGCATGCGTACCAGTACCGGTTCGGGTGTGCTCAGATCGCCCTTGCTGAGCACCACATGCTCGGACCCCTGCGTCTGGTCGGTAAAGACGCGCATCTGCCAGTCACCGCCATAGACCGAATGCACACCGCGCGTATCGGTTTCGCGCACCAGATTGTCATGGCGGCGGCGATAGGCGATCAGATCGCTGATCGTGCCGATTTTCAGATTGTGCTTCTGGGCGAAGGCCACCAGATCCGGCAGGCGGGCCATCTCGCCATCATCCTTCATGATCTCGCAGATAACGCCCGCTGCACTCAGCCCCGCCAGACGCGAGATGTCGACAGCAGCTTCGGTATGACCGGCACGCACCAGCACCCCGCCTTCACGTGCGCGCAGCGGAAAGATATGGCCCGGTGTGGCGATATCGGCACCGGTCTTCGTCGGGTCGATGGCCACGGCCACGGTGCGTGCCCTGTCATGCGCCGAGATGCCGGTGGTCACCCCCTCGCGCGCCTCGATCGACACGGTGAAGGCGGTTTCATGCCGCGAGGCGTTGTTGCTCGACATCAGAGGCAGGCCCAACGCATCGATCCGTTTGCCCGGCAACGTCAGGCAGATCAGGCCGCGACCGTGGGTGGCCATGAAATTGATCGCTTCGGGGGTGCACATCTGGGCGGGAATCACCAGATCGCCCTCATTCTCGCGGTCTTCGTGATCGACGAGAATGAACATGCGCCCGTTGCGCGCCTCGTCGATGATCTCTTCGATGGTCGAAATGGCGTCACGCCAGTTTTCCTCGACCGGGCCCGGGGTTTCGAAGGTCATGGTTGGTCCCTTTCCTGCGTTCCCGCCCAGATAGCGCAAGGACAAAGCGGGGGAAAGGGGGCGATAGGTGCGCCTGCGCAAGCGAAGCGTGCATCAGGGCGCCCGCGCGGCCTATCGCTCCCCTTGTGCGTGCACGCGCGCGCGCCTACGGTCCGCCCATGTTGTGCGCATTCTGCCATGTTCCGCTCTGATCGGTTAGTGTCACCGCTTATCGCGATTGCCCTGATCGTGGCGGTCGTGGCGATGCAGCAATGGCCGTTGCTGGAACTGCGCGGCGTGTGGTGGGCGGATGAAGCGCGCCATGCCGCCGTGCTGGACGAAATGGTGCAGCACGGCGAATGGCTGGCTCTGCATCTGAACGGGCAATACTACCCGGACAAGCCGCCGATCTGGTTCTGGCTTCTGGGTGGGTTCAAGGCGTTGACCGGGCTCGACAGCGCCGTTGTGCTGTTTTCCGGTCTCGCGGCCTCGGTCCTGGGGTTTGCGCTGGCGCTCTGGCACATGGCGCGCCAGATTACCGGCCATACCGGCGTGGCGCTGTTGGCGGTTCTGGTGGCACTGAGCGGCAGCTATTTCGTCTTTGCCACCCATTACGCGCGGATGGACTTCCTGTTCTCGGCGCTGATCTTCCTGTCCTGGGCAGCCTTCTTTCGCGCCGCCGGCCCGCAGCCCGACCGTGCGGCCACACTGGCGGGCTTCGGCTTTGCCGCCGTGGCGCTGCTGGTCAAGGGTCCGTTCGGGCTGGCACTGCCGCTGGCGGCTTTCGTGGTGCATCTGGGCCTGAACCGCCGCCTGTCCCGGCTGGCGGATCGCAGCACACTGGCCGGGCTGGCGATGGTTGCGGCGCTTGGCGGGCTGTGGCTGGCATTGCTGGCGCTGCGTCTGGGGCCGGATGCGGTTGCCGGGCTGCTGCAAGGCCAGGTGATCGACCGCGCCGCAAAGGACGGCGGACCAGCCAGCAACCCGTTGCGTTACCTCATCTTCCTGCCGCTGATGCTGATGCCCTGGACGGCGGTTCTGCTGGCTCCGACACGGCCTTTTCGCGCCCTTCCCTGCACCCCGCCCGAGGCACTTGGCTGGCTTCTGGCGGCCAGTCTGAGCGGATTGGCGGTTCTTTCGGCGGTGGGCGAGAAACATGAATACTACCTGCTGCCGCTCCTCGGCCCTGTCTCGATCCTGATCGCGGGCAGTCTGGCTGCGATGCCTTTTTCCGGGATCAGACGTGTTGCGATCGGGGGTGGCCTGTTGCTGGCCTTGCCCGCGCTGGCCTTGCAAGGGCTGTTAATGGCACCCGGTTTGCTGGCCCTCGATCCGCTACTCGATGGCCTGCCCGCCGCGCTACGCCTGCCGTCGCTGACCATCCTCATCGCCGGGCTGGCGGTGATCTTGGCGGGCGGACGGCTCAAGGCGCTGATCGGGCTGGTGGTGGTGTCGCAAACCGCCTTCGCCACGCTCGCTCTGCGCGCGTCCCAGCCGTTTCTTGATCCCTATCTGAATCCGGCAATCATCGCCGCCCCGATGCGCCCGTTGATCACGCAAGGGCATGTGCCGGTCGTGGTGCATGGGATCGATGGCGTCTTTCAGCACGCGCTTGGCCAGCGCTACCTGCACCTGACCAGTGCCGCCAATCTCTGGGAGCGGCTTGCGGATACCCCCCACGCCGTAATCGCGCTGGAAAGCGGCCAATGGCGTGACTTGCCGGAAACCGGAGGCAGGGCACTGGGCCTGATCGCCTGCCCACGCTTCATCGGCACGCATTTCATCCTTCTCGCCACACCGCCTCTGCCAGACACCCCACCGATTCTGCCCGCCGCCCCCTGCCCCGCACCCTGATTGGGCCGGACTCTAATCGACGATGGAGGAAAAATCCCGTGGCGGGTCGCTGGGCAACGACCAGCGGCTCTGTTGATGGCGTGGATGCCCCCTCCCGACGGCATCACAATGTGCCAAGGTGATGTTTGTTGAAGACATCACAGAAGGAGAGAGCATCCATGTCCGAGGTTACCATCATCGGGATCGATCTTGCAAAGCGCGTTTTTCATCTGCACGGCGCGCGCGGCGATGGATCCGTCGTATTCCGTAGAAAGCTTTCGCGGGTTCAGTTGCTCGCATTCTTCACCCAACACCCGAGATGCATTGTCGCCATGGAAGCCTGCGCCACGGCGCACGGTTGGGGCCGTGAATTTGAGAAACTCGGACATGACGTGCGATTGATCGCACCGATCTATGTGAAACCGTTCGTGAAGCGCCAGAAGAACGATGCGGCCGATGCCGAGGCGATTGTGGAGGCGGCGTTACGCCCGACCATGCGGTTTGTTTCTGTGAAGACGGAAGATCAGCAGGCGCGCGCGATGCTGTTCCGGACACGGCAGATCTTTGTCGGCCAACGCACTCAGATGATCAACGCCCTGCGTGGGCACTTAGCGGAGCACGGGCTGGTGGCGGCACGAGGTCCGGCGCATGTCAAACGACTCGCGAACGCGCTCGCCGATGAAGACACTGTGCTGCCTGACGGCGTTCGCGATCTTGGCCAGATTAATCTGGACCAGATTGATGGTCTGACCGCACGGATTGCAGACCTTGACGCGAAGATGAAGCGCGCGGCCAAAGAAGCCGATCTGGCCCGCCGTGCGCAAACCATGCCGGGCGTAGGACCAGTCACTGCGCTTGCAATCGAAACCTTCGCGCCCGATAAGGCCGGCTTCCGACGCGGGCGTGATTTTGCCGCCTGGCTCGGGCTCGTGCCGAAACAGCACTCGATAGGCGGGAAGGCCCGGCTAGGAAAGACCTCGAAGATGGGGCAGCGCGACATCCGCACGCTTCTTGTCTCGGGAGCGATGGCCGTTCTTCAGGCCGTCGAGCGATTCGACACCCCTAACAATGGCTGGCTGAAACGCCTGCTGACCCGCAAGCCGCGCATGGCCGCTGCGATCGCCCTGGCGAACAAGATGGCGCGTGGCCTTTGGGCCATGATGACGAAACAGGAAGATTACCGAAATCCGGTGGCGGCGACGGCATAAGCGCCTGCGTTTGTCATTCCGTCCCGGGTCACGTCGGGAGTGTGAGGAGGTCACGGAACAGTAAGGGCAAAGGATCGATCAGATCCGGGTCAGAGAAAGCAGTCTTTGTGCAGGAGCCAAAGAGCTCGGTTTGTTGATTTGCTTCTGATCCGCGCATCGCCATACCGGCCAGCGGCCATGTCAGCGCCGCAGAGAAAGGCCTGATACATGACCGCACATGGGGTAATCGCGGGAGCGAGTCGCCCTGACGGTGGTTACGCTTGGAGGGTGGCTGTTCCCCGATAAGATGGAAATACAGGCTCACGACTGGACGCCGGGCCCAGGCATCTGAGGGAAAACAGCCATGGAAGAGTATATCGGTCTCGACGTGTCGATGAAAGAGACGGCGGTTTCGATCCGACGTGACGGGCAGCGCATCTGGCGCGGGAAATGCGCTTCGGATCCGACGGTCATTGCCCAGCTGATACGCAAGCGCGCGCCGTTCGCCAAACGAATTGTGTTCGAGACCGGCCCCTTGTCGGTGTGGTTCTACCATGCGCTTTGCTCGGAAGGCTTGCCTGCGATCTGCATCGATGCCCGCCACGCCAAGGCCGCGCTCGACATGGCGCCTAACAAGACCGATGCGAATGACGCCGATGGTCTGGCCCATCTTGCAGAAGTCGGTTTTTTCCGTGAGGTGCGAGTGAAAGGCTTCGACAGCATGTTGACCCGGACGCTGGTGACGGCTCGGCGCCAGCTGGTCCGGATCACGACTGCACTTTCCAACCAGATCCGGGGTTTGATGAAGACTTTCGGTTTGGTTGTTCCCGCCGGTAAGGGCATTAACTTCGAAAGAAATGTCCGCCGCCTGCTTGCCGATCATCCCGGCCTTTCCGAGATCATGCTGCCGCTTTTGGAGGCTTGGCGCACAACGCGCCTGCAGTCAGCCGAGCTTGGCCGGCAGCTCGTCGCGCAGGCGCGCCAGGTCGAGGCATGCCAGCTTCTTATGTCGATCCCTGGCGTCGGAGTGATCACGGCAACCGCATTCGTGACGGCCATCGAAAACCCCGACAACTTCCGCAGGTCCCGCTCTGTTGGGGCCTGGCTGGGCCTGACTACCCGGCGATACCAATCCGGGGAAGTCGACTATGATGGTCACAATCCCAGCGCGGCGACCGCCATGTGAGAAGCCTTCTCTATGAGGCGGCAATGGTCATTTTGACCCGCAGCCGTGCCGACAGCGACCTGCGGACATGGGGGCTGAAACTCAAGGAGCGTATCGGCTTCAAGCGCGCTGGCGTCGCGGTGGCCCGAAAACTCGCAGTTATAATGCATGCAATGCTCCGGGCCGACATCTCGTTCGTGCGGGTCGCAAAGGCCGCAGCCTGATACTTCACCAATAGCGCTCAAGCCGCGAACGCGCCAAGGCGTCCCTGCCGGGACGTAGGTCGAGCCATTCCGCTGATCGAGTTGCACCAGCTAAAACAGCCGAGTGCGTTTCGCACATTGGAAGGCTCCTCCGCGAAGACGACCTTGACCCGGCAAACGTTTCAACGACGCGCACTCGGAGCCTCAGCCGCATTGGTCTCGCACATAACCTGAAGACCGACATCCCGCCGTCCAATGACCGGAGGCGCAAAGAAAATGCTTGCAATTCTTGCTGCGATTAGACGACCCGATCACACGCTTGAGCCGTTCAGAAACTACTTGCACTGACGGGGCATCCATACATGCACAACTCGAATTATGACCGGGGTTCCCCTTTCGCCGGACAGAACTATCCTAGCGCTGGCCACCTGACACAAGATTCCCAATGGCGTTGGGGTGTGTCATACGCAACGCAT
>CAZCAX010000025.1:0-62440 GCA_964496915.1 uncultured Rhodobacter sp.
AGAATTGTTGCGGGCGAGAATGCTACCGTTCCGCCACACAAAGTGAGGCAGAGCCGGAATTTCTGAGACGCGTCTCCCGCTCCCGGGGCCGCTTATAGTCCTCTTCCATGTGCTCAGCACAAACACAGCCGACCTGAAGCGAACCGGGATAGTTTGGATGCTCCATGATATGGGCATACCGGATTTCGGCGCTGTCACACATCTCGCAGAGTTGGCTGGGCTCTTCCAAGTCTTCGACCGCTACACAGGTCCTGCCTTTTTTCGGGACGCCTGCCTCTGACCATTTCCCTCGACGCGTATGACGGTCCCGATCCATCGCCTTTCCTACCTCGAAATCCGTTTGAGTTCGGCTGCGTGAGGATCATAGCGATAGCTGGTTATTGTGCCGTCCCTGATCTTGTCGACCGCGTCGTTGATCGCGAATAAGGGTACAAGGAACCACTCTCGCGGAACCACAGGCCTTCCAAAGCGATCCATGATCTCGATCTCGAGCCGTGCGGGTTCGAAAATGCGGTGGATCAGGTTCTCCAGCTTGGACCGGTTGATGTTGTAGAGTTCATATGTCGCAACCACTTCGACATTCGCCATCAGAAACGTCGGCTGCAAATGCGCGCCAGCGATCCGTTTATCAACGCTCATATTAGTGACGCCGATCTTGTGCACAAGTTCTCGGTTTGCCGTGACAAGTGGATGATCGGATTTGCTGCGAAGAACATAAATGATCCCACTCGCCTCATCACCGTCGAGTGTCTGGTCCGAAAAAAGTGGCCCCGCCGATGGATCTGTGATCCGGCGTCCAGCGTCGTCCTTGTTTAACGCCCTCTGCAGCGAGCGCATCAGCATGTTGCTCTCAGTGCCGTTGTCAAAAATCACCCGCAGACGCGCATCGGTGCGACCTTGCTCATTGGTGATAGTCTCGCCCTTGTCCGCGACATAGGCTTTCTGACCACTGACGATGAAAAAGCGTCCTTTCTCGATCTCGGCCTTCATCTCGAACGGGCGGGTCTCGCGCAAACCGCTATCCAGTTCTTTCTGGACCTGCTCAAACAACGGCTTGAACGTCGCAAAATCCTCACATTTCTCGCGGTTTGCCACCTCATCGGCGGCCCTTTTCTCGGCTGTCGACCGGACGTGCTTCAATTCTGTGAGTGGTGATCTAGCGACTTCCACGCCCAGCACAGCGAGAAGGGCGTCGTCATCTAAATCATCAGGCTCTGACGCCGGGAGAGCGGAAAAGGTGTCTGCAAGGAGACCTTGCTTGTCCAGTGGGGCAAGGAGAGCGCGGCACTCCTGCAAGTCGCGGATGCGATCAAGTCGCACTGCGTAGAGACGTTCAAAAATCTCGCGGTCTTCCCCGTGTTGGGGAGGCCGACCGTGCTCTTTGGCAAATTGCAGGATTTCCTCAAAGCCTGCGATGATGCGCTCTTCGCGTGGTGTACGGGTGAGCTGCTTCTTGACCTCGACCTCGACGCCAAGCTCAGCAAGGAGGGCATCATCGTCCTCGGTGAAACCCTTAGCCATTGGCAGCCTCCTGCTTCATGCGGGCAAGATAGGCCACACCTTCGGCCATTTTCTTTTCCCACGGGTCTGCCGATGTAATCGATGGCAGGCGGCCTCGCTCTTGCTTGAACTTGACTGCTCGTTTCGCCAGGTCGCGCGCCTCATCCGGCGATAGCTGCACCTTTTTCGCCGAAATCACGGCCTGAACCTGTCGAAGGCTCTCCTCACTCATGGTCTTGGCCAGAATTGAATAAGCCTCCCCGAACGGATTGATGCGATCAATCAGGTCGATGTCGAGTTCCCGCACATCCATGGCAAACTTGCGCACCCCGTCGATCAATGCCGTGTTGGCAGTCGGCTGTATGTCATCGCCGCTCGACAGCGCAATCTCCTTGGCCTTTTGGGTCAGGTTCAATGCCGCAATGGCATGTTGGCGGACGGCCTCCTGATCCTCGGCATCAAGCTCCGGGAACTTTGCTCCGACGATCTTGCCCATGCGAACCTGCGTCAGTTCCTCGGGCACCAATTCCTCATCGAAGAGGCCGCGTTCGATCGTGGTCTTGTCCTGCACGAATGCGGTGATCACCTCGTTCAGGTCCTCCTGGCAGATGCGCTTGGCTTCCTTGCTCTTGGGTTCGACCAGACCCTTGATCTCAATCTGGAACTGCCCGCTCGCCTCGTTGAAGCCGACGTTCTCCTTGTTCGGATCATAGCCGCCCGCGCCGTAATCGAACCCCTCGACAGGGCCGCTGTTCACAGTCTTGGGCGTGAAGTTGAAACGCGGGGCCAGCACCTGCTCCATGAGCAGGCTCGCGGCGATCGCTTTCAGCGTGTCGTTGACCGCCTCGGTCACGGCCTCGGCTGCGGCGTCCGGTTCAGCGATCAGGTTGGTGAAGCGCGCGCGCGTCTTGCCCTCGGCGTCGCGGGTGGCGCGGCCGATGATCTGCACGATCTCGGTCAGGCTGGCGCGATAACCGACCGTCAGGGCGTGTTCGCACCAGATCCAGTCGAACCCTTCCTTCGCCATCCCTAGGGCGATGATTATGTCGACATGATCGCGGTTGTTCTTCTGCGCCGGGTCCTTCAACGCGGCGGATACCTTGTCCCTCTTGGCCGGTTCATCATCGACCAGATCGGCGATGCGCAGCACGCGCCCCTCGGGCGTCTTGACCAGTTGAAACCCGGTGGCAGGGTCGGTGCCCTGCCAGTCGCCCAGGGCGTCGATGATGTGCTCGACCTCGCGGTGCTTGTCCTTCGTGCTCTCGCGTGAATTCACGTTCGGGATGTGCAAGATGGTCTTCTCGTTCGGGTCCAGCACCTTTAGGATGTCGTCGGCATAGGACCCGGAATAGAAGAAATACCCGATGTCGAGCGACTTGAGGTATTTGTAGCCATTCAGCTGCTCGTAGTAGGTGTAGGTGACGGTGTCGAACTTTGCCTCATCCTCGGGCGACAAAACGGCCTCGGCATCGCCGCGAAAGTACGATCCGGTCATCGCCACCAGATGCACCTTGTCGCGGGCAACCAGCGCGCCCAGATGCGCGCCCAGCTTATTGTCGGGGTTGGCCGAGACGTGATGGAACTCGTCCACCGCGATCAGGCGATCGTCGAAGGCCTCGATCCCGAACTTGTCGACGGCGAAGCGAAAGGTCGCGTGGGTGCAGACCAGCACCTTGTCGTCGCTGGCCAGGAACTTGCCGACGGCGCCGACCTTGCCGTCATCGCCACCGGGCGCGTTGCACAGGTTCCATTGCGGTTGCACGGTCCAGTCGGCCCAGAAGCCATACTTGCTCAGCGGCTCGTCGTTGAAGCTGGACCCGATGGACTTTTCCGGCACCACGACGATGGCCTGACGCAGGCCCTGACTGTGCAGCTTATCGAGCGCGATGAACATCAGCGCGCGGCTTTTGCCCGAGGCCGGGGGCGATTTGATCAGCAGGTATTGCTCGCCGCGCTTTTCATAGGCGCGTTCCTGCATCGCGCGCATGCCCAGCTCGTTCGCCTTGGTCGAGCTGCCATTGGCGGCGTATTTGACGGAGACGGAGGGAACACCTTTGGTCATGGTCAAGTGGTCTTTCTTTTCTTAAGTCTCCGCAGGAACAAGCGCGCTGTGATCAGAGAAATCTGAAGTCTAAAGGTGGCGTCTTCTTCCTCCGACAATCCGGGATGCCCGCCATGCGGATGCATCCTGCTCATCAATCCTTGAACGTACTGCGGTTTTTGATTGTTCACGCTCCATTCGTTATAGTCAGACAGCAAGAACGGCGGAGTTAAATCTGCGCCCAAGAAATCACGACGCAGTTTGCTGTCATCCTTGCCTGTGTATCCCAAAGCATCGGCTATCTCGTTCAAGTAGTTTTCAAAAAAGTTTCGAAGCTCGCCATTAGCTGATGACCACTCGCCGCGCTGGAAGGCTGACAGAGCTTGTTGAAGATGTCCCTTGGCGACATGTAAATCCAGTTGGGTGAGCAAAATATCAATTTCGTCTGCAGCTTCTCGAAAATTTGTTTCGGGTACGTCATCCGGAAGCATCCGACGAAGCTCACGCTTGGCCTTTGCAGCAGGTTCAGACCAAAAGTTCTGACCGGTAGTCGGCACTTCTGTTTCAACGATCTCGAAGCCGTCAAATCGAAGCCCCGCAACCAGCTTTTGCCATTCGCTCGATTGCGTTGTAGTTTCAGGCGCGCGAATAGCTGTCTCAACCAAAGCGCGCGACAGATGCATTCTGCCCACCTCGGTCATGACCTGCGGATTCAATCGAATGGCGATCTGCGCCAAATCTCTGACTCGCGCAGACTTGCTACTCGATGAGATGCCCAGCTGATCTAAGTTCCACTGCACTTCGAGAACGCCCATGTCGCTATGCGACTTGAAGTCAGCTATCACCTCCGTAGCGGCAACAACCGTCATGCTATTGAATTCGTTCATACACTCACCTTCGTCGTCATCCGCGTGTACATCTCGAACAGTTTTTCCAGCCGTTCGGTGTCGTTGCGAAAGCGGCGACCGATGTAGATGCGTTCCAGAACCTCGTCGTTGTGGTCATGCGCGGCGCGGAGGTTGGCGGGCATTTTTTCGGGGTCGTAGAGGTCGGCGATGGTGGCGGGGAAATGCGCCTCGCGCGCCAGAAGGATGCCTTCGGCCGCCGCTGTCAGGTCGGCGCGATTTTTTTCGGTCAGTTTGGGGACGGGGAAGGTGTTCCAGCCGAGGGTGTTGGAATAGCTGAAATCGGTTCGCATCCGCACGCAAACCGCGCCAATCCAGACCCAATGCAGGCGCGAGGCGATCAGCGCCATGTTCCAGAGCGGGGCGTCGTAGAGGGCAAAGGCTTTTTCTTGGATAATGCTTTCCGGCCCAAGAACACCAACAGGTAGATAAGGGCGATTTTCAGAGCTGACGCGCGGAACCACCATCACGGAGGACCGTGCCGTTACCTGTTCCCGGAATTGATGAGGAGTAGCCGCCAGCTTCTGGGCAGCGTTGTCCTGTGTGGCAGCGCGACGCGCCGTGGCGACCGCTTCAAGCTTCCGAGTAATTGGAGGGATTTGCTTGGCTACGGGCAGATTTGCCTCTTCGATCCAGAGACATGCACGCGGCGCAGCAGAAATGAACTCTTTCGAACCATATAAAGGGCGAATTAGTTTCATCGCCTCGGGGTGCGCTTCGATCAGCTCCCGCCCTTCCTGATGCGAAAAGATCAGTGCAGCGCCATAGTATGGGTGATTGCCGAATTGCATGACTGCACGACCATCGCTCGGCTTCGTTCGAGGTATGACGAATACATTAGGCGCCGCCACCAAGTAAGCGTTGATGTTGTCAACTTCACGTCGAACGGTGCCGTCCCCATAAATAGTGCCGTCGTATCGGAAAGAGCCATCGTGACGCACAGGCTCTTGGGAATAGAGCGATCTGCTTGAATTAGGGTGGTTCGTGATTCCAACAATTACAACGGTCACACCCGCATTATGACTTGCAAGATTTGTCCATTTGAAACTGGTATGGGCGAAGGCAATTTCATGTCCCGTACTAGCAATAATGGGCCACAGGATCGGCACCTGTTGGCCCTGACAGATCGAGTTGGTGGACACAAAAGCCGACACGGTGGGCGTGTGCAGCCCGTAATCGGCGGCCTTCATGAACCAGCCTGCGACATAGTCGAGTGACTTCCAGCTTTTTACGCGCCCATCAAAGATGCGCCCGAGGTCTTCCTTCTGCTCTGTGCTTTGCCATTTAGAGCCCAGATAGGGTGGGTTCCCGCAGATATAGGTCTCGCCCCCCTTGTTCGCGAAGTCGATCTGCGCCTGATCCAGCGGTGACATGAACAGGTCATCGGCCTGAAACTTCACCCCCGTCCCCGTGGGCGGGCAGACCGACAGCCAGTCCAGCCGCAGGGCGTTGCCGCAGGTGATCCAGTTCTGCGCGTCCAGCGGCAGGAACTCGGCCAGCGCCTCTTTCTGGCCGCGATAGGTCACGTCGCATTGGTATTCCGCGATGATCAGCGCGAGCCGCGCGATCTCGGCCGAGAAGTCGCGCAGCTCGATCCCGCGATAGTTGGTCAGGGGAATGTCGGTGCGCCGCTGCGGCTCGCCCCGTCGTTTGTTGATCTCATATTCCAGCGCGCGCATTTCCTTGTAGGCAATGACAAGGAAGTTGCCCGACCCGCAGGCGGGATCGAAGACGCGGATCTTGGCCATGCGCGCGCGCAAATTTGCCAGCTTGCGCGCGTTGTCGCCCGCCGCCTCCAGCTCTGCCCGCAGGTCATCGAGGAAGAGCGGATTCAGCACCTTCAGGATGTTCGGCACCGAGGTATAGTGCATGCCGAGGACCGAGCGTTCCTCCTCATCCGCAACGGCCTGGATCATGGACCCGAAGATGTCGGGGTTGATCTGCGTCCAGTCGAGGCTGCCGATATGGGAGAGGTAGCGCTGCGCGATCTTGGAAAAGCGCGGCACATCGGTGCTGCCCGAGAAGAGGCCGCCGTTGACATAGGGAAAGGCATCGGCCCAGCGGGGCAGCCTGGCCTCGGCGCGCTTAGCGATGGGCGTGTTCATCGCGCGGAAAATCTCGCCGATGACTTCGTGCGTGTTCGACCCGTCGCGGTTGGCCATCTGGTCGATAGTGGCGGTGAACAAGTTATCGCTGACGAAGATGTCGGTGTCTTCGGCGAAGAAGCAGAAGATCAGCCGCGCCATGAAATGGTTCATGTCGTGGCGTTTCTCGGCGCTGCCCCAGTCGGGGTTGTCCTTGATCAGCTCGACATAGAGCCGGTTGAGGCGGCTGGTCGCGCGGATGTCAAAGGCGCTTTCGCGGATCTGTTTGACCGTGGAGATGCCGGCGAGCGGCAGGAAGAAGCCGAAATGGTCGGGGAAATCGGTGTAGCGGCAGGCGATGGTTTCGCCGGTGGTGATATCCTCGGCCTCGAGGTCGATGCCATCGGTGGCGAGGATGAACTTCGCCTTGGCACGAGTGGTGGCGGGGCTATCACGAAGGGCGGTCAGGGTCGCCGCGATGTCTCCCGGGGCGCAGGTCGCAAGATGGATGTTGTTGGTCTGCAGAATGCCGCCGATATCGGACTTGTTCGACGCGCCGGTGCGCAGCCGCTTGATGGTCGTGTCCTTGTTGCCGAAGGCCATGAGGAAGGCATAGGGGAACTCGGCCGCGTCAAAGGGCTGCTCGGCGAGTTCGGAAACGGCTTGTTCGATTTCAACGGCGTTCATGCTGCTGTCCAAGGGTTGATCAGATCGATCTCGCAACCCTCAAAATCAGGCGTATTGCGCGTGGCGACGGTGGCGCCGCAGGCGTGGGCAATGGATGCGATCTGGCAATCGGCTTGGGCGATCGGTCGCCCGGCGGCGCGACGTGCTGCTGCTATGGTGGCGAAGGACTGCGCGGCGCTGCTGTCGAAGGGCAGAATGCGCCCGGCCAGGTCCTCGCGCAGGATACGGTCCACGGCGTCAACCAGCGCGGCGCGCCGCTTGCCGTTCCCCATGATCGCGAGGCCGTAGCGCAGTTCTGCCTCTGATATCGAGGTCAGGTAGACGTTGAGCCCGTCCTGAGCCGACAGCCACTGCTCGACTCTGGGCTCGGGGGCCGGGCGCAAAAGCTCGGAGATGACGTTCGTGTCGAGGATGATCATGCGTCAGACCCGGTCGAATGCGGGTGGCTCGCGCATCGCCTCTCGCTGCGGAAGGTCCAGATCAATGCCGCCCAGAGGCGCGACACGCGCGCGGATCGCCGCGGCGAGATCGTGGTTGGATTTTGCCTCTCCAACGACGTGGCGCAGGATCTCGCGCGCTTCCTCCTCCATCGAACGGCCATGCTCTGCCGCGCGGATGCGAAGGCGCCGCTTCACGTCATCGTCGAGATTCCGGATGGTGATGCTTGCCATGATGTCCTCCTACAAGGAGTGTAATCATCGCAATCACTGCGATCAAGACTAATCGCAGGAATGCAGGGCTTCGTAACCCCGCCGTTTCTTCACCGCTGCCAGCTTCATCAATGCCGTGACGGCCTTGCCTTCATCAGGGTGCGTCTCGACCATCATCTGGCCACGGAAGCCGATACGACCCCACTCGCGCACCAGGCTTGCGCGACCGAAGAGGTCGCGCTGGACGCTCAGCCGATAGAAGCGACGCATGTTGCGTGCCGGATCGATCCGGCGCATCTGCACGTCGGTCGGGAAGACATCGAGCTGGATCGGGCTGTGGTACATGTAGTGATCGACTGAGGTTTTCGCCACAATATCAGGTGGAAGCTTGCGCTTCCACCGCGATTTCCCCGCGAGGGGAAAAAGGGGGCTTACGCCCCCTTCTCGAACTTCATGACCGGGATACCCAGCTTCTTGGCCTTGTCGGCGAGGTTCTCCTGGATGCCATTGCCCGGGAAGACGAGGACACCGACGGGGAGCACGTCCAGCATCGCGTCGTTGCGCTTGAAGGGGGCGGCTTTGGCGTGCTTGGTCCAGTCAGGCTTGAAGGCCACCTGCGTCACGCCCCGGGCTTCGGCCCATTTGGCGGCGATGAGTTCGGCACCCTTGGGGCTTCCCCCGTGCAGAAGGACCATGTCGGGATGTTTGGTGCGGACCTGATCGAGCTTGCCCCAGATCAGGCGGTGGTCGTTGAAGTCGGTCCCGCCGGTAAGGGCGACCTTGGGGCCTGCGGGCAGCATCACCTCGGCCTCCGCGCGGCGCTTCGCGGCCAGGAAGTCGCGGCTGTCGATCAGCGCGGCGGTCATGTGCTGGCGGTTCACCATCGAGCCGGTGCGGGGGCGCCAGGTGGAGCCCGTGTGATGGACGAACTCGGTCGCGGCGTGATCGCGCATCAAGTCCATGCAATTGCGCCGTTCGATGAGCGTCAGGCCTTCGGCCGTCAGGCGCTCAAGCTCGGTGGATTTCACCTCGGAGCCGTCCTGCTCGCGCTGGAGGCGGCGCTGCGCCTGTTCGTTCTCATCGAGCGATCGCTCGATCCGGGCTGTGGCGCGGTGGAAGAGGTTGACCTGGCCCCAGAGCACCTCTTCGAGGTCGGGTTCCATGCGGGTGTCTTCCAGGGTCGCGACGAGGGCATCGAAGATGTCGGCGACGGCGACCGCAAGGCGCTGCCCATCGGGCATCGGGCGCGGATCGGGCTCGTCAAAGGGGCGGTAGCCATAGAGCTGCAGCTCGTCCAGCGCATGGGCGGTCTGGGATGCGGTGTGGGCGGGTTCATACGCGTCGTTGTGGGTGTGGATCGTCATCTGTTCTTGCCTCCGGGCCTATCTCGTCCGCGCGTCATCCCGCGCGGCCTTCATGGGCTGCGAAAGCCGTCACGGGGGACGTCCCTTCACCCCGCCTTCGGGGCCGGAACGCATGTGGAGGAGGACGGGGGGCGGCTGATTTGACTTTCGCGATGCAAAGGCGGGGCTCGTCCCCGCCGGCGGAAATCAGTCGCCCCCCGTCCTTGAAGGGGCGGCCCCTTTGACGGCCGCCTGCCCATCTCTTGAAGGCCGCTCGGGTGACGGGTGGATGAGATTGCCCGGAAAGAGGCAAAGCGACGATCCACAGCCATGACAGGGATCCGTACCCCCCTACGCCGCTATCCCCGACCGCCCCCTCCGCGACGCTGCTCAGCCTGACAGGCGATGCCGATCCTCTGGCCCGATCTGACATGCCAGATGCTGGCGCAGTGCCTCCTTACCGTTCGCCCGGAGATCATCGTTGAAATCCCCGAGAAGCGGTTCCAGCACCCGCACGGAAATCCCGGCATCAAGTGCTCTGGCGCTCAACCTCTCGGCCGCGCGTTGCCCGGCCGGATCGCGATCGATGGCGATATACAGGCGCTGCACCCCCTTCGGCAGCAGGACCGCCCCGAGGTGACCCGACGACAGCGCCGCCCAGACGGGAAGGCCGGGCACTGCCTCGACCAAGGACAGCATGGTCTCGATGCCTTCGCCGACCACGAGGCTGTCGTCATGCGGGGTCAGCCTGACGGCATTGCCGAGGAGGTGCCCCATGGCACGCCGCTGCGTCTCGACAGCCGCCTTTCCCTGTCCGTCAGGCGCCAGCCAGGTGCGATGCACGCCTTGGCACAGGCCCGCCCCATCGGTGACCGCAGCGATCAACGCCGGCCTGGGGAGGCTCCGGGTCTGGCCCTCATCCCGATGCCAGCACTTCGGGTGGAAGCGCAGGGCGCTCATCGTGCCGCCTTGGGTCAGGCCCCGGGCGCGAAGGTAGGTGTCGGCAAGCGTGCCTGCGACCGGCACCGAGGCCGCAAAGAGACGTGCCGCCGCCGCTGGCGTGCCACCAGGGGCTTTGGCCTTTTTTGGCACTGGTGCATCCGGGAGGACCGGCTGCGGACGGCCCAAATGCGCTCGGGCCTCGGCCAGAAGATCGGGAAAGCAGGAGATCCCGGTCCTCTCGCGGATGATGTCGAGAAGGTCACCATGTTCGCCCGTGGCGCCATCGGTGAACTTGCCAGCAGCGCCCGGCCCCGACGCAGGCCCCGTCAGCCGCACGAAGAGGGACCGGCCAGGATTGTTCTGCAGATCGCCCACGATCCAGTAGGACCCTTCCCGCCGTCCGGCGGGAAGGTAAGCGCGACACACGCCTTCGGCATTTTCCGCGAGGGCTCGGATCACTTCTTCGGTCTCGGAATACATGGCTCAACACCCTCCGCGTGCATGTAGTCCCGTTACAGGACAACGTGCAAGCAGGCGATCCAGCACGGCAGTGCTGGTAGGGTCGGGCGGACAGAACAACCGCAGCTTCCAGGCGATGATCTCCGAGAAGAACCCATCTGCCTTGAGCCGGTCTTTTGCGGCACCTGAAAATCCCGACAGTTCTATCCGGTTCACACCCATGACGCGGGACCGGTGCAACTCCATCCCCTCGGCCAGGCGCACGACGGTCTTGCCCTCCAGAACGAGGGCAAGAACCTGCGCCGCCGAGAGCTTTGGCGCGTCGCTGGCCAGCGTGGTCGCCACCCAGGCGGGCGAGACGCGGCGGCCGATGATGCGTTGGCCGTCATCGGTCTGCAGCCGGTAGACGCGGGTTTCGTCCTGGGGGAGCTGCTTCCAGATCGGCAGCAGCAGGCCCGCCACGATGTGCAGGGTGGCCTCGCTGAACTCCGGCACCTCGGCCAGTTCCGCGGTCCAGGCAGCGACGAAGGCCGCGCGGTCGGCCTCGAGCCAGTGGGTGTCGTCCATGATCTTGGCCGGAACCGTGGTCGCCTCGGTCGGACGGATCAGCCGCAAGCGGGGCTCGATCGTGCCATCATCCTGCATCAGGCTGGTGGCAGGCACCTGCACCGCGGCGCGGGCCGAGCGGCTGTTGACCAGCAGGCGTGCCTTCGGGTCGTCGAGCCAGTCCAGAGCATCCGCGAGCGAGGTCGGCGTGTTGCGCCGCTTCTCCGCGATGGTCAGCAGTTGAGTTTCTGCACCCGAGCCAGGATGGGTGTAGATCACCCGCGCATCGGTGACGCGGAAGCTCTCGGCGCGCAGCGTCTCGAGCCCGAGGTCGTAGACCCCGGCCGCGGTGGCGCCCTCGATCCGTTGGTCGAGCAATTCCTCGAAGGCCGAGAAGAGCACGGCTTGCATGTCGATCGTGAGCGCCAGTAGGCGATTTAGGAAGGTCGTGATCGGCGGCAGGTCGTCCTTCAGCCCATTGTCATTGGTCAGGCTGAGGCCGGTGGCATCCTCGAAAGACCCAAGCGAGCAGCCCGCAATATCGCCGCGATAGATGCGCCGGTAAAGCTGGCGCAGCGCATCGCGGGCATAGGGGGACTCGAGGTTATCCTCGGGTCGGAACAGCCCCTGCCCGCCGGTCTGACGCTGGCCGCGCGTGATGGCGCCGAGCGTGTCGAGGCGGCGTGCGATGGTGGACAGGAAGCGCTTCTCCGCCTTCACATCGGTGGCCACTGGCCGGAACAGCGGCGGCTGCGCTTGGTTGGTGCGGTTGGTGCGGCCCAAGCCCTGGATGGCGGCATCGGCCTTCCAGCCGGGCTCCAGCAGATAGTGAACCCGCAAGCGCTGGTTCCTGGCCCCAAGATCCGCGTGATAACTGCGCCCCGTGCCCCCGGCATCCGAGAAGATCAGGATGCGCTTCTGGTCATCCATGAAGGCGGCGGTCTCGGACAGGTTGGCAGAGCCGGCACGGCTTTCGACGACGAGGCGCGCAACAGGACCCTCGCCCTTCCGCACGATGCGGCGCGACCGGCCCGTGACTTCGGCCACGAGGTCGGTGCCGAAGCGCTGGACGATCTGGTCGAGCGCCCCCGGCACCGGAGGAAGCGAGGCTAGCTTTTCGATCAGCGCGTCGCGCCTGCGGGCGGCCTCGCGGCATTCCACCGGCTGGCCGTCGCGCACGACAGGCCGCGACGACAAATTGCCTTCGCTATCGGTGAAGGGCTCGTAGAGCTGCACCGGGAAGGAGTGGGCGAGGTAGTCCAGGACGTATTCCCGCGGGGTGATGTCGACGCGGATGTCGTTCCACTCTTCGGTCGGGATTTCCGAAAGGCGGCGTTCCATCAGTGCCTCGCCGGTCGAGACGATCTGGATGACGGCCGCATGGCCCAAGGTCAGATCGGCCTCGATGCTGGAAATGAGGGTGGGGGTTTTCATCGAGGTCAGGAGATGACCGAAGAAGCGCTGCTTCGCGGACTCGAAGGCGGAGCGCGCAGCAGACTTTGCCTGCCGGTTCAGCGTGCCATTCTCACCCGTGATGTTGGCCGCCTCCATCGCGGCGGCGAGGTTGTTGTGGATGATGGCGAAGGCCCCGGCATAGGCGTCGTAGATGCCGCGCTGCTCGGGCGTCAGCGCGTGTTCCAGCATCTCGTATTCGACGCCATCATAGGAAAGCGACCGGGCCGTGTAGAGGCCGAGCGATCGCAGATCGCGCGCGAGGACCTCCATCGCGGCAACGCCGCCGGCCTCGATCGCCTCTACGAACTCAGCGCGGGTGGCAAAGGGAAAGTCCTCCCCGCCCCAAAGCCCGAGGCGTTGCGCGTAGGCGAGATTGTGGACCGTCGTGGCACCCGTGGCCGAGACATAGACCACGCGGGCATTGGGCAGTTTGTGCTGGAGGCGCAGACCCGCCCTGCCCTGCTGCGAAGCTTCCGTGTCACCGCGCTCGCCCTTCGATCCGGCGGCATTCGCCATGGCATGGCTTTCGTCAAACAGGATCACCCCGTCGAAATCCGCCCCCAGCCAGTCGACGATCTGGTCGACGCGGGATTTCCTGGTGCCGCGTTCTTCCGAGCGCAGCGTGGCATAGGTGGTGAAGAGGATGCCTTCGGAGAGCGGGATGTCGCGGCCTTGCGCAAAGCGCGAGAGCGGCGTCACCAGAAGCCGCTCCTGGCCAAGCGCCGACCAGTCGCGCTGTGCATCCTCAAGCAGCTTGTCGCTCTTTGAAATCCAGAGCGCCTTGCGGCGGCCCTGGCACCAGTTGTCGAGCAGGATCCCGGCCGACTGGCGGCCCTTGCCCGCCCCGGTGCCATCGCCAAGGAAGAAGCCACGTCGGAAGCGGACGGCGTCCGCGGCATCGTCGGGCGCGGCCGAGACCATGTCGCCAGCTTCATCGACGGTCCACGATCCGGCGAGATAGGCGCCATGCGCCTCACCGGCATAGATCACGGTCTCGAGCTGCGCGTCCGACAGCAGGCCGTCCCGCAAGACGGCAGCGGGGAGTTTCGGGCGGTAGGTCGGTTTCGGGGGCGCAACGGACGCCATCGCCGCCGATTGCACCAGCTTGGTCGGGTGCGGTGCCGCCCCGGGGATGTCGATCGCCTGCAGCCGGAAGGTCTCGTAGATCGCGTCCGACAGGCGCGCAGCGTCGAGATCGTCCACCGTCTCGCGCAGGGTGTAGCCGAGGTCTTCGGCGTCGGGCGTGGTGACATGCACATCCGTCTTGGCCGCTGCCGTCGACCGCAAGGGTCGAGCGGTGAGGCCGGAGGAACGGCCGGGAATTCCCCGGAAAGAGGAAATGGGCTGGGAGCATGCGCCCACACCCGCATCCAACTCGAGGCGTGGCGGGACCTCGGCGGTGATTCGGGCAAGGAGGTGGGCCACATCGGGCGAGATGGACCGTGCCAGATCGGCGGTGATGCCACCCCGTTCGCCACCCCGGCACTTGTCGAAGACCGAGATCCGGGTCTCGAAGCTGGTGCCATGTTTTGCGAAAGCGCCGCCCGACACTGCGCCTGTGAAGACCAGATGCGCGGACTCGGTGAGGCGGCTGAAGGTCTCGGACCAGGCGGGCGCATCCGGTGCGAAACCGGCCCCTGTGATAGCGACCAGCCGACCACCGGGGGCCAGCCGGGCAAGCGCCGAGCGCAGATGCCGCGCCGTCGCCTCGGTCGTCCGGCCATCGACATTGGCCACTGCCGAGAAGGGCGGGTTCATCAGGATGACGCTCGGGCGAAATCCTGCGTCGAGGTGATCGTCGATCTGCGCGGCGTCGAAACGGGTGACGGGGCACCCCGGAAAGAGCAGGCGCAGAAGATCGACCCGGGTCTCGGCCAGCTCGTTCAGAGCGAGGCTGCCGCCCGCGATCTCGGCGAGGATCGCCAGAAGACCGGTCCCGGCCGAAGGCTCGAGGACGAGGTCACAGGGCGTGATCTGCGCTGCCGCCATTGCAGCCAGTCCCATGGGCAGTGGCGTCGAGAATTGCTGGAAGCGCTCCATCTCCTCCGAGCGGCGGGTGTGCGTCGGCAAGAGGCCGGCCACCTTGGCGAGGATCGGCAGCAGCGCCGCAGGCGAGCCGGCCCGGGCCAGAAGCGCACGGCCGAACTTCCGGAGGAAGAGGACCAGCGCCACTTCGCCCGCCTCATAGGCAAGCTTCCAGTCCCAGGCGCCATCGGCATCGGAGCCGCCAAAGGCGCGCTCCATCTCAAGTCGCAGACGCAACGCGTCGATCTTAAACCCCTGCGCCAGGTCGGGTTGCAGCGCTTCGGCGACGGCGAGGATCGCGGGCGCGGGTTCAGTGGACGGAACAGAAACGGGAGGCGCAACGGGCGCGAGATAGGTCATCTGGAAGCTCCGGAATGAGGGACAGGGAAAGGCCCGGACGCCCTCTCGCGGGCACCCTCAGGCCTGATCTTTCCCAGCCCCCCCTCTTCCTCTCGAGCCGACGCGTCCCGGTTGCTTGGCTTGATTTTGTTCCCGTTATGTTCTATATTGAGGATCAAGCCAGCAAGGGAGTTTCCCGATGGACAGCACCACATACGCCCTGCCCGCGACGCCGAAGCAGATCGCCTATGCGCGCTCCCTCGCCCTGCGCAACAAGACCCTCCTGCCCTGGGAGGTTCAGCAGGATCGCCGGTCGTTGAGTGCCTGGATCGAGGCGCAGGCCCAGCTGAAGCCGGTATCCGACATGGATCGGTTGCCCACGTCCAGGCAGGTGGCCTTCGCGGAGAAACTCGCGCGGATCAAACGGCGCGCCGTCCCGGACGAATGCTTCCGAGACAAGGGGCTGATGTCGAAGTGGATCGACGGGAACAGGTGACTACTATGAGTCGCCGGCTTGCTCGATACCGAAAAGACCAGCAGGGAAGTCTTTCCGTCGACGAAAAGCAGCACGCAACGCCTCGGACGGTGCGGCCGGCGAAGCCAAAGCCTCGAAGAACGCCTGATAGTCGCATGGCTTCAAGTTTGTGATGTCGGGGTTGTTGCTGCCAGGTGCTTTCATTTCTCAAGCCCTCCAAGAGCGCCTGGAATCTGACCGGTCAAGCAACAGCTGTAATCGAGTAGTGCGGTGTCCCATCCCAAACAAGATCCCAGGATGCGCCCGGCCGGACGTTCTGAATGGCGTGGGGCTCGAAGCAGACCAGGCAATTCCCACCCGGCGCAGGCGCCCGGACTGAGGGGTAGATGAGGCCCCGCGATCCAGCCCGGCGAAGATGTTGGGCCAGGCTTTGGCCCTCGGGATATCCGACAGCCGGATCCGGATGCAGTGCGGGATGGCCTGGCTCGTCGGTCATGTCATCGAAGACGCCGATGAAATCCGCCAGCAATTCCACATAGCGAGCGCTGTCATGGAAGCTGCCGGTAAAGCCGAGTTCACGAGTTCGGTGCCAGGCCACTTCGCTGACAGACACCATCACATCCCATGCGCAATACCAGGCGCCGCGCTCCTCGGTGTTGAAGCGGTTTCCGCCGGCGCGGGTATAGGTGAAGGCGGCGTTGACATGACCGTCGCCGTAGATGCGCAGATCTCGGCTGCGGCGCTGCCAGGCCAGCTCGCGCGGGTCCAGATGCGGGTTGCGGCCACGTTCCGCCAGAAGACGGCCGCTGGTCAGACCCTCGATTTCGGCCAGGATCTCCATCTCGTCATCGGAATCGACGAGACCCCGCAAGGACGGTGGCTTGTGGTAGGTGGCGGGCAGAAGACGAACGAGACCGCGATCAGAAACCTCGGTCTGCTTCATGCCCCACCACGCAACGCATCAAGATAGGTCCGCACCGCGAGGATCTGCGGCAAGCCCCCGTCGATGGCAGTGTCAACCGGACGGCTGCCCCCGAACAGCGGACCGGTGTTCGGACGGGTGAACCAGCTTCGCGCGAGTGGCTCGGAAAAGTAGAGTTCGAGCGATTTGTAGATGCCGATCACCGCACTGAGCCGCAGCAGCTGGTCCTTGGTCAGTTCCCCCGCAAAGTCAGGCTTCTTGGCGCGCTTCCACGTGCTCTCAGACATGTCGGCAAGGCCAGCCGCTTCCTTGAGGCTGAGACCCCAGGCATCGGCCACGCGGGCATAGGCTTTCAACGCGACGGCGTTGATCTGTGCGGGTTCCCGGATTTTCTCAGCAACGTACATGGCATCCTCCATAGGTATCAACATAGACCATATGGCCTCATTGTAAAGATCAAATGAACCGTACGAATTCTCACCCGAACCTGCGCCCGGCTTCAGTGAAGGTGTACTCGTTGACGATGATCCCCTCCTCGATGGCCTCGTCCGAGGTAAGGTGGTCGTATTCAGCCTCAAGCTGGCGGTAGAGCCAGCGGGCCAGATCGCGCAGCGCTTCGATCACGATCTCTTCGGCGTCTTCGGTAAGCGACTGCCAGGTCGGGCTGTCCCGCGTGACGTCAACGGCCATGGTATATTCGTGGTAGTAGCGGCCCCGATGGCTGACCTCGGCGGCGAGTTGGTAGAAGTTGCGGCGCTGGATGGCCTGCAGCCGGTCGGCGATGCTGTGCAAGGTTGCGTCCTGTGGCGCGTAATCCCGGATACGCGTGGCCCTGCCCTTGGCGTGGGACCAGTAGCCCTCGAAGCATGCGCCGTCCCCCTGGCTGCAGAACCCGGAAAACCAGATGCATGGCTTGGCCCGCGTGCCACCGCCCATCAGGCGGACGGGTGTGGTCTTCAGGCGGATGCCGAGGATTTCGCAGACCCGCTCGAAATCGTCATAGACCGCGTCCCACCAATCGTCGTGGGGGCCAAGCTCGCGATACCAGCTGCGCGCCTTTTCCTTGGCGGCATCCGAGAGTTCGGGGAACTGGTAGACCGTGGTGCAGATGATCTCAGGCATCGACGTCCTCCCCGTTCAGCGCGGCGGCCAGCCATTCCTGGCTGCTGGTCCAGCCGACGGATTTGCGTGCGCCGAGATCGATGACATGCGCGCCGCCGCCGAAGGCGTCGAGTCGGGGCCGGGAGCAGGTCAGGGCATACTGGAAGCTCCAGAGGCCGGTGAGATCGAATTCTTCCGCGAGGCGCAGGACGAAGCGGATGACGGCTTCGACATCGCCGTGGTCGTCATCATGGATCCAGAGGGTGCTGCCCTCGGGCGCATCCTGGCGCACGAGGTCGAAGCCTGCAACCTCCGGGTCCTCGGCATCCTCCTGATCGGCTTCGCGCAAGCTCTGGAACAGGACGAGCGCGCGGGCGGCCTTGTCGGGGGTACCGACGTCGAGCAAGCACGAGAAATGGGTGAAGTAATCCGCCATGGGGACCTCCTGAATGGGAAAGACCCGGCCGAGAGGCCGGGCACTTGATTGGGATGAAGGGGTGGTCGGGGGCGATTAGCCTGTGGAACTGTCGCCCGCCGCCTGTCGCGCGGCATGCGCGCAGAGCATCTGCCGGTAGAAGCGCTTACGCGCTGCCCGGAAGCCGCGAACCTTGCGCGTGTCGGGGTGAAGCGCCCGGACCGCCGCGCGCAGGACGGCGTAGTGCGAAGCGGTCGCGGGCAAGCCAAGGCGCTGATAGGCCGGATCGGTCATGTCAGGTGACCTCGACCACGGGCGAGACGAGATGCGGATCGACCTGTGCCTCGATCCGCTCGGCCCGGCCCATCCAGGGCTCGGGCCGGATGGCCTTCACCCAGTCGGCGAAGCTTGGGATAAAGCCGAGGTCTTCCTTGACGTGCTGCTCGCCGACCCAGCGGGTCGGGATGATCCGTCCGGTCGAGAGCGTGAGGGTCGGGCCGAAGATCGTCTCGGCCATGAAGATGCCCTCGGCATGGTGGCGGAGCGCCCGGTGCCGGAAATCGGCCGTGATCTCCTTGCTCTGGTCGAACCAGGCATGCACCGAGATGAAATCGTCGACCGTACCGCCCCATTTCTTCACCGAAGAGAGGGCGTGGTGATAGGGATGTGCCATCGCCGCCCCCTCAGAAATCATGCGTGTAGAGTTCCGACGACGTGAACCGCTCGTTGAACTCGAGGTGGATGCAGCGTGCCGCGGCGTCGAAGCAGAACTCGCCCTAGGCGCCGTCGTTGTTCTCCCAGCCGCCATGGGTGTCGGAGAGGAAGTCGTAGGCCAGCTGCTCGACGACATCTTCCAGCGAGAGCTGCCGCATCTCGACCTCGGGGTCGTCCCAGGTCAGCGCGGCATACTCGATCTCGGTCACGGGGAAATCGACGGCGGTCTCGCCAGACCATGCGCCGATGCTTTCGATCTGGCCGCTGTCCCCGGCCCCGTCGAAGGTCACGGTGACATGGGTGATGCCGGCGGCCATGAGACCGTCGAAGAGGCGGTCCTTGTTGCCGGGGCGCAGCGCGTCGATCCGGGCCGCGCGCTCGGCATGCGTCGCGAAGATCTGCGCCATATCGACGGTCGAGGGTGCCATCGGCGGCGCGAGGGTGGGTTATGTCAGGGTCATCGGGTGTCTCCGGTAAGGGTAAGGGATCGGAGCCGGGCCGGGCGATCTCTCTCCCCCGGACAAGCTCCAAATCCCCCCTGCCCTTCTCTGTCTCTCGGGCCTCACGCAGCGACTTGCAGCGCCAGGGCGGCGAAACCGCGCCAGAGCGGATCGACGAGCCGTGCATCAAGAAGATCGGCGCGGTGGCGCAGCCGTTGCGCCAGATCGGTCTCGCGCCAATCGGCGGCACGAACCGCCTGCGCGCGCAGCTGGCTCGCCTCGGTGACGACGCCCCGCGCCTCGGCCGCGCTCGTCACCGGGTGACACCAGGCGACGGCGTGGTCACTGGCGGCACCAGCCAGAACAAGCCGCTCTTCGCGATCGAGGATCGCCAGAAGCTGGGGTGCGGCATCCGGGCCGATCCCCTCGGCATGGTCGATCGCGCCCAGCATGGCCTCGGCCAGCGTTGCGAAGCGGGAGAGGATCAAAGGAACAGCCCGGCCCGACATGAGGTCGGCCGGCGTGCGGCGCGACAGGGTCAGGGCGAAGGGATGATTGGGATCGGCGTCGGCAGTCGAAAAGTGCGGCGGGACGCACCGCGCGTAGGCGGTCGGGTGGATCGGTAAGGGAAGGTCGAACATGGGAGTATCTCCGACGGCGCGGAAAGCCTCTCTCCCCGCTTCACCGTCAGAGACCAAACCGCCGCCCTCTTCCTCGAAGGGGCGACGGTGGCAGGTCGGAAAGACGCGTCAGAGCTTGCCTAGAGCGCGCAGGCTTATCTCCGTCCCGGCGCCGACGATGATGTGGTCGTGCAGCGTCAGGCCGAGATACTTGCACCCCTCCTGGATCTCCTTGGTCATGCTCAGATCGGCCTCCGAAGGCGTCGGATCGCCCGACGGGTGGTTGTGGATCAGGATCAGGGCGCTGGCGTTCAGCATCAGCGCCCGCTTGATCACCTCGCGCGGATAGACCGGGACATGGTCGACCGTGCCGGTCGAGAGAAGCTCATCGGAGATGATGCGGTTCTTGCGGTCGAGATAGAGCACGTGGAACCGCTCGATCGGGCCGCGGACGGTGAGCGCGCAATAGTCCATCAGCGCCTGCCAGCTGCCAATGACCGGGTTCTGGCTGAGGTAGCGGCCGAGGATGTCGCGGGCCTCGAGGATGACGGTTTCTTCCTGGGGAGTCATGGGGGTCTCGCTGAAATGCGCGCACTGAGGCCCCCTGCCCTCTCGGGGCAAGGCGATTGGCGTGCATGTGGAATTGGAAAGCGCGACCGCCGCGGATGAAGGCGGTCGCGTTGTCGAGCCCGGCGTCAGCCGACCCGGTCGAGGAGCTTCTTGGCGCGCCCTTCCATATCGAGGCGCGCATCCTGCTGGGTCTTGTCGCGCGCAAGCCGCGTGATGCCCTGCACGAAGTCGAAGATGCTTTCCGGCGGGCGGCCTTCCTCCATCAGCACCTTCTCGGTGATCTTGCCGGCTTCGGCCTTCGAGAAGCCGCGCTTCCTCAGGAAGTCATCCCGGTCCTCATCCGTCCGCGCGACGACCTGCTGCCGCGCCGCCTTGATGCCGTTCACGAAGCCCTGCGGCGAGGAATTGGCAAACCGCGTCAGCGCCGGGGCAGCCTCGTGCGCAAAGCGCGAGGCGGCGTATTTCGAGTGACGGATCTTGATCTCCTGGAAATCCTCGACGCCCCAGAGGTTGCGGTTCTGGCACACGGCACGGAGGTAGAAGCTCGCCATGCCAAGCGTCTTCGCGCCCACCTCGGAGTTCCAGCAGTAGAAGCCCCGGAAGTAGAGATCGGGGGAGCCGTCGGGCAGGCGGCCCGCCTCGATCGGGTTGTGATCATCGACCAGGAACAGGAACACGTCACGGTCAGAGGCATAGAGCGTGGTCGTGTCGCGGCTGATCTCGACATCGGGGTTGTAAACCCCGGTCGACCAGTCGAGCACCCCCGGCACCTTCCAGCGCGTGTCGCCCGTGCCATTGCCCGCGATGCGCTGCACCGCCTCGACCAGTTCATGGTCGTGGATGCGGCCATAGTCAGGGCCGGTCACCGCGCGCAGTTCGGTGCGACCGTCTTCCGTCTCGAAGGTCTTCACCTGCTCGGCGCGGTGGTTGGTCAGACCGTATTGCAGGTTGATCCCCGCCAGAGGCGCGGGCAGTTGCCGCAGGTAGGAGGCAGGCGCGCCGACGATGCTGGCGAGCTGGCCGAAGGCCCAGTGCGTCGGCGCAACCGGTTCTTGTGCCTTCGGCAGCATCAGGTGCAACCGCTCGGGGTTGTCGCGCGCGGCTTCGACGCGGATGTCCGCCGTCTGCACGACGCGGCTGCGGCTGCGCTCGGAGCGACCCTTCACCGATGCCCAGAGATCATCGAGCGACAGATACCGTTCATCATCGGGCCGGTTGAACCATTCGGACGACACCCGCCCGTTCCGCTCACCCCGGCTCACATCCACCTTCCAGCCACCAGCCCGCGTCGGTGCGACCGGGTCCAGAACTTCAACAACGCCCATCGGCTATCTCCCGCGACGGGCGCCGGGAGCCACTCTCCCAACCCTCAACCCGTCACCGGAAAACCGGCACTCCTCTAGCTCTTCGAATGGGGCAAGACGGGCAGCTAGCGGACCAAGTGGCGGTTCAGTGCGAGGATGCAAAGGCCCGCTCTCAGGTTGAAAATCGCTATCCCACCTTCTTCTTGTAGGACGCCTTCGCCTTTTCGAAAGCCGCCTCGATCAGCTCATCCATATCCGCCAAGGTATTGGCAGATGGGTTCAGCACTGCGACCCAACTCATCCAGCCATAGACCGGATGGGGGGTCAGGATGTCCGGGGCGGTGAAGTCCCACGGCCCGTCAATCACCCCGCCTTTGCCGGGGCGTGCGGGTGGTGGTCCGAACCGTTCCAGAAACAGCGGCCTAGTCGTGCCGACATTCAACCGGAAAATTCCCGCGCGATCCAGACGTGAGGCCTTGTCGTTGTCGCCGTCCTTTTCCTTGACCGTGGCAAAGTAGACCCCGCGCGGCAGTTTGTGGCCGGGGTTGTAGAAGATGGACCTCTCCCCCCAGGCCTCGACCACGCGGGTGCCGTCAAAACGGTCGAGCAGATGCTGGATGACGCTGTCCGGCGTGGGGTCAGGTACCATCTGGTTTCATCCCTTTCAGGTAGTCGGCAAGGGTCTTGCCGCGCTCTGGCCGGAACCCTTCCCCCGTCAGCACCGTCTGTTCCATGCGATCCAGGCGAAAGACCCGGAAATCCTGACGATCCTCGCACCACGCCGTAAAGGTCAGAACCGCCTCCCATACCTGCACTTGAAGGGGGCGGACATGTCGATGCGACCGCTCTTGTTGCAAAGACAGATAGTCGAACCTCAGCTTCGTGCGGGCAAGGATGCCGCGCCGCACGACCGCCAGCGTCTCGCGCTCGGCGTCCGAGAACTTAGTGTGATAGACGCCGATACTGCCCCGGCCCGGATCCAGCATCTCTGGGCGCGGCAGCACGGCGCGCACCTTGTCGCCCAGGGTTTGCGCATCCGCCGCAACAACCCTACCGAATGACGCCTGAACCAGGGCGAGCCCAAGCTCTAGAACCTCAAGTTCGCCCTGCGTGATGTTGAGCGGCGGCAGGAACACCGGACCCTGCATCAGATATCCCACGCCGCGTTCGCCCGTGATCGGGACGCCAGAGGCCACAAGCGTGTCGATGTCGCGATAGATGGTCCGCAGCGAGACCTCCATGCGCGTGGCCAGTTCCTCGCCTTTATGGAGCTTTCCATCGCGAAAGACTTGAATGATATCGAACAGTCGATCCGTGCGTCTCATGCCCCTGTCTTAGCCGGTCACATGCAGGACTTCACCATGCTTCATGCTGCCGCTTGCCATGTCGAGACAGCCGATGAACTGCCTGAGCGCGGGATAATCCCCCTCCATCGACAGTTTGAACGCGGCTTGCGCCTGCGCCAGGCTTTCCCATTCGACAAGGTCGAAGACCTCGCCATCGCTCAGGAAGGACACCCGCCGGGACACAAACCCCGGCTGCGCCGTCAGAAAAGTGTTGGACGCCTTGACGCCTTCCAGAAACTGTTCCTTCGTCGTGCCCTGGCTGAGGCGGAAGTGCGCGATTTCGAGTGTGTTGCCGACCATCATCGTTCTGCTCCTTCAGTTCAAGTTGACCGGCGTCTGATAGGACAACGCCATGCTGTCCGGGTCGATGGCCATGATGAACGGCAGCAGCGCCTCGTTTTCCATCGATCCGGCCATAGCCGCCTGCGCCGTGTCGGGGCTGGTCCATTTCACATGATCGGTCCAAGCACCGTCCTCGCCTTCAGAAAGCGTGCGGCCGATGAAGCCCTCGGTTGCGCAAAGCACGGGCATGGTCGCGGCGGCGGCGGCAAGGAAATCCTCCCGGCTCACCCCTTCGGCGAGGCGGAACTGAACGATCTCGATCACGCCGACCTTGGCGTCGCCAGATGTGGTACAGTCCTGCGCCATTGCGCCCGGGGCGAGCGTTGCGGCGATAAGTCCGGTCAGTAGAAGAAGTCTTGTCATGTCTTGCTCCAGGGTTTCGATTGCATGCTGGTAGCAACGTCCAACTGACACGGTCTGTCATCTACAGTCATGGTCCCCATAGCTCCGTGTGATTGACTCCCCGCGAACTGAAGCAGATGCTCATGAGCGGTGGGGCACTCAAGAGGTCATGGCTCCACCTAGCCTTGCATTGGCTGGGCGAACCCGGCGGGTTTCCCCGCCGGGCTCGAGGGGGAGACCCCGTTCTTCAGAACGGGATCTCGTCGTCGCGGTCGACCAGGTCGGGGTTCTCGTTTTCGGCCGACTTCGGGCGGCTCAGGAAGTCGACCTTCTCGGCGATGATCTCGCAGCCGTAGCGGTCGTTCCCCATGCTGTCGATCCACTTGGTGTAGTGGATGCGGCCGTGGACGAGGACCTTCATGCCCTTTTCGCAATGCTCCGCGACCGTCTTGCCGAGGCCGTTGAAGCAGGTGATGCGGTGCCATTCGGTGTCCATGACCCGGTAGCCGTTCTCGTCGCGCAGGACGCGACCTTCCGAGAGGCGGGGGCGGGAGGTGGCGAGGCTGAAGTTGGTGATCTTGGTGCCGCCCTGGGTGGTGCGGACTTCGGGGGTCTGACCGATGTTGCCGGCGAGGATGACGATGTTCTGCATGGTAGGCTTCCTTCTGTGTCCTGTCTTCGGGACCGTCCCTTCGACAAGACCCGAAAAAAGCCCGTCGGGTGACGCGTGCACGGAGGACGGTGGGACGCCGGAAACCTCCAGAGGACCGGGGTGGAGCGGGCAGCCCCAAAGGGGCAACTCGGCCCGGTCTGACGCGGGGTTGCGCGCGAGAGCCCGAACGGGATTAGGGGATTGTCAGTCGAAGGGATGGCCCGGGAGACAGAGATGCGCAGGGAGCCCATGCCAGAACTCATTAGCCTGCCAACCGGGACTGCTTGACCCCCAGTTCTGCACCTCCCTGGCGGCGACGACAAACAACACCCCGCCACCCCTGCCCCAGCCTTGTGTGGGAGTTGCGGCCCCCTGCCACGAAGGGCTATTGATACCGGGACATTCAGGATACGGACCGCATCAATGGCTGATTACGATCTCGAGGCACTGTCGCTCAGCGAGCTGAAGAAAATGCAGAAGGACGTCGCCAAGGCGATTGCCACATTCGAGGATCGGCAGAAGGCGGAAGCCCGCGCCAAGGTGGAAGCTCTCGCCCGGGATCTGGGCTACTCTCTGGCCGAACTCGTCGGCGCCGAGACGAAATCCTCTCGTGCACCTGTCGCGGCGAAATACCGACACCCTGAGAACCCGGCGCTCACCTGGTCCGGCCGGGGGCGGAAACCGCAGTGGTTCGTGGATGCATTGGAAGCGGGGAAGACGGCTGGGGAACTAGCGATTGAATGACAATTACGACTGACCTTTCCGGCCTTCGCAAACCCTTATCTTTGATCAGCGCTTCAGCGGATTCTTCCGAGCAGGTTCACCCGAACGTCTCTGCTTTCGGGGACACTGACTCCACAAACGGCTTGTGAACGCTGGACTCAACCTGAAGCAAAGCGATACCCAACCCCCGGTTCGGTGAAGATGTACCTTGGGTTTCCAGCATCGTCGCCGATCTTGGCGCGGAGCTGGCGGATGAAGACGCGCAGATATTGGCTGTCCTCGGCATGGGCCTTGCCCCAGACATGTTCGAGCGCCATGGATTGCGTGACCAGCCGTCCGGCGTTGGAGGCGAGGAGCCACAACAGGTCGAACTCCTTGCGGGTCAGCTTCACGGGTTCGCCCGCCTTGGTGACGGTCCGGGCGGCAGCGTCGATGGTCAGGTCTGCAATGGTCAGGGCCGCGCCCTGCGCGGGCTCGGAGGCGCGGTCGCGCAGAAGGCCGCGCAGGCGGGCGAGCAGTTCGCGGATCCCGAACGGCTTGGTGACGTAGTCCTGTGCGCCTGCGTCCAGCAGTGCCACCTTGCCCCCTTCGTCCGCGCGCACCGACAGCACGAGAACCGGGACGGCCGACCATTGGCGCAACTCTCTGAGCACGGCTTCTCCGTCCATGTCTGGCAGGCCGAGGTCGAGGACGATCGCCTCGGGCGTGGTCAACGCCGCGGCCTCGATGCCCGCGCGCCCTGTCGCGGCCTCGGAGACGTGATGGCCCTCAGCCTCGAGCGCGATGCGCAGGAAACGACGGATCGGCGCCTCGTCGTCGATGATCAGGATGCGGGCGGGACGTGCCTCAGGCGCTGTCATTCGGGATGCTCCGGATTGACCAGCGGCAGGGTGATCACGATCCGTGTGCCGGTCCCGTCGGCCTGTGCGGGCTCGGCGCGGATGGTCCCGCCATGGGCCTCGACGATCCCGCGCGCGATGGCAAGGCCCAAGCCGGTGCCGGCGCGCTGCCCGTCCCCCTCGGCGACGCGATAGAACATGTCGAAGATGCGGGCACGCGCGTGCGCCGGGATGCCGGGGCCGTGGTCGGCGACGCTGACTTCCATCTGCGCCCCGATGATACGTGCGCGCAGGTCGATGCGGGTTCCATCGGGCGCATATTTGGCGGCGTTGTCGAGCAGGTTCATCAGCACCTGCTCGATCAGCAGAGGGTCAACCAGCACGGCGGCGGCCCCTTCGGGCACGTCGAGGACCACCTCATGGGCCCGCAGGGCGCCCCGCAGGCGGTGCCGCGCCCCGCCCGCAATCTCACGCAGGTCAGAGGGCACACGTTTCAGCTTGAGCGCGCCATAGCCCAGACGCGTCATGTCGAGCAGATTCTGGATATAGCGGTCCAGACGCTCGCCTTCGTCACGGATCGTCTCGGCCATCTCGGTCCGGGCGGCGCGCGGCAGGGCCAGATCAGGATCGGCGAGCGACGAGGCGGCACCGATGATCGACACCAGCGGCGTGCGCAGGTCGTGGCTGACAGACGAGAGCAGCGCCGAGCGGAGCCGCTCGGCCTCGGACGCCACGCGCGACTGCTCCAGATCGCGCTGAAGCTCGGTGCGTTCAAGGGCAACGGCGATCTGATCGACCAGCGCATCCAGAAGCCTGCGATCCACCGGCGAGAAGGTCCGCCCATCCTTCCAGGCGATCCCCAGCACGGCCAGACGACGGCTCGCCGCCGACACGGGCACGAACAGCCAGCGGCTGGCGGGCAGCGTGCCCGAGCCGCGCCCGGCCTCCTCGCCGCGCGTCCAGGCGTAATCGGCGGCCGAAGCCTCGCGCAGGTCGAGCGCGTCGCGCATGGGCTCGGACGCGACGATGGCAGGCCGGCCGAACGCATCCGGCCGCATGAGCACCGTCTCGCATCCAAGCGCCGCGCCGACATGGGCGCTCGCGGCGCGCAGCACCTCCTCCGAGGACGCGGCACCCGCGACCTGTCGGGCGAAATCGTAGAGGAGGTTTGTCCGCTCTGCGATGGCCCGCTGAGCCACCGCGCGCTCGCGCAGTCGCGCGGCAAGGTTGCCCGTCAGGACCGAGGCCACAAGGAACAGGCCCAGCGTCAGGATCTGGTCCTGCCGGATCATGAAGAAGGTGTTGCGCGGGTCGGTGAAGAAGAAGTTGTAGGCAAAGAAGCTGAGGCAGGCCGCAGCGATGGATGGCCAAAGTCCATGGCGGACGGCCACGACGATCACGCCGGTCATGAAGATCAGCGAGAGCGATGGCACCGGCAACCAGGCATCGGCCACCCAGGCCAGGGCCCCTGCCAGCGCCACGACCCCGGCCGCACGCGCATAGGCCGCGGGATCGCGCTCGACGGCCCATCCCTGCCGCGACAGCACCGGTGTTTCGTCCTTCGGGTCGGAAACCAGCGTGACCTCGAAATCCCTTGCGGCCTCGGACAAATCGCGCGCGACATTCTCGCGCCCCAGCCGGTTCCAGAACGGGCGCGCCCGAGCCCGGCCCACGAGAATGCGGCTGACGTTGCGCCGCCGCGCATAATCGAGGATCTCGGTCGCCACAGGGCCGCTTGCATGGAGCGTGGCGATCTCGGCCCCGAGCCGCTCGGCCAGCCGCAGGGCACCGGCGACGGTATCCTTGTCGCCTTCGGGCAGCGCTTCGGCCTCGGGCGAGGTTACGGTGACGGCGATCCATCCCACCCGGGCGCGGTCGGCCATGCGCTTGGCGGTGCGGATCAGCGCGCGGGCAACGGGCGCCTCGTTGATGGCCACGAGGATCCGCTCCTGCGCGGGCCAGGGGCCGCCGATGGCGTTGGCGCGCATGTGTTCCTGCAACTGCGCGTCCACCCGGTCGGCGGCGGCGCGCATGGCAAGCTCGCGCAGGGCGGTCAGGTTGCCCTTGGAGAAGAAGTTGTTCACCGCCCGCGCGATCTGGTCCTGCACATAGACCTTGCCCGCGCGCAGCCGCTCGATCAGTTCCTCGGTCGGCAGGTCGACCAGCTCGATCTCGTCGGCCAGTTCCAGCACGGCGTCGGGAACCGTCTCGCGCACGCGCACGCCCGAGATGCGCGCGACCCGGTCGTTCAGCGTTTCCAGATGCTGCACGTTCAGCGTGGTCCAGACGTCGATGCCCGCGTCCAGCACCTCCTCGACATCCTGCCAGCGCTTCTCATGCCGGCTGCCCTCGACATTGCTGTGTGCCAGTTCGTCGATCAGCGCGAGCGTCGGGCGCCGCATCAGCAGGCCGTCGAGGTCCATCTCGTGCAGGATGCGCTCGCGGTAGAAATGCGGCCGCTTCGGCAGCACCTCGAGGCCCGCGAGCATCGCTTCGGTGTCGGCGCGGCCATGGGTTTCGACGACGGCCGCGACGACATCCACGCCCTCGGCCGCGCGGCGTCGCGCGGCCTCGAGCATGGCATAGGTCTTGCCGACCCCCGGTGCTGCCCCGAGAAAGATCTTGAGCCGCCCACGCCCTTCCTTTTCTGCCTGGGCCAGAAGGGCATCCGGCTCCGGGCGCAAGTCGCTCCCGGTCATCGCCTTACCCGTTTGCCGCCTGAGGATCAGAGGGGGGCAAAGGCAGGGCGTCGTCAAGAGAAAGGTTCAGCATCAACACGTTGACGCGCGGCTGACCGAACAGGCCAAGCCAGGGGCCTTCAGCCGATGCATTCACCAGCGCCAGCACCGCGCGCAGCTCGACGCCGCGGGCCTCGGCCACCCGACCCGCCTGCAGCCGCGCATTCTGAAGCGAGATGTGGGGGTCGAGGCCGCTGGCCGAGGCCGTGACCGCGTCGATGGGCACGACGCTTACGCCATGGGCCGCGCGGAACGCCTCGGCGCGCGCGGTCACTTCGGCGATCAGCTCGGCATTGGTGGGGCCGAAGTTGGTCGCGCCGGAATCGGTCGCGTCGAAATCCGCGGCCGAGGGGCGGGGGTGGAAGTAGTGATCTGCCGTAAAGGCCTGCGCCACAAGCGCGGATCCGACGATCCGGCCATCGCGCGCGATCAGGCTCGCATTGGCCTGCGCGGGGAAGATGGCTTGGGCGATGCCGGTCATGGCCAGCGGATAGGCAAGGCCGGTGAGCGCGACCATGAGGCCAAGCATCACGAGGGCGGGGCGAAGATGGGTCATCATCGGGTTTCTCCTTACACAAGACCAAGGGCGTTGACGGCCAGATCGATGGCCTTGATGCCGAGGAAGGGCACGATCAACCCGCCGAGGCAGTAGATTGTCAGGTTGCGCCGCAAGAGCGCCGCAGCGGAAGCGGGCGCATAGGCCACGCCTTTCAGCGCGAGCGGGATCAGCGCGAGGATCACCAGCGCGTTGAAGATCACCGCCGAGAGGATCGCGCTTTCGGGGCTGGCAAGGCCCATCAGGTTCAGGGCCGCAAGGCCGGGATAGGCCGCCACGAACAGCGCGGGCAGGATGGCGAAATACTTGGCGACGTCATTGGCGATGCTGAACGTGGTCAGCGCGCCGCGCGAGATCAGAAGCTGCTTGCCCACCAGCACCACCTCGATCAGCTTCGTGGGATCGCTGTCGAGGTCGATCAGGTTCGCGGCCTCCTTGGCCGCCGGGGTGCCCGAGTTCATCGCCACCCCCACATCGGCCTGCGCCAGCGCGGGCGCGTCGTTGGAGCCGTCACCGCACATGGCGACAAGCTGGCCCTTGGCCTGTTCGGCGCGGATCAGGTCCAGCTTGGCCTCGGGCGTGGCTTCGGCCAGGAAGTCGTCCACGCCCGCTTCGGCGGCGATGGCAGCGGCGGTCAGGGGGTTGTCGCCGGTGATCATCACCGTGCGGATGCCCATGGCGCGCATTTCCGCGAAGCGCTCGCGCACGCCGGGCTTGATGATGTCCTTCAGATGCACCGCGCCCAGGATGCGATCACCCTTTGACACCAGGAGCGGCGTGCCGCCCGAGCGCGCGATCTGATCGACGCTGGCCGCAAGGCTCGGGTCCAGTTTCGCGCCGGTATGGCGCAGGACGGCATCCACGGCCCCCTTGCGCAGTTCGGTGCCGTCCGACAGGTTCACCCCCGACAGCCGCGTCTGGGCGGTGAAGGCGATGGCCTCGGCCACCGCGACCGGCGTGCCGTCACCGCCAAGAAGCTTGCGGGCAAGCTCGACGATCGACTTGCCCTCGGGGGTCTCGTCGGCGCGGCTGGCGTTGAGCGCGGCCTCGGCCAGATCGCGCTCGCGCACGCCGGACGCCGGGATCAGCGCGTCGGCCATGCGGTTGCCGAAGGTGATGGTGCCGGTCTTGTCCAAGAGGAGCACATCGACATCGCCCGCAGCCTCGACTGCCCGGCCCGACTTCGCCACCACATTGGCGCGTGCCAGCCGGTCCATCCCGGCGATGCCGATGGCCGACAGAAGGCCGCCGATGGTGGTGGGGATCAGCGTCACGAACAGCGCCGCCAGGAACACCACCGGGATCGACGTGCCGGAGAAGACCGCGAAGGGCTCCAGCGTCGCGACGACGAAGAGGAAGATCAGCGTGAAGCCCGCAAGCAGGATGTTCAGCGCGATCTCGTTGGGGGTGCGCTGGCGCTCGGCGCCTTCCACGAGCGCGATCATGCGGTCGAGGAAGCTCTTGCCCGGCTCCGAGACCACGCGCAGCACCAGCCAGTCCGACACGATGCGCGTGCCGCCCGTGACGGACGAGAAGTCGCCGCCGGATTCGCGGATCACCGGGGCGCTTTCGCCGGTGATGGCGCTTTCGTCAACGGAGGCCACACCCTCGATCACCTCGGCATCGGCGGGGATAATGTCGCCCGCCTGGACCAGCACGATCTGGCCCTTCTTCAGCGCGGCCGAACTCACGAGACTGGCGCTGTCATGCGGGCTGTCGGCGCGGGCCAGCACCTTGACCTGCGTCTCGGTCTTGGTGGCGCGCAAGGAGTCGGCCCGGGCGCGGCCACGCCCCTCGGCCAGCGCCTCGGCGAAGTTTGCGATCAGGACGGCGGCCCAGAGCCAGACGGCTATCTGCACCGCGGCCCCCGCGCCGGGCGCGCCGGTGACCAGATCGCGCAGGCCAAGCACAGTGACCAGCGCCGCGACGACGGCGGTCGCAAAGATCACCGGGTTCTTAACCAGCGCGCGGGGGTTCAGTTTGGCCAGCGCCTGGCGGCCTGCCTGCGGGGCGAGACCGGCCAGAGACGGCACCGGAAGGGAATGTTTCGACATGGATCAGATCCTTTCGTCGGTATGCGTCCGACCGTCTCCCCGGGTCCGCGCGTTCAGCGCGGCACCGATAGCCGCGATCGCAGCCAGTGCCACGAGCCCGGCGCCGTGGTCGCTTCCCGTAAGGATTGCGCGGATCGCATCGAGCGTGATGACCAGGGCCGCGATCAGCCCTGCGGCAGGTGAGAAGGTCATGGAAGCCTCCAGATTGACGTGAGCAGCGCACGGCCCAGGCGTCGGGCCGCGCGAACGGGTCAGAAGCTTTGTCCGGCGATCATCGAGACATGCTCGGCGATCGGGCCCAGCATCAGGACCGGGAAGAAGGTGAGCGCGCCGAGGATCACGACGGTGATGATCAGCAGCACCATGAAGAGCGGCGTGTGCGTGGGGAAGGTGCCCGCGCTCGCCGGCGCCGGGCTCTTGAGGCTGAGCGCGCCGGCCACCGCCAGCATCGGCACGATGAAGGCGAAGCGCCCGAGCATCATGGCGATGCCCTGAAGCGTGGTGTGGAACGGCAGGTCCGCACCGTAGCCCGCGAAGGCCGAGCCGTTGTTGCCCGTCGCCGAGGAGTAGGCGTAAAGGATCTGGCTCAGCCCATGGGGCCCTGGATCCTGCACGGCCTCCAGCGCCGCCGGCACGGTCGCGGCCAGCGCGCCGAACACGAGGATACCCAGCGGCATCGACAGGAAGGCGATGACCGAAAGCGTGACCTCGCGCCCCTCGATCTTTTTGCCGAGGTATTCGGGCGTGCGGCCGACCATCAGCCCGGCCAGGAACACCGCCAGCACGACATAGAGCAGCATGCCATAGAAGCCCGCGCCCACGCCGCCGAAGATCACCTCACCCACCTGCATGTTCAGCAGCATCACGAGGCCCGACAGCGGCATGTAGCTGTCATGCATCGAGTTGACCGAGCCGTTCGACGCCGCCGTGGTCGCCTGCGCCCAGAGGGACGAGAGGGCGATGCCGAAGCGCTGCTCCTTGCCCTCCATGTTGCCACCCGTGACGCCTGCGGCCTCGGCCAGCAGCGGATTGCCCGCCAGTTCCTGCGCATGGATCACGGCGAGGCCTAAGATGAACAGGATGCCCATGGCCGCGAAGATGGCGAGGCCCTGGCGCTGGTCCAGCACCATGCGCCCGAACAGGAAACAGAAGGCGATGGGAATCAGCAGGATGTAGACGCTCTGCGCCATGTTCGACAGCAGCGTCGGGTTCTCCAGCGGATGCGCCGAGTTGACCGAGAAGAAGCCGCCGCCGTTGGTGCCGAGCTGCTTGATGGCGATCTGGCTGGCGGCGGGGCCCTGGCCGATGACCTGCTCTGCGCCTTCCAGCGTGATGGCGCGAGCGTATTCGGCCAGCGTCTGCGGCACGCCCTGGCTGATCAGCAAGAGCGCCATCAGGATCGACAGTGGCAGCAGAACATAGAGCACGGTGCGGGTCAGATCGACCCAGAAATTGCCCAGGCGCCCCGTGCCCTTGGCCACAAAGCCCCGGATCACCGCCACGGCCACCGCCATCCCGGTCGCGGCCGAGACGAAGTTCTGCACGCCCAGCCCCACCATCTGGCTGAAATACGAGAGCTCCCCCTCGCCGCCATAGGCCTGCCAGTTGGTGTTGGTCACGAAGCTGATCGCCGTGTTGAAGGCCAGATCCGGTGCCATCGGGGGGATCGCCTCGGGGTTCCACGGCGTCACGCCTTGCAGCCGCAGGATCGTGAACAGCAGGACGAAGCCTGCGAGGTTGAAGGCCAGAACTGCCAGCGCATAGGCCATCCAGCCCTGCGGCCGGTCCGGCCCCGTGCCGGCTGCGGCGTAGAACGCGCGCTCCAAAGGGGCCAGCACGGGCGACAGGAACACCCGCTCGCCCGCATAGACCCGGTGCATGTAGCCCGCCAGCACCCAGGCCAAGGCGACGGTCAATACGCCGTAAAGCGCGAAGACGAGAAGATCGGTGCCCATGACCGCCTCCCGTCAGAACCGGTCGGGGCGCATCAGCGCGACCCCAAGATAGACGAACAGCCCAGCCGCCACGGCAAGGCCAAGGATGAGGTCAAGCATCGCGCCCTCCCTCACAGGCGCCCGAGCGCGCGGGTCGCGAGCATCAGCGCCACGAACCCGCCCACGCCGAGCGCGAGATAGATAATGTCGAGCATGGACGATCTCCTTTGTGTCCAGATGAACAAGACATCGACCAAATCTCTGTAAGGTCGCCATTCGGGAAACTTCTGGACCGCGTAAGGATTGCGTAAAGATCTCGAGCTACAGAATGCAACTGAAGCGCAGGCAGGCCAGGCCAAGCGTCCCAGACCAAGTCAGACGCCGGTTAATGCGCTTAGACCGCACCGACGTCAGGCCACTTCCCGACGAAGACGGACGCACTATGATCAGTGTGAGCTGAATGACCGGCGCGGCTAGAATCGACCTCGCAGATCACGCGATCTGCGAAACACTCACGGGTGCGCCTGCGCCGCACCCGGGCACTCGGGAAGTGAGGCCGAAGCCTCACTCGAAGGGATCATATTCCGAAACGATCACGACCTCGTCGCCGTCGATTTCATCGGCGGGGACGGCGCCGAAGGTTCCATCCCCGGCCTGGAAGACGACGATCGAGACCATGAGCGTGGCGGCGAGGGAGGCGGCGAAAGCGTGAGCATCTTTGCGGGACATCTGTTTGGCTCCTGTCTTGGAGGCGGGGGACCATCCCCCGCGCGACAGGACCCCGCAGGCCCGAAGACTGGCTGACATCACCGGGTGCGTTCGGCTCGCCCGAATCCACTCGGCGGCACGGGCTCGCCCGTAGTCCGACCCCTCGCGGGTTGATCTCGAAGACGGGATTCGGGGCAAGGAAGGGAATGGCGAGCGGGGGATGGTGCCCCAATGTCAGGAGCCGATTGTCCCGCTGATGCTTGGAACGCCGCCAGCCTCCCGGGCAGGTTCTTGGTTGATGGTCACCAATATGCGGGATGGATCCTTGGTGCCCCGCGGCATTGCGGGACGAGGGTGTGGACGGTGAGAGGCTCGCCCTTTGGCAGGCCTCTCACGCCTTGTCAGGGCTCAGGCGGCCAAGTCCGCGCCCCGTGCCCTATCGCCGCCCTCGGCACCGACGATTTCGAGCCGCGCATTGCGATAGCCCTCCCGCGCGATGCAGAGCTTCGCCGAAATGAAGGATTCCGCCGGAAGCGGCCGCTCGGTGTGGCCACCGAAGTCCAGGAACACGCGCAGCTGTGCGCCCTTAGCGGGAGGGCGTTGCCAAAGGTTGCCGGTAACGGAGGTCCGGTCGCTGGACGATCATGTCCTCGTAAAGGATCGCCATCCTGTCGATGTACCAGAGCTTGCCGCCAATGATCATGGCCATCCCGAAGATGGTCGGCCATGGATCGATTGCCACCAGACCCCAGACCAGAAAAGGAAATCCCGTCAGCGACGCGACGTTCAGGACATTCGGCATGGTCTGATGGCGCTCAGGCACGGGTATTTTGTGTCTGTTTGACCAGAAGCGCTCGCCAAAGACGCCCCGCGCGATCCAGGCGCGGTCATCTTGTACCGGTCCGAAGGCCCGCGGGTTCAACCATATCCACAAGAGCGCGGCTGCGATTGGAACGAGCGACCACCAACCAAGCCAGACCCGGCTCCAAACGGCGAGGGCGAAGAGCGGCAGGCAGGTGATGAAACGGGTCCAGCCGCTCCATGGGTTCGCATGCTTTGCCCACCCCATGTCATCGAGGCCGAAAAAGCGGGCGATGCGGCTTTCCGTGGTCATGATCCTGTCTCCTGTCTGGTGAGGCCATCCGCGACCAGCGCGATCAGCGCCCCGGCGGCGGCCTCAAATCGTTCATCGTTTCCGTACCGGTCGCGGTGCAGCGAGAGGAGAGCCACCGACCTGACGACATCCATCAGCGTCTCGATCGGCTGTGGCGCGATCTCTCCGGCCGACATGCGCGCGGCGAAGAACGCGGAGAGGGGGCGCTCCATCCAGTCGGATTTGCGTTCCAGGTCTTCGGGCCGAACGCGGTTTGCGATTGCTTCCAATGTCCGGGGCTCCGCGACCAGTCGCGCCAGAAAAGGGTTCGCGCGATACTCGGCCAGAAGCGCATGAAGAAATTTGGAAAGGGCTGCGCCTGCCGACTGGGCCTGGTCTTCAAGGGGCGCCATAACGCGCGCGCTGAAGCCGGGGGCATCGGCTGCCAGCAAGTCGAGGAGCAGATCCTCCTTGGATGGGAAGAACGCGTAAAAGGAGGTCTTGGCAATCCCAGCGGTCTGGGTCAGCCGAGATAGCGACAGGGCGCTGAGGCCGCCTTCGATATACAGGCGCCTGCCCTCCCTCAACATGGCTTCACGAGCCCTTAGACGGTCATTCTCCGAAAATGCCTGCCCCACTCCACCACCTATGAACGAATTACAGATTCGTTCATAGCGTGAATTCCGTCGACGGGCAATCACAGAAGAGCAGCTGGATTCGGCAGCAGGCGAGAGATTTCCAACTTCTTGGGACGATCCCGGTAACGCCTCAAGCGACAGGTTTGGCGGTGCGGTCCATCACCGGGGGAACTCTAAGTGTTGGTCAGAACGAGCGTCCTAAGGGGCTTGTGAGCCCTGTAGGGCAAAGAACCATCGGGCGCCCCGCGGCATCGCGGGACGAGGTTCATGTGGCTGATGAGAGGCCGGCCCTTCGGCAGGCCCCTCACGCATTCTCAGGGCTCAGGCGGCCAGGTCCGCGCCCCCTGCCCTATCGTCGTCCTCTGCACCGACGATCTCGAGCCGCGCGTTGCGATAGCCTTCCCGTGCGATCCAGAGCTCGGCCGCGGTGATCGATTCCGCCAGATGCAGCAACTCGGTGTTGCCCCCGAAGTCGAGAAGCACGCGGACCTGCCCCGGCTTCGGTTCCTCGGCCACCTGGAAGATCAGTCGACTGTCAGCCGAATGACTCCGCATGATCGTGACGAGGATCACCCCGTCCGAGGAGAAGTTGCCCTCATGCAGCGTGAAAGAGGCAGGTGCCGTCCAGGTCGGATAGACCCGGGGCGGCTCCTTCTTCACGAGACGACCCACGCCGTTCGAGCGCTCCCAGGCCGCGAGCTTCTTGGTGAAACGAGCCGGCGGCTTGGGACTGCCGTCGGTGTAGCGGATCAGCGCCCCGAGGGGGGCTGTGTCGATGATGGTTGTTGCAGACATGGTTCCTCATCCCGAATGCAAGATTTTGCATTTATCATATTGATATTGCAGTATTTTGCGAGAGAAGGGGGCGGGTTCCCCCGCCCCCCCGGATGGCTCAGATCACTCCGCTGCCATCATCGACGCGGCGCTGTCCGGCAGATCGGCCGTCAGGAAGGCCGGGAGATCGACATCCTCGGGCTCGCCCGCGTCCTCCCCCTGCCCTTCCGCGATCGCCTCACCATCGCGTGCCGCCAGATCGGCTCGGCGCAGGACCTCGGGCAACCATCCACTGCCCTTGAGGAGCCGCTCGGCTTCTGTGGCCATCTCGCCCTTCTTCAGGTGTTCAAGGAGCTGTGCGGTCCCCTCCCCCTTCGCCTCGCGCACGGCTTCGAGGATGCGGGCCTTGGGCACACGGTTGAGATAGCCATCGACCGTCGGCTCCCAGCCCGCCTCGACCAAGTCAAGATCGACGGCACGCGCCACCAGATCGGCATGGGCCATGCGACGGGTCAGACCGCTGGCGGAGATGCCCGCACCATAGGGGTTCATCTTTTCATGGAGCGCGTTGATCCCGAAGCTGAGGCAATGCGCCAACAGAGCCAGACGACTGCCCTGATCGAGAACGGTCAGATGGTCCCAGAGGGCCGCATCATCGCCGAGGGGCAGATCGGCCTCCCAGGCGGCGTGACGCTCATCGACCAGCTTGGCCACAACGCTGTCCTTCAGATCGGGCGCCTGCGCAGACATGTAAACATGGCGGACCGAAGCTTCGAGACAGCTGCCCGAGGCGGAGGAGGTGCGGAAGGTATCCGTCACCAGCTTCAGAAGCAGCAGCGTCAGCGCCACGTCGGGGGAACGCCCGATGGCCTCGCGTAGCGCGAGGGTCCGATGGGCAGTGAGTTCCATAACCAGCCGCTCGGGCAGCGGCTTCAGCGCTCCGTCGTCCTCCTCCTCGAAAGGCTCCGAGCCGATCGGCTGGCCCCCCGAGGTGATGACGGTGCCCCCTGTGGAGGTCGCGGACGGTTTCCAGTTCGATACACCGACATCACCCCCCTGCCCCATGCCGTCCGCGCCATCGCCATCCTGGACGGCGGTCTCTTCGCGTGGCTCGTCCTCGGGCTGGACATAGCCGCGATAGACCGCAAGGTCGCCATCCCGATCCAGCGTCACGAAAACGCCAGCGCGCCCGACCTCGTCCGGATCGTAGATCATCGGCCGCTGCTCGAGCGCTTCCATCGCCGTCTCGAGCTGACCAAGCCGGGCGTCGATCTCCTCGGGGTATTCGTCCTGGCCGGAGTATTCCTCCTCCAGCGCACGATACTCGGCGAGGAGCGAAGCGTGTGCCGCGCTTTCCTCGTCGGTCATCGGCGCGGGATCACCGGCCAGACGCCGCAGACCGTGGCCGTAGCCATAAGGCAGGTCGGTCGCCACCTCGATCCACTTCCAGCCTTCGGCGACAAGCGCCTCGGCTTCGGCCTGAAGCTTCTCGGCCACCAGCCGATCAAGCAGGGCAGGGTCCTCGAGCCAGCCGCCGTCATCACCTTGAAAGAGATCGCGCAGCACGACACCGCCTGCCGCCTCGTAGGCATCGACACCTACGAAGACCGCGCGACGATCCGAGGCCCGAACCGAGGTTTCCGTCAGAATGCGCCGGATGGCATAGGGCTCCTTATTCCAGGAGTTCTTGACCGCATCCCAGACCTGGACCTGACGCGCATGATCCGGGTTCACCGTGAACGCCATCAGCTGTTCCAGCGTCATCCCATCCTCGGCATAGACCTCGAGCAGGGCAGGGGCCACGGATGCAAGTTTCAGGCGCTGCTTGACAATCTGCGGCGTGACGAAGAAGGCCGCCGCGATCGCTTCCTCGCCCTGACCCTTTTCGCGCAGGGCCTGAAACGCACGGAACTGGTCGAGCGGGTGCAGGGCCACGCGCTGCATGTTCTCTGCCAGCGAGTCGTCCTCGGGCAGGATTGCCGAAGCAGCATCCCGCACGATGCAAGGGATCGGCGCTGACTTCGCCAGCCGCTTTTGCTTCACCAGCAGCGACAGCGCCTGGAATCGACGACCGCCGGCCGGGATCTCGAACATGTCGGTCTCGACCCCATCGGCATCGAGCATGGGCCGGACGTTCAAGCCCTGCAGCAGGCCGCGCCGCGCGATGTCTTCCGCCAGTTCCTCGACCGAGACGCCCGCCTTGATGCGCCGCACGTTAAACTGGCTCAGCACGAGCTTGTTGAAGGGGATGTCCCGCGACGGGGACAGGACGACGTTCTGGGCTGCTTTCGCCATCAGATCTTCTCCAAGACGGGCGCCGGAAGCCACTCTCCCGATCTCACTTCCCGTCACCCCTCAAACCCCCAACCTTTCCCTCTCTTCGTTCATCGTCTCGCGACTAGTCATGTAGTTCACAGCTGTGAACTCTCGTCCCGCTGGAGCCAGTTCACAGCTGTGAACATTATGCAGCATTTCGCCGGGACATCAGCGCCATGACCATCGGCCCGCAGGAGAACTCGCCCGCCGCCGCCTTGGATGTCAGCGCTCGGAGGTAGCCACCGGGCGATCGGATATCCGCAAAGCGTTCCAGCATAGCGACGACAACGATCGATGCCTGCTCGGGACCCATGAACCGTTGCGCTTCTTCCCAAGCGGACGCACTGATCCCCATGGCTGGCCGCACATGACAAGCGGCGTCGAAAAGCTGATGCCAGTGCCGAATATCGCCTTGGTAGAAGGTTTTGAGCGACGGGCAGCCAGCGATCACCAGATGGAGCGGGATCTTTGGCACGCGTCTTGTGTCCGCTTCTTCCACGTCAGCACCAGGTGCATCCGTTTCAATATCTGGCGCGCCGGCCGCCGCCCCGCCTTTTTCTAAGGCAGGTTCAAGACCTATGGATTCTTTATTTGAATTATGATGGTGGCGCTCAAAACTGGCATCATTGGTGTTCATTTCTTCTGTTTCAGGGCCATCAATGACGTTGCGTGCGCGATCGAGAAGGGCTTCGAGGTCGGTCCGATATGCGGAGAGCTCTTCAAGCGTGAGCTTGCGGCGCAGGGCGCGCGCAGTGAGAACAGCCTTGTCGCGAAACTGATCCCACAGGCCAAGGCCAGGCTGGATCTCCTCTCCAAACTCCGCGAGGGCAGCGAGATCGCGCCGCATCAGGCTCACAACCTCCCGAAGTCGCCGCACACGGTCCTCGGCCTCGCGCACGGCCTCTGCGGCCCGTGCAATCTCCTCGGCCCGACAGTAGAGCGGCGACAGGTCGAACCCAAAAGCCACGCGCTCTTCGCCATGCTTGCGGACATACCTCTTCCCGTTGGGGCTATCGCGGCGCATGAGCAAGCCAGCGTCCACCAGGCGGGCAATGTGCCTGCGCATGGTGGAGCAGGGCATGCCATTCAGCCGCTCGCAGATCGCCTTGTTGGACGGGAAGACGACCATTTCAGCGTTCCCGCCAAGCGCATCGTCCGGGAAGAAGCTGAGAAGACCCTGCATGACCGTCAAATCACGTTCTGTGACCCCAAAGGCCGCTTGCGCCTTGGACAGTTCGCGCAGGAGTTCCCACTTGTTGATGGGCTTACCCGGAACAGATACCTCAGGCCGCTCGACCACGCGCAGATGGGCGAGCGAGATTGGCCGCATAAACGGCGAAATCGGTGTGTACTCCATGATGTCAGTTCACGAAGGCATAGAAAGACCGTTCCGCGAATCACATATGACTTGCGGTTTGCGCGCTGGCCCACTACTTTGAAGGTGCTAAGATCAAAGTTGGGGTCTCGTGGAGCGCAAGCTTTGCGGGACCTTTTCTTTAGCCTGTACCGTGCCTCCTTTTTGTTGCTGCTCTGCCTCTCTTCATGTCTCGCGTCTCCAACGATCATGAAGCTCGTCGAGGACGTCCTGCGCACGGGCGTCGAGCCACTGCGCAAAGGCATCGTCCACATCCGTAAGGTCCAGCCTGACCGCCCGAGCCGACCGCTTTATGGCGCCCGCAGGCGCGCCATCGATCAAAAGAGGCGTCGCTTTGGGTCTCGGCTTCCTGCCAAGAGAAGGACCAGTGGTCTTCTTCACATGGCGGACAACGGCTTCAAATGCCGCGACCGAAGGATCAAGCTGGGGCTCCTCTTCGGCCTGTTCGACTGCAGCCGCTTTGCCTCGGGCATCACTTGCAACACGGCAAAGCTCGTCCATGCCCATGCCGGTCTTGGAGAGTTCCTTCGCCAAAGATTCCCATCTGGGGCGCCCGATTCCATGAGCCGGTCCAATCGCACGGGCCAAGTCGGTCCCGATCGACTTGGCAACCGAGATCGACATCGACACAGCAGAACGGGTCACATTCAACACTTCAGCAATCTGAGCCTGCGAACCAAAGCCGCTGGCGAGCAGCTCCTGGGCGAAGAGGGCGCGTTCGATATAGCTCAGATCGCGCCTTCCAGTGTTTTCGGAAACCTGGGCACGCAGCGCGGCCGTGTCGTCCAGGTTCGCGATAAGCGCTCGAACCTTCTTGACCTTGTCGGAGGCACGAATGGCCTCAAGACGGCGGCGTCCATAGACGAGTAGATAGCGATTGGTCTCGGCCGGGTGGCGCCTTACGAGAATGGGGACGGTCTGGCCGTTCTGCTCGATCGACGCACGCAGATCATCCACATCCTTGGGGTCGAGGCGATCCGAATACCTCTCGTCCTCAATCTCGACCGGGTCGAGTTCCCAGACATGATGGGCATCTACGGCATCACGCGCGGAGCGCAGAGCCCGATTGCTTGACATCATGCTGTTCGGGGCAGGGGGCGTCCCCGCTGATGCCAGACTATCGAGCATGGACATGCGCTTCTTCTTGCTGTCAGTCATCAGCGCCCCCAGGTTTTCTGGATGAGTTGGGCAACCTCATCATTGACGGCATTCAGGCTTTCGATGGCCCGGTCATAGGTCGTGCGGGTGAAGGCACTCCGTTCGACCTCGTACAGGGTCTGCTTGGTCAGGCCGGCATCCGAGATGGCCGTCGACTTGAGCATCGGAGCGTTCAGGACCTTGTCGCCATACATTGTGCGGAGGAAGGCGACGATACGGTTCTGTGGCGCATCCGTCGGCTCGTACCGTGTCAACAGATAGCGCATCCAGTCATGCGACATGTCGGCTCCGCTATCGGCGATGACATCCATGAGGTCGGCCGTCATCCTGAGGAACTGGCTCATCGACATCACGTCGAGCATCTCTGGATGGATCGTCACCAGAACGCCCGTCGCGGCAGACAGCGCCGACATGGTCAAGAACCCGAGCTGCGGAGGACAGTCGATAACGACGACATCGTACCGATCATCAACCTGCGCCAGCGCTTCCTTCACACGGAAGAAGAACAATCCCGCGTTGCCGCGAGATAGTGCCCGCGGCGTTTCGTGCTCGAACTCCATGAGTTCGAGGTTTCCGGGAATCAGATCCAAGTTTGGTATGTAGGTCTTGCGGATGACCTGGGAGATCGGAACAGGATCTTCGTAGCGGATCGCATCGTAGAGCGTGCCGCCGTCAAGCAGGTCAAATTCCGGCTGAACCCCGTGCAAGGCCGTGAGCGAGGCCTGCGGATCAAGGTCGATCGCCAAGACACGGTACCCCTTGAGGGCCAACCTTTGAGCAAGATGCGCCGAGGAGGTTGTCTTGCCGCTTCCACCTTTGAAGTTCATTACCCCGATGATCTGAAGATGGTCTCCAGCACGACGACCAGGCAGGTAATCTCCCGGCTTGCGAGCCGTTTTCTCCAGCAGTATCCGTAAGTTATGAATATCTTCGGCCGAGTAGTGCCTCCTGTTCCCCGACGAGACTTCGGGCGACGGCCCTTTGCCATCAAGGTGAAGCTTTCTGAGGTATGAGTCGTTGACGCCCAGCAGAGCAGCAGCTTCACCTGAGGTGAATTTGCGCATAGTCTTAGAAGCGTCGGGCGGGAACAGGCTCTCACGCTGCGAATGCAGTTGTGCCGCCAGCAACTCAGAGTGCTGACGGATCACAGCGTTCAGGTCTTCCGGTGTCTCGGCTCTGCTCATTTGCCCTCTCGCCTCCGTGGCGTGTTCACGGATTTCGGCGTTTAGTCGCCCTTTTCCGTGACTATTGCCGGAGGACTCAGATTCGTGCAAGACCTTTCTAAATCTGGTGTCAGCCGCTGCGGGACGCACAAGAGTAGCCCGGGTAAGGGTACAAGCTTGTCGGCGCAACCCAGTTGATATACATCACAAGAAGTAGATCAACGCAGGAGGTCACGATGCAGGTCGCAAAATGGGGCAACTCGCTCGCCGTCCGCTTGCCCGCAGAGCTTGTCCGGGAACTTGGCCTCAAGGAAGGCGATCAGATCGATCTGGTCAAGGACGACGGCCAGATCAGAGTCCGTCGTCTGGCGCGCGCGGATGAGGTGCTTACGGGTCTGCGCCGCTTCCGGGGCAAGCTGCCCGCTGCGGAGCGCCTGAGCCGCGATGACGCGCATGAGCGTTGAGTTCGCGGACACGAATGTCGTTCTGTACCTGCTCGACGATGGCCCAAAGGCCGATCGCGCCGAGATTATCCTGGGGCAGGGGCCCCGGATCAGCGTTCAGGTGCTGAACGAGACGCTGGTCAACTGCCGCCGTAAGGCTGGCCTGAGTTGGGAGGAAGCAGGGGCGTTTCTTGAGGGCATTCGTGCCTTATGCCCCGTCGAAGACCTGACCCTCCAGACCCATGACGTCGGCCGTGCCTTGGCGGAACGCTACGGCTTCTCGATCTACGACGCGATGATCGTGGCCAGCGCTTTGGTTGCGGGCTGCACCACGCTGTGGAGCGAGGACATGCAAGATGGCATGCTGGTCGAAGGCCAGCTTCGCATCATCAACCCCTTTGCGTGAGCAGAGAGTTTCTGAGCATGGCGCTGGCCAAAGCCTTGTAATCCTTCCATGTCGTGGAAAATTTGCAAGGTATCTCGACTACGCAAGCAGCCCCAGCCTCTCAGCCCTCTCCAGCAGCATCTTCACCGAGGAGGGTTGCCAGCTTGTCCGCCCGCGGGGCGTACGCTCGCGCATTGCTTCCAGTCGATTGCAGATCGCCTGAAGCGTGATGTCGGGGTCAGCGCCCTTGATGGCGGCGACGATAGCGGGCAGGCGGTCGTCGGTCTCGCGGCGGCCGGCGCGGGCCAGCACGGTTTCGGGCAGGAAGCCGTCGCGGACATAGGCGTTGACCGCGCGCAAAAGGCGGCTTTGCGTCCAGTGCCGGTCGCGGGGCAGGGGGGCGTTGACGATGCGCAGCACGTCCTCCCAGGCCATGTCGGGCCGCAGGCGGCGGACATGGGGTACCCAGTCTTGCGCCGTCTCGTTGAGGCGATCCATGTAACCGTCTTGCCGCGCCAGCCGTACCTTGCGAAGCGCCGCGGGATCGCGGGCGCGCAAGCCCGGATTGCCGCCGATCCGCCCCTTGCTGCGCGCCGAGGCCAGCCCCGCCTTGGTGCGTTCCCGGATCAGGGCACGTTCGAACTCAGCCGCGGCGCCGAGGACTTGCAGGGTGAACTTGCCCTGCGGCGAGGATGTGTCGATGGGATCAGTCAGCGAGCGGAAGAAGGCGCCCTTCGCCTCCAGCCGCTCGATCACCTCCAGCAGATGCGAAAGCGACCGCGCCAGACGGTCGATGCGCACCACGACCAGAGTATCGCCCTTGCCGATCCGCTCGAGCACACGGGCCAGCACGGGCCGTGCCCGGTCGCCGCCCGAGGCCTGCTCTTCGTGGATCTCGACGCAGCCTGCGGATTTCAGGGCCTGCGACTGGGGCAGGGGGGTCTGATCCTCGGTCGAGACGCGCGCGTAGCCGATCAGGGGCATAAAATTAGGCCGTTTGCAGTTTCATATACCAGCAATAAACGACCGTTTGTAAACGAATGCAACCGCTCTCTCTGTGGTGCTGCTCATCAAAAACCCCTTGGATTCCATACGCTGAGCGCGATCAGAGAAATCTCGCAGACCACCGAGCGCGCGTGCTATATAAGGTATGCAGGCGCACTCTGACAAAACACTTGGGTAAAATGCAAAAGTGCCGTATTTTGCACATATGAAGCCTCAAGTTTCCACGCAGTATGATATTTTTGACGACCCTCTAGTGGATGCGGAGGGGCTCGAAGAGGCGTCTGAGGACGACCTGTGGTTCCTGCCCGGTCCGATGGAAGTGGAGCCGGAATATCTGCCGCCCGGACCGAGGGCAGAGCTGCGTGAAACCGCAGTCCTCGACGATTGGCGGAAGGCAGAGGCAGGCAATGCCGCCCATCTCGCCCGTGTGGCTGGCCGGATTGGCGCACTGGATGACCGTCTGCACCGTGGTCCGGAGGGCTGGCGGCACAGGCTCGCGCTGATGGAGGCGGCAGACCTCAGCTGGTTTGCAGGCGACCGAATTGGCCCGGATCGGCTGGCGCTCTGGATATCCATGCGCTTGTCCGGCGTGCAGGACGACACCGCAGCGCTCGCGCGTGTCGGATGGGCAGTGCGGCGTCTGACAGGCGGTCCCGGCCCAGGGGTGGACCTGTCCGCTTTCCTCGATCGCCGTGACCCCGAAAACATGGCGGATGAAGCCGAGCCCTTTGCGGATCGCGCGGGCGGTTGGCTTGACCTGATGGCGCAAGCCGCCGACCTGCACCCGATCACACGCGCCTGCATGGGGTTTCACCTCTGGAGCCTTGCGGGCCTCGGGCAACAGGGCGACCGGATGGAAGCGGCGGTTACCGCCGCACGCATTGCCGCCAGCGAAGGCCCGAGTTCGAATGGGGGGGCCATCTTTGCGCCTCTGGCTACACGCGGGGCAGGGGGGCTGCGCGCCAGTGGCCCATCGGCTGAGCGCTTAGAGCGTTGGCTCGAGGGAATGGAAACAGCATGCCTGACAGCAATGCGACACCTCGACGATATCCAGGCATGGTCAGCTCGGGCGGAAACCATGATGGCCCCGCTCTCTGGCAAGACACCACCAGCATTGCGCGCCGTGCTGGCCGAATGGCCCCTCGTCTCCGCCCCAATGGCCGAGACCCTGACCGGTGCCAGCCGCGCCGCCGTCCAGCGCAACCTCGTCTGGATGGAAGCGCGGGGTTTGATCTGCGAAGTGACCGGGCAGGGCCGGTTCCGGATGTGGCGCACCACGACCTAAGAGATGAGCGTCATCGCTCGGTATCCTGACGGGTGCGTGCCAGTCGGCCAAAGTTCCGGTAGGAGGAGGCAAAGCCCGCCGGAACCTTGGCAATCAAGGTGCTCGAATTTGGAGATACTCCTCGCCAGTGCGCAAGGCCGCTGTGGCCGGCGCTTCCGTGCGGTTGTGCCTTCACCATCTATGATGACTGGTGAAGGCGGCGAGCAAGACGCCCGGTATTTTGGACACTGCGCGGCCCTGTTTGTCGTTGCTGCTTTGCCTGCCCCCGTCACCGTGCAAGTCAAAGTTCACCACACTGCCGTTCGCTGCTCAGGCGAAGCGGGCGATATGGCCTTCCTCCATAGCCAGCTTCGACAGGATCTGACTCTGCAGCAACCGTGGTCTCGGGAACAGGCCGGGTCAGGCTGGGCGGCGCGCCGATCTTTTCGTAGTAGCGGATGGTAAATTGCGGATCACAAGGATCGTGTGTTTTCACGAAAATATGTCCTTGAACCTCTAGCCACTAGAAGTCCTATCTAATCAAAGTGAACAGATACCGTTCTTGCCATAGATTCTGGTGGGAACCGAAAGGGTAAGACATGCTGACAAGACGACACTTCATTCAAACAACAACGGCGCTATTCTCCGCGTCTGTTTCCAGCCCCCTGTTGGCCGATACCTGGCCCGCCGAGGCACAGAAGGCTGAATGGGACGCGCAAGTCACGCCGCCCGGATTCGATCCGGCCACGTCAAACCCTTGGGGCCTACACCCGCGCTTTTTGCCCCAGCGCGTGGTCGCGAAACCCGGACTCGTGCCAGGAGACATCCATGTCGATGCGGTCGCGCGGTATCTCTATCATATCGAGGAGAGCGGGACCGCAATGCGCTACGGTGTGGCCATTGCCCGGGGCAACCTATATGAGCCTGGGGTCTACACGATCAAACGCAAGGTGAGGTGGCCGCATTGGACACCGACCCAGAACATGATCGAGCGGGATCCGGAAAACGCACGATGGGCCGACGGGATGGAACCCGGCCCCGAAAACGCTTTGGGATCACGAGCCATCTATCTGTACGTCGGAGACCGCGACACTTATCTTCGAATACACGGCACGCCCTATCCGAGAAGTATCGGCGGTCGAGCCAGTTCGGGTTGCGTGCGGATGGTCATGGCTCACATTAACGAACTTTATCCCAACGTTGAGATCGAATCGACGGCACATTTGTACTCGGCGGAGGACAGTGTCACCGCGCGAAGTTGAGTGTGGTGCGTAGGTCTGAGGCGCGTTGATCCAACGTGTGGCGCGTCCTCAAGCTTCGCGTGCCACGCAGATCGGATTACCGTTCGCCGTGCGCAACGGCAGCAGCGTCGTTTCGACCGGCCCGCTATGTTCGTACCAATAGCAGCCGTCTTCCGGCACGAGGCGCGCGGTTGCAACATCCTGATCCGGAGCAGCCATCGCAACCACAGCTTCGGGAACGTTGCCCGTCTGGTCTGCCGTGTCGTTCGGCCCTGTCGGCTGGATGGCGCATCCTGTCGTGAGCAAAAGCGCCACCGCAACCATCATTTTTTGCTTCAGCATCAAAACCTGCATCGAGTTTCCTTTCCTTTCTGTTTTTCTTAGTATCGGCTCTTTATGCCTCACGCCGTGATTGAGGCTGTCGTCGGACCGTCTAGCAAGAAAACAAACGGAAATACCACCGAACTTTTCTCTTGAAGCTCTAGCTACTGTAGGGGCTATGTCATGACAAAGCACCCGAATCCAGAGGTCCGTTCATGCCGTCCGACACCCACCGCCACGATCACGATCACGCCGAAGATGCCCAGGCAAGCGGCGGCAGTTGCTGTGGTAGCGCCGGAACGTGCGGCGACATCGCACCGACGACGCCCGCCCCAACCGGCGGGCGCAGTTTTCAGGTGTCCGGCCTCGATTGCGCCGAGGAGGTCGCGATCTTGAATAAGGTAATCGGCCCGCAGATCGGCGGGGCCGAGCATCTCGCGTTCGATGTGATCAACGGGAGGATGACCATTCTCGACAGCGCAAAGAGTGTATCGGACGACGAAGTTGCGGAACTTGTCGCGAGCACCGGCATGACCGCGAAGCCGTGGAATGCCGAGAACGCGTCGGTCGACCAAGCGGCCCATCTTGCACGACAGCGGCTGTTTACGGCTCTCAGCGGCGGCTTCTGGGCGGCGGGTTTTCTCTGGCACATCGTCGAGACAGGTATGGGCGGGGCGCTCGGCCTCTTCGCGGGGCACGGCGAAGCGCCGATGCCGCTGGCCGAGGCAGGGCTTTTTGCAGTTGCTATCCTATTCGGCGTTTGGCTTGTGGCACCGAAGGCATGGTCGTCCGCACGTCGGCTGTCGCCCGACATGAACCTGCTGATGGTTGTCGCAGTCGCCGGAGCCATCGGGCTCGGTGAATTCTTCGAGGCAGCGACAGTGGCTTTTTTCTTTTCGCTGTCCCTCTTTCTCGAAAGCTGGAGCGTTGGGCGCGCGCGGAACGCGGTGTCGGCGCTCCTGGATCTTGCGCCACCCACCGCGCGCGTGATCCGCGATGACGGAAGCGAGACCGACATGCCGGCGGCGCAAGTCGCCGTAGGCTCAAGCTTTATTGTACGCGGTGGCGACCGTATCCCGCTCGACGGCCTGGTGACGGGTGGCGCGGGCGCGGTCGACCAGGCGCCGATCACCGGCGAAAGTGCTGTGATACCCAAAGAGACCGGAGACGAGGTCTATGCGGGCACGATCAACGGCGAAGGTACACTAACGGTGCGCGCCACGAAGGCCGCCTCGGATACCGTCTTGGCCAAGATCATCCGCATGGTCGGCGACGCTCATGCCCGCCGCGCGCCCGTGGAACAGTGGGTGGCAAAGTTCGCCCGCATCTACACGCCTATCGTCATGGCTCTCGCCGTCGCAATTGCGCTACTGCCGCCGCTTATCTTCGGCGGAGCCTGGGATTACTGGTTCTACAATGCCCTCGTGCTGCTGGTGATCGCTTGCCCATGTGCTCTGGTCATCTCGACCCCTGTCTCCATCGTCGCAGCGCTCACCGCTTCGGCGCGGGCGGGCGTCCTCATCAAGGGCGGTGCCTATGTAGAGGCGCCGGGCAGGACGACGGCGCTGGCCATGGACAAGACCGGCACAATCACCATGGGCCAGCCGGAAGTGGCGGCGGTGCACCCGCTGGGCGGGGCTTCAGCGCAAGATCTGATGACCCTCGCCGCAGGACTGGAGGCACGTTCGTCGCACCCTTTGGCGCGTGCCATTCTCGCGCGGGCGGAGGCCGACGGCGTCAAGGTGTCCGCCGCAGAGGATACCCGCACCATTCCCGGCAGGGGACTTGAAGGACGCACTGACGGACGGTCGATCTGGCTGGGGTCGGACCGGTTTGCCGAGGAGAAGGGTTTCGGCGACGCCATTCCGAAGGATCTGCGGGAGCGGATCGAAGGCGCCGGCAGCACCCTTGTCGCTGTCGGCGATGAATCCGGTGTGACGGGCATTCTTGAACTGCGCGATCGCATCCGCCCTGATGCCAAGGGCATCGTGGCGCAACTTCACGCGCAGGGCGTGAAGACCATCGTCATGCTGACCGGTGACAACGAGCGAACAGCGCGCGCCGTTGCCGCCGAGGTCGGTATCGACGAGGTGCGCGCTGAGCTTCTGCCCGAAGACAAGGTGACAGCCATCGAAGACCTGGTCAAAACTCACGACATGGTTGCCATGATCGGCGACGGGGTGAACGATGCACCCGCAATGGCGCGCGCGCATTATGCCATCGCGATGGGTGCGGTTGGTTCTGACGCGGCAATCGAGACGGCGGACATTGCCCTTATGACCGACGACCTCGGCAAGGTGCCTTGGCTGATCGGTCATTCGCGCCGGACAATGTCGATTATCCATCAGAACATCGGTATTTCCTTGGCGACCAAGGGAGTTTTCGTTGTCGCTACCGCGTTCGGAATGGCATCGATGTGGGGCGCTATTGCAGCCGACGTGGGTGTGTCATTGCTGGTGGTGGCGAACGCCCTGCGCCTGCTCAACAGCCAAGAGGCCAAGGCACCGCCGTCCGGTGGCGAGCAGGTTGGGCCACAGATCGCAAAGGCCGCGCTTGCCCACGGACATTGATCACGCGGCATTTGCAAGGTAACATTATTTCCATATCAGACCTCACGAAAGAGGCATCGAGCAGTGAAAACCATCCGATTTCCCCGCCGCGCCGTCCTGTTGGGTGGCTTAGCGGCCTTTTTGTCGGGCTGTGCCGGCAAGTTCCGCAGCTATGACGGACCCGAAGTGACGCGACTTCGGCTCTACAAGGGACAGCGTTTGCTTGTTCTCGACGGATCCGATCGCGTGCTGCAAACCTATCCGATCGGGCTGGGCTTCGCTCCTCAGGGTCACAAGCAATTCGAGGGAGACGGTCGGACCCCGGAGGGCACCTACATAGTCGATAAGCGCAACCCTGAAAGTACGTATCATCTTTCAGTTGGCATCTCTTATCCGAATGAGGCCGACATCGCCTTTGCCGAAGCGCAGGGCCTTTCCCCCGGCGGCGACATCTTCATCCATGGTGGTCCACGCCCCGGCATCGACCCGACGGACATCCGCGACTGGACAGCTGGCTGCATCGCGGTCACAGATCGGCAGATCGAGGACATCTATGCAATGGTGAAGGACGGAACGCCTATCCACATCTATGCATGACGGTCTTTCTCATGCGGCGGTAGTTAGCCGTCGCATTGGCCGCCAGAGCCCAGCTCCACGAAGCCAAGATGAGCGCCAGCAACATCCAGTCCCCAAAAAGCGCATATGGCGTAGGCGGCCGCGCAGAGGGAAGATCAGCGTCGACTATGCCCCTTTCCCCGGTATCGAGCCGCGCAACGATCTCTCCGTTCGCGTCGATGACGGCAGAGATGCCCGTATTCGCGGCTCGGATGACAGGAAGGCCTTCCTCTACGGCGCGCATACGTGCGGAAGCCAGATGCTGCTCGGGTCCGATGCTGGTTCCAAACCAGGCATCGTTTGTCGCGTTAAAAATCCAGTCGGGTCGGAACAGGTCGTCGACCACATGGCCTGGGAAGATGATCTCATAGCAGATCGCCACGGCGACCAGCGGCACACCCGGAAGCGCAAGCGTTCGCAGGCCCGGTCCAGGCGTAAAATCGCCCAGCCCCGCTGTCAGCCGCTCGATCGGCAACCAGCCGCGGAATGGAGTGTATTCGCCAAAGGGCACGAGATGGTGTTTCGCGTATCCGGTCAGGATCTCACTGTTATCGTCAAAAGCCTGGACGGTGTTGAAATATCGGGTGCCATCCTCACTCGGTACACGGTCCGGCACTCCGGTGAGCAGCACGCTGCCGTCCGGAAGCGCAGCCGCGATACGGGATCGCGCCTGGGCATCCTCATCGAGGAAACCGGGAAAGGCAGTTTCCGGCCAGAGAAGAACGTCGAAATCGCCGGGCTGGGTTGAAAGCTCGATATAGCGCGCGAAGGTCGCCTCGCGGTTCTCGGGCGCCCATTTCTCCTCTTGGGGTACGTTGCCCTGAACGATGCGCAGGTCGACATCCGGTGGCTGTGGTGCATCCGACTGGAGGCGAAGCGTGCCGATGGCCCACATCGTTACGATGCCGGCCAGCGGCATGAGCGAGATGATCAATCGTTGTCGCCCGACCGCCATGAGAGCCGCGCCGGGGAGTGCCGCTACGAACACGGTGAGAAAGCTTAGCCCATAACTTCCCACCCAGGCGGCGGGCTGGCGAAGGGCGGCGTAATCAACAAGAGCGTAGCCGGCGAGGTTCCACGGAAAACCTGTCAGAACGTGACCGCGCAACCACTCGGCCGCGGTCCATGAGGTCGCGAACAGGAGGCAGGCCAGGAGACTGCCCATGGCTCCGCGCCGCGCGATTTCGACGAAGAGCACGGCGGCAATGGCCGGGAAAATCGCGAGACCTGCGGACAATCCCGCGACGGCCGGGATCGCCAGCGCCCCGAAACGCTCGGCCTCGACGTAGAAACTTTCCGCGATCCACGAAATCCCGAAACCGAACTGGCCGAGACCAAACGCCCAGCCGACGAGAAAAGCACGCCCGAAGGAGAGGTCGCGAAGACCGACAAACAACGCAGAATAGGCAACGGGAACAAGCAGGAGAATCGAGAAAGGCGGGAAGGTTAGAACGGTCAGCGCCCCGGCGGCGAAACCAAGCGTCATCCGCGAGAGCAGACGTTTGCGCAGAGCGAAGCAGTTCAGAATTACCGGCTTCACGACTTGATCGGACGCCGCGCACTGATCCAGGGTGCGGCGAGCAAGAGCCCCACGCCACTGACGACAAACACATCGGCCATGTTGAAGGCAGGCCAATGCGTTGAGTTGATGTAGAAATCCAGGAAGTCCGTTACAGCCCGATACCGCACACGATCAAAGACATTGCCCAAGGCCCCACCGATGATCGCTCCGTAAGCGAGCGTTTCAACCGCATTTTCGGCGCGAAACAGCATAACCCCCAGCCAGCCGCAGATGGCAAGAGCGAGAGCTATGAGGCTCCACCATGGTGCGCCGCCAAGTAGTCCGAAAGTGACGCCATCATTGCGATAAAAGACAAGGTTAAAACCTGGAAACACGGCGATTCCAGTGCTTAAGGAGGCCGCATTCGCCACAACAATGGCTTTTGTGATCTGATCGATTACGAAAGCGGTAAGCGCCGCAAAAATACCGATCACCGGAGATAGTTTATGCACTGGCATTGCGTCACCCCAACCAAACATCGAGAAAAAGCATCAAAACGAGCCCGACGGCCAAGCCGAGCGTTGCCTTGTTCTGATGGCCGCTGCGATGGGTTTCGGGGATGATTTCGTGGCTGATGACATAGAGCATGGCGCCTGCGGCAAAGGCCAAGCCCCATGGCAGCAGCGGTTCCGACAGTGTGATGATGCCCGCCCCGAGCAAACCGCCAATCGGCTCGACCATGCCCGTTAGCGCGGCGATGCCCCATGCGCGCAGCTTCGGATATCCTTCGCCCAACAGGGATACCGCGACGGCCAGCCCTTCAGGCGCATTCTGAAGCCCGATGCCGATAGCGAGTGGCAGACCGCCCTCCATACCTCCGGAACCGAAGCCAACTCCGACCGCGAGGCCTTCGGGGAAGTTGTGGATCGTGATCGCGATGATGAACAGCCAGACCCGCCGTAAGGACGCCGCTTCGGGCCCTTCGCGTCCCGTTCTGAAATGCTCGTGCGGCAGCCTTTCATTCATCAATGCAACGGCCCCCATGCCCAAAAGGATCGAGACGCAAACGATGGCCGCAGGCATCGCGCCGTTTTCGAACATCGGCTCCGCCGCATCCAATGCCGGGATGATCAGAGAAAAGAACGAGGCTGAGAGCATGACGCCGGCAGCGAAGCCGAGCGACAGATCGCGCGTCGCCCGCGACGGGATGCGCCCGAACAGCACGGGAATTGCTCCGACTGCCGTGAGCGATCCGGCGGCAAGGCTTCCGAGAAAGCCGAGCATTATCGGAGACAGGTTTTCCATAAGCGGGCCAGATTATCCTTCGGCGTAGCTTGAAAAGACTTCGGTCGACCCGTCCTCGCGGATGAGGAAGACATCATAAGCTTCACGGTTTTCTTCCGGCCCCATGCCGGGCGAGCCATAGGGCATTCCCGGAACGGCGAGGCCGACGGCGTCCGGGCGTTCCTCAAGAAGGCGGCGGATATCAGCGGCCGGGACATGGCCTTCAATCACGTAGCCCTCTATGAGCGCGGTATGGCAGGAGACCATGCGCTGCGGCACGCCGTTGTCGAGCTTGAAACGAACCAGCGACCCGCCAAACATGTTCTCGCCCGTCGGCGCGAATCCGTTTTCCTCGAGATGGTTCATCCAGGACAGGCAGCAGCCGCATCCGTTGGTCTTGCGGACGTCTATCGCTGTTGCCTCTGCGAGGGCCTGGGCCGCCGGGAACAGGGCGAGCGCGATGGTCAGAGCTTGGGTCATGCGTTTCATGGGTCAGAGCCTTTCGGTTGTCGTCTGGGCAATTTCGCTGTCAAGGTTTTCAGTCAGAAGCGCGCGCGCCTCGGTCAGACGCAACAGCGCGGCGGTATCATCCACCTCTTTCTCTGCGGCTTCTGCGAGCCGGTCGTCAGAGAGAGGGTCAGTCGGACGCCCATCTACGAGGACTTCGTAGTGCAGGTTGGGACCTGTCGCTGTGCCGGTTGCGCCAACGCGGCCGATCACATCTCCCGCCGCCACGCGTTGGCCCTGTGATAGGCCCTCCGGCACGGCGCTGAGATGCGCGTAGCGCGTCATGGTCTCGGAGCCGTGGGAGATTTCGACCACGCGTCCATAGCCGCCTCGCCAGCCGATGAAGCTGACCCGGCCCGGTGCCGTCGTCCGTACCGGCGTCCCGCTTGCCGCGGCAAAATCGACGCCGGTGTGCATCCGGACGTTTCCGTAGACCGGATGTGTGCGGCGCCCGAACACCGAGCTGAGGCGCGCGCCCTCGACCGGCTGTGCAAAGACGCGAAGCACCTCGCCATCGACGTAGATCGTCGCCTGACCGCTGCCGTCGTCCGGCCAAACGATCTCGTAAAGCGAATCGCCGATTTCCAGTGCGGCGAAGGCGAGGTCCGGCTGTCCGATCTTGTCATCGCCGACGCGCGTCTCGCGCCAGAGAAGCCTTAGTGTCTCGCCTCCAGCCATCTCACGGCGGAAATCCACGGTTCCACCCAGCATTTGCGCAAGGTCCACGGCAAATCGGGCGGGGATGCCGGCATTGTCGAGTGCCGCGAAGATCGAGGTGTCGATCACGGCCTCCCCAGCAAGGGTTACGATCTCCGGATCCGGCGCCACGACCTGCGTGGACACCTGCTCGCCAAAAAGCACCTCGATCCGCACCCCGTCCTCGACGGCGAGCGAGACGGTGCGGGGGCTGCCATCCATAGTCGAAACAACAGTGACCGAATTCCCCGGCCGCAACCGTCGCAGATCGTATTCCGCGCCAAGCGCAAGGGCGACTTCCGCCCGGTCGGCTCCCGCAAGACCGGCTTCGGAAAGCAAGGAGTCGAGCGTTTCACCAGAAGATATGTCGCGAGACCAAGTCAACAGGGGCGGTTCGATCGCCTGCATCGGCCTGTCAACAACAGCGGCCTGCAGCAGGGGCAAGGGGCCGAGGCGGGGTGTATCTTCCGCCCACGCCGTAGCTGGCAGCGACAACGGAATATCCAGGCTCCGGGGAGCTTCAGGACGCTGGGGCATCCAGCTACCTGCCTGGGCAAGTTCTGGCGGCACGGGTTCTTTCGACAGAACATCGAAGAATGCGATAGCCGCCCCCGAAACGGTCCCCGCAAGCGCGACACCTGCCGCAAAAGTTCTGAGCCTCATGTCGCTCCCTCCGTTTCTTCTTCCAACGCGCGGCGGATCTTCGGTACCGCGAATTCCCTCGGTTCATGATAGTCAATCATGGTGACGAACCGTCCAGCGGCACCGAACAGGAAGACGCTGGCCGTGTGGTTCATCGTGTAGTCGCCGCCTTCCGTGGGCACCCGCTCGTAGGCAGCGCGGAAGCCGTCCGCGATGCGCGCAATCTGCCCCTCCGGTCCCGTCCAGCCGCGGATCGCTGGGTGGAAATAACTGACATATTCTGCCATCGCCTCGACGGTATCGCGCTCGGGATCGACCGTGATGAAAACCACGTTCAGCTGTTTGGCTTCGTCTCCTAAATCGTCGAGCCAACCTGAAATGTCCGAGAGCGTGGTCGGGCAGACATCGGGGCAGTAAGTGAAACCGAAGAACGCCATCGTCGGTCGCCCGATCAGGGTTTCCGGCCCGACCTCGTTGCCTTCATGGTCAGTCAGGCGGAAATCCATCTCGGTCAGAGCCATAGGCCGCTGCTCAATAGGTTCGGGCGCACCGGGTCCGTCGACCCGCCACCAACCGACGAAGAGCGTCAAGGCAATTGCACCGGCACCGGCCGCGCCGTATCCTGCGATCGTCCTTCGTCGCATTAGTCTTCCGGTCCGCGTGCGGCGATGCCAAGGATCGGCACCTCGACTGTCACCTCGCCCCCGTCGACAAAAAGTAGGGTCAGCGGAAAGGTTTCCCCTTCCGTCATGGGTTGTTGTAGCCGCATCAACATCGCGTGGAGGCCGCCCGGCTCAAGCGCGACGCTCTCGCCCGGGGCGATCGCGATCTCACCTGCCGCGCTCATGGAACTCACACCTTCGGCATTGGTCTTCGTCTCGTGGATCTCGGGCATCATCGCGAGGGGTGTTGAAAGACCAATCAGCGTCACCGGCTCGTCGCCAGTGTTGCGGATCGTCATGTAGACGGCCCCGGGGCGGTTCATCCCTATGGAGGCGCGGGACCAGGCGCTTTCGACGACGACATCCACGGGTCCGGCTAGTGCGGGTACTGAGAGCCCTCCAAAGGTCAAGAGCGCGGCCAGTGTGCCCGTCATAATAATCTTTTTCATCGTTTTGGTCCTGCCTTTTCCATTCAGCTTTGCACGGCGGCAACTTCCGCGGCCACTAATCGACGCAGTTCTGCCTCCCCGAATGGATCGAGCGACTTGCCGTTTACAAAGAAAGTAGGAGTCTGGCGAACTCCCACGGTTTCGACGTCCGCACGATCCTGATTCAGGATCGCAACGACATCCGGTGCCAGCATTTGCGTGCGCGCGGCCTCTGCATCGAGTCCGGCAGTGGCGGCGATCTGGAGGATCAGACCGGGCTCAGGCGCGCCGTGCGACGCCCATCTCGGCTGATCCCGCAGAACGGCTTCGAGCACCGGCTCGTAAACGCCTTGCATGCGTGCTGCCTCGAGCACGCGGATCGCTTCCTCGGATGCCTCGCCATGAAACGCGGTGTAGCGGACAACGACGCGGACGGCATCTCCATGCTGTGCCATGATGTCCTTCACGATCGGATGGAAGGCGCGGCAAGCCTCGCAGGCCGGGTCAAAGAATTCGACAATCGTGACGGGCGCGTCGGCAGGTCCGAGGATGGGCGAGTAAGAGCGGATCATCGCGTCCGCGAGTTCCGGCGCAACGGTTTTTGCTTCGGCCGCGGGGCCGGGGCGAGTCGCGTACCAAGTGGCTCCGCCGAAACCGGCAACGCCGAGGGCGAGAACGGACAGGATTAAGCCGCGTCGATTCATGTTTGTGTTTCCTTCAATGAAAGTGCCGACAGGAACCCGATCAGTGCGAAGGCGACCAGCGCCATCAGCGGGATCGGAATGCCGAAGACCAATTGGTTATCATCGGTGCAAGAGGGGCCGGTGGCCGTGCAGGGCTGGATGCGTTCGGGGATCAGGCCCGCGTAGAGGCCCATGTGCCACAGGGCGACCACGCCACCACCAAGCGCCAGAGCGATGCCATAGCGCCCGACGCTGCCGTCTCGCCACCAAAGGCCGAGGCCGAGAATGATCGCGAGCGGGAACATGAAGGCGCGCTGGAACCAGCACAGCACGCAGGGTGTCTGCCCCATCACTTCGCCGATGAAAAGTACAGCAAGCGAGGCGACGAGGGCAACGATCCATGCCAGCCCGAGGGCGGTTTCTGCGGGTACGCGGTTCATGTCGGTCAGATCCTCTCTTCCAGATCGGCGAGAATCTCTTCAGCGGACGTGCCATAGGGCCATGAGTCTGCAAAGCCTGCCTCGGGATCGAATAGAAACAGATGTGACGTGTGGCCCATTGTGTAGCCATCCGGAGCTGTAGCCTCTTCGATGCGTTCAAAGAAGATCGGAAACGTTTCGGATGTAGCGGCGATCTGTTCGGGCGTACCTGTCAGCCCGATGATGTTCGCATCGAACAGCGGAACGAATTCGGCGAGTGCCATGGGCGTGTCCCGTTCGGGGTCGATGGTTATGAAAATCGGCTGGACCCTCGCGGCATTGTCGCCCAGACCGTCCATCACCGCCGCGACCTCAGACAGTGTCGTCGGGCAGACATCGGGGCAGTTGCTGAAGCCGAAAAATACCAACATCCAACGCCCCGAAAAGTCTTCTTCCGTGCGAACCACACCTTGGTGGTCCGTCAATTCGAATGCAGCGACAAACGCTGGATCGTTGTCGGTTCGGGCGCGGTCAGCGCGATAGTCCGACCAGAGCAAAAGCCATACGAAGGCAAGCGACGCGACGCCTGCCAAAACCCAAAGAAATTTCTGTGCCGATGTAAGGGACAAACCTGCGCGCCTGATTTTGATTCTTGATTATTGTCGCGTTTACATCCTCTAGCTACTAGAGGTTCAAGCGCGAAATCACGTTGTGGCTTAAACTCACGCGTCTGTGAATCCGGCACTTGTCTATTGAGGCGGCAAAACCTACACAGACTGTAACTTTTCATGGAGGCGAAGATGCTCACGATCGGCACTCTGTCAAAGAAGACCGGCACAAAGGTGCAGACCATTCGGTACTACGAGCAGATCGGGCTCATGCCCGAACCTGGCCGGACTGAAGGCGGACAGAGGCGCTATGACAATGCACAGCTCGACCGACTGTCCTTCATCCGCCATTCGCGACAACTCGGCTTCTCGCTTGATGCGATCCGCGAGCTGCTCGACCTCAGCGACCAGCCCAATCGGCCCTGCGAAGAAGTCGACGCGATTGCGCGTCGCCAGCTAAAGCAGGTGGAGCAGCGCATGGCCCGTCTGAAGGCGCTGCGCACCGAACTGAAACGCATGGTTCACGAATGCAGCGGTGGACGTACCGCCGATTGCAAGGTGCTTGAGGTGTTGCGGGATCATTCCGAATGTTTGACCGAACACGACGAGATCGGTGCCTGAGATGCCTGCCGCGCTTGCCTATCCGCTTGCGGCCTTGGCCGAGATCGCCGGGTGTTTCGCGATCTGGAGTTGGTGGCGCCTCGGCGCATCCGCGGCCTGGCTCGTACCCGGTATTGTAGCCTTGGTGGTATTCGGGTGGCTTCTGGCGCAAGTCGAAACGGTTGCTGCGGGCCGCGCGTTTGCCGCCTATGGCGGAGTCTACATTGCGGCTTCGATACTGTGGATGTGGCTTGCAGAGGGTCACAGACCGGACAGGTGGGATACGCTTGGCACAGCCGTTTGCTTGCTCGGCGCAGCTATAATACTGGCCGCGCCATGAACCAATTGAACTTTATGGTTTGAACTTGAAACCGTCTCAAATCGCGATCTCATCGCCCCATAAAAAGGGCTATACTCTACTTTGGTTGAGACGCCTGACTGACAGCTCCCGGCGGTCGTAAATGGAACTGACCATTATTAATCAATCCGGAACTCTGATCTGCCCGAGAGGTTGAAGGATCATAGTCGACCAAGCGGAATGGGAAGTATGACTGCAGGAAAAGGAGCAAGCGAAAGACGCACCCTTTGGATTGTTCTCGGTCTAAACGTGGGTCTTGCCATGGCCTTTTTTGCGACCGGGGCCTTCGGGGATTCCAGTGCCCTGATCGCAAACGGGCTCGACAACCTTTCAGACAGCTTGGTCTACGCAATCAGTCTGTTTGCATTGTCGCGGTCTGCGAAATGGAAACGTGGTGCGGCGAATGTCTCGGGCTGCTTGCTGATCGTGTTCGCCATCGGGATCCTTTATGATGCTTGGCGCCGCTATGTCGGTGGGTCGGATCCCCTTGGCACCGTTATGATCGTCATGGCGCTGAGCGCGGCGGCCATCAACTCAGTTTGTGTCTGGTTGCTCGCTCGGCTCAAAGATCCGGACGTCAACATCCGCGCGGCCAATACTTTCAGCTGGAACGACTTTGCGGCAAACCTCGGAATCGTGGTCGCAGGTGGCCTCGTTGCCTGGCTGGGAACGAACTGGCCCGACCTAGTCGTCGGTGTGATTATCGCCGGGATCGCGGCCTGGGGCGGCGTCAATATCCTACGCGACGCACACGGTGAACACCACAAAGCAGTTCACACGGACAAGTAGTTGCGAGAGATCGTTTCTAAAAGAAGGGGTTGAAGCTGCAGTAACTATAGAGACTAGTCTGTTCCAAGACGATTCGAGGAGCGACTCCGTTGCAGATAACCAACCCCCTACTTGCACCCACCAAACTACTGGATTTTGATGCCGCGCCTCTTGCGCATCTAATAGAGAGCCGCAGCTGGCGCGACTTATCCGAATACGATCGGATCGGAGCTGCCTATGATTTCGTTCGAAATGAAATCTCGTTCGGATACAATCGAGCTGACGACATCCCCGCATCCGAGGTACTTTCCGACGGCTACGGGCAGTGCAATACGAAAGGCACGCTCTTAATGGCGCTGCTGCGTGGTGTTGGCGTTCGTTGCCGGTTGCATGGGTTTACGATCCACAAAGGCTTGCAGCGCGGTGTTGTCCCAGAGTTGGTGTATCCGCTTGCTCCAGAGGAAATTCTCCATTCGTGGGTAGAGATCGAATTTCAAGGGGCCTGGATCAACCTTGAAGGCTTCATCCTGGATGACGCTTTCTTCGAAGTCCTGCAAAGATCGTTCTCGGACACGGACAGTCTCTGCGGTTATGGCGCGGGCACAGATTGCCTTGGCGCACCTCCCGTCGCCTGGAACGGAGAAGATACCTACATTCAGAAAACCGGCATCGTGCAAGATTTCGGCGTGTACGATACGCCCGACGCCTTCTATTTGTCCCATGAGCAATCCTTTGGAAGGCTGCGTGGTGCCCTTTACCGTCATATAATACGCCACTGGATGAATGCGCGCGTACGTGGTTTCCGCAGCGGCCGCCTGAAGACTGACCGACGCGCGACACACGCGCATGAGGAGCCTGCCAATGCCGCATGATCACGGGCACGCGAATATCGATCCGAATTCTGGGGATCGACGGGTTGCGATCGCGATCTGGGCGAATGGGCTACTTACTGTTGCGCAAATCGTCGGGGGCATATTGTCGGGCAGTCTAGCACTTATCGCCGATGCGCTGCACAACTTTTCCGATATGGCCTCGCTTGTCATTGCCTTCGCCGCGCGCAAGATCGCGCGCCGCCCGGCCGATGAGCGCATGACTTTCGGCTATGGCCGGGTCGAAATCGTCGCTGCCCTGATCAACTACACCACCCTGATCGTGATCGGCTTCTACCTGATCTACGAAGGTGGCATGCGCATGATTGATCCACCCGAAGTCATGGGGTGGACCGTCGTCATTCTCGGTGGAATTGCGCTTGTGGTCGACACGCTGACCGCAATGCTGACCTATTCGATGCAGAAGGGGAGCGTGAACATCCGCGCGCTGTTTCTCCACAACCTTTCGGACGCGTTGGCTTCAGTGGCCGTCATAGTCGGCGGGACGCTCATTATACTTTATGATATGCGTTGGGTGGATCCGGCCATCACCATCGGCATCGCGCTCTACATCCTGTATCTGTCCTTCACCGAAATAGGGGGCCCAATTCGAACCCTGATGCTTGGGAGCCCACCAGATATTGATGGAAATGACGTGGTCAGAGCGATCCAGAGTGTCGATGGCGTTGTGAACGTGCATCATGTCCACCTGTGGCAAATGCAGGAGAACACTGCGGCATTGGACTGCCATATTGTTGTCGAACGCGACCGGATGGGTGAGGCCGACAAAATTAAAGAAAACGTCAAATCGGTGCTGCATGAACGTTTCTCAATCGAGCATTCCACGCTTGAATTCGAAGCGACCGACAATGCGCATCAGGAGGCGCAGGTGTTCGGACACCGCTCATGACGATTGCCCAAGGCATACTAGTGGTCGTAGGCCTGCTGTCCGGTCTGGTTTTGATTGGTGCGCTCTTTTGGTCGATCGCCCGCCCGTCCAAGTGCATCTGGCCTCCAAACAGATATGTCGCGTAGCCCTTAAATGGGCTCTGCCTCACCTTGTGTGGCGGAAGGGTAGCATTCTCGCCCGCAACAATTAGGGACCAGCCCGGCCTTACATTGCGCGTTTGAGGGTTTTCAGGCGGTTGATCTGACCTTCCGCCTGGCCGTTGCTCCAAGACACGATTGCGTTTTTGACGGCATTGTAGTCCCGGTTCAAGGTACGGGCAAAGCACACGATGGGCGCCAGGTCGGTTTCGATCGCGTCGTCGATCCATGCAGGGAGCGGGTCTGCTTGGCGGCCACGCATGATACCGTTGAACCGCATGGTGAGGCTGCGCATCGTTGTGAAGGCGGGAGAGCCGGCCTTGAGAGTGTCGACTTTCCGGGCCTGATCCGAGGTGAGCTTTCCGCGGGGTTTGATACAAAGCGCGGCCGCGATGACCGGGGAGATCGCGTGCGCGGTTTCCGGGTCCCTATCCGGCTTCAAGATCTGGTGCTCCGAGGAGGGGGCCTTCGTTTGCTGTTCGGCTCGGCGCCAGCCCGCCAGCAGCCGCTGTAAATGCGTCAGGCTCCCGTCGTAACCACGCTCTTGGCTGAGACGGAAAAGGGCGCTTCCAGTTCGAATGCCGTCCTTCCAACTTTGGCTCAGGAACTCTTCAAAGTACCACGGCGAAGTCGGTTTCAAAGCTGCCCGCCTGCGGTCGGGCGGCGTCTCAAACTGCAGCAATTTCGCGATGCTGCGACGCGGGAACCCTGTTCGCTGCCCGATCTCGCTGCAGGGTAAGCCCCTGATTTCGGAGCGCATGGATGGTGGTGAAAATCTCGTCCCGAGACGTCCTGTGCGCGAGGCGGGACTTCAGAATGTGAATCAGCATGCAAAATTGATCCACTTAGGTGGGTTATGAGCGAGTAAAATTGACCCACCTGCGACGTTAGCATCCGCGCCGAATAGCGCGGAGGAATGAGCAGGTGATATTGATGGAAAGTGTATCGAAGATCCGTCGTTGGATTTTGGTTGAAGGTCGCAGTATCCGATCTGTGGCGCGGGCAACCGGTTTGTCGCGGAACACGATCAAGAAGTATCTGAAGGATGCGAGCCCGCCAAGCTATCAGCGGCAAGCGCCACCGGCCCGGCATAAGCTGTGCGATGGATTTGACACGCGGCTTCAAGAGCTCTTCGAGCAGGATCAAAAACGCCCACCTCGGGAACGGCGGACGGCCACGAGGTGTCGCGTAGCCCTTAATTGGGCTCTGCCTCACTTTGTGTGGCGGAACTATCCTGAAACTGGAAAATTCAGGAGG
>CAZCAX010000026.1:0-57333 GCA_964496915.1 uncultured Rhodobacter sp.
GACCGGCCTCATAGGCGGCCATCAGCACCGTGACCTTCGGCCCGTCGGCCACCGCGGGCAGGTCGGACGGGCCGCGCAATCGGTCGTAGGCAGGCAGCGACGTATCATCCGACAGCGTCAAGGGCGCAATGGCATATTGCGCGAGAACCTGGTTGATCCAGGCCAGCCGGATTTCGGGCGTGGGCTGAAAATTGACCCAGGCCAGCATCAGATCCGGCGTCATTTCGCCGGCCAGCGCGGCGCGCGCGTAGGTCTGCGCGCCTTCAGCCGCTTGGCCCAGATGGAAATGGCACAACAGCTCCACCACCGACAGCTCCGAGCCGAAACGCAGCCCCGGCGCCTCGGCGCGCGCGCGCGAAACCCAGTCCAGCGCCGCGCGCCAGCCCTTCGCGGTTTTCTGGCGCAGGTACCAGAGCGCCAGTTCCCGCGCCGCAAGCGCGCGCGCCTGACCCTCAAGCGCAGTATCCCGCGCGATTTCCTCAAGCTCGGCGAGCGGCGCCTCGGTGAAACCCAGCGACAGAAGCTTGTCGCGAAGCCCGTCGATCCGCTTGCGGCTGTCCTCCTGCGCGGGCTGCGTCAGATAGCCCTTCGCCTGACCGTGCAGCACATAATGCACCAGCGGGTTCATCCCGCTTTCGGCAACCTCGGGATAGGTCTCAAGATAGAACCGCGTGTTGAACCGGCGCCCCGGATCACGCCCCATCAGGGCACCATATTTCAGATAATGTTCCGCAGGGCTCATCCCCAGATGACCAACCTCAGGGTGGCGCGAAAGATACCAGGGGCTGTCAAAGTGGCCGGACCGGCGTATCAGACTGACAATTTCAGTGCGCGCCATCGTCAGGGCCCTGGTTGGAATGGCTCATCGCGAAAGTGCGTAGAGCCGGTTTGCATGAAACGCCACGCTAGTGGCTTGCTCCGCCGCGCGCAACGGTGTGAGGCTGCGTGGCGAAATCCATGCGAAACAGGGGGATCGGTCTGGACAATCGAAATTAAAATCGACAAAACTTGCCGCATATCGGGGCATACTTCTGTTGCACTGCCCCTGAAAAGTCGCCGAAGCGCATCGGCAGGTTTCAGTAAAGAAGGCAATTTCCTTTGAAGGTTCTTACAGTATTTGGCACCCGCCCGGAGGCTATCAAGATGGCCCCGCTTGTCCTGGGATTGAACGCCGACCCCCGCTTTGAAAGCCAGCTTTGCGTGACCGCTCAGCACCGCGAGATGCTTGATCAGGTGACGTCGCTTTTCGGCATCCGCCCGGATTATGACCTTGATGTCATGCGGGCGGGGCAAGACCTGAACGGTGTCACGGCCGCCATTCTCCAGGGGCTGAAGCCGGTTCTGGAATCGGCACAGCCGGATGTCGTGCTGGTGCATGGCGATACGGCAACCACCATGGCCACCACGCTTGCAGCCTTTTACGCCAAGGTGCCGGTCGGCCATGTCGAGGCCGGGTTGCGCACGGGCAACCTCTATTCCCCCTGGCCTGAGGAAGGGAACCGCAAGATCACGGGTGCGTTGGCGGCAATCCATTTCGCCCCGACCGAAACCGCACGCAACGCCTTGCTGCGCGAAGGCGTGGTAGAGAGCGCAATTACCGTAACCGGAAACACGGTCATCGACGCCCTTTTCGAAGTTACACGGCGGATCGAAACCGAACCGGAACTGACGATGGGTTTCGATGCCCGTTTCGGCTTCCTCAATCCTGAGCGTCGCATGGTTCTGGTAACCGGACACCGGCGCGAAAGCTTTGGTGGCGGGTTCGAGCGGATCTGCACGGCACTGGCCCGGATCGCCGAACACTTTCCGGATGTCGATATCGTCTATCCGATGCACCTGAACCCCAATGTGCGCGAGCCGGTTTCACGGCTTCTGGGCGCAAGGCCCAATATCCATCTGATCGAGCCGCTCGATTACCTGCCCTTTGTCTATCTGATGAACCGCGCCGAGATCATCATCACCGATTCCGGCGGCGTGCAGGAAGAGGCACCCTCGCTGGGCAAGCCCGTATTGGTGATGCGCGACACGACCGAGCGGCCCGAAGCGCTGGAAGCGGGAACCGTGCGGCTGGTCGGAACCGATACCGACCTGATCGTGGATTGGGCAACCCGCCTTCTGACGGACCGCGCGGCCTATGAGGAAATGAGCTTTGCACACAACCCTTACGGCGACGGCAAGGCAATCGGGCGCATCCTTGATGCGCTGGCGACATTCGGAGCATTGAAATGACCAAACCATTTGAAACAGTGTGCATGGTCGGCATGGGGTATATCGGCCTGCCCACGGCAACAGTTTTTGCATTGCGCTCGATCAGGGTTATCGGTCTGGACGTGAACCCCATGGCCGTCGAAGCGGTCAATCGTGGCGAAACCCATATCGTAGAGCCGGGCCTTGATGATGCTGTGCGCCGGTCCGTTCAGGCAGGCTATCTTCGCGCGACCCTGACGCCTGAACCCGCAGATGCCTTTCTGATCGCAGTGCCGACACCGTTTCAGACCGACCAGCAAGGGTTTGTGCCGGATCTGACCTATGTCGAATCCGCAGCCCGCTCCATCGCGCCGGTGCTCAAGCCCGGCGATCTGGTGGTGCTGGAATCGACCAGCCCGGTCGGTGCAACCGAGCGGATGGCAGGCTGGCTGGCCAAAGAGCGCCCTGACCTCAGCTTTCCGCAGACCCATGGCGAAAACTCGGACATCCGCATCGCCCATTGCCCCGAGCGTATTCTGCCGGGCAAGGCACTGGAAGAACTGGTCTCCAATGACCGGGTGATCGGCGGTATGACAGATGCCTGTGCCACGCGGGCGCGCAAACTTTACAAGATGGTGGTCGAAGGCGATTGCATCGAAACCGACTGCCGCACCGCAGAACTGGCCAAGCTGACCGAGAACAGCTTTCGTGATGTGAACATCGCCTTTGCGAATGAGCTTTCGCTGATCTGCGACCGGCTCGGCATCAATGTCTGGGAACTGATCCGGCTGGCCAACCGTCATCCGCGCGTCAATATCCTGCAACCCGGCCCGGGCGTGGGCGGGCATTGCATTGCAGTCGATCCCTGGTTCATCGTCAGCGAAGCCCCCGACGAGGCGCGCATCATCCGCACCGCCCGCGAGATCAATGACCACAAACCTGAATGGGTGCTGGCCAAGGTACATCAGGCGGTGGCCGAACACGCCGCGCGCCATGACCGGCCCGCGCAGATTTCCTGCTTCGGGCTGGCCTTCAAGCCCAATATCGACGATCTGCGCGAAAGTCCGGCGCTCGCCATCGCCGCCCGTCTGGCGGAAATCTATCCGGGCCAACTGAAGATCGTCGAACCTTTCATCCGGTCCCTCCCCCCTGCAATGGAAGGCAAGGCCGCGCTGGTGGGCGTTCAGGAAGGATTGAAGGAGGCCGACATCGCCCTCATGCTGGTCGATCATGACGAATTCCGCGCCACGCCCGTGCCGGTCCGCCCGGGCCTGCACCTGATCGACACACGCGGCGTCTGGACCGGCCATACCCCGCGCCCCTTGGCTTGAGGAGGCATGGGCAATGCTTCAAACACCTTCGCCGAAATTAAAGCTAACGCAGAAAGATGCCGTTCATCTTGTGATGGCTGCTCGACGGCTCCGAGATCTCGGCAGGGCTACTTCAGAATTTCCAATCCTGCAAAAGGCAGCAGAAATAAGTGACTCAAGCAATGTGCTGCGCGCCTGTTTTTTTGCGGCAATGCGAGATGGCTCTATTGAATTTGCGGAGAAAACTCTTGTCTTGCTCACAAAGAAGTACGGATCTGAGGAGAAAAGTAGGGAGTGGATAGAGAAGGCTAAAAGGCAAGTTATACAAAGGAAGATAGACTATGAAGCAATTACCAGTTTATTAAAATCAAAGCCTGAAGCAAGGTATAGCCCAGTGCTCGGGCGGATATGCTATATACTGCATAACTGTTTGCCGTATTCATCAGGTGGGTATGCAACGCGTGCACAAGGCCTTGCCCACGGTATGAAAGCCAATGGGCTTGATCCCGTTTGCATTAGCAGGCCGGGCTTTCCTATCGATCTTTCCAGTTTTAACCAAACAGACGTACCTGAGAAAAGTATTGTTGAAGGGATAACATACTTCCACTTGACGGAAACAAATCGAAGGGATTTGTTTGGGCAATATTATATGCTGGCTGCGGCGGATGAGTTAGAGAAGAAGTTTGCTGAACTCAAACCGGAGTACGTAATGGCGGCATCAAACTATTTAACTGGCTTGCCTGCTGCAATTGCCGCGCGACGTCTGGGCATAAAGTTTTTCTATGAAGTCAGAGGCCTATGGGAAGTCACAAGGATTTCGCGCGAGCCTGCATTCGCACGTACCGGAGCTTATCGTGAACTCGTCACGCTTGAGACGATCACGGCGCAGTATGCTGACCATACTTTTACCCTTACCGAGCCCATGCGCGAAGAACTGATCCGCCGGGGCGTGCCGGGCGACAAGATCACACTCCTGCCCAACTCCGCCGATACTTCTCAGTTCACCCCGCGCCCGCGAGACAGTGCGCTCGCCGCCCGCCTCGACATTCCCGATACCGTTCCGGTCATCGGCTATATCGGCTCGTTCGTGCAGTACGAAGGGCTGGAACACCTTGCGCAGGCCTGCGCCATCCTGTCCCGGCGGGGACAGGATTTCAGGCTTCTGCTGGTCGGCAACGAGAATGTCTCGGGCAACGACCGCGGGCCGATCACGGCAGAGATCCTGCGCGTCGCTGACGAGGAGGGATTGGCGGATAAGCTGATCATGCCGGGCCGCGTCCCCCATGAGGAGGTCGAGGCCTGGTACTCGCTCATTGACATCGCCCCCTTCCCGCGCAAACCTCAGCCGGTGACCGAGATGGTGTCGCCCATGAAGCCGCTGGAGGCTTTCGCGATGGAAAAAGCCGTCGTCGCCTCCTCAGTCCGTGCGCTGACGGAGATGGTGCAGCACGAGAACACCCTTTTGGCTGCTTAAGCTTCTGAAAACGCGCGCTTCTTCTCTAGCTCGTCTTCCGCAGCCCCCCAGCCAGCCCCCCAACATCATTTGCAGAATTATTCGCTCCCTCAATCGCAGCTTCGATCTCTGACACCTTCAGGAGCGATGCCGAGCCGTACTTGTGGATCCGGATGATTCCCCGGCTGACCATCACGTAGATCGTGGAGCGTGAGAGGCCGAAGACCTTCTTGCACTCGGACACCCGCACATAGATCGGTTTTATCTCGTTTGCTTTCTCTGTCTGACGATGTTCCATGGTTGATGCTCCTTCGGATCTGCTTCTGTTGATTGAGGTTCGAATAGTTCTTGCAACATCGCTGGGTATCTCGGGCGCGCCACAGGTGTTGTCTGGGTGTTTCATTTGGCCTCCTCATTGAACTTCGTGGTTTCATTGCCCCAGCTGGCCCAGCCCGGGCGGGACTGTCGGCTGAACAGCTCGATGCGGCGGGCGGTTGGGATCAGGGCTTCGGCGGCTGTGAATGCCTCATCAGGCTTTCGCGAGTGTTCGCGGATCGGCCCCTCGATGACGCTGCGCACGTTTCGCGCGCATTTCGGCGCGCCTCGGGTGCCGATCAGGAAGGGCTCACCAGCGCAGCGCAGGATGTAGCCAGTGCCGAAAGCGAGCTTACCGTGGCGGGTGCGCTTGACCCAATGGCCTGCGGTCTTGAAGGTGAAACCCCACGCCTCCATCACCTCGAATGCCTGAGGCAGCATCGGGTTGGTGGCCCAAAGCCACAGGACGGCGTTTCCGGCGGCGAGGGCCGCGACCGGCAGGCTCTTGATCCAGTCGATCGGCGTGCAGTCGTAGTGCGCCTTGGCATTTTTCCGTTCACCGGCCTTTGACCAGTTATCGAAGCTCCAAGCCGCATCTGCCATGATCAGATCAAACCCGCCTGCCGGGCGAAGGGCTATGAACTGTTGCAAGATGGGCGTGGTCATAACGATGACCCCAGCGCAGCTCTCCGGAGCGCAATCACGTCCACATCCAGCAATCGACACATTGCCCTGAATGCGTCTCTTGCCTCAACGCCACCGAACATCTCTCCGCCATCTTCTGCCCATGCCAGGAACGACGAAAGGTCTATAAGATCTGAAACATAGGCGTCCCTGTCGTAATTTAATGTCCGTCCACCGCGGCTGATGAAACGGTCTGCTATCTCCTTTGCGTTTTTCATGCGGGGCCTCATTCGCCAAAGTCGCCAGATGCCCACAATTCGCCGCCGGGGAGTGCCGTGACGAGCGGCGGGCAGGCGCGCTGGCGCGCCATTTCGATGATCTGGGAAATCCGTTTCATTCAAACCTCATGTTCGCCATCCCGGCGCCCAGAACGAGGTGCCGGGCTGTCAATCCCTATTGATCGGTCGCCACCCTGCGGTATCCTTCGATCGGATACAGACGGAGGGGCCCGATGGCTTGGGACGACATCGCCGCGATACTGCAAGGCGCACGTGCCGGCGTCGCCACCTTCGGCGAAATGATCACTGCCGTGCGCACCCTCGATGAATTGCTCAAACGGAAGGCCGATCTTACTGAGCTGCCGGAGGGCATGCGCGCAGGTATCATCCAGCTCCAGGACAAGGTGATCAGCGCACAATCGACGCACTCTGCGATATTGGCTCGCTTGGATGAACTCGAACAGGAAGTGATGAAGATGGATCGCTTTGAGAAGGAGGCGGCGCGTTACGAGCTTGCGGCGACCAAGGCGCGTGCGGCGGTGTACGCGCTCAAGGCCGAGGATGACCGGGGCGAACCCCATCATTGCCTTTGTCCCAATTGCTACGCCGATCGCAAGAAATCGATCCTCCAACCAAGCGGCAGGCGTCTTGAATGCCCGCATTGCAAGGCAAGGTACGCAAATCTTCCGGCACCTCCGCCGCGGGCTGTGTCGAGCCGGAACTCTTGGTTGGACAGATGAGTCTGCCCCTCGGTTCATGTCGCTAGAGCAATTTGCGTCATTCGGTTCATCAGTAATCATGCGGTGGCCTCTTCGATAGGCACCAGCCCCGCTTCAGCCAGCGTCAGCGCAAAGGCGGCTGTTAGATGGCCTTTAGCGGTCTGCTCGTCTTTCGCGTTGCCCTCTCGGGACGGGTTCGCGCCGAATGGGAACAGCCGCCAGCGCCATTTCGTCTCTGCGCCAACTGGCGGGAAAACCGCGCCAACCGTGACGGAGCCACAGAGCAGGCAGTGACGCCCGCCAGGATAGACAGGGGCTACGAAGCGGAGGGCGGTCATGCGGTGGCCTCCAGTCTGGCGATCCTCGCTTTGAGGCGCGCATTCTCAGCGCGCAGCTTCTCAATCGTCTCGGACGGTCCGTCGGGCTTTCGGCTGTAGCGACGCCATTCTGCGCGGCAATCCGGGCAGGCGCGGAAGCGGTCGCCTGGCTTGGGCTTGCCGCATGCGGTGCAGGTGCTTTCAGTCATGCAGTGGCCTCCTGCCTTTCGACCACTAGGTGCCCGCAATTCGCCGCCACAAGCGCCTCAGCCAGCGGTGGGCAGACACTGTTGCCGCAGCAGCTGACCTGCACGTCTTTGGTGAAGGGATGCCATTTCAGGGTGTTTCCGGGGGCCTGCATCCAGATACCCTCGATGACGTAATCGGCAGGGAAGCCCTGTGCGTTGAACAGTTCGCGGGGCGTAAGCATACGCAGGCCGATATCGACCACCACGAACTCGGCCCCGTCGATGGTCAAGGTGACGAACTCGCCGCCGTGCCAGGCATCCTGTGAGCGCAGGAAAGCGGCCACCTCGCGCGCCCGGGCGTGATGCTCCGGCGCGAAGGGTGGTGCGGCCAGCTGGGCCTCGGTATGGGCGAAACGGTCGCGCACTGTGATGGTGTGCGAGGGTTCGTCATGCCGCGCACCATCGCCGGTGCCGTAGTATTTGGCGAAGAACGCTGCAATCGGGGTTTGCTGGCTGCCAGCGGCAGTGACGGTGGATAGCGGGTCACGCGGATCGCGCCCGCTGTGGCCATCCATACGGGGCCCGCCGTTCTGCTGGGCGAGGAAGGCAGCAACGGGCGCGTGCTTCGCGCCACCGGCCACCACGGTGCCAAGCGGTGCCCGGATGTCCAGTGCGCGGGGTGCCTGGCCGTCACGCTCGCCATAGCCGGTCTGCACCAGACTAGGCGCGATCAGCGCACTGTGCCCGCTACCGGCCAGCACGGTCGGATGCGGTGCAAGAACATCGCAGCTGCGCCGCGCGGTGCCCTTCATGGCCAGCAGGTGCGGCTGGAGCACCGCATGCTGGATGCCACCGCGTGTGACCGTGCCCAGAGGCTCACCCATCGGATATTCGCGCCGCCCGCCGCTGTCGCCATGAGCGATGCTGGCGAGATAGGGGGCCAGCACACCCAGCGGCGCGGCACCGCCGGGCTTCTTGATCCAGCTGTTCGCGGTGACCGTCGGTGTCGGGCTGCGCAGATCCGACCCAGTAGCGCCAGAATTGAAGCGGGTCAGGCTGGGGGCGATCAGTGTCAGGCCAGCACCACCCGCCGTGATCGTGTGGGTCGGCTCGTCTGCGCCCTGCCATGGCTTTTGGCTGTTGCGCATAGTCGCGAGGAACGCGGTGGCGACGCAGGCATCCGCCTTGGCGGTGACAGTGGCGAACGGTTCGTCACCACCCCTTGCACGGCTCTGTGCTGCCCGGCCGCCGCAGCCGACGATACTGGGCACCACCACGGCCTTTTCGCCGCGGTGCGCGCCGGTGATCGTGCGGAACGGATCAGCGGCATCCTCCAGCCGTGCGCCGTGGGTCAGGTTGACGATGAATGGGCGCTGGGCGTCCAGCACATAGCGCTTCATACCCCGTGCCACCCGGGCCAGCGTGTTCACTGCCAGAGGGCGCACGGCGCGCAGCCCATATCTGGCCTTGATCTGATCTGCGCTGTCGAAGATCGAGGGGCAGGGGAGCGACCAGTCGATGCATTCCGCTGCCGTGCGCCATGGCAGCAGCTTGCCCTTGCGCACCTCGGGCGATTTCGGATCGCCATGCGTGGGCTTCGGCCAGCGGATTGGACGGCCGTCACGGCGCGCGACCAGAAACCAGCGCTTGCGGATCGTCGGGGCGCCATAGTCGCAGGCGCGCAGCTCGCGCCACTGGACGCGGTAGCCCGCCTTCTTCAGGCGCTTGATCCACAGATCAAAAGTGATGCCGGCCAGTTCCTTGATCGGCATGCCATCTTCACCCACCGGGCCCCATGTCACGAACTCTTCGACATTCTCCATGCAGATCACATCGGGCCGGGCTTCCTCGGCCCATTTCACAACCACCCAGGCGAGATCGCGGATGTTGCGGTCGCGCGGCGCGCCACCCTTGGCCTTCGAGAAATGCTTGCAGTCCGGCGAGGCCCAGAGCAGCCCGACAGGACGCCCCTTCGTCACCCAGCCCGGATCCACATCCCAGATGTTGCTGTCGATATGCAGGGTTTCGGGATGGTTGGCGGCGTGCAGGGCCAGCGCCGCGGCATTGTGGTTGATTGCCACATCAGGCGAGCGGCCAAGCGCCAGTTCGATGCCGGTCGATGCACCGCCACCGCCTGCGAAGCTGTCGATGATCATGGGAAGGGACATCATGCCACCACCCCCGGCATCTGGTTCCACACGCGCCCGTCCAGCAGGCGCCCGGCGGCCTTCTTGCCTACGCTCTGAAATGCGCAATGCTCGGTTCTGCCGGGCTCATAGTGGGCAAGCCCATCATCCCAAGTCGCGTCCGCGTCCATATCGCTCGGGAAAAGCCAGTTGCCGTCTTCCGAAGCACCATTCTGCGCGTTCCACATCGGCGCAGAGCCCATTTCCCAGGGCACCCACGCCCCCCACTGCTTGAAGAAGAACGCCACGCCCGCTGCGACACACTGATCGCGCAGGGACCGGGCCCAGTCAGGGTGCATGGGCCGGGCGTTCCGGCCGCTCTCGCCGCCGACGATGACCCAATTGAGGCGGGGATATTCGCGGGATCCAACCTCAAAGCCACCCATATGGTCCGGCGTTTGGTAAAAGGTGGTTGCCTGGTATCGGCTTCCAACCGCTTCGATCTGGACACCGCTAATCGTATGAGGGCGCATATGCCTGCGAAGCCTCTCAACCAACTCCGGAAAGGCTGACGTCACACTCTGAAAATTGCCAACCCGTGTCAGATATACCGGCCCCAGCAGCGGCTCGGCCGAGACGAAGCGCACCGCTGCCGGGGTGGCGAGCAGGTGCGGGATGCGCGCGTCTGCGGTGGCCTGATCTTCGATCGAGGTGCCGAGCCAGACGTTGGGCAGGGGCCATGTCGCGCTGCCACCAATGCCGCGATAGCCGCGAACTCGGCAGTTCATTCCGAAAGCCGTATTGGTGATCATGTCACCCGGCACCGAGGTGTTGCGCGACACGAGATATGCCCGTGCCCGTTCGGGCCGCTTCGTCAGCACCTGGAAAGTGTGCTGCTGGGCCAGTGCCATGACGGCGAACACCCGGTCGATCCATTCATCAGGCACGGCCTCGTGAAACAGGTCGCCGTGCGCGCAGACGAAGATCATGCGCGGGCGCTTCCAGCGCAGGGGCTGGTCGATCCATTGCTCGTTGAACCGCACCTCGCCGGTGAACTTGGCCTCGCCCGCTGCGTTGATGCGCGCCAGCCCCTTGCGGCTGGGATGGTTCTTGAGCCGGGTCGCGGCGAGCGTGGCGGCGTAGCAGTGGCGGCAACCCTCGGACACCAGCGTGCAGCCGGTGATTGGGTTCCAGGTGGAATCGGTCCATTCGATGGTGGATGTGTCAGCCACGGCACACCTCGTAATCCACCACTCCGTTGAGTCGTGCGAGGCGGTCGCCATGCGCATAGTCACGGCAACGCCACCAGCGACCGGTTTTGAGGCAGGTGAGGATCATGATCACTCTCCGATATTTGTCGCCGGGTGGCGCGCTCTCAGGCGCTGGGCGAGTGCGCGGGTTTCGGGGGTGGCGCCGGGCTGATCAGCTGCATGCAGGGTCAGCCCGATCATGATGTGGCCAGCCGGGCGGTCACGGCGCGAGTGGAAGAGGGGTGTTTTCTTCGGCTCTTCAGTGGAGCGGGGCGCGGCGATTTTCATTGTGCCCTCCCTGGCCAGGCCAGATGTGACTGGATCGCCGGGCGACCTTTGGCGGAATGCAGGATCAGCCAGGCGAGGCGCGCAAGCGTTGGGCTGGCGGCGCAGGCGGCAGGATCGCTGACGATGCGCCGCGCATTGGCGATCGCGGCGGGCGGGTTGGTGAGGCGTACAATCATAGCTGTGCCCTCAGCCGACAAAGTGCATGATCAGCACCACCGCTGCCCATATCAGCGTGCCGACGAGGGCGGCCTTCAGCAGCAGCGCGATCGCCATGAAGCCAAGCGAAAGCCGCCGCGTGCTGCGGATCTCGCGTTTCATGTCATCGTGGTTGAAGTTCATCTCGTTTCTCCCATCGGGTGGTCCGCGATCTGCTTGGAGCGTCTTCGGCGGGCGATGGGAGAAGATTATCCACCAAAAGTGGAGTAGGCAAGAAAGATTTCACATTATGTGAATTTTTATTTGGTTGGCCTAGACAGCTCGTTTTTGATGTTGCTAGAATGTTCTTGCTCTGGAGGGGTGTTGGGTATGAAGCCTGTAGACGTGCGTTTGGATAGAATGATGGAGATCGCCCAAGATCAGGACGTAACGCTAGACGAAGTGGTCAGGGCTATCGGCCGCGCCGATCAAAGGATCTTTGACGCAGTGTCTGAAAGGCCGTCTCGCCTGCCGCGATATATGAAGTCTAAGGTTAATCCATAGATATCACACAGGCGTTCCGCTTCGTCCACCTTGATTCGGCGCACGCCCTTTTCCCAGTTGTTGTATTGAGTCGGAGTAAAGCCGTGCTTTTCCGCCCATGCCTTTTGGCCAAGATCAGAGAATGCCTGCCGGATCGCAACTAGGCGATTGCCAATGTCTGTAAACTGGGGGTGCTCATCGTCTGACATGCGCGGATAATTCACAAATTGTGGCCCCCCGTGCAAACCACGAATTGTGGTCTTGCTATTGTCCACAAAATGTGGAAATACTGCGACCATGATGGATGCACTTTCTTTCGCAGATGCGGTGGGGCGCAAGAAGATGGCAGAGGCCATTGGCGTTGGGCCTACTGCCGTCAGCAATGGCGTGGTTCGATGCAAGTTTCCCTCGTCATGGTTCTATGTCTGCCAGAGGCTTGCAGATGAGGCTGGAGTTGATTGTCCTCCAGAACTTTTCGGTATGCGCGCCTCTGCCTCTTCCGAGGATGCCGCCTGATGCCACCGTGCAAACTCCATCCAACTCTTCCGGGCACCCTCCTGCCAAGCATGCGCGCACTTTGCGCCAGTTTTCCCCGCTCACCAAGAAAACGAGGTTTCACCTATGAGCGCTGATCCCATTCTGGCGCATCTGTTCCGCGGCCTGGTGGCGCGCCTCGGTGGTGTGGAGGCGGCCACTGCAATTCTGGAAGAAGCGTATGGCGCGGCGTCCAAGGGCACGGTGAGCAAGATGACCAGTGGCCAGGCGCAGGTGACGCTGGCAGCCGCGCAGGCGCTGGAAGATGCGCTGGGCGTCTACCCGATCACGGTGCGCCTGTTCGAGCGGATTTCGGCGCGGCCCGGCTCGGTGGCGGATCTGCGGGCGATGACAGCACGACTGGCGCAGGATTCGGGCTGTGCTGTGTCGTCTCTGGTGATGGCGTTTTCCGGCGCCTCGGTCGATCCCAATCGCCTGACGGAAAGCGAGCGCGCCGATGTGAACGCCCGCGCCCGGGCATTGCGTGACGATTGCCTTGCCGTGATCGCGGCGACGGAGGTTGCGGGTGACACCTCGGCCAGCGGGCCTCGCGTGGTCGGCGTTTCTGATCGTGCCAACGCTAGGGGGCTGGGATGATGTCGGAAATCCTGTTTCAGGCTTTGGTGCTCGGGCTTGTCGGCGAACGACTGGTTGCTTGGCTGATCGCTCGGCGGAAACACCGCCCGCGCCGGGCAGATCAGGCGCGGTTTCAGGAAAGCATCAAATTGCGTGCAGCGATCAGGCGCCATTGGCTGGATCGGGAGGAGAGCCGCGATGTCTTGCCGGAAGAACAAGCCGGGCGAGGTGGTCAATGAAGCCTCTTTGCTCCGCCCAAACTTCCTCCCTGATGGGATCACCCTCCATAGCCGCCATGCGGTCGGAGAAGCTCAGCGTGTCTTCGATGCTTCGTTTGAAGCGTTTTGCCAGCAGGTCGTCCTGGGCGCAAAGGACCGTCAACACCTCCTTGAGGGCAAGTTCCAGCACCATAACGCGCCATCCCAACTCGTCGATCTCTCTCTGTTGCGCGTACTGCGGATTTTCATCCATTGAGGGACCTCTGTCAGATACAGGTTGCCGGTCAGACGAAGAAGGCGCGCCATATGGCGAAGCCAAACCCGGCTGCGCCCATCAGATAGAGAAACAGGCCTGGCCAGGTGAATTGCCGCACCGGGGTGGTAAGAACGACATCCGGCGCAATGCTTTTTCGAAACGTCCTGCTTTCAGCCTCGCCGAAGCCGAAGCCCATCATGGCTATGGCGATTGCGCCCACCAGTACATCGTCATGGGGCGTTCCCATGACGAGCACCCAGAAAAAAACGATCAGTCCGAACAGTCCCATCAGCATGTACCACTTTTGCTGAGCAAGGCCTGCGACGTCATTGAGCACCTTGCCGATCACGGTTTCCATTCGGTTGTTCCTTTCATGCGGGACCGGGTGGAACGGCAGACGGCTGTTGGGAGCAGCCGTCTGCCACCAATCAAAATGCAGCATGTTGGGAATCCTGTCCAGTTTTCCACCAAATCCGCGCGCCGCTCACCCGTTGCGCAGCTCGCTGGTGAAACGTTGCTGAGACAGTTCTCCAGAACGTCGGCAGATCGCGCAGATACGCCGGGGGGGCACAGATGACCGAGAACACCGCCCGCGCAGCCGAGAGGGGGCAGCAGTCAGAGGCGCTGTTGTCTGATTGGATGACACGGGCCGAACTCGCAGCACACCTCGACGTGTCTGAGATCACTCTCAGCCGCTGGCAGGCGCAGGGCATCGGGCCACCGCTCGCCAAGCTGGGTCGCCGTGTTCTCTACCGCCGTGAAGCCGTGCGCGCGTGGATGGTGAAACGCGAGATGGGACAGGGGGACGCCTCATGAATGCACCCATCCCCAAACACCCGGTGCGCTGGGCGCGTCGTCTTTCCGAACTGCTGGTTGTCGCGCTCTGCCTTTTGGCGGTGCTGGCCCTGCTTTCCTTCATCCTGACCCTGTGAGGCCCCTCATGCCCAAGAACGATGATCTGAATTTCCTCGAATTCATGCAGACCTTCCGCCGCGGCGAGTTGCTGGCCGAGGCCAATGCGCAGCTGGAGGAGCTGATCCAGGCTGTGCAGAACACCGGCGGCAAGGGCGATCTGACGATCAAGCTGCCCTTCAAGGTCAATGATGCCGGCCAGATCGAGTGCCTGCCCAACGTCACCAGCAAGAAGCCACGCCGCGCGCTGGGCACCGGCATCTATTTCGCCACCGATGAGGGTCGGCTGACGCGCCGCGACCCCAACCAGGGCGACATGTTCGAGGACGAGCTGGCGGATCGCCGCAACCGTCACGACACCTATTGATCCCACCCGCAAAGGAGCATCTCCATGTCGAAGGCTGACACCCAGAGCGCGCAGGCCGCGCCGCAGTCGACAAATCCGGTCCCTCTCGAAACCCTCGAAGCCGTCCTGAAGGGCGCGCGCATTGCCGATCCGGTGCTGGATCTGGGTGATGGGCGCAGGCATGCCTTCTTGCCCGAGGGCTTCACGCTGAAGGACATCAGCGACCCGCATGCTTTGCCGCCCTATATCAAGCAGGGCGTGGTGGTCGATGATGCGGATTCGCTGATCGCCTATGTGAATCGCTTCTCGGACGCGCGCTCGGTTATCATTGCGGATCTGGACGCGCTGAGCATCAGCGCGGTGCTGGACTGGCATACCCACAATCAGGATTCCGTCTATGAGCCGCTTCAGGCGATGCCCTGCCAGCATCGGGCCGCCCTGAAGCTGCGCAACAGCGAGGAATACGCGCGCTGGGCGGCGATGGAGAACAAGCTGCACAGCCAGATGGAGTTTGCCGAGTTTCTTGATGAGAACTCGGCCGACATCGTTGATCCTGATCCAGCGGTCATGATCGAGATCGCGCGGGATCTGGAAGCCACGCAAGGCGTGGCGTTCAAGGCGGGCACCCGGCTGCAGACCGGCGAGCGTTCGTTCCGCTACGAGACCGAGACGCATGTCAAAGGGGATCTGGTGGTGCCGCAGCGGTTCCGACTGGCAATCCCGCTGTTCTTCGGCGAGGAGCCCACCGAGATCGAGGCTTCGTTCCGGTTCCGGCCCAATCCGGATGGTCTGAAACTCGGCTTTGTCTGGCGGCGCGTCGAGTATGTGCGGCAGGCCAAGTTCCGCGAGATCGCCTTCCGCATGGCCGAGGCGACCGGGCTGCCGGTGGTGCAGGGACGGTTGGGCTGATGTCGGGCGCGCCACAAATCACCACGGCGGATCGGTTCACCACGCGTGAGCTGATCCAGGAGGCCACGCGCGAGGCGGCTATTCGTCGCCATGTCTTTGGCAAGCAGGTGCGCGCCGGGCGAATGGACCAGAAGGACGCCGATCACAAGATCGACCTGATGGAAGCCATCGTGCGCCGCCTGACCCGCACCGCGCATCTGTGAGGTTATGCCCATGACCCGCGAACGCCTTCCCGCCCGCCGCCCAAACGAGACAAGCGAGATCGAGCATGCCGGGCATCGTTTCACGGTGACGGTGGGCTTTGATCTGCAGGCGCGCCCGCGCGAGGTGTTTGCCGACGGGGCCCGGATCGGCACCGACCTGGGCCATGTGATCTCGGACGCCTGCGTGGTGATCAGCCTCGCGCTGCAGCATGGCTGCCCACCGTCACTATTGCCCAAGAGCATGGGGCGGGTGCCTGACCTTGTCGCCGGGCCGGGCCACTGCCGCCCGGCCAGCGCGCTCGGCACCATCGCAGCAAGGGTGGCCGAGGCTGACCGGTGGAGTGCCGGGGGATGAAGCGCGCTGGCAAGGTCACGGCGCATTGGCGGCTGCGGGTTCGACAACGGATCGGCAAGGCGGTCTGCCCTGACCTGCTGGCGCTGGGTCTGTTCTGGGCGATCGACGCCCATCGCCACGATCTTGTGGCCTACCTCGGCCGCGTTCGCCGCGACGGGGTGCGCGCCTTCCGGTTCCGCATACCGGACGGGCGGTATTTCGTGGCGCTGCTCGACATGGAGCGGCGCAGTGCAATCACGGTGCTGGCCCCGGACCACGCGGTTCGGCTGGGTCACGGGGACATGGCCACCGTCATGCCGGGCGCACGGGCGCTCCAGCTGTCGGTTCCCGAACGGAGCAAGGGATGACGAAACACCAACCATTCGCTGCGAGACCCGCCATGGCGGATCGCCGCCTGCTTATCCCTGAGCCCCAGCGCGTTATGCCGGTGTCGCTGCACCCCGAGATCCTGCGCCGCACCATCACCGGGCGGGTGCGGCTGATCCATCGGCCTGACCGGCGCTATGCTCGCCTGCAGCCCGGTGACATGCTCTGGGTGCGTGAGGGGCTGACCATTCCGGCGCGCCAGCCGCGCGGCGATGCACTGGCCGTGGTCTATGGCGGTGATGGCACGCATAAGGAAATCCACTGGCCACGCGCCATCGCGCGGCCGTCAACCGGATGGCTGCCCGCTCAGGCCATGCCGGTGCATGCCTCGCGCCTGACGCTGGTGGTGACATCGGTCACGGAAATGCGGCTGCAGCAGATCACCGAGGATGAGGCGATTGCCGCCGGTATTGAGCTGGATGCCGGAGGCTTCGGCAATCCGCTGGTCCACAGCCATCACGGGCAGGTGTTCGCACAGGCACCCGAGGCCTTCGGGCGAATGTGGGATTGCGCGCTCGGCCCCGAGGCGATCGGGCCGCATTCCTGGACCGTCAACCCGGAGGTGACTGCCATCGGGTTCCGGGCCATCGCGCGCAATGTGGTGCGTCTGTTTCCGGGGCTGGGATCGGGGGGCGTGCGATGAGGCGGCAAAGCTTCGCGACCGAGACGATGCAGCATCTGATCGCGCTGGGCCTCAGCCAGGCCGAAGTGGCGCAACGGCTGGGCGTGACGCGCGGTGCCATTGTCGCGCGGATGAAACGCGAGGGGCTGACCTGGCCCAGCCGGCACAGCCAGCCCGCCCGCCCGGCGGCGCTGACGCCTGAGGAAGACCAGATCGCGCTGGCAGCGACCGGAGGCCGCTATGTCGAACTCAGCGACTGGGCGCGGCAGCGTGGGCTGACCCATACGCAGGCGCTGCAGCGCTGGCACCGGCTGGGCATTCCCGCGAAAGCGAGGCGCTCATGAACGCATTCCAGCGCGCCCATTATGCGCGGCGCAAGTTCAGCACCGAGGATCTGCGCGCCCTGATGCCGCTGGGCATCTCGCAGAGCGAGGCCGCCCGGCGCCTGGGTGTCTCGCAGCCCGCACTTGCCCATCGCCTGAAGGCCGAGGGGCTGCAATGGCCCGAGAACCGGCGCAGGCTGGATGCGGCGGACTTCGCGCGGCTGTGGAACTGTCATGCGATCGCCACTGAGGATATCGCCCGGGCGCTCGGTGTGACGCGACAGGCGGTCAGCGATCGCGCCCGGCGCATGGGGCTGCCCAGCCGGGCAAAGCTGCGCAAGACGCTGGTGCGGCGCGACACGCTGCGCGACCTCTGGCTCGCGGGCGTGGCCTCGAAAGACATTGCCCGGCATTTCGGGCTGGCGAGCCATTCTTGCGTCTCCCGGGCTGTGAAGATGGCCGGTCTGCCGCGCCGCAAGCGGGGCAAGGGAGGCCAGACCCGGAATGGCTGGATCGGCACGATCTCGATCGAGGAATACGCCGACCAGTGCCTCGCAGCGATCATGGATGCGGAACTGCGGAGGCGCAGCGCATGACCGGGCCGCGCGCACCCAAAACGGGACTGGATGAAGCGCGCGCAGCGCGTTCGAATTTTATTACCAACGGAGGGCTGAACTCATGAGGCACCTTGCTGCCGTGGATGTCGAGGATCTGGACGTCTATCCGCTGTCCGAGGAGGAACGGGTCGACAGTCACCGGTTTATTCCGTGGGAACACCGGCGCTGGCTCACCTCCGACATGGCGCTCAATGGCACGCCCGAATGCCGGGCCTACTATTTCGACCTGATCTGCCATTCGCTCAACCACACCCCGCCCGGAACCTTGCCCTCGGATCCGGATATTCTGGCCCGCCTCCTGCGGGTGGATGGCAAGCATTTCGCGCAGCTTTGCCGGCTGGACTTCGGGCCATTGCACAACTGGCGGCCCTGTCGCTGCGGCGACAAGGTGCGGCTCTACCATCCGACCGTGCTGCGCGTGCTGACAGAGGCCATGGCCCGGCGCGAGGACCATCGCGCGCGCTCGGAATCGGCGGTGGTGGCCAAGCGGCAGCTGCGGTTGCGCCAGGCGCTGGCCGGCTATCACTCGGATCTGGCGAAGAACGATGCGGCGGTTCTCTGGGTGGATCAGTGGCTGATCGATCAGGGCTGCGGCTATCGCGCCGCGTCCTGGATCGAGAAGGGAATTCAGGCATGGACCAATCACATGCTGGATCTCGACGGCGCCCGCGCGGGGCCGGGAAGGGGAAGTGTCCGCAGAATGTCCTGACGGACAGTTCAAGACTGTCTCGAACTGTCCTCCACGAAAGAGACAGAGACAAAGACAATGAAAGAGAAAAGGACAGAGACGATGCGCACCAATACACGCCGCAGGCCTGTGGATAACTCCGGATTGCTGAGAAGAGAGCGAAGGGGTGTTGGCATCGGCTGGCGCGAGGTGGAGGACCGGCTGGAGGAAGCGGCGGCCACGCTGCGGCGCTTGCCCAACCCGGCGGGGTCTGGCCCGAAGGGGCATGGATCGAGCTGGCCCGACTATGTGCATGAGGCGAAGCACGCCTATGGCTATCACACCACGCGGTTGCGGGTGGTGCCCTCGGCGCGCGATATCGCGCGGATGGAGGAAGCGATTGCCTGGCTTCTGTTCATCAAGGATCCCGATGACCGGCGGATCGTCTGGATGCGGGCCGAGGGCGTGCGCTGGCGCGAAGTTTGTGTACATGCCGGTTGCGCAAGGCCCACGGCACACCGCAGATGGTCTGCGGCGCTGCTGACGATATCCAAGGCATTGAAAGAAAACGGCAATAAGTAAGTTTCTGTGGCGGATCGCGAAAATGGCCGCGATTGAACATGCACTGAAACTATCAAAACATGCACTGAAACGATCAGAAACAGCACTGAACATGTCGAACTTTTATCGAGACAAAAACACCGTTTCTGTGGCAGTTTCTGTGTATCCTGAGAGGGGTCGCGTCCAGAGATCAGCGCCCCTCCGACCCCCCTGCCCCTCCCTCGGGTCCTTCCCGGGGCTGGGCGTATGCGGGGGGCGTAGGCGCGTTAAGCCGCTAGTGTTAAACGAAAAATCGGGGTTTCCACCTTGGGTTTCCGGGTTTCCACCCGGTTGCGACAGTGGAAACCCAAGCGAGCGGAAACACTTGCGTGACGAGGGCCGGCTCGCCGGTCGTCTGTCAGAAGTGTGATTTCGGTTCGTCAGGCTTGCCTGCCGCGAGGGCCAGCAGGCCGCCGACAATGCAAAAGCCGATGGGGAACATCGTGAAGACACCGAAGCCGAAGGCAACGTACATCAGCGCTCCGGCAACCAGCAGCAAGACACCGCCAACGAGCGCACGAATTTTCGCCATGGCCCCGCCTGCAATCGCCAGGAGCGGGGCAAGGAAGCTTGCGAGCCGGATAAGCTGCGGATTGTCGACCTGCCCGAAGATCTCGCCGACCTCGGCGTGACGATTGACCAGTTCAGTGTAGCCGTAACCGAAAAAGCCAACCAGCATCGCGATCAGACCACCGATAACGCCTAACATCAAAGCCGCGTTGCGCATGCCGTTATCCTTTCACGCCAATGCGTCCCGACATACGCGAGCGTGCAGGCGGCGACAACCATGCGGTGCGGTGGCAGAAGGCCAGCGTTTGAGGCCCGGCGTCGGGAACACCGTGGTCTGAACGCGATTGAGACTTTCGATAGAACGGCTGCCATGGGGCGGGCAATTCACGCTCCTGCTCCTGTGCGGGCGTTTTTTCGGGAGGCCACAGGGCGCGCCAACGCCCTGCGACACGGGGAATGTTTCTGACGCACACCCCGCCGACCAGCTCATGCCTTATGGTCGCTCCCTGCCCACCGGTGGGTAGCGGCATCCTAAGGTCTCAATGAGAATGAAACGAGAACAAAATGCCGCGCCGCAGGTGCGGATGATGCCTGTCGAGCAGATTCTACCCTATGCGGGCAACGCACGGACTCATCCGGACTGGCAGATTGACCAGATTGCGGCCTCAATCGCCGAGTTTGGCTTCTGCAACCCGGTCCTGGTGGGCGATGATTCGGTGATCGTCGCCGGGCATGGCCGTTTGCTGGCGGCGCAGAAGCTGGGGCTGGCGCAGGTGCCGGTGATCGTGCTGGCGCATCTCAGCCCGGCGCAGCGTCGGGCGCTGGTGATCGCCGACAACAAGATAGCCGAGAACGCCGGCTGGGACGAGGAGATGCTGCGCGCGGAACTGGCCGCGCTGCAGGGCGAGGGCTTCGAGCTGGAGGTGATCGGGTTCTCGGAGGCAGAACTGGATGACCTGCTGGGCGGGATCGACGGGGCCGAGGCCCCGCCGGCTGAACTGGGTGATCCGGATTTCGTGCCGGAGGCACCGCCGCGCCCGGTCTCGGAGCGTGGCGATGTCTGGTTGATGGGGCCACATCGGGTGATGTGCGGTGACAGCACCGCGGGTCGGGAAGTGGCGGCGATGTGTGCCGGGCTGGTCGATGCTTGCTGGACCGATCCGCCCTATAATGTGAATTACGAGGGCGCGGCGGGGAAGATCGCCAATGACAACCTGGCAGAAAACGATTTCCGCCAGTTCCTGACCCGGGCCCTGAAGGCCGGGGCCAGCGTGATGAAACCCGGCGCGCCGATCTATGTCGCGCATGCCGAGACCGAGGGCATCGCATTCCGGCAGGCCTTTGCCTCGGCGGGGTTCAAGCTGTCGGGCTGCCTGATCTGGGTGAAACCCTCACTGGTGCTGGGGCGCTCCGATTACCAGTGGCGGCATGAGGCGATCCTCTATGGCTGGAAGCCGGGCGCGGCGCATGCCTGGTATGGCGGTCGCAAGCAGACCACGGTGCGGGAAGGGACTGTGATGCCGCTGCGCGTGATGCCCGATGGCACGCTGCAGGTCGATGTTGCGAACAAGACCTTCGTGGTCTCGGGGCAGAACCTGTCGATCGAGGCGTTCGACGGCAGTATCATCCGGGCCGAACGCCCGGCGCGCAATGCCGAGCATCCGACGATGAAGCCGGTGGCGCTGATCCAGGAGATGCTGGAGAACAGCACCCGGCGCCGCGACACGGTGCTGGATCTGTTCGGCGGTTCGGGCTCGACGCTGATCGCCTGCCAAAAGGCTGGACGCGTGGCGCGGCTGATGGAGCTGGACGAGCGCTACTGCGATGTGATCGTCGAGCGCTGGCAGACCTTCACAGGCGAGGCGGCACGCAATGAGGCCTGTGGGCGGACGTTTGAGGAAGTGCGGGTGGCGCGATGCGTGGGGCAGAGGTGAAACGCCCGCGCGCCCTGCGCTATCGCACCGGCGAAGTGCGCCGGGTGGTGCATCGCACCGCCACGGCGGCCGAGGTGATCGGGCCGTTGCAACCCGGTGTCCGGGTGACCGGTCTGACCGCCGGGCAGTTCTCGGCGATCGATGCCATGGAGCATATGGTGGATGCGCTGGGGCCAGCGATGGTTCGGATCTCGACCTGGACCACCGGTCTCTATGATGTGGAACGCGCGGCGCAGATCCGGCTTGAGGGCCGGATCACCGGCATGCGCGTGCTGCTCGATCGCGGCACCTTCGAGAAGTCGCCCAAATACGCGGGGCCGCTGATCGATGCGCTGGGGGTGGAGGCATTCCGCTGCCTCTCGGTGCATGCCAAGGTGATCATCGTCTGCGGCGCGCGCGGTGCTGCGGTCATGCGCTCCAGCATGAACCTGAACAAGAACCTGCGCACCGAGCAGTTTGATATCGACGTCTGCGACGATGTCGCGTGCTTCTATACCGGCTGGTTCGATGCGCTGTGGGAAGAAAGCGGGCGCAGCTGCGACAACCGGGCGATTATACAGGCGGTGTATGATCGTTGGGAACGGCCGGGCGGAGGCGGCGGAAAAGAAAGCAAACCCGCTCGGCGCGCTGCCGGACGGATGAAGTTGAAGGACGTCACGTTCAATGCGGAGGATCTAAAGGGGTTCCTCTGATTCTGGCGTCAGTTTTGCACTTCGCCCTGTTTGAAATCCGAATATCGAACTGGTTTTGCCATTCTTTTGGCCATCTTTATTCTCATCACAGAGAATAAACTATTGAGGAGTTAAAGAGTTGATCCCGAAATTTCGTATGGCATTAGCAATCATTGGCGTCTTTTCCAGCGTATCAGCTTCCTTGGCGGGAGAACCCGGTGTCGACAGGTGGGGCGTTAATGAAACCAGCGATGCGATGACTGATAAACGCATTGTGACGGCGGGTGTTGGCACATCTGACGGCCTGATAATTCAGTTTCAGTGCTCAGGTGATCGCTTTGGCGCTGTAATTGTTCCATTCCAGCCGTTGGTTGCAATGGAGTTCATCACCATGGATGAATTGTCGCCGGTGGCATGGCGTATTGATTCTACGCCTGCGGTGAATGAGACTTGGCACGTCTTGCCAGGTCGCGCCGGTTCGTCCTACTCAGTCGTTTCTCTCAACGCAGAAGCGTTCGCTTCAGCAGTTGTAAGCGGGGGGCAAAGGCTGACCGTTCGCGTTCACGGTTTGACGAGTTCAGTTACTCTGGAGGATGCAGCACAGTACGTTTCTGATGCTGCCCAGGCTTGCGACATTGCTTTACAGTAGCGACTCGCTCATCCATTGACCAATTCCTCATGCGTCACGGCCCTCGCGGCGATCACCATATCAGCATGCAGGGCACCGTTCTTGAATATCACGCGGCCTTCCTTGAGGGCGGTGAACTCTGACCGGGTGTAGAACTCGGCCAGCTCGGAATCATAGAGTTGGCGCACGATCTCTTCTTCGGGATCGGTGATCAGGATGTAGTGCATTGTTCGGCCTCCTTTGGCTGATCGGCCCCGGTTTCTCCGGGGCCGTTTTCGTCTCACACGTTCTCGAGTTCCTCGACGGCCTCGAGCATGGCGTTGAGCAGCGTCATCTGGGCGAGGCGTTCCTGGGTGCCCTGCATCCAGCCCTCGACAGTCTGGACCAGGCGCTCGAGGGTTTCGGTGTCGCGCTCCTGCAGGGCGAGGGCGGCGGTGTTCAGCAGGTCGTTTACGGTGTGGACGGTGGTCATCGCGGTCTCCTTTCGGGGGGTGGTGCCGGGCTCAGACGAGCCCGGTTTCTTTCAGCCATCTGGCGGCGTCGGTGATGTCGGTGGTGCGGATCTCGATGGTGATGGTGAAGCTGTCGGCGTTGACGCGGGCCATGATGCCGGCATCGCGGTCGAGACCGGCCTCAATGGTGTCGCTGATCCAGAGGGGGCCGTTGTCGCTCCAGCCGGTGCCGAGCTCGCGCCAGCTGAGGCGGATGGTGGTAGTGTCGAGAGTGCTGCAGGTCATGGTCTGATCTCCTTTCGGGTTGATCTGACTATCGCGGGAAACCACTGATTTGCCTAGCGAAATCAGCAATTTAGTTGAATATAAACAATGGCTTAACAGGCCATTGCGACGGAGGGATGCGCCGCAGGATGGGGCTTTCGATCAGGGCATATGCGCAGCACCGCGCAGCGCTTGGCCTGCCGGGCACGTCACACACGGCGGTGCGCAAGGCGATTGCGGCCGGGCGGATCACGCCCGAGGCTGACGGCACGATCGAGCCTGCGCGCGCGGATGCGCAATGGGCCGGGCAGACCGACCCGGCAATGCAGCGCGGGGCGGCGGCGCAGGCGCAGGCGGCTGCGAGCGCGCGCGCCACCGCACGGGTGCCGGCCTCGAAGCCGGTACCGCAATCGGCGATCGATGCGGTGCAGGACACGCTGCGTGAGAGCGGGACGGATCCCGAGCCCGAGGCGGGCGGTCAGGTGTCGATCATGCGCGCGCGCATGGCCAACGAGGTGCTGAAAGCGCAGCTGCAAAAGGAGCGGCTGAAACGCGAGCGCGGTGAGGTGGTGGACCGGGCCAAGGCTACGGCGCTGGTGTTTGATCTGGCGCGCAAGGAGCGCGATGCCTGGATCGGCTGGCCCGCGCGGGTGGCGGCGAATATGGCGGCTGAGCTGGGGGTGGATGCACACGCGTTGGAACAGGTGCTGGATCGCTATCTGCGCGATCATCTGGCGATCATGTCGGAGGTGAAGGTTGAGCTTCGCTGAAGCGGCGGAGCCCTTCGAGGGCGCTGACGCCCTGCGCCGCGCCTGGCTTGGCGGGCTGGCGCCGGATCCCGCGCTGACCGTGTCGCAATGGGCCGACCGCCACCGCATGCTGTCCTCGCGCGGGGCGGCAGAGGCCGGGCCGTATCGCACCTCGCGCACGCCCTACATGCAGGCTGTGATGGATGCGCTCAGCCCCGCGCATCCGGCGCGCCGCGTGGTGTTTCCGAAGGCCGCGCAGGTGGGGGCAACCGAGGCGGGCAACAACTGGGTCGGGCATTGCGTGCATATCGCGCCGGGCCCGTTTCTGCTGGTGCAGCCCACAGTGGATATGGCCAAGCGCCTGTCGCAGCAGCGCCTGGAGCCCTTGATTGACGAAAGCCCCGAGCTGCGCACGCGGGTGCTGCCCTCGCGCTCGCGGGACTCGGGTAACACGGTGTTGTCCAAGCGGTTTCCGGGCGGGGTTCTGCTGATCACCGGCGCCAACAGCGCGGTGGGTCTGCGCTCGATGCCCGCGCGCAATGTGTTTCTGGATGAGGTGGATGCCTATCCGGGCGATCTCGATGGCGAGGGCGATCCGGTCGCGCTGGCCGAGGCGCGCACCATCAGCTTTGGCCACCGGGCCAAGATGTTTCTGGCCTCGACCCCGACGATTGCCGGGCTGTCGCGCATCGAGCGGGAGTGGGAATTGAGCGATCAGCGGCGCTATCACGTGCCCTGTCCGCATTGCGGCGGGCTGCAATGGCTGAAATTCGAACGCCTGCGCTGGCCCAAGGGCAGGCCCGAGGATGTGGCCTATGTCTGCGAGCATTGCGAGGAGCCGATCGAGGAGCGCCACAAGACGGCGATGATGGACCCGGAGAACGGGGCCTGCTGGATCGCCACGGCGGATGCGGAGACGGTTACGCGGGCGCAGCGCATGGGCGTGGTGGGGTTCCATATCTCGGGGCTGTACTCGCCGCTGGGGTGGCTGTCCTGGGAAGATATCGCGGCGCAATGGGAGGACGCGCAGGGCAATGACGCGGCGCTGAAGACCTTCAAGAACACCATCCTGGGCGAGACCTGGCAGGAGAAGGGCGAGGCGCCGGACTGGCAGCGGCTTTATGACCGCCGCGAGGCCGGGGCGCTGGGATTGGTGCCCGCGGGGGTTTTGCTGCTGACGGCGGGTGCGGATGTGCAGCGCGACCGGATCGAGGTCGATGTCTGGGGCTGGGGGCGCAACCTGCAATCCTGGCTTGTGGATCATATCGTGCTTGAGGGCGACACCTCGCGCCCCGAGATCTGGACGCGGCTGACAGAGATCCTGTCGCGCACCTGGACGCATGCCAGCGGCACGCAGATGGCGCTGGCGCGGCTGGCGATTGATACCGGCGACGGCGCGACCACGGATGCGGTCTATGCCTGGGCGCGGCTCAACCGGGGCGAACAGGTGCTGGCGGTGAAGGGCCAGCGCGACGGGATCGTCAAGGCGCCGGTCGACGGGCCGAGCAAGGTGGATGTGACCGAGCATGGCAGAAAAATCCGGCGCGGTCTGTCGCTCTGGACGGTGAAGTCGGGGTATTTCAAATCGGAGACCTACCGGTTTTTGCGCCAGAGCCCGCCCACAGAAGAGGATGTCGAGGCCGGATCGGACTGGCCCGCGGGGTTTGTGCATATCCCCAAGGGTGGCGTGACCTCGGAATGGGTCAAGCAGCTGACGTCGGAGCAGCTGGTCACAAGGCGCGACAAGCGACGGGGCTACACCAAGCTGGAATGGCAGCAGCTGCGCGAGCGCAACGAGGCGCTCGATTGCCGGGTCTATGCCCGCGCGGCCGTCTGGCTGATGGGGATCGACCGTTGGGATGACCGGCAATGGCAGAAGTTCGAGGCGCAGCTGACCCCGCCGCCCGAGGATCTGCCGCCCGAGGATGAACCACCGCCCGCCGGGCGGCTTTTGAAACGACGCGTTGCGGCGCGGCGCAGTTACCGTTCGCGGTATATGGAGTGATCATGGCTTTCTCGGAAGAACAGCTCAGGCAGCGCCTCGCGGCCCTGCAGGAGGCGCGCTGGCGTGGTGTGCGCGAGACCACGATCGAAGGGCGGCGCGTGAGCTATGCGACGGATGCGGAAATGGCGGCGGCGATTGCCGATCTGGAGAACCGGATCGCCATGACCGAGGGCCGCAAGCGGCGGCGCGTGCTGCGGCCCTATGCCGTGAAGGATCTCTGACATGGCGATGATGCGCAATCTGCGCCGCCGGGTGGGTGCCTGGGTCGGTGGGTTCGATGCCGCGCTCGGCAACCGGCGCCTGAAAGGCTTTCGCCCGGCGCGCGCGCATGTGAATGCGCTTCTGGCGGCTGCCGGGCCGGAAATGAATGCCCGCGCCCGCTGGCTGGTGCGCAACAATGGCTATGCGTCCAATGCCGTGGAAAGCTGGGCGGCAAATGCCGTGGGCGACGGGATCAAGCCCTCGGCGCGGGTGACCACGGCGCGGCACAAACTGGCGCTGCAGGATCTTTGGCTGGCATGGACCGACGAGGCCGATGCCGAGGGGCTGACGGATTTCTATGGCCTGCAACGGCGTGCCGCGCGCGAGGTGTTCATCACCGGCGAGGTGTTTTTGCGGTTTCGCCCGCGCAGGCCCGATGACGGGCTGCGCGTGCCCTTGCAGCTGCAGATGCTGCCGTCAGAGATGCTGCCCGGCGAGATGAACCGCCCGGCGGCCATCGAGGGGCACTGGATCCGCCAGGGGATCGAGTTTGACCGGATCGGGCGGCGGGTGGCCTATCATTTCCACCGCCGTCACCCCTCGGATGCGACCGAACCGGGCCTGAAAGGCGAGACGGTGCGGGTGCCCGCCACCGAGGTGGTGCATGTGATGGATCCGGTCGAGGCCGGGCAGCTGCGCGGCGTGTCGCGCTTTGCGCCGGCGATGGTGAAGCTTCTGCTGCTCGATCAGTATGATGATGCCGAACTCGACCGCAAGAAGATCGCAGCGCTCTATGCGATGTTCGTCACCAACCCGCTGGGCCCCGATGAAGAGCCCCTGATGCCGGACGAGGGGGATGAGCTGGAAGTCTCGCCGGGCTCGATCGTCAATCTCCTGCCCGGGCAGGATGTCACGATTGCCGATCCGGCGGATTCGGGGGCGACCTATGAGCCCTTCCAGTTCCGCACGCTTTTGCAGGTCGCGGCGGCATTGGGCATTCCCTACAGCTACCTGACCGGCGATGTCGCGCGCGGGAACTTCTCCAACTCGCGGCTTTCGCTGATGGAGTTTCGCCGGCGGGTCTCGTCCTGGCAGCACAGCGTGATGGTCTATCAGATGTGCCTGCCGATCTGGGAGCGCTGGATGGACATGGCGGTGTTTGCCGGTGCGCTGAAGCTGCCCGGATACGAGCGCCGCCGCGCGGAATACCAGGCCTGCGCCTGGCTGCCCACGCGCTGGGACTGGGTCGATCCCTTGAAGGACACCAATGCCGAACTGGCGCAGATCGCGGCCGGGCTGAAATCGCGCACGCAGGCGGTGTCCGAGCGCGGCTATGACGCCGAAACGCTCGATCAGGAGATCGCGGCGGAACGCGAGCGCGAGCGCAGGCTGAATCTGGACTTCCGCCAGCCCGGCTCGCCCGCGCGCGGGGCGTCGGACGGCTCCGGTTCGGCTACCCGCCGCGATGCGGAGGATGACGACGACGATGACGACACCCGGCAATCGCCCGAGGACAGAGAGTAATTCCCATGCACTATCCGATGATTGCGCAGCGTGTGTTCAACACGCCGCTTCTGGTGGACCCGGCCAAGGGCCATGCGTTTCTGTCGGGCCTTGGCGCGCGGCTGGTCGATGGCACGATCAGCCTGCCCACGGCAGAGGGCGACAGCGCGCGGCTTGAGCGTGCCAGCCGGGTGCAGCCGCGCCTGTCGATACTCGGCGGAGAGCTGATCGAGGGCTATCGCGCGCGCGGGCGGCGGATGTTCTCGATGCGCGACGGGATCGCCATTGTCGAGATGACCGGCACGCTGGTCCATCGCGGCGACTGGGTCGGCGAGTCCTCGGGCGTCACGTCTTACGAGGGGCTGGCGCAGCAGATCGAGGCGGCGACTGCGGATCCGGCGGTGCGCGGCATCGCGCTGGAATTGGACAGCTTTGGCGGCGAGGTGGCCGGGGTGTTCGATCTGGCCGATGCGATCCGCGAGGCGCGGGCGCAAAAGCCGGTCTGGGCCTTCGTGGCAGAGTCGGCGCTTTCGGCGGGCTATGCGCTGGCCAGCCAGGCCGACCGGATCATCCTGCCGCGCACCGGCGAGGTGGGCAGCATCGGCATTCTGATCGTGCATGCCGATTACAGCCAGCGGCTCACGGATGAGGGCGTGACGGTCACCATGATCCACGCCGGTGCCAACAAGGTCGACGGCAATCCCTACGAGGCGCTGCCCGAGACCGTGCGCGATGCCTGGCAGGCCGAGACCGAGGCCCTGCGCAGGCTGTTTGCCGAGACCGTCGCCGCCGGTCGGCGCGGGCGGCTCGATGCCGCGGCCGCGCTGGCCACCGAGGCGCGGGTCTTGCGCGGCGTGCGCGCCGTGGAAGCCGGGCTGGCCGATGAAGTCTCGGACCTGCGCGCGGCCTTCAATGCCTTTGCCGATCACGTTCATCGCCGCCAACCGGCGGCGCTTTCCACCACCGCTCATGCAAACCAGAAGGAGCCTGCCATGACTGGCACGAACACCACCGCCCCCGCTGCGGATGCCCAGCCCACGCCGCCGATCACCGAGGAAGGGGCCGAGGCTGTGGAAACCACCACCGATACCGGCACGGCGGAAGAGCCTGCGCAGATCGAGGCGGCCCCGGCGGCCTCGGGTGCTGCACCCGCGCAGGGCACGGCGCCTGCTGCACGGCAGGCGTCTGGCACGCTCTCGCGCATCGAGGCTGCCGCGATTGCCGAGGTTGGCCTGCAAGCCGAACGTCTGGGCGTGAAGGTCAATGTCGCTGAGGCGATCCGCGAGGGGGTGAGTGCCGACGCGTTGCGCGCGCGGGTGCTCGAACAGGCCAGCGCGCGCGGCGATGGGGCGGGCATTGTGCCTGCCACCCCTGCTGCCGGCGCGCGGCCGAAGGAAAGCCCGGTGGTGGCGGCGGCAAAGCGCGCGGCAGCGCAGGCGGCCAACCGGCCTGCCCACTGAACCATTCGCGGCGGCATCCGCGCCGCCGCATTCTCCCTGCCATTGAAAGGAAAGTCCCATGGCACCGCTTGTGAAGCCGCCCAGTGAGGGCGATCTGCTGAAGCTCGATCTCGACAAGAACTACACCCGCGAGGTGGTCACGCTGCTTTCGGGCACCGCCTATGCCCTGGGCGCGGTACTCGGCCAGTTCACGGACGGGGCGAACGCGGGCAAATACGCGCTCTCGCCCGATGCCGCTGCCGATCCCGATGTGGGCAACCAGGTGGCGGCGGCCGTGCTGATCCAGGCGGTCGATGCCACCGAGGGCGATGCCACCGGCGTGGTGATCAAGCGCGGCCCGGCGATCGTCGCGCGCGGCATGCTGGTGTTCGATGCCTCTGTCGATGACACCGACAAGGTTGCCGCCAAGATCGCGCAGCTGACCACGCTGGGCATCGTCGCCCGCGAGAACGTCTGAGCAGACCGGGCTGCGGCCCGCGCGCTCACAGACCCAAAACCTGTTCAGGAGACAGACCATGACCATCACCCGTAACCCGTTCGACGCGGGGGGCTATTCGCTTGCCGAGATGACGCAGGCGATCAACATCCTGCCCAATCTCTACACGCGCCTCGGCCAGATGGGCCTCTTTCGCTTTGAAGGCGTCACGCAGCGCAGCGTGATCATCGAGCAATACGAGGGCCAGCTGAACCTCTTGCCCTCGGTGCCCTGGGGCGCGCCTGCGACCGTGGGTTCGCGCGAAGGCCGCTCGATGCGTTCCTTCGCCGTGCCGCATATCCCGCATGACGATGTCATCACCGTGATGGACATTCAGGGTCAGGCGGCGCTGGGATCTTCGACCGAGGCCGACCCGCTGGCCGATGTGATGAACCGCAAGCTCATGCTGATGCGGCGCAAGCATGCCCAGACCCGCGAATACATGGAAATCAACGCCCTGCGCGGGATCGTGAAGGACGGGCGCGGCACCACGCTCTACAATTATTTCACCGAGTTCGGCCTGCAGCAGATCGACGTGGATTTCGTTCTGGGCACGGCGGGCACCAATGTGCAGGCCAAATGCCGCGAGGTGCTGCGCGCCGTCGAGGACAATCTCAAGGGCGAAACCATGACGTCGGTGCATGCGCTGGTCAGCCCCGAATTCTTCGACAAGCTGATCGGCCACGCCAAGACCGAAGAGGCCTACAAGTTCTATGCAGCCACCGGCGCGCAGCCCCTGCGCCAGGATGTGCGGCGCAACTTCCCCTTCGCGGGGATCCTCTTTGAGGAATACAACGCCAGCGTCACCCTGGCCACCGGCAACTCCGAGCGCTTGATCCCGGCAGGCGAGGGCGTGGCCTTCCCCCTGGGCACGATGGACACCTTCACCTCCTATGGTGCCCCGGCCGATCTTCTGGAAGCCGCGAATACCATCGGCCAGGAGATGTACGCGCGCCAGCTCATCGAACCCAAGGGCCGCTGGATCGATCTGATGACCGAATCCAACATCCTGCCGGTCAACAAACGCCCGCGCCTGGCCATCCGCCTGCACAGCTCGAACTGATCGGGTTGATCACTTCGCCGCGCGGCATGTCTGCGCGGCGCTTCAATCGGTGGAGAAAAAGGGGCAGGATCCGTCGGTATGAAAGCTATGCGGGATGTTGCGGACGTTCGGACTATCCACACAAAACCTTTCGCTGCATTCGTAGCATTTCGGCTCTGATCACGGCTAGCGAACGTTTTTGCTTTCCCATACTCGCCCATCACCGCGTCAATCAGGTGGGCTTCCGCAGTCTGGATTTTGGTAGGCAACAGTGTTCATGCCGGGAACCTTTGCCTTGTGCGATTGGCGAACCACACCAGCGACAGCATTACCGGCACTTCGACCAGCACGCCGACCACCGTGACCAGCGCCGCAACCGAGTTCAGGCCGAAAAGCCCGATGGCCACGGCGACCGCAAGCTCGAAATGGTTCGATGTCCCGATCAGCGCGCAGGGGGCCGCCACGTTGTGCGGCACGCCCCAGCGCCACGCCGCCACATAAGCCAGCGCGAAGATGCCGTAGGACTGGATGAGGATTGGCACCGCGATCATGGCGATCAGAGCCGGGCGCTCGATGATGACATCGCCCTGAAACCCGAACAGCAGCACCACTGTGCCCAGCAGCCCCAGCACCGAGAAGGGTTTGAGCCGCGCCGTGAAACCCGTGACCGCGCCCTCGGCCTGCGCCGCATCGCGCGCGCGGCGGGTGAGGAACAGCCGTGTCAGCACCCCCGCCACCAGCGGCACCACCACGAACAGAACCACCGACAGCAGCAGCGTGTCCCAGGGCACGGTCACTTCGGTCAGGCCCAAGAGCAACGCCACCAGCGGCGCATAGAGCACCACCATCACCACATTGTTCACCGAAACCTGCGCCAGCGTGTAGTTTGGATCGCCCTTGGTCAACTGCGACCAGACGAACACCATCGCCGTGCAGGGCGCGGCCCCCAGCAGGATCAGCCCGGCGATGTATTCGCCCGCAGTTTCCGGCTCGATGAAGGGGGCAAAGACGAACTCGAAAAAGATGATCCCCAGCACCGCCATGGTGAAGGGCTTGATCGCCCAGTTCACCGCGAGCGTGATGATCAGCCCCTTGGGGCGTTCATGCGCCCGCGCCAGGGCAGCGAAGTTCACCGCCACCATCATCGGATAGATCATCACCCAGATCAGCACTGCGATCACCAGGTTGATCTGTCCGATCTCCCAACCGGCAAGAGTTGCGAAAAGGTCAGGAAAAAGCGCGCCGAGCGCCAGCCCGGTGAGAATGCTCAGCCCCACCCAGACCGAGAGATACCGTTCGAATGTGGACATGCGCGGCCTTTCAGGTCTTGTCAGGGGTAACGCAGCAGGCAGGATCGCTGAATTCAGACTCGAGCGAGCCGATCCAGCCCGCCAGCGGGGTCAGCGCGCCGGGCGCAAGCGCATAGCAAACACGAGGCGGGTCGATCTGCCCCTTGATCACGCCCGCCGCCTTCAGAATGCGTAAATGTTCGGACACAGTAGACTGCGCCAACCCCACTGCCTGCACGATATCACCGCCGATGCATCCCGGCGTGCGTCCGAGCAGCGCAAGGATTTTCAGCCGCGCAGGGTGCGCCAGCGCCTTGGCGAGCGTAGCAAGCCGTTCGTCATCGGCATTTTTCGTAAGGGTCTGTTCCGAGAGCATGGATGCCACTTCGTTTATCGTCGTTGCACGATAAGTATAGTTTTTCACAAATGACACAAGGTGTCGCGCAGCCTGCTTCGGGGAATTGTGCTCTATGGGCTGAGCGGCTGGTTTTAGCCGCAGCACGATGCTGCGTCTGCGCAGTGGCCTGCCATGCTGCGGCCTGCCGGAATGTCGCTGATGGGCTCTGTTCCCGACACAGCGTCGGCACTCGTGACCATATCCCTGGATTGCTCCGGCATTGCCTGCACGAACGACATTGACACCGCGCCGCGCAGGGGACTGCGCGGCGCTTCTTCTTCCCGCCCTCGGAGCCCCTCATGAACGCCTTTGCCATCGCCACCGACATCCTGTTCACGGATCCCAACCTCTCGCTGGAGGCGCTTTATCGTGCGGGCGGCGCGGGGGCGGGGATGCTGGTGCGGGTGATCCGTCGCGCGCCGGATCGCATGGCGAATTTCGGCGAGGGCCGGTTTGTCACGGAATCGGTGCTGATCGATCTGCGGGTTTCGGAAGTGCCCGATCTGGCCGAGGGTGATACGCTCGAGATCGATGCTGTGCTTTACGAGATCCGCAGCAAGCCCCTGCGCGACAGCGAGCGGCTGATCTGGGCGGCGGAGGCACGGTCATTGTGAGGTTGGCGCTGTGAGGCTGGGCCTCGAGGTTCTCGATGATCTGCGCAGGATCATGGAGGCCGAGGAGCGCGCCGGCCGGGTGGCGGTGTCACGCGGCATGAATGCCGCAGCCACCGGCCTGCAGGCGTCCTGGCGGCGTCAGGTGGAAAGTGGCGGTCTTGGCACGCGGCTGGCACGGACGATCCGCAAGGAGGTGTTTCCACGCCACCCCTCCAGCTACGCGGCGGCGCTGGTCTGGACCCGTGCGCCGGTGCTGATCGACGCCTTCGATCGGGGATCGCTGATCAAGTCGACGGACGGGTTCTTTCTGGCCATCCCGACCGAGGCTGCCGGGCAGCGCGGGCTGGGCCGGGCGCGGATCACGCCGGGGGGCTGGGAGCAGCGCACCGGCATCAGGCTACGCTTCGTCTATCGATCGCCGCAGCCCAGCCTGCTGGTGGCCGATGATGCACGGCTAACCACGCGCGGGCTGGCGGCCATGAACCGCCGGCGCGCGCGGCGCGATGGCACGCGCACCGGCTCGATGACCATTCCGATCTTCATCCTGGTGCCACAGGTGCAGCTGAGAAAGCGCCTCGATCTGGCGCGCGATGCCGAGGCCTGGGCCGCGCGCCTGCCGCGGCTGATCACCGACAACTGGCCGAGGACCTGAACCGATGCCCGAGCGCAAGAGCGAAACCGTCCTGAAGGCGCTGATGGCGGCGCTGGAGGCGACAAAGCCCATGGGCGCCAGCCTTGAGCGCAACGCGGTGCTGCCGCAATCGATCCCCGGCGCGGGGGCGATGATCCTGCGCGATGGTGATCCGGGCCAGCCCGAGGTGACGCTGTCGCCGCTGGACTATCACTACGAGCATCGCGCCGAGGTCGATGTGCTGATCGACCGCCCGGCTTCGGCGCGCGATGCGGCATTCGACACGATCGTGCGCGCCGTCGGCGCGGCGATTGCGGCGGATCGCACGCTGGGCGGTCTGTGCGACTGGGTCGAGGGCGAGGCCCCGGCACCGCTCGCGCTGGCCATCGAGGGGGCCGAGGGCCTCAAGGCCGCGACCCTCACGCTGGTGCTTCACTACTCAACATCGGACCCGCTGGTCTAACAGAAAGGAAACTTCCCCATGGCACGCGCACAAGGGGCGCGGGCGCAGATGGCGCTCGCGTTCGAGACCACCTATGGCACGCCGCCCGCCTCGGGCTATACCCGCATGCCGTTTGCCACCTCGACGCTCGGCGGCGATCAGCCGTTGCAGAACTCCGAGCTTCTGGGTTACGGGCGCGACCCGCTGGAGCCGATCAAGGATGCGCTGACGGTGGATGGCGATGTCGTCATTCCCATTGATGTGCGTGCCATCGGCTTCTGGCTGAAGGCGGCGTTTGGCGCGCCGGTGACCAGCGGCACGGACCCCTATACCCACGAGTTCCGCTCGGGCAGCTGGGATCTGCCGTCATTGGCGATCGAGATCGGCATGCCGGAAGTGCCAAGCTATGCGATGTACGCGGGCTGCAAGCTCGATCAGCTGAGCTGGTCGATGCAGCGCTCGGGCCTGCTGACGGCCACCGCCCGGCTGGTGGCGCAGGGCGAGGACATCGCCTCGAGCGCCCAGACCGGCACGCTTGCCGATCTCACCCTGAGGCGCTTCGGGCATTTCAACGGGGCGATCCGGCGCAACGGCGTGGCGCTTGGCAATGTGGTGATGAGCGAGATCACCTATGCCAACAATCTCGACCGCGTCGAGACGATCCGTGCCGATGGCAAGATCGAGGGCGCCGATGCCGGTATGGCGGCGCTGACCGGGCGTGTGGATGTGCGCTTTGCCGACATGGTGCTGCTCGATCAGGCGCTGGCCGGCGATCCCTGCGAGATCACGCTTGGCTGGGAACTGCCCGGCGGCCAAAGCCTCACGCTGGTTGCCCATAACGTCTATCTGCCGCGCCCCCGGCGTGAAATCTCCGGCCCCCAGGGCGTGCAGGCCAGTTTCCAGTGGCAGGCCGCGCAGCGCGAAGGTCAGCGGATGTGCACTCTTACCCTTGTCAATGATGTGGAGGAATACTGACCATGCTGAAGCTGAACATCAGCAATGAGCCGCGCTGGCTCGATTGTGGCTACGGGGTGCGGCTGCATCTCAAGCCCGCCACCTCAAGCCTGATGGCCGAGGCCCGGCGCGACCCGCAGCTGCGCGGGCTTCTGCCCGAGATGGCGGAGGGCACGGAAGAACTGCCGGAGCTGGATCCGGGCACCAATGACGCGCTGGGGGTTGCGCTGGCCAAGGCCGTGGCGCGGCGTTGCGTGATCGGCTGGGACGGGGTTGGCGACGAGGACGGGGTGGCGATCAAGGTGCCGACGCCCGAGGGTGTGGATGCGCTGATCGAGGTGCCGGGCATCTTCGAGGTGTTCCAGAGCAAGTTCCTGGCGCCAGCCATGCTGCTGGTTGTGGAAAAAAACGGCTCTGCGCCCTCGCCGACTGGCACTTCGGCGGCGGCGCGGACTACTGCCAGGCCTGCCCGCAGCCCTGCGAAACCTGCCCGCAAAACCAGAACGCGCCGCTGACAGTCGAGGGCGCGCAGGTCTGGGATCTGGTCCTGCGCCTCGGCGGTCAGCTTCGCATCGTCAATGCCGCGGTCATCGGCTGGGACATGACGGCCGCGCTCGCGCTCGCGCGGGCGCAGGGCATCAACCTGCGCGCGGCCGCCGAGCTTCTGCCTGAAATCGAGGCCGTGATGACCCGCAAGATCAACGAGAACCGGGAACCCCAATGAGCGAGAAACGTGTCTCCGTCCGCCTGCGCGCCGAAGGCGGGGGACAGGTGCGCGCCGAATTCCAGGGCGTGGGCGATACCGGTGAGCGCGCGTTTCAGCGCATCGGGCGCGAGGCCGATGCCACGGGCGCGATGATCCGCCGCCTGATGGGCATTGCAACGGCGTTCTTCAGCGCGCGCCAGATCGTGCAATATGCCGATACCTGGACCGACCTGCAGTCGCGCGTGCAGCTGGCGGTCGGCTCGCATGAGGCGGGGATCGCGGTGATGGGGCGTCTGGGCGACATGGCCCGGCGCACCTATTCCGATCTCAACCAGACGGTGGAATCCTGGCTGTCGAATTCCACCGCCCTGCGCGAACTGGGCATGAGCACCAGCGAGAGCCTCGATTTTACCGAGGCACTCAACAACGCGCTGGTGGTATCGGGCGCGCGGGCCGAGCGCGCGGCGCAGATCAACAATGCATTGGCGCAGGCCATGGCCTTGGGCCAGTTGCGCGGCCAGCAGCTGAACACGGTGATCATGAACGGCGGTCGGGTGGCCGAGCTTCTGGCCGAAGAGCTGGGCGTCAACGTCAACCAGCTGCGCCAGCTGGGCGCGCAAGGCCGGATCACCGGTGATGTCATCCGCCGGGCGCTGGTCGGCAATCTGGAGTTGTTGCGCGAGGAGGCGGATTCGATGCCCGCGACCATCGGCGATGCCTTCACGCTGATGGGCAACGCCGCGCTGCAACTGGTCGGGAAATGGGACCAGCTTTCCGGGGCATCGAGCATGGTGGCCGATGCGTTGATCGCGCTGGCTGACAACCTCGAGCGCGTGGCCTCGATCGCCATTGCCTTGGCCGGTTTCATGGCGGGGCGCTGGGTGGCCAGTTTTGTAGCGGCGCGCGCGGGCACGATGGGGCTGGTCGGGGCGCTGCGGCTGTTGCGCACGGCACTGATCCGTACCGGCATCGGGGCGCTGATCGTCGGAGTGGGCGAGCTGATCTACTGGTTCTCGCGCCTGGTGGATTCGGCGGGCGGGTTCGGTGAGGCCATGTCGGCGCTTGGTACTCTGGTGCGCGCTGTCTGGTCCGGGATCGTTGAGAGCGCCAAGGCCATTCCGGACGGGCTGGGCGCCATCTGGCAGAACGTGCGGGCCGGGTTCTTGCGCATGGTGCGCGACCTGCAGCTTCGCTGGGCGGATTTCCTGGCGTCCATCTCTGAGAGCCTCGAGGGCGTGAGGGGCATGTCGGCGGTGTCGAATGCGTTCGGCAATGCCTTCCTCAATACGATGCGTTCGGCGGATTCGATGAGCCGGGCCATGGATGAGGCCGAGCGCCAGGCAAACCGGCTTGCCGAAAGCGCGCGGACCCGTTTGTCGGGGGCCTGGGACGGCGTTACCGCGGCGGTGGCGCGGCTGCGCGAAATGGTGACCGGCGCGGGCGAAGATGGCACCGATGCCATTGAGGACACCAACGCGGCGCTCGCGCGGATGATGAATGCGCTCAACAACGCGGGCGGCGCGGCGCGTGGCGCGGGCGCTGCCAGCCGTCGGGCGGCCGAGGAAGCCGCGCAGGGCTGGGCGCGCGTCACCGAGATCATGGGCAAATATGCTACGGAATCGATGGACTGGGCCACCAATCTCGGCAACGGCATCGTCAACGCCTTCCGCTCGGCCGAGAACGCGCTGGGGGATTTCGTGCGCACCGGCAAGGTGGATTTCCGCAGCCTGGTGCGGTCAATTCTGGCCGATATGGCGCAGATTGCCGCGCGGCAGTTCATCTTCGGACCCTTGATGCGCGCCTTCTCGGGGCTTCTGGGCGGGCTTGGTGGCGGCAAGGGCGGGCTCTTAAGCGGTGTGCTCACCGGGGGCAATATCCCGTCCTTTGCGGGCGGTGGTTATACCGGCACGGGTGAACGCACCGGCGGGCTGGACGGCATGGGCGGGTTTCTGGCCCTGATGCATCCCAACGAGACGGTGAGCGATCACAGCCGGGGTGGCGATGGCACCACGAATATCAACGTCAATGTCGAGGGCGCGAATGGCGATCAGCATGTCATCGCGCTGGTGCGTCAGGGGGTTGCGGCCGGTCTGGAACAGCACGACCGGTATGTGCTGCCGGGCAAGGTGAAGCATATCATCCAGAATCCGAGGGAAAGCGGATGAAGATTCTGTCAGTTGGCGTCAGCTCATTCGTTGGTCACGCGCAAGAGCTGCGAGACAACATCGAGCGCCTGATGCAGTTGCAGTTCCTGCTCACTGCCCGTTCCGGCATGGTTGGTGTTGCAAAGCGTCGAATAGATCTTGCGATAAGCTTCGAAACGCCATTCATCGCCGTCAATGCTCTCTTCGCAAAGGTCGATGACCGCTTGGGTGCTGCGCAGGAAAGCAGCCGCAAGGGGCGCGGCATCACCGGGAAAATGGACGGCAATTTTCTCGGGGCGTTCGGTCACACGCAGCGGGCGCTCGCCATCTGGGTACATGCTGGAATCCTTCGCAAATTCTTGTCGAGAGTTCAGATGTGGCTACACTCATCGGTAGTGTCCAGATCCCGAAGGGTAGAACTGGCGGGTGAAACATGACCGACACCACCTTCTTCGACACTCTGAAAATCTCTGCAGTGCGCTGGTGGCTGAATGAGCCGTTCGAGATCAACCGGCTGGGCGATGGTTCGATCCTCAAGAGTAGTCTTGGCGCGGCCCTCTGGCAAGTCGAGGCAACAATCGCGCGCGCCCATCACCGCGATCTGGCGGACGTGGAGGCGCGGGTCGCAAAGCTCCAGCGCCCCGGGCAAACGTTTCTGGCTCATGATCCGCGCCACGAATATCCGCGCGCCGATCCGGGCGGGGTGATCCTCGGTGCCGCCACGCCGGTGATCCACACCCTGGCCGAGAATAACCGCGAAATCCGGCTCTCCGGCCTGCCTGAGGGCTATGTGATCAGCGACGGCGATCTGATCGGCTGGCAATACGGCAGCGCGCCGGTGCGCCACGCCCTTCACCGGGTGGTGGCCGGCGCCACCGCTTCCGGGGCCGGGCTGACACCCCTGATCGAGGTTGCACCCTTTGTGCGCCCCGGCGTCATACCCGGCACCACGGCCGTGCAGCTGATCCGCCCGCCGATCCGCGCGGTGCTGGAATCGGCAGATTATGGCAGCGGTACGGCGCTGTTCACACAAGGCGCGCGCCTGCGCTTCATTCAGACCCTGAGGTAACATGATCACGATTGAACCGGCCGAGCTGGCCGCGCTGCAGGCGCGCGCCGGGGTGGTTTCGCGCACGCTGATGTGGGTGGTGGCGAAGAACCGCGCCACGGGGGCGCCCGAGACGATGGGCCTGTGGAATGGCGAGGACGCGCAGGTCTTTGAGATCGATGGCGAGGCGCGCACCTATCACGGCCCGGCGCTGCCGGATATTGCACCGATCAAGGGCGGTGTGGGGCTTCAGGTGCGTCAGCTGCGCGTCGATGCGGCCCATCTGACGCCGGAAGTGCAGCAGATGATCCGCAACTATGAGGCGCGGCTGGCCTATGTGGAGATCCACCAGGCGTCGTTCTCGACGGAAACCAACACGCTGCTGGCGCCCCCGCGCCGCCGGTTCAAGGGCTGGATCGACACCGCGCCGGTCTTCACCGCCGAGGTGGGTGGCACCGGCAGGGCCAGCATCGTGCTGGCCAGCGCCGCGCGTGCACTGACGCGAACGCTGGCCCTGTTCAAGTCCGACGCCGACCAGCGTGCGCGCAATCCCGATGACCGCTTCGCCGAATACGGGCCCAGCACCGGGCTCAAGACGGTCTGGTGGGGCGAGGAGGAAGTGCGGCGCGGCGCTGGCTCGGCGCGGCGGGGCGGTGGCAACTGGGACAACGAGGAAACCGGGGGTGGCACATGGGGCTGAGGGAATACCTGCGCGGCGCGCGTTCGCGTCCGTTCCGCTATGGCCACTGGGATTGCGCGCTGTTCGCGGCGGGCTGGGTGCAGCGGGTGACGGGCCGCGATCTGCTGCCGGGTCGGTATGCCAGCCTGCGCGAAGGACGCGCCTTGCTGGCGGCGGCGGGCTATGGCGATCACGTCGAGGCCGTAGCGGCCGCGCTGCCAGCGGTAGAGGGTGGGGTTGCAATGGCGCAGGCCGGTGATCTCGCGGCGCTGGGTCCGTCCCTTGGCATCGTGGTGGGCGAGCGCATCGCGTTTCTCGGCCGCCATGGGCTGGAATACGCGCCGCTCCTGTCTGCTGATCGCGCGTTCATGGTGAGGGCACATTGATGCGTTTCTTGTCGGTCATCGCATTCGCCGCCCTGGCGGCCTTTCTTGCTACACCCGCCCATGCCGATCCCCTTTCGGGTCTCCTGATTGGTCTGAAAGCTTTTGCAGGCACTGCGGTTGGCGGGTTGGTGCTGCGCGTGGCGGCGGGGGTGCTTCCGTCGCTGATCGCGCGCGCATTGGCGGGCAAACCGAAGCAACCCGGCGTGCGGATCGAGGGCACCACGGGCGGCGAGGAAATTCCGCAAAGTTTCCCCATGGGCAGGCGCGCGGTCGGCGGGCACGAGCGCTATCGCAACAGCCACGGTACCGGCGGCACGCCGAACGAATTCTTCCAGATGGTGATCAGTGTCTCGGACGTGCCGGGCGTGTCGCTGCGCCGGTTGCGAGTGAACGACAAATACACCGCCCTGGGTGAGGATCTGCACCCGCAATATGGTGCGCCGATGCTGCGGTTCCGGCGCGGCGGGCAGGACAATGGCTGGATCCGGTTTTATGACGGCACCCAGACCACGGCGGATCCCGATCTGGTCGCGGCCTATGGCAATGATCCTGACCAGCCCTGGACGGAGAACCATATCGGCTACGGGATCGCTTATGCGATCATCACCTTGCGCCTCAACCGCGAGGTCTGGCAGGGGCTGCCCGCCTTCCGTTTTGTTCTGAACGGTATCCCGCTCTATGATCCGCGCAAAGACAGCACGGTCGGCGGCACCGGCCCGCATCGCTGGGATGACCCCACCACCTGGGAGTTCTCGGAAAACCTCTGCGTGATGACCTACAACCTCATGCGCGGCATCCCGATACCCGGTGGCTATATCTATGGCGGTAAGGTGCCCGCAGAGGATCTGCCGCTGTCCAACTGGATTGCGGGCATGAATGTCTGCGATGTGGACCTGGGCGGGCGCAAGCAGTTCACCGGCGGCTATGAGGTCTACGTCAATAATGAACCCGCCGAGATCGGCGAGGAATACCTGAAGGCGGGGCTTGGCCAGATCTCCGAGGTGGGCGGCGTGTTCCGCACCCGCTGGGGCGCGCCTGATCTGCCGGTCTACGCCTTCAGCGACGATGACATTGTCATCAGCGCGCCGCAGCAGTTCGATCCGTTCCCGGGGCTGCAGAACACCCATAACGCGATCCGCGTCACCCATCCCAGCGCGTCAAATCTGTGGGAGCCGGTGCAGACCCCGCTCATCACCAATGCGGATTGGGAAGAATCGGACGGGGGCCGTCGCCTGACCACGCTTTTGAGCGCGGCGGCGTGCTTCAATCACGGGCAGGCGCAGCAGATCGCGCGGGCCTATATCGAGGATGCGCGGCGCTTCCGGACGCATACGCTGGTCCTGCCACCCGACGCGCAGCAGCTCGAGCCGCTCGACACGGTAGAGTTCTCCAGCGCGAAGAACGGCTATCTGGACAAGCTCTTCGAGCTGGGCGAGGTCGAGTATCATCCCGCCACCGGGATCGTCGGGGTGACGGCGCGTGAGCGCGACCCGGATGATTACGATCCGTCGCCCGCCGATGATCTGCCTCCCCCGCCTGAGCTGGATCCGACGCCGGTTGGTGAGCGGATCATCGACACTGCCGACTGGGGTGTCCAGGGCGTCGCGATCGCCAATGCAGCGAGTGAGGCGCGGTTGCCGGCGCTGCACGCCACCTGGGCCCCCGCTGCGGTCCGGGATGCGCGGGCAATGCGCTACCAGGTCAGGCGGGTCGATACCAACGCACTGGTCGCGCAGGGCCGCGCCACGCCTGCCGATGGAGAGGTCATTGTATCGGAGGGGCTGGACCGTCTGTCGGCTGACTACATCGTCCGCCTGCGCCCTGTGCTGGACCGGCCCAGCGATTGGACCGACTGGAAAGGGGCGACGACGCCCGATGTGCGCATCGGTGAAGCGGATCTGGACGATGACATTCGTCAGAACCTGATCGAGCTGGAAGACTGGATTGAAAACGGCGTCCCCGGCGTAAACCTGCCTGATCTGCGAGGCCGGGTCCGGGATATGCGGGACCGCCTGCGCCGCCTGCAAAGCGATGTGTTGGACATCGGCGCCCGCCAGTGGCTGGCGTCCGAGCAGATCCGGCGCAGCATTTCGGTTGAGCTGAACAACCGCACGGCGCGCATCGATGAGACGCTGACCGTGGCCGTCAGCGCGACAGAGGCCACGGCTCAGCTGGTGCTGGAGCTGGAGGCGCGGGTCAATGCTGCGCAGGCGTTGATCACGCAGATCCAGCAGGTCACCGCGTCGGAGCTGGAGGCGCTCGCGCTGCAGATCGATACGCTGGAGGCCTCTCTCACCAGCGTGCAGGGTGATCTGGCCGGGGCGGCTTCGGCCATCACGGCCATCGAGGCGCGGGTGACGGCCACCGAAGACGGGCTCGACATCATCGCCAGCCAGTATTCAGAACTGGCGGCGGATCTGGAGGATCTGGAAAACGACCTGGCTGCGCAGGCGACTGCATTCCAGGGGCTGGAGGTGCGCGTTACGTCCAATGAGAATGAACTCAGCACCATCGCCACCTGGGTAACGAGTGTCGAATCGATCCTCGATGATCTGGAAGCCGGGGTCTCGGCCAACGCCTCGGCCACAAGCTCGCTGCAGACGCAAGTCACCAGCCTCAATGGCCAGATCACGGCGATGGCCGAGGCCATCACCTCAATCTCGGCCAGCTCCACGCCGGGCAATACCAATGAGGCGAATTTCCGGATGCAGGTGCTGTCCGGCCCCAGCGGCTATTCCCGCATCGGGTTTCAGACCCGGCAGGGCGGCGCGGGCAGCTGGCGCGGGGCATCGCTGTTTCTGGACACGCCGAACAATGCGGCGCTGCCGACGCGGATTGTGGCGAGCGCTGAGGAATTCGCGCTCACCCATGGCAGCAATGTCAGAGTGCCTTTTTCGATCCGCGACGGCGTGGTGCGGATCAGTGAGGCGGTTGTGGACCGGCTGTCGGTCCTGAGAGGGTCGCTGACGGATGCCTTCTTCGTCAGTGAGGCCGCGGTATTCGACGGGAATATAGGATGGGGTAGCTGGACCACCGTTGCCACCGCCGCTTTCAGCGTGGCCGGACCAGCAGACAATGTGCCCGACCAGATTGTTATCCGGCCCTTTGTCGGTGGCCGGCTGCCTGTGATCCCGAACAACTCGGGCACCAATGGCGTCAAGTCCGTCGCTTACCGCTACCGCCTGCGCGTCAATCGCGGAGGCACGTTTGTCTACAACAGCGATTGGGCACTGCACCCCTACTGGCAGGCAGTCTACGAAAACGGGTTCCCCTATGGGGTGACCTATGGCTGCGTGCCGGAAGCGATCGTTTTCTACATCGATACCGATGCGCTGGGTGTCCAGCCGGGCGATTCGTTGCGCGTGCAGGCGCAATATATCCGGGAGCGCAGCACCAATGACGGAGCCATTCCGGGCTTCTATGTCGACAGCGAAACCCTCGAACTCCAGGTCGAGTATTCTTACAGGTAGGAGATACCATCATGCGTGCATTCGTGTTTCTGAGTGCTTCCGGCCAGCCGGAGCGCGTCGCCTATTCCCACCGTCAGCCCGCCGAAGCGTTCGGCAGCGGTCCTTTCATCGAGGCTGATCTGCCCGCTGGCGTGGCGCTGCGCAGATTGCGGCTGTCCGGAGACGGGCAATCGATCGAGGTGTTGCCGGATGAGGGCAGGCCCAGGATGCCCCTGTCGCGCCCCGATGCGACCACACGCGAGGGCGCCCGGGCGCTGCGTGCGCAGGCCTTCCGACAGCGGTCAGACCCGTTGCTTGGCAAGCTCCAGCGCGGCGAGATCACGCAAGAGGCATTCAAGGCTGTCGCCGCGCAGATCCGCGCCGAGTTCCCCTATCCCGATGAGGCAGAGCAATGACCACATACACAACCGGCACCGTCTCGATCAACAACGGAAGCACCGCGCTGAGCGGCACGGGCGGCATGCAATGGCTGTCGATCGCGCGCGCCGGTGACCTGGTCGCAATCGACGCCGCAATCGGCGTGATCGCTGCAGTCAACAGTAACACCAGCATCACCCTGTCGCGCCCTTGGGCCGGGCCGAACGTATCGGGCGCGGCCTATGATCTGATCCTGGTGGACGCGGGCAACCGCGATACCGTCTCACTCCACGAGCTGCTGGTCGCGCTGGGGTCTGGCAACATCAACGCGCTGGCTGGCTTGACGGGAACGGAAAACACGCTGCCCTATTTCACCGGGGCCGGGGTGATGGCGCTGACGGGGCTGACCAGTCAAGGGCGCACGCTTCTTGACCAGACCATTCTCAGCCGGTCGGGCAACAATATCGTGACCGCGTCGGCGGCGCGGTTTACGGGTGGAGCGATTGCGGCGGTTGATGACACCACGGCAGGGCGCCTCCTGACAACCGGGCACCGGGTTTATCCCGCCCTGATCAGCGATGCCAGCGATACGGGCGTGGTGACAACGGGGCATCTGCGGGCGGTCCTTGCGAGCGAGGGTAGCAGGGCGCAGGGCGACCGTTCATTTGTAGCGGCCTGTTCATATTCAGCTACCAGCGAACGAGGGTCAGTGGCGAGCGGTGTTCGCTCGGCGGCTATAGCGGCGCGCGGTGCATTGGCGGCTGGCGCGTCTTCTGCCGTAATTGCTTGCTGGGACGTATGCGATGCAGCGGCTTCAGCTTCTGCGGTCATGGCCTCCAGCAGAGTCGTGAACAACACGATTTACAGTCTGTCATTAGGTTTTGGTTCCACGGGTGAACCACTTGCTGCCAATCGTAAAATTCATCTTCAAGGGCTTGATGGAAACATCCAGATCGCGGGCAGCCTGACCAGCAGCCACACCTTCAGCGACTTTGCCGAGATGTTCCCCAACGCCACCGGCGTGGAAATCCCGCTTGGGACCATCGTCACCGAGGAAGGCGGCGAAGTGCGCCCGGCTGGAGAGGGCGACGAAATCGCAGGCGTGGTGACGGCAACGGCGGTTGTCACAGCAGGCGATACGCCGTTCGCATGGCAGGGGCGCTATCTGTCTGATGAATGGGGCCAGCCGATCATGGAAGAGATCCTTGATCCCGATTGGGATGCACAAATTCCTGACCCAAGCTGGCAACCCAACCCGGACGGGCCGGAAGATCAGCAGCCCCCTCTGATAGCCAACCCTCAGCCGCAGGGTACGATCAGCGTTCAGAAGGAAAACCCGGCATGGAACCCGGGCGCGCCACAGGTGCCCCGCTCCAAGCGGCCCGATCAATGGACCCGCGTTGGCCTGCTCGGTCAGGTGTTCACCCGCGTGGCCGAGGACGTGGTGCCCGGCGACAAGCTGTCAGCGGTCGATGGGATCGGCGTCAAATCCACCACCCGCACCGGCCTGCGCTGCATGACCATCACGCAGCCCTATGACGCAGCCAAGGGATACGCGGTGGCACGGTGCCTGATCAATATTCAGGTCTGACCCCCGCCCAGCTACAGGCGCTGCGCGACCTGGCAGCGCTGATCGACAAGGCAAGACGACACCACCCCGCCTGAGCGCGGGTTTTTTGATGTGCAACCGAAGGCGAAGACGATGGAGCAGATAATGCCGAACAGAATGGACCCCGGATGGTGGGCGATAATTCTCACAATGGCCGGGGGCATTCTGGGCTGGTGGTGGCGAGGGGCGCAAAACGCGGCACGGCTGGAAACGGTCGCCCGCGATCTGGACCGCATAGCCGAGCGCGTGAAGTCGCTCGAAAACGGATCAGTCACGACCACAGCGGCGCTGGCGAGCGTGGCGGCGCAGCTTGAGGGCATCAGCCGCACGCTGACACGGCTTGAGGGAAAACTGGACGGGAAGGCCGACAAGTGAGGCCCGATCACCTTCTGCATCTGTTCGCCGGTTCGGCAATCGCCAATTTTGCCGCGTTGGTTGTGCTGGTGCTGAACTGGCCCGCCTGGGGGCTTTGGGGCGCCTTGGCAGCCGCCCTGTCCGGGCTGGCGAAAGAAGCCTGGGATTCCCTCGGTAACGGCAAGGTCGAAGCCAGCGACGTATTCTGGACGGTGGCAGGCGCGGTGCCCGTTGCAGTGCTCTGGGTGATCACCGGGTGACCTGACCACAGCACGTTGCCCCAACCGAACCCTAACCGCCCGGCCTCAGGCTGGGCTTTTTCATGTCTGACAGGAGGTCATGATGACCACATACCACCACACCCGCATTCCCCCGGGCCTCTGGCGCTGGCGCTGGTTCTCGCCCGCCGAAATCGCCTGCCGGGGCACCGGCATGGTGTTGCTGACGCCCGCTGCCATGCAGGCGCTCGACAAGCTCGATGCGCTGCGCGATCGGATGGGGCATCCGCTGATCGTCAACAGTGGCTATCGCTCGCCGGAGCATAACCGGCGTGTGGGCGGCGCGCCGGCGTCCAAGCATATGGAGGGCATCGCCTTTGATATCTCGATGGCCAATGTCGATCCGCACCGCTTTGAGCGTGAGGCGAAGGCGCTGGGGTTCCACGGCATCGGGCTTTACCCGCCGCAAAAACCCTCGGGCGGGCGCAACTTCATCCATATCGATACCCGGCAGACGCCCTGGCGCGGGGCGCAATGGGGCGAGTTCCCCGAACGCGATGCCCGGTTCCAGCCTGAGCCCCAGCATCAGCCGGTGCGGGAGGCTTTGCGTGATGCGGCACCGGCGGCAGGCATCGGCGGCGTGATCGAGGGCGCACTGATCGCCACCGAGCCCGCCCTGCGCGAGGCCGCGCCCTGGATGCCGGAAAACCTGCGCGGCACGGTGATCCTGGTGGCCATCGCCATCGGCCTTGCGCTGGCCATCTGGCGCCTGACCCACCGCCGCAACCGGGGCGAGGGCTGATGTTTGGCGTGGTGCGGTGGCAGAACTACGCCGTTCTGGCGCTGGTCCTGCTGCTCAGCCATGGCGCGTCTTATGGCTTCGGTCGCCTCGATGGCGGCCGGATCGTCGAGGCCCGCCACATCGCTGCCCAAGCCCGCACCCAGCGGGCCCTGTTCCGCGCGGCCGAGGAAGTATCCCAGCGCGCACTGGAACTGGACCGCGCGCTGGACGCCCAACGCACCCGAGCCATGGAGGCCGAAGATGAAGCGCGCGCCAATCCTGATCCTTGCCGCTTGCCTGCCGCTGACAGCCTGCATCGGCTCCAGCGGCGCTGGTCTGCGCCTTGACCCGCTGCCCCCGGCCGCACGGCAGGCCTGCCCGCCGCCGTCGGCATTTCTGGGCGCGGGTGACTGGGAGATCATGGCGGGGCGGCTGGGGGACGCGCTGATCGCGTGTGAAGGACGGCGGGCCTTGGTTGTGGGGGCGTATGAGGGGATGAGGGACGTGGTGGCTATCCGCTAAGTGGAGTGACCTTGCGTCTGCCTTGAACGTTACGAGCATACCAAGCAACTCTGCCATGTCGCGTCAAGTCGAGCAGTTTGATGAGCAACATCGATAGCCTCCTAACCAACTCTGCGTCACCTTTTTCACAACATGCTCGCAGACGACCCTCGCTCTTGTTGGAGGTCGAAGTTGGATGTTTGATGGAAGGTATGGACAATCAATGGGTGATCCACCAGAAAGAGTAGACGAAACGAAACGCTTTTTTGGCTAGACCCTCGAAGTTTCTGGCGGCATGAAGGGAACGCGCCTGCTGGATAATTGATAAGGTGGCAAGTGCCCGTGTTGAAGCGAGCGAAACAGTGCAGGCTAAAGCGGGAATCCGGTTCAACTCCCTCTAGGACAGCGAGGCAGAACTTGCTGGAAGCACCCGCCAGCCCCCATTCAGAACCCGAAGACGAACGAAAGACATCTGACTCGATGAACCAGATAACTGACAAAGGAAGAAAACTGTTAGTTGAAGATTCCGTTCATCTTCGCATCGCTGCAGAAAGGCTGGAACAGCTTGGCCGAGAAACGTCTTCTCTCAGTATACTTCAGCATGCAGCAGGCATCGCTCCTGCCGACTTAATGGTTAACAAGTCATTGTTCGACCTAGCATTCAAGATGGATGAGGTCCGGATTGCTCAGGTGGCGCGCAATAATCTTACCACGCACCACGAACCAGAAAAAATCAAGGCTTTAAAAATAGCGTCTCCGCAGATCAACCTTGAGATCATCGACGAGATTTCAAAAAATTCTACATCTGAAAGAAAAAAGTCAGCTGGAAACAGGGTGCTCTACGTTCTGCACAACAGCAGGCCCTTTTCCAATGGTGGTTACGCTACACGTGGCCACGGACTCGCACACGGATTGCGCGGGCTTGGGATGGATGTAGTCTGCCTGACCCGGCCTGGCTTTCCGATCGACATGGATGCGAAATTGAACGGTGATCAAGTTCCGGAGAGTGAGGCAATTGACGGTGTGCCCTACTTTCGTGATCTTCTTCCGCTCCGAGAGAAGGGCCACAATACCAAAACATATGCTGCGGAAGCAGCGAATGTAATCGAGCGCCGTATTCGCCAGCTTGGCATAGATTGTGTGCTGGCCGCTTCTGCATATGTTTCATCTTTGCCTGCGCTTGCTGCCGCGCGACGTGTGGGAATACCCTTCATTTACGAGGTTCGCGGCTTGTGGGAGGTCACACGCTATTCAGGCAATCCCGCACTAGAGCAGTCTGCCATTGTAAAAACCGAGAGGTTCCTAGAAACATGCGTCGCAAGAAACGCTGACGCGGTTCTGACACTGACTGGTGGAATGCGCGACGAGCTAATCCGCAGGATGGTGTCACCTGAGAAGATCACGATCATTCCAAACTCTTGCGACCCCGATCAATTCCAGCCATTGGATCCTGATTTGTCGCGAAAGGCCAGCCTCAGCATACCAGAAGACGTTCCGGTTATTGGCTATCTCGGGACGTTTGTACAGTATGAAGGCCTTGACGACTTGGCCCGTGCTTGTGGTTTACTGCATCGTCGTGGCGTTGACTTCAGACTGCTTCTGGTCGGAAGCGAGAACCCGACGCTAAACGAACGTGGTCCAATCGCCTCACTGGTTGCCAATATCGCAGCAGAAGAGGGTATCTCGGATAAGCTGATAATGCCCGGTCGCGTCCCACATGATGAAATCCGATCGCTGTATTCAATCGTCGACATTGCTCCCTTCCCACGCAAGCCTCAGCCTGTGACAGAAATGGTTTCCCCTATGAAACCCTTGGAGGCATTGGCGATGGAGAAGGCGGTGGTGGTTTCTTCTGTTCAAGCGCTTCAGGAAATGGTGCACCATGAACAAACAGGCCTTGTCTTCGAGAAAGGCAATGTCGAAGCTTTAGCGGAATCGCTCTATCGGCTCATTCAATTTCGATCCTTGGGCACCAAGCTCGGCAAGGCTGGGCGACAGTGGGTTATTCAGCAGAGATCGTGGAGTCACACTTCAGGAATGGCGGAAAATATTATCAGGGGGGTATGTCGTGCTTAATGTCGACCTAATCGAGTTGAAGGAAATTCAATTAAATGAGTTTGCGGAGTCACTTCTCGAGAATGCGCTTCGAAAATCCGAATCCGAAGAAGAGTACTTCAGAAGGCATCCTAAGTATGACTGGCAAAGGTTACAATTCGGGTTTTCGCGCATAAAACCAGGAAAGAAGTGCCTAGAGATAGGCCCAGGTCGTGGCTATTTAACGACGATCTTGCACAGATCCAAAGTATTCGAAGAAATTCATGCGATAGACATCGTTGACCGAACTAAAAGGTTGCCGAAAGATGTGAATTTTAAAATAGAAGATGTATCGAATTTATCGTTTACTGATGGGGAGTTTGACACTGTCATTTGCATGGAGGTTTTGGAGCACCTTGATACTGACTCATACTATTCCGCACTTTCGGAGATTCGTAGAGTCTGCGGAGGGAAGCTGATAGTAACTGTTCCCTTCAATGAGCCAATGCCATCGAAGTATCATCTCCAAAGTTTTTCTTCTCAACGAATTATGGACGAGTACCCAGACGGGAAATATTCACTTCTGCTGAAGTCCCCTATAATGCGTGTTCCTTGGCTGATGATAGAAGAGATTCATTGAAAGAGTTCACAAGTTCCTAGTGATTAGGTGGCGTGCCAGAGGCGCCGCAACAGAATCGAGGCGGGACACATTGGTATATCTGTGTGAGCGCAGTAAGAAAGGCGTTGCCGAATGGTAGAAGATCCAACATATCGACGATTTGGTCAGGGCTGGCTGTTAGCGCCCAAGCGAAGCATCTGTGGTCAAACTCGGCTGGCCACCTTGGGCTGGGGAGAAGCCGATCTAGGGACGCACAGCCTTCTTTTCGAGACCCACGCAAAATACACTGTCGGCCAGTGCAGGAATGTGTCAGTTCACGCCCTTGGCATAATCATGGACGTACTGGATTTTGAACTCGATGATGTCGCGATCTGTGCCAATTTGGCTACGGCCTTGAAACAATCGGGATGGGAATCGTTCTATGAAAAATTAAAGCCTCTGGCTGGTACCTTCGTTCTGTTCATCCATCATCAGGGGGGTTTCAGCGTCATCCTCGACGCGACCGGAACTGTGCCAGCTTGCTACAATGTATTCGGCGCAGAAACATTTGTCTCGTCGCATCCGCAATTGGTCGCAATGTCTATAGGTAGTTGCGAAAGCGACGTCGCGAGAATGTGGCGCGAACACCCCGCAGTCAATCGTGGTGGCGCATACATGCCGGGATTACTGACTGAGTTTGACGGAGTTGAGATAATCACGCCAAATCAACGCTTTGATGTTGAATCTCGGCTGATGATCCGATTTTACCCCGTTGCCAACTTGCCCAGCCTGGAACCTTCAGAGATAGCTACCGAAGTCGCTCCTATGTTGACTGGCCAAATTCAGAAGCTCTCCCGTGAGTATAACTTGGCGATTTCTCTGAGCGGGGGGATTGATACACGGGTTTCCTTGGCCGCATCGCGTCTCGCGTCTGACAAAGCCATTTATTTCACGTACTTCAATCACGGATTAATCCTTGCAACTGATCGTGAGATTGCAGAGCGCCTAAGAGACCAGTTTCGACTTGATCATATCGCATTTCCTGCAAATGGGCCAATGTCTGAGGATACAAAATCTATGAAGCGACTGCACGAAGGGTCGCTGCGGTGTCTTAGCACAAATTTGCAGATCGCTCGCCACATAGATTCTAGGCTACACATTCGATCCAACACGCTTGAAGTTGGAAGAGGTTTCTACCTTAAAAATTCTGCAAACCATCCTAACCGTTTCAACAGCGAGAAGCTGTCCCGGTTATTCCGTAAGGATACCAAAGAAGACTTCCAACCTTACTTCCAAGCGTTTGCCGAGAAGACTTCATTTGATATTCAGAATTTTTATAACTTACATTTTTCTGATCTTTTTTATTGGGAACATCGGCTCGCGGCGAATTATGGGCCAATCTATAGGGACGGTCGGGCCTATTTCGAAACCTACATGATCTACAATTGTCGACTGATCTTGGAACTCTTGCTGTCGACCAGCTTGGAGAACCGCAGAGATGCGGCAGTTTTGTTTTGTTTGATGGAACAGCTGTGGCCAGAAGTGCTGCAGATTCCTATATTTAGTGGATCGAAGTTTTTGGAAAGTAGAAGTTGAAATTACTCGGAGCAAAAGAGCTTGCTACATTCTGAAGGGCGGATCCATTGGCATTTCGTATGTATGTTGACGAAGCTGGCTTACCTTACAGCGACTATGGAGTTTACTTAGGGATCGATATTGGCCGACAACGCAGTATCCTATCTGTTGCCGAGCGCGGCTTGTGGTGTTGGAATCAATTTGATCTTGGAGACGATAAGGTACTTCTGAGCTACGATTGGAACAAATGGCCCGTCAATCGCGAGAAGAATCCGACCGATTTATCTGAAGCACTTCGTGTTTTCAGATCCTGCGTTATCTGGATGCTGAGGGAGATCCACGACAATGAAGATTTCGCTGTCTGGATCTATCCGTATCCAATGGCCTACGGCACAGCGTCCGGCTGGCGTTCAGCGCATGCGCAGGCAACTGGACTTCAACTATTGGTCAGAGCGGCACTATATCTTAGAGAACCGGAGTTCCTAAAACCAGTCGACCGTTTACTCAGTGCCTTTGATGTGCCTGTTGAGGATGGAGGACTACTCGACATCTCGGAAGCGAGTATACCGTGGTTCGAGAAGTTCGCCGATCCGGGCAACCGAAAGCCAAAGGTCCTGAACGGTTTGTTGTTTGCAATTATCGGCTTGCGGGATGTCCATAATTACACGGGCAACTCCCATGCTCTTAAATTGGCAAATACAGGGCTGGAGAGTGCGCTGGCCTTGATGCCACGTTTCGATCTGGAAGATTGGTCGGCCTACGACATTGAAGGAAAGCGGGCGACGCCGCATTACCATGATATCCACATTCGCCAATTGGCTCTGTTAGCGCGAGAAACCGGCGATGAGCGCCTTTTGGCATGGCATGATAGGTTTGTCGCGTACAGCGACATGGCTCTGCTCAAGTCAGGAAAGTTGAAACTGCCCTCGAAAGAGTAGCGCCTGTCGCGCTGGTTTAAATTCTGAGATGGCCATACAGGAACATCAATCGGGCAGTCTGTGTGGTCGATACATCTGTTCCGTGACAGCTTGAGTAGAGAAGCGCGGCGCTTTCTTTAACCCAGATCGGCCCTAAAATGCGCGACGACAACTCTCAGCACAACCATTCTGCCCATCGTCTAATATGGCACATTTAGCTTTGACTGACCACATAACCGCTCCACTTCTGCATCAGTATCCGCCGCTGATCGAGCAAATCTGACCGAGCATACGACCGCTCCACGCGTCCGCCGATGGCGTGCCCCAGCGCCGTCTCCGCGACCTCATAGCTCGCGGCCTGCGTGTCCTGCACCCAAGTCCTGAAGGATGTCCTGAAACCATGCGGGCGCCCAGTTTCGCCGAGCTTGTTCATCGGAGGTTGCAATGCACAGGCAGAGATTCCGCCGCCCTTAGGACCTGGAAACAGAAAGCCGTTCCGTTGCGCTGAGCGGCATGCTTCTAAGATCGTCAATGCCCCATCCGAAAGCGGAACGCGGAACTCACTAACCTTGCCACGCCTTCCCTTGACCCTCGCAGCTGGGACGGTCCAAACCCCGTCCTTGATTTCCTCGAACCGTGCGCCGCGGGCCGCGTTACTTCTTACGGCCGTCAGGATCATCCACTGAAGGCATAGGTGGGAATCCAAAGGGCGGTGTCCAAGCTTCTTGAAAAGCGCTGGTATTTCTTCCCACCGTGTCGCTGCGATCGGCGTCGGCGTATGTTCGAACTCACCCAACATCTGGCGCGCTGCATCTACTGCGAGCCGGTCGACCCCCAATCCACTCAACCGGGCATGCTCGAAAACCATGCCGAGCCTGAACAGAGCTGCCCGCGCGGTGGGTTGGTTGGTACGCCAGATAGGGGCGACCGCGTCCCGGATGTCGACCTGGTTGATACTGCTTACGCGTCGACTGCCCAGCTTCGGCAGGATGTGCATTTTGATTGGCGAAAGCCATCGACTGCCCACGCCATCGTTCCGCAGGCTTGATTTCTTAACTTCAAACAACTGCAGGACGGCTTCAGTCAGGGTCGGGTCTTCACGTTTTAGAGCGGCCTTCTCAGCCTCAAGAAGGCGTGTGCGCTCCGAGATTGGATCTAACCCAGCTCTGAGGGTCGCGATCCATTTCGAACGCGCCCTTCGCGCGTCTGCCAGCGAGACCTCAGGCCAGGCACCGAGCCCCATCTCTCTACGCTGTCCGGCGATCGAGTATCGAAGGATCCACTTGCCGCTGGTATCCTTCTTGTGCAGAATTAATCCGCCTCCGTCCTGGAGTTTACCGCCAGGAGACGATTTAATTGCAATCGCCGTAAGCTTGTTGATTGCGCGCGCCATTAAAGCCCCCCAATTAGTCCCCCAAGTTCCTCTCGCTGCACATGGTCAGCGATAGACCATTACGGACGATGGTGGCCATATTTTATTGGAACCTCAACGCCAAAATAACTCCCTATGACACGCATGGACGCTAAAAGCGTTGTGCACGAGGAGACGGGGTTGATTTTCGAGAAGGGCAATGTGCAGGCACTGGCCGACACCCTCGCCCGCCTGATCGCCGACCCGGAACTGCGCGAGCGGCTGGGGAAGGCGGGGCGGAAGTGGGTGGAGAGGGAGCGGACGTGGGAGAGGACGGCGGAAATTGCGGCGAAATACTTAGTCAGTCGGACTGGTTAGTATCTAATAGGGTGAATCTGATGATTGACAAAATGACCGCCGACGGAACCTTCGCCAAAGTTCAAGAGATTTATCTTGAACGCGATGCAATGGACGGCATGCAATCATTCTCGGTCAATGACTGGGATCGAACGAAGATTGCATTCGAGCTATTTTTTACTGCAAGAACTATAATCGATATTGGCATTGGACAAGGGCAGCTAGTCAGTCTATTTTGTGAAGCCCCTCACGTTATAGATGTGATAGCTATTGATAGAAAAAAACACAGCAAACTGATAGAACCAAGGTCGAAAAAATATAAGTATTATGAGTTTGATATTACGGAACCTTTCCCGAATGATCTCCCAAAGTCAGATATTACAATTGCGATGGAAGTTTTCGAGCACATTGATGTCAATAAATTAAAAAAGGTGGTAGAGAGCGCAAAAAATAGCAGTAAGCGAAGAATGCTTTTCGCCAGCGTCCCTTTCAAAGAAAAGCATCCACTATATCATCACAATAAACCTTACGGCCACAAACAGTCTTTCGACGAAACCGTTCTGGTTGAGAATTTTGGCCCCAAAACGATTTGGACAAACTTCAGGAATCGATGGTATCTGATTTTTTCAGCGGACAATATCGAGCATCCTGGAGAGAAAAGTCTAGAAGACTTTCTGGGTTCTGCAAGTTATTTATTCCAGACCTCGTCTGCTCATTACTAGAAAAATTAGAAAACCACGAAAGTGAGCAACGACAGTCAGCTAGGGGTGTCGTGGAGGGCGCATAGACGCAAATGCAATGAACTATACAATAGTTATCGCAAATAAAAGAAAGGCACGATTGATACGTGACTTCTTGGCCAGTACTGATCTTATTGAAGTTTCACTTTCAACGAGTACGAATCTTTTCTATCTGGCTGCCTCATCCGGTAAAGATAGATTGGATGATGTTGGTTTTTTTAAAGGCTACGCCATTGATCACGATAACAAAGAAATAGTCTTCAGCGGTTCTGGCGTTGCGCCTAGCGATGATCAACAGGTTGAAGGTTGCTTCATTAAAGTCAATTATTCAGGAGATGAGGTTCGAATTTCCAACGATATTTTCGCTCAGTTGTCTATGCTTTACTTTGGCGATTGCGGTGTCGCTGCAATTTCTGATTCACTCTTCGTGCTAACCGAACTGCGACGGACGTTGGACCTGCCGGTAAAGATAGATAGTGAAGTAATGGTCGGCAGATCATGGTTGAATGGAGCAGCAGCACAACTATTGAATGAGCGGACCCCTATTCGGGACGTATATTTTGCAACGCCAGGAACACGTCTAAGGGTTGCATTCAGCTCCGATCGTTTCGTTCATCTTTCTTGCGAGCGCGAACCCATACAAGAAGTGTTTCAGGCGGGTATAGAAGGATATCGCGAAACTATACGGGAGGGAGCCTATAGGACTAGTTCTGTTATTCGAAGCCTGCTGTCAATCGCTGAATCAGACGTAAGTTTGGCGTTGTCCGCTGGACTCGATTCAAGAGTATGTTTTGCTGCGGGGCTTATTGCCGACACCGACAAGAATCTTTTTTTGAATAGCAACAAAAAAAGGCAAGAAGAGTACCAAATAGCATCAAGACTTGCGACTGAATTTGGCTATAGTTTTTCGTCGCCGACTGTTGGCAAAGAGAGGGCGCCGCTCGACAGACTCAGTCTATGGTTTCTAACGTGTGCCGGCATTTATGATCCATTACATTCCCCAAGGAGTAAAAGTGCCGGATCGACTTCGTTCGCAATTGGTGGACACGGGGCTGAACTGTATAAAGGCAATTATGGGTGGAGAGCTATCTCCACTATTAGTAGATATGTTCCGGACGTCGGCCAAGTTTATCGTGACCAGTGCGAGGAGGGGTTATCTCAGATTGGAGTGGATCCAAAGGATAAGTGGGGTTCGGAATGGCATTATTTGGCCTTCAGAAACGCCATCCATTCCGGTCGTTCAACGATGTCTTCTCTCCTTGGGGTTCGACCATTGTTACAGCGAAAACTTGTAGGGTTGAGTCGCGCTTCTATAAATGAGTATCCCGCGCCCAGAAAAGGGGATCCATCTATTGTTACAGATTTACTGATCGCGATGAACCCTAATTTGGCCAAGCATGCTTTCGATGACGATAAGAAAAACCTTTCAGGTTCCTACGTTGACGAAAGATCGTTGTATCTCGGCCATGTTGATGGCGCTGATGTTTATAAGATCTTTGGGTCACCAGATAATGTCAAATTTGGATGCCCGAAGGTATTTCAATATTTGGTCGGAAAAGTCGGCCTGACAGGCAATATAAATCTATCTACTATCCCTCCGTTGGTCGATCAAGCTATCGACGTAGTGCCCAGAGAACTTCGCGCCTGTTACGAACCACTTTACGTCTTGTCGAAAAACGAATTGAAAGATCCAGTTGTCGCGCCAAGTCGTGCGAGCATGGCAACTGGGAAACTTCTTACGTTTCTCATGGCACGTTGAGGAATTTCGTCCTTTCGACGGAATCGCAAAAGCAATAGTAAAGCGGATCTTCTTTTCTGCATTTGAGAGTAACCCAGATTCACGCCTCGTTAAGAATTTGTGATTGCTAACCATTTCTTAACCTTTCCTGAACCAACCTCGCCGCACGTCACACGGCGCGGTTGGAAAGATGTGTTCCCGGTCGGGGGCCGGTCGATCTTCTGCGCCTTAGCAGGAGAGCGTTCTTGTCCATTCAGCCGAAGTTCGACACATCGGAGCGTGATTTGAGCGGATTTCGTATATCGGCCTTCG
>CAZCAX010000027.1:0-54385 GCA_964496915.1 uncultured Rhodobacter sp.
CCTCATGCGTTGCGTATGACACACCCCAACGCCATTGGGAATCTTGTGTCAGGTGACCAGCGCTAGACCGTGCGCGCAATGAGCTCTTCACCCGCAGATAGCTCGTGTGCTCCCGGGTTTTTCTGGCGCCGTGCGTTGCTCCGGCTTGACCCGGCAAGAACCTTCCGAACGGTCGGCGCCCACAGCTTCCCGGCCGGTCAATGTATTGCACCGGGGCATCGGTCTCTCAAACGGCACCGGATCGGTGTCGAAATGCCTGCACGGCGCAGCGCTGTGTCGACCTCTCGCCAGATCGCGTCACGGCAATCAATCTCGTTATCGAAGCGCTCCAGCCAGTAGCGCATGGCATAGCGCACGCCCTCGGCTTCGATCGCCAGCACCCGCACATCAGGCGGTGGGGCTTGCTTGATCAGCGGTGCGTTCTCCAGGGCGGCGCGCAGGGTCTCGGCGCCTTCAGCGACAGGGACGGCGTGATCGAGCGTAATCTCCATCTGCGCCCGAAACTCGGAACGCGGTGCGCTGTAGTTGACGATCCTCTGACGCGAGATCTGGCTGTTCGGCAAGATCACATAGGTTGAATCGCGCGTCAGCAGCCGTGTCGTGCGCCAGCCGATCTCGATGACCCGGCCCCGCGCCAGCGCCTCGATATCGACCCAGTCGCCGATGCGAAACGGCGCCTCCAGCCCAAGGGCGATCCCCGAAAGCGTGTCGGCCACCACGTTGCGGATCGCAAAACCCGCCAGCGCCAGCACCACACCAGATCCGGCGAGCGCACTGCCCGCGCTGTGACCCATCAGCAGCATCCCGCCCGAGACCACGGCGATGAGGAACAAAAGCACGGAAACAAGATCACGCAGCAGCTTCGGCACCGGGCGGTTTCGTGGCCGCAGATCGGTCAACACCAGGTCCGCGATCCGGCTGAGCAGCCAGGCAATACCCAGATAGGCACCCATCTGAAGCATATTGCGCCCCTGCTCGCTCAGGGGGCCGAACCCGAACTGCACGCTGAGCGCGGACCCCGACAGCGCCAGGGCCACGAGCACAACCAGATAGCTGACCGGCGCGACCAGCTTGCGCAAACCGGTCATGGCAACCGCCTGGGGTCACGCGGCGCGGTGATCCGTTCCTTCTCGCGTTTCACCGCGCGGGCTGTCGTCGGCCTGCGCGGGTCAATCCAGCCTGCGGGCGCAATCGGCGTGAAATCCTTGCGACAGGTTGGGCAGCGCCCTGCTGCCGCGCGCGGCAACGGCTCGCCACAGCTGGCGCAGATGATGGGTATGAACCGGCGAAACATCGCATCTTTCCTCCTGGAACGGGGTTAGCCCTGGCAAAGGGCCGGAATTGTTGGAAACAAGCGGGGCCTAAGCTTCAGTGGCAGGCGCGCGCTCGGCCGACACCGTGAGCACGGTCAAGGCGCGCTTTTCACCGGCGCGGGTGGTCCAGCGAAACCGGTCGCCCGCCGACAAGCCCAGGAGCGCCACGCCGACCGGCGTCAGGATGGATACGATGCCACCGCTGATATCGGCATGCTCTGGCCAGGCGAGCGTCACCTGTTGGCTGCGCCCTGTCAGCTCATCGCGGTAGCTCAACCGGCTGCCGATGGTGACCACATCGGCTGGCAATCGCGCGGGAGGGACCAGCTTGGCCGAGGTCAGCTTGTTCACCAGCGGATAGGCAACCTCAGGCAGACGCGTGAGCGCGGCGCCAGCAAGCGATTCCAGTCGCTCGATCAGGGTTGCATCGAGAACCGCGCGGGCGCGGCGAAGAGAACGGGCCATGATAGCCTCCAGAATGGGTAAGTTGGATTGATTGGTTGCGCGGGTTCAGGCGCAGTGAGCCGGATCAGGGGCCGCCTGTTCATGGACGGCGATCACCTGGATCTCACCCTCGAACCCTTCGCCATCGACCAGCGGCGCGCGTTGCCCGACCGACATGCCGATCAGCGCGATGCCAGGAAAGCTGCCCACCGGCAGACCACAGCCGCGCGCGGGGTAATCCCAGTGGTAGAGACGGCGTGTCAGGGGGCGCTGGCGAGTGATCGCATAGGTGATCAGCGCCCCGCCGGTGACGATGTCGCCTGGCAGATCCTCGGTGGCGACGATCCGCGCAACGGATGACTTGGCGCGGATCAACCGGGCGAGGTGCCGCAACCGGGGCGCGCCCAGCTCCTCGAACCGGCGGCGATGGTTCTGCAACTGCCAGTAGTCATCCGCGCTCAGGATCGGACGGCACGACAAACGCGCGCCGATATCGTCCGTGCGGCCGCTGTTGCCTCGCAAAGGGTAATGAACATGCGTGGACCGCCCCGCACCGCCTGGGTGCCGGGCATCGGAATGAAGATGCATGATGACTCCTCGACGGGCAGATGCCCGTCCAGCTGACCTGGGTTTCCTTGAGAATTATACCCCGGGTGGAGGCGTCAGCAGGTGATCGCCTCTGCCCGGGGCAGAGACCGCGTCAGAAGGGCAACGGAGCGGGTCCGGACCCTGACAAGAGGAAAGAACATCACCATGTGAGCAGAGATAGGCAGTGGTGGCTGAGGAGTCAATCTGACAGCCGGAAACACGGAAATTTCGTCTACCTGTCGCCCTTTTGGCACAGACCGTATCCGTTCATCGCGATGTCATCCGCCGCCCGATCAGCACCCGTGAAGCCGTTCATGCACATCACCAGGGCACAGCATGGGCGTTCTGCGCAGGTTCGTCACATCCAAAGCCACCCATCGGTCCCAGACCGCTGCCGTTTCCAGCTCCGACGCCGATCATGACGAGGCTGAGAGGAGGACGAGTTGGTGGTCACGCTGGAGAAAGCAGGTCGGCGAAAACAAGATCGCCAACTCGTCTGACCCTGTGGTGCATGGGTTAATACGCACCGTCGCTCATGACGTCTGGGCTTTGCCGACTTCCAGGCTCGTGTGCAAGTATGCTGGGGTCGGCTCCGGCAGGCACCGTATCACAGTGAGCGGGCGTTTTCCTTCCCTTCCTTCGAAGTTAGCCTCGGTCCGCTCGGCGGTCCCTGCCAGGTTCGGATTACCTCGAGGACGTGACAGGGGTCGCGGGCCAGCTCGACCCAGTGCGGCCGGTTCGCGGTGTCGCCAAACGAGAGCGATTTCTGTAGGAACTCATTCTGTCAGCGCTCTTGCGATCGATTGCAGCGCGCCTGCACGCCTGTAGTTGATATTGAGGTTGCGCGCCATTTCGATCGCCTCCTCGAGCAACCCCAGTTCTGGATGCGCTACTGCGATTCTGGTCATATACGTGACCCGAGAGCTCACATCTTCGCCGAGTAAATTTTCGATACTACGGACAGCTTCGAGCGTCTCCGCGATCACCCTTTTTTCAGGATGAACTTCCAGGATCAGGAACAGTGCATGCGCGCGTGCCAAGGATCGAGGTTCGAGCCTACGGGCTGGTCGTGTCGCGAATGCTGTGGAAATCCCCTGGCGGCGCGCTCCGGGCGTGTGAAGGGTCGGTTTTTCAGGCTGCGAGGTCAAGGGGCATCGGCTCGAGGGGCTGAGAGAGGGTCTCTCATCCGTCGACCTTGCGCATCTGAATCTGGCCGGAGGCCAGCAACGCCCAGGGCAGCATCGGCACGGGCTCGGCGCAGGGCAGCACGGTCTGGGTCTTGATACGGCGGCGGAACTCCTCGTTCAGACGTTCGATGGCGTTTGTGGTTCGGGTGGATTTCCATTGCGACGGATCGAGGCGGGTGAAAGTGAACAGCCGCGCCCCGGCTTCCTCAAGGCTGTCGGCCACCGCCCGGCACTTCAGGCGCCATTTGCGCAGCTGCGGAGGATCAGGAAACGGTCCAGTGGACCGTTTCCCCGAAGCAGGCCTTGCGCCTCTTCTCCACCTCGGCCGCGGTCTCGGCGTAGATCATCTCGCGGTAGTCCTCTGTCAGCTCGTCCTGCATGGGCTTCGGGGCGTGCGCCAAGAGGTTGCGGTGCTTGTGAACCGTGCAGCGCCGGATCGGCAGGTCGTCGCCCCAGAGCGCCAATTGCGCGGCTTCCAGCCCCGGGGCGCCGTCGACGATCACGAATTCGGGCCGTTTCAGGCCGCGGGCGTCGAGATCGTCGAGGAACTGGCGCCAGGCGGTTGTGCTTTCCCCGCCCATAGTCCTGATGAATAACAGCACCTTCTGGCCGTCGCGGCGCACGCCGATGGCGGCCAGCACCGAGATGTTCGTGGCCTTGCGGTCCAGCCACGTCCTGATCACGGTGCCATCGAGGATCAGGCGGACGATATCCTCATCGGTCAGACTGCGCGCACACCAGGCGTCCCAGTCCGTCTTCACCTTGCGCCAGGCGCGGCTGACGTTCGCCATTGGGCTTGATCCAATGGCGCCTCAATGGCTCACCCTTGCTGATGGCCCCCTCGAACAGCCCGAACAGCGCCCGCCTGACGCGCCGCGTGTTGGTGCCGGCAAGATAGACTGCGGCGATCAGGGCCTCGGCCTTCTTCGTCAGCCGCTGATAACGGGGCAGCGCCTTCGAGCGCCATTCCGTCACCTTGCCTGCGTCACCCTCGATCCGGGCGCGCGGCACCCGCACCGTTTCCGTCCCGAAGGTGCCGGTGAGCTGCCGTTCGCGGTGTCCGTGGCGATAGCCTTTCGCGGCACCATCGCCCCGATCGTAGCGAAGACGGCCGAGAAAGCTGATCAGTTCCTCTTCGAAGACGGCCTCGATGGTCGCGCGGACCTTGGCCCGGAGCCGCTCCTCGATCGGGTCGAACCCGGCCTCCCCGGCCAGTAGCGCAAAGCTCGCAGTGTCGGTAATCTGGTTCATGGCGTGATCTCCCTGGCGGTTGCCCCCGCCGGTTGGGTGGGTGGATGTTCACCCGGAGATTACGCCGCCTTCAAATTCCCACCACCTCCGAGACACGACCTACGGGCTCGCTCCAGCACCTCCTGGATCAATCCTGTCTTGGCTTGCGCCCCTGCGATTGCGGCCAATGTATAACTGTTGTTTTCCACGTTGCGCGCCGTCTCAAAGGCTTCCGCGAACAGCCCCGCGTCGGCTTGTGCCCTTGCGATACTCCCCAAGCCGCGCGCAGTTCCGGCAGATCGTCGATCATCTGGTCGGCACCACCCTCGCGCATTGGTCAGAGGTCTGTGACGAGGCCGGACTGTCGCGCGCCGAACAGGCGGGCTTTGCCGGGCGGCAGTTCCTGAACGACGATGCTTTCGACGGGTATGGGCCGGTCCCGCGTCTGTGTGTTCGGAGTTGATGTCGCCCTCTTCCTGGCCTGCATATCCGCTATCGGCCTGCATCTCGACCACTGGCATGCCGCCAGGCGTGACCCTTTCACGCATCTTTCCACGGAATGGCGCGAAGGCATCCACCACTGCATCGTTGCTGGCGATCTGATCAACGATGGAACTCGGCGCTGGCCGCGCGCCCTGGAATGGCTGTCCCGGCAGCTACCCTGCGCCCGGATCGCCATCTTCTTCGGCAACCACGATTTCTATGAAGGTCGAATTGACAGAGAGGACAAGTTGCGCGCCGCCGAACGGGTCGGCGCCACCTATGGGCAGAAAGCCGTGCTGGAGATCGGGCGCACGCGGTTGTTGTGCTGCACGCTCTGGACGGATTTCAACCTGTTCGGCGCGGCCGCACAGCCGTCTGCCATGTATGACGCCCGTCGCCTCATGAATGACTATCGCTCGATCCGGGTTGAACGAGACGACTTTCGCCACCTACCCCCCGCAGACACCCGTTCGAGAATATCAGCATGTCACGGCGCTGCACCGATTGACGCACCTGCTCCTGTCCGCATATTCAGCAGAGACGACCGGCGACACCGAGGCAGCGGCATGACTGACGACAACGAACCCAATCTCGTGACCTCAGGAAAGAGCCAGACAATCACGGTCGATGGTGTGCGTTTCCAGATTGAAATCCACCGGCTGGACACCGACCGCACCTGGACGCTGGAGGTCGTCGATCCTGACGGCACCAGTCATGTCTGGGAGGAGCAGTTCGCCTCGGACAAGGACGCTCGCGACGTTGCGATCAAGGCGATCGAGACCGAAGGCGCAGCAGCTTTCATGCGCGGTGACAATGTGATCCCGTTTCGATCATTGTGATGATGCGTATCAGGCGCTTCGTAGCAGTAACGTTTCGATCGAACCCTAGCCGCTTCACGCCCAGGCAACGCCGGGCTTCGACGTAGAATTCTACGCATCCACGAGGTGAAGCCCAAGCATCGCCATGAGGGTTTGACGGTCATGTTGTAGACCGGAGTCATAGCCGTCGCCCCCACCATAGCAGATAGCGTCCAGAACTAGGCGGTTCTTCTGGTCAATGCCCTCCCTGCCACTAGCCGGAAGAACGGCCTCGCGACTGGTTCCGAAGTGGGCGGCGAGGCTGCTGCCATCGACTGCGATTTGATCAAAAAGACAATGACGCAGCGCCGTCGATCACCATGCCTCGCCCGCAGGAATCCTCGTCCGCATGTCTTCCGGATTTTTCCGTTGTCGGATGTGGGTCACTTCTCGATGAAAGCCCGGATCACTGGTCTGTGGAAATCAAACCCAAATCAAGGTCATTGTCCTGCACAGCCTGGTTATCAAGAATGGCCTGCAAGCGATCTCCGACAACCGCAGCCAGCGCGGCACGGTTCGGAATGTTCAGCCGACGGAATATGCGGTGAATATGCATCTTGATGGTGCCTTCGGCGAGGCCGGTTGCATGGGCAATCTGTTTGTTTGAATACCCCTGCGCAATCATATGCGCGATCTCTTGCTGACGTCTCGTAAGGTCCGACAGCGCGTTATCGGACGTGTCTGCCATCGCAACCGGATCTTTCATGGCAGTATTCAGAATTGCTTGTGACAGCCATTTTCCCCCTTGCGAGACGGCGTTGAAGCATTCGACATATTCCACCAGCGCCGCGCATTCTGGCAGTAGGCCATCGACATCCGCGCGTAGCGAAGTCATGACCGCATCGAAACCGAAAGAGTTTCCGTAAAGAACCAGCCGCGTTGGCTGCCCGTCTCCCCGCAACCGCGCCAACAATGCGAGGCCATCATGATCTGGCGGTGCGTGGGCTGCGAAGACGACACTGTCGGGGTTCTTGTCCGACGCCGAGAGAGCCGAAAAGGCATTGGCATATTCTATCACCTGCACCTGATCCGCTGTCTCGGACAGGATCTTCTTCAGCGCAAGACGCATCACGGGTCGGTGGTCAATGATCATGACCGGAGCACGATTGTTTCGCACGCATGTTCCGACTGAAGGCATTACCGTCATGAGGAAAGCCTTTGTTTACTAGATAAATACTAACGTTTTCGCCGATTCGCCGGATTGAGCAGGACCAACCGGCAACAATGCCCTGAACAGATTTATGATTGATCGTGTTTTTCGAAACAGCAAGAAGAAAAAGGCAAGAATGTGTCAACAACGAGGCGAGGCACACGCTAAAGTGGCATTTTTCTGGCATCAGAGGATATCCTTTGGCCATATTCTCCGACGCCCGCACAACAAGTAGAATGATCCTTGGTGAGTGGCGCGATCGGTATGGTGCCCGTATTAGGAGGATGAGTTCGATGAAAAAGATGCTTTCTTTGGCCGCTTTGATTGTGGCGATGAGCGCTGGCGGGGCAATGGCGGAGCTACCGCCTGTATGTGACGGAACCAAGACCGGATGGACATCAGACACCGTTTCGGTCGGCGGTGGTGATCCAGTTACGACCTGCTATCATGGCGGAAGCGGAAATGACGTGGACTGCGACAGTTCTGGAAACCATGTTGCTGTAACAGTGACACCGGGAACGATTTCGTATCAGACCCTCACTCAACCGGGTAATTCACCTAACCCTCAAACCTGCATGGTAGCGGAAAGCTACACTGAGTCCGAGCCAAGCTGTGACATCAGCCGCACCCGTGACGTGGGCAGCACCAATTTCGATTATTGTGACTGATCCATTCGCGCGCTTGACACGCCGCGATGATCGACGACGATAGGAACAGGGGAAGGCGGATATCTCCGCCTTCCTTTTTGGTTTTATGGCGTGGTTCTTTTCATCGCGCTGTTGAGGGTGTGGAATGTTGCGTTTCCTGAGCGTCGTGATTGCCCTGACAGCCCTTGGCCTTGGCGGGATGTGGCTTTACGACCCCGCGACTGTCGAACGTTGGGCGCAACAGGGTTCAGAACGCGCGCAAACCGTGTTGAACGATCTGGGCACATCACGGCAGCCACCCGCCCCGGTCTGGCGCTGGGGAGCGGTGGAGCGTGGCGATATCGTGTCGGCGGTCAATGCCACGGGAACCCTGCGCCCGGTGGCGATTGTCTCGGTTCCGGCCACCGCAGGGGGCGAGATCACCGCGCTTGAGGCCGATTTCAACGATACTGTCAGCCAAGGCCAGCCGATTGCCCTGATCGACACCACGCTTCTGGAAATCGCCGTCGAGATGGCAGCGGCGGATCGCGATGTGGCGCTTGCCGGCATTGAAACCCAGAGGGCGGCAATCCGAAGAGCCGAGGCCGGGCTTGAGAATGCGCGCTTTGATCTGCGCGCGGCCCAGACGAATGCCGAAAATCTTGCCCTGCAGGTGCGCGATGCCGAGCGCGAACTCGGCCGTCGGCAAGCACTGGCCGCTTCTCTGAGCAGTGTAGAACTGGAACGCGCGGCTTCGGCGCTGGAGACAACGCAGATACAGGCGCGGGTGGTCGATGCGCAGGTCGAAGGACGCTCGGCGCTCGTCAATCTTGCCGAGGCCGAGGTAGAGGCCGCGCGCTCGCAACTGGTTAATCAATACGCGGTCCTTCGCCAGCGCGAATCCGCGCTGCGCATGGCCGAAATCGAACTGGAGCGCAGCATCGTGCGCGCGCCTGTGGACGGAATCGTCATTGGCCGCGATGCCGAGATCGGTCAGACAGTGCACTCGGGCACACCGCTCTTTACCATCGCGCAGGATCTGCGCGCCATGCAGGTCAACGCCTCGATCGACGAAAGCGAGATCGGCCGGATCGTGCCGGGCCAGACGGTGGAATTCACGGTCGATGCCTATCGCAACCAGCTTTTCGCCGGAATGGTCGATCAGATCCGACAGACGCCGCAGGTTCAACAGAATGTCGTCACCTATACGGTCGTGGTGCGGGCCGCCAATCCGGATCTGCGCCTGTTGCCGGGCATGACCGCGAATGCCCGCTTCATCATCGACCGGCGCGAGGATGTTTTCACCGTGCCGAACGCAGCCCTGCGGTTTGCGCCGCCGGATTCCGAATTTCCGCAGGGGCGCGCGATCTGGGTGGACGATGGCGGAGACGGTCTGCGCCCGATCCCCGTTGAGCGCGGTGTCAACGATGAAACACATAGCGAGATCAACGGCGAGGGGCTTGAGGCCGGTATCCCTGTGGTTGTCGGAATGGAACGCGTGATCGAGGGGCAACCGGGCGGTCGGCTCCTTGTCGGAGGGTTCTGATGATCGAAACGCGGGGGTTGGGCAAGCGGTTTCGGATGGGAGACATCGATGTCGATGCCCTGGCCGATGTCAACCTCACGATAGCGACGGGCGAGGCGGTTGCCATCATGGGAACCTCTGGCTCGGGCAAATCGACACTGATGAGCCTGCTTGGTTGTCTTGATCGCCCCAGCAACGGGCAATATCTGCTTGATGGCGAAGATATCGGGCGACTGTCACGGACTCGGCTGGCACAGGTGCGCAACAAGCGGATCGGCTTTGTGTTTCAAAGCTTCAATCTGCTGGCGAGGGCCAGTGCGCTAGAAAACGTAGAGTTGCCAATGGTTTACGCGGGCCTGCGCGGGCGTGAACGGCGCCGCCGGGCTTGGGAGATGCTTGAAGCGGTTGGCATCGCTGATCGTGCCCATCACCTTCCTGCCCAGCTTTCGGGCGGTCAGCAGCAGCGCGTCGCCATCGCCCGAGCCCTTGCGGGCAAGCCGGACCTTCTGTTGGCCGACGAACCAACCGGCGCCCTCGACTCGCGGACCACAGAGGCGCTGATGGCGCTCTTGTTCGAGATCCACGCGCAGGGCCTGACTCTTGTGTTGATCACGCACGACCCGGCAATTGCCGCAACCTTGCCACGTATCGTCAAGCTAAAGGATGGTCGTGTGCAGTCCGACGAACAGACCCGCGTCCGGCCCCGGCTTGTGGTGGCACGCGAATGAAATTGTTTCTCAATATTCGCGAAGCTTTGCGAGCACTCAGGGCAAACAAGTTGCGCAGCGTCCTGACCATGCTGGGGATCGTGTTCGGCGTGGCGGCCGTGATCGTCATGGTCGCGATCGGCGCGGGCACCCGCGAGCAGATCCGCGCCGAGATAGAGCGGTTGGGAACCAACACGCTGATGATCAGCCCCTCCAGCAGTCGCACGGCCGGTGCGAGTACTGGTTCGGGGCGGCGGCCCAGTCTGACGGATCTGGACGCCATGGCAATCGCGATCGAGGTGCAGGACGTCCTCGCCGCCGCGCCCATAGTGCGCGGAAGGGTCAATATGGTTTTCGGAAACCGCAACTGGTCAAGCTCGGTTCAGGGAACCACAGACGCTTTCCTGGCCGCGCGCGACTGGGGGTTAAGTGACGGACGCAACTTCGACCAGGACGAAATTGCATTTGGCGGCACAGTTGCGATCATCGGACAGACGGTGGCACGACAGCTTTTTGGCGATACCGATCCGATTGATCGAATGATACGCGTCAATCATCTGTCAGTGCAGGTGGTCGGCGTTCTGGAGCCGAAGGGGCAGTCGATGGATGGCGGCGATTTCGACGACATCCTGCTGATGCCTCTTGTGACCGCACGCAACTCCCTGCTTGGCCGGGTCGCCGGGCGGGCTCAATCCGTCAACACTATCATCGTTCGCGTTGCAGAAGGCATTTCGATGGAGTGGGTTGCGCAGGACATTGCACCTCTGCTGCGCCAGCGTCACGGTCTTCTGGACGATGAAGAGGACAGTTTCCGCATACGGGACATGGCCGACTACCTGAGGATGCAGGAGGCCGCCAACTCGGCCATGACAACCCTTCTGGGGGCGGTGGCGTCGATCTCGCTTCTGGTCGGAGGTATCGGCATCATGAACATCATGCTGGTCTCGGTCTCGGAGCGCACGCGCGAGATTGGTATTCGCGCGGCGGTGGGCGCGAATCCACGGGATCTGCTCTTGCAGTTTCTGGTCGAGGCAGTAGTCCTGTCTTTCCTTGGGGCGCTCATCGGTGCACTGGTGGGTATGGCCGGTATACTCATGTCCGAACAGATCTTTGAAATGCAAACCGCTTTTTCGGTTGAGGCGTTCGTTATCTCTGCCGGGTTTGCTGCTGTTATCGGGGTTGTGTTCGGCCTCTATCCGGCTTGGAAAGCGGCCCGGATGCAACCGGTTGATGCTCTCCGTCATGCGTGATCTTGGTTCTTGCCCGCACCGGGGCCAGCCGCCTGACGCTGATCGGCACCGCCTGCCTACCCTTTTACCCTGATCTAAGATACGTGTTTAGCTATCTCGTTAGGCGTTGTTGCAGAACTCTGACCGTTGAGGATTCACATCGGGAATCCATCCGGTTAGACGGGTGGCATGAGCAAGCCCCCCCGCCCGCTATCGCACGCCGAACTGGTCCAGCTACACGGCTTCGCTGCGTAAGCGCGGGTCGCTGCTGATCTGGTGGGACAGGAAATGACCTGGCTGGCGCCGCACGACGGCAACCCCGGTCGGCCTGCGGTGTTCTCCGATGCGGCGATCCAGTTCTGCCTGACCCTCAGGGTCTTGCTCAAGCTGCCGCTCCGGCAAATGACTGGGATGGTAGCCAGCTTGCTCAGGATGGCGAACCTGGACAGGCCGGTGCCGGACGACACCACCCTTTGCCGACGCCAGAAGACACTGGCCGTCCAGATCCCCGATGGCGAGCAGACCGGCACGGTGAGCGCCGACGGCGCACATGACCCGCGCCATTGCCATAACGCCATCATCGCTCGTGACGCCATCCCGATCCTTCCGATCCGCAGGAGCGGTGGTCTGTGGAAGGAAGACTGCCCGGCGGCACGCGCCCGGAACGACACACTGCGCGCGACGCGATATCATGGTCGAGCGTTTTGGAAACGATGGACCGGATACCACATCCGAAGCCGGATCGAGGCGAGGATGCGATGCCTCAAGTCCATCGACGAGCGCATCGCCGCAAGAGACCCAGACCGCCAGACCGCCGAAATCCAGATCCGTCCCGAAAACGGACGTGAGATTGAAGGGCAATCTCCCCTGGATCTCCAACCCGCACACAGGCAATTCCCCGAAAGAATCGTGGTTAGAATGCGCTGCAAACGCTGATCGGGAAGACAGACCTGACCAAAGTGCCAAGGCTGCCACCACGATGCGCGCCCCTGGAACCGAAGGCCGGCGAGACGGAAAGATCGCACCTGGCTGATCGGGTTCACAACATTGTCCGGCTTCCCGGCGGTGCACTGCATATTCGGTTCCGGTGCAAGCGGTCCGGGCCGTATCCGGTGGTCATGGGGCCGGCTATCTTCTCAAGATTACCGTGACCACAAACCGCTTACAATCACGAACAACTTGCGCGAAACCCCGGCAGACATGGGCTTCTCAAGCCAGATGGACGACATGGTTTGCGAAACTGCCGCAACGTATTTCCTTGCGTCCGAGGCAGATCTGTCGACGTTGACCGACACAGGCGCAGGTTGTTTTTTGGGGGGACATCCGGTATCCTGACGTTTGTTGTTTGTCCGTTTGGCGTGGCATCGCCTTTTTCGATGAAGGGGTCGTCCACCTATATGAACAACTATCCCCCCAATGTTTCTGATACGGTTATCTTGGTTCATTCCAACGGGGGCATCGCAGGTGCCTTGCCGCCTGAGGTGCGCGAAAACCCCCATGCTCTGGCCAACTTCGTCTGTCGGGCACCAGTAGCGTTGGTGATGTTCGACAAGCATATGCGCTACGTTTCCGTCAGCCGTCCTTGGACGAAGTTGTTCGATCTCGGTGACAGGGAACTGATCGGACAGTTGCATTATGACATATTCCCCAATCTTCCCCAACGCTGGCGTGACGCCCATCAGCAGGTCCTACAGGGCGAACATCTGAGTGCTGCCGAAGCACCGTGGCACCGCGCCGATGGAACGATCTCATGGCACCGTTGGGAACTGGCACCCTGGCATGACGAAAAAGGGGCGGTCGGCGGCGCGATCCTGTTTGTCGAGAACATCACGACGCCAAGGGCCATCGATGAGGCGCTGCGGCTTTTGTCGGTCGACAGCGCGGGCATGAATTTTATCGACTTCGCCCAACATGCCACCCAGCGGCTGTGTCAGATCCTGGAGATGGATATGGTGCAGTTGTCGGTGCCCTGTGCCGACGCGCCGGGTTTTCTGGAAACCGTCGCGGTTTTTGCAGATGGCGCGCCTGCGCAGAACTATCGTTATGCGCTTGCCGGAACCCCCTGTGATGTAGCTTTGCACAGTCGGATCTGCGTCTATGGCGAACGGGTGTGCGAGCGTTTCCCCGACGACGTCGGTCTGGCCAGACACAACATCGCTGCCTATGGCGGCGCCGCGCTGTTGGATTCCCACGGCGAGATGCTGGGCGTTCTGTCAGTCATGAGCCGGACATCATTTCGTAGCTCCGAGATGGTGCGCGCCGTGATGAGTCTTGCCGGGGTTGGCTTGGGCGGCATGCTGCAAGCACATCGCGCCAAAGCCGCGGTCGAGGCCAGCGAGCGGTTCAGCCGCGTGCTGCTGGATACGGTGAATTCGCATATCGCGGTGCTGGACGGATCTGGAAAGATCATTTTCGCCAATGCAGCCTGGAATGCCTATGCGCGCATCAACGGCGCTGACCCGGCCGCAACCGGTATCCATGCGAATTATCTGGAAGTTTGCGAAACATCCTTGAACGCGTGTCCGGAGGCGCTGGAGGCGACACAGCTTCTGCGCGACGTCCTGTCCGGCAATATCTCGCAGGGAAGTTGCGAGTATGCCTGCCCGACGCCAAGCGGCATAACCTGGTATCGCTGCACCATCAAACGCTTCTCTGATCTGGAGGAGACGATGGTGTTGGTCGCACATGAGAATGTCAGCGACATCAAACAGGCCACCCGCCGTTCGCAGCAGGTGGAAACCAAGTTTCGCCGCCTGTTTGACAGCGCCCCTGATGCCACACTCATTGTCGATGGCGCGGGCGTGATCCAGATGGCCAACCGACAGGCAGAATTGCTGTATCAGTTCCCTCCCAACACGCTGGCGGGCAAGCCGCTGGAAAAACTGATCCGCAAGGACAGCCAGACCGAACCTCTTGCAGTGATGGAAGATTTCCTGACAAAGCTATCCTTCTCGTCCAAGGGAACGGTCTGGGGAACGGTTCAAGGTACCCGCCGCGACGGCAGCGATTTCCCCGCCGAGGTTACGCTCAGCCGGTTTGTCGAAGAGGATGAGGCATTCTACATCGTCGCGGTGCGCGACGTCTCGCTTCGGGCCGCCGCCGAAGCTGATCGTCTGGCCCGCCAGCTTGCCGAGCAGGCCAATCAGGCGAAATCAATCTTTCTGGCGACCATGAGCCATGAAATCCGCACACCTCTCAACGCCGTGCTCGGGTTTGCAGAAGTCCTGTCGCACAGTGCCCTTGATGCCGACCAATCGTCGCTCCTGCAGCATATGCGCGGCTCGGCGCAACATCTGTTGGGCCTGATCGACAATGTGCTGGACCTATCCAAGATCGAAGCGGGCGAAATGGCGCTTGACCAAGAGGCGTTTGATCTTCCCGCATTGATCCTTGAGAATACACGCGCACTCAGCGGCTACGCGTTTCAGCGCAATGTTCGCATCAGCTTGTTCATCGACCCACCGGTGCCGGTGCGCATCGTATCCGATCCCTCAAGGCTGCGACAAGTAGTATACAACCTGCTTGGCAACGCAATCAAGTTCAGCGGCGGGCGCAACGGTCCGGGCCAGGTGTTTCTGCGGGCCGAAATGGTGGTCGCCGAAACCCCGACGCTGCGGTTGACGGTGCGCGACAACGGCATCGGCATGAGCGAAACGATGCGCGAGCGGGTTTTTCAACCCTTCGTACAGGGCGAAAGCACGATTACCCGGCGGTTTGGCGGCACGGGCCTTGGCCTTGCAATCACCAAGCGGATTGTCGACCGGCTGGGCGGCCAGATAACCGTCGATAGTGAGCCTGATATCGGTTCGGCCTTCAGCGTCACCCTCCCGCTGAATCCCGTGGAGCCGCAATCCTCGCCCTCACTGCGGCTCAACGGCCTGCATTGCCTTCTGGCCGAAAGTGAGACCTATCTGGCCGGGGATCTGGCACGCTACCTTCACCACGAGGGCGCGCATGTCACGTGGTTGAATGCAGAGGATGGCGTGGAAGCGACTGACGCGGCAACTGCGCGCGCCGCAGTTCTGATCATTGGTGCAGATTTTGAGACGAAGACCAAGTTGCCTCCTACCCTGCCACGCGTGCTGCTGTGCGACAAGGCACCAGACCCGGCCATGTCGGGCGCCGATAGCCCCGCCGACGATGCCTTTTCCGGTGCCACCTGCCTTCGCACCGAGCTGCTGACCTGCGACGCGCTGGTCAGGGCCGTGCAGCGCGCGTGTAGCGGCACTCTGTCCCATACACCGCGCGCCTCAGCGCTGGACGGCGCGAAGGCCATCGACACAAGCTCGCCGCATTTCGATGCCAGCCATTATCATCCGATTCTGGTGGTCGAAGATGACCCGATGAACCAGAAGGTGATCTTGCGCCAGCTTGCCCTTCTGGGGCTGCAACCCGATCTGGCTGAGAATGGCGCGGTGGCGTTGGAGATGTGGCAGAATAAACCCTATGGTCTGATCCTTGCCGATCTGCACATGCCGGTGATGGATGGCTATGCCATGACTGCTTCCATCCGCGCGCAAGAGGCCAAGGCAGGGCTTGATATTGTCAGCTCGGTATCGATCGTGGCGCTGACGGCAAATGCGCTTCGCGACGAGATCGGCCGCACGCGCGATGCGGGGTTCGACGGATATTTGACCAAACCGATGACTCTTGTTCAACTGGCCGAAACGCTGGGTGCGTTTCTTGCGCCGGTGGACGGGCGTCCCTGAACTTCCCCGGCCGGCCCAAAGGGAAGGCCGGGGAAGCGTGGGAATCCCGATGTCAGTTCAGCCTTGGAAACCTTGTCATGACGATGCCAACATCCACCTGACAACCAGCCAATGTTCCGAAATTGCGGATACGCATGCGCATCTGCACTTCTCGCGTTTCTTCAGTGATTACCTCAGGGCTTTGTGAAAACACCCGGATACGAGGGCGCGGCGTGGTGCGCCCCGATCCCGTCCAGATGAAATTGCTCTGAAAGCTTTGAAAGGTGAAATCAAGCGGCCCCTGCCGCCGATAATTCTCAGTACCCGTGTGCAGAAACAGCGACAGGCTGGCCTCGTTGTTGTTGCCTTCCAGTTCCGCCGGCCGGTAGCGCGCACGGATCATGTGAGACTGGTTGTTGAACCAGCCATATTCTTCGCAGCCTGAGAAGTTCGCCACAAAACCGCCGCCTCGGAAATGGATCTGGGCGGAGGCAGCACTTGCCCCCATCGCGCCCATCACCGCCGCAATGGCAGTCAGACGGCCAAGGCGCCCAAGGCGCTCATTCAATCGAAAACGGAACATTTCTTCATCCTCTGATTCGTCTTGCGCCCCGCACCTGGGTTTCGGCGGGGCCGGAACAGGCGCCAGCTGCCGGGAAGCGGCGGCGCACTCTGGTGAGCACTCAGTTGTGGCGGCTCATGTAAAAGCGAAAGCGCACCGAGCAGTTCTCAACCTCACCGAAATTTTCCATCTCACCAATCAATGTGACCAGCGTTGTCGCGTTGCTGAGACGGGTGCTGCTGCCGGGTAACAACCGAAGACGGGTCCGAGGATTTTCCAGCATCCATGGAGAAGAGAAGATCGCAAAGGCATCGACCGGGCGCATCGTGTTCGAAAACCGCCCCTCGGTATTGAAATTGAACGCACCCCATTCGGTGAATACACTCAATCGCGTGCGGTCACCGTTCATCGCCAGGCCAGAAGGACGGTAGCGTGCGGTGACCATATGAATGCCGCCCCAGCCGTCGGCGGCGCATTCAGACGAAAATTCACTGAGAAACCCACCACCGCGAAACTGAGTCATGGCTTCGGCAGAAGAGGCGCCTGTCAAGCCGGCGACAAGGCATGTCGCAGTCAGTACTCCGCCCACAAAATGGCGTCTGAAACGTTGAATCATAGAGTTCTTCCCTCGTTAGAGCGCCGCGCTCGATACCGGCACAAACCACTACTGGCTGGCTTCTGGGCGTCCAGTTGAGGAAAAGGTACCTTGATACCTCCATTGTGCAAACAGAAAAATCGAAGACTGCCTCGCCGGGCCTCAACCCAGGCTGTTCAGATCTGCGGTGATCAGCTCAGCGCGTGCGCGCATGCTGCCAGCGGCATCCAGCGCCGCGTGACGTTGCAGGAAGGCAGCCAGATCGGCGCGTGCGGCCTCCAGAAGCACCCGCGCCTGCGCCTGTTCACCGCGTTCAATCGCCAGACGCGCGGCCTCGTGGCGGGCCGTGCCACGCACGGCCAGCGCCGAGGCCTGAATGGAATCCGGATTGCGCGCGGCCAAGAGCCCCGCCGCCTGAATGGCATCGTCAAAGCGGTTGGCGCGCAGCAGGCTGTGTGCGTATTCCAGTTGCAGCCGCGTGCTTTCACCCGGCCCCAAGCTTGACATCAGGGATTCATATCGGCGGATGGCCAACGGGTAATTACCGCTTTCCAGCGCTTGCCGGGCGACCAGATAATCGCTTCGCGCCCCGCCACCCGCCAGCGTTCCCGCCGGCTCGCATCCCATCAGGGCACCAGCGACCACCGCCAGACACAGGGTTTTAGAAAAGCGGGTGAATGGCATCAATGAACCCATAACGGAAATGTCCATTGAAAGCTAAAGGCAGGGGGCGCTATTGTCCAGCCAAGGATTGTCCGATCACCCGAGTTGTACAGACACGAGCCGCCGTGCCACCATCCGTTACCTCGCCCGCGCATCGGGGGCTTCGTGCTCCTCTGCTTGCCCTGCTCGTGGGTGGTGTGATCGCAGGTTTCGGCCTTGGCACCTTGGGTCTGTCGGTTTTGCTGCCCACACCGCGTGCGGCCCCCCTGCCACCTCCACCGATAAATGAAGCGGCCCAGCCCGGCACCTTGATCGCGCCCTCGCCTCGTATCTGGCCAGCCGCTTTCGGCCCCCCGTCCGAGCCAGCGCCACCCATGCCCGTGGCGCCGCAACCGCTCCCGGAGGAGGCATATGAAGACGACGAAGATGATTACCTGCCCTATGCCGAACATGGTTACCGGCTGCGCGGGATGGTCGCCCAAGCCGGAGACCGGGAGTTGCAGCAGGGGGACGGCGGCTGGGCGCTGGTCGAAAGCGAGATCGGCATCGAGGTGGTGCGAGAGGGCTCCGAACTGTCGGGCGGTGAGACAATCATCGAAATCACGCCTTACGGCGTTATCCTGCAAGGCTATGGCGCAGAATTCCTGCTATCCTTTTCAGATGACGACGGTTACGACGATTTCGACGGTTTCGATACCTTTGACGATTCCGGCGACCCTGATGATGACACCCCGCCACGGCGCGACGGACCCTGAATTCATTATAGCGCGTTCTTTGGTTGACCTTCTTTCCGAAAAAGCAACAATCCCCCCATGAGACGCCTCGCCCCCCTTCTCCTACTGCTTGTCGCGTTTCTGATCGCGATACCACAGTCGACATCGGCCCAGATCCGGCTTGACCTGCGTGATGTCGATCTGCGCAGCTTTGTTCAACTGGTGTCTGAACAGACCCAGCGCAATTTTCTGGTCGACCCGTCGGTCAGCGGCACGGTCACGGTTTTTGCCCCCACGCCGGTTGCCCCTGCTGCGATGTACGAGATCTTTCTGAACATCCTCGAACTCAACGAGCTGACCATTGTCGAGGGCGACGGAATCGACCGGATCGTGCCGCTGCGCACGGCACGCGAACTGACACCGGGCAGCCGCCGTGGCCTGGGTGGCGCGTTCGAGACACGCGCAATCCCCGTCGACGCTTCGGATATCGACGAGATCATGGATGTGGTCGAGCCGCTTATCCCCCCCGATGCGATGCTCACGCCGATTCCTTCGGCAGGGCTTCTGGTGCTGTCAGACCGGCGCGAGAACATCGCCCGGATCGAGGCGCTGGTGAACCGCCTCGGCTCTGCCCGTGATCGCTCGGTCGAGGTTATCCGGCTGAACCACGGCCGCGCCGAGGAGCTGTTGCCGGTCCTTCAGGCCGTGTCCAACCCGCCCTCAGGTGCCAGTATCTCATCCGATTCAAGCGCCAATACGATTGTCGTTTCAGGACCATCCGAGTTTCGCACACGGATTCGCAATGTCGTCAGCCAGCTGGACCTGCCGCAACAGCGATCGGTTTCCCGGGTGGTGCGCCTCAACTATGCCGATGCGCGCGAACTGGCCGAAGTGGTGCGCCAGTCGATCGGCGCCTCAGGCGGCGAGGGCCCCGCGGCAATCACCGTCGTGGCCGAACCGCAAAGCAACGCCATCCTGATCACCGCGCCCAGCGACCGGGTGGAAAGCATGGCGCAATCCGTCCGCGCGCTTGATCTGCGGCCCTCGCAGGTTCTGATTGAAGCTGTGATCTTTGAGATCGCAGCCGAGAATTTCGCCGATCTCTCGGTGCAGTTCGGCGGCATCCTGAACGAGGCCATCGGCGGCGGCACGTCCTTCGCGCTTGACGGGCGCAACTCGCTCATCACGCTGGTAAGCGCAGCCATGGCGGGGAACACACCAAACCCCGGCGGCGGCGGCTTTCTGGGCGCTTCCGACAACCGCACCTTCGCGGCATTGCTGACTGCCATCGCCCGCGAACGCAGCACCAGGCTTTTATCCACACCCGCCGTTCTTACCCTCAACAACCAGGAGGCCGAGATCGTCGTGGCGCAGAACGTGCCCTTTGTGACCGGCACCTTCGCCACCGTTGGCGACAGCCCGGTTCCCGAGCGTCCGTTTCAGACAATCGAGCGGCAGGATGTCGGCCTGACCCTGCGCGTGCGCCCACAGATCACCGAGGACGACACCGTACGCATGAGCATCGCGCAAGAGGTTTCCAACCTTACAGGCACCACGGCTGCGGCAGGCGGCGAGGTGACGGCACGGCGCAGCCTGTCAACCAATGCGATCGTGGGCAACGGACAGGTGATCATTCTGGGTGGCCTGATCGAGGACAGCTCGCGCACCACGAACGAAAGGGTGCCTGGCCTGTCGAACCTGCCGGTCCTGGGTGCCCTGTTTCGCGGCCGTAATGTGCAGGAGGGGCAGCGCGTGCTGCTGATCATGCTGCGCCCGCGTGTTGTGGCGAATGACAGCGAGGCCACGCGCATCACCCGCGAGATCGCCCGCCACACTGAATCGCTCAGCCGTCAGATCAGCCCACGAAATGACACGCTTTACCCGCAGGTTCGCCGCTCTGGCTTTCCGTTTGACGGGGTAGACCTGAACCAACCTTTCGAGGGAACCGTTGTTGACCGTGCGGTGCGCGACCGCCTGTTTCCGGCCCTGCCGCCCCGGCTTCTGGTCGAATGAGGGCGCGGCATGCAGCGCGCGCCCCTTCCTTTTGCCTTCGCCCGTGACAATCAGGTCGCGCTTGATGGTGCAGCGCTGCTGATCGGTCCTGAAGCCACCGCCAACGGACTGCGCGAAGCGCGGCGCCGCGCCGGTGCGCCCGTGAACCCTGCGCCTCTGGCGGAAAGCGACTTTCAGGCAGCGCTGTCCCGGCTTTATGAAGATGCGGGCAGCACAGCTGAGGCCCCTGATGTTGCCTTCGACCTCGAAGACCCTGATCGCCCCGGCGCCACCCGCGACCTTCTGGAAGATGCGACCGAAGCGCCGGTGATCCAGCTTGTGAACCAGCTCTTGCGTCAGGCGGTGCGTGCCGATGCCTCCGACCTGCACCTTGAACCGCACGAGGAAGGGTTACGCGCCCGCATGCGCGTGGACGGCACGATGCAGACCATGTTCGACCGCCGCGATGTGCCCGCCCGACGCGTGGTTTCCCGGCTGAAGGTAATGGCGCGGCTCGATATCGCCGAAACCCGCCTGCCACAGGACGGCCGCATCGCCCTGCGCCTGGGCGGGCGGGCGATCGACCTGCGCCTTTCCACCCTGCCCGGCCATTACGGCGAGCGGGTCGTGATGCGCCTTCTGGACCGCACCACCGGCCTGATGGACCTTGACCGGCTGGGCCTGACCACCGATCAGGCCGCGCTTCTGCAACGGCTGGCGGGGTTGCCCAATGGCATCATTCTGGCCACCGGCCCCACCGGCAGTGGCAAGACGACCTCGCTCTATTCGCTCCTGCGGCTGGCCGACCGGGCCGAGCGGAACATTCTCACCGTCGAAGATCCGGTGGAATATGACCTGCCGGGCATCTCGCAAACGCAGGTGAATGCAGATATCGGCCTGACCTTTGCGCGCGGCCTGCGCTCGATCCTGCGTCAGGACCCGGATGTCATTCTGGTGGGCGAAATCCGCGACCCCGAGACGGCGCTGGTGGCGTCTGAGGCCGCACTGACCGGGCATCTGGTGTTTTCCTCGCTGCATGCCAATAACGCCCTGTCCGCCGTGGTCCGGCTGCGTGAGCTGGGCGTGGACAATTACCTGATCTCGGCCACCCTGCGCGGGGTGCTGGCGCAGCGGCTGGTGCGCAGGCTCTGCCCCGCGTGCAGCATCACCCGCCCCCCGACCGAGGCCGAAACACGGGTTTTCACCGATCACAGCCTTGCCGCCCCTTCTCAGCTGGCACACCCGCAAGGCTGCGCCGCCTGCGAGGGCACGGGTTTTGACGGACGGATCGGCGTGTTCGATATCCTGGAAATCGACGATACCCTGCGCGAAGCCATCGACAGCGGCGCGCCCGAAGCGCGGATGCGCGCGCTGAGCGGGCGGCAGGGATCTGCCTTGTTCCGCGCGGCGCTGGCACGGGTGGCGACAGGCGAAACCGCGCTCGATGAAGTGCGCCGCGTGATCGGGGAAAGCGCGTGAAGACCTTCGCCTATACCGCTTTCACCACTGACGGCAAACGCCGTCGCGGCGTGGTGGTGGCCGAAGATGAAACCGACGCCTCGGCCAAGATCACTGCGCAAGGCCTTTTGCCCAGCGAGATCAGCAGCCAAAGCGGCCCGCGCCCCACCCGCAGCCTGTCGCCTGCGCGGCGCATCGACCATGACATGCTCTCGGTCTTCACCCGGCAGATGGCGGTGCTGCTCAGCGCCGGCATGGCTGCCGATGTTGCATTGGAGGCCGTGCAGACCGCAGCCGGCGCCAGCCGGATCGAGCGCCTCGCCGCCGAGGCCCGCGCCGCGCTGATGGAGGGCGAGCCGCTCTCACAGGCGCTGGAACGCGCGGGCGGAGCGCTGCCGCCCTGGTTCACCGCCGCCATCCGTGCGGGCGAACATTCGGGCGATCTTGACGCGGTATTCCTGACACTGGCCGATCATCTGGAGAGCACCGCCAGTGACCGTGCCGCCATCACCTCGGCGCTGATCTACCCCGCCTTTGTAGCCGGGGTGGCGGTGATCGTCTGCGCGGTGCTGATGGTCACGGTCGCACCCGAAATCGTCGCCATGTTTGCCGCCACCGGGCAGGAATTGCCACCGCTGACGCTGGCGGTACTGGGCGTGGTGGATTTCATTCAGGCGTATTGGTCATGGCTGGCGGCCCTGCTGGCGGGGCTGGTGGCGCTGGGGGTGGCTTCAGGCCGCGTGCCCACCCTGAAAAACCGCCGTGATCGGCTGGTGCTCCGCCTGCCGCTGGCCGGGCGCTTCCTGCGCATGAGTGAGGCCGCGTCCTATCTGCGCACACTCGCGTTGGTCATCAACAGCCGCCTGCCGCTGACCGAAGCCCTGCGATTTGCCGCCGATGTCCTTGGCACCGAGGGCTTCGCACTTGAGGCCCGGGCGGCAGGTGAGGCGCTGCGCCGGGGCGAAAACCTCTCTTCGGCGCTGTCACGGCTCAGCTTCCTGCATCCGGTCGCGCGCCAGCTCATCCAGGCAGGCGAGGCCTCGGCCCGGCTGGGACCGATGACCGACCGCGCGGCGGTGCTGGCTGAAAGCTGGCTGCGTACCGAGCGCAAACGCGTCGCCGTGGTGCTGGAACCGCTGTCGATGGTGGTTGTCGGCGCGATGGTGCTGGTGATCGTGCTGGCGGTGCTGCTACCGATCTTCGACATGCAGGCCATGGTCGGCAGCTGACCGCCGCCGCCTCTTTCGTTCCCCCACATCCCGCCGCCCCCCTCATCTTGCCGGAAATACGCGCGGGGGGTGAATTCGGCGCAGCCGAAGAGGGGGGCAAAAAGCCCCCCTCACCCGGCCTCAAAAGATGCTGCGACCGATCAGTGGCGCGAGGCCAGATACCGCTCCATGAAGGCCGCGCTGTAGGGGATGGCCTTGTCGGTGAAGGCTTCGATGCTTTCCAGCACCCGCGCGGCATCGGCGCTCTCTGCGCGCTGCTCTTCGCGCACCTCGTCCCATGCCCCGCGCATGGCCAAAACCACCTCATCAGGGAAGGCCAGAAACTCCACCCCGGCCTCTTCCAGCTGCGCCATCGCCTGCACGTTGTAATAGTCGAACTGGCCCAGCGCCTCCATCGCCGCCTGCATCGCGGCTGCTTCGATGATCGCTTGCAGATCAGCGGGCAGTTCGGCCCAGGCGTCGGTATTGACCACCACTTCCAGCCCCGCCGAGGGTTCGGCATAGGCGGGCGTGTAGCACAGGTTTGTGATGCGCTGCAGGCCGAATGCCTGATCCAGCAATGGCCCGACCCATTCAGCCGCATCCAGCGCGCCCGATTGCAGTGCCTGGAAAATCTCGGTCGCAGGCATCAGCACGGCGTTGACGCCGAGCTTGCGCATCATCTCGCCGCCGAGGCCCGCGATGCGCATGTTCAGACCCCGCAGATCGTCCAGCCCCTCGATCCGGTTCTTGAACCACCCGCCCGACTGCACGCCGGAGTTGCCCGAGTAGATCGGCTTCAGGTTGCGCTCGGCATAGATATCTTCCCAGATCTCCTGCCCGCCGCCCCATTTCAGCCAGGCGAAATGCTCGGTCGCTATCATGCCAAAGGGCACGCCGGTGAACCAATGCGCGGCGGCGGTTTTGGAAGCTGCGTAATAGGGTGTCGTATGGCCGATCGCCACATTGCCCTGCTGCACCGCATCCTCGACGGCAAAGGGCGGAACCAGTTCGCCGGCACCATAGACCGTCAACTTGATCCGCCCGTCAGACATTTTTTCCACCAGTTCGGCGAACCGGGTAGCATTGGTGCCCACGCCCGGCGCGGCCTTTGGAAAGCCAGAGGGCATGTTCCATTCGATGACGCCCTGCGCCACTGCGGGCGCAGCCAGGGTAATGGCGCTCAGCCCCGCGCCCGAGGCCAGGAATGTTCTGCGTTTCATGGGATCTCTCCTCCTTGATGATCAGCCGAAAATGCGGTCAGGCAGCCATGTTGCCAGCGCCGGGAAAGCAATGATCAGCCCCAGTGCCAAGAGTTGCAACAAGACAAACGGGATCACGCCGCGATAGATATCGATTGTGGTGATCGAAGCGGGCGCGACGGACCGGAAATAGAACAGGGCAAAGCCGAAGGGCGGTGTCAGGAAACTGGTTTGCAGGTTCATTGCCAGCAAGACGGCAAACCAGACCGGCGAGATATCGCTGCCCAGCACCGCCGGTCCCAGCAGAGGTACCACGATATAGATGATCTCCACGGCTTCCAGAATGAACCCCAGCACGAAGACCACGCCCATCACCAGAAACAGCGCCCCCCAATCGCCGCCCGGCAGCGCGGCCATCATCGCGCTGACCGTCCGGTCGCCGCCAAAGCCGCGAAAAACCAGCGCCAGCATCGAGGCGGCAATGACGATACCAAACACCATGCCCGAGATGCGGATGGTTTCCACCAGCGCACCCTGCAGCATCCGCCCCCGCCACAGCCGCGCACCCGCCGCCAGCACGCCCAGCCCGATCGCAAGTGCGGCCAACAGCGCCAACATCCCCGCCGGGCTGTCCAGTGCCGCGCGTCCGAAACCGGCCATACGCAGCATCACCAGCGCGAAGGCCGAAAGCCCTGCTGCCGCGATCATCAGCCTCTCGCCGCGCGCACTTGTGGTCGCAAAGGCAGCCATCAGCAAAGCCCCCACCGCGCCCAGCCCCGCGGCCTCGGTCGCGGTGGCAATGCCCCCCAGGATCGATCCCAGAACGGCCAGGATCAGCAGCATCGGCGGCAGGAAGGTGAACAGGACATCGGCTAGAGGCACCCCCTCTCCCCGGAGCCGCACCACCCCTTTGGCGGGCCTGAGCGTAAACAGAAGCCACAGCGCATAGAGACTTACAAGCAGCAGCCCCGGCACCATCGCCCCCGCGAACAAATCCGCCACCGATACCGGCTGCGGCGAGAAATTTCCCGCGCGTTGCTGCGCTTCGAGATAGGTGTTGCCGATCTGATCGCCCAGAAGCACCAGGATGATCGACGGCGGAATGATCTGCCCCAGCGTGCCGGAGGCGCAGATCAACCCGCTCGCCTGCCTCTTGTGCACCCCGGCTTCAAGCATCGGTTTCAGACTGATCAGTACCAGCATCACCACAGTTGCACCGATAATCCCCGTCGAAGCCGCGATCAGCGCACTGAATGCCAGCACAGAAAGCGCCATCCCTCGCGGGCTTCCACCCAGCATTTTCGCCAAGATGCGGAGCATCGCCTCGGCCAGGTTCGAGCGTTCCAGCAACACCCCCATAAGCACGAACAAGGGCACCGCCATCAACAGCGTGTTGGTCATCACGCCCCAGACGCGGGCCGGAAAGAAATTGAGAAAGTTAAGGTCGAAGAACCCGAACTGCGCGGCAATAAAGGCCGTGACCAGCGGTACCCCGGCAATTGCCAGCATGGCTGGAATGCCACTGAGGATGCCCAGAAACAACGCCACGAACATCACCGCAAGGATCATTTCCTGCGGGCTCAAAGCGTGCTCTCCGATCGTTGTGGCGGGGCAAGCACCGCCGCCACCCCTTGCACGATCATCAACCCCGCCGCGACTGGCAACATTGTCTTGACCAGATACTGCCCGCTCAGGCCGCCCGGTGTCGATGACCCTTCGGAGACGTGCCAGCTATAGGTCAGCTCGCCCCATCCGGCCACGATGATCAACGCGAAAAGCGGTATCAGGAACAAGACCAGCGCCACCGCGTCCGCGCCGCGTAAATAGGTGGGCGACAGCCGCTCGGACAGCACCTCAACCCGGACATGCCCGCCGCGCGCCAGACAGACCGGCAGGCTGGTGATCAGGAAAACCGCAAAGGCATAACCCGCCAGATCCTGCAATTTGATCGAACCCATGCCAAAGCCATAGCGCAGCACCACGTTGATCAGCACCATGACCACCAGCACGACACCCGCGCTTGCGCAGGCTAACAGCGTGGCGCGGTCAAGAATACGGCAAAGCCTCAGGAAAGTTGCAATCAATTAGATCCTCCCGCGCGCGTCGTTCTGCGGCGTCATGCAACAGGGCAGCGCTGATCGTGTCAAGGCGAAGAATGCTGCGTCACTTGCGGGTTAGCGGTTTTGCTGTGCCGGGCCGGTGCCGTGGGCCGCGTCAGAATGAACAGGCTGACGGCCGACAGCACCACCGCCTGCAATGCCAGAACCCCGCCCGGCAGGCGCAGGACCACACTCAGGGCAAAGGTCAGGGATATGGCAACCAATGCCAGCACCTTGCCGCGGCGCGAAATGGCCCGGTGCGCGCGCCAGTCGCTTATTGCCGGACCAAAGCGCGGATGCTGCACCAGCCAGCGTTCCAGCCGGGGTGAGGACCGGGCAAAGCAATAGGCCGCCAACAGCATGAAGGGCGTGGTCGGCAACAGCGGCAGCACGACGCCGGCCGCACCCAGCCCCACCGATATCCCGCCAAGACCGCCCCAGATAATTCGCATCATCGCCTTGCCCACGCCATTGCACATCATAGGCATTTTTCGTGACGCGGGCCAGTGCTTGCTCCAGCGCCACTTCCATGCCAGCCTTGTCGTCCTTGAATGCGAAAGGCTTTGCCATGACCCGTCCGCTTGACCGCGCCCACGCCTTCTGCACCCGTTACGGCCTTGAAATGCCGGTTCTCATGGCGCCGATGGCAGGAACCTCGCCGCCTGCACTGGCGGCGGCGGTTGCCAATGCGGGCGGTATGGGCGCCTGCGGCGCATTGCCGCTTTCACCGTCAGCAATCGCCGACTGGGCGGCGCGGTTTCGCCAGCAATCGGCGGGCGCATTCCAGATCAACCTCTGGGTGCCCGACACCCCACCCCGCCGTGACGCGGGCCTTGAAGCTGCACAGGCGCGCTTTCTGGCCAGCTTCGGCCCCGAGCCCACCGCCCCTCCCGATGGCCCGTTGACAGTGGATTTCGACGCGCAGTTCGACGCAATCCTCCAGGCCGCACCGCCTGTTGCCTCGACCATCATGGGTCTTTTCCGCCCCGATCAGGTCGACGCGCTGAAAGAGCGCGGCATTAGCTGGTTCGCCACCGCCACCACCGTTGCCGAGGCCCGCGCCGCCCAGGCTGCCGGCGCCGAGGCGATCATCGCCCAGGGAGCCGAGGCCGGCGGCCATCGTGGCAGCTTCACGCCCGAGGATGCGCCTCGCGCCACGGTCGGCACGCTGGCGCTGGTCCCCGCCGTTGCCGATGCCGTATCGGTGCCGGTGATCGCGGCAGGCGGCATCGGTGACGGGCGCGGGGTGGCGGCAGTGCTTGCGCTGGGGGCTTCGGCAGCGATGATCGGCACGGCGCTCCTTCGCACGCCCGAGGCCGATATCAACCCGGCCTGGAACCGTGCACTGGCCGCGGCCTGCCCCGAGGACACCACCCTCACCCGCGCGTTCAGCGGCCGCACCCAGCGGCCGCACCGCCCGCGCCCTGACCAACGCCTTTACCCGTGCCGCCGACCATCCCGCCGCCCCTGCGCCCGCGCCCTATCCGGTGCAAAAACACCTGACGGAGCCGATGCTACGCAAGGCTCTGGCAGCGCAGGATATCGACCACCTCTACGCGCTGTCCGGCCAGGCCGCCGCGCTGGCTCGCGCGGAACCGGCAGGCGACGTCATGGTCAGGCTCTGGCGGGAGGCACGCAGCCTCCTGGCCTGACAGGCACTCATCGTCTTGCCGCGAATACGCCAGGGGGGGGGAAGCGCGGGGTGGCAGCGCCCCCTACCCGCCCAGCCGCGTGCCCACCGGCAGATCAAGGCCGCGCAACAACGCATCCGCGCTCATCGGCCGCTTTCCCTCGCGCTGCGCCCGGCGGATATCAACCGCCCCCTCACCACAGGCAATCGTCAAACCACCCAGTACCGTGCCAGGCATACCCTCCCCCGCCACCGGCCGCGCATCCAGCAGTTTCAACCGCCCCGCCGGTGTATCGCACCATGCGCCCGGAAACGGCGAAAGCGCCCGGATCTTGCGCGCAACCACTTCGGCAGGCTGCTGCCAGTCCACCCGCGCCTCGGCCTTGTCGATCTTGTCGGCATAGGTGACGCCGGTTTCCGGCTGCGGCACGGGCGGCAGATCGGGCAACCGCTCCAGCGCCTCGACAATCAGCGCTGCCCCCATCGTTGAAAGTCGGTCATGCAGGCTGGCGCCGGTATCCTCTTCGGTTATCGGCGTGGTGGCACGCAGCAGAACCGGCCCGGTGTCCAGCCCTGCCTCCATCTGCATGATGCATACCCCGGTTTCCGCGTCCCCCGCCATGATCGCACGCTGAATCGGCGCAGCACCACGCCACCGGGGCAACAGCGAGGCATGAATGTTCAGACAGCCCAGTTTCGGCGCGTCAAGAACCGCCTGCGGCAGGATCAGCCCATAGGCAACGACCACCGCAAGATCGGCCCCCAGCGCGGCAAAGGCCGCCTGCTCATCAGGGTCTTTCAGGTTGCGCGGCGTGCGGGTGGGCAGCCTCAGTGCCTCTGCGCGGGCCTGAACCGGTGACAACCGGGGCTTCTTGCCGCGCCCGGCAGGCCGCGGCGGCTGGCTGTAGACGGCCAGAACCTCGTGGCGAGCATGAAGCGCCTCAAGAACCGGAACCGAGAAATCAGGAGTGCCCATGAAGATCACGCGCATGACGTTTCCCTTGCTTGCTGCGTCGCTCCAGAACGACTGAGATGCGAGGATGCACCCTTCACGGAGTTATGGAACAAGGTCAAGCCATGCACCCAACGCTGTGCGCGCGCAGCTTCATCTGTTCATAAATATCCTGGGGGTGAATGGGCCGTCAGGCCCAGAGGGGGCAAAGCCCCCTGATCGCGCGCATAGCAGCCCGGTCAGCCCTGTTTTCGCGCCCGGCGCAACAGCATGTCGCGTTTGACCTTGCTCAGTCGGTCAAAATACATCTTGCCATTCAGATGATCGATCTGGTGCTGCACTGACGTCGCCCAGAGGCCCACGAAGTCACGCTCCTCCATCTCGCCTGCGGCATTGAGAAAGCGCACGGTCACCGCACGGGGGCGCTCGATCGTGGCCCAGACGCCGGGAAGGTTGGGGCTGGCCTCGTCATGGCTGCGCATCTGGACCGAGCTATACAGCAGTTCCGGATTGGCCATACGAACCGCCTGCCCCCGGCTTTCCGACGCATCGACCACCGCCAGACGTAGCATCAGGCCGATCTGCGGCGCGGCAAGGCCAACGCCCGGCATGGCCTCCATCGTGTCGACCATGTCGGACCAATGCGCTTGAACCGCGTCCGTGATTTCCGTGACCGGCGCGGCGGGGCTGCGCAAACGCTTGTCGGGCCAGAGGATGCATCGGCGGATCACGCCGCGCCCTCCAGTTCCGTCAGGGCGGGCGCGGCGGCGCGGCGGGCGTCGGGTCCCATCAGATCGATGATCAGCCTGCCGTTCAGGTGATCAAGCTCGTGCAGGGCGCAAACCGCCGCCGCCCCGCTCAGCCGCGCTGTCTGCTGGCAGCCTTCAAGATCGTTCCAGCGCAATATCACCCAGGTCGGGCGCGCAACGCTTACGGGAACACCGGGAATCGACAGGCAGCTCTCGGGCCCGGTAGCCTCTTCATCGGCGGCATCCAGGATTTCAGGATCAAGGCAGACCAGAGGCGCGGGCGCCCCCTCTTTCCAGCCCGGATCGATAACGAAAAGCCGTCTGAGTACGCCTACCTGCGGCGCGGCAAGCCCCCGGCCAGGTGCGGCATACATGGTCTCCAGCATGTCGGCGGCCAGTTGGCAGACCACATCATCCGGCTTACCTACCGACAAGCACAGGCGACGCAGACGCGCATCGGGATAGCGCAGGATCGGCAGCAGGCTCATCCCCGTGCACGCTCGCGTTTGAACTTTTCCATCTTGCGGGTGATCATCTGGCGCTTGATCGGCCCCAGATAGTCGATGAACAGCTTGCCGTTCAGGTGATCCAGCTCATGCTGCGCACAGGTGGCCCAAAGCCCGTCAAACGCCTCTTCGTGCATCTCGCCGTCAAGGTCCATCCAGCGCATCCGCACCTGCGCCGGTCGGGTCACGGGGGCATAATGCTCGGGGATTGACAGGCAACCTTCTTCATACGAGTGCACCTCTTCGGAGCACCAGGTGATTTCGGGGTTGATCAGCACCATCGGCCGGGGAGCTTCGCCTTCTTCCTTCACGCAGTCCATCACAAAAAGCCGCGCCAGCACGCCCACCTGCGGTGCCGCCAGCCCCACTCCAGGCGCGTCATACATGGTCTCCAGCATGTCCTTTGCCAGTCGCTCAATCTCTGGTGTGATTGCGGGTACGGGCGGGCATGCCTTTTTCAGGCGCGGATCGGGGTGCAAAAGGATCGGACGGATGCTCATGGCGGGGATGTAGGTGATGGATGCGCGCGGTGCAACGGGGCGCGGCGCTTTTGGGGCTTGCGGAGCGGCGCTTCAGCAGCAAATCTGCCACAAAATCGGAGGCGCATATGAATTTCGACGAGATCATCGACCGTAGGGGCACTCATTCGGTGAAATGGGACAAGATGGAAGCGCTTTATGGCGTGCCCGCCGATACCGGCCTGTCGATGTGGGTAGCCGATATGGATTTCCGTCCTCCCGCCTGCATCCAGACCGCACTTAAGGCGATGCTCGATCACGGAATCTATGGCTATTTCGGTGATGACCGCGATTACCTGGGCGCGATCAGTTGGTGGATGTCCAACCGCCATGGCTGGGACATCATGCCGGAATGGGTGTTCACCGCGCATGGGCTGGTCAATGCGACGGGTCTGTGCGTCCAGACATGGAGCGCTCCAGGCGACGGGGTGGTGCTGTTCACCCCGGTTTACCATGCCTTCGCGCGGGTGATCGAGGCGGCAGGGCGCGAGGTGGTGGAATGCCCGCTCGTCGCAGTGGATGGCCGCATGACGATGGATTTTTCAGCCTATGACAGGATGATGACCGGGCGCGAAAAAATGGTGATCCTGTGCTCACCGCACAATCCGGGCGGGCAGGTCTGGACCGACGAGGAACTGCGCGGCGTGGCCGATTTCGCAGCGCGCCACAACCTGGTGCTGGTATCGGACGAGATCCACCATGATCTGGTGATGCCAGGCCACAAGCACATACCGATGCCGCTGGCTGCGCCTGACTGCACCGGGCGGCTGGTTATGCTGACCGCCGCCACCAAGACCTTCAATATCGCTGGCGCGCATACCGGCAATGTGATCATCCCCGACCCGGCACTGCGAAAACAGTTCGCCCAGACCATGGCGGGGCTAGGGATTTCCGCCAATTCCTTTGGCCTGCACATGGTTACCGCTGCCTACAGCTCCGATGGCGCGGCCTGGGTCGATGATTTGTGCGCCTATCTCGACGGCAACAGGCAGGTGTTCGAAACCGGAATCTCCGCCATTCCGGGCCTCTCGGTGCTGCCGCTGCAATCCACCTATCTGGAATGGGTGGATTTTTCCGGAACCGGGATGCCGATGGCCGAGGTTCTGAAACGCGTCGAACAGGACGCACAGATCGCCGCCAACCATGGCACCAGCTTTGGCACCGGCGGCGAGAGTTTTCTGCGCTTCAACATCGCCACACCCCGCGCACGGGTGGTGGAGGCGGTAGAGCGCATGCAACGCGCCTTTGGGGATCTGCAGTAGGATTTGCCGGCCCCTGCGCGGTGTCGCGCTTGTGGTTGCGCCGGACGGGGGCTGTCTGCCCCCGCGCCCCGGATTGCATCCGGGGCTTCCCCCGAGGATATTTGGGAACAGATGAAGCAGCGGCACCTTTGACCGGGGTGTTGCCACGGGTTCCGGCCACGCGGTTGGCGATGGCCGCGTCTGGAACCCGGAACTTCACCTTGCCGGTATGCAGAGCGACGCAGCTGGGACGGTGGTTTCGGGTGCCAACAGGCTGTCAACACAGGAAGGCGCAAGGACTGGCCGAGAGCCTTCACGCCATCGGCGAAGCCAGACAGGCGGAGCCGGATCTTCAGCGCACCGATTTCCTGCCAGTAGCCGCTTTCGAAAAACGGCGGAAAACCTGAGGGAAGGGGCAGGTCGCATCAGGCTTGCGCCCGGGCGCGGGCGGGAAAAGCCCTATCGGCACAGGGTTTCCGGTGTCCCGCGCCTGCCTTCCCCCAGCGATTCAGGCTGGGCGAGGCAGGTAGCCATGGGGCGTAGTGCTGTCGACGGCATAATCGCGCACCGGACTATCGGTGATGGCAGTGGCGCGCTTGAAATCATACGTCATCTCGTTGCCATCATCCTCCGATGCAATGATCAGGCATTGGCTGATATGGCGCGGACCATCGTAGATATCGACACGACCGCGCAACGCCGGAACGCGACGCGCATCGACGGCAAAACCGGTCTCCCACAGGCGAAGGACGGGAAACACCGCATCATTGACATGGACGCAAAGCCGCGAACGCCGTCGCGTGCTGCGGCGGTGCGCGGCCTCAAGCCCGCGACGAATGTCTTCTGGCAGGTATTCCAGCATGGCAATGCCCCGATTCTTTTCAAACCAATGATGAGGGCAATTCTGACAAAAACAAGTTACCCTTTTGTAACCAGGAGATCTTTTTCCGCGTTGTTCCTCCGCGCACAACCCTTGCGCGGCCGTGCGGGTTGTGCGGGGGCCGGGGGTGCCACATCTGGTGCAAGTGAAAAGGAGAACCGGAATGGGAAGATTGGTCAACGGCGAATGGAGCAGCGAATGGTACGATACCGAATCGACGGGGGGTGCCTTCAAGCGCGACACCTCTCGCTTTCGCAACTGGGTGACAGCGGACGGCGCTCCCGGCCCTTCGGGTGAAGGCGGGTTCAAGGCCGAGAGCGGGCGCTATCACCTCTATGTCTCTTACGCCTGCCCCTGGGCACATCGCACGCTGATCTTTCGCGCGCTCAAGGGGCTTGAGGCGCATATCGGCGTTTCGGCGGTGCATCCGGACATGCTGGACGATGGCTGGGAATTCCGCACCGATTTTGACGGCGCGACCGGGGATATGCTGTATGGCGCTGACTACCTGCGCGAGATCTACACCCGCGCCGATCCCGGAATTTCGGGCCGGGTGACGGTGCCGGTGCTGTGGGACAAAGAACGCGGCACCATCGCCTCGAACGAAAGCGCCGAAATCATTCGCATGTTCAACACGGCCTTCAACGGCATCACCGGCAATACCGACAATTACTGGCCCGAAGCCTTGCACGACAAGATCGAGGCGATCAACACGCGCGTTTATGACAGTGTCAACAACGGCGTCTACAAAGCCGGCTTCGCCACCTCACAGCAAGCTTATGAAGAAGCCGTGCATCCGCTTTTCGACACGCTCGATTGGCTGGAAGCCCTTCTGGCGGAAAACCGCTATCTGGCGGGAGATCGCCTGACCGAGGCCGACTGGCGGCTGTTCACCACGCTGGTGCGATTTGACAGCGTCTATCACCTTCATTTCAAGTGCAACCGGCGGCGGTTGGTGGATTATCCGAACCTCTGGGCCTATACCCGTGCGCTTTACCAGGTGCCAGGCGTGGCCGACACGGTGCGATTGGATCATATCGTGCGCCACTACCACTATAGCCACGAAGGCATCAATCCGAACCGGATTATCCCGATCAACCCGGTGCTGGACTTCTCCGCCCCGCATGATCGCTGATCCGGAAAATGCGGCGCGGCAAGGGTCTTGGCCGCTGGGCGGACGCTTGCTAGGCTTTGGACAATTCATGCAAGGGAGTTTCTGATGCGCCGCTTATCGATTGCTGCAAGCCTGCTCAGCCTGGGGCTTTTCACGCCAGCCTCCGCTCAGACGCCCTGTGGCGGTAGTTTTTCAGCCTTTGTCGATGGATTGAAGGCCGAGGCGATGAGCCAGGGAATCCCGCAAGATGTGGTCGATGGTTTCTTCCGGACTGTACGCCATGATCAGACGGTGCTGCAGCGCGACCGGGCACAGGGTTTTTTCACACGTCCCTTCATCGAGTTTTCGCGCCAGTTGATCAGCCAGAACCGTCTGGATCGCGGGCGGCAGATGGCGCAGCAGCACGCGGCATTGTTCGACCGGGCCCGGCGCGAGTATGGTGTTGCTCCGTCAATCATGCTGTCCTTTCTGGCGTTTGAAACCGACTACGGCAGCTTTCAGGGCGATTTCAACACCGCCAACGCGCTGGTAACGCTGGCGCATGACTGCCGACGCCCGGAACTGTTTCGCCCACAAGCCCTGGCGATGATCGAACTTTATCGCAGGGGCATGATTGACCCCGCCACCACCGTGGGTGCCTGGGCGGGTGAGATCGGCATGGTGCAAATGCTGCCGGGCGACATTTTGCAGCTGGGTGTGGATGGCGATGGCGACGGGCGCGTGGATCTGCGCGGTTCGTTGCCGGATGCGGTCTTGTCAGGGGCGGCAATGCTTCGTCACCATGGCTGGCGGGCGAACGAACCCTGGCTGCATGAAGTGCGCATCCCACAAGGACTCGATCTGACGCGCACTGGCCTGCGCACACAGATGTCAGTGGCCGACTGGCAGCGTCTGGGCGTTCAGCCGCGCCACGGCAATCTGCCACAGGGCGGCATGCAGGCATCGGTGATCCTGCCACAGGGACATCGGGGGCCCGCCTTCATGATCTTTCCCAATTTCCGCGTCCTGTTCGATTGGAACCAAAGCTTCACCTATGTGGTGACAGCAGCCTATTTCGCCACACGGCTTGAAGGTGCGCCGATCTATGAAGCGGGAAACCCCGATCCGGGGCTTGATCGTGACCAGATGCGCGACCTGCAGCGCCGCCTGCAAGCGCGCGGTCTTGATACCGGAGGCACAACCGGAATTCTGGGTGCCAATACCCGCGCCGCCGTCCAGGACACGCAGGCACAACTCGGCCTGCCTGCCGATGGCTGGCCCACGCCTGAACTGCTGCGGCGCCTCTGAAGGCCCGAGACGTTCTTGAATGGACGGGGCGCGCCGTGCCCTGGCCCCTTCCGTTGGCCACGCTCTAGCTGGCGCCGCAGGCAGCGCAACCGGGGCGGGGCCGGGTGGCTATCTTGCGTGTGTCAGAGTAGAGAGCGTCATAGATCAGCATCTGGCCACGCAGGCCCTCGCCGGCGCCGGTGATTACCTTGATCGCCTCGACCGCCATCATCGCGCCCAGTACCCCCGGCAAGGGGCCGATCACACCGGCTTCGGCGCAGCTTGGTACCAGACCGGGTGCCGGTCGTTCGGGGAATACGCATTCAAAGCAGGCCCCGCCGCGCGCCGGGTCATAGAGGCCGATCTGTCCCTCCCACTGCGTAATCGCAGCGGCAATCAGCGGCTTTCCCAGTCGCGCTGCCACACGGTTGACCATGTAGCGGGTGTCGAAATTGTCGGTGCCATCCAGGATCAGGTCATATTCCGCGAAAAGCGTTTCAGCATCGGCATCGGTCAGGCGGCGATGATAGGGACGCAGGTTTACGAAAGGGTTGAGCGCCTTGACCTGTTCCTGCGCCGAAAACACCTTGGGCATGCCGATCCTGGCGTCGGTATGGATGATCTGGCGATGCAGGTTGGAGCCCTCGACCTCGTCATCATCGACCACGCCGATCATGCCCACCCCTGCGGCAGCCAGATACATCAGCACCGGGGCCCCCAACCCGCCGGCACCAATCACCAGCACACGGGCTTCTTTCAACTTGCGCTGCCCCGGCCCGCCCACCTCACGCAGGATGATATGCCGGGCATAGCGGTTGAGCTCTGCCTCGGAAAAAACCGGGGCCTTGCCTTGTGCCCCCTCTGACACCACCTCCGGCGTCGCGCGCCGCCGGAGCGCGACGAGGGCCGCGCGATAGGCCAGTATCAGCGCCAACAGGCCCGCCAGCACCAGCCAAGGCCGCGCATCGCCCCCTGTCGCCTCGCGTAGCGCAGCACCCGGCGGCAGAGTCAGGTTGATCAGAACCACCAAGGCCCAAAGCCCGGCCAGAAACCCAAGTTTCATCCGCAACGGCAAGCGCAACAGCGTGGCCAGCGCCCAGACCACCACCGCAAGGGCAAGAACACCACCCATTCAGGCCCGCCCGGTCGAGCCGAAGCCACCCTTGCCACGCGCCGTTTCGTCCAGTTTGGACACTTCGGCGAAGGCCACCTGCACCACCGGCGCGACGATTATCTGTGCAATCCGGTCGCCATGGGCGATGGTGTAGGGCGCCTCTCCCAAGTTTATCAGTGCCACCCCCAGGGGGCCGCGGTAATCGCTGTCTATGGTGCCGGGCGTGTTGGGCAGCGTGATGCCATGTTTCACCGCCAGGCCCGAGCGCGGGCGGATCTGCATCTCATACCCCTGCGGAATAGCCACACGCAGCCCGGTAGGCACGATCACGCGCTGCATCGGCTGTAACACCAGCCCGGCTTCGCGCTGTTCAGCAGCCAGATTAGCGCGGATATCGGCCCCGGCGGAGCCCGGCGTTTCATAGGCGGGCAGCGCGATTGAAGGGTCGGCCCATTCCTCGCGCAGCAGTTCCAGTGTCACGCTCATTCGATTTGTCCTGTCAGATGGGCGGCAATGCGCGTGGCAAGGCGGGCGGCGACATCGGCTTTGGGCAGGCGCGGCCATTCCTCGGTGCCTTCAGGGGTGATCAGATGCACCGCGTTCTCGGCCCCCCCCATGATGCCGGTAGAGGGAGAAACATCATTCGCCACGATCCAGTCGCACCCCTTGCGTTCAAGTTTGGCGCGGGCGTGTGCGATGATATTCTCGGTTTCGGCGGCAAATCCCACGACCAGTGCGGGGCGCCGGGAATGGCGCGAGACTGTGGCGAGGATGTCCGGGTTCTCTGCGAATTCCAGAACCGGCATCCCGCCCGCCCTTTTTTTCATCTTCTGGGCGGCCTCCTGCGCAACCCGCCAGTCCGCCACGGCAGCGGCAAAAACAGCGGCATCCGCAGGCAACGACGCCTGGACGGCCTCCAGCATCTGGCGCGCGGTCTCGACGCGGATGACCGTAACGCCTTGCGGTGGCTCCACGGTGGCAGGTCCGGTGACGAACGTTACCCGCGCACCGAGATCGCGCAGTGCTGCCGCAACCGCCGTTCCCTGCGCACCCGATGAGCGGTTGGCAATGTAGCGCACCGGGTCGATGGGTTCATGCGTCGGGCCTGACGTGACCAGCACATGCCGCCCCCGCAACGCACCGCCTTCCAATGTCGCCGTGATGGCAGACAGAATATCCGCCGGTTCAGCCATCCGGCCCGGCCCATGCTCGCCACAAGCCATGTCGCCCTGCCCAGGACCAACGACAAGGACACCATCGGCACGCAACTGCGACAGATTGCGCTGCGTGGCCGGATGCTGCCACATGCGAACGTTCATCGCTGGCGCAATCAGGGCGCGCTTGTCTGTGGCCATCAGGAGAGTGCTGGCAAGATCATCGGCATGCCCGCCGGCCATTTTTGCCATCAGATCAGCCGTGCAGGGCGCAACGACAACCAGATCGGCAGCCCGCGACAACTGGATATGGCCCATCTCCGCCTCGGCGGTCAGATCGAACAGATCCTGATGCAGCGGGCTGCCCGCCAGTGCGGCCACTGACAGCGGGGTGACGAATTGCGCCCCTGCACGGGTCAGAACCGGCGCCACTTCGGCCCCCGAGCCCCGCAAAAGGCGTATCAACTCAAGCGCCTTGTAGGCCGCGATGCCTCCGCCGATGATCAGCAGAATACGTTTGTCGGCAAGCATCAAAGCCCCCTATCCAGTTCAGCGCAAGCGTATGAGCGGGGCGAGGCAAGTTCAAGCGGTGCCTTCCGGTTGCCTGTGCGACCGCTGATCGTCACAGCCGAAACCGCAGCCAGTTGCGCCGCCCGTCGCGCAGGATCTCCACCTCCCAGTTTCGCCCGGCATCGCGCAATGCACGCTCCAGTTCGGCGGTGGTACGGACTGGCTGGCGGTTGATTGCTAAAAGAATGTCACCAACACGCAAGCCTGCACGCCAGGCGATGTCCTCGGCCTCGGTGACGATCACGCCGGCGGCGCCGGGTGGAAGGTTGAACTCGGCAATGACTGCGGGATTGATGTTTTCGGCAACCAACCCGCGCAAGGCTGACGCGCGGACCTGGAGTCGCTCGCGCGCGGGCTGTTCGGGCGGGGCGATCAGGGCAATGGCGGCTTCATCCCGCCGTTCGCCGCGCAGATACTCCAGCCTCGCCTCTCCGCCGATGCCGCGTGCCGATAGCCGAAACATCATCTCGGGCGGCGAGTTCACCGGTTCCCCGTCAATGCTCAGCACCACATCACCGGACTGCAACCCTGCTTCAGCCAGCGGTGACAACGGATGCAGATCGGTGATCACAACGCCCTGCGGCAGGCTTAGTCCGAAAGCATCGGCCAGACCGGCATCAACCGCCTGCCCCGACATCCCCGCCCAAGGCCGAATGAAGCGCGCATTGCCGTCGCGCGCCTGCGCCACGACCTGTGCAACCAGATTGGCCGGAATCGCAAAACCGATCCCGTGCGAGCCACCTGTGCGCGTCAATATGGCCGTGTTGATCCCCACCAGTCGCCCCGCCAGATCGACGAGCGCTCCGCCGGAATTACCCGGATTGATGGCTGCGTCGGTCTGGATAAAATAGCCGCGCCCGGACCCCACGGCGATACCCGAACGCGCGAGCGCCGAAACGATGCCACTGGAAACCGTCTGCCCCACGCCAAAAGGGTTGCCGATGGCCAGAACCAGATCGCCAACCTGAAGCTGATCGGAATCAGCCAAGGTAAGGGCGGGCAGCCCTTCGGCCCCGCGCAGGCGCAACACGGCCAGATCGCTTTCGGCATCGCTGAGAATCAGATCAGCGGAAAACTCGCGCCGGTCGCCCAGCACCACACGAATATCCGAAGCCCCGCCAACGACGTGGTAATTCGACACCACGATACCATCTGACGAGACAATGACACCGGACCCCAGCGCATTCTGAACGCGCGGCACCGTGCGGCCAAAATCTCCGAACAACTGGCCAAAAAGCGGATCGTCGAAGAACGGGTTGGCGCGGGTCTCAACCACGCGGCGCGCGTAAATGCTGACGACGCCGGGAACGGCATCGCGCACAACAGGCGCAAAACTGAGAGAAATCTCGGCGCGGCTGTCGGGGACGGCCTGCGTCAAAGCAGGGGCGGGAAGAATCAACGCTATGGCAGCAAGCAGAGCAGCAAAACGCATGGGACACTCCGATACTGTGACCGGTGTGAATATGGAGGTGACGCGCCGCAGATGCAATTCCCGGGCTGCCAAAGGAGATTTTTCGGCCGGAGATCCCGCATGAAAAAACCCGCGCCGAAGCGCGGGTTTCAAAGCCTGTGAAGGCGATCGAATCAGTCTTCGGCAGCTTCCAGGCGCGCACGGTCTGCCGCGCCCTTGGCTTCGACATCGCGCTCGACAAACTCGATAATCGCCATCGGTGCCATGTCGCCATAGCGGAAACCCGCTTTCAGGACGCGGACGTAACCGCCCTGACGGTCCTTGTAGCGCGGGCCCAGGATGTCGAACAGCTTGGCGACATACTGATCTTCCTTCAACTGCGCAGCAGCCTGACGGCGGGCGTGCAGGTCGCCGCGCTTGGCCAGCGTGATCAGTTTTTCAACGATCGGACGCAGTTCTTTTGCCTTGGGCAGCGTGGTCTTGATCTGCTCATGCTCGATCAACGAGCCAGCCATGTTAGCCCAGAGCGCCTTGCGATGCTCATGGGTGCGGTTGAGGCGGCGATAGCCACGGGCGTGACGCATGATTCTTCTCCTATCGCGTTACGTTTTTGCTTTGTCCGGCGACCCTACGTATGAGCCGCTCTCCTTGCGGGCGGAGTGCCCGATGGTGGAGCGCCCTGAACGGCGCCCCCCGATAGTTTAAAACTGGTCCTCGAAACGCTTGGCCAGTTCCTCGATGTTTTCTGGCGGCCAGTCTTCGACTTCCATGCCGAGGTGAAGGCCCATGCCCGAAAGCACTTCCTTGATCTCGTTGAGCGACTTGCGGCCAAAGTTCGGGGTGCGCAGCATCTCGGCTTCGGTTTTCTGGATCAGATCGCCGATATAGACGATGTTGTCGTTTTTCAGGCAGTTCGCCGAGCGCACCGACAGTTCCAGCTCGTCGACCTTCTTGAGCAGGAGCGGGTTGAACTCCAATCCATCGTCGTCCGAACCACGGCCAGCAGCCTCAGGCTCCTCGAAGTTGACGAAGATCTGCAACTGATCCTGAAGAATGCGCGCGGCAAATGCCACGGCATCTTCTGGAGTAACCGACGCATCGGTTTCGATCTTCATGGTCAGCTTGTCATAATCCAGCACCTGGCCCTCACGGGTGGGCTGCACTTCATAGGCGACCCTCTTGACCGGCGAATAGATCGCATCAATCGGAATCAGACCGATGGGAGCGTCTTCGGGGCGGTTCTTGTCTGCCGACACATAGCCCTTGCCCGTATTCACGGTCAGTTCCATGAACAGTTCCGCGCCATCATCGAGGTGACACAGGACATGGTCCTTGTTGAGCACTTCGATACCGTTGGTAACGGCGATGTCGCCAGCCTTTACCACCGCAGGCCCGCGCGCCGACACGGTGACGCGCTTGGGCCCGTCAACTTCCATCTTCAGCGCGACACCCTTGAGGTTCAGCACGATGTCGGTGACATCTTCGCGCACCCCGGCGACCGAGGAAAACTCGTGCAGGACGTTGTCGATCTGCACCGAGGTGATCGCCGCGCCCTGCAGCGACGACATCAGAACGCGCCGCAGCGCGTTGCCCAGCGTCAGACCGAAGCCGCGCTCAAGCGGTTCGGCCACGACCGTCGCACGGCGCGACGCATCCGCGCCCGGCTTCACTTCAAGCTGCGCGGGCTTGATCAATTCTTGCCAATTTTTGTGGATCATGGGTTCGCCTCCATTCCTGTATCCGGTCCATGCCCAAACCGGATACGCCCGAGGGACTAAACGACAAAACCGGACCGCGCCCATATGGCGCGGTCCGAAATACCTTGTGCTGCGTCAGACGCGGCGGCGCTTCGGCGGACGGCAGCCATTGTGTGCCAGCGGCGTCACATCGCGAATCGCGGTAATGTTCAGCCCGGCAGCGGCCAACGCGCGAAGCGCTGACTCGCGGCCTGAACCAGGGCCCTGCACCTCAACCTCAAGGGTTCTGAGGCCATGCTCCTGCGCTTTTTTCGCGGCATCCTCAGCAGCGAGCTGTGCTGCATAGGGGGTCGATTTGCGCGACCCCTTGAACCCCATCGTGCCGGCCGACGACCACGAGATCGCATTGCCCTGCACATCGGAGATCAGGATCTTGGTGTTGTTGAAGGACGAGTTCACATGCGCCACACCGGCGGCGATGTTCTTGCGTTCCTTGCGCTTAAGGCGGGTTTTATCACGAGCCATTGTCTGAGCCTCCCCTTACTTCTTCTTACCGGCAATTGCCTTCGCCGGCCCCTTGCGGGTGCGGGCGTTGGTGTGCGTGCGCTGACCGCGCACAGGGAGGTTGCGGCGATGGCGCAGGCCACGATACGAGCCGATGTCCATCATGCGCTTGATGTTCATCTGAACTTCGCGACGCAGGTCGCCTTCAACCGTCAGGTTGGCGTCGATATATTCGCGGATCGCCAGCACTTCGTCATCAGACAGCTGGTTGACACGGCGCGAGGGATCGATGTTGAGCGCCGAAACGATCTTCTCGGCCACGCCCGAGCCGATGCCGTGGATATAGGTCAGCGCGATGGGAACACGCTTTCCGGTGGGGATGTTAACGCCAGCAATACGTGCCACGCGGTTCTTCCTTTCGTTGCGGTTCCGTAGTTCCAGAACCTTTTTTCACAACACGCGCCGCAGCGGCCGTGCCTGACAGAACTTCCGGGCCGAGATTCGGCTCGAGAAGTATTAACGAGCGCTCCGCCTAGGCGTTTTCACGCCGGTCGTCAAGAGCGCATGCACTACCCTGCGGCTTGCCGGCGTCAATTCGCCAGCACCGCGTCGACCGCGGCCTCGACCTCGGCCACCGGGGCCAGACCGTCAACCGCGTGCAGATCGCCCTTGGCATGGTAGTAGCCAATCAATGGCGATGTTTTCTTGTAGTATTCCATCAACCGCTGACGCAGGCTTTCTTCGTTGTCATCGGCACGCCGCTGCAGATCAGTGGAGCCGCAGATATCGCATTGACCTTCTACCTTGGTGGGCTTGGTGCGGTCATGATAAACTTCACCACAGTTACCGCAGGTAAAGCGCCCTGTGATCCGGTCAATCAGCGCTTCATCGTCGACACGCAGTTCTATCACGGCGTCCAGCGCCAAGCCCTTCTCTGCCAGAAGCGCACCAAGGGCATCGGCCTGAGCCAGCGTCCGCGGGAAACCATCAAAGATCACCCCGCCCGACGCCGCAGTGCTCTCCAGCGCCTCGCCAATCAGGCCGATCACAATCTCGTCGGTAACCAATTCGCCGCGGTCCATCACCTCTGCGACGCGCTTGCCCATTTCCGTCCCAGAGGTTCGAGCCGCGCGCAGCATGTCGCCGGTAGAAAGCTGAACCATACCCTTTTTTTCAACCAGGGCGCGCGCCTGCGTCCCCTTGCCCGCGCCCGGTGCGCCCAGAAGAATGATGTTCATCTCAACGAAGGTCCTTTTCTGGCAGTACTACGTTTCTTCCCGCGCAACTGCGATTTCTCAAGCAGACCTTCGTATTGATGCGCCACGAGATGCGATTGCACCTGGCTCATCGTGTCAAGGCCGACGGCCACGACAATCAGCACCGAGGTGCCGCCAAAGTAGAACGGAATGGAAAGTTGAGCGCGCAGAATCTCTGGCATCAGGGCAACACCGGCCAGATAAAGCGCACCAACTGTGACAATCCGGGTAACGACGAAATACAGATACTCTTCGGTGCGCTTCCCCGGGCGGATACCAGGAATGAAGCCGTTCTGATTCTTCAGGTTCTCGGCAACATCATCAACCTTGAAAGACACGTTCAACGTGTAGAAAAAGGTGAAAAAGATGATCATGGCTGCGAAGAACAACAGGTAAAGTGGTTGGCCGGGACCGAAATAGGCCAGAAGCGTGGCCATGAACCCGCTGGTCGATCCGCCCGAGAACGTGGCGACCGTGGTTGGCAGAAGCAGAAGCGAGGAAGCGAAGATCGCCGGGATAACGTTGGCCGGGTTGACCTTGATCGGCAGATGCGACGAACCGCCATCAAACACCTTCATTCCGACCTGGCGGCGCGGATACTGGATATGGACCTTTCGAAGCGCGCGCTCCATGAACACCACGAAGGCCACCAGCGCAATCATCATCACAAGGATGCCGATCACCACCGCAGGGCTGATGTTACCTGTGCGCCCCTGGCTGAGGAACTGCGCCAGTTGCGCAGGAATCTCGGCGATGATGCCGACAAAGATGATCAGCGAAATACCGTTGCCGATACCCCGGGCGGTGATCTGCTCGCCCAGCCACATCAGGAACAGCGTGCCGCCAACAAGCGTGATGATGGTGGAAATACGGAAGAACCAGCCCGGATCGGTTGCCAAATCACCGGCCTCGAGACTGATGGCGAGGCCATAAGACTGCATCAGCGCAAGAAAAACGGTGCCATAGCGTGTGTACTGGTTGAGCTTGCGCCGCCCCAACTCGCCTTCTTTCTTGAGCTGCGCCCAAGGGCCGTACATGGCGGCTACAAGCTGCACGATGATCGACGCCGAGATATACGGCATGATGCCAAGCGCAAAGATCCCCATCCGCGAGATCGCGCCGCCGGTGAACATGTTGAGCATGCCACCAATGCCTGACGCTGCCTCGTCCATGAACTCGCGCAGCGCCCCGCCATCGATACCGGGAACCGGAATATAGGTGCCGATCCGGTAGACGATCAGAAGCCCGATCGCGAAGAAGATCCGCTGGCGCAGATCCTTTGCCTTCGCCAAAGCGGCCCAGCTTGTGTTGGCCGCCATTTGCTCTGCAGCAGATGCCATATGCACGTCTCTTTCATGACAGCGCCGCCAGACCGGTTCCCGGTTGGCGGCGCAGGAAAACCTGTGTGATGATGTAAGCGCCCTTGCGGCGGCTCACAACACCTTATTCAGCTGCTGCTGCCGCCGCTTCGGCGGTTTTCAGCGAACCGCCTGCTTTTTCAACGGCTTCGACAGCGGCTTTTGAGGCGCCCGAAACAACCAGCGAAACCTTCTGCGCGATATCGCCCTTGGCCAGCACGCGGATACCGTCCAGCTTGCGGCGCACCAGACCGGAAGCAACCAGAACGTCCTCGTTGATCTCGGCCTTGGCGTCAATCTTGCCGGCCTCGATGAACTTGGCAATGGCACCAAGGTTGACGACAGCCCAGGATTTGCGGTTTGGTTTCGAAAAGCCACGCTTGGGCAAACGCCGATACAGCGGCATCTGACCACCTTCGTAGGCATTGATCGCCACGCCCGAGCGCGATTTCTGACCTTTGATACCACGTCCGGCGGTCTTGCCCTTGCCCGAGCCGGGACCACGCGCCACGCGTTTCTTGGTGCGGGTAGCGCCTTCGTTGTCGCGAAGTTCATTGAGTTTCATGTCGCATTCTCCTTGGCCGGAATACCCCCCCTGCGACGGAACAAGGGCAACACGGCGCTTTTTGTGATTCCCCGATCCATAACAGTCCGGGCGGATGCTGGGCCGTATAGACGTCTCGGAACGCTATCGCAAGCGTTGACGGTCAGACCCTTTGCAAGGCGCCCCGGCAATCAGACCGGGGCGCTGCGATCTCAACAGGCAAACCGGCTCGACAACCGGTTCAAGGCTCCAACAGGAGCCCTCGCCCGCGCAGGCGTCAGCCGCGCTCTTCGATGATCTCGACCATATGCGAGATCGATGCGACCATACCGCGGACCGAGGGCGTATCCTCCAGTTCGCGGGTGCGGTGCATCTTGTTCAGGCCCAGGCCCTTCAGCGTAGCGCGCTGAACGGCAGGGCGGCGGATCGGCGAGCCGATCTGCTTGACGACGATGGTTTTGGCCATGGTTCCCGCTCCTTACGCTTCAACCGGCTGCGGCTGCTGCTCGGCATCAGGCTTGCGCAGGATATCCGCCACCTTCTTGCCGCGACGCTGCGCGACCTGACGGGGGCTGGCTTCCTTGCGCAGACCATCCATGGTCGCGCGGATCATGTTGTAGGGGTTCTGGCTGCCGAGCGATTTCGCCACGACGTCCTGAAGGCCCAACATCTCGAACACCGCACGCATCGGACCACCAGCGATGATCCCGGTACCAGCCACGGCCGTCCGCATCACCACCTTGCCCGCACCATGACGCCCTTCGATATCATGATGCAGCGTGCGGCCATCGCGCAGCGGCACGCGGATCATCTGGCGCTTGGCTTGCTCGGTCGCCTTGCGGATCGCCTCGGGTACCTCTTTGGCCTTACCCTTGCCGAAACCGACACGGCCCTTCTGATCGCCAACGACCACCAGCGCTGCAAACCCGAAGCGCTTACCGCCCTTCACAGTCTTCGACACACGGTTGATCGCTACCAGACGATCGGCGAATTCCGGGGTTTCATCACGATCACGACGATCGCGGTTGTCCCGGCGGTTGTCTCTCTCTGCCATTATCGTCTCCTCAGAACTTCAGGCCGCCTTCACGAGCGGCTTCGGCAAGTGCCTTGACCTTCCCATGAAAGAGGAACCCGCCACGGTCGAAGTAGCACACTTCCACACCGGCAGCTTTCGCACGCTCGGCAAGCTTTGCGCCAACCTTGGCGGCAGCCTCGACGTTATTGACACCAACCGTTCCCAGCTCCTTTTCGAGCGTCGAGGCCGCCGCAACGGTGATCCCCTTCACATCGTCAATCAGCTGGGCGCTGATGTTCTTGTTCGAGCGGTGAACCGACAGGCGCAGACGGCCGTTGGCAGTTTTCCGCAGTTTGTTCCGGACGCGCAGGCGGCGTTTATGGAACAGCTTCGCTTTCGTGTTCGCCATGATACGCGCCCTTACTTCTTCTTGCCTTCCTTACGGAAGATATACTCATCCTTGTAGCGAATGCCCTTGCCCTTGTAGGGCTCAGGCCGGCGCCACTCGCGGATATTCGCGGCAACCTGGCCAACGAGTTGCTGATCGATACCCTCGATCACAATCTCGGTCGGTTTCGGTGTCGCCACGGTAACGCCGGCGGGAACCTCGAAGATCACTTCATGGCTGTATCCAAGCGAGAGCTTCAGATCCTTGCCTTGCATCGCGGCGCGGTAGCCCACGCCAACCAGTTCCAGATCTTTCTTGAAGCCGCTGGCGACACCCTGCGCGAGGTTTGCAACCATCGACCGCGACAGACCCCATTGCTGGCGTGCCCGCTTCGAATTGCCGCGCGGTTTGACCGTTACAACATTGCCCTCGACGATGATGTCGATGTCATCGGTTGCGGTGAAGCTGCGGTTACCCTTGGGGCCCTTGACCGAGATGGTCTGGCCCGACACGGTCGCCGTCACACCCGAAGGCAGCTCAACCGGCTTTTTGCCAATACGAGACATTTCAGCCCTCCTCAGAACACGCGGCAGAGCACTTCGCCGCCAACATTGGCCGCGCGCGCTGCTGCATCTGACATGACGCCTTTGGGGGTAGACACCACCGAAACGCCCAGTCCATTGCGGACCGCCGGGATTTCCTTGGCCGCGCTGTAGACACGACGACCTGGCTTGGAGACGCGCTTCAGTTCGCGAATCGCCGGCTCTCCGGAGGCATACTTCAACGAGATTTCCAGCTCTGGATGACCCGCCGCGCTGGTTGTGCGCTCGTAGCCGCGGATATAGCCCTCTGCCGCCAGTACATCCAGCACCCAGGCGCGAAGCTTCGACGCGGGCGTGCGCACGGTCGATTTGCCACGCAACTGTGCGTTGCGGATACGTGTCAGCATATCGCCAAGAGGATCGTTCATAGACATGGTCTCTCCTCCCTTACCAGCTGGACTTGACCATGCCCGGAACCTGCCCATTGGAGGACAGGTCACGCAACATGATCCGCGACAGTTTCAGTTTGCGATAATAGGCCTTGGGGCGGCCTGTCAGTTCGCAGCGGTTGTGCAGACGCACGGTCGACGAGTTGCGCGGCAGTTCGGCGAGTTTAAGGTTCGCCTTGAAGCGCTCTTCCATCGATACATTCTGGTCAGTCGCGATCTCTTTGAGCGCGGCGCGCTTGGCAGCATACTTTTGCACCAGGCGCTGACGCTTTTTTTCGCGTTCGACCATGGATTTCTTGGCCATGTTTCTCTCTCCGTCCTGCGTCAGCTGTTGAAGGGCATGTTGAATTGCTTCAACAGCGCCTTGGCTTCCGCGTCGGTTTTCGCGGTGGTGCAGATGATCACATCCATGCCCCAGACCTCATCGACCTTGTCGAACTCGATCTCCGGGAACACGATATGCTCCTTGATGCCCATGGCATAATTGCCACGCCCATCGAACGACGAGCCCTTCACGCCGCGGAAGTCGCGGACCCGGGGCAGTGCGATGGTGATCAGGCGGTCGAGGAATTCATACATCCGCTCGCCGCGCAGGGTGACCTTGACGCCCAGCGGCATTTCCTCACGGACGCGGAACCCGGCGATCGAGTTCTTTGCCTTGGTGATGACTGCCTTCTGGCCAGCGATCTGGGTCAGATCCGCCTCGGCCGATTTAACCTTCTTGGTGTCCTTGACCGCTTCGCCGATCCCCATGTTCAGCACGATTTTATCGAGCTTGGGAATCTGCATGTCGTTCTTGTAACCGAACTCTTCCTTCAGGGCCGCGCGGATGCGGTCCTTGTATTCGGCCTTCAAACGCGGGGTATAGGTGGCTGAATCAAGCATCAGAGGGCCTCCCCGGTGGTCTTGGCAAAGCGCACTTTCTTGCCGTCCTCGACACGGAAGCCAACGCGCGTGGCCTTGCCGTTCTTGTCCAGTGCAGCAAGGTTCGACAGGTCGATCGGCATCGCTTTCGGGATGCGGCCGCCCTGGCTGGTCTGGCTTTGCTTGGTGTGGCGGATAGCGATGTTGATGCCGTCCACGATGGCCTTGTTGTCGGCGGGCATCACCTGGGTAATCTCACCCTGTTTGCCACGGTCCTTACCGGCCAGAACGACGACCTTGTCGCCCTTCTTGAGTTTCGCAGCCATCAGAGCACCTCCGGCGCAAGCGAAATGATCTTCATGAAGTTCTTTGCGCGCAACTCGCGGACAACCGGCCCGAAAATACGGGTTCCGACCGGCTCACCCTGGTTGTTCAGGATGACGGCGGCGTTGCGGTCAAAGCGGATGGCAGTGCCGTCTTCACGGCGAACTTCCTTGGCGGTGCGCACGACGACGGCTTTACGCACGTCACCCTTTTTCACACGGCCTTTCGGAATGGCTTCCTTGACCGACACCACGATGATGTCGCCCACGGATGCATAGCGGCGATGCGAGCCGCCCAGAACCTTGATGCACTGAACCCGGCGTGCGCCGGAGTTGTCAGCAACATCCAGATTGGTTTGCATCTGGATCATTTAGGTTTCTCCCGACCTTTGGGCACCTTTGCCCAGGGTTTCGATCAAACCGGAAAGTGTGACGGTCAAGCCGAAGCTTCGGTCACAACCCTCCAGCGCTTGGATTTCGAGACAGGCGCACATTCTTCGATGCGGACCTTGTCGCCGACCTTGAAGGTGTTTTCAGGATCGTGCGCGCGATACTTCTTCGACAGACGCACGGTCTTTTTCATCACCGGATGCGTGAAGCGGCGCTCGACCAGAACCGTAACCGTCTGGGCGTTCTTGTCGCTCGTCACGGTGCCTTGCAGGATGCGTTTGGGCATGTGCGTGCTCCTCAGTTCGCCGCCGCTTCAGCGGCTTTTTGGTTCAGGACGGTCTTGACGCGCGCGGCGTCGCGGCGAACCTGGCGGATACGGGCTGTGTTTTCCAGTTGGTTGGTGGCCTTCTGAAAGCGCAGATTGAACGCTTCCTTCTTCAGCGCAACCAGCTGATCGCGCAGCTGATCCGGTGTCTTGTTTCTCAGTTCATCGGCGTTCATCGCCAGCTTTCCTTTTCGACACCAGAGGGCCCCTTACGGGTCACCCTGGACCTGGTGATTGACAAAATAGACGACGGCCCCACCCGGTCAGGCGGAGCCTCGCCAAACTTACCAGTCTTCGCGAACGACGACGCGGGTCTTGATCGGCAATTTCATCGCCGCAAGACGCAGCGCTTCCCTTGCCACAACTTCACCCACCCCGTCAATCTCAAACATGATCCGGCCGGGCTTGACCTTCGCGGCCCAGTAATCGACCGAACCCTTGCCTTTACCCATCCGCACCTCGGTCGGCTTCGACGACACGGGAACATCAGGGAAAATGCGGATCCAGACACGGCCCTGGCGCTTCATATGGCGCGTCATGGCACGACGGGCAGCTTCAATCTGACGCGCAGTGATGCGCTCAGGCTCAGCCGCCTTGAGGCCGAAGGAGCCAAAATTCAGGTCAAAGCCGCCCTTGGCTTCGCCGTGAATCCGGCCCTTGTGCATCTTGCGGAACTTCGTCCGTTTCGGTTGCAGCATGGTTTATCTCCTGTCGGCGGCTCAGCGACGCGGGCGCTGTGCGCCGCCGCTGTCCTGAAGCTCGGTATGGCGACGGTCGCGCGCTTGCGGATCGTGCTCCATGATATCGCCCTTGTAGATCCAGACCTTGATCCCGATGATGCCATACGGGGTCATGGCCTCGGCGAGCGCGTAATCGATGTCGGCACGCAGTGTGTGCAGCGGCACACGGCCTTCACGATACCACTCGGTCCGGGCAATCTCGGCACCGCCAAGGCGGCCGGCGACATTGACGCGGATACCAAGGGCGCCCATACGCATTGCGTTCTGCACGCCACGCTTCATGGCACGACGGAACGAAACGCGGCGCTCAAGCTGCTGCGCAATCGATTCGGCAACAAGCTGGGCGTCCAGTTCCGGCTTGCGGACCTCAACAATGTTGAGATGCAGTTCCGAATCCGTGAAATTCGCCAGCTTCTTGCGCAGGGTCTCGATATCGGCACCTTTTTTGCCGATGATCACGCCCGGACGCGCGGTGTGGATCGTCACGCGGCACTTCTTGTGCGGACGCTCGATGATGACGCGGCTGACGCCCGCCTGCTTGCACTCTTCCTTGATGAACTCGCGCATGCGCAGATCTTCAAGCAGCAGGTTGCCATAGTTCTTGCCATCGGCGAACCAGCGGCTGTCCCAGGTACGGTTGACCTGGAGGCGCATGCCAATCGGATTGACCTTCTGACCCATTACGCTTGCTCCTCGCGCTCACGCACCTTGATGGTGATTTCTGCAAACGGCTTCATGATCTTGCCGAACCGGCCGCGCGCACGCGGACGACCGCGCTTGAGCGTCATGTTCTTGCCGACCCATGCTTCCGCCACAACGAGATTGTCCACGTCCAGGCCGTGGTTGTTCTCGGCGTTGGCGACAGCCGATTGCAGGCATTTCTTCACGTCGATCGCGATACGCTTCTTCGAGAAGGTCAGATCGGCAAGTGCCTTGTCGACCTTCTTGCCGCGGATCAGACCGGCGACGAGGTTCAGCTTCTGCGGCGATACGCGCAGCATGCTGGTTTTCGCCATGGCTTCGTTTTCAGCCACCCGGCGCGGATTTTGCTCTTTACCCATGGCGCTTACTTCCGTTTCGCTTTTTTGTCGGCCGCGTGACCGTAATAGGTCCGCGTCGGCGAGTATTCACCGAACTTCTGGCCGATCATGTCTTCGGTCACGTTGACGGGAATGTGCTTTTTCCCGTTGTAGACGCCAAAGGTCAGACCGACGAACTGCGGCAGGATCGTCGAACGACGCGACCAGATCTTGATGACTTCATTGCGGCCCGATTCACGCGATTTCTCGGCCTTTTTCAGGACGTGCGCATCAACGAAGGGGCCCTTCCAAACTGAACGTGCCATGGATTAGCGACCCTTCTTCTTGGCGTGGCGCGAACGGATGATGTACTTGTCCGTCGCCTTGTTCGAGCGGGTCTTGCGGCCCTTGGTGTCCTTGCCCCAGGGAGTAACCGGGGTCCGGCCACCGGAGGTGCGGCCTTCACCACCACCATGCGGGTGGTCGATCGGGTTCATCGAAACACCGCGAACCGAGGGGCGGATACCGTAGTGGCGGTTCCGGCCGGCCTTGCCGAGGTTCTGGTTCGAATTATCCGGGTTGGATACCGCACCGATGGTCGCCATGCATTCCTGGCGCACCATCCGCAATTCACCCGATGACAGGCGCAACTGTGCATAGCCACCATCACGACCGACAAACTGGGCATAGGTGCCTGCGGCGCGTGCGATCTGGCCACCCTTGCCGGGTTTCAGTTCGACGTTGTGGACGATCGTGCCCAGCGGCATGCCGGAGAACGGCATCGCGTTGCCCGGCTTCACGTCAACCTTGCTATCGGCGACAACCTTGTCACCAATGGCCAGACGCTGCGGCGCGAGGATATAGGCCTGTTCACCGTCCTCATAGCGGATCAAGGCGATGAAGGCAGTGCGGTTGGGATCGTATTCGATCCGTTCGACGGTCGCCGAGACGCCAAGCTTGTTGCGCTTGAAATCCACGATCCGGTAAAGACGCTTCGCCCCGCCGCCCATGCGGCGCATCGTGATCCGTCCGGTATTGTTCCGACCGCCCGATTTGGTCAGGCCCTGCGTCAGGGCCTTCACGGGGCGACCTTTCCAAAGCTCCGAACGGTCGATCAGAACCAGCCCACGCTGGCCAGGCGTCGTCGGTTTGTACGACTTGAGTGCCATGCTTTCTGTCTTCCGTCAGCTTCGGACCATAAGGTCCCGTTTACGTCAAAAGGCGGGAAGCCCCGCCAAATGATCAGCGGCCCCGTTGGGCGGGGCCGCTGAGTCGCGCTTCTTTATCAAAGCCCGGTGGTCACGTCGATAGCATTTCCCTCTTCGAGGGTGACATAGGCTTTCTTGACGTCCTTGCGGCGACCAAGCTGGCCCCGGAAGCGTTTCACCTTGCCCTTGGTGATGGTGGTGTTCACCGCCTTGACCTTCACACCAAAGAGGTTTTCGACAGCCTCCTTGATCTGCGGCTTGTTGACGTCGATCGCCACCTCGAAAACAACCGCGTTGGCCTCGGAGGCCATGGTCGCCTTTTCGGTGATGACCGGCTTGCGGATCACATCGTAATGTTCAACCTTCGCGCTCATGCCAGTCGAGCCTCCAGTGCTTCGATACCCGCACGCGTGATCACGAGGGTGTCACGCTTGAGGATATCATAGACGTTCGCACCCATCGACGGCAGGATGTCCACGCCCTCAAGGTTGCGCGCGGCGGCGGCGAAATTCTCGTTCACCTGTGCGCCATCGATGATCAGGACCTTCTTCCAGCCCAGTTCTTTTGCGACCTTCGCCAGCATGGCAGTCTTGGCTTCGGCCAGATCGGCCGCCTCCAGGATCACCAGCTTGCCCGATTGAGCCTTGGCCGAAAGCGCGTGCTTCAGACCCAGCGCCCGGACCTTCTTGGGAAGATCAAAAGCGTGGCTGCGCGGGGTCGGGCCCTTATAGACGCCGCCCTTGCGGAAGATCGGCGCCTTGCGGCTGCCGTGGCGTGCGCCACCGGTGCCCTTCTGGCGATAGATCTTCTTGGTCGAATACGACACTTCCGACTTGGTCAGCACCGAGTGCGTGCCGGCCTGCGCCTTCGCGCGCTGCCAACGGACAACGCGGTGCAGGATATCGGCGCGCGGCTCCAGGCCGTAGATCGCGTCGTTCAGATCGACTTCACCGGCCTTGCCGGCGTCGAGTTTGATGACTTCAGCTTTCATTCCTCGCCTCCTTCGGCGGGCGCGGCTTCAGCGGCGGGTGCTGCCGTCGATTTCAGCGCGGCGGGACGGGGCGCATCAGCGAAAGCGGCTTTCTTGACCGCATCCTTGATGGTGACCCAGCCACCCTTTGAACCCGGCACCGCACCCTTGACCATGATCAGGCCACGATCGGCGTCGGTCTTGACCACTTGCAGATTCTGCGTGGTCACGCGCACCGCACCCATGTGGCCGGCCATTTTCTTGCCTTTGAACACCTTGCCGGGGTCCTGGCACTGGCCGGTAGAGCCGTGCGAACGGTGGCTGATCGACACGCCGTGCGAGGCGCGCAGACCACCGAAGTTGTGGCGCTTCATGACACCGGCGAAACCTTTACCGATCGAAGTGCCCGCGATATCCACGAACTGCCCCGGCAGGTAATGATCGGCCGAAATCTCGGCGCCGATATCGATCAGGTTGTCGGGGCTGACGCGGAATTCGGCCAGTTTGCGCTTGGGCGCGACATTCGCCTTGGCGAAATGGCCGCGCATCGGCGCCGAAACCCGCTTGGCCTTGGCAATGCCCGCACCCAGCTGGACAGCTGTATAGCCATCCCGCTCATTGGTGCGCTGTGCCACCACCTGCAACCCGTCCAGTTGAAGGACGGTCACGGGAACCTGTTTCCCGTCCTCCAGGAACAACCGGGTCATGCCCAGTTTTTTTGCAATCACTCCAGAGCGCATTGTCCGGCTCCTCAAACCTTGATTTCGACATCCACGCCCGCGGCGAGGTCGAGCTTCATCAGCGCGTCCACCGTCTGCGGCGTGGGGTCGACGATGTCGAGCAGACGCTTGTGGGTACGGATTTCCCACTGGTCGCGAGACTTCTTGTCGATATGGGGCCCACGGAGAACCGTGAACTTTTCGATCTTGTTCGGCAGCGGGATGGGCCCGCGAACCTGTGCGCCCGTGCGTTTGGCCGTGCTTACGATTTCCGCGGTGGAAGCATCCAGAACGCGGTAATCGAAGGCCTTGAGCCGGATGCGGATAGTTTGACCTTGCATGTCCTTGCCCTCGGATTGGCGGGTGGGGCGAACCCCACCCTGACCGCTTCTGTTACTCGATGATTTTCGAGACGACGCCTGCACCGACGGTGCGGCCGCCTTCGCGGAT
>CAZCAX010000028.1:0-51412 GCA_964496915.1 uncultured Rhodobacter sp.
AGATCTTCGAGCCCTTCACCCGCATCATCCGCAACGACGGCTGAGAAGCACGGCAACTTGCTGGCCATTCCTGACAGCGTGTGGTTCGGCGTAGCAGGCGCGCGCTACTTTTTACGGAACAAGCCGCGCAACGGCGGCGGCAGGGTTATCCCGCGGCGGCGCACCACCGGAATTTCGTAATGCCCGGCAGGATGCGGCGGGTGGCCATGGAAGCGGCGCCAGAAATGCCGTCCGCCCCGTGCACGCCAGTGGTGCAGGCAAAGCGCGCCACCGGCCAGAAACCCGCCGACATGCGCCCAGAAGGCCACGCCTGCCCCACCCGAGGCAAAGCTGACCCCACCCCAGAGTTGCAGCGCCAGCCAAAGCCCGAGAAGCAGCCAGGCCGGCCAGACAATGATCCAGAAACCGATCACATACCAAAACACGACATCGACCCGAGCGCGTGGAAAAAGCAGCAGGTAGCCCCCCATTACCCCCGCCACCGCGCCTGACGCGCCGATCACCGGCACCACCGAGCCCGGTGCCATCGCCAAATGCACCAACCCGCCCAGAGTTCCACAGGCAAGGTAAAAGACGAGAAACCGCAGGCTCCCCAATTCCTCTTCCAGATTGTCTCCGAATATCCACAGGAACAGCATGTTGAGCCCCAGGTGCAGCCAACCGGCGTGGAGAAACTGTGCGGTCAGTAGCGCCAGCCATCCCTCGCCGCTGATCAACCGCGCCGGCACCAGCCCCCAGCGTTGAAACAGGTGCAGCACGGCTTCGTCACTACCAAAGGGCCAATAGGCCAGAAAAAGGCCGATATTCAGCGCGATCAGCGCATAGGTGACCAGCGGCAACATGGTGGCGGGGTGGTGGTCACGCAACGGTATCATCATCACAGGTTTCACTAAGGTGCCGGTCAGGTCAATCCGGCTTCCTCCCCGTCCGGACCTCCGGCAAGCGCGCTGCGACGGCGCAAGCCGTCGGCGGCGGGCCGACCCTCGATGGGTCGGCCCGCCGCTCCCCCCGGCCTGAGTTCCTACACTGAGACTGCGGCCAGAAGCTGCGCATTGCCGCCAGAAGCTGTGGTATCAATGCACAGATGTCGCTCCAGCTGGACATGCACGCGGTCGGGCCGGGCGGTGACAAGGGGCAGGATAGGTCCCTGGCGCGCGGCCAGTGCCTGGACGATCGAACGCGCCTTTTCCGCATCTCCCCACCAGAGCACGCCCGAGAACCCACCGGCCCGGGTCAGCCAGTCGTCGGGTACGGCGCCGCCCGCCGCCACGGCCTTCCCGCCCCATGCCTCGACAGCGGCGACCTGGGCGGCTTCGGTTTTTGGGCCAGGCCCCAGGCACAGAACCGGCGCGCGCGGCACCAGCCGCAGCCGGTTGGATTCACCCGTTGGCCCCGGCATGTCTTCCGCCTCGGGCAGCGGGCCGCAGGGGGCGGCTTTCGTGAGCCTTGAGGAAAGAGCCGCAAGATCGGCCGGGTCCAGCTTCTTGTCCATCGCCTGCCCGGCAACAGGATGCGCAAGGCGTGCCACGTAATCCGGCCCCCCCGCCTTTGGCCCGGTGCCCGACAGCCCCTCGCCACCAAAGGGCTGGCTGCCGACCACTGCGCCGATCTGGTTGCGGTTGACATAGATATTGCCCGCCGCGATGGCCTCGACCACCTCCTGCACACGGCTGTCAATGCGGGTGTGCAGGCCGAAGGTCAGCCCGTAGCCGCGCGCATTCACATCCGAGATCACTCTGTCCAGATCGCGCGCCTTGAACCGTGCCAGATGCAGCACGGGTCCGAACACCTCGCGCGGTATATCCATGATCCCGCCCACGCCGATCACCACCGGCGCCACAAAATGCCCCTCACCGGGCGCGCGCAGTTCCTTCAGCACCTTCCCCGCGCGTCGGGCATCGCCGACATAGGCGCGGATGTCGCGCGCGGCCTCGGCATCAATCAGCGGCCCGATATCAGTCGCCAGATTCCATGGGTCACCCAGCGCCAGTTCCTCCATCGCCCCGAACAGCATCTCTGACAGGTGATCGGCGATATCTTCCTGCACATAGAGGCAGCGCAGGGCCGAGCAGCGCTGCCCCGCCGACTGAAACGCCGAGGCCAGGATATCGCGCACCGCCTGTTCGGCCAGCGCAGTCGAATCGACAATCATCGCGTTCAGCCCGCCGGTTTCGGCCACCAACGGCGCGCCGGGGTCCAGATGGTCGGCCATGGCACGGCGGATGGTCAGTGCAGTATCGGTGGAGCCGGTGAAGACCACCCCCGCCACGCGCGGATCGGATGTCAGGGCCGCGCCGACCACCGCCCCCTCGCCCGGTAAAAGTTGCAACGCGGTGCGCGGCACCCCGGCGCGGTGCAACAGCTTCACGGCGGCGGCGGCGATCAGGGGGGTCTGTTCAGCGGGTTTTGCCAATACGGCATTTCCCGCAGCCAAAGCGCCCGCAATCTGGCCGGTGAAAATGGCCAGCGGAAAATTCCATGGCGAGATGCAGGTGATCACACCACGCGGCTGCATCTCGGGCGTGATGCGCGCAGCGTAGTAGCGCAAGAAATCCACCGCCTCGCGCAACTCGCCCAAGGCATCGACTTGCGTCTTGCCTGCCTCGCGCGCGAACAGGGCAAAAAACGGGCCAAGCGCCTCTTCATACAGATCCGCTGCGCGGTTGAGAATTGCGGCGCGCTCCTCGGGCGTGGCCCGCCAGACCTGCGCCGCCGCCAGCGCCGCTTCTACCTCGGCCTTAGTTGCGGCGCGCAGGGTGCCGACCTGATCGGTCGGGCGGGCCGGGTTGAAAACCGGCACGTCGGGCGCAGGGTCAACCGGCACGGCAAGGATTGGCGCAGCCTCGAACACCGCCCCGGCATGGGGGACCCGCGCAGTTTCGATCTCGGCCAGATCGGGCGCGGCGCTCAGGTCCAAGCCGCGCGAATTGGCGCGTTCGGGGCGAAACAGGTCAGGGCCGGTGGGGATGTCTGCGCCCCCGGTACGCGTGGCAAAGGGACAGGCAGCGACCACTTCGGGCGGGACCGCCTCATCGACGATCTGATTGACGAAAGACGAATTCGCGCCGTTTTCCAGCAGCCGCCGCACCAGATAGGCCAGCAGATCACGGTGCGCGCCGACCGGCGCATAGATCCGGCAGCGTGTGCCCTCGGCCTTGAGCACCAGATCGTGCAACCGCTCGCCCATCCCGTGCAGGCGCTGAAATTCGTATGCACCGCGCCCCTGCCCCTGCGCCATCTCCAGCACCGCCGCGACCGTATGCGCGTTATGCGTGGCGAATTGCGGATAGATCCGGTCGGTCATGCCCAGAAGCTTGCGCGCATTGGCGATATAGCTGATGTCGGTCGCCGTCTTGGCGGTGAAAACCGGGAAGCCTGGCAGGCCCAGCACCTGCGCGCGCTTGATCTCGGTGTCCCAGTACGCGCCCTTGACCAGCCGAACCGTCACGCGCCGGTCCAGCCGCGTGGCCTCAGCGTGCAGCCAGTCGATCATCACACCCGCGCGCGGCCCATAAGCCTGCACCACCACGCCGAAACCGTCCCACCCTTCAAGCGCCGGATCGGCAAGAACGGCGGCGATCACGTCGCGCGACAGGGCCAGCCGGTCCTGTTCCTCGGCATCGATATTGAACCCCATGTCCCGCGCGGCTGCCATCCGCGCCAGATCGCTGACCCGCGCCACCAACTCGCGCATCACGCGGTCGCGCTGCGCCTCTTCATAGCGTGGATGCAGCGCCGACAGCTTGACCGAGATACCCGGATTATCCCGCATATTGCCCGGTTTGCACGCCGCACCGATCGCCTTGATCGCCGCTGCATAGGCCGCGTGATAGCGCGCGGCGTCCGCCCCGGTGCGCGCGGCCTCACCCAGCATGTCGTAGGAATAGCTGTAGCCCTCGGCCTCGGCGGTCCGGGCGCGCTTCATCGCGGCGCCGATGGTTTCGCCAAGCACGAACTGGCGGCCCATCTCCTTCATCGCCCGGCCCACCGCGGTGCGGATCACCGGCTCCCCCAGCCGCTTGACGGCGGCGCGCAGATGGCCCGCCACGCCCGGCGCCCCCTCATCCAGCACCCGGCCTGTCAGCATCAGGGCCCAGGTCGAGGCATTGACCAGCGACGATGAGGAATGCCCCAGATGCTGGCCCCAGTCCGAAGGTGCGATCTTGTCCTCGATCAGCGCGTCCATCGTCGGCGCATCGGGCACCCTGAGCAGCGCCTCGGCCAGACACATCAGCGCGATGCCCTCATCGGTGGACAGGCCGTATTCCGCCAGAAACACCTCCATCAGGCCAGGACGCGCGCTGGCGCGGATGGCGCGCACCAGATCGGCACCACGCGCAGCGATGCGTGTTCGGGCGGCATTGTCCAACCCGGCACTGGCTGTCAGGCGGGCGATGACCGCAACTTCGTCCGCCGGAATCGGTGCGGCAAGCGGATCGTTCAATGGGGTGTCAGTGGTCATGTCGGGCCTTCGGGCAAAGCTTGTCGATTGTCCCATGATACTCCGATTGCGGCGCGGCTTTTTCCCGATTATGCTGGCTCAAAGGTTTCTTTAACCCGCATTACAGGAATTTTCAGCACAATGTCCCGCAACGACCTGGATGATTTTGACCGCGCCATCCTGCATATCCTGCGCCGCGATGGGCGCATCAGTGTGACCGAACTGGCCAATCAGATCAGCCTGTCCAAATCCCCCACGCAAGCGCGGCTCAAACGGCTGGAGCGCGCGGGATATATCACCGGCTATCAGGCGCTGGTCGATCACACACGGCTGGGTGCTGCGCATGTCGTTTTTGTCGAGGTGAGGCTCTCTGACACGCGCGAGAATGCGCTTCGCGCCTTCAACGATGCGGTGCGCGCAACCCCCGAGATTGAAGAATGCCATATGATTGCCGGTGCCTTTGACTATCTCCTGAAAGTGCGCAGCGAAGATATTAACAGCTATCGTCAGATTCTGGCCGAACATATCTCAAACCTGCCGCATGTTTCCTCAACTTCCACGCATGTGGCTATGGAATCGGTAAAGGAACAGGGCACATGAACGGCGACACAATCATTGAGAGCACTTGCACAACCCTGCCAAGGCCATATCTAATACACACCTGACAACAAGACACCGAAAGCCATGATCCGCTTCAATCTTTGCTGTGAAAACGGCCATCACTTCTTCAGCTGGTTCGCCTCGAACGAAACATTCGAACGGTTACAGGCCGCCGATCGTATCGAATGCACCGTCTGCGGCGTGAAGAAGGTAGAAAAGGCGCTCATGGCACCGTCGGTTGCAAGCAGTCGAGAGAAGCCGACCAGAGGCGAGCCCGACTCTCCGCAGAAAATCGAGGCCGAGGTGGCGAACCGGATCGCTGCCTTCCGTCGCCATGTCGAGGAGAACTCGGATTATGTTGGTGTGAATTTCGCGGCAGAAGCCCGCGCCATGCATATCGGCGAGGCACCTGAGCGCCCGATCTATGGCGAAGCGCATATTGACGAGGCCAGGAAGCTGGCTGCCGAGGGGATTCCCGTGGCTCCCTTGCCTTTTGTACCCAAGGCGCAGACCAACTGAAGCAGTGCCGCGCGACAAAGGCGCACCCTTGCGCTGATCAACCCTCGCGCGTAAGAGAAGCGCGCGCCGTACATGGGGTCGGCGCGGCACAACGGCGGGGGCGGAAATGCCGCTTTTGGTGATGAAATTCGGCGGCACCTCGGTGGCTGACCTTGCGCGGATCGAAAACGCCGCTGCCAAGGTTCAGCGCGAGGTTGAGCGCGGCTATGACGTGATCGTTATCGTTTCGGCCATGGCCGGCAAAACCAACGAACTCGTCGGCTGGGTCAACCAGACCTCGCCCTTTTACGACGCGCGCGAATATGATGCGGTGGTCGCATCAGGCGAGAATGTGACCGCCGGACTGATGGCGCTACGCCTCCAGGAAATGGGTGTGCCCGCGCGAAGCTGGCAGGGCTGGCAAGTCCCGATCCAGACAACCAGCCAGCATTCCGCGGCCCGCTTCAAGGACATCCCGCGTGCTAACATCGACGCAAAATTTGCTGAAGGCATGAAGGTCGCAGTGGTCGCCGGCTTTCAAGGCATCAGCCCCGAAAACCGCATCACCACTTTGGGCCGCGGCGGATCAGACACTACGGCCGTGGCCTTTGCCGCAGCCTTCGGAGCAGAGCGTTGCGATATCTATACCGATGTCGACGGCGTCTATACGACCGATCCGCGCATCACCACCAAAGCGCGCAAGCTTGAAAAGATCTCGTTTGAAGAGATGCTCGAACTTGCCAGCCTTGGTGCCAAAGTGCTGCAAACCCGCTCTGTCGAGCTGGCGATGCGTTACAAGGTACGGCTGCGGGTGCTGTCATCGTTTGACGATACGGATGAGAACTCAGGAACTCTGGTCTGCGACGAGGATGAAATCATGGAATCGAAAGTTGTCTCCGGTGTGGCCTACAGCCGCGATGAAGCCAAGGTCACCCTCGTCACCGTAGAGGACCGCCCCGGAATCGCCGCCGCCATTTTTGGCCCCCTGGCCGACGCAGGTGTGAATGTGGACATGATTGTCCAGAACATCTCGGAAAAGGATTACGAGGACCACGTGGGTGCAGTCACCGACATGACCTTTTCCTGCCCCGTCGATCAGGTGGAACGCGCCCGGCGCGCCATAGAGGGTGCGCGCGACGCAGGAACCATCGTCTATGATGATCTGGTGGTCGACACTGATGTCGCCAAGGTCTCGGTCGTGGGGATCGGTATGCGAAGTCATGCCGGCGTCGCATCGCGCATGTTCAAGGCGCTTGCCGACGAGAACATCAACATCAAGGTTATCGGCACATCCGAGATAAAGATCTCCGTTCTTGTCGACCGCAAGTATCTGGAACTGGCCGTACAAACACTCCATGACGCTTTCGAGCTGGAGAAGGCGGGCTGAAACCTGGCCCTGGCGGCCTGGGGAGGGGAAATGCCAGAACGCCTTGAAACCCAAAGCCGACGACTGCTGCGGCGGCTTCGTGACACTCTTGCCGAGCCCGGCAAGGGTCAGGAACGGCTTGATCGCATCACCCGCCTTATCGCAGAGTCGATGCAGACCGATGTGTGCTCGATCTATCTGTTCCGCGATGCCGATACGCTGGAACTGTGCGCCACGCGCGGGCTGAAAGTTGACGCCGTGCACCAGACGCGCCTGAAGCTGGGCGAAGGGCTGGTGGGCCGCGTCGCGCGCAGTGCAGCCCCCGTGAATACCGCGGATGCGCCCGGCGAACGCGGTTTTCGTTACATGCCGGAAACCGGCGAAGAGGTGTTTTCGTCCTTTCTTGGCGTACCCATCCAGCGGCTGGGAGAAAAACTGGGCGTGCTGGTGGTCCAGTCACGCGACAAGCGGCTTTACTCAGACGATGAAGTTTATGCGCTGGAAGTCGTCGCCATGGTGCTGGCCGAAATGACCGAACTGGGCGCCTTTGTCGGTGACGACACAACGCTCGCTCATCCACACAAGAACCCGGTGGTTGTCCGGGGGGTATCCGGGCAGGAGGGAACGGCCGAAGGCCAGGTCTGGCTGCACGAGCCGCGGGTGGTGGTGACCAACCTTGTCAACGACGACCCTGTCGCGGAGGCCGAGCGCCTGCGCGCCGCCGTCGGACAGTTACGGGTCACGGTCGATGACCTGCTGATGATCGCCAGCCCAACCGAGAAAGAGCACCGTGAAGTGCTTGAAGCCTATCGCATGTTCGCCCATTCACGCGGCTGGCTGCGCCGGATGGAGCAGAGCATCGAAAGCGGTCTTTCTGCCGAGGCGGCGGTGGAAAAAGAACAGTCCGACGCCCGCTCGCGGTTGCAACAGGTGCCTGACCCTTATCTTCGCGACCGGCTCCACGATCTGGACGACCTGTCAAACCGGCTGTTGCGCATTCTGACCGGGCAGGGCAGCGAAACCGGCGCGGCGATGCCTGAGCATCCTATTCTGGTGGCCCGCAACATTGGTCCCGGCGAGTTGCTGGAATACGGACCCCGGCTGCGCGGCGCGGTACTGGAAGAGGGCTCGATCGGCAGCCACGCCGCCGTTGTCGCGCGCGCGCTGACCATCCCGCTGGTGGTTCATGCCAACCACATAACGACCGAGGCGTTGAACGGCGATCCGATCATCGTCGACGGCGACGAAGGGGTTGTGCATTTGCGCCCGGATGAAAGCGTGGCTGCGGCGTTCCGGGACAAGATCGCCATGCAGACCCAGGCTCAGGCGCGCTTTGCCGCGCTTCGGGACCGTCCGGCCACTGCGCGCTGCGGAACCACGGTGACGCTGCAAATGAACGCAGGCATCATGGCCGATCTGCCCTCGCTTGAAGGTTCCGGTGCCGAGGGCGTGGGGCTGTTTCGAACCGAATTGCAGTTCTTGCTGCGTAACTCGATGCCGCGCCGCTCGGACCTGGCTGCGCTTTATGCGCGCGTCATGGCAGCGGCGGCGGGCAGGCGCGTTGCCTTCCGCACGCTCGATATCGGCTCGGACAAGGTCATGCCCTACATGAAGCGCCCGGACGAGCCGAACCCGGCAATGGGCTGGCGTGCGCTGCGTGTCGGTCTGGACAAAACCGGGGTGATGCGGATGCAATTGCAGGCCCTGATTCGTGCTGCACGCGGGCAGCCCCTGACGGTGATGTTTCCACTGGTAAGCGAGATGCGAGAATTCGTCGCTGCGCGTGACATGCTGCTGCGCGAGATCGAACGCGAGTCGCATCTGGGACACCCCCTGCCTGCCAAGCTTGAAATCGGTGCAATGATGGAAACCCCCAGCCTTGCCTATGCGCCCGATGCCTTTTTCAAATTGGCCGATTTCATTTCGATCGGCGGCAACGATCTCAAGCAATTTTTCTTCGCCGCTGATCGTGAAAACGAGCTTGTGCGCAAACGCTATGACACGTTGTCTTGTAGTTTTCTGACATTTATCGAAAGTATCATCAAACGCTGCGAGGCTTCTGGCACCCCTGTGTCGTTTTGCGGCGAGGATGCGGGTCGCCCGCTAGAGGCATTGACCCTGGTTGCCACCGGATTGCGCAGCCTGTCCATGCGTCCGGCCTCAATAGGGCCAGTCAAGGATTTGATCATACGCGCGAATATTGGCGAGGTGCGCGCCGAACTGGACGCTGCGAAGCGTCGCGGCGTCGAGCAGTTGCGCCCCGTCATCCTCGATTATGTCAGACAATTACCGCCGCACTGATCAGAACAGCCTGACTGCATCCTGTCCGGAAAAATGAACGTCCGGCGCGTCGTCGCATGCACTTTTGCAACCTTTGCCAATAAATGGGGCAAAGCGTCAATCTGCATCGACAAACCGCGTGACAGGCCCTTGAACGCCATCCCAGGCACCGGGAACCAGCGCAAGGCCCAGAACCCGCTCGGGGTTTGTGGGGGGCGGCATCACTACTCCCTCCAGCCGAGTGAAACCGAAGCGCTGGTAATAGGGGGCATCGCCCACAAGCATCACCCGCTCCCATCCGGCCACACGCGCGCGATTCAAGCTTTCGCGAATGACAATGCCCGCCAACCCCTCACCCTGGCGCGTCGGATGCACGGCGACCGGCCCCAGAAGCAGCGCCGCCACGCCCCCAACCCGCACCGGCCAATAGCGGATCGCCGCTGCCAGCGCGCCGGTTTCGTCGCGCAGCCACAAGCATAGTTCAGACACCGGCGGCACCCCGTCACGCAAACGATAGGAAGAAAGCGCTTCGCGTCCCGGGGCGAAGCACAGATCATAAAGAGCCTCGACTTCCCACCAGTCGCCCGCCTGCTCTTGCCCCAGTTCCACCCCGCCCCCCGCCTGCCGCGCCATACTGGCCACGGCCCTAGCATGGCGCTATGTCGAGTTCAAACCAGATGGAGACCCCGATGTTCTACCGCCCTGCAGACGGTCATGGCCTGCCCCACAATCCGTTCAACGCACTGGTCACCCCCCGCCCCATCGGTTGGATTTCGTCGCGCGGCGCGAACGGGTCAGACAACCTTGCGCCCTATTCCTTCTTCAACGCGGTGGCCTACGTGCCGCCACAGGTGATGTTCGCCTCAACCGGCGCCAAGCCGGACCGCGACAATACCAAGGACAGCGTTGCCAATATCCGCGAAACCGGGGTTTTCTGCGTGAATGTCGTTGAAGAGGCGATGTTGCAGGCGATGAACATCACTTCGGCCAGTTGGCCGCGCGACGAGGCCGAATTCGACCGCGCCGGGTTGGATCGCGCGCCCTGCCTTGAGATCGACTGCGCCCGCGTGGCCGGCGCACCCGCCGCGTTGGAGTGCCGCGTTACCCAGATCATTCAACTGGCAGGCAAGGCCAATACGGCGGTGTTTGGCGAGGTAGTGGGCATCCATCTGCGCGATGATTGCCTGAATGAAGGCATTTTCGACATCACCCGCTTCCGCCCCGTTGCCCGGCTTGGCTATCGCGACTACACGGTGGTGCGCGACACTTTCACTCTGGCCCGCCCTGATGATGGCTGATCAGGCGCGCAGCACCGCGCCGGGGTTCAGAATGCCCGCAGGGTCAAGGGCTGCCTTGATCTTGCGCATCGCCTCCAGCGCCACCGGGTCGCCGTAGCGCTCCAGATCTTCTACCTTCAGACGCCCCACTCCATGCTCGGCACTGACCGAGCCGCCCAGTTCATGCACCAGGTCATGCACCAATCGCTTGATTGCAACGCGCTCTGCCTCGTGCTCGGCGCGATTGCGACCGTGCTGCGGAAAGACATTGTAGTGCAGATTGCCATCGCCCAGATGGCCGAAACAGTTGATACGGTAGTCGCCGAGCGCCGCCAACGCCGGGCCAGCCTGCGCGATGAACGCAGGCACAGATCCCAGTGGCACCGAAATATCATGGCTTGAGATCGCACCGATCAGCCGATTCGCCTCGGGAATTGATTCGCGCAATTCCCAGAACTGCCGCCGCTGCCCCTCGGATTGCGCAATGACCCCGTCACGCACCAGCCTGGCCCCGGTGCCCGCTTCAAACAGTTCTTCCAGCGCCACGCCAGGGTCCATCCCCTCGGGCAGGCCGAGATCGATCAGCACCATCCAGTCAGGTGGCGCAGCAAAGGGCTGGCGGACCTGTGGCAGCTTCTCGGCCAGAAACCGCAGCCCCATCCCGCCGATCAGCTCGAACGCCGAGATCCCCTCACCCAGCCGCGCCTGCGCCAGCGCCAGCAGATCCAGTGCCGCGCCAGGATCGCGCACCACCAGCAGCGCCGCACCCTGTCGCGCAGGGCGCGCGACCAGCCGCAGGCTGGCGGCAGTAATCACGCCCAACGTGCCTTCCGAGCCGATCATCAGATGACGAAGATCATAGCCCATGTTGTTCTTGCGCAGCCGCTTGAGGCCCTGCCAAACCTGTCCGTCAGCCAGAACCACCTCCAGACCCAGACAGAGATCGCGCATATTGCCCCATCGCAACACCCCGGTGCCCCCCGCATTGGTGCCAAGCAAACCACCGATCCGCGCTGACCCTTCCGAGGCCAGCGATACAGGGAACAAGCGACCCGCAGCCTCGGCTGCGGCCTGCACATCAGCCAGAATGCAGCCTGCCTCGGCCACCAGCGCATTGCCGGGCGCATCGACCAGCCGGATACGGTTCATCCGTTCCAGCGACAGGATCACCGGCACTGGACCATCCGGCGCCACTTGCCCGCACACCAGCCCGGTGCCGCCACCATAGGGCACCACGCCCACCCGCGCCGCCTGCGCCGCTCTCAGGATCACAGACACCTGCGCGGCATCCTGCGGACAGGCCAGCACACCGCCCCGCCCGGCATAGCGCCCGCGTGGCTCTTCCAGATGGCGCGGCTCGGGTCTACGCAGCGTGCCTTCGGGCAACATTGCGGCCAGAGCCTCGCAAAACCCCGCATCGGCCGGCTTCAGTGACTGCGCCTTTGCCATAAACTGTCTCCCAATAATCCCGTCGGAGGCTACCGCCGCCAGCCACAGGCGCAACGCCGGTTCAGCGCCTAGCCCGCGTCCGTTCGCCCGCGCCGGTCCATCCGCAGATTGGCGTAAAGGACATGGTTGCGCCAGCGCCCGTTGATTTGCAGATAGCTTTGCGCAACGCCCTCGTATTTGAAGCCCGACCGTTCCAGCACCCCGCGCGAGGCGGCGTTTTCCGGCAGGCAGGCGGCCTCGATACGGCTGAGGTCCATCTCGGTGAAGGCATGGTTGACCACTGCGCGAATCGTCTCGCGCATGTACCCTTGGCGCGCAAAGGGCTGACCTATCCAATAACCGATGGTCGCCGCCTGCGCCGGGCCCCGGCGAATCTGATCAAGCGTGATTGCCCCCAGAAGCACATCGTCCTCTCGCCGGATCAGAAACAGCGGAAGCGCCGTGCCCTCCGAGGTGGCGCGCACCGCCCAGCGCACCCGCGCGGAAAAGGCCCTGCGCGCCAGGTGATCGGTCGACCAGGTGGGTTCCCACGGCATGAGGAAGGAGGCGCTGTTTGCACGCAGCCCACTCCACTGCCGAAAATCACGATGCTCAGGCGGGCGCAGCAACAGCCTTTCGGTGACGATCTGCAACCTGCGTTTCGGGGCCAGCGACAAGCCCAGCATCACGCAACAAGCCTGTCCCTGAGCGTGCCCAATTCAGGCGCCTTGCCGACCGGTCCATAAAGCGCCATGGCCATCCTCGCTTCGCTGACCGTGCGTTCAGCATAGGCGCGGATCGCGGGCAGATCGACGGCATCGATCTTGGCAACGGCCTCGTCAACCGTGGGCACCCTGTCCCAGATCGCAAGAAGGCGCGCCAGTCGCTCGGCCCGGGCGCTGGGGCCTTCCAGCCCCATCAGAAGCCCCGCCTTCATCTGGGTGCGCGCGCGGTTCAGTTCAGCCCCGGTCATGTCGCTGGCGGTGCGGCGGATCTCGTCGATGGTCAGTTCCGCCAGCGCGGTGATATCCTCGCCCCCCGTCCCGGCATAGATGGTGATCGATCCGGTATCGTCATGCGCGCCTGCCTGCGCGAAGGTCGTATAGCACAGGCCGCGCTCTTCACGCAGTTTCTGGAACAGGCGCGACGACATGCCGCCACCCAGAATGCCGGCAAAGATCTGCGCGGTGTAGACATCCTTGTGCTTGAAGGCCGGGGCCTCGAAGGCCAGCGCGAAATGCGCCTGCTCCAGCCGCTTGACCTCGCGCCGCTCGCCGCAGACGAAGCGCGCGGGTTCGGCTGCGGGCATGATCAGGGGCTTGAGATGCCCGAAATACTCACCGGCCAGTTCGACAAGCTGGTCATGATCGACCGCGCCTGCCGCCGCCAGGATCATCTGTCCCGGACCGTAGTGGCTGGAAACAAACCCGCGCAGATCCTCCTCGCCATAACCCGCGATCCGCTCGGATGGGCCCAGAATGGGCCGCCCCAGTGCCTGATCGGGGTAGCTGGCCTCCTGTAGCCAGTCAAAGATCACATCATCGGGCGTGTCCAGCGTCTGGCCGATTTCCTGCAAGATCACATGGCGCTCGACTTCGATCTCGCGTGCATCAAAAGCCGGGTTCAGAACGATATCGGCCACAACATCCAGCGCCAGCGGCACATCGGCCTCCAGCACACGCGCATAATAGGCGGTCGTCTCGCGCGAGGTATAGGCGTTGATATACCCGCCCACATCCTCGATTTCCTCGGCAATCTGCAAGGGGCTGCGCTTTTGCGTGCCTTTGAATGCCATGTGTTCAAGAAAATGCGCGATGCCGTTTTCCTCGGGACGCTCGTGGCGCGCGCCCGCCTGCACCCAGACCCCGACCGCCGCCGAGGCCAGGCCCGGCATCGCTTCGGTGACGATACGAAAACCGTTGGGAAGCGTTGAAACCCTGACCATCAGGCCCCCGTCCGTTCCAGTATCAGCGCTTGCAGCGCCTCGCGGTCATTCTCCATCCGGGTCAACCGCTCGGGCCGCGCGAACAGATCAGCCATATGCGGCGGCAGTGCTGGCCGGGTGCCGGTTGCGGCTTCCACCGCATCGGGGAATTTTGCCGGATGCGCGGTTGCCAGTGTCACCATCGGCGCGCTGGCCAGATGCGCCTCGGCCACTGACACGCCCACCGCCGAATGCGGGCACAGAACTTCACCCGTTTCACGCTGCATCCGGGCGATGGTGGCACGCGTCTCATCCTCGCTGACCCGGCCCGAGGCGAAAGTGCCACGCAGGGTCTCCAGCGCTCCCTGGCTGACCTTGAACCGCCCGTTGGCCTTCAACTCGTCCATCAGCTGTGCCACGGCCCGTCCGTCACGACCATAGGCATCAAACAGCACCCGCTCGAAGTTCGACGACACCTGAATGTCCATCGACGGGCTGATTGACGGCAGAACCGCCGCCGTCCGGTATTCGCCGCTCTCCAGGCAGCGGTGCAGGATGTCGTTCTGGTTGGTGGCAATCACCAGTTGCTCGATCGGCAGCCCCATGGACCGTGCGATATAGCCCGCGAAGATATCGCCGAAATTACCGGTCGGCACCGTGAAGCTGACCGCCCGATGCGGCGCGCCCAGGCTGACGGCGGCACTGAAATAATAGACCACCTGCGCCAGTACACGCGCCCAGTTGATGCTGTTGACGCCCGCCAGCCGCACCCGGTCGCGGAAGGTGAAATCGTTGAACATGTCCTTCAGCAGGCCCTGACATGTGTCGAAATCACCCTCAACGGCGATGGCATGGACATTGGCCTCGTCAGGCGTGGTCATCTGCCGCCGCTGCACCTCGCTGACCCGGCCATGTGGAAACAGGATGAACACATCCACATTCGCCAACCCCTTGAACGCCTCGATTGCCGCCGATCCGGTATCGCCCGACGTGGCGCCAACAATCGTCACTCGCTCACCCGACCGGGCAAGTGCGGCCTGAAACAACTGACCGATCAGTTGCATGGCGAAATCCTTGAACGCCAGTGTCGGCCCGTGAAACAGTTCCAGCAGAAAATGATTCGGTGCGAGCTGGCGCAAGGGCGCGCGCGCCGGATGGGTGAAACCGGCATAGGCGCTGGCAATCAGGGCGCGGAACTCGGCCTCGGTGAATGTATCGCCAATGAAGGGCCACATTACCCGAAAGGCAATCTCTTCATAGCTTTGTCCGGCCAGCGCCGCGATATCGGCTGCGGCCATGACCGGCACTGACGCAGGCACATAGAGGCCGCCGTCGCGCGCCAGTCCGGTCAGCATTGCTGCCTCGAAGCTCAGTTCGGGCGCAGCGCCCCGTGTGGAAATGTAATGCATGCGAAGTCCCCTCACGCCGTCCCGCGCCTGATACGCCACAGAAGAAACCCTGTCATCCCTGCCCAGACAAGCGCCAGAAGAAACCATGTGATCGCATATTCCAGATGATCGTTGCGAATGTCGATCGTCGCAACCGGCATCGTGGTCAACCCGGGAACCGATGCGCCGTCATGGCGTGCAACAATCAGCACTTCCTCGGTACCCAGATGTGAAGCCAGCGGCGCAACGGCACGCGAAAACCACAGGCCCCGGCCCATATCCGGCGGCGGGGTTGAATCGGTGGTATCGCGCGGCCAATGCAAATTACCCGCAACCGAAACCTGGCCGCTGGAGAAATCGGCCCCGGAGCGCGCTGCATCAGGCAGGAATCCGCGGTCCACCATCACCCGCCGCCCCGTCTCTGTCTCGAAAGCCGCGATCACCCGGGTGCCGGTGCCCTGTTCGCGCTGACTGGACAGCACATGCACCGCTTCTCCGGTATACCGCCCCTCAATGTAAACGGGCAGATACCGGTCGCGCGGGGCTTGGGGGGTCTCGGGCAGCGCAACTGGCGCCGCGCCGATCCGCGCTTCGATCTCGGCAATGACAACCTGTTTTTCCTCCAGCCTCGAAAGCTGCCAGAAACCCAGCGCCATCAGCACCGCCACCCCGGCAATGCCGAACATCAATGGAAGGATCAGCCGTGCCATTCCCGCGCCCCGCGCCCCTTCATCTGTTCAAAAATATCCTCGGGGGGAGTCCCCGTGAAACGGGGACGGGGGGCAGACAGCCCCCCGCCACCTTCACCAAAAGCGAAACATTGCCAACCGGGATTACTGCCCCCAGACGTAGATCGATGCAAACAGGAACAGCCAGACAACATCGACGAAGTGCCAGTACCAGGCCGCCGCTTCCAGCCCGACATGGCGCTCCGGCGTGAAATGTCCGGCACGCGCACGCAGGTAGCACACGAACAGGAAGATCGTGCCTATGATCACGTGGGCACCGTGAAAACCCGTCGCCATGAAGAAGTTGGCACCATAGATGTTGCCGGCGAAACCAAAGCCTGCGTGACTGTATTCATAAGCCTGCAGGGCGGTGAAGATCACCCCCAGAACCACGGCGATCAACAGGCCCGTCTTCAGGTCCTTGCGGTTGTTCTCATGCACGATGGCATGGTGTGCCCAGGTCGCCGCGCAACCCGACAGCAGCAGGATCAGCGTGTTGATCAGCGGAAGATGCCAGGGATCAAAGGTTTCGATGCCCATCGGCGGGAAGACCCCGTCGATCGCCGGGCTCAGCCCTTCGGGATGGATGGGATAAAGCGCGTGCTTGAAGAAACTCCAGAACCACGCCGCGAAGAACATCACTTCCGAGATGATGAACAGGATGAAGCCGTAGCGCAACCCGATCACCACCACCGGCGTATGGTCGCCGGTATGGCTTTCGACCACGATATCGCTCCACCAAGCGTACATGACATAGAGCACACCGGCGAGGCCCATCAGGAAGATCCAGGGGCCCATGTCGTTCATCCAGAAGATCGCCCCCGCCAGCATGACGAAGGCCGAAACCGCCCCTATGAACGGCCAGATGGACGGCGGCAGAATATGGTAATCGTGGTTCTTTTCATGCGCCATTTGGGTTCCCTCAGACTTTCCCTTTATGCGCCGCTTGTGCGGCCTTCGTTATTCTGGCGCCATAGCGGCGCCGGTTTTCAGTTTGTCGTGCCATCCGAAACGGCTGCCGGAACGCGCAGCGCGGCCAGATCCGCAGCGGGTATCTCGGTCCGGTGGAACGTGTAGGACAGCGTGATCGTATGCGTGTCACGCGCATCGCGGTCGTCCAGCATATCGGGATCGACATAGAAGGTCACCGGCATCTCAACCCGTTCGCCGGGCCGCAACACCTGATACTGGAAGCAGAAGCAGTCGATCTTGGTGAAGTAGAGGCCCGCATCATAGGGCGTCACATTATAGCTGGCGGTGCCGGCGATGGGCTCGTCGGTGGGGTTGTAGGCTTCATAAAAGGCCAGCCCCACCTCGCCCAGCCGGATATCCATGGTGCGCTGAACGGGACGGAACTCCCACGGGAAATCCCGCGCGATCGAGGCGTCGAAGCGAACACGAACGGTTTGATCCAGCACCCGGTCCGAGCCCGAGCCAACCTGCGTGGTGCCACCGTATCCGGTGACCCGGCAGAACAGATCATAAAGCGGCACCGCCGCCCAACCCATCCCGGCCATGATCGCGACAACGCCGGTGGCCTGCGCCGCCGTGCGCTGAATGCCCGTCATATTGCGCCACCAGCCAATCATTCGCCGCTCCCGATCAGAGGCCGCACAGCAGGGTCGATGCCGGGGCGGTAGGTATGGTCGAACGCTTCGACCGAACCGCCACGCTGCACCTTGGCGATGGTCAGGCCGAAAACGAGGAAGATGAAAGCCAGAAGAACCACGCTGACGCCGATATTACGGCCCAGGCGGCGTTTGTGCAGCTCGTGCTCACGGGTGATGGCCATCATGCCCCCCAGAAAGAAAATTGCGCGCGCAATGCGGCTGCCCAGGGCGTCGCCTCGATGAGGAAAGCCGCAAAATGGCAAAAGAGATAGGCCAGCGAGAAGGTGAAGAACCGTTTTTCAACGCGGTAGCCATCAGTCCCGGCGGCTTCTTCGGTGCGGTGCCAGATGCGCCAGGCCCCCAGTACGAACACCGCATTCAGAACCACCGCCACCGCCAGATAGACCGGCCCGCCAATCCCGGTCAGCCCTGCGCCGATTGCAACCGGCACCAGCGCCAGCGTGTAGGCGATGATATGTGCGCGGGTCACGCGCCGCCCGTGGGTCACGGTCAGCATCGGCACCTTCGCCTTGGAGTAGTCGCTGTTCATGAACAGAGCCAACGCCCAGAAGTGCGGCGGCGTCCACATGAAGATCAATGCGAACATCAGCACCGCTTCCAGGCTGACGCTGCCGGTCGCCACCACCCAGCCGATCATCGGCGGAAAGGCTCCCGCCGCGCCGCCAATGACGATGTTCTGTGGCGTCGAGCGTTTCAGCCACATCGTGTAGACGACGGCGTAGAAAAAGATGGTGAATGCCAGAAGCCCCGCCGCCAGCCAGTTAGCGGCCAGCCCGAGCATGATCACCGAAATACCCGACAGAGCCACACCCAGCCCCAGCGCCTCGCCCGGGGCGATGCTGCCTGCGGGAATCGGCCGTTTGGCGGTGCGCTTCATCAGCCGGTCGATATCGGCGTCCCACCACATGTTCAGCGCGCCCGACGCCCCGGCCCCCAACGCGATGAAGATAATCGCGGCCAGTGCCTCGATCGGGTGCAGACGCACCGGCGCGACCAGCAGGCCGACCAGCGCGGTGAATACCACCAGCGACATCACCCGCGGCTTAAGAAGCTGGACATAATCACCAAACCCGGCTTCTCCGGTTCCGGCCTGTCCGCCTGCGATCTCTGCACGAATGTCGCTCATCATTCCCTCAAGATAGGTTGGGCGCGCCACGACCACCATGGCCGCAACGCGCCCGCCTGTCCGTATCAGTCTTCGACCGAGGCCAGTTCGACCAAGCCGCGATACTGTTCATAGCCCGGTGCCAGTGCCAGGTTCTCCGCACCTTCGCCCTCAAGCCAGGCGATGTAATCGGCCTCGGGAACGGCGTGCACGGTGATCGGCATGTAGGCATGCGCCTGGCCGCAAAGCTCCGAACACTGGCCAAAATAGATACCCGGCTCATCGACATTGAACCACAGCTGCGCCAGACGCCCCGGAACCCCGTCCTGCTTCACGCCAAAGGCCGGGACCGCCCAGGAATGGATCACGTCAGCCGCGGTGACCTGCACCACAACATCACGCCCAACGGGAACGACCATGGCCGTATCCGTTGCCAGCAAGTAGTGACGCGGCTCATAGCCATATTCTTCCAGCTCATCGCGCTGAAGCATGAAGCTGTTGAATTCGACATTGTGGTCCACATATTCATAGCCCCAGAACCACTGATAGCCCGTTACCTTGATGGTAACCTCGGCCTCGGGCATGATCTGCTGACGAAACAGCGCCGGTACCGAGAACGAGCCGATGAACACCAGAATCAGGATCGGCACCACCGTCCAGGCCACCTCCAGTGGCGAGTTATGGGTGAAGCGCGCCGGTACCGGGTTGGCCCGCCGGTTGTGGCGGACGATCACCCAGATCAAAAGCAGGGTGACGAAAACGGTGATCGGCGTGATGATCCAGAGAAGCATGTTATCCAGCCAGACCAGCTCACGCATCAGCGAAGTCGCCGGTTCCTGCAAGCCCATTTCACCGGGCCGCGGCTCGCCACGAACTACAAGGTCCTGCGCAACCGCCTGCCCGGCCACGGCCATGGCCAGCGCGGTTCCTGCGATACGCGTGACAAGACGGGTAAGGTCTTTTATAAGGTGCATCTGTTGTTCCCGTTTAAAGCGCGGCACTTCGACCGTCATACGTCCCCCCGCCGTCCGATGCCGCCGCTGGCACAGCCCTTCTGCGCTGTATCAATGGCAGGTATGGAAATCGGCAGTTTCCAATTCTTCTAAAACCATATTAGCATCGGCAGGACAAGTCTTGCTGCTGCGTCAGTTCGCCGCCATTTGACCCAAATCAAAGACGCGATGTTTTCCGAAAGGACCGCCATGCCGCCCGAAACCGCTACCCGTTCCGCTGCGGACCGGTTCCGCCCCTTTGAAACCGACCTCGACAGGGAGCGCGCACTGGGAATATTGCGCAATGCTGTTGCAGGTGCCGATGATGGCGAACTGTTCCTTGAGCGCCGCCGATCCGAATCACTGGTGCTTGATGACGGCCGCATCCGCTCGGCCGGTTTTGATGCGGGCGAGGGCTTTGGCCTGCGTGCAGTGCGCGGCGAGGTGGCGGGATACGCTCATTCCACCCACCTGACCGAAGCGGCGCTGCAGCGCGCTGCAGCCACCGCGCGATTGGCGGTTGCGGCGGGCGGCGGCACGCTGGCCGCACCCCCCCCAGGCACCAACAAACGCCGCTATACCGATGCAGATCCGATCCTGGGTGCAAGCTTTCCATTCAAGATCAACACCTTGCGAGCCATTGATGACTATCTGCGTGGCCTGGACAAGCGGGTGGTGCAGGTCTCGGCCTCGCTCTCGGCGTCATTGCAGGAGGTGGTGATTCTGCGCCCCGAAGGCGGTGTGTTGTCCGATATCCGGCCAATGTCGCGGCTCAACATCTCGGTCATCGTCGAAAAGGACGGTCGGCGCGAAAGCGGCTCGGCGGGCGGCGGCGGGCGCGCCGGGCTGGCCGCGCTTCTGGAGGACACCCATTGGCAGGCCGTCGCGCGTGAAGCCCTGCGCATCGCAACCGTCAACCTGGCGGCCGAACCCGCCCCCGCGGGGATGATGGATGTGGTTCTTGGCCCCGGCTGGCCCGGCATTCTTCTGCACGAAGCCGTGGGCCATGGGCTGGAGGGCGATTTCAACCGCAAGAAAACATCGGCATTTTCCGGGCTTCTTGGGCAACGGGTCGCTGCGCCGGGCGTAACGGTGCTGGATGACGGAACCCTGCCAGATCGGCGCGGCTCCATCACCATTGACGATGAGGGCACACCCTCGGCGCGCAATGTGCTGATCGAGGATGGCATCCTGGTGGGCTTCATGCAGGACCGGCAGAATGCCCGGCTGATGGGCGTTGCGGCCACCGGCAACGGGCGCCGCGAAGGCTACGCCCATGCGCCGATGCCGCGCATGACCAACACCTATATGCTGGGCGGCAATGCCGATCCGGCGGCGCTGCTGGCCGATATGCGCGACGGTATCTATGCCGTGGGCTTTGGCGGTGGGCAGGTCGATATCACCAACGGCAAGTTCGTGTTCAGCTGCACCGAAGCTTATCGCGTGAAGAACGGCCAGATCGGCGCGCCGGTCAAGGGTGCCACCCTAATCGGCGACGGGCCGACAGCGCTTAAGAACGTGCGCGGAATCGGCAATGACATGGCGCTCGATCCGGGGATGGGTAATTGCGGCAAGGCGGGCCAATGGGTGCCAGTGGGCGTCGGTCAGCCCAGCCTGCTGATTGGCGGGCTGACGGTAGGCGGGGTCGCTTGAAAACTTTGCGGCTCACCCGGTTCTGATCAGTCTTCCTGTAGTGTTGAAATATATTCAATGAGCGCAAGGATTCGTCCCCGGACCAGGGCTTCTCGGTCGGACGGTATCCACAAATCACCCAGCAAGGCCGGTGCGTCTCTGTCATAGCGCTGCCCCCAGGCCGCCATTTCCCGGGTACCATGGCCCCCTACCTCGGCGCGGCCATCAATCACCTCATAGAGCCGTGCAAAAGGAAAAACGCCTCCGTTGTCGCGCTGGAGCGTCGTTAAATCTGGCATCGTCCCTTCAAGGTAGCCCGCTATCGGCCCCTGACCTCGCCCGTCTGCTCCGTGACACTGGGCACAGCTATTCATGTACTCGTTTTGCCCGTGATTGAAATCCTCAGCCGCTGCATGGTGGGCTGAAAGAGCAAACAGAGCGGCTACAGTCGCTCCGACAAGATTAGGTCTCATGATGGTCTCCTCAAACTCAAACACTCGTTGACGAACTCCACCGGCTGACGCTGAACCGGAAAACTCAGCGTGCCAGTGAATCGGCGAACTGACAAGACGCTTGTTGGGCTCAGACAGCCAGCCTACCGCCGCCGACGCCTTGATCCGTCATAGCGTGACAACATCAATCAACACGCTTGCAAGGGCGCAGCAGGAAAACGCGTTATTCTCATTTGGAACAAGAGACTCTTTATCTCTTGTTAACCCTTTTCCTGCAGTCTCCGAATCGAATGAGGCGAGGTCGCGATGGACGGGAATACAGTTTCTTCTCCCACACCCTTCACCCCACCCACCACGGAAGAAGACCGTGTGTCGTGGCTTCGTCTCATTCGCTCCCGGCGTGTCGGGCCCGGCACCTTCGTCCGGCTGATCGCCGAACATGGCTGTGCCAGCGCCGCGCTTGATGCGTTGCCGGGTATCGCCCGCGCCTCGGGCGTTGACAGTTATGCCCCCTGCCCGGCCGACCTGGCATTGCGCGAATATCACGCCGGGCTAAAGGCTGGCGCCCGGCTTCTGTGCCTTGGCGCGCCCGACTACCCTCAAGCGCTCGCCGCGATTGCCGATGCGCCACCGGTGCTTTGGGCAATGGGTCGCGGTTGCGTGCTGGCGCAACCCTGTATCGCGGTGGTTGGCGCGCGCAACGCCTCCAGCCTCGGCCAGCGCACCGCGCGCAAACTGTCCGAAGGGCTGGGCCACAATGGCTTCACGGTGGTCTCTGGCCTGGCGCGCGGGATCGATACGGTCGCCCATGGCGCTGCTCTGAAAACCGGCACCATCGCGGTCATGGCGGGCGGGGTCGACCATGTCTATCCATCCGAGAATGCCGCGCTCGCTGCTACCATAGCCGATCAGGGAATGCGGATTTCCGAACAGCCCATGGGAATGCCGCCGCAGGCCCGTCACTTTCCACGCCGCAACCGCATCATCGCCGGGCTGGCGCTGGCCACCATCGTCGTCGAAGCCGCCGAGGGCTCTGGCAGCCTGATCACGGCGCGCGATGCACTGGAACAGGGACGCGAGGTGCTGGCGGTGCCCGGCCATCCGCTTGATGCGCGCGCCGCCGGTTGCAACGCCCTGATCCGCGACGGCGCTCGGCTGATACGCAACACCGCCGATGTGCTCGAGGCGGTCGCCCTCGCTTTGACCGCGCCCGCTGGACCAAGTGCCGAGGGCGACACAGCCCCGGCCCCGCGCGTCGCCGTCAACCGGCCCGCAGTCCAGCCGCCCCGTCCCGGTAATCGTCTGCCCGACACCCTGACGCTGCACCGGCTGATCCTTGATCACCTCGGCCCGTCTCCACTTGCCGAAGACCAATTGATCCGCGACCTGGCACTTCCGGCAGCCACCGTTGCCCCCGCGCTTTTGTTCCTCGAACTCGATGGCCGGGTGCAGCGTCAGCCTGGCGGCCTGCTGGCACGGACCTGAAGAAAGCCCCGGCCACCACCTACCGCACTACCGTACATCGCATCCACAGTCCCTTTGTCATACCAGGAATACGCCGGTGCGCGCGCGACGCGCGCCTGGGGCAACGTCCCATTGTCGCCTGACAAAGGCATCACTCTGGACATCCTCGACCATCGTATCAGATTGACATCAACGGGCATTCCGCCCCATCTAGGCCCCGCGCAAACCGATATTATGTCCCGGCAGGGCCAATAAGTATCGTTTTTAATCAGAGGTTTATATGGCAGTCGTCGTCGTTGAGTCGCCCGCAAAGGCCAAGACCATCAACAAGTATCTTGGCCCCGGCTACACCGTTCTGGCCTCTTTTGGCCATGTGCGCGACCTGCCTCCGAAGGATGGCTCAGTCGATACCGAGCATGATTTCGACATGAAATGGGAGATTGCAGCCGACAGCCGCAAACATGTCCGCGCCATCGCCGATGCCCTCAAGGATGACAACACCCTGATCCTCGCCACCGACCCTGACCGCGAGGGTGAGGCGATCTCCTGGCATCTGACTGAGGCACTCGCCAAATCGCGCGCCATCAAGAAGGACACGCCGGTCCAGCGCGTTGTGTTCAATGCGATCACCAAGAACGCGGTGACCGAGGCCATGAAGAACCCGCGCGAGGTGGATATGGAACTGGTGCGCGCCTATCTGGCCCGCCGCGCGCTTGACTATCTGGTGGGTTTCAACCTTTCACCGGTTTTATGGCGCAAGCTGCCTGGTGCCAAGTCGGCCGGGCGCGTGCAATCGGTCTGCCTGCGTCTGATCGTCGAGCGCGAGATGGAGATCGAGGCGTTCCGCGCGCAGGAATACTGGTCGGTCACCGCCGCGCTGACCACACCGCGCGGCCAGGGCTTCACTGCCCGCCTCGTCAGCTTTGGCGGAAAGCGATTGGACAAATTCGACCTGCCCACAGCCGAATCCGCCGAGTTGGCCGTCGATGCCGTGTACAAACGCGATCTTTTCGTTCAATCGGTCGAGGCCAAGCCTGCCAACCGCAACCCCTCGGCCCCGTTCATGACCTCGACCCTGCAGCAAGAAGCAAGCCGCAAGTTCGGCATGGGTGCCAAGCAGTGCATGTCCACCGCCCAGCGCCTCTATGAGGCCGGGTTGATCACCTATATGCGGACCGATGGCATCGACATGGCGCCTGAGGCCGTGATGGCCGCCCGCGACGAGATCAAGCGCCGCTATGGTGCCGAATACGTGCCCAAATCGCCGCGCATGTACAAGAACAAGGCCAAGAACGCCCAGGAGGCGCATGAATGCATCCGTCCCACCGAGATGTCTGCTGCGCCCGACACCCTGCGCCTGACCGATGCCGACCAGAAGCGCCTCTACGATCTGATCTGGAAACGCACCATGGCCTGTCAGATGGAGGCCGCCCGGTTGGAGCGCACCACCGTCGAGATCGGCAGCCGCGACGGTCAGGTCGGCCTGCGCGCCACCGGGCAGGTGGTTCTGTTCGACGGTTTCCTCAAGATCTATGAGGAAGGACGCGACGACACGGCAGACGAAGACGAAAAACGCTTGCCGCAGATTGCCCAGAACGAACCGGCCGCGCTGGCCAAAGGCGCGCAGGCCGAGGCTTTTGCCAAGCTGGCAGGCAAGGACGATCTGGTCCTTGAAAGCACCGCCGGCGGCATGCAGCGTATCACAGCCGCCGTGATGGATGAATCTGGCGCGGTTCTGGGCCAGCAACATTTCACCCAGCCGCCTGCCCGCTATACCGAGGCAACGCTGGTCAAGCGTATGGAAGAACTGGGCATCGGTCGCCCCTCGACCTATGCCAGCATCGTCAGCACCATTCAGGAACGCGGCTATGTCCGCAAGGACAAGAACCGCCTGATCCCCGAAGACAAGGGACGGCTGGTCACGACCTTTCTTGTCAACTATTTCCGCAAATACCTGGAATATGATTTTACCGCAGATCTGGAAGAACAGCTTGACGATGTCTCGGCGGGCAACCGCGACTACAAGGAAGTGCTCGCCCGTTTCTGGCGCGATTTCTCCGCCGCCATCGCAGAAACCGCCGATCTGCGCATCACCGAAGTGCTGGAAAAGATCGACGAGGTGCTGGCACCGCATCTCTACCCGCCGCGCGAAGATGGCTCGAACCCGCGCCAGTGCCCCACCTGTGGCGTCGGTCGGCTGCATCTGAAAACTTCGCGCGCGGGCGGGGCATTCATCGGCTGCAACAACTACCCCGATTGCCGCTACACCCGCCCGCTTGCCGGGGAAGAGGGTGATGGCGAATTGTCGGGGGCAGGCAAGCTTCTGGGCCATGATCAGGGCGATCCGATCTTTCTGCGTACCGGCCGCTTCGGCCCCTATGTCCAGCGCGGCGAGGCCACCGCAGAGGTTCCTAAACCACCGCGTGCCAGCCTGCCCAAGGGATGGGCGCCCGAAACCGTTGATCTGGACCGCGCGCTCACGCTGCTGAATCTGCCGCGCCATGTCGGCCTGCACCCCGATGACGGTGAACCGATCGAGGCGGCGATCGGGCGCTATGGGCCGTATGTCAAACACAACAAGACCTACGCCAACCTCCCCGAGGTTGACGAGGTTTTCACCATCGGCATGAACCGCGCGGTGGAATTGCTGGCCGCCAAGGCCAACCGCGGCCCGCGGGCCAGCGCCGCGGCCCCCCTTCGCACGCTGGGCGATCACCCGGCGGGCGGGCCTGTTCAGGTCATGGCCGGACGTTACGGCCCCTATGTCAAATGGGAGAAGGTCAACGCCACCTTGGCCCGCGACATGACGCCTGAAGAGGTAACACTGGAACAGGCGCTGGAACTGATCACCGCCAAGGCCGGAAAGTCTGGCAAGGGCAAGAAGGCCCCCGCAAAGTCAAAAGCCTCCGCCAAGACAAAAACAACCAAGACCGCGAAGGCCAAAACACCGGCAAAACCAAAGGCCAAAGCAACAACAAGATCCAAGACCACCGCCCCGAAGGATCAAAGCGACAGTTGACCACACCGCCCCCTCACCTGTTCGAAAATATCCTCGGGGGGTGAGGGGCCGCAGGCCCCGAGGGGGGCGGAAAGCCCCCCTTCTGCCGCCGTCAGAAAAGCCGCCTGACAAAGTCCGAATGCATCAAGAGCCGCATCAGCGGAGACACCCGCCGCGCCGCGCTCAGGCGCCAACTGTCGCGCTCCAGCGCATCGATCTGGCGAAGCACAGCCGCGGCGCGCGCCCTGTCCAGGAACAGCACACCATTCTCGGTGTCATGGTGAAAGCTGCGCTGGTTGAGGTTGGTCGAACTTACTACCGCCGCGCGCGCGTCCACCACCAGAAGCTTGCTGTGAAGCGTCCACGGTTGGGCGGGGTAGTCGAATATCTCCAGCCGCCCGGCATAGGACTGCACGAAAAGCCGGTTCAGCGGGGCCGCGAATATCCCTACGGGCTCGGGCACTTCGGTGCGCGTGACCAGACGGATCGCCACTCCCCGCGCCAGGGCGCGCTCCATTGCTGCTTCAACACGCGGCGGCAGGTTCATGAACGGCGAGGTCATGTCAATTCGCGTGCGTGCGGCATCGAAAAGCGCGACATAGAGATCTTCCAGCGCCCGCCCGTCGGCATCGGGTATCGACAGGAAATGCCGCATCATTCCGTCGTGCATGCGCAACGCCGGTCCTGCCTGTGGCGTTGGCGACATTGTCAGGCTGTCATGATCTCGGTGCCAGAACGCGGCCAAATGCGCAGCCATCTCGCGCACATTGGCATCGTCTTGGAACATGATTTCCATGTCACGATAGGCGACGAAGAAGCTGACAAAACTTCTTACACGCACTTCTGCATAATTACGCAGAGACGGCCAACGCGACAGATCGGGCGGGCGTTCAAATGCAAAACCGTCGTGCAGATTGCGCCCCCCCAGCATGAAAACCGACCGTCCGGGGCTGCGCGCCAGGGTTGCAAACGCCTTGATGTGATTGGTCCGGTGCAACTGGGCGAAGGCCTCGGCATGCTGGCTGCCACGCAAGTGTTGCAACTGGATACCGGGATGCTGCGCCGCCAGCTCCGTAAAAAATCGTCGGTCTGCCGAGATTTGCAGAACATCGCTCAGCACGATGCGCACGACCGTCCCCCGAGCGGCATGCCAGGCGAGCATCCGGGCCAGCATGTAACCGGTGAAATCGGCACGCATATGCAATGAAGACAGATAGATCGCCTCCAGTGCCGGTGCCCGGTTGAAATCGATCGGCGCCTCTATATCGCCTGCCTCCAGCACTGCATCGGGCAGGGGCGCACCGGACAGCGCCACCACGCGCGCCTGAAACGCAGCGCGGGCATCGGGCAAGAGCTGTTCCTGCCCGATAACTGCGGGGCAGGTCATCGACAGGGCGCTGCCCGAGGCGGCCAGGACAGCCGCAAGAGCATCGCCCGGCGCTGACGACACGGCCTGCGTGCACGCACCCCGCGCCGCGTCATGGTCGCGCAGGGCCTGTGGCGCGAACCGCTCCTCGCGTTCCAGCACCATCCGGTATTCCGTTCCGCCCCGCACCGTGATTTCGCATCGTTCCACCGACAGGTCCAATTCCAGCACCGCACCCGTCTCGCTGCCTGCGCCGCCGCTCGTGCCCGCCCCTGCCCGCGGGGACAGATCAAACGAGAACCGTTCCCCCCCGGCAAAACCGCGTTCCGCGCGCACGCCGTCAATCCCGGCTTCAACCACGCCCGGCGCATCGCACTGACCGCTGACCCACAATCGCTGCCGCGCCACCGAGGCGATCGCCACGCTGATCCGTGCCGCCTCTAGTCCTGAAAAGTAAAACACGTCCTGCGCCGGGGCTTCGGCCCCCAGATACAGAACCGCCCGCGCGTGTCGCCAGTTGCCGGAGTCAGGCTGCGAAATCCGTTCGTTCACTGGCGCACAGCCTGCCAGCACCACCAACAAGGCCATCTTTACCAACCGCAAACCCGCGTGCCCCGTCACTACTGATAACTTCTTCATCCTGCCATCAACACGCGCGCGGGCGAATTCGGCGCAGCCTCTGCCCGCTGCGCATCTGTATCCGGCGTTCCAGCAGAACACCATGCCCGCGCACCGCGCCACTGGCAAGCCACCCGGCTTCGGGTGGCGAACAGCGATTGACTTCATGTCAGCACCGCGCGACAACGGGCGCCGCAACGAATGCGGGGGACATCATGCAGAAAATCTACGGCTCTGCCGCCGAGGCCCTGGACGGGCTCCTGTTTGACGGAATGACCATCGCAGCGGGCGGTTTCGGCCTTTGCGGCATTCCCGAGCTTCTGATCGCCGCGATCCGTGACAATGGCGTCAAGGATCTGACGGTGGCCTCGAACAACGCGGGCGTGGATGATTTCGGCCTCGGGTTGCTTCTACAGACCCGCCAGGTGAAGAAAATGATCTCTTCCTATGTGGGCGAGAATGCCGAGTTCATGCGCCAGTATCTGTCAGGTGAACTGGAACTGGAGTTCAACCCCCAGGGCACGCTTGCCGAGCGCATGCGCGCCGGGGGTGCGGGTATTCCGGGTTTCTACACCAAGACCGGCGTCGGCACCGTCATCGCCGAGGGCAAGGAGCATAAGGATTTCAACGGCGAAACCTATATCCTTGAGCGCGGGATCGTGGCCGATCTGGCGATCGTGAAAGCATGGAAGGCCGACACAACGGGCAACGCCATCTTCCGAAAGACCGCACGCAACTTCAACCCGCCCGCAGCCACCTGCGGCCGTGTCTGCGTGATGGAGGTCGAGGAAATCGTGGAACCCGGCACGCTTGACCCCGACAACATCCACCTGCCCGGCATCTATGTGCACCGACTGATCCAGGGCGAGCACGAAAAGCGGATCGAACAGCGCACCGTGCGCAAGGCTTGAAGGAGGGTTTGACCATGGCTTGGGACCGCAACCAGATGGCCGCCCGCGCGGCGCGCGAACTTGAAGACGGGATGTATGTCAACCTTGGCATCGGTATCCCGACACTGGTGGCCAATTACATCCCCGAGGGGGTGAATGTGACGCTGCAATCGGAAAACGGGATGCTGGGCATCGGCCCCTTCCCCACCGAAGACGCGGTTGACCCTGACCTGATCAACGCGGGAAAGCAGACCGTCACCGCCCTGCCCCACACCGCCTATTTCGACTCGGCGCAAAGTTTCGCCATGATCCGTGGCGGCAAGATCGCCATGGCGATTCTTGGAGCGATGGAAGTCGCCGAGAATGGCGACCTGGCAAACTGGATGATCCCCGGCAAGCTGGTCAAGGGCATGGGCGGTGCGATGGACCTGGTGGCCGGCGTCAAACACGTGGTCGTGGTGATGGACCACACCAACAAGGCGGGCGAGTCGAAAGTGCTCAAGTCCTGCACCCTGCCGCTGACCGGCAAGGCGGTGGTCAACCGGATCATCACCAACCTTGGCGTGCTTGATGTCGTCGAAGGCGGGTTGAAGATTGTTGAATGCGCCGATGGTGTCAGCGAGGCCGATTTGCGCGCCGCCACCGAGGCCACGATCGTCGGCTGAGCGTGGCAGGCAACTCCGGCGCAGGGAGCACCGCAGCAATCCACGCCTGTGTGATCGGGCGCGGCGCTTGACACGCGCCCCCCGGCACCGCATGAAGCGCCCTGTCAGCCGCTCGCTGCGGGGAGCGGCCGATTTTCTGGATTCCGGCAGGGCAGGCACAGTATGAACAGCGCAAGCGGCAAAAGCGACGGTTGGATTGAATCGGTTAAAACCATCGTCTGGGCGCTGGTGATCGCGGGATTGTTCCGCACACTTTTCTTTCAACCGTTCTGGATTCCCTCGGGGTCGATGAAGGAAACGCTTCTGATCGGCGACTTCCTCTTCGTGAACAAGATGGCCTATGGCTATTCGCGCTGGTCCTGTCCCTTCGGCCTTTGCCCCATTCCCGGCCGCATCCTGGGTTCTGAACCCGAGCGCGGTGATATCGTCGTCTTCCGCCACCCGGTTTCCGGGGCCGATTACATCAAGCGCGTGATCGGCTTGCCCGGCGACACTGTTCAGATGCGCGAGGGTGTGCTTTTCCTCAATGGCGAGGCCATCCCCCAGGAACCCGCCGGTGTCTTTACCGAAACTTATGAGCGTCAGGGCTCAGCCGGCCAGTATCCGCGCTGCGAGAACGCGCCGGTCGGTCAGGGGGGCGCCTGCACCAAATCGCGATATATCGAAACCCTGCCGGGCGGGCGGCAGTTTCCGGTCCTCAACATCGAGGATCGTGGATTTGCCGACAACACCCCGCTCTATACGGTGCCGGAGGGGCATTATTTCTTCATGGGCGACAACCGCGACAATTCGGTCGACAGCCGCGCACCACGCAATATCGGTGGCGTCGGTTTCGTTCCCTTCGACCACCTGATCGGCCGTGCAGACCGGGTGATGTTCTCTTCGGCGGGCAGTTCGATGCTGGCTTTCTGGACATGGCGCAGCGACCGCTTTTTCCACCGGTTGCAGTGATGAAGGTTTCGGCAGAACTACTGGCTTTTGCCGATCGTCTTGGCCACCGCTTCACCCGGCCCGAGTTGCTGGCCCGCGCCCTCACCCATGCCTCGATCGCCTCGAAAACCAGGCCGGACAACCAGCGGCTTGAGTTTCTGGGCGACCGTGTTCTGGGGCTGGTAATGGCTGACACGCTGCTCAAGGCCGACAGCAATGCCACCGAGGGTCAGCTTGCCCCACGCTACAATGCGCTGGTGCGCAAGGAAACCTGCGCCGATATCGCGCGATCGATTGGGCTGGGCGATGTGCTGCGGCTCGGGCGCTCGGAAATGCTCACCGGCGGGCGGCGCAAGGAAACGCTTCTGGGCGATGCGATGGAAGCCGTGCTGGCCGCCGTATATCTTGATGCCGGCTTGGACGCCGCGCGCGCTGTGATCCTGCGTCATTGGGCTGATCGCCTTTCCAGCAGCGAACTTGATGCGCGCGACCCCAAGACCGCGCTGCAGGAGTTCGTTCAGGCACGGGGCGAGGCCCCGCCCGTCTACCACGAGACACACCGTGAAGGCCCGCCCCACGCCCCGCTCTTTACCATCGAAGTGCGCCTCGCCGACGGCATGGCGCACAGCGCGACCGCCGGTTCCAAACGTCAGGCCGAGCAGGCCGCCGCCCGCGCGCTCCTTGATCAACTGGAGGTCAAGTCATGACCGAAAATGCGCCTGATTCCGGCCCCGAACCAACCCGCGCAGGTTTCGTCGCTCTGATTGGCGAACCCAATGCGGGCAAATCGACCCTGACCAACCGAATGGTCGGCGCGAAAGTGTCGATCGTCACCCACAAGGTGCAGACCACGCGCGCACGCATCCGGGGCGTGGCACTTGACGGCGCGGCGCAAATCATTCTCGTCGATACGCCAGGCCTCTTTCGCCCACGCCGTCGGCTGGATCGCGCAATGGTCGCCGCCGCCTGGAGCGGTGCTGCCGATGCCGATGTCGTGGTTCTGCTGGTCGAGGCGCATCGCGGCCTGACCGAGGGCGTGCAGGCGATCATCGACACCCTGCGCGAGCGCATGCCAAGCGGCCATCCCGTGGCCCTGGCGATCAACAAGATCGATCGGGTCAAGGCCGAAACCTTGCTGGCGCTGTCCGAAAAACTAAACGCCGCCTACCCCTTTGCCGAGACCTTCATGATCTCGGCCGAAAAAGGCCACGGGGTGGAAAAGCTGCGCCACTGGCTAGGCCAGCAGTTACCCGAAGGCCCGTGGCTTTACCCCGAAGACCAGATCGCCGATCTGCCGATGCGCATGATCGCCGCCGAAATGACGCGCGAGAAATGCACCCTGCGCCTGCATCAGGAACTCCCCTATGAGCTGACGGTCGAGACCGAGAACTGGGAAGAACGCAAGGATGGTTCGGTGCGCATCGACCAGCTGATCTATGTTGCGCGCGACGGGCACAAGGGTATCGTGCTTGGCCACAAGGGCGAAACCATCAAGGGCATCAGCCAGGCCGCCCGCATGGAGATCGCCGAATTTCTGGGCCGCCCGGTGCATCTGTTCCTTCAGGTCAAGGTCCGCACCAACTGGCTGGAAGAGGCCGAGCGCTACAGCGAAATGGGCCTTGATTTCAAGGACGGAAACTGACGCCCCGACACAAGCGCCCCTTCCCCTTCATCTGTTCAGAAATATCCTGGGGGGTGAATTGGCCGCAGGCCAAGAGGGGGGCAACGCCCCCCTTCCCCCGCCCCCGGCAAGGTTTCGCACATGCAACCGCAACTTACCGCCGATTTCTGGGTCCGCGCCTACCTTACCCGACTGCGACTGGCGGATATCCCCGCCTATGTCGTTGCCCGCGGGGATGCCACGGCGGGGGCGGTGATGGTGAAGCTGGCCACGCTCGACGGCCAGGCCACGCTTTATCAACGCCTGTTCGACCTGATGGAAGACCGCCGCCGCTGGACCATACTTGCCGAGGGCGCCGAGGCGCAGATCGATGCGCAGATCAGCCGGGAGCGGGCGCGTGATCGCGATCTTTGGGTGATCGAGATCGAAGACCGCGCGGGCCGTCATCTGCTCGATGAGCCCGGTCTTGATGGCTGACCATTTGCCAAGCGTCCTTTCGCGCCCTATCTTTATCTGAAGCCTCCAGCCAAAGGTTCCGCCGATGCTCTTCTCCTCCAGGCAATATGACATGGTCATCGCCGCCGACGCCCTGCCCGGTCGCGCCGATCCCATTCCAACCGCCGAAACGCACTTCCTCTCCGGCCGTCCGCTCAAGGCACCTGTCCCCGAGGGTATGGAAGTCGTGATCCTTGGCATGGGCTGTTTCTGGGGCGTCGAGCGGCTGTTCTGGTCGATGGAGGGTGTCTGGTTGACCATGGTCGGTTATGGTGCCGGCTACACGCCCAACCCCACCTATCAGGAGGTCTGCACCGGGCGCACCGGCCATAGCGAACTGGTCCGGTTGATCCATGACCCCAAGGTGATCAGCTATGAAGCGCTGCTCAAGGTTTTCTGGGAAAACCACGACCCCACGCAGGGCATGCGTCAGGGCAATGACCGGGGCACGCAGTATCGCTCGGGTCTTTATCCCACAACCTCCGGGCAGGATGAAAGCGCACGCGCCAGCGCCGAGGCCTATCAGGCACGTCTTTCTGCCGCAGGCTTTGGGCCGATCACTACCGAGGTCCTGCCGATATCGGAGTTCTATTATGCCGAGGACTACCACCAGCAATATCTGGCCAAGAACCCCGCTGGCTATTGCGGTATCAGCGGCACCGGGGTCAGTTGCCCGGTCGGGCTGCGCGCTTGACGCGCTGGGGGCATGCCGCTAAGCCGCGCTGAACATCTGAAAGGCCCGCGCGCATGCCCACCTTCACCGCCCTGACCACCCTGCCCGACGAAGCCCGCGCCACCGCGCTTGGCGAGGCGCTAGAGGAACTGGAGCCTGAACCCGTCGGCGTTGGCGTCTTCGAACTTGAGGACGGCTCGGGTCTGTGGGAGGTTGGCGCCTATTTCGTCGAGCCTCCCGATGACATCGCGCTTGCGCTTCTGTCAGCAGCCCATGGCGCAGCGCCCTTCGCGGTTTCGGAACTTCCCGAGATTGACTGGGTTGCCCATGTCCGGCGCGAGCTGAAACCGGTCGAGGCCGGGCGCTTCTTCGTCTACTGCAGTCATGATGCCGACAAGCTGCCCGAGGGCCGCATCGGTCTTCTGATCGAGGCCGCGATGGCTTTCGGCACCGGCCACCACGGCACCACGCTGGGCTGCCTCAAGGCACTGGACCGGCTGGCAGATGCCGGGTTTCAGGGTCGCAACGCGATCGACGTGGGGTGCGGCACTGCGGTTCTGGCGATGGCGGCGGCGCGCATCTGGCCTGATCCGGTTCTGGCAAGCGATATCGACGCCGTCGCCGTCGAGGTAGCCGAGGCCAATGTGCAGGCCAACAATCTTGCGGGCCGGGTCGAATGCCTTGAAGCCGTGGGTTTCGATCATCCGCGCATTGCAGAGCGCGCGCCCTTTGATCTGGTTTTCGCCAATATCCTCAAAGGCCCCCTGATCGCGCTGGCCCCCGACATGGCCCGCCACACCGCGCCCGGCGGGTATGCGATCCTGTCGGGGCTGCTGGTGACGCAGGCCGGGGACGTGCTGGCCGCCTATACCGCGCAGGGCTTTTCGCTTCACCACCGCGAGGACATCGGCGAGTGGAGCACCCTGACCCTGACGCGCGGCTGATCCCGTCCAGAACGCGCCAAATTTACGCCTCTTTCGTTGGCTAATCCGGTGGGCGACACCGTGAAACGGCGCTGGACTGCCACAGGATCGCCCATGCAACGCACGACATTCAATGAGCGCAAGGCGCGCGTTCTTTCCGCCCATGTTACCGCCCGTCGCCGTCAAAACCGCGCCCCCGGACGCCGTGCTATGGCGGTTGTCGGCGCTGTGATCGCCACGCTTTTTTGCTTCTTCCTGCTCAAGGGCGCCACGCTTGCCTGGCAAGGTGAGGCGGCCTTTGCCGCGCGCGTTGTTGAGGACACCTCGGCATTGCGCCTCTGGTTAAGCGGGATTGACCCGCTTACCCGGCTGATCGCCGATGTCCTGACGTCGGCGCCCCGCTAGGTTAGGCTGGAAAACACAGAGCTTTCCAGACACCACAACGAAAAACACCGCCCCGGATGCTCCGGGGCGGTGTTTTCCTGTTCCAGATCGGTCAGTTCAGCGCAGTTGTTCAACCACGCGATCAATATCGGCGCGGCACAGCCCGATATCATCAAGCTCCCGATCCGAAAGTTTTGACAGTTCACGGCGGGTTACGCGTTTGTCGTTCCATGCGGCGATGACGGCAAAGAAATCACCGAACGAAAAACGAAGACCACCGCCGAACACGCCGTCGGCGACGGGGCGGCTGTGAGCAAAGAAGGCCATCTTAGGCTCCTGATAAAACGGTTTTGATTCTGCTGAAGCACTGCGCTTCTGCAACCCAGATAGGCTACAAATCAGGCAGCGAGTAGATTGATTGGCTGCATTGCCGCCATGCAGAAAGCGCATGACGCAGCGCAGCGAAAAAAAGGCGCGCACCGATTCAAACGATGGCACGGCCTGAATATCACTCTTTTAAGCATGTTCTCGCCCTGTCGCAAGCCCACTACCCGCGCGCCCCTCGCAGCCATTTCCAACTGGCGCGTGTTCACTTTTCGTGCTAACCATTCATTAACACCGGCACAGTCGGGGCATGCAGGCATTTCAGGGACAGGTGGCAACACATGCGGGTTATGGGCATCGACCCCGGGCTTCGAAACATGGGGTGGGGGGTTATTGACGTCAACGGCACCCGGCTGAGCCATGTTGGCAACGGTGTTTGCCAGTCTCTGGGCGATGATCTGGCAACACGGCTTCTCAGCCTGCATGGTCAACTCGCCGAGGTTCTTGCCCGTTTCGCCCCTGATTGCGCAGCCGTTGAGCAGACCTTCGTCAACAAGGACGCCGTTGCCACGCTGAAGCTGGGCCATGCCCGGGCAATCGCGCTTCTGGTGCCGGCACAGGCCGGGTTGGCGGTGGGCGAATACGCCCCGAACGCGGTCAAGAAAACAGTGGTTGGCGTAGGCAAGGCCGCGAAGCAACAGGTCGATCATATGGTGCGCATGCAACTGCCCGGCGTGCAGATCGACGGACCCGATGCCGCCGATGCGCTGGCCATCGCCATCTGTCACGCCCATCACGCGCAATCCGCCGGGCGGTGGGCGGCAGCGGTGAGGGCGGCGGGATGATCGGCAAGCTGTCAGGACGGGTTGATTACCGGGGCAGCGATCATGTTCTGCTGGACGTGCGCGGCGTGGGTTATATCGTGCATGTCTCGGAGCGCACGCTGATGGCCATGCCGGGGCCTGGTGGCATGGCCGCGCTTTATACCGAGATGCTGGTGCGCGAGGATCTATTGCAGCTTTTCGGCTTTCTGACCTTGGCCGAAAAGGAATGGCACCGCCTTCTGATCTCGGTTCAAGGCGTCGGCGCGAAGGCAGCAATGGCGATCCTTGGCACGCTTGGGCCAGACGGGGTAGCTCGGGCGCTGGCCGTGGGCGATGCGGGTGCGATCCGCAAGGCGCCGGGCGTGGGCCCGAAACTGGCGCAGCGCGTGGTATTGGAACTCAAGGACAAGGCACCGGCGGTCATGGCACTGTCCACGACCGCGCCGGACCTGGACGATGCGCCGATGGTCGAGGTGCCCGATGACGATGCCGTTTCGCCAACCTCCCCTCCTGTTGCGAAGCGCGCCAATGCGCGCTCCGACGCGGTGCGAAAATCGGCCCAAGCCCAGGCCGATGCCCTTTCGGCCCTGACCAATCTTGGCTATGCACCCTCCGATGCCGCCTCGGCCGTGGCGCAGGCGGCCGATAACGAAAGCGAGACACCCGCCCTGATCCGTGCCGCGCTTCGCCTGCTGGCGCCGAAAAGCTGATCCGGTGACTTCGCCGCTCTTGCCAAGCCCGGACCGATGGAACACGCTGATCTCATGAGTACCCCGGACCCCACCCTGCGCCCTGATCGCCAGCCCGATGATGCCGACCGCGCGCTGCGCCCGCAGATGCTGGACGAGTTCATCGGACAGCATGAGGCTCGCGCCAATCTGCGCGTCTTCATCCAGTCCGCCAGGATGCGCAACGAGGCAATGGATCACACGCTTTTCTATGGCCCGCCCGGCCTGGGCAAGACGACACTGGCGCAGATTATGGCGCGCGAACTGGGCGTGGGGTTTCGCATGACATCCGGGCCGGTGCTGGCCAAAGCAGGCGATCTGGCCGCGATTCTGACCAATCTGGAAGCGCGCGATGTGTTGTTCATCGACGAGATCCATCGTCTGAACCCTGTTGTCGAGGAAGTTCTTTACCCCGCACTTGAGGATTTCCAGCTTGATCTGGTGATCGGCGAGGGCCCGGCGGCGCGCACCGTGCGCATCGAACTGCAACCCTTCACGCTGGTAGGAGCAACGACGCGTTTGGGTCTGTTGACCACGCCGTTGCGCGACCGGTTCGGCATCCCCACCCGGCTGCAGTTTTATAACGAAGCCGAGTTGTGCCAGATCGTGGAGCGCGGCGCGCGGCTGATGGGCATTGCCACTGAGGCCGAAGGGGTGAGTGAAATTGCCCGCCGAGCGCGTGGAACCCCGCGCATTGCCGGGCGGCTATTGCGGCGGGTGGTCGATTTTGCGCTTGTCGAGGGTGATGGCAGGCTGACGCGAGCGTTGGCTGACAACGCGCTGACCCGCCTTGGCGTGGACCATCTTGGGCTGGACGGGGCGGACCGGCGGTATCTGAGGCTTCTCGCTGAAGGGTATGGTGGCGGTCCGGTGGGCGTGGAGACGATCGCGGCAGCGTTGTCGGAATCGCGCGATGCGGTGGAAGAGGTGATCGAGCCATTTTTACTGCAACAGGGCCTGATTGCCCGCACCCCGCGCGGACGGATGCTGACCGCGAATGCCTGGCGTCATATCGGGCTGGAAGCACCGCGGGCGCCCGGTCAGGCAGATCTGTTCGAAGCGGGAAAATAGCACCGAGAAAACGCGATTTCGAAATCGCGTGGGGGAAGCGCCTTCGAAGGCGCTTTCTCTCTTCCTTGATAAACCTGAACCGAGCAGAAGAGTGGCGCGGCGCTTGTGGTCAGCGGCACATACGCGATTTCGAAATCGCGTGGGGGAAGCGCCTTCGAAGGCGCTTTTGTCGCCAGTACGGCAACGGTGCCGCTTCAGAAGGTGGAACCAGGGCGTGCTTCAATGACCACGAACGCCTGCGCCCAGGGGTGGTCATCCGTCAGGCTGACATGGACTATTGCCTCATGCCCCGGGGGCGTGATAGCGGCCAGTCGCTCGGCGGCCCAGCCGGTTAGTTCCATTACCGGCTGACCGGTTCGCAGGTTGGACACCGCCATGTCCTTCCAACTGATCCCCATCCGCAGCCCTGTTCCCAGTGCCTTCGAGCAGGCCTCTTTCGCGGCCCAGCGTTTGGCCAGCGTCCCCGCCTCGTCTCGCCTTCTGGAGGCCTTGCCAAGTTCGGTCGTAGTAAAGACTCGTTGACGGAACCTGTCGCCGAAGCGTTCTAGTGTGCCCGCGACTCGGTCGATATTGGCCAGATCGGTACCGACACCCAGAATCATCGACCATCCCCTTTGCCGTGCAGCATTCAGCCGCGCGCGTCATCCATCAACCGGCGCATCTCGGCAATCGCCGGGCCCAATCCCATGAAAACCGCCTCGGACACCAGGAAATGGCCGATGTTCAGCTCTCGCAACTCGGCCATGGCGGCGAAGGGGGTCACGGTGTCAAAGCTCAGGCCATGTCCGGCGTGCACCTCCAGCCCGGCGGCATGCGCCCGCGCCACCCCTGCGCTCAGCGCCTTCAGTTCCGCGGCTGCGGCTTCGGGGCGGCCTTCGGCGATCAGGTCGCAGTAGTGGCCGGTATGAAGTTCGATCACCGGCGCGCCGACCGTCGCCGCCGCCTCTATCTGGCGAGGATCATGGCCGATGAACAGCGACACCCGGCAACCGGCCTCACGCAAAGGGGCGATGAAATCGGTCAGGCGACCAATATCGCCCGCCACGTCGAGCCCGCCCTCGGTTGTGCGTTCCTCACGTTTCTCGGGCACCAGGCACACTGCATGCGGGCGGCGGCGCAGGGCAATCGCCTGCATCTCGGCGGTGGCGGCCATCTCGAAGTTGAGGGGAAGTGCGATCACTTCCATCAACCGCTCGATATCCAGATCAACAATATGGCGCCGATCCTCGCGCAGATGGGCGGTGATGCCATCGGCCCCGGCCTCTTGTGCCACAAGGGCCGCGCGTACCGGGTCAGGATAGGCCGAGCCGCGCGCATTGCGCAGGGTGGCGACGTGGTCGATGTTCACGCCAAGCCTCAGTCTGGAGTTGGTCATGGCTCTTCTCCGCTGTTCCGGGCGCGCTGACGGCTGCGTGCCTCTTCAAACCGTTGTCGCAAATACTTCTGGCGGCTGCGCTGATAGGCGCGCACCAACGGCAGATGGATAAAATAGATCACTACCGCACTGGGCGCGCCAATCAACGTACCGCCAATAAGAAACGGCAGGAAAACACGCCACCAGAAAGTCTGCAACCGTCCCCAGTGAACGGTCTCGCCGGTGAAAACCGACATCAGATTGTGGCTGAGTTCCGAACTGGCGCGGCCGATTGCGCCCATAACCGCCGAGAACGACATGCTGGCGGGTTCACCCAAGAGCCAGTTGCCGAGCTCCAGCGCAGAGACCGCCATGATCGGAAAGGTTATGGGGTTGCCATAAAACGTACCAAGAAGTGCCGCAAGGATATTGCCGCGCAGAACCCAGGCCAGCAGTGCCGCCGCCACGAAATGCAGCCCGTATATCGGCAGAAACGACACGAAAGCCCCGCAGGCGATACCAATGCAGATGCGATGAGGCGTATCGGGCAGCCGGCGCAAACGGTGGAGGACATAGGACGTGGAGCGCCGCCAGCCACCGCGCGGATAAAAGAATTCCGCGATGGTGCGCAGCACTCCCTTTCTGGTTCGACGCTTGAAAACCACGCTGCCTTGCCCCCTTGGCTCAGGGCTGTCTGGTCGGATCGCGCAGCCGCGTGACCTGTGCGACATCGTTCTCGGCGTTAAGCATCGTCAGGATGCGGTGCAGATGTTCGGCGTCGCGCACATCGACCTCGACAAAGATGCGGAAGTAGTCCGGCTTGCGGTCCAGAAACCTGAGATCCGAGATATTGGCCTTTTGCTCGCCGATCAAGGTGCAGACCCGGCCCAGCACACCGGTGTTGTTCGAGATTGTCAGTTCCAGCGCAACAGCATGGATGGCCGGGTGGCGCCCTTCGTGCCAGCGCAGATCAATCCAGCGTTCCGGCTGATCCTCCAGTCCAGCCAGCACCGCGCAGTCAATGGCATGGGCCACCACGCCCTTGCCGCGATAGGTGATGCCGACAATCCGCTCGCCCGGGACCGGCTGGCAACAATTGGCGCGGCGGAAACTCTGACCGGGTTCAAGCCCCACAACCGGGCGCGCGGCATCAATTTCCTCGGTCTGGCTGGCAACGAGTTCCGGGTAAAGCTGTTCGACCACGACGCGCGCGCTGAGTTCGGCGCTGCCCACCCGTGCCAGCAGATCCTGCGGCCCCTTCAGACCCATCTTGTTCGCCGCGGTATCCAGCGCCTTGTCGCTCACGCGGCGACCCAGGTTTTCAAAGGCGACGCGCGTCAACTCCCGGCCCAGCCGGACAAAACGCTCGCGGTCCTCTTCGCGCAGGCTGCGGCGGATGGCAGCCTTGGCGCGACCGGTATGGACAAGTTCGATCCAGCTGGTTTGCGGCCGTTGCCCCTCGGCGGTGATGATCTCGACCGACTGGCCATTGCGCAGCCGAGTCCAGAGCGGTACGCGCAACCCGTCAACCTTGGCCGAAACCGTGGCATGGCCGATGCGGGTGTGGATCGCATAGGCGAAATCCAGCGGTGTGGCGCCGCGCGGCAACTGGATCACATCGCCCTTGGGCGTGAAACAGAAAACCTGATCAGAATACATCTCAAGCTTCACATGCTCAAGAAACTCGTCATGATCCTCGGATGAATCCAGACGCTCGGTCAGCGTGGCGATCCATTTTGCGGGATCAACGGCGAAGGGGTTGGCGGTGCGGGTTCCGTCCTTGTAGGCCCAGTGCGCGGCGACCCCGGCCTCGGCGACCTCATGCATTTCGCGGGTGCGGATCTGGACTTCGACGCGCTTGCCGTCCCGCCCTGAAACGGTGGTATGAATTGAGCGGTAGCCGTTGGATTTTGGTTGGCTGATATAGTCTTTGAACCGCCCCGGCACCGCGCGCCAGCGCTGGTGGATCAGCCCCAGCACCTGATAGCACTGCGCCACGTCATCGACGATGATGCGAAAGCCATAGATGTCGGAGAGGCGCGAAAAGGCGAGATCCTTTTCCTGCATCTTGCGCCAGATCGAATAGGGTTTCTTGGCACGACCATAGACCGTGCCGTCCAGATCGGCCTTCTCCAACTCCAGCCGGATATCCGCCGTAATCCGGGCCATCACATCGCCGGACTCGCGTTGCAGGGTGATGAAACGGCGCAGGATGGAATTGCGTGCCTCGGGGTTGAGGACGCGGAAGGCCAGATCCTCCAACTCCTCGCGCATCCATTGCATACCCATGCGACCAGCGAGAGGGGCAAAGATATCCATGGTCTCCCGCGCTTTCTGCGCCTGTTTGTCAGGCCGCATCGAGCGGATGGTGCGCATATTGTGCAGACGGTCGGCAAGCTTGACCAGGATCACCCGCAGATCGCGCGACATGGCGATCAGAAGCTTGCGGAAGTTTTCGGCCTGCTTGGCTTCGGACGATGAAAGCTGAAGATTTGTCAGCTTGGTGACACCATCAACCAGTTCGGCGATTTCGGGCGAGAAAAGCTTAGCGACCTCGTCACGGGTCGAGCGGGTATCTTCGATTGTGTCGTGCAGAAGTGCGGTGACGATGGTCGCATCATCCAGACGCATTTCCGTCAGGATGGAGGCCACCGCAACAGGATGTGTGAAATACGGCTCGCCAGAATAACGGGTCTGGCCCGTATGCATCGCCGCGCCATAATCCCAGGCGCGGCGGATCAGGCCTTCGTCACAGTCGGGGTTGTAATTGCGAACCAGCGCAACAAGGTCATCGGGCGTGATCACGGCCTGACCCTGCACGCATCCTGCTCACCCTTGCTGGCCCTGCGCTTCAAGAAGCTGGCGCAGCATCTGCTCTTCGCTCATGTCGTCTGTCGCCGGGCGGTCAACCTGCGCATTCATCAGAAGCGCCATATCGTCCTCTTCGGGCATATCGACCTCGATCTGGGTCTGCATGCTTTCGATCAGCCGCTCGCGCAGGCTTTCGGCGGACTGCGTTTCATCGGCGATCTCGCGCAGCGCGACCACCGGGTTCTTGTCGTTGTCGCGGTCAACCGTGATAGGCGAGCCTGCGGCCAGCTCACGCGCACGATGCGCAGCCAGGATCACCAACTCGAACCGGTTCGGGACTTTGTCAACGCAATCTTCGACCGTCACGCGGGCCATGCAATGCTCCATTTCCGTCTTTGGGAGGATCAGCCTTTGGTATCTAACGGCATCAGCCGGGATTGACAAGCCAAAGCAGGGTTGGCAGCGGTCAAATCCGCCTGATCGCGGCGCGCTCGACCGGATCGAGCGCCATTTCCAGCGCCCGAACGGTCTTTTTCAGCACCGGATGCTGCCAATCCGGGGCGATCTGGGCCAGCGGCACCAGCACAAAAGCCCGCTCATGCATCCGTGGATGCGGCAGAATCAGTTCATCCGGGGTAAGCTGACGCTGATCATCGGGGGGTAGATTCATCCAGAACGCAACTTTCATGCGATCCGGCACAATCCGGTCGCCGGCAGCCAGCAGATCGATATCGATTACCCGCGCCGCCCAGCGCACACCGCGCACCCGGCCCAGACGGGCCTCAACCTCGTGCAGAACGTCCAGCAACGCCTGTGGCTCCAGCGTCGTTTCAAGGCGTGCACAGGCATTCACAAAATCCGGCCCCGAATCGGCAGGAAAAGCAGGCGTGCGCCACAGATTACTCGTCATGGTGGCCTTGACGCCCATCCGTTCAATCATTCCGATAGCTGAATGGATCGCTTCGGCGTTTTTCCTGACCGATCCACCCAGATTTGCCCCCAGCGCGATGAGGAAATGGTTGCAGTTTGCAATTTGCATACCTATGAATCCCCCCAGTCCGTGCCAGTTGCAGGGTAGGTTAGCCACTGATCGACACAACTTGCCAGATTCTGCAGAGTCATGGCGGGACATTCAACAATTCTGCGGCACCGTCCTTTTGCACGGCTTCGAGAGGAAGCACAATGTTCTACAAAGACGAACGGCTTGCGCTGTTCATTGACGGAGCCAACCTGTTTGCCGCTGGCAAGGCACTTGGCTTCGATATCGACTACAAACTCTTGCGGCAGGAATTCATGCGCAGGGGTAAGCTGGTGCGCGCCTTTTACTATACCGCGCTTCTGGAAAGCGACGAATACTCGCCGATTCGCCCGCTGATAGACTGGCTGAACTACAACGGCTACACGATGGTCACCAAAGCTGCCAAGGAATACACCGACAGCGCCGGGCGTCGTAAGGTCAAGGGCAACATGGACATCGAACTGGCGGTGAACGCAATGGAACTGGCCCCACGGCTGGACCATGCCGTGCTGTTTTCCGGCGATGGCGATTTCCGCCCGTTGGTTGAATCACTACAGCGCCAGGGCGTGCGGGTCTCGGTGGTTTCGACCATCCGCAGCCAGCCGCCGATGATTGCCGACGAATTGCGCCGCCAGGCCGACAACTTCATAGAACTCGATGAGCTGCGTGATGTCATCGGCCGCCCCCCGCGCGAGCCGCGCGACAGCCGGTTTGAGCGCGATGACACCGAAGCCGATGCCTGACCGTCTTTGCTGACCGCGCTCGCGGGGTTGTTCGCTGCAACTTTCCTGGCGGCAACCGTCTTTCCTTTTCAGTCCGAAGTGGTGTTCGTGGCCCTGCAACTCGCCGGGATCTCGCCGCTCTGGTTGTTGGTTCTGGTGGCAAGTGTCGGCAACACGCTTGGGGCTTTTGTCAATTACTGGATCGGTGCGCGGCTGGAGGATGCAGGTGCGCATCGCTGGCTGCGCGTTGATGAGAAGCGGTTCCAGCGCGCCCGGCGCTGGTGGGAACGCTGGGGTGTCTGGTCGCTTCTGCTGAGCTGGGCGCCGGTGCTGGGCTGGTTCACGGTGGTTGCCGGCGCCCTGCGCACACCGTTGTGGCAGTTCGCACTGCTGGTTACCATCGCCAAGACCGGGCGCTTCGTTGTGCTGGGCTGGCTGACCGCGCATGCAGTGGGTCTGGGCTGAAGGCATTGGACTGAGGGGGCTGGACTGAGCGGGCCTTGGGCCTTAGGTCTGGAACTGATCAAACGGAGCCCCTCTGATGCCGGAAAAATCCCCTCTCACGCTGTATCTGGCTGCCCCGCGCGGTTTCTGCGCCGGTGTGGACCGGGCAATCAAGATCGTGGAAATGGCGCTTCAGAAATGGGGCGCACCGGTCTATGTGCGCCACGAGATCGTGCACAACAAATACGTTGTGGACAGCCTGCGCGCGTTGGGGGCGGTGTTTGTCGAAGAACTGGATGAATGCCCGGATGACCGGCCGGTGATCTTTTCGGCCCACGGCGTACCGAAATCCGTTCCCGCTGCCGCCGAAGCACGCGAGATGATCTATGTCGACGCCACCTGCCCACTGGTGTCGAAGGTCCATATCGAGGCCGAGCGCCACCATGAAAACGGCCTGCAGATGGTGATGATCGGCCATGCCGGCCACCCCGAGACCGTTGGCACCATGGGTCAGCTTCCCGAGGGCGAGGTGCTTCTGGTCGAAACGGTTGACGATGTGGCCCGCATCGCCCCGCGAGATCCCGGGCGGCTGGCTTTCATCACCCAGACCACATTGTCGGTCGATGACACTTCCGCGATCGTTGCCGCGTTGAAGGCACGGTTTCCGGCAATCATTGGCCCCCACAAGGAAGACATCTGCTATGCGACCACCAACCGCCAGGCTGCGGTGAAGGAGATCGCGGGCAAGATCGACGCGCTGCTGGTGATCGGCGCGCCCAATTCATCGAACTCCAAACGCCTCGTCGAGGTCGGGCGCGCGGCAGGGTGCGATTATGCCCAGCTTATCCAGCGCGCCACGGATATCGACTGGCGCGCTCTGGAAGGCGTGCGCGCTGTCGGCCTCACGGCAGGGGCCAGTGCCCCCGAGGTTCTGATCAATGAGGTGATTGACGCCTTCGCCGCCCGTTATGACCTGACGCGCAAATTGGTGGAGACCGCTGTGGAAAGGGTAGAGTTCAAGGTTCCGCGCGTGCTCAGGGTTCCGGCATGAGGCCGCCAAGAATTGCCATCATCCTGACGGCGGCGGGCACCCTTCCCTTCCTCATCGGCGCGGCCATGGTGCTGGGTTTCTGGCCCGGTGAAGGGCGCGCGCTGATCGTGGCCTATGGCGTGGTGATCCTGTCGTTCATGTCGGGCGTCCTCTGGGGCTTTGCCAGCCGCAGTGGCGGCGCGCCTTGGGCCTATGCTCTCAGCGTGCTGCCCGCGCTCTATGCCTTCTTTTTTGCGCTGCGGCACCCCTGGGCGCTGGAGGGGCAGGCGCTTGCCCATCTGATAGCGGGCTTTCTGGGCGTGCTAGTGCTCGATGCAGTCTATCAGGCCAAGGGGCTTGCCCCGCGTTGGTGGCTTGTCCTGCGGCTGCCAGTCTCGGCGGTGGTGATCGCCTGTCTGTGGATCGCCCGCCATGCCTGAGGTTTTCGCATGGACGGATGGCGCCTGCTCCGGCAATCCGGGTCCGGGCGGTTGGGGCGTACTGCTGCGCGCGTCGAACGGCACGGACGTGCTGAAAGAACGAACGATGTCTGGCGGAGAGGCCGAAACCACCAACAACCGGATGGAGTTAATGGCCGCAATCATGGCGCTTGAGGCGCTGACCCGGCCCTCGCATATCACCATCACCACCGACTCCGCTTATGTGAAAAACGGGGTAACAGGCTGGATTCACGGCTGGAAGAAGAACGGCTGGCGCACTTCCAACAAGAAACCCGTCAAGAACGTGGATCTGTGGCAACGGCTGGACGCGGCGCAGGCGCGCCACCAGGTCACTTGGCACTGGATCAAGGGCCACGCCGGTCATGCCGAAAACGAACGTGCCGACGAACTGGCGCGCGCCGGCATGGCACCGTTCAAGCCGTCAACCGGCAAAGCGGCAGCAGGCGGGGCGCGCTGATGGGCCTTCTGGTCACGCTCGATTATCTGGCAGTGTTCATCTTCGCGCTGACCGGGGCATTGGCGGCCAGCCGCGCGCAACTTGATCTGGTGGGCTTTCTGTTCATTGCCAGCCTGACGGCCGTCGGCGGTGGCACGGTGCGTGACCTGCTTCTCAACCGTGACACTGTGTTCTGGATCGCCGCCCCCTGGATGATCGGCACGGCCTGCGCGGCGGCGGTGCTGGTCTTCTTCACCGCTCATCTGCTTGAATCGCGCCGCCGAACGCTCGACTGGCTGGATGCAGGCGCGTTGGCGGTGGCGGTGCCTGCTGGAACCGGTGTGGCGCTGGCCATGGGGCAATCGCCTGCGGTGGTGGTGATGATGGGCATGGCCACCGGCGCTTTCGGCGGGCTGATGCGCGATGTGGTCTGCAACGAGGTGCCGATGGTGCTCCGGCAGGGCGAGCTTTACCTCAGTGCAGCGTTCTTCGGCGCCCTCACGGCGCTGGGCCTGATCTGGCTGGGCCTGGGCATGCAGACAGCGCTTCTGGGTTGCGCAGCGGCGACCTTCCTGCTGCGCGCAGGTTCGATGCGCTTTGGCTGGCGGCTGCCGGTCTACAAACCCCGCCCGCCACGTGCCTGACAGGGGTTGAAGCGGACGCGGCCAGCCCCCATTATACATTCCTGAACCGGAATACGTAGGAGCGCGCCATGAGCGACCGCAAAACCCGCCTTACCTGCCCTGAATGCGGCCAGTCCAACCAATTTCCCGCAGACAAGATCGCCGCCAACCCGAAATGCGGTATCTGTGGGCACGGGCTGAACAGCGGCAAGGTCGCCGCGCTTGATCTCAAGGTGCTTGAGAAATCTGCCAGGAACGACGATCTGCCCCTTCTGGTTGATTTCTGGGCTCCGTGGTGCGGCCCCTGCCGGGCCATGGCACCCGAGTTTGAACGCGCCGCGCGTAACCTCGCCCCACAGGTCAGGCTGGCAAAGATCGATACACAAAGCCATCCTGATGCCGCCATTCGCTACAACATCCGCGGCATCCCCGCCTTCATCCTGTTCCACAAGGGACGCGAGGTCGCGCGCCTGTCCGGCGCCCGCCCCGCTGCCGAACTGGAACGCTTTGTTCGCGAAAAGCTGGCGCTGGTCTGAACCAGATTTGTAAAGTACGCGCACGTGGTTGGGGGCTGTACCCCCTCTGGGCCTGTGGGGGGCCTTCCGATGTAAAGCCCCAGCAGCGAACGCCCGAGGGGCGACCGGGGCAGCGCCGCCCCTTCTGTTTCCTCGTTCAGGCCGGGGTCATGCCGCGCATCCGTTCGTTGCGGCGGCGAAGCATTTCCAAAGTCGCCAGAAGCAGGATCGACAGCCCCACCATCAGCGTGGCCACCGCAAGGATGGTCGGGCTGATCTGTTCGCGCAGGCCGATGAACATCTGCCAGGGCAGTGTTCGCTGTCCTGCTGAACCGACGAAGATCACGATCACCACCTCATCGAACGACGTGATGAAGGCAAACAACCCACCAGAGATGACGCCCGGCAGGATCAGCGGCAGTTGCACCTTGCGAAAGGTGCGCACCGGCCCTGCGCCCAAGGACGCGGCAGCGCGGGTCAGTGAACGATCAAAACCGACCATCGTGGCGGTGACGGTAATGATGACGAAGGGAATGCCCAGGATCGCATGCGCCAGCACCACCCCCCAATAAGTGCCTTGCAATCCTATCGACGAAAAGAAGAAATACATCCCCGCCGCCGAGATGATCAGCGGCACGATCATCGGCGATATCAGCACCGCCATGATCACGCGCTTGAAGGGCACATGGCTTTGGCTGAGGCCGATCGCGGCCAGCGTGCCCAACGAGACCGAGACCAGCGTTGCCATGGGGGCGATGGTCAGCGAGTTGCGCATCGCGTGCTGCCAGTCGGGGTTGGTAAAGAAATCGCGGAAATGTTTGAGCGAATAACCCGCAGGGTCAAGCGCCAGCATCTCCGGTGTGAAGGTGAAAAAATCCTGCGCGTTGAACGACAGCGGCACGATCACCATGATCGGGAACATCAGGAAGAAGAAGATCAGCGCGCAGATGACCCGGAAGCCGTAATACCAGGCGCGTTGCAGCGGAGAGGCGTAGCTTGGAAGTGCCATTTCTCTTTACCCCAGCTTTACGTTGTCGATGCCGACAATCTTGTCATAGACCCAGTAGAGCACCAGCACGGCAACAAGAAGGATCGTACCCAATGCTCCGACGAGGCCCCAGTTGCCCGATACCGTCCACTGATGCGCGATCCGGTTCGAGATGAACATGCCTGAGGGGCCGCCCACCAGTTCAGGCGTGATGTAGTAACCAACGGCCATGATGAACACGAGGATCGCCCCCGCGCCGATGCCCGGCACCGATTGCGGGAAATAGACGCGCCAGAAAGCTGTCCAGTCATTCGCGCCCAGTGATTTGGCGGCCCGGACATAGCTGGGCGGGATGGTTTTCATTACCGAATAGAGCGGCAGGATCATGAACGGCAGCAGGATATGCGTCATGGCGATGATCACGCCCAGCTTGTTGTTGATCATCTGCAATCGGTTATCGCTGGCCACCAACCCGATATACACAAGGATCTGGTTCACCACGCCCTGTTCCTGCAACAGCACCTTCCAGGCCGAGGTGCGAACCAATAGCGATGTCCAAAACGGCAGAAGCACCAGTATCAGCAGCAGGTTGGCGTGGCGTTCCTTGATATTGGCCAGAAGATACGCGATCGGATAGCCCAGCAGCAGTGCCAGAAAGCAGATGAGCCCGCTCATCCAGGCGGTTCGCCAGAACAGCATCTGGTGCAACGACATCTCGGGCGGCATGGCCTCGATCTGGCCCGAGACCATCGTCATGTCCACCGCAGCGAGATAATAGCCGATGGTGTAGGGCGAGGAATAGGCCTGTATCCCGCGCCAGGTGGCCAGTTCGCCCCAGCCGCGGTGCAGATCAATCATCCGCTCGCGAAATGGGCCATCGGTTTCAAGATCCCAGGTCGGAATCTCACGCTGGCCACGGCGAACCATGGTGGTGAAGCCCGTGATCTCGAAATTCATGCGCCGGGCAAAGTTCAAAGCCGTGCGTTCGGCGAAACCCACCTGCAAATCAGCCACCAGCGCTGCAAAGACCGTTTCAGGTGGCAGTTCGGTTCCACGTTTGTCCCAGTCGCGCAGGGCAATGACGGTGTTCGGCAAGCTCTCTTGCACGATCTGGTTCTCGACCGAGCGAAACAGCATCGACCCGATGGGCATCAGAAAGCCCAGAACGATGAACACCAGAAGCGGCGCGATCAAGAGCAGCGCGCGCAGTTTCTGACGCCGCAACGCGTTCTGGAGGCTGCGTTTGAGCGGCACGCCGCCGCGCAGTTCCAGGCTGTCGGTATCACTCGCTGTCGCGCTCATCATACTTCTCGCTTTCAGGTCCGCTTCTGGGTCTTCGGAGAGCCTGCACCAACGCGCGGTGCAAGCCCCGACCGGTGGTCGCATTCCGGCCCGGTGACGTATATCAACCGGGCCGGATACCCGTCATTTACTGGGCCAGCCAGGCCTGGAAACGGGCATCCATCTCATCGCGATAGTCAGCCCACCACAGGTAGTTGGTCACAAAGGCACCCTCCATGTTCTCGGGCGCGGTAGGCATGTGCGGCCCCATCTCGATTCCCAGCGTTGCATGAGTCGAAACAAAGGGCTGCGACGAGGCGCGCGCCGGACCGTAGGAGATATACTGCGCCTGATCAGCCAGGCGCTGGGTATCGGTGCCCCAGTAGAGGAAGTCCATCACGCGGGCCAGACGATCCTCGGGCAGACCGGTCGGCACAATCCAACCGTCAAGATCGAGCATCTGATACCCCCAGGCCATGCCAATCGGCTGATCCTGCTCGGCGATGGCGGCGAACAGGCGGCCGTTATAGGTGGAGCCCATGAAGACCTCTCCATCCGCCAGAAGCTGCGGGGTCTCGGCGGCGGCGGCCCACCAGATCGTCTGATCCTTGATGGTGTCGAGCTTGGCAAAGGCGCGCTGGATGCCCTCTTCGGTTTCCAGCGTTTCATAGACATCGGCCATGGCAACGCCATCGCACAGCAACGCCCATTCCATGTTGCCCACCGGCCGACGATTGAGCGCACGACGCCCCGGATAGGTATCCAGGTCGAAGACCGCGCAGGCATCGGTCGGAGGCTCGACCCCCTCGGGCACCAGATCGGTGCGGTAACCGAAGGTTGTCGAGAAGACGATCTGCGGAATGAAACACTCTGACGCAATGGTCTCGCCGAAATCGACGCTTGCGGGCGTCCCGTCAGGTGCGGGCGCCAGCATTTCATCATGGTCGATGACCATGGCCAGGCCCTCGTCGCAAAGACGCATGGCATCGGCCGCTTCAACATCGACCAGATCCCAGGTCAGGTTGCTGGCTTCGGCCATGGCGCGAAGACGCGCCACCGCATCGGGCGAGCTTTCATCGGTGACGATATTGATGCCGGTATTGGCAGCATAGGGGTTCAGATAGGCGTTCACCTGTGACGCCTGATAGGCGCCGCCCCAGGAGACGACGGTCATTTCATTGGCCATATTCTGCGCCGAAGTGGCGCCGACGCTCAGCGCCATGGCCCCTGCGGCCCCCATGAGCACGGTTTTAAGTTTCATCGGATTGCTCCCTTGTTGTCATTGCCCGCTCTTTATCTGCCAAGCCGCCGTGCGGGCATTCGGACGGCGCGTGGGTCGCCACTGGCGCCTTCAGGCGTCCAGCGCGCGGCAATCTTGCGGCAGCCAGCCGATTCGGATCTTCTGACCGGCAGTGAGCCGATTCTGGTCCTGGGCGTTGCGATATTTCATCACGAAATCATCCTGCCCGGCCACCCGCAGGCGGAAGCGGAAAGTGTCGCCCATATAAATGAACTCCATCACCTCGGCCTCGACCAGATGGGCATCGGGGGGCAGGCGCTCGGGGTTTGATTCAACCCGCTCGGGCCGGATGGAGACGCGGGTGCGTTCGCCAACCTTGCTGACATTGATCGGCTGAGCATCGATCACCGTGCCATCATCCAGCCGCACGGTGCAGCGCTCGCCATTGATCGATTCAACCACGCCTTCAAGCTTGTTGTTCTCGCCGATGAACTGCGCCACAAAGCTGTTCGCGGGGCGTTCATAGAGGTCTTCGGGCGGCGCAAGCTGCTGGATACGACCATCGTTAAACACGGCGACATTGTCTGACATGGTCAGCGCCTCGGTCTGGTCGTGGGTGACATAGACCGTGGTGATACCCAGATCATGGGCAAGCTTGGTGATCTCGAACTGCATGTGTTCGCGCAACTGTTTGTCCAGCGCGCCCAGCGGCTCGTCCATCGTAAGCGGGAAGGAGACCCCGTGGGTTAATGCCGCTGGTGATCTGGGATAGT
>CAZCAX010000029.1:0-49041 GCA_964496915.1 uncultured Rhodobacter sp.
GCTGCCGGTGAAGCGCTATCTAGGGAGTTCTCAAAATCACCGCAAGAGGAAAAAGACAGTTTCGTGACAAATTTTCGCGCGGCAGCATCGCAGACCCTTGTTTCATTGGCTTATTTTTCGCCCGTGGATGTTCGCACCGTTTGACGGGCCGCCGGACGCCGCGCGGCGCCATTGAAGAAACTTGCGCCAGAAGCGGGCGCCCTGCAACTTTTCGAAACCCCACCAGCCATGGCCCGGCTCACCGCCCCGAGTCGGGGCCGACTCGGCCGCGAATCTGCGATCCGGCTGCGCCCCGACACCAGAATCACGCCGGCGATTCTCTTGCCCCCTTCCCAGACGGCTCTCGCATTAGTTCGTTGAATGTGGCCTTCAAGCCCCAGCCTTCCAACTCTTTGTGATCGGCAGCAGGTCATCCAACATCAGCCAGACCCCGTAATCCTCGGTGTTACCAACGTGGAACACCTAACAGAAACGGAGACTATCATGATCCGCAGCACCCTTGTTGCCACCAGCTTCCTCGCTCTTGTTTCAGCCCCGGCCTTTGCCGATGGCCACGGCCATGGACAGGACATCGTCGATATCGCCATTGCCAACGGCAGCTTCACCACCCTCGTTGCCGCAGTTGAGGCAGCCGGGTTGGTTGACACGCTGAAGGGCGAAGGACCCTTCACCGTTTTCGCCCCCACTGATGAGGCTTTCGCCGCCCTTCCCGACGGCACTGTCGAGGCGCTGTTGAACGACATCCCCGCCCTGACCGCCATCCTGACCTATCATGTGGTTCCCGGCGCGGTTATGTCCGGCGATCTGAGCGACGGCATGACGGCTGAAACCGTCAACGGCCAGTCGGTCACTATCTCGCTGGGCGAAGGCGTCATGGTCGATGACGCGAATGTTGTCATGGCTGATATCGAAGCATCGAACGGCGTGATTCATGTGATCGACGCGGTGATCCTGCCCGAGTGATCTGGGAAGCCACACGCTTTGAGGGGCCCGGCCGTTGCGCCGGGCCCTTTCACGTATGCTTGACGCCTTCTTCGGCCCCGGGCACTGATTAGGTCAACGAAGGGAGAAGGCATGCAGATACTCGCCATTGATCAGGGCACCACATCCACCCGTGCGATTGTCTTTGACCGTGATTTCCGGGCGGTTGCCACTGCGCAACAGGAATTCACCCAGCATTTCCCGGCTTCGGGCTGGGTAGAACATGACCCCGCCGATCTGTGGCAGACCACGCTTGCCACCTGCCGCATGGCGTTGGAGCAGGCCGGACCGGTGGCGGCGATCGGGATCACCAATCAGCGCGAGACCCTGTTGATCTGGGACCGCGAAAGCGGCGACCCCATACACCGCGCCATCGTCTGGCAGGACCGCCGCACAGCCGACACTTGCGCCCGGCTGCGCGACGGCGGCCACGAAGGCATGGTCACCGGGCGCACCGGCCTGCTGCTCGACCCCTATTTCTCGGCCACCAAGGCGGGCTGGATACTTGACAATGTGCCGGGTGCCCGCGCGCGCGCCGAGGCCGGGAAACTGGCGCTGGGAACGGTGGACAGCTTTCTGATCTGGCATCTGACCGGTGGCAAGGCACATGTGACAGATGCCACCAATGCCGCGCGGACCATGCTTTACAATATCCGCACCGGGGAATGGGACGCCGAACTTTGCCGCCTGTTCAACGTGCCCATGTCCATGTTGCCCAAGGTGCACGATTGCAACGCCAGCTTCGGCGAAACCGACCCGGCGCTTTTCGGCAGTGCGATTCCCATTCTGGGCGTGGCCGGCGATCAGCAGGCAGCGACCATCGGCCAGGCCTGCTTTCAGCCAGGTATGATGAAATCGACTTACGGCACCGGCTGTTTCGCGCTGATGAATACCGGTGCGCAGATGGTGGCCTCGCACAACCGGCTGTTGACGACCATCGCTTATCAGCTTGACGGCAAACCAATCTATGCGCTGGAAGGCTCGATCTTCATAGCCGGCGCGGTGGTGCAATGGTTGCGTGACGGGCTGGGGATCATCGGATCGGCACCAGAAACCCAGCCGCTGGCTGATCGCGCCGACCCGGCACAACAGGTTATCGTGGTGCCCGCCTTCACCGGGCTGGGTGCGCCCTATTGGCGACCGGAATGCCGCGGGGCGATTTTTGGCCTGACGCGAAACTCTGGCCCCGCCGAACTGGCCCGTGCAGCGCTGGAAAGTGTCGGCTTTCAGACGCGCGATCTGTGGTCGGCGATGCAGGATGACTGGGCGAAAAGCGGCGCACAAGCGCAGACCGGCACCCTGCGTGTCGATGGCGGGATGAGCGCCAGCGATTTCGCCATGCAGTTCCTGTCAGATATCCTGGGTGCGCCGGTCGACCGCCCGCGCGTGCGTGAAACCACCGCGATGGGCGCGGCATGGCTCGCGGGATCAAAGGCCGGAATTTACCCTGACGCAGGACGCTTCGCCGAAAGCTGGGCGCTGGAGCGCCGGTTCGACCCGGCGATGAGCAGCGACGAGCGCGATTCGCGCTATGACGCATGGAAGCGCGCGGTCAGCGCCACCATCGCGGCAGCAGACTGAACGTCAAGCCACGTTCTGCAGTGACACCTGCGCCGTCACGCCCAGCGCATGGCACACATCGCGGGTCAGATGGGCATGATTTAGGGTGTAGAAATGCAGATCCTCTACCCCCTCGGCCATCAGCGTGTCGCACATCTCGGTGCAAAGCGCGGTGGCCAGCAGATCCTCGCGCCCGTCGCGGATCGCCTTGTCAAAGGCATCGTCCAGCCAGGCCGGAACGCTGGTGCCGGTTGCCAGCGCGAACTTGCGAATGCCCTTCCAGTTTTCGATAGGTATGATGCCCGGAATGATCTTTGCTCCGTCCATCCCCTCGCGCACACAGGCATCGCGGAATCGCAGAAAGGTTTCCGGCTCAAAAAAGAACTGGGTGATCGCGCTGTCGGCCCCGGCGGCGAACTTACGCTTGAGCCATTGGACATCTGCGTCGCTGTCAGCGGCCTCGGGGTGGGGCTCGGGGTAAGCGCCGACCCGCAGCTTGAACTTATCCATCGCGGCCAATGCCTCAATCAGTTCAACCGAACTGGCGAAGCCCTCGGGATGAGGCGTGAAGCGCCCCTGCCCCTTGGGCGGATCTCCTCGTAGCGCGACGATCTCGCGCAGACCGGCCTCGGCATAGCTTTTCGCAATCTCCAGCGTCTCGGCGCGGGTGGCATCAACGCAGGTCAGATGCGCGGCCACGTTCAGGCCGAACTGGCCACCAATCGTGGTGACGGCCTCATGCGTCAGCTTGCGGGTGGTTCCGCCAGCGCCATAGGTCACCGAGACAAAGTTCGGGGCCAGCGGGGCCAGCATCCGCACGGTTTCCCACAGCCGAAAGCTGGCATCGAGCGTCTTGGGCGGGAAGAATTCGAATGAAACACGCGGTGCAGGCATGATATGGCTCCTGTTTGTGCTCCCCTTGTCGCACATTCCAGAATGTGAGACAAATTCATTATTCTCATCATCCTCATGAGGCGAAGCGCATAATGCATCTCGAATTTCGCCATCTGCGCACAATCCGCGCAATTCACCGGGCCGGGGGCGTGGCACGTGCGGCTGAACAATTAAACTTAACACAATCAGCTCTCAGCCACCAGCTAAAGGGCCTTGAAGAGCAATGTGGGGTCGAACTGTTCGTCCGCCGCACCAAGCCATTGAAACTTTCAGCGGCGGGGATGAAGCTTCTGAAGCTTGCCGACGAGGTGTTGCCCCGGGTCGACGCGCTGGAAGATGAATTCCGCGCGCTGATCTCGGGCAAGTCGGGGAGGCTGCATATCGCCATCGAATGCCACGCCTGTTTCGAATGGCTGTTTCCCGTGCTGGAACAATTCCGCAAGGCCTGGCCCGATATCGATGTCGACATCCGGCCAGGCCTCGCCTTTGGTGCGCTGCCGGCGTTGGCGCGCGAAGAGGTAGATCTGGTGGTTTCGTCAGACCCGGAAACGCTGGACGGTATCGAATTCATACCGCTTTTCGATTACGAGCCGCGCTTTGTCGCCGCAAGCAGCCACCCGCTGGCACGACGCAGCCATATCGAGGCCGAGGACTTCCGCAATGAAACCCTGATCACCTATCCTGTGGAACGCGCCAGGCTGGACGTGTTCACCGGCCTTCTGACTCCGGCCAAAGTTGAACCTCGCGCGATCCGGCAGGTGGAGCTGACAGCCGTAATTCTGCTTCTGGTGGCCTCCGGACGAGGAGTAACCGTGCTGCCTGACTGGGTGCTGCGCGAGGTGAAGTCTTCATCGGACTACATCACCTTGCCACTGACCGAGAAAGGTATGACCAAACGCCTTTACGCCGCAGCCCGCAGCGAAGATGCCACCAAACCTTTCATGGCGCATTTCCTGCGTCTGGCAAAGACCGAACCAGTGAAGCTGCAAAGGGGCTGATCGATGGTGCAGATCGTGCTTCTGACAGGCGCGGGTATATCGGCCGAAAGTGGCCTGGGCACGTTTCGCGACAAGGACGGCCTATGGACGAAATACGATCTGGAAGAGGTCGCCACCCCGCAGGGTTTTCGTCGCAATCCGGCGCTGGTGCATGATTTCTACAATGCCCGCCGCGCCAACTGCGCCGCCGCCGCCCCCAATCCCGCGCATGTGGCGTTGGCCCGGCTGGAAGCTGCGCTGCCCGGACAGGTGTTGCTGGTAACGCAGAATGTCGATGACCTGCATCAGCGGGCAGGTTCGCAAAACGTGCTCCAGATGCATGGCGCGCTGATGCGCGCCACCTGCCACGCCTGCCGCCATACCTGGCCCGCGCCCGAGGTGATGAACCCGGCCGATCCTTGCCCCGCCTGCGCCAAGCCGCAAACCCGGCCCGATGTGGTCTGGTTCGGCGAAATCCCGTATCACATGGAAACCATTGCCGAAGCGCTGGAAACGGCCGATATCTTCGCCGCCATCGGCACCTCGGGGCAGGTCTGGCCCGCCGCCGGCTTCGCCGCTGCCGCCCGCGCTGGAGGTGCGCGTTGCGTAGAGCTGAACATGGAGCGCTCGGAGATTTCGAGCGATTTCGACGAACATCACATTGGCCCAGCCAGCAGCACTGTGCCCGCCTGGGTGCACGAAGTGCTGTCCACCGATATCTGAGTGGAGAAGCTTGCGCCGGAAGGGGGAAATGGTGGGCGACCCTGGAATCGAACCAGGCGTGGGTCTCCCCGGCGGAGTTACAGTCCGCTGCCGCACCTTGCAGCACGTCGCCCGACGCTGTCCGCGGAGATATCGAAGGGTGTGCGGGGCGTCAAGTGCCTGATGCACCGTTTTATGCGCCCCCCTTGCAGAGCGCGCGCCAAGCGCGCATTCTGCGTGCCTTGCAAAATGGGGTCAGTGATGAAGAAACCCACATGGGTCATCGAGAAGGAACGCGCCAAACGCGCTGCGGCGGCTGAAACCGTGTGGCTGTTCGGCTTGCATGCCGTGCGCGATGCCTTGCTCAATCCCGCGCGCGAAAAGCTGCGCCTGCTGGTCACGCGCAACGCCGCCGACCGGCTGGCTGATGCCATCACCGTCGCAGGCATCGCCCCCGAGATCGAGGATGCGCGCCGTTTCTCCGCCCCGCTCGCCCCTGATTCCGTGCATCAGGGTGCCGCGCTTGAAGTCAAGCCACTGGACTGGGGCCACTTTGAAGAACGCTGCGCCACCGGCCCTGGCGCCCCGCTGGTGGTGTTGCTGGACCGTGTAACCGACCCGCATAACGTCGGCGCCATCCTGCGCTCGGCCGAGGTGTTTGGCGCACGCGCCGTGATCGCCCCCGCCCGCCATTCCGCACCCGAAACCGGAGCACTGGCGAAAACCGCCTCGGGCGCGCTGGAGCGGCAGCCATATATGCGCGTGGTCAACTTGTCCGAGGCGATGCAGACCCTGCGTGGCATGGGCTATGTCTTGCTCGGCCTTGACGGTGAAGCCGGTCTGACGCTGGCCGAGGGCGTCGCGCAATCTGGCGGCCGTCCGCTGGGCCTCGTGCTGGGCGCCGAGGGGCCGGGCCTGCGCGAGAAAACCCGCGAAACCTGCGATCATCTGGTGCGCATTCCGGCGGGCGGGAAGTTCGGCTCGCTCAATGTCTCGAACGCGGCAGCGGTAGCGCTTTATGCAGCCACGCAGCGCGGTTGAACGGTGTTTCACATAATTGCGAGAGCCTCTTATCAAGTTCGATTTCTCGCCCATATCATGCTAAGAAGCGTGAAGCAGGAACACTCGCGTTTCCTCCACTGTCCCTCGTTCCCCACTTCGCCCGGTCCTTGTGGCCGGGCGATTTTTCTTGCACTCTCGTTTCAGGCTCGGGCCAGTCGGACCCGGGCGAGACAGCCTGCCGGAGCAGACCATGGACGCCCCCCGCTACGCCTCACCCGATGACGACGTGCTGCGCCGTATTCTGAAATCGACCCGCACCGTCGCGGTGGTCGGCGTCTCTCTCAATCCGGTACGGCCCAGCTATTTCGTGGCGCGCTATCTTTCCTTGCGCGGTTATCGGGTGATCCCGGTGAACCCCGGCCATGCCGGCGAAACGCTGTTCGGAGAAACGGTGCGTGCCAGCCTCGCCGATTGCCCCGAAGACACCGACATGGTCGATATATTCCGCCGCTCCGAGCATGTGCCACCGATTGTGGCGAACGCCATCGAACGCCTGCCAAATCTACGCACGATCTGGCTTCAGATCGGCGTGGAAAGCGAAGAAGCCCTGGCCATGGCACAGGCTCGCGGGCTGGATTTCGTGCAGAATCGCTGCCCCAAGATCGAATATCAGCGCCTCTTTGGTGAGTTGCGAATGGGCGGCTTCAACACCGGGGTCATTTCGTCAAAACTCTGACTATTCGCCCAGTGCGATACCCTCGCGGCGCGGGTCGGCCCCGCCCTGCAGCACATCACCAATGGCTATCGCATGCAGGCCCGAGTTCAGCGCGGTAGCGTCGGTTTGATAGCCCAGCGCCTCCAACTCCGGTGCCAGATCAGCCGCCCAGCTGCCCGCCTCCAGCGCATAGGTGCCGAAACTGTTTACCAGATGCGGCATGGACACCGCCTCCTGCACTGTCATGCCCCAGTCCAGATGCGCAATGATCGCCTGCGCCGTGTAGGCAATGATCGTGGCGCCCCCCGGACTGCCGATCGCCAGCACCGGCACGCCGTCGCGCAACACGATGGTTGGCGCCATGGACGAACGCGGGCGCTTGCCCGGCTCCACCCGGTTGGCAATTGGCCTGCCATCGTCATGACTACGAAACGAGAAATCGGTCAGTTCGTTGTTCAGCAAGAAGCCTCGCACGAACAACCGCGAGCCAAAACCGCTCTCGATGGTTGTGGTCATCGACAGAACATTGCCCGCCGCATCGACAATCGAGATATGCGAGGTGGCGGGACGCTCCACCTGGTGGTCGTCCCCCCAAAGCCGCGCATGGTCCCAGTCGGGCTGGCCGGGCATTACCTCGGGCAGGGCATCGTCGCGTTGCAACAGGGTGGCGCGCTCGGCCAGATACTCGGGCGCGATCAGCCCGCGCAACGGCACCGGCACGAAATCGCTGTCAGCCAGATAGCGGCCCCGGTCAGCGAATGCCAGCCGCGTGGCATCACCCATCAGGCGCCGCGCAGTCAGGTCTTGCGGGCCCAGCGCCGCAATGTCGAACGGCTCCAGCATACCCAGAATCTGGGCGATTGCCACGCCCCCCGATGAGGGCGGGCCCATCCCGCACACTTCATGCCCACGGTAGGGCCCACAGACCGCCGGGCGTTCGATCACCCGGTAGCGCGCCAGATCTTCTGGCGTCAGCAAGCCCGGATGCGCAGTCGTGCGGATGGTGGCTATGATATCGGCGGCAATGGCGCCGGTGTAGAAAGCATCGGCGCCATGCGCCGCGATCTGGCGCAGGGTGCCGGCATATTCAGGGTTCGTCAGCCTTGCACCCGCTGCCAGCGGGGTGCCCCCGGGCAGGAAGTAATCGGCGGTGGGCATGAATACGGCCAGCTGCCCGGCCCCTGCGGCAATCGAATCGGCCAGCCGCGGCGAAACGGTAAAACCCTCTTCCGCAAGCGCAATGGCATCGGCGAACAGACCCGGCCAATTCGCCCTCCCCCAACGCCGGTGGGCATCCTCCAGCAGGCGGGGCGTGCCCGGCACGCCGACCGACCGGCCCGAAACCACGGCATCCCAGAAAGCCAGCGGTTCGCCATCCTCATCCAGAAAATACCGTGGATCAGCGGTCAAAGGCGCGGTTTCGCGCGCGTCCAGCGTGGTCACCGCGCCGCTCTCGGCATCGTACCAGACCAGAAACGCGCCCCCGCCCAGCCCCGAGGATTGCGGCTCTACCAACCCTAGCACCGCCTGCACCGCGACCATCGCATCAGCCGCGCTACCGCCCTCCCGCAACACGCGCGCCCCGGCATCCACCGCCAACGGATGCGCAGCTGCCACCATCCAGTTCCCGCTTTCAACCACCTGCCCGGAATTGCGCAGCACCATCGTCCGCGCTGCTCCCTCCGATGCCTCCGGGAAAACCGCACCCAGCGCCGTCGCCCCCTCAGGTGCCAGCACATCCGATTGCTGCTGCGCTGCCAGCGGCAGGGCCATGAACGCCCACGCCACCAGTCCAAAAGACACGAATCCCGTTTTCATCCAGCCCCCCCCCCCCGCCATAGCTGACGCCCATCCGGTCGGGCAGAAGCGCCCGCATGGTCTTCATCTTGCCATAAATACGCTGGGGGGTGAATTGGCTGAAGGCCAAGAGGGGGGCAACGCCCCCCCCCCCCCCGAGTCCGTCACCAGCAGGCGTGACAGCTCATTCCGTCCCGGTCAGCGACAGGAAAGCATCCTCAAGGTCAGGCTCGGCAGTGCTCAGATCGACGATTTCGACCCCGGCCGCGCCCAGCGCCGCCAGGATCTGCCCGGCCGAGACCCTTGAGCGCGGATAGCCAAGGGCCAGCCACCCATCGTCCCGGTCCTCGCGCGTTACACCCTCAGGCAGGGTCAGCGGGCCGACCGCGCCGCCGGGGCGCACGAGAAGCGTCTTGCCATCCATCCGCCCGACCAGTGCAGATGTGGAATCGCGCGCCACTACCTCGCCGTGATCGATGATGGCGATCTCGTCGCACATCTCTTGCGCTTCCTCCAGGTAATGCGTGGTCAGGATGATGGTCATGCCCTGCCGGTTCAGCTCCCGCACATTGCGCCAAAGCATCTGGCGCAGCTCGATATCCACGCCTGCCGTCGGCTCGTCCAGCACCAGAACCTGCGGCCAGTGCACCAGCGCCTTGCCCAGCAACAGCCGCCGCCGCATGCCGCCCGACAGGGTGCGCGCATAGGCGGTTGCCTTGTCCTCCAGCCCGATCAACGCCAGAATCTCGTCCGTGCGTCGCTCGCGCCTGGGCACGCCGTATAGTCCGGCCTGCACCTCCAGCGCATCGCGCGGCGTGAAGAACGGATCGATGTTCAATTCCTGCGGCATGACCCCGATCGCCGCGCGCGACTGACGCGGGTTGGTATCCTGGTCGAAGCCCCAGATCCGCACCTTGCCCGAGGTTTTCACCACCAGCCCGGCCAGAATGTTGATCAGCGTCGATTTACCCGCGCCATTCGGCCCCAGCAGGCCAAAGATAGAGCCCCGCGGCACCGTCAGGTCAACCCCCTTGAGCGCCACTTTCGGGGCGGATCCGCGCTGCCCCTTATACACCTTGCGCAGGCCCGTAATCTCGATTGCATGTTCGGTCATCTTGCTCCTGCCGGGCAAATCGCTATCTTCGCGCAAGACCTAGGCCCATTCGCCCGACAAGACAACGCCTGCCAAGTCAAGGAATGCATATATGAACGCTCAACCCGGCCATCCCGCGCCTGAAACCGAGACCGTCAGCAAGACCCGCATCGCCTGTGACGGGGGCGAGGGGGCGCTGGGCCATCCCCGCGTCTGGCTGTCGATCCCGCGCGAGACCGGTTGGATCGATTGCCCCTATTGCGACAAGCGATTCATCCTGTCCGAGGGCGCCGGGACCGATCACTGAGCGCAAGCGCCGCCCCATCCGCACAGGGAAGCTTGTGGGCGGCGGTCCGGCCGCTATGATGGCGCATCGACAACGAGAAGCTTCACGGCGGAGAGCAACATGGCATTCGGCAAGGGCGACCATCTGCACCTGATCGACGGCTCGGCCTTCATCTTTCGCGCCTATCACGCGCTGCCGCCGTTGACGCGGAAGTCCGATGGCCTGCCGGTCGGTGCCGTTGCCGGGTTTTGCAACATGCTTCAGCGCTATATCGACGGGCGCAATGGCGAGGCAGCGACCCATGCCGCGGTGATCTTCGACCACTCATCGAAAACCTTTCGCAACGATATCTTCCCTGATTACAAGGCCAACCGGCCGGAACTGCCCGAAGACCTGCGCCCGCAGTTCCCCCTGACCCGCGACGCCACGCGCGCCTTCAACATCGCCTGTATCGAAACCGAAGGCTATGAGGCCGATGACATCATCGCCACCCTCACCCGCCACGCACAGGAGGCCGGCGGCAAGGTCACCATCATCTCGTCGGACAAGGATCTGATGCAGCTTGTCGGTGAAGACGTCGACATGTTCGACGCCATGAAGAACAAGCGCCTTGGCCCCGCCGAAGTGATGGAGAAATTCGGCGTTCCGCCCGAAAAGGTGGTCGAAGTGCAGGCACTGGCCGGCGACAGTGTGGACAACATCCCCGGCGCACCCGGAATCGGCATCAAAACGGCAGCCCTTCTGATCAACGAATACGGTGATCTGGAAACACTGCTGGCCCGCGCATCCGAGATCAAGCAACCCAAACGGCGCGAGACCCTGATCAACTTTGCCGACCAGATCCGCCTGTCGCGCGAACTGGTGCAACTTCACCCTGACACGCCATTGGATGTCACGCTCGACGATCTGGAGATTCGCGCGCCCGAGGCCGAGTCGCTTCTGGGTTTTCTGGCGCAGATGGAGTTCCGCACCCTCAGCCGTCGCCTGGCCGAGAAACTGGGCGTGGAACCGCCCGCAATCTCCGAGGCGCCGGTGAAAGGGTCGGGCGATGACAGCGCGCCAACCGACTCCGATGATCCCGCGCAGCCACCGTTTGACCATGAATCCTACATCTGCATCCGCGACATGGATACGTTGGAGCAATGGATCGCGCGCATCCGAGATCTGGGACATGTCGCAATCGACACCGAAACCACCTCGCTCAATGAAATGCGCGCCGAACTGGTCGGCATCTCGCTGGCGCTGGGGCCCAATGACGCCGCCTATATTCCGCTGACCCATCGCAACGGTTCCGGCGATCTCTTTGGCGCCAGCGCCCTGCTTGACGGCCAAATCCCGCTTGCCGACGCACTTTCCGCCCTGAAACCGGTTTTGGAGGACGCATCGATCCTGAAGATCGGCCAGAACATGAAATACGACGCCAAGATCCTGGCGCGGCAGGGTATTTCCATCGCGCCGATTGATGACACGATGCTGATTTCCTACGCACTGCATTCAGGGCTGCACGGCCACGGCATGGACGCGCTCAGCGAAAACTATCTGGGCCATGTACCGATTCCGATCAAGGAACTGCTCGGCTCGGGCAAATCGGCCCGCACCTTCGATATGGTGCCAATCGAACAGGCCACCCGCTACGCCGCCGAGGATGCAGATATCACGCTCAGGCTTTGGCAGGTGCTCAAACCCCGGCTGCACCGCAGCCGCGTGACGACTGTATATGAAACGCTTGAGCGCCCGCTTGTGCCGGTGCTGGCGGCGATGGAGATGCGCGGCATTCTGGTAGATCGCGACACCCTCTCGCGCATGTCCAACGCATTCGCCCAGAAAATGGCCGGGCTTGAGGCCGAGATCCATGAACTGGCGGGCGAGCGTTTCAACGTCGGCTCGCCCAAGCAACTCGGTGAAATCCTGTTCGACCGGCTGGGCCTGTCCGGCGGGACCAAGGGCAAGACGGGGGCCTATGCTACCGGCGCGGATGTTCTGGAAGACCTCGCGACAGAACACGAACTGCCGGGCCGGGTGCTGGACTGGCGGCAACTGTCAAAACTGAAATCAACCTATACCGACGCGCTGCAAGACCATATCAACCCCGAAACCGGGCGCGTGCATACCTCTTATGTGCAATCGGGGGCAAACACCGGCAGGCTCGCCTCGACCGATCCGAACCTGCAAAACATCCCGATCCGCACCGAAGAGGGCCGACGCATCCGAGAAGCTTTTGTGGCAGGGTCGGGGCGGGTGCTCCTGTCGCTTGACTACAGCCAGATCGAGCTGCGGATCATGGCCCATGTCGCCGATATCGACAGCCTGAAACGCGCGTTTCTGGAAGGGTTGGACATCCATGCGATGACCGCGTCCGAGATGTTCGGCGTGCCACTGGATCAGATGACCCCGGAAATCCGCCGCCGTGCCAAGGCGATCAATTTCGGCGTGATCTACGGCATTTCAGGCTTCGGGCTGGCGCGCAACCTGCGTATTCCGCGTGGCGAGGCACAAGCCTTCATCGACACCTATTTCGAGCGCTTTCCGGGCATCCGCACCTACATGGACAAAACCATCGGTTTCGCCAGGGAACATGGCTACGTTGAAACACTTTTCGGGCGCCGCATCCACACCCCCGAAATCAACGCCAAGGGCCCGGCGGCGGGTTTTGCCCGGCGCGGCGCAATCAACGCACCCATTCAGGGCACGGCGGCCGACATCATCCGCCGCGCCATGATCCGGATACCCGACGTCATCTCCGACCTTCCCGCTTCCATGCTGCTGCAGGTGCATGACGAACTGGTATTCGAAGTCGATGAAAGCGCCGTCGACGAAACCACCGCCCGCGTGCGCGCGGCCATGGAGAACGCAGCCAGCCCTGCCGTGACGCTCGACATACCGCTGACCGTTGATGCAGGGTTCGGGCACAACTGGGCCGAAGCCCACTGAAGCGAAAAGAAGGGGGACTCCTGCCCGTCTTCCTGCCGCGGCTTGCGCCGCGACACACATCCCGCCGGGCCGGACCGCGCGCGCCTGCGGCGCGCGGCAGGGGGCTCTGCCCCGCCGCCCTTCGGGCGCCTCCCCGGGATATTTTCAAACAGCTGAAAGCACCCCCACTTCATCTGTTCAGAAATATCCTGGGGGTGAATGGGCCGCAGGCCCAGAGGGGGCAAAGCCCCTTCTCCAAGCCCCCGTCAGCGCTTCGAGCGCCACCAAGGCCGGTTCGTGCACTGTTTCGCCATCCTGGGGGATTCAACCCAGTTCCGCGGAAGGTATGACGGGCCAGAACTCCCCCCCTGCCCAAAGGCCGAACCATCGCTCACCGGCATGCTCGAAATGCTCGCCCAAGTCGACCATCCGGTAAAAGCTCTTGCGGTCGATCAGCGCTTCAAGTCCGGCGCGGACCATTACATAGGGCGCGGGTTCGCCGGTCGCGGGATCACGTTCCACGCGGATCGGATGGTCTGGCCCGGCGCTGACACTGTCGCCGACATTGGTATGAAACGTCAGCACCTGTCCTTTCCCCGCGCCTGACACCTCGAAATCGACCGCCACGAAGGGCGCATCCTCTACCGTGATCCCCACCTTTTCGACAGGCGTGACCAGGTAGAACCGGTCCCCCTCGCGCTTGAGGATGGTGGAGAAAAGCCGCACCAATGACGCGCGGCCGATCGGCGTGCCCAAATAGAACCAGGTGCCATCGCGCTGGATGTGGATGTCCAGATCGCCGCAAAATGGCGGGTTCCACAGATGCACCGGCGGCAGGCCGCCTTTTCTTGCTGCCTTGCGGGCCTCTGCGGCCAGGCTGTCGGCGGTCGGGGTCACATTGTCTTGTGGGTTCATGGATTTTGTCCAACTTGGTCTGGGCGAAGGGGGCTATGGTGACATATAACGCTGCAAACACCCCAGGTCACGCGCAGGAGGCCCTGAATGAGCGACACCCTGATCCCCGCGGTCGAAGCTTTGGGCGAAAGGCTCAAGGCCGCGCGCGACGCCATCGCGCCACGTTTCATTGGCCAGGAAAGCGTCGTGGACCTGTCGCTGATCGCGCTTTTGTCGGGCGGTCATGCGCTGTTGGTGGGCCTTCCGGGTCTGGGCAAGACACGGCTGGTGGATACGCTGGCAACCGTGATGGGCCTGAAATCCAACCGCATCCAGTTCACGCCGGATCTGATGCCTGCCGATATCCTGGGCTCGGAAGTTCTGGAAACCGCCGAGGACGGAAGGCGCGGGTTTCGCTTCATCGAGGGGCCGGTGTTCTGCCAGCTTCTGATGGCCGACGAGATCAATCGCGCGTCACCGCGCACCCAGTCGGCGCTGTTACAGGCGATGCAGGAGCGCGAGGTTACTATCGCGGGCCAGCACCGGCCGCTGGGCACGCCGTTCCATGTCCTGGCCACGCAGAACCCTATTGAACAGGAGGGCACCTACCCGCTACCCGAAGCGCAACTTGACCGCTTTCTGGTGCAGATCGACGTCGATTACCCTGATCGCGACACCGAACGCGCGATTTTGCTGGCGACGACCGGCAACGAGGAAGTTGCGGTCAGCGCCATCTTTACGCCTGCAGAACTGATTGCTGCACAGGCGCTGATCCGGCGGATGCCGGTGGGCGAAAGCGTGGTAGCGGCGATTCTTGATCTGGTGCGCGCCTGCCGCCCGGGTGAAGCCGATGCCGACCCCTCTCTTGGCGATGCGCTCACCTGGGGGCCGGGGCCGCGCGCCGCGCAGGCCCTGATGCTGGCGGTGCGCGCGCGGGCGCTGATAGCCGGGCGCCTTGCGCCCTCGGTCGAGGATGTGGCGGCGCTGGCGCGCCCGGTGCTGACCCATCGCATGGCGCTGAGCTTTGCCGCACGGGCACGCGGCGAGAACCTTGGCACGATCATCGACCGGGTTGCCCTGCGTGTGACCGGCAGCACCGAGGCCGCAGCATGACCTTTTTGGCCCCTGCGCGTGTCATGGGGCGCGAACAAGGGCCCATGTCGTCCGTTGAGCAGAACTGTGGCGCCTCTGGGGGCCCCAGATGAGCCGCCCTGGCGTCGGATATGGCTCCGGGGCGAGCCTCGGACTGCGCGCCGAAGCCGACGCGTTGAGCGGCGGCCTGCCGCCGCTTCTCGTCGCCGCCGAGCATCTGGCCAATAGCGCCCTGCCCGGCGCGCATGGCCGCCGCCGCGCAGGCAGCGGGGCCGAGTTCTGGCAGTTTCGTCCTGCCGCGGCGCATGACAGCCTGGCTCAGATCGACTGGCGGCGATCAGGCCGCGGCGACGAGGTCTTTGTGCGTGAAGCTGAATGGCAGGCAGCGCGGGCGGTGGGGCTTTGGGTCGATGGCGGCGCAGCGATGGCCTATTCTGGTGGCAAGGATCGCCCCTCCAAGGCGGACCGGGCAAGACTTCTGGCTATGGCACTGGCGCTGGTCCTGCTGCGCGGCGGCGAGCGCGTTGGCCTTGCACTACCTGACCATCCACCGCGCGCGGGCCGGGCACAAGCGGAACGACTGGTCCGCGCACTCGCCGCGCCCATGGTCGCGCAGGAACATGCCGCCCCTGACCTTGGTGCGCTGCCGCAGGGCAGTCATGCTGTCCTGTTTTCCGACTTCCTTGGCGATCCCGCACCCATCCAGACCGCGCTGAGCCTTTCCGCCAGCCGCAATCTGCGCGGGCTTCTGGTGCAGATGCTGGACCCGGCGGAAGAAGGGTTTCCCTTCGATGGCCGCACCCGGTTTGAAAGTATGAGTGGGCATCTGAGCTTCGAGACCCTGCGTGCGGGCGATCTGCGTGCCGCCTACCGCGACCGTCTGGCGGCGCGCAAGGATCTGCTGGCGAACCTGGCGCGCAACGCGGGCTGGCAGTTCACCACACTACACACCGACAGCCCCGCCGCTACGGGTTTGTCATGGCTCTACCACGCCCTGGCGCTTGGCAGGAGGCGCTGATGCTGACATTTGGTGCGCTTGGCTTCACCGCCCCGGCCATCCTGACAGCGCTTGTCACGCTGCCGGTGCTGTGGTGGCTGTTGCGTGCCGTGCCCCCGGCCCCGGTGCGCCGCCGCTTTCCCGGCATCACCCTGCTTCTGGGCCTGCAGGAACGTGACCCCGAAAGTCAGCGCACCCCCTGGTGGCTCTTGGCGTTGCGCGTATTCGCGCTGGCGGCACTGATTGTGGCCTTGGCCGGACCGGTGCTGAACCCGCGTCAGGCCGAGCAGGGCCGCGGCCCGCTTCTGGTGGTGATGGACGCAAGCTGGGCAAGCGCCCCCGACTGGCCACGCTGGATCGAACGGGTGAACCAGGCGCTGACCCAGGCGCGGCGTAATGGTCACCCCGCTGCCATCGCTCTGCTCACCGCACCGCCCGCCGGAGAACTGGCCTTTCGCGGCGCCGAATTCTGGCAAGAGCGTCTGCCAGCCCTTGCACCGCGGCCCTTCGCCCCTCCATCCGAACTGCCCGGCTGGCTGCACTCCCTGCCCGAACAGGTGGAAACGCTGTGGCTGTCGGACGGTCTTGCGCATGAAGGGCGCGCGGCGCTGCACGAGGCCCTTGCGGCGCGCGGGCCGGTCAGGGTCTTTGAGACGTCCCGCAGCGTGCTGGCCCTGTCCAACGCGCAATTCGAGAGCGGTTCCGTAAGCCTGCCCCTGCGCCGCAGCCCGCATGACCTGACACCGGCCACCCACACCCTTGCCGCCATTGGCCTTGACCCGGCGGGGAACGAACGCGAACTGGCCCGCGCCCCGGCGAGCTTTGCCGCAGGCGCCCGTGAGGCCACTGCCGATTTCACCCTTCAGCCCGAATTGCGCAACCGCATTACCCGCTTCCAGATCACCGGCCTGCGCGGTGCAGGCGCGGTCAGCCTGACCGATGACAGCCTGCAACGCCGCAAGGTCGCGCTGCTGGGGGTGCGCGACGGGACCGAGGCGCTGGCGCTGCTGGCCCCGCTGCACTACCTGCGACAGGCGCTGGCGCCCAGCACTGACCTGATCGAAAGCCCCAGTATCGATGCGCTGCTGCTGGCCGCACCCGATGTGCTGGTGCTGGCCGACATGCCCGGACTGACCGAGCAAGAAACCCGCGCCCTGCTTGACTGGATCGACAATGGCGGACTGCTGCTGCGCTTTGCCGGACCGCGTCTTGCGGCAGCGGGCAATGACGCCGCGACGGGGGGATTTGGCTCGCGCATGCACGATCCCCTCTTGCCGGTGACCCTGCGCGCGGGCGGTCGCACCGTGGGCGGCGCCATGAGCTGGGGCGCCCCCCGCCAGCTTGCTCCTTTCCGTGATGGCACGCCTTTTGCCGGGCTTGCTGTGCCCCGTGACGTCGAGATCCGAGCGCAGGTTCTGGCCGAGCCGGGCCCGGACCTGGCCGAACGCTCCATTGCCGAACTCAGCGATGGCACGCCCCTGGTAACCCGCCGCCTGCAAGGCGAGGGGCAGGTCGTGCTTTTCCACGTCACCGCCAATGCAGAATGGTCCAGCCTGCCGCTCTCCGGTCTGTTCGTGGACATGCTTGAACGTCTTTCGATATCGACACGCGGCAGCGGCCCCGATTCGTCAGAACTGGCGGGCATCTCCTGGCAGCAGGAGTCCTGGCTGGACGGCTTTGGCCAGCTCCATGCCGCCACCGACCGCCCTGCCCTGCCGGGAGAGGCATTGTCCGACGCGCTGATGGGCGCAGCCCCCCTTGGCCCTGATCTGATGCCCGGTCTTTATTCCGGTGGCTCCCAGCGCGTCGCGCTGAACGCCACCGATATGCACACCAATCTTGCCCCCGCGCGTTGGCCTGCTGGCACTTTGGTGGAGACTGGCCTTGCCCGACCCGAACAGCCGCTTGCCGGTTTTCTTCTGGCGCTCGCCGCGCTGGCGCTGATGGCTGATGCGTTGGCGACGCTGGCGCTGGGCGGCAGGCTTTTGCGCGCAGCCGCGCTGCTGGCGGGACTGGCATTGCTGCCCAGCCCCCAGGCCAGTGCGCAAGACGATCCTCCGCTTGCCCCGCGCGCGCTGGAAGCAACCGGAGCCGTGGTGCTGGCCCATATCGCAACGGGTGATGCCCGCGTCGATGAGATTGCGCGCGCCGGGCTTCAGGGGCTGTCGACTACGCTTTTCCTGCGCTCCTCGGTAGAACCGGGCGAACCGATGCAGGTTGACCCGGAAACCGACGAACTTGCGCTGTTTCCGTTCCTCTACTGGCCGGTGATTGAAACCAGCCCGATCCCATCGGCCGACGCCTATGCCCGACTCAACCGCTATCTGCGCTCGGGGGGCATGATCCTGTTCGACACCCGCGACGCCGAGGTGGCGCGGCTTTCCGGCACCACCCCCGCCGCGCGCCGTCTGCGCGCCATCGCCGCCGGGCTGGACATCCCACCGCTTGAACCGGTGCCCGCCGACCACGTGCTGACCCGCACCTTCTATCTGCTGGCCGATTTCCCGGGCCGCCATGCCAATTCGACCGTCTGGGTCGAGGCCGCGCCGGCTGACGCGCAGCGCGCTGAGGGCATGCCGTTTCGAAACCTGAACGACGGGGTTACGCCAGTGGTGATCGGTGCGAACGACTGGGCGGCGGCCTGGGCGGTAGATGACAACGGCATGCCGCTTCTGCCCATCGGGCGCGGCATGACCGGCGAGCGCCAGCGTGAAATGGCGCTGCGTTTCGGGGTCAATCTGATCATGCATGTGTTGTCGGGCAACTACAAATCCGATCAGGTGCATGTGCCTGCATTGCTGGAAAGGCTGGGCCAATGACCGGGCTGGCGGGCACCCAGATCACCTTTGATCCGTTTCTGGCCTGGCCTGTGCTGGCGGTGCTCGCGGCGCTCGCGTTTGCGATCACAGCGCTTTCGGTCTGGCGTGGGCTGGCGGGTTGGTGGCTGCGCGCGCTGGGGCTGGTGGCGGTGCTTCTGGCGCTGGCTAACCCGGCGCTGCAATCCGAAGACCGGGCGGCGCTGGATGATGTGGTGCTGATCCTGCGCGATGACAGCGGCTCGAACCGGCTGGCAGGGCGTGAAGCGCAGACCGATGCCGCGCAGACCCATCTTGAAGGGCGTCTGGCTGCGATGGGTGTCGACCAGCGGCTGGCGAGGGTGTCGGACGGCCCCGACAACAGCGGCACGCGGCTGATGGAGGCGCTGAACGCCGCATTGGCCGATCTGCCGCGCGACCGGCTGGCCGGGGTATTCGTGATCTCGGACGGCATCGTGCATGACGTGGGCGCGGCCCCTGACCTGCCCGCCCCGCTGCATCTGTTGCAGACCGGCGAGCCAGACGACTGGGACCGCCGCCTGATCATCCGCAACGCACCCGGCTATGGTATTCTGGGCGAAACCATCACCATGACCCTGCGCATCGAGGATGAGGGCGCAGTGCCGCCCGAACTGCGCGGCCAGCCGGTGCGGGTGGGGTTCTCGGTGAACGGCGAAGAGATGCGCTATGCCACGGCCCCCACCGGGCGCGACATGGAACTGGGCCTGACGCTGGACCGGGGCGGGGTGAATGTGCTGCATTTCGTGGTTGACCCCGCGCCGGGCGAGTTGACCACCCGCAACAACGAGGCCGTGGTGCAGATCAACGGGGTGCGCGACCGGCTGCGTGTGCTGCTTGTCTCGGGCGAGCCGCATACCGGCCAGCGCACCTGGCGCAACCTGCTGAAATCGGACCCGGCGGTGGATCTGGTGCATTTCACCATTCTACGCCCGCCCGACCGGCAGGATGGCGTGCCGGTCAATGAGCTGTCGCTGATCGCCTTTCCCACCCGCGAGCTGTTCATCGAGAAGATCGACGAGTTCGATCTGATCATCTTTGACCGCTATCGCCGCCGGGGCATTCTGCCCAATTCCTATTTCGAAAACATCCGCCGCTATGTCGAGGATGGTGGCGCGCTTCTGGTGGTGGGCGGCCATGAACTGGCCAGCGCCGACAGCATCTTCTACTCGCCGCTCGGGCGGATCTTTCCCGCCGAGCCAACCGCACGGGTACTCGAAGAGGCCTATGTGCCGCGCCTGTCGGAACTGGGCGCACGCCACCCGGTGACGGCCGATCTGGCCGAAGGGCTGGATCTGCGTGCCGACGGCACGCCCGGCTGGGGACGCTGGCTGCGCCAGGTCGAACTGATCTCGCGCTCCGGCACGGCGGTGATGGAGGGGCTCGGCACGCGTCCGCTTCTGGTTCTGGACCGGGTGGGCGCGGGGCGCATCGCGCTTCTGGCCTCGGATCAGGCCTGGCTGTGGGATCGCGGGTTTGAAGGCGGCGGGCCGCAAGCGGAGCTGCTGCGGCGGCTCGCGCACTGGATGATGGCAGAACCCGAACTGGAAGAGGAAGCACTGAGCGCCGAGGCGCAGGGCCTGTCGCTTCGTGTCACGCGGCGTTCGCTACAGGATGGCCCGCATGCGGTGATCATCACCGGCTCCGACAGCACCGCGCGCGAACTGGCCCTGACCGAGCAGGCACCAGGACGCTTTATCGGGACGTTCGAGGCCGACGAGCCGGGGCTTTATCGGCTTCGCGACCGTGACGCTGAACTGGATACGGTGATCGTGCTGGGGCCGGCAAACCCGCGTGAGTTCGAAACCACCATCGCCAGCACCGAGCCGCTGCAACCGCTGATCACCGCGACAGGCGGCGGCATCGCCAAACTGTCGCAAACGCTGCCCGATTTGCGCCGTGTCGCCGAAGGCCGCCAGGCCGCCGGGCGCGGCTGGCTGGGCATCACGCCGCGCGGTGCCTATGTCACCACAGATCTGCGGCTGAGTCGGCTGCTTCCCGCCTGGGTCTGGCTGCTTCTGGGGGCCGGGCTTATCCTGGCCGGATGGCTTCGCGAAGCACGACGCTGATTCTGCTTTTCTTACGGTAGCATGTAGGGGCTGCTGCCCCCACCCCCCCCGCCTCAGGGGAGCGCACGCTCCCCCCCCTGAGCCCCCCCCGCACGGCTTGCGGCGTGACGGGAGCAAAAAACGGCGCTGGACAAGCCGGATAATTGGTTATATTTTTTTACCAATGGAGGGGTTTTACCATGGATATGCCAAAGCCTGATACCGCCGTTCTGGCACGCCGCGAACAGATCGTCGCGAAGCTTCTGGGTATCCTGCCCCCAGCGGCCGTAATTCATGATCCGACCGAAACGCGCGCCTATGAATGCGATGCTCTGACCGCCTATCGCTGCCCGCCACTGGCCGCTGTCCTGCCCGCCACGACCGAGGAAGTGGTCGCTGTCTTGCGCCTGTGCCATGCCGAAGGCGTCAAGGTGATCCCCCGCGGGGCCGGGACATCGCTGGCTGGCGGTGCGCTGCCCACCGAAGACAGCATCATCCTGGGCGTAGCGCGGATGCGTTCGGTGCTGGAGGTGGACTATCCCAACCGTTTCATCCGCGTGCAGACCGGCATGACCAATCTGTCGGTCACTGGTGCGGTGGAAAGCGACGGCTTCTTTTATGCACCCGACCCCTCCAGTCAGCTTGCCTGCGCGATCGCCGGCAATATCGCCATGAATTCAGGCGGGGCGCATTGTCTGAAATACGGGGTCACCACCAACAATCTGCTGGGGGTGACCATGGTGCTGATGGATGGCAGCGTGGTGGAACTGGGTGGCGCGCATATGGATGCCGGGGGGCTGGATCTTCTGGGCCTGGTCTGCGGGTCAGAGGGACAGCTGGGTGTGGTGACCGAGGCCACGTTGCGCATCCTGCCCAAACCCGAAGGTGCACGGCCCGTTCTGATCGGCTTTGATTCGAACGAGGTCGCCGGGGAATGTGTGTCGGACATCATCAAGGCCGGGGTTCTGCCGGTGGCGATCGAGTTCATGGACCGCCCCTGCATCCGTGCGACCGAGGCCTTTGCCAAGGCAGGCTATCCCGACTGCGAGGCGCTTCTGATCATCGAGGTCGAAGGCTCGGAGGCGGAGATTGATGAGCAGATGAGCCTGATTTCCAGCATCGCGCGCCGCCACAATCCGGTGGAGTTGCGCGAAAGCCGCTCGGCCGATGAATCGGCGCGGATCTGGCTGGGGCGCAAATCTGCCTTTGGGGCAATGGGCCAGATCAACGATTACATGTGTCTTGACGGCACCATCCCGGTATCAAGCCTGCCGCATGTGCTGCGCCGAATCGGTGAAATGTCGCGCGAATACGGGCTGGAAGTGGCGAATGTGTTTCATGCCGGGGACGGAAACATGCATCCGCTGATTCTGTTCGACGCCAACAAGCCTGGCGATCTGGAACTGTGCGAAGCGTTTGGCGCCGACATCCTGAAGCTATGCGTCGAGGTGGGCGGTTGTCTGACCGGCGAGCATGGCGTGGGCGTGGAGAAACGCGATCTGATGCATGTGCAATACGCGCCTGCCGATCTGGAGGCGCAATTGCGCGTGAAGGACGTATTCGATCCAGACTGGCTGTTGAATCCGGCAAAGGTGTTTCCGCTGGATGCAACGGAAAGCCGTCGCGTCGCCTGAGACCGGGGCAAGGGGGGCTTTCCGCCCCCCTCTGGGCCTTGCGGCCCATTCACCCCCCGAGGATATTTTTGAACAGATGAAGGCCCGGAGGTGGCGATGCGCCCCAGCAATGAGACCGAATTATCCGAAGCTATCCGCGACGCAGGCGGGCCGCTGGTGGTGCGCGGCGGGGGAACGCGTCCTGTGGGGCGGCCGGTATCGGGGGAGGTGCTTTCGGTAGCAGGGATCACCGGCATCAGCCTTTTCGAGCCAGGCGCGCTGACACTGGTGGCGGCCGCGGGCACGCCGCTGGCGGAGGTGGAGGCAGTGCTGAGCGAAGGCGGACAGCGCCTGCCCTTCGAGCCGATGGACCATCGCGGGTTACTGGGCAGCGAGGGGGTGCCGACACTGGGTGGCATGGTTGCCGCGAATGCCTCGGGGCCGCGGCGGGTGCAGGCGGGTGCCTGCCGGGACAGCCTGATCGGCGTGCGCTTTGTCGATGGCACGGGGACTGTCGTGAAGAATGGCGGGCGGGTGATGAAGAATGTCACCGGCCTTGACCTGGTGAAGCTGATGGCCGGTTCCTGGGGCACGCTGGGTGTATTGAGCGAGGTGGCTTTCAAGCTTCTGCCGCGCCCCGAAACCGAGACCACGCTGGTCCTGGAAGGGTTGGATGACGCGCGCGCCGTTGCGGCGATGGCCGCCGCGCTTGGCTCGCCCTTTGAGGTGACGGGTGCCGCGCATCTGCCTGACGGGCGCACGATCCTGCGTCAGGAGGGGTTTGCAGCCTCGGTCGCCTATCGAGCCGGAGCGCTGGCCGGGCATCTGGCGGGTTTCGGCACCTGCGCGCGGCTGGACGCCGGGGAAAGCGCCGATCTTTGGGCCGGCGTGCGCGACGTAGCAACGTTTCACGCAGCAGCGGGCGATGTCTGGCGATTGTCGGTCAAACCCTCGGACGCGCCCGACATCGTGACGAAGGCGGGCGGGCGGGCGCTTTATGACTGGGGCGGTGGACTGATCTGGCTGCTGATGCCCGAAGGGTGTGACCTGCGCGCGCTTCTGGGTCCGATCAACGGCCATGCAACGCTGATCCGCGCCAACACCGCCACGCGCGCGGGCATTGCCTCTTTCCACCCCGCGCCCGCAACCGTCACGGCTCTTGCCGAAGGGTTGCGCCGCAGGTTCGACCCACGCGGCATTCTCAACCCGGGGCTGATGGAATGAGCCCGGGGGCAAAGCAACCGGGCTTGTTCGGCGGATCTGCCGAATGTCGTGCCAGTACCACGCCCCTGCCGAAGAAAGGGGACTGCCGCCTGCGCACCGAACAGGCGCAATGCGTTTGTTCAGAGGACCGGTCCGACAGAACCAACGGAAGATGAGGATGCAGCCCGTCAGCTTTCTGGCCCATGCCACAGTGATAACGCTGCTGCCGGTGGCGATGGCGCTTTTTCACCACGCACAGGATATGGCGTTCAACTTCCTGACCGATGATGCCTATCTCTATCTCGGCATTGCCCGGCACTCACCAGAAGCCTTCTTCAGTTTCGACGGCATGCGTCCAATCAACGGCTTTCATCCGCTCTGGCAATATCACGTCTGGATGATGGCCGAGGTATTCCGCGACAGGCCGCTGGCGTTAAGCAATGCGGTGGCCCTGACGGCTATCGCACTGACCTGGATCGGCGTCTTGCGCGGCGCGCTTGCGGCGCAAAATGGCAAGTGGCTGTTCTTCCGGAACGCGCGCGCCGAGCTGAAAGCCCCCCTGCGCACCGCCGACCCGGATACCCGCCTGCTGAAACTCGGTGGCGGCAAGCCGGGTTTCAGCGCCAGTTTCCCGACGCGGCACGGCTTCAGCCTTGCCGACGATGCACAAAACCTTGCAGCGCAGCAAGTCGGGTGGCTCTTGCGTGACAGTCATGCCGCCGATGGTTCTCGTGTGCTGGCTTCCCATAAATGCCTGCGTGTCACGCCTGAGGCGGTAGCATGGGGAACGGGTCAGATCAGGAAGTATCTGACCGCCTCACACCTGGACGACCGGATAAATGCAGAACCGCCCCTTTTCTATTTCCAGATGAGTCACATCGCCCGGCCCACCGGCATTGCCTTCATCCGGATAATCAAGCGCGAAGCCGAGGCGGCGCCTGACGCATCACCCCCGGGCGACGGCGTTGCCCGCCCCTGAAAGCCCCCAAAGGACGCCGGAGACCCCGCATGCAAACCCATTTCACCCCCGATCAGCTGAGCGACCCTGCCATCGCCCGCTCGAACGAGATCTTGCGCGCCTGTGTACATTGCGGCTTCTGCACTGCAACCTGCCCCACCTATGCCGTTCTGGGGGATGAGCTGGACAGCCCGCGCGGGCGTATCTACCTGATCAAGGAGATGCTCGAATCCGGGCGCCCCGCCGATGCGAAAACAGTCAAGCATATCGATCGCTGCCTGTCCTGCCTGTCCTGCATGACAACCTGTCCCTCGGGTGTGCATTACATGCATCTCGTGGATCACGCGCGCGCCCATATCGAACGCACCTATCGTCGCCCGCTGATGGACCGCTTCCTGCGCTGGGTGCTGGCGCAGGTGATCCCGCACCCCACGCGGTTCCGGCTGGCGCTGCTGGGCGCGAAGATCGGTCGGCCATTTGCGTTTCTGATGCCCGATGCGCGGCTGAAGGCGATGCTGGCCATGGCCCCGAAGACCATCCCGCCGGTCAGCCGGAACGATGACCCGCAGACCTTTCCGGCACAAGGCGCGCGCCGGATGCGGGTGGCCTTGATGACCGGCTGCGCGCAGCGTGCGCTCAATACCGATATCAACGACGCCACTATCCGCGTGCTGACGCGTCTTGGCTGCGAGGTGGTGGTGGCCGAGGGCGCAGGCTGTTGCGGAGCACTGACGCATCACATGGGCCGCGAAACCGAAAGCCATGCATCGGCCGCGCGCAACATTCGCGCCTGGATGACAGAGGTGCGCGGCGAGGGGCTGGATGCAATCGTCATCAACACCTCGGGCTGCGGCACCACGGTCAAGGATTACGGCCATATGTTCCGCAACGACCCGCTGGCGGCAGACGCCGCCGCCATCTCGGGGCTGGCGAAGGACGTCAGCGAGGTGCTGGCGCAGTTGGGTATCGACAAGGGCGCGCCCAAGGGGCTGAAGGTAGCCTATCACGCCGCCTGCTCGTTGCAGCATGGCCAGCAGATAAAAAGCACGCCGAAAGACCTGCTCAAGCAGGCCGGATTCGAGGTGGTTGAACCGGCAGACCCGCATCTGTGCTGCGGCTCGGCAGGCACCTACAACCTGCTCCAGCCGGAAATCTCGGCTGAACTGAAAAAGCGCAAGGTCGCCACGCTGGAAGCAAAAGCACCTGATCTGATCGCCGCAGGAAACATAGGTTGCATGATGCAGATCGGCGGAGGCACTGCCGTGCCGATCGTGCATACGGTGGAACTGATCGACTGGGCTACGGGTGGGCCACGACCCGCAGCGCTGGAGGCCGGCACAGGGCGTGAACGCGGGGTGCCGATCCTGCGCTGAACGCACGCCCCCCAGATCCGGTTTCAACCTCGGAGCGGGCCAGAAACCGCCCAACTTCCGCCCCACTGCCCGGTCAGGTTGCATCCTGATGGACCAACGACCGGACACACAATGCGCCTGATTGCCCTGCTTTTACTGCTTGCCTCGGCCACCGTAGCCGCAGCCCAGGACAGCCACCTGCAAACACTGTCCACGCTGGACGCCAGCCGCGGCTGGCAGGCCGTGGGCAGGCTGAATATCGGCGAGCAGTCTTTTTGCACGGCAACACTGGTTGCGCCCGACAAGGTGCTAACTGCCGCGCATTGCCTCTTTGATCGCGTGACCGGCGAACAGGTCGATGAAGGGCAGATGAGCTTCCTTGCCGGCTGGCGCACCGGCAGGGCCGAAGCGACCCGGGGCATCCGCGCCGCTGCCATCGAGGCGGGTTTCCATTTCACACGCGGCGAAACGCTGGATCGCGTGGCCAGTGATCTGGCGCTGTTGCAGCTTGATCAGCCGATCCGATTGCCGTCGATCCAACCTTTTATCATCGACATCACAGCCCCGATACCGGGCGCGCCGGTGGCGGTGGTCTCGTATGCGCGCGACCGCTCCGAAGCACCCTCGCTGCAGGACCGCTGCGCGGTGCTGGATCAGCGCCGTGACGGGGTGATGGTGCTGTCCTGCGCCATTGATTTCGGCGCCTCGGGCGCGCCGGTTTTCACCATCGTCAACGGACAGGCGCGCATCGTCTCGGTATTGTCGGCCATGGCCTCCAGTTCGGGGCAGACTGTGGCGCTGGGGATGCGCCTGGAAGGGCGCCTTGCCGCGCTGGAGGCCCGCTTGCTCGACGCCCCGACCGGCGCGCGCGAAAGCGCGCGTTTTCTGCGCCCCGACCCCTCTTGAAACCGCGCGCGGCGCTTCCCAAATCGAATATGCAAGGTGCCCATCCGGGGCTTTGCGTTTTCACCAGGTCCGGCCGCTGACAGCGGCGGATCGTCAGCAAACATCGCTCGATGGAGGATGAACCATGCGTAATTTTGACCCGACCCCCCTGTTCCGTGCATCGGTGGGTTTTGACCGGATCGCCGACCTGATGGACCGCGCACTCGCCGCTGACCCGGTGCAGCCGACCTACCCGCCCTACAATATCGAAAAGCTGGACGAGAATGCCTATCGCATCTCGGTCGCCGTTGCCGGCTTTGCGGCGGATGAACTGAATGTCGAGGTGAAGGAAAACGCCCTCGTCCTGTCGGCCCGCAAGGCCGAGGAAAAAGGTGAGCGCACCTATCTGCATCGTGGCATCGCGACCCGCGCATTCGAGCGTCGCTTCCATCTGGCCGACCACGTCAAGGTGACCGGCGCAACGCACGCTGACGGCATGCTGCACATCGAGTTGGTGCGCGAGATCCCCGAGGCGCTGAAACCGCGTCGTATCGAGATCAGCCGCGCCGAACCGGCCAACAAGCTGGTCGAAGCTTCAGCCGCCTGAGGCCATCATCAGTCATCGACTGACCGGGCCGGGCGTATCCAGAATGATACGCCCGGTTTGCATTTCGGTGAGGTCTTGCAGCGAGGGCAGCTATGACACACTCTGCCCCCACAAGAAGGGGAAGATGATGAACCAGCCCGAAGACCTCAGCCGCGCCTATGCCAATGCCGATTTCATCCCGGACGCTGCCAGCTACCCTCCCCGTTGGGCCGCAGAATCCGCAACTTTCCGCGCCACCTTGGGGGCACGCGCACGAACCGCCATTCCATATGGACCCGGGGCGCGCCAGAACCTTGATCTGTTCCTGCCCGAAGGTCCGGCAAAAGGGCTGATGATCTTCATCCATGGCGGCTACTGGCTGGCCTTTGCGCCCGGCGACTGGTCAGCATTCGCCCAGGGAGCGCTGGCGCGGGGCTGGGCAGTGGCGATGCCCGGCTACACGCTGGCCCCCGACGCCCGCATCAGGACCATGACCCGCGAAATCGAAGCCGCGATCGGCGTTGCCGCTGCGGTGGTCGACGGGCCGATCGTGGTAACCGGCCATTCGGCAGGTGGTCATCTGAGCGCGCGCATGGCATGCGCCGATCTGACGCCTCTCTGGTCCGCCCGGCTCAGGCGCGTGGTGCCGATCTCGCCCCTCGCAGATCTGCGCCCACTCATGCGTACCGGCATGAATGAGAAACTGCGCCTGGACGAAGACGAGGCCCGCACCGAAAGCCCTGCCCTTCTGGCCCGTCGCGACGGGTGCGAGGTCTTTGTCTGGGTCGGTGCGCAAGAACGCCCGGCCTTTCTGTGGCAGGCGCGCCTTTTGTCGGAAGAATGGCACTGCCCCTGGCATGCCGCCAGCGGACGCCACCATTTTGACGTGATCGACCCGCTGCGCGAGCCTGAGAGCGATTTGATGGAGGTCTTGCTGGGCGATCTCTGAAAACCGGACAGGTGCCTCTGGCCAACCGGGCAAGGGGGCTTTGCGCCCCCTCGGCGCTGCGCGCCTCACCCCCGCAGGATATTTCGGAACAGATGAAGGGGCGCGGCGATTCCCTTTATACCCCGTAGGGCCCTTTCAGCGCGGGCAGGACGGTGCCGGTGCAATCTCCAAAGCCGATCAGATAGCCATCGCCCCGGCACTGCCCGCGCAGGGTCAGGCGATCATGGTCTTCAAGGAAGCTGCGGGTTTCGCCGCCTTTCAGGGTAACTGGCTCCTTTCCGCCCCAGCTGAGTTCCAGCATGCTGCCCCGGCTCTCCCTTGTTGGCCCCGATATGGTGCCAGAGCCGATCAGATCGCCCACCCGCATCGGGCAGCCCGAGGAGGTGTGGTGCGCCAGCTGCTGGGCCGCGGAGTAATACATCTCGCGGTAATTGGTGCGGGCGATGGTGGTGGGTGTGCCGCCTTTCGGGGTCAGTTCAACCTCAAGTTCGATATCATAGAGCATCGGCCCCGGTTCCTGAAGATAGGGAAGAAGCGGCTTTTCGCGCTCAGGCGTGGCGCAGCGGAAGGGCTCCAGTGCTTCGCGTGTGACAATCCACGGGCTGATCGTGGTGGCGGTGGCCTTGGCCTGGAAAGGTCCGAGCGGCTGATACTCCCAAGCCTGGATATCGCGTGCCGACCAATCGTTGAGCAGGACGTATCCAAAGATCATAGCATAGGCATCAGCCACGCTGACAGGCTGCCCCATGCGTGAGGGCTGGCCGATGATTGCACCCATTTCCAGTTCATGATCGAATCGCAGACAGGGTGCGAAGCGGGGTTCAACGCCATCGGGTGATTTCAGTTGTCCCCAGGGGCGGCGCACATCCGTGCCTGAAACCACCACCGACGAAGCGCGACCGTTATAGCCGATGGGTATATGCAGCCAGTTCGGCGGCAACGCGTTTTCCGCGCCCCGGAACATGGTGCCAACATTGACGGCATGGTTGCGACCGGCGTAGAAATCCGTGAATTCAGCAACCGCGAACGGCATATGCATTGTCGCGCCCGCCAGCGGATGCAGGTAGTTGGCGATCTGCGACTTCAGCGCCGCCCCTTCGACCAGATAACCGAACAGTAGGGTGCGCAGCCGTTGCCAGGCTTGCGGGCCCAGGGCCATGACGGCATTCCATTCGGGGCGATCGAGCACGAGTTTGTCTGCCAGGGTCAGATGGCCCGATGCCTCAAGCGCAGTGACATCCAGGATCTGGTCGCCGATGGCCACGCCACAGCGCGGCGCACCGCCAGCATGGGAAAAGACACCGTAAGGCAGGTTGTTGAGCGGAAACGGGCAATCGGCGGCATTGGCGCTTGCAATCCAGGATTTCATCAGGGGCATGGCGGTTCCTTTATCAACCTGTGGCGTCAGGCTGCGCTTCGGGCGCAGCCTGGGCGAAGGCAGGCAGGGCAAGGCAAGCAGCCTCGACTGCGGTGAGTTTCGGCCAGGGTGTCAGTTCCAGACCCCAGCGGCGGGCGTTGTAAAGTTGCGGTATCAGGCAGAGATCCGCAAGGCCCGGCGCATCGCCAAAGGCAAAGCGGGGTGCGGGGAGGCTGGCTTCGAGCGTGTCGAAACCCAGCCGCATCCAGTGCCGCATCCAGTCGAGGCGGGCCTCGGTGGTGGCGCAGAACCGGCTATCAAGCGCCTGCACGACGCGCAGGTTATTGACCGGGTGAATATCCATGGCAACAATATGGGCGGCGGCAAGTATCCGAGCGCGGGCCAGCGGATCCGCGGGCAGAAGTGGTGGCAAGGGCCAGGTTGCGTCCAGCCAGTCGATGATCGCCAGTGACTGGGTCAGGATGGTGCCATCATCGAGTTCAAGCGCGGGGACGAGGTGCTGGGGGTTGAGCGCAGCATAGGGTGGCGCGGCCTGTTCACCTGCTACCAGCGAGACAAAGACATCCTCGCGCGCAACCCCTTTGAGATTCAGTGCGATCCGCACCCGATAAGCCGCAGAGGAACGCCAGTAGGTATAAAGCTTCATCAGGCCTCCTGCGGCTGGATGGGCAGCGCTGCGGCGATGGGTGGCATCGTGCCTTTGAAATCATTAATCAATTTATCATACATTACTTAAATTCACCCCGCGCCCCGGTCAAGCCGTGCACCTGCGCCTGCCAAGTCAGGGGGCGTTTCCCCGCTGGACTTTCCGGCCCATTAACCCCTGGAAAGTCATGAAACAGATGAAGAGGGCACGGCGTTTCTGACTTCATCTGTTCACAAATATCCCGGGGGAGTCGCCCGAAGGGCGGCGGGGGCAGAGCCCCCTGCCTTTTTCCTCTCAGGTCACATCAGACGGAGCGGAAATAACAGGGGATCGGTCTATGTCGGATGTCATTTCTCCCCCGGCGTGCCGTCGAATTTCTTCTCCAGCGAGGTCCAGCAATCCAGATAATCGTCCTGCAGCGGCGCTTCGGTTGCAGCCCATTCGGTAAGGTGTTGCGGGAAGCGGGTCTCGAACATGAAGGACATGGTGTTGTCCAGCTTTTCGGCCTTCAGATCGGCATTCGAGGCACCTTCGAAAGCGTTGCGGTCCGGTCCATGGGGCAGCATGCAGTTGTGCAGGCTCATCCCGCCGGGCGCAAAACCCTGTGGCTTGGCATCATACTGGCCATAGATATTGCCCATCAACTCAGACATGAGGTTCTTGTGATACCAGGGCGGGCGGAACGAATGTTCGGCCACCATCCAGCGTTCGCGGAACAGGACGAAATCGATATTCGCCGTGCCCGGCTGGGCCGAGGGGGCCGTGAGTACGGTAAAGATCGACGGGTCGGGGTGGTCGAACAGGATCGCGCCGACGGGTGAATAGGTCCGCAGGTCGTATTTGCACGGTGCATAATTGCCGTGCCAAGCTACCACATCAAGCGGCGAGTGGCCGATTTCAGTCGCATGGAACTGGCCGCACCATTTCACCACGACGCGGCTGGGCACCTCGCGGTCTTCAAAGGCTGCCACAGGTGTCTTGAAGTCGCGCGGGTTGGCGAGGCAGTTCGCGCCGATCGGCCCGCGCCCCGGCAATTCGAACTTCTGCCCGTAGTTCTCGCAGACAAATCCGCGGCAGGGCCCTTCCAGCACTTCAACCCGATAGACCATGCCGCGCGGCAGGATGGCGATTTCCTTCGGCTCAAGGTCAATCACGCCCATCTCGGTGCAGAACCGCAGGCGGCCCTCCTGCGGCACCACCAGGAGTTCGCTGTCAGCCGAATAGAAATACTCGTCCACCATCGAGGCCGTGACCAGATAGACATGGCTGGCCATGCCGACTTGTGTATTCACATCGCCCGCCGTGGTGGCCGTGCGCATGCCGGTCAGCCAGGTATAGCTTTCGCCCGCGCCGGGCATTGGCACCGGATCCCAGCGGTACTGGCCCAGGCTGATCACATCGGGCAACACATTGGGTGCGGTTTTCCAGTATGGCAAGTCGATCTTCCTGAACCGCGCGGTGTGTCTGACCGAAGGGCGGATGCGGTAGCACCAGGCGCGTTCTGGTTTGGGCTGGGTAAAGGCGGTGCCCGAAAGCTGTTCGGCGTAGAGCCCGTAATTGCATTTCTGCGGCGAGTTCTGGCCTTGCGGCAGGGCGCCCGGCAGGGCCTCGGTTTCAAAATCATTGCCGAAACCGGGCATGTAGCCCTCATGGGTTCCGGTGCTACCGGAAGCGCGGACCATGCCGCGCGGCAGGTTGTGATCGGTCATGGTTATCCTCCGCAGGTTTGCCCTCTTTGGTCCGAGGGCGTGGTGCGCTGTTGCCGACAAGATTCATTGCAGTTGCAACAAAGTCAAGACTTCATCACCGCTTCGTTGCAAGCGCATTGATTCCGCGTCCGCTTTGTGGTCGGTTTCCTGCGTTGCAATCCCTTCAGGCAGGCACCCATGCCAGATACCAGCTCAGACCTCGTGAAAAACCCCGTCGATGATTTCGATCTCAACGCGTTTCTGCCGTATCGGTTGAGCGCGGCAGCCAACCGCACCAGCCGTGCCTTTGCCGAACGCTATCGCGAGGAATTCGGCATCTCCATTCCGGAATGGCGCGTTCTGGTGCATCTCAACCACACCGGAGCAGTATCGATCCGCGATATCGAAGCACGGGTAGATATGGAAAAATCCAAGGTCAGTCGCGCCGCCAGCCGACTGGAGGGGGCCGGATATATCACGAAAGAGGTGCACGGCACCGACCGTCGCCTGTTGGAATTGCGCCTGACGGCAGAGGGGCGCGCGCTGGTGGCGCGGATTCTGCCCGTAGCGGTCACTTTTCAGCAGGAAATGCTGGCGCGGCTGGGCGAAGCCGCGCCGGGTCTGGTGCGGGCGTTGGAAATACTTCTGGACAACGAAGGGCACGGAAACCGGTAGTGCGGCGCGTAGTCGCGTGGGGCAATAGGGATTTACATTTCCGACAAGAACAATAAGAATTAGACAGCCCAGCCAACGACGTTTTCCCTTTCGTCGCCCGCCCGGTGTGAACCGTAATCTCTGCACCAAGGATCAAGGGCCATGTCCGGATACTTCCGCCTCATTATGGGCGCACTTCTGCTCTCGCCAGCACCGCTTGCCGCCGAACCCTACAGTTATGCCGATTTCGAAGCATCGGTGCCGCATATCGACCTTGAAACCTGCCCCGACAGCGTGGCCGAAGGCCGGGGCGATGTCTTTTGCCGTGTCTCGCTGAACAACGATGCGCTGCATGTTTATGTCTTCGAATCGGGCGGAATGCAGGAATTCGTTGCATTGCAAAGCTATCACGAGGATCAGTTCACCCTGCGTTTCGGGGACTGACGCCGGCACTCGTTCCTGACGGAAACGATCTGAAGCATGGCGCGGCGGCCTGTTCGCGCTGCGGCATGCTTCAGACTTGCCAGCGATCTAGCCTGGCACCGGATTGCCCTGCGAGTGCCACGGATTGCATCCCGGTCTCCGTCCTGCGTATTTTGGGGCAAGATGAAGCGCAGCCCCCGCGAAGGAATACCTGCCATGGCCGATTACCCCGCCCTTGCCGAACGCATCCGTGCCTTGATCGAGGGCGAGACCGACACGGTTGCACTGATGGCGACCCTGGCTTGTGAAATCCATCATTCGGATCCGCGCTTTGACTGGACCGGCTTCTACCGTGTCACCGAGCCTGGCATCCTGAAGATCGGCCCCTATCAGGGCGGGCACGGTTGTTTGGTGATCCCCTTCACACGCGGCGTCTGCGGCGCGGCGGCGCGCACCGGCAAGGTGCAACGGGTCGCCGATGTCGAGGCGTTTTCAGGTCATATCGCCTGTTCCAGTAGTACCCGGTCGGAACTGGTGCTGCCCGTATTCGACACAGAAGGCACGCTGGTCGGCGTTTTCGATATCGACAGCGACCAGCCCGACGCCTTCACCGAGGAAGACGCGACCGAAATCGCCGCGATCTTGCACGAAACCTTCACCCGAAGCTGACCCGCCGCCACCGAACCTTGCCTGACGTATGCGCGGCGGTTCGCACCGATGCCAAGGCGGCAGCAACCTCCCGCCGCCCCATGCAACTGTGACCATGCCAACGGTTCTCATTTTGCCCGCGGCGCGCTAGAAGCACCCCACTATGGCACGCTTCCTCATCTTTCTCACCGTTGCCGCCGCATTGATCTGGGCACTGCTCGCCGGGCCGCTGGCGGCGCCAGTCAGGGATGTTCTGGCGCCAATGGGTGGCTGGCTTCTGGCGCAACAAGCGGCCTTTCAGTCCGGCCTCGCCCAGTCACTGCGCGGCGTGCATGGCGGGCAGGGCACGGCATTCTGGGGGCTGATGGGCCTGTGCCTGGCCTATGGCTTTGTGCATGCCGCCGGGCCCGGCCATGGCAAGGCGCTTCTGGCGGCCTATGGCGTGGCGCGGCGTGTGCCCTTGCTGAAACTGGCCGGGATCGGGTTTCTGTCGGCAATGGCGCAGGGGACGATGGCGGTTTTTCTGGTTCTGGTGCTGGCCGGTATCGCCGGGATGGGCCGGGCGGGAATCGATCAGGTCGATCGGGGGGTTCTCAGCGCCCTGAGCCTGGCTGCGACGGGCGCGGTGGGACTGTGGCTGGTCTGGCGCGCACTGACCCGGCTTGCACGGGCCACGCGGCATCCTGCGATATCATCGCCGCCCGCCACGACAGAAACCGTCCCCCATGCCGCAGAAGGCCCGGCCAGCGCGCTGCTCACCGCGACGCGACTGGGCGAGAAACCCCGAGCGTATGCCTTCGCCGTCCCGCCCTCCGACGCGCCCTGCCCTGACTGCGGAGCCCGTCACCTCCCCTCCGCTGAAGCGATGTTACGTGCCGCCAACTGGCGCGAAGTGGTCGCGCTGGTGGCGGCGGTTGCCGTGCGGCCCTGCTCGGGTGCGCTGATCCTTTTGCTTCTTACCTGGCAAATGGGCCTGCTGTGGGTCGGCATCATGGGCACCTATGCCATGGCGCTTGGCACGGCGGGCGTAGCGGCGGGCCTTGCATTGGCGCTCGCACTGGGTCGCGACGGCCTGTTGCGGGGCGCCCGCGGTATGGCCGGGTCAGGCAGATTGTGGCTGGTCGTGGGAATCGAGGCGCTGGCTGGCCTCGTGCTGGTCATGGCCGTTCTGTCGGTCGCTCTGGCGCTGCGCTGATCGGCATCGAGACCGGGGCTTTCCCTTTGAATTATACTGGTGCATAACTGCGCTTTGCCCAGCCTTGACGGGTGCTTGCCTTTTTCTGGATATTACACATGATCGCCCCCGCCGCTTCGGGTTTTCGCTCTCACGCGCGCTCCGTCCTGTTGCTTGGCCTGCCACTGATCGGCAGCCACATGGCGCAGTTTGCGCTTCATATCACCGACACCGTGATGCTGGGCTGGTATGGCGTGACGGATCTGGCGGCAGGTGCGCTTGGCGCAACGGTCTTTTTTACCTTCTTCACCCTGGGCATGGGCTATGCCAATGCGGTGATGCCGATGGTCGCCACCTCAGCGGCTTCAGACAACGATACCGAGGTGCGGCGCGCCACGCGGATGGGGATGTGGCTGTCGATTGGCTATGCGCTGGCGGTCCTGCCGTTCTTTCTGTTCGCCCGGCCGATCCTGCTGGCTGCGGGACAGGAAGACGCCGTGGCAACGTTGGGCGGGGCGTATCTGGCGATCGTCGGCTTCGGGGTGGGGCCTGCACTTCTGGTCATGGTGCTGAAAAGCTACCTTGCCGCGCTGGGACGCACGCAGATCGTGCTGTGGGTGACGGTATCGGCAGTTTTCGTCAATATCGGGCTGAACTGGGTCTTCATCTTCGGCAATCTCGGCGCCCCCGCGATGGGCGCGCGCGGTGCGGCGGTGGCCTCGGTCATCGTGCAATTGTTCACGCTGGGCATCATGCTGGCCTATGCCGCCTGGCTGCCGGCGCTGCGCCGCTACACGCTGCTGGCACGCTTCTGGCGACCTGACTGGCAGGCGATGCGGCAGGTCAATGCGCTGGGACTGCCGATCGGGCTGGCAATGCTGGCCGAATCGGGGCTGTTCGCCGCATCGGCAATCATGATGGGCTGGCTGGGCACCCAGGCGCTGGCCGCGCATTCCATCGCGCTTGAAATCACGGCGATGTTCTTCATGATCCATGTGGGTCTGTCGAATGCCGCTACCATCCTTGTGGGTCGGGCGCGGGGCCGCGGCGATATCGAGGGGCTGCACGCGGCGGCACGGACTTCGCTGATCCTGTCCGTGGCAGTGGCGCTTTTCGCGATGGCTGTTTTTCTTGGCGCGGGCGAGTTGATTGTCGGCGCGTTCCTCAATCCCAATGACCCTGAGCGCGCAATCATCGTGCCGTTGGGAACAACATTCCTGATAGTGGCGGCGTTGTTTCAACTGGCCGATGGCGGGCAGGCGATGGCGATGGGGCTGTTGCGCGGCATTCAAGACACCAAAATGCCGCTGATAATCGCTGCGATCAGCTATTGGCTGATCGGCATTCCGATGTGCTATGCGCTGGCTTTCCTGGCTGGATTCGGTGGCGTGGGTCTTTGGTTCGGCATGATCGCGGGCCTGTCGGTGGCGGCATTGGCACTACTGACGCGGTTCTGGCGGGCGGTTCGCGTCTGAAGCAGGATCTGGCCGCCATTGCCACCGACCGGTGGCGCGCGCCATACTGTCGACTGCCCCAACAAAGGAAGCGTCCATGCCCAGACAGTTTTCAGGCCTGCTGGTTCCCGCCATAACCCCGTTCACCGCCGATGGTACGCCCGACACACAGGCTTTTGTGGCAATCTGCCGCTGGTTGCTGGCGCATGGTGCCGATGGGTTGGCGGTATTCGGCACCACCTCGGAAGGAACCTCGCTAAACGTGGCAGAGCGCATGGCGCTGCTGGATGCCGCTGTCGAAGGCGGCATTCCCGCCGAAGTACTGATGCCCGGCGTCGGCAGCCCGGCGATCAGTGACACCATTGCGCTGACCCGCCATGCCGTTTCACTGGGCTGCGGTGGGGTGCTGTCTCTGCCGCCGTTTTACTACAAACCCGCCAGCGTCGAGGGGCTCTTTGCCTGGTATGCCGGGGTAATCGACGGGGTGGCTTCGGTCGATCTGGGGCTATGGCTTTATCATATCCCGCAGATGTCGGGCGTCGGCATCCCCTATGCGTTGATCGAGCGGCTGATCGCGGCCTATCCGCAGAACGTGCCGGGGATCAAGGATTCCTCGGGCGACTGGGCGAATACCGAAGGAATGCTTCGCAATTTCCCGGGCTTTCGGGTGTTCCCCTCATCCGAAGCCATGGTGCTGAAGGCCATGGCGCTGGGGGCGGTGGGCTGCATCACGGCAACCGGCAATATCAATCCGCACGGTATCCGCGCATTACTCGACGGTCGCGAATCGCAGCAAGCCGAAGCGTTGCAGGCGCAAGCCACAACGATCAGGGGCATTCTGGCCGATTATCCGCTTATCCAGGGATGCAAGGCGGTGTTGTCTGCGGAACTGAACGCGCCCCGGCTTGCGCCTTTACGCGCGCCGTTGACGCCCCTGCCAGGCCATGCTGCAAAATCACTCCGCATGAAGCTTGCAAATGCGGGCTGGCACATTCCGGGACCGCTGGAACCGCTGACTGTGCCCGACGTCTGAACCGGAACGAAAACGCCGCCGCAAGGTTGCACCTGCGGCGGCGTACGTTTGTTGTCCGTCGCTCAACGCCTCACGGGCCCATGAACCGGCGGATGATGATGTTGGTGCCATCCCCCGCTGCCGTGCCCGATGCCGTCCAGACCACGAAGAAATTGCGCGTGGTGCCGACACGGCCCACGGCAGGGTCGAACTGGTTGCCGGGGATCGTGGTGTTGGCCTGTTCAGGTGCCGTGATTGACGATCCGTCGCGGCCAAGCGCCTGCACCCAGACACCGTTCAGCGCGCCATCGGGTGCCCGCCAGGCCGTCACCAGGCCCATGCGCCGCAGCCCGGTTATGGCCGGGGTGCGCTGGTCGCCGTCCATTACCCGATCCATCGGCACAGGATCGCCCCACAGCGGCCCGCGCTGGCGCAGGCGCTGCACGATCACCCGGTAGGGGCCGGGCAGGTGCAGCCGTTCGCTGGCCTCATGCGCAACGGCAAAGTTGCCGTTGTCCAGAGCCGCGATGCGGACCTGCGGCATGAAGGTGCTGCCCGCCTGCCCCACCTCGATCTCGCTGCCCACCAGAGCGCCATCCACGCTGACACGTTGCGCATAGGCACCAAAGCCCGATGCTGTCGGCCCGGCCCATGAGACAACGATATCGGCCCCCTGCTGCACAGCGACATCCGGCGCACGCTGATCGCCCGCCGTGGTGCGGTTGACCAGGATCTCGCCGGTCCGCGGCGCGCCCGAGGCCTCGAAGATGCGCATCATGATGCCATCGCCGTCGCCATCGGCCCGGTCCGATTGCCAGACCACCGCATAGCCACCGTCCTCAAGTGCGGCGACACGCGGCGCGGCCTGGTTGCCCTGATTCGAGTCATTGACCGGCCGCGGAATACCGTCAATGGCGCGGCCATTGGCGCGGAAGCGGCGCATGAAGACGTCCTGCCGCCCGCCGCGCCCTTCGGCCTCCCAGACCACAACGAAGCTGCCACCGGCCATTTCCGCGACATGCGGGAAACCCGTGCCAGCCGCCGGCGGGGCCACCTCGATTGCATCACCATTGGGTCGGCCGGCCCAGTTCACACGCTGGGCGGTGATCCCGAAGGGACCATCCGCGACGAGCTGGTCCTCATAGACCACCACCGCCGCGCGCCCCAGCGACGAGATCGCCGGGCGCTGCTGGTTGTGACGCGTGCGCTGGTTGACCGTTGTCTCCGGCCCCATCACCGCGCTGACCACGACGGTCCGTGAGGGCGACTGGCCCGGATTGTGGGTCGCCGTTCCCAGATAATGGGCGATTACCGTGTTGCTGCCAACCGGCAAGGAAGCATTGAGCGTCGCCCGCCCGCTGCTGAGCGTGGCGCTGCCCACCGTCGTGCCGTTGGCACTGAACTGCACCGTGCCAGAGGGCGTGCCGGTGTCGGACGTGACCTCGGCCACCAGCCGCGCCGTGGCACCGGGTCGCACGACGCCGCTGGGAACGCTGAGACTGACCTCGACATCCGAACGGTCCGCGCCGCCACCGCCGCCCGCGACATTGAGCACGATGCTGCCCGAGGCGCCGGCGAAGCCTGCCACCGCAATGGCATAACTGACACCGGCCTGCGCGTTGAACTGCACCCGAGATTGCAGGCCATTCGTATCATCATTCGCGGCGACATACGTCAACGCATTCACGGCGCTGCCGGTATAGACCGCCAGGACCGTGTCAAAATTGCTACCGAATGTGTCGATTGTCACCTGTCCGCTACTGCTGGGCGTATAACGCCACCAGACACTGTTGCGCGCACCCGAGAGGCCCGCATGAAACGGCTCGCCGCTTTCGGCAGTGGCGTCAACATTGTTGCCTGTCACCGTGCCCGGTGCGGGAATGGTAATGCGATCAGCGAAATTGTCATTGACCGGCCCGCTGCCGCCGCCACCTGAGACGGTATGGCTCAGCGTGTTGGAAGTTGAGGACGAATGCGTGCCCGATCCGCCATAAACGGCCGTGATCTGGTTGGTGCCGACCGGCAGCGACGAGGTGCTGAAGCTGGCGCTTCCCAAGAACAGCGTTCTGGAGCCGATCGTCACGCCATTGTTGCGGAAGGTCACGGTGCCGGCGGGGGTGCCCCCCGCTGTCGCGTTGACGGTTGCGGTGAAGGTCACCAACTGCCCCTGTGTCGAACTGGTGGGGCCGGTCAGCGTGGTGGTGGTGGCATTGGTGCCGCGCAGCGCTGCCAGCGCAAGGTCCACGTTGATCCGGGAGCGCGTGACACCGCCTGCGGTTATCCCCGTGCCGGTGCTTTGCAGCGCGGCAAGGATCTGGTCGACCGTGGCGGAAGGCACCGCTGAGCGCAGTGCCGTGAAGGCACCTGCCACATGCGGCGAGGCCATCGAAGTGCCGTTATAGGCTTCATAGGCGTTGTTGGCGTTGACGACCGAGGACACAATCCCCGAGCCGGGCGCGACCAACCCTACCAAGCTGTTCCAGTTCGAGAATGAGCTGCGCTGATCGGTGCTGGTTGAGCTGGCAACCGCGATGGCTGACGAGATGCAGGCAGGCGCGCTGATGAACGACGTGCTGCCATCGTTGCCTGCTGCGACCACCGTGGCGATGCCAGCCGCGCGCAACAGGTCTATGATCGGCTTGCGATCGTCAGTGTCACAAGCCGAAAAATGCGTACCGCCACCAAGGCTCATGTTCACGGCGGCGATGTTCATCGAACCGCGCAACGCATAGACCCGGTTAAGCCCGAGAATCTGATCGCTCGTCCAGGTTAGTGCGCAGCCGCCGGTATACTGGGCGCCCAGCGAACCGCAGTTGCCGCTGGCGCGTGAAAACTGCGAGAAGACGTTGATCGAGATGATGCGCGCATCGCGCGCCACGCCGTAATCAGGGTTTACGCCATTAGCGTTCAGGTTGAACCCCGCCGCCGTTCCGGCGACATGGGTGCCGTGCCCGCAGCCAAGAATAGTGGCGCGGTCGCAATCATCGGCAGAGGCGATATTGATGGACTCAGGTACCCCCCCCGGGCAAAGGCTGGTCGAGCCCTGCGAAGGAATGTTGGAACTGTAGCACGCCGCCGAAACGATCTGCCGGTTGAGAAATTCATGCGAACGCCGCCCGCCGGTATCGAGCACCGCAACCCGCCAGTTGTTGCCGGTCGCACCCGCGGCAAAGGCGGCAGGCATACCGATCAGCGGCAGCGAGTTTCGCATCATCGGCGCGTCAAGAGCATCCAGTTGAATGCGCTCTACCGTCGGGTCGGCCGCCAGACGTTCCAGCAGCGCGGCATCCGCCCTGATGGCGAACATCGGGGTGAAATCCATCCGCTTGATGTTGAGCACATCAGACGCCATGGCGGTGGAAAGCGCGCCCTCGTCGGTCAGCTCCAGCACGCGCCCAAGAATCGAGCTTTGCGCGCCGTGCACCGCCGCCGTCAGCGCTGCGTCATCCACCGACGACCCGCTTGCCGCACTCGCGGCTGCCAGCGCCGGAACCTCTGGCGCGGAAAACTGGACAATGACGGGCACGCGGCCATCCGAACTTTCCGACAGAGCCGAAATGATCGAACTGGAATCGACCATGCGCTGAAGCGCGGCGCTGGAGAGGCTGTCACTGGCTGAAGCAGGGGCGGCAATACTGGCAGCAGCGGCCAGAACAACAACCCCCAGCACGCCGCAAAGGCGGCTGGCAACGGATCTGAACATGAAATTACTCCGGATGGCAGCAGTTAAAAAACAAGGGGTTCACGTGAACGGTTCGGCAATCACGAAAAGGTTAATGTGAGTTATCGGAAAACTCAACAAAAGCGTGACCGTAAATGTCTTCCCCATCCGAAACACCGGGGCAGTTCAGACGGAAGCCTGCCAGAGGTCACGTGCAAACTCGCTGTACACCGGAAAGCCATCGCCACCCCAAGCAACATCGCTTCGCGCAACGCCAAAGGCCCGGGCGAGGGGCCCGGGCCTTTGATGATGTGGTGAGCCGGACAGGATTCGAACCTGTGACCCGCTGATTAAAAGTCAGCTGCTCTACCAACTGAGCTACCGGCCCACAATGCGAGGCTAACTAGAAAGAACTGATGCCGGGGTCAAGGGCGAAAATCCAAGAAAGTCATTCGGCTGTTTCATATCCTAGCGCAGGCCCTCATTGATCTGCGCCAGCGCGCCCGCGCCGGGGCAAAGCGTCTGCTCGTCAAGCTGGTTGAGTGGTGTGTCGATGGTGTTCATCCGGCCGTGCAGATCACGCCGCGCGGGGTCGTAATACAACAGCCCCGTAGTGACCATCCCGGCCTCTTCACGCGCCTGAATGTAGGACAGCACGGCGGCCTTGTTCGAGGGGTCATAATCCTCGGCGACCTTGTGCAGTTCCAGCGTCTCGCCATTGGGCTGCTCAATCATGACACTCGTGCCCGGCGCATAATCAGCCGTCATAGGGTCAGCACCGGTAATCACATCAAGCCGGTTCAAGGTGGCGTTGTGCTCGCGCACATAGTCATAGCTGCGCGTCGATCCCTTGTGGTTGTTGAACGCCACACAGGGCGAGATAACATCCAGTATTGCGGGGCCGGGATGGCTGATCGCAGCCTTGATCAGCGGCACCAGTTGCTCCTTGTCGCCCGAGAACGAGCGCGCCACGAAGCTTGCCCCCATCAGGATCGCCATTGAAGCAAGATCGATGCCGGAATCGGTATTGACCGCGCCCTTCTTTGCCGTCGAGCCTTTGTCGGCGGTGGCCGAGAATTGCCCCTTGGTCAGACCGTAAACACCGTTGTTCATGACAATATACGTCATGTTCACGCCGCGACGCATGATATGCGCGAACTGGCCCAACCCGATCGAGGCACTGTCGCCATCGCCAGACACACCGAGGTAGATCAGGTCACGATTGGCCAGATACGCCCCCGTCAGCACTGAGGGCATGCGCCCGTGAACGGTGTTGAACCCGTGGCTGGCACCCAGGAAATATGTCGGCGTCTTTGATGAGCAACCGATGCCGGACAGCTTCGCCACGCGGTGCGGTTCGATCGACAGCTCAAAGCAGGCCTGCACGATGGCGGCCGAGATCGAATCATGCCCGCAACCCGCACAAAGGGTAGAGATCGTCCCCTCGTAATCACGCCGGGTGAAGCCAACAGTGTTGCGCGGCAGTGACGGATGATGAAGTTTCGGCTTGGCGATATAGGTCATGACACAGCCCTTTCGAACGGGGCCAGTGCAGCTTTTGACAAATGGCTGCGTATGGCCTCGCGGATGAAACGCGCGGTGATAGGCGTGCCGTCATAGTGCAGCACCGGCACCAGCCGCGCCGGATCGACCTCCAGTTCATTGACGATCAGGCTGCGCATCTGCCCGTCGCGATTCTGCTCGACGACGAAGACCTGTTCATGCGCCTCGATGAAATTGCGCACCGATTGCGGGAAGGGAAAGGCGCGCAGGCGTAGCGCATTGATGTGCTGGCCGTCGATGGCCAGGCGATCAAGCGCCTCGTCCATCGCCGGCGCGGTCGAACCGAAGTAAAGCGCACCCAGTTTGGCGGGACGGTCAGCCTGACGCAGCACCGGCTGCGGGACCAGCTTTTTCGCGGTGTCGAACTTGCGCTGAAGGCGTTCCATATTCTCGACGTAATCGGCCCCTTCCTCGGAATACTTGGCATAGGCGTTTTTCGTCGTGCCACGGGTGAAGAACGCGCCCCTGGAGGGATGCGTGCCCGGCACTGTGCGCCAGGGGATGCCGTCGCCATCGACGTCCAGATAACGCCCAAAGGTCTTGCCTGCTTCCAGTTCGGCAGCGCTCATCACCTTGCCCCGATCCAGCGTTCGGTTTTCGTCCCACTCGAAGGGCCGGCACAGCCGGTTGTTCATGCCGATATCGAGGTCGGACATCAGAAACACCGGGGTTTGCAGCCGGTCGGCCAGATCCAGCGCCTCGGCGGCGAAATCAAAACATTCGCGCGGGTCTTCGGGGAACAGAAGCACATGCTTGGTGTCACCGTTCGAGGCATAGGCACAGGAGAAGATATCGGATTGCTGGGTTCGCGTGGGCATACCGGTCGAAGGGCCGCCGCGCTGCACGTTCATGATCACGGCGGGGATTTCGGCGAAATAGGCCAGCCCGATGAACTCTGTCATCAGGCTGACGCCGGGGCCGGAGGTAGAGGTAAAGGCCCGCGCCCCGTTCCACCCCGCGCCGATCACCATACCGATCGAGGCCAGTTCATCCTCGGACTGGATGATCGCGTATTTCGCCTGTCCGGTTTCAGGATCGGTGCGCAGTTTCTTGCAGTATCCCTCGAACGCCTCAGCCACCCCTGACGAAGGCGTTATCGGATACCAGGCGCAGACCGTCGCCCCACCATAGACCGCGCCCAGCGCCGATGCGGCATTACCCTCGGCAAAGATGCGGTCGCCCACGGCATCGCGGCGTTCAACCTTAAGCGCGCAGATGTCGTCTGGCAGATTGTCGCGTGCCCAGTCGCGGCCCAGATGCAGCGCCTTGCGGTTCGATTCGATCAATGGCTCCTTGCCCTTGTATTGCTGGGCAAACAGCGCCTCGATCACTTCGGCCTCGATCCCCAGCAAATGCGACAGCGCGCCGACATAGATGATGTTCTTGAAAAGCTGGCGCTGCCTCGGGTCGGTATAGGTTGCATTGCAGATTGCTGTCAGCGGAACGCCGATGGCGGTGACATCCTCGCGAAAGGCGCTGTCAGGCAACGGGCGCGTGCTGTCATGGAACAGGTAACCGCCCGGGGTGATCTCGGCCAGGTCCTGTTTCCAGGTTTCGGGGTTCATGGCGACGATCATGTCCACACCACCGCGCCTGCCCAGATAACCGGCCTCGGACACGCGGACCTCATACCAGGTCGGCAGGCCCTGTATATTCGAGGGAAAGATGTTGCGCGGGCTGACCGGCACGCCCATCCGAAGGATCGACCGGGCGAACAACTCGTTCGCACTGGCCGAGCCGGAACCATTCACATTCGCGAACTTTACAACGAAGTCGTTGATCGAAATCAGTTTTTCCATCATCACTGCCCCGCCTGCGCCGTTTCGATCACATATTTGCGCATGTCCCACGCGCCCGTCGGGCAGCGTTCCGCGCAAAGCCCGCAATGCAGGCAGACATCCTCGTCCTTGGCCATCACGCGCCCTGTATCCAGCCCGTCGGCGATATAGATCGGCTGTTCGGTATTCAGGGCCGGAGCCTTCAGGCGCGCGCGCAGATCGGCCTCGTCGCCGTCAGTGGTGAAGGTGATGCAGTCCATCGGGCAGATATCAACGCAGGCATCGCATTCGATGCACAGAGGCGCGGCAAATACCGTCTGCACATCGCAATTCAGGCAGCGCTGCGCCTCTTGCCAGGCCAGTTCGGGGTCAAAGCCCAGTTCCACCTCTGCATGCAGATCGCCCAGCGCGCGGTCCTTCACGAGATGCGGCACCTTGAATCGCGCGTCCAGCGTGATGTCGTTGTCATAGCTCCACTCATGGATGCCCATCTTCTGGCTGGCGACGGTCACTCCCGGCGCGGGCCGCTGGGTGATATCCTCACCCTCAAGATGCTTGTGAATGGAGATTGCAGCGGCATGCCCATGCGCCACGGCCCAGATGATGTTCTTGGGACCGAACGCCGCATCTCCGCCGAAGAACACATTGGGGATGGCGCTTTGCATGGTGACCGGGTCAACCTTGGGCATGTCCCAGCGCGCATCAAATTCCAGGCCGATATCGCGCTCGACCCAGGGGAAGGCATTTTCCTGGCCTACCGCCACCAACACATCGTCGCAGGCGATGAAAGGGTCAGGTTCGCCTGTGGGAACCAGCTTGCGGCGGCCATTGTCATCATACTCGGCGCGCACGATCTCGAAGGTCATGCCAACCAGCTTGCCATCCTCGACTACGAAAGCCTTGGGGACATGCCAGTTCAGAATCGGAATATCCTCGGCGATGGCATCGTCCTTTTCCCAGGGCGAGGCCTTCATCTCGTCAAAGCCCGAGCGCACGATGACCTTCACATCCTCCCCGCCCAGACGTCTTGCGGTACGGCAGCAATCCATCGCCGTGTTGCCACCGCCCAACACGATCACCCGCTTGCCGATCCGGCCGACATGCCCGAACGAGACCGAGGCAAGCCAATCGATGCCCAGATGGATGTTCGCGTCGCCCTCAGCGCGGCCCGGAAGCTCCAGATCGCGGCCTTTGGGCGCGCCGGAGCCCACAAAGACGGCATCCCACCCTTCGGCCAGCAGATCAGACAGGCTGTCAACCCAACGATTCTCGATGGTGACATTGCCGATGGAGGTAATGTTGGCCACTTCCTCGTCAATCACCGCCTCCGGCAGACGAAACTTCGGGATCTGTGTGCGGATCAGCCCTCCCGCCTTTGGATTGTGGTCAAAAAGCGTGACCGCATAACCCAGAACAGACAGGTCGCGCGCCACGGTCAGCGCCGCTGGCCCGGCCCCCACGCAGGCCACGCGCCGCCCGTTGGGTTCGGGTGCTTTAGGCAAGCGCGGAGTGATGTCATCCTTGTAATCCGCTGCCACCCGCTTGAGGCGGCAGATCGCCACCGGCTCCTTGCGCTTGCCGATCAGCGTTTCATCCTCGACCCTGCCACGGCGGCAGGCAGGCTCGCAGGGCCGGTCGCAGGTGCGGCCCAGAATGCCCGGAAAGACATTGGACTGCCAATTGATCATATAGGCATCGCTGTAGCGGCCATGTGCGATAAGCCTGATATATTCGGGAACCGGGGTGTGGGCCGGGCAAGCCCACTGACAATCCACGACTTTCAGGAAATAATTCGGATCTGAAATATCCGTTCTTTGCAACAGGACCTCCCTTGCCCCTCGCGCGCCTGCCGAGGCCGGAATGCCCCCCAAGCACGCGTACCGCGCCGCAAATCACCGGCCCGACGCCTCTTGAAAGCAGGATCGGGGATCAGATCTGAAATTGCAAGGAAATGTGCGTATACCCAAGTGTACAATGCAGTGATCGCACTAGAACGCGATCTCGTTGCTGACAATGCGCACCGGCCCCTCATAGGGCGAGGAATGCAGCAGCACCAGCCAGACCGCCGCCGCAGCAGCAACCGTGAATATCTTCAGCGCGGTGCGCCCGGCCCGCAGTTTGTCGCGGTGGACAAAGGCGATCGACACCATGGACATCAGGCCCAGCATGATCACCAGCGCCCATTTCAGGGGCTGGATATCTCCCGCTCCGATAGCCAGACGCTTGGTGCGGGCATCCTGCAATTCATCGAAATCCGCGATCATCTTGCCCAGAAGAACCGATGACACCCCGGCCGCATCAGCTGCCAGCAGCGACAGCCGGATGGATTGCAGCGCGGCCTCGGCCTCCGGGGAAGCCGCGCGGTTACCGATTGAATCCCATTCCGACCGGGACACCGCAATGACATAGTTATGCAGCGCGACCTCCAGATCGGGCAGATCGAGCGCTGTGGTATCGGCCATACCGGCCAGCCGGATAAGGGCCGAGCGCTCCTCGACGGCGGCGACAGCGGCGCTGGAATTGGCCGACCAGACATCGGCCGCAACAAAGCCGAAGACCAGCGCCCAGATCGTGGTGATCGCCCCGAAGAAAGAGGCGACCGGCACGGCAGCATTCTCGCCGTCAAAGCGGTGATGGAAGAGACGCAACAACAAAAACGCCGCGTAAAGCGCCACAACGCTCGCCGCAACAATCCAGGCAAGCAACAGAAATGCGCCAAACAGATCGCTCAGGTGCAAAACACTTCTGGTCATCTCTTCCCCTCTGGAATGCGCCGGGGCGCCGCCCGTTGAGTAGACGGGCCTGCGATGAAAACCGCAAGAACAAAGTCATTCCTGGGCACGCCACCAATAGGATGGAAATGCTTGGCAAACCCCAGATCCTGTGGCAGCTTGAAAAAAAATGCACCAAACACGACGGCTCTGCCGCGCTGATGGTGCAGCCAGTCCAGGACCGGAACAGTTACGTGCCCAGCTTGCCCTTTTGCCATGGCTCCGATACCGGAAGGCGCTCTCACCCTGCCTTGGCAGGCGTCGCCCTGGCAATGACGCTTGGCGCCTGCGCAGCGACAGATACCGGCCCGATCAATACGCTCTCACCGGTTCCAACGCGTGAATCGACACATTTCATGAATGACTTCGGCGATGACGGGGCGCTTGTGGTCGGCGTTTCGTTTTCAGGAGGTGGAACGCGGGCTGCGGCATTCGCCTATGGCGTTCTGCGCGAACTGGATGCCGCAGTGATCGATGAAGTCCCGCGCGAACGATCGGTCACTGACAGTATCCACATGGTTTCAGGCACTTCGGGTGGCGCCGTGGCAGCGGCCTATTTCGGCATGCGCGGCCCCGACGATTTCCACGATTTCCGCGAGCGCTTTCTGGTGCAGGATGTCGAAGCCAGCATGCGCACCTCTGTTGCCTCACCGGCCAATTTGCTGCGCGCCTGGTCGGGCGGGGTCAATGATCGCGGTAGTCTTGCTGACTGGTTGGACAGTAACCTCTTTGAGGGCGCGACCTTTTCGGCCTTTGATTATCCCGATGCGCCCACGGTCTGGCTAACGGCGTCAGACATTTTCAACGGCGTTCCGTTCATCTTTACCCATGACACCTTTGCCGCGCTTTGCAGCGATCTTAACCAACTGCGCATCGCTGATGCTGTCGCGGCCTCGGCGGCGGTTCCGGTGGTTTTTGCCCCGCTCGACGTCAGCGCCGACAGCCCGGATTGTGGCTATCGCCGCCCCGCATGGCTGGAACGCGCCCTGGCTGATCGCGAAGCGCCTGTGCGGCTGAACGCTCACGCGCGCGCGCTCGACAGCTACCGCCGCGATGACAGGCTGGCAACGGTGCGCCTGCTCGATGGCGGGTTGACCGACAATATCGGGGTCACCGGCTTTGCGCTGGAACGCGCCTCGGCTGACACACCTTACGGACCGCTGACCGCCCAGCAGGCGGTTCGGCTGCAACGGCTGTTGTTCATCATCACCGATGCAGGGCGCGAAACCCAAGCCGAATGGGGCAACCGCGCTCAGCGGCCGCGCCTGTCCGAAGTGATTCAGGCCGTTTCGCATACCACGATAGGCTCTTCCGTTCGCAAGGGCGCTGACGCGCTGAACATGGCCGCGCAGCAATGGCAGGACGACATCATCCGCTTTCGCTGCTCGTTGTCTGACGCGCAGGTCACACGTTATCGGGGCAGCCTGCGCGGCTGGAACTGTCGCGATGTGCGAATCTTGGTCGAGATACTGTCATTTCGCGACTTCGACATCGAATCGCAGGACGCGCTGAATCGCGTGCCCACACGTCTGACCTTGCCCGAGGCGCAGGTCGATCTGGTGATCGAAGCCGGGCGCCGCGCCGTGCGTGAAAACGCGAGCATCATCGAAACCATCACCGCGATCCGCCGCCACGCAGGCGTTCGCCACGCGGCCTGGCCAGCCCGCTAACACCCGCACCGCACAAACAAAAGCCCCGCTTTCGCAGGGCTATTCGCTTTGAAAGCTTGTTTTATTGGTGGGCCTAACGGGAGAAAGCTTGAGCCAGCTTTTCCAGGCCCTTGAGGAGTGGGAACGCCATCTCGCACAGCTAGCGTTGCGAGTCTGACACTTCCTACCTGTTTCCCCTGATTTCGTCCAAGGC
>CAZCAX010000030.1:0-44019 GCA_964496915.1 uncultured Rhodobacter sp.
GATTTCCGTGTGAACAATATCAATCACTTACGCGATTAACTGTCGAACCTGGGATTCAGCAGCCCCCTTCGCCTGCCCCCTCACAATTCGCCGTAAACCCCTCAGGCGGCTTTCAGGTATTGGCGGAAATCCTGGAGCGGTTGTGTCGCCGTCCCACCGCCCCAGCGAACGCCGAAGGTCCGGGGGCGCCGGAAACCGCAGCGCATGGGTTGGAAATGCTTCTGTCCCTGATGCCCCGGTTCGATCTGGGCGACTGGTCAGCCTGCAACATCGACGGCAGTCGCGCATCGCCCGAGCAGCACGCTGTCCACATCCGCCTGCTGGCCCAACTCGCACGGCAAACCAGCGATCAGCGCGTACTTGGCTGGCATGACAGGTTCGTCGAATACAGGGACATCGCCGGGGGAAAGGCCGGGAAGCTGAAACTGCCCTGGAAATCCGGTCAGCCGGCCGGCGACAATTACCACGACCGGATCGCGCAAAGCTATCTGGCGCAGCGCGTTCACCAGCCGATCTGGCAGGCCGAACACAACGCTGTCGCCAGTTTCCTGGATCAACTGCCACGCGGCCAGTCAGTGCTGGATGTGCCCTTCGGCACCGGGCGGTTCGTGCCGCTTTACCTTGAGCGGGGCATGAGCGTTACCGGGATCGACATTTCCGACGCCATGCTGAACGAAGCGCGCCGCGCCCTCGGGCCAGCGGCCGGTGCTGTCGTGATGCTGCGCGCTGATGCGTCGAAACTGCCGCTTGCCGACCAGTCATTCGACGGGGCGATCTGCGTGCGGTTTCTGGAATCGATCATTCCCTTCGCGATGGTGCGGCCGGTTCTGTCAGAACTTCGCAGGGTTTGTCGGTCATGGGCCATCGTGCGGCTGAACAACCGCTCCGCGGAACTGCCGGCATTCGACACCTTGCCGGAAGGCGGGGCGATCATGGGAACGCATCTGCGCATGGAACAGCTTGAGGGTCTTTGCGCCGAGTGTGGCTGGCGATTGGCGCAAAGCATTGTCGTAGGACACAAGGGCCGTTCGGCGCAGCAGGGAGAGCAGCGAATTTGCTTGCTCCGCGCCTTCTGATATTGTCTTAAAGACATTTCCAGCCCGGAGTTGATCCTTGCCCTCTCAGCCCACGCGCCGAGTTACCGTTTTCTACGGCCACATCGCCAGCAATATCGGCGATCTGGCAATCAACACAGGAACGACCGACCTGATCCGAGCGGTTCTCCCGGACGCAACGATCGAGTTTGTCTTGCTAAGTGCCCGCAAGAGCCAGTTTCTCGATACCGGTATGGCTTCCTTTGGTCAGGGGGTCAGCCTGCATCACTTCGACAGGCACTCCGCGAACATGAACCGGTATCTGGCCGATCCGGCCGCCTTCTTCGCAGACTGCGGGATCGAGCAACCAGACTTTGTGCTTCTGGCTGCGGGAGAACATCTTTTCGATTACGGCAACGGCGAAAATTACAAAAGCCTGTTCTGGCGCACTCTTCCGGCCTTTGCCGCCACCTCGCTGGGCATACCAAGCGTGCAACTTCCAGCCACATTCGGCCCTTACAGCGGCACTATCGCGGCAGAACTGGTTGAGGCCCTGACACAAGCGGTTGATGCGGTAGCGGCGCGCGATACCTGCTCGCGCGATCTTATGGCGAAACTGGTGCCTGCGCGCCCGTTACCGCTGCAGCTTGACCCGGCGTTTCACATCGCGCGCACCGGGGCGCTGGAGGAGCGTCGGCGCGAGCATGGCGTGGTGGGACTGGCGATGCGGTCGGATGGCTGGGGGATCCGTTTGTCCGCCGAAGATCGAAAGCAGATGACCGGCCAGTTCAACGCCGATGGCTATGCCAGCAGCCGATCCTATCAGATATCAAGGTGCCTGATTGATCATCTTCTCAACGAAACCGGCAACAAGGTCCGCATCTTCGTTCAGACCGCTGCCGACAAGGCACTGGCCGAACACCTGATCGGATCCATTGACACACGTGAGCGTGTCACGGTCTGCGCCCCCGAGTCGGTCGAGGGCTACATTCATGAACTTGGCCAGCTGGACAGAGTGTACACTTCGCGTTTTCACGCTGTGATTCTGGCGCTGCTTGTCGGCACCCCCGCCTATGCGGTGTATTTCGAAACCCACGGCCACAAGATGCCCGGTCTTTTCGAGGCGTTGGGCTGGCCCAATGCCTGTGCCAACGGATCGGCCATGGCACCACAAAGCATCGTACGCCTGTTTCTCAACGGACAACAGGATGAGGTCGCGCAGTTGCAGAAAGTGCTTTCGCGCGCGCGGTCACTAAGGCAGGAAGGCCGCACATGGCTTGAGGAAGTAATCCGCCCCGCGAAGGCAAGGCCCCGCGCCCCCCTACAGGCACTCGCCACCATGCGAAATGCGCTGGATCAGATGGCGACCGAACTGCTTCTGGATATTCGCGCGCCGGCCGTTTCGCGCGCCGATCTCGTCAAGCTGCAAAAGCTTTGCAATGATGCGCATGTTATCCTTGATTACCGCGCTGGCCCTCTGGCAATGATGGCAAGCGAAATGCCGGGAAAACTGGTCATCGGTGTATCTGATGACCGCGACTGGGTCCGAGCGATGCGACACAGGACAATCGGCACCCCGTCGCCCGTCTTGTTGCACCTTGTCACGCCCACATCGTTTGATCCGCTTACAGACCAGCGCAAGACGGGCGCACAAGTCGGTCATTACGCCACTTCCGTCTGGGATCAGCCCTTTTTCCGCGACCCAGACCTGATCATGTTGGCGGGATCCAGAGCCGGCGCATGCCTTGCAACGGTCCTGCTTCGCCTTCGCAAGCCTGTCAAAGTCCTGTTTGACAACTACGGCGAGGACCCCGCCCACAAGCAGTTCGAACGCATTGTCGCGCCCACCCGCATGATCGGCCGTATGGCGCAATTTGATCTTGTTCCGGAAATGCTGCGTCCCGGTGATAGCGGGTTCCTGATCACACAGTATTTAACTATAACGGGTGCGGAACATGGTGACGGGGCCTGAGGCTGCGCCAAACAGTTGAACGTGGAGACGGGTATGACAACCAGCCGCAGCCGTACGCAAAAGCGTCGGACCGCAACTTCGGACAACAATGCGAACTTCGAGATCATTGCAGACGAGAACCGGACGCCTTCCGAGATCGATCAGGATCTTCATATCCCGCTGACCAGCAGGGCGGTGTTCTGGCAGCCCCGCCATCTGGCGCTCTCTGACACCTTGCTGCACGTGCCGTTTCTGTTCTGGCTGGTGGAAACCTGCCGCCCTGCCAACATCGTCCAGATCGGAACGGGTGATGGAATCGGGTTCATGGCGCTATGCCAGGCGGTCGACAAGCTTTCACTGGCGGCACCTTGCATAGGGCTGAATCCTGTCCCTGACACACCGTCCCTGCCCGAACCGCTGGCCGAACAACACCGCACGCATTACGACGACTTTTCGTTCGTGATTCAGGACGATCCGGCCAATGCCATGCGTCATGTGCATGAAAGCGGAATAGACCTTCTGGTTCTGAACACGGAACTGACCGATGATCTGATCATGGCGCTTCGCGCGCATTGGCAATCGCGGCTGTCGGATCAGGCGGTAGTCGTGGTCTGTAACCCCGGCCGTCTGGCACAGCGCCAGCCAGCGCGGGAATTTCTTGAATCGCTTGGCGCGGCCTGCCCGACCATACGCCTGCAACATGCAGAAAATGACATCGAAACCTATCTTGTCGGCAAGGATCAGCCCGAACGGCTGAAGAAACTGGCCGCTCTGGGCATTGGCGCGCCGGGCTATCTGGCTGCCCGGCAAGTATTTACCCGTCTGGGACAAGGCCTGCATCAGGGGCAACTGGCCCGTGCCGGCGAAGCGGCACTGCGCAAGGCCGAAGCAGCGGTAGACGAGGCCCGCAAGCGCCTGGGCGAGCGCGAAAACGAACTTCAGGCAATCCGCAAGGAGATTGAGCGCGCGCAGACCTCCGAAGCCGAACAGGCAGCAGTTGTCGCCGATCTTCAGGCCCGGCTTTTTGACGCCGAGCGCGCTCTGGCCGAAGAACAGGAAAACTCGGCCACCAAGGAGGCCTTGGAAAAGCTTCAGGCAGAGCTTGCGGAGTCCCAGGAAAAACGGAAGGCGTTCTACACAAAATCTGCCGATCTTGAGGCCCGGAACGCCGAGTTGAGCCAGAAGATCAAAGAAAGCGACGAGGCCTATTCCAGGGTTGCCAAGCGTGTCCCTGCTCTCGAATCACAGATCACCGATCTGGAGAAAGCGAACGGGGAAAGGCTGGCTGATATTGCCGCTCTTTCTGATGGTTTCGAAAAGCGCCTCGCTGAGATGACACAAACCATCGCCTTATTGCGCGAACAGAAACAGGTGCTTGAAGCTACGGTTGAAGAGCGGGTCGCAGATATCGCAGCGCTGATCAGGGATCATGAGAAAGAGCGCGAAAAACTCAGCGAGCGGTTGGCCCATTCGGAAGAGAAGCGCCACGAGTTTCTGGAAGCCAAGCGAAACTTGCAGGAAAAGCTGGCGACCCTACAGAGCGAAACAGCCGAGCAGACCGCGAAGCAGTTGGTTGAGCGTGACACGGCGCTTGCAGAGATGGCCCGCAAGCTGGAGGACGTCACCGTTGAGCGCGATCAGTTGCAACAATCGATGGCGCGGGCATCAGGCGAGCTGGAGCAACTGACGCGGAAGCTGGAAGAAAACGAAGCACACCGCAATGCATTGCTCAACAGCACTTCTTGGCGGGTGACCGGGCCAATCCGCAAGGTCAAGCAGGCATTGAGCAGGGAAGGATGATCTCCGGCCAGTTTGAATGGAAATTGGAGCCACAGCCATGATCGAGGCGCTTCGCGCGGCAAATGTATCGTTGGAAACCCTGAGGAAAAGCGCCACGAAGGGGACGATTTCCAGCGGGGAACGGATTGCGCCGGGCGTCTGGATCGACATGGACACCGACGGGGGCGTGGCGGAAACCCATCTCGAAACGGGCGCTGGGGCACTCTTGCACACGCGGGTCACACCGTCGAAGCCCGGGCGCTGGTGCACCTTCAACATTGATCTTGGAAACCAGGGATGGAGCGAGGACGCGTTGTTCGGCGTTGCCATCCGCAGCCGCGCGCCGCGTTCGACCACGGCTCGCCTGGCGGTGCGTTCCTTCCTGCCGGGCGGCGGGCACAAGGACAGCTTCTTCTCGGATTATCTGGTATCCTTTTCCGAAGAGAGCACGCATTGCGACGTTCTGTGGCTGGCCCGCGAACCAGATCTGCTGGCCAGGGCAGACTGGCGAACGCTGATCATTTTTCTTGACCCCGAAGGTTTCGATATCCGGTTTCTGGACATCCGCCTTTTCACGGCATGAAGCTTTCGCTGGTCATCCCGGTTTTCAATGATACAGCGGGGCTGTCGCGCCTGCTGGGCCAGATCGCGCAACTGGGCATTGCCAGCGAGGTGGTTGTTGTTGATGACGGTTCAGACCCGCCTTGCCGCGCATCCTTTCCCGCCAATCCGGTGGCGGGCGCTAATGTTGTCTGGCTGCGCACGGATGCCGGTCTGGGTGCGGGGCATGCCCGCAATCTGGGCCAGGCGGCCGCGACCGGCTCACATGTGCTGTTCTTCGATGCCGACGACACGCTGTCGCCTGAAATTGCCGTTCTTCTTCAGGATCTTGACGGTCTTGATTTTGATTTCTGCATCTTTGCGCATGATGACAGCCGATTGCTGGCGCGCGGACTTTCGGGCCCGCAGGAGCCGCCTGACCGCGCCTATTGGGCCGATGTTGCCCCTGGCGAGCGTCCGCGCCTTTTGAGTCCGGACGAAGCGTCAGTTCTTTGCCGGGTTTCGAATTATCCGTGGAACAAGATCTGGCGCAGGGGCTTCCTGCTTGATGCCGGTGTGCGTTGTACCGAGATCCCGTTGCACAACGATATAGAGCCGCATTGGGCAGGCTTCATTTCCGCCCGCCGCATCATGGTTTCGGGGCGTCGTTGCGCGGTCCACATGGTTGGCACCGGTCCTGCGCAGCTTTCCGCGCGGCGCGGTGCCGAACGGATACGACTGTTCGAGGCGTTGGGCGCCGTGATATCCCGTCTGGAAAACGAAATGGCCCGCGATCCTGCATGTGCGGCCTTTGTTGGCCCGTTTCTCGAATTCTCCTGTCGGCTTGTGGATTGGGCGCAAACCAGACTGGACATCGATGAAATCCGCGCCTTGCACCAACGTTCCCATGCGTTCATGGCAACCCTTGCCCAAAGCGCCAGCCCGGCACTGGCTGACGCGGTTGAGCAAGCCATGATCGACGAGCCGGGGTTGGCGGCGCAGTTCATCAGCGTATTCGGGCAGGTGCGGTGATGCGGATTTCGTTTATCGTGACGATACGAGAGCACGCCCACACGCTCGGTGACTGTTTACAAAGTGTGCTGGCAGCAAGCAGACCGGGCGATGAAGTGATCCTGATTGATGAACATTCGTCCGACAGCGCGCGCGAGGTAATTGCACTGGCACCCCGCAAGCTGCCGCATGGCCATCCTCTGTATGGAAAAATCGCGGTTCTCGGTCCGAAAAAACGCAAGGGTGCCGGCCGCCCAGATGCGCTCAACTGGCGTGCGATCCGGCTGGGGGCACGGTCGTCAGGCGGGCGGGCGGTTGCCGCGAACACCGGCCTGTCGATCGCTACGGCGGAGGCGGTGATTGTGCTCGACGGCACGAACAAGCTGGACCCCGCCGGAATTGATGCAGCCCGCGCGGAAATGATTGAGACGGGTGCGGATGTCATTCTGGGCCGCTTTGCGGGCGCCTTTTGCGATGATGAACACCACCTCTGGATCGGTCCGGATTCGCAGCCGGATGCTTGTCAGAGGATGGAGTCACAGCCCGCGCGCATGCTGTTGCAGCGAAACTTCCTTCTGGCCCGGGGTTTGCGGTTCGACGAAGGCCCTTTCATACTGGAGGAGCACCTGTTTCATTGGCGCGTCTGTCTGCGTGCCAGAAGCATCCGGCTTCTGGATCGGGTTTTGACTTATGCGCCGGCATTTGCTGAAGAGGGCCGCCAGAATGCCGAAGCGCTGTCCGTTGTTTTTGCGCATCATCGGCGGATATCGGAGATGCTTGCGCCCGATGTCCCCCATGCCGCCTTGCGCGATTGGCTGGCACGCATGGTTGGCCGACATCTCGCCGCATTGTCACCAATGGATTACTGGAGTTACGCAGCGGCTGCTGACCCGGCAGCACTGGACGGCGAATGGCCCGAAGGCCGCGGCGGGCGTGCACTCGCCGCGCTATCGACCCGCCCGCTCTGGCAAGCGGTCGCCTTGTGGCAGTCCGAAGCGATATGGGCTGAAGTCGCCGAAAGGTTTGCCTCTGACTCTGCTGATCAGGAGCCCCGCGAGCGGCCCCAACGCCAGGCTGAAAGGCGCGCAATAGCACTTTGGCGAGGCATGCGCTCTGGTTCGTCGGCCTGTTTCAAAAGCTCGGACAATTCCTGCGCATAATCGAGCGCATCGCCAAGCCAAGGCGCGCAAAATGAAAACGCGTCCGTAATCGGACGCCGCGTTTCAATGGCCAACATCCGTATCAAACGCGGATCTGATCGCGCCAGAACAAGGGCGCAGGCGTTGCGGAAATCACGCCTTGTATCGGGTGAAAGCGCCGCCTCAAATCCGTGAAGCTGGTGAAACACCGCGCCCAGCAACGCCAGTCGCAGGGCAGGATCCTGAAAATGGCGGGCGCGTTGCATCAGGGACAATGCCTGTGCTGCGTCGTTGAGCACGGTAATGGCGTCCGCTTCATACGGGGCGCGTTCCCGGCAATGCACTACCGACGGCAAATCGGCGAGGGCCAGGCTGTCTGCGTTCATCAGCACACCCGTTACAAACAGCCAGCTGCTTGCGCCCTCGTGCGCGAAAGCGAGGTTGTGACGTTGCACAAAGTCCCGCCCTACAACACAGCGCCCAGGCAGCGGTGGCAGCAGGGCGAGGCGGCTTGCCATCGTCGAAAAGCGCGGATCCGACGTATCTGCGCTCTCCAGCGAGGCACCCACCAGCCAATCAAAAACCGCCTGACCCGGGCCGGGATGCACCAAACCGTTGGTGTCGCGGCAGATGCCCGGAAGAAACAGGCAGTCGGCATCGGTCTTGCGGATGCTGGACAAGGTGAATGGGGTCAGCGTATCGCCGGGGTTCAGAACACACAGCCGCTGGCCTCGCGCGTGGGCCATGCCACGGTTGCGCGCGCTCGCGCGGGGGGCGGGAGCCATGCGCAACAGGCGCAGGCGGGGAAAAGAGCGGTTTCTCAGCAGATCATGCGTGGCATCGTCCAGGCCATGGTCGACCAACACCACCTCGATATCCTCAGCCTCAAGCGCCAGAAGCGCATCGAGCGACTGGAGCGCGTCACCCACATCATCGCCCGAGGCGGTGAGAACGCAGGTCAGTAAGGGTGTAACCGTCATGCGTGGCTCACAGGCTGCTCTTCAGGGCAAGGTGCATGCGCACCGTGTCGGGATGCGGCAATGTGGCACCTGCCCCCACCCACCACAACCCGTCCGGCAGGGCCGCGGCCTGCTTCTGTGCCATTTCCAGATGGTAGCGAAAATCGGGGTGGGTGACAGTGCCCAGTTGTGCCTCGCCCATCACCTCTTGCCCCCAGGAGCGCATGATGGATACGCAGATCTGGGCACCCGCTTGCAAAAAGGCACTCACCAGTTCCGGGCGAAGACGTTCCGAGGACCAATGGATCGCATCGGTCATTGTCTGGGCGTAAGGCGCGAAGTCTGTCCAGCCTTCTTTTCGAGCCCGATGCGCAAGCATCAAAAACATTGCCAGCATGTTGAAATGGCGTGCATCGCCTTGGCGGATATCCTGGCCGGGGTGTTGGCGATAGACATACTTTGCCCCCGGCACCATCCAGGTTGTCGGCGCATAGGTCAGGGTCAACAGATGGAAAAGGTAATCGTCATAGGCACGTATCGATTCCGGAAACCAGATGTCATGCGCATCCAGAAAATCGCGGCGATACACCTTTCGCCAGATCGTGGGCTGGCCGCGCAGCAACCGTTCCGCCGGAACGCTTAACGCCATCTGGCCGCCAACTGACTCTAGAGGTATGTCCGCCAGTTCGAGATCGCCACCATAGGGCCAGCGAGGCGGATCGCGCGTTTCATCATAAAAGTCGAACCCGCCCTGAACCATCTCGGCGCCATTCTTCAGCGCCAGATCGTAAAGCCCCGCAAAAAAGTCCTTGTCCACCCAATCATCGGCATCGACGAATGCGATATGCGCGCGATCCGAAACGAGACGCCCGTAGTTGCGCGCCGACGCACAGCCTCCGTTTTCCTTCGTTACCACCCGCACGCGCTGGTCAGCGGAAAAGGTTTCGGCAACCAGTCTGCCGCTACCATCGCTGGAGCCGTCGTCGACGACGATTACGCCGATGTCATCGCGCCCGTCACAGAGCAGGCTTTGGACGCAGGGGACCACATGATCAAGGGTGTTGAACAGCGACACTACCACATCGAGGCCGGCTTTGCGCAAGGCAGGTTGCGCAGCCTGGCGGGGCGTCGTCGCACGAACGGGCAGCGCTTCGGGATTGTCCGCGTCGAAGACAACAATGCCCGGCGAACGGATGGCCTTCCCGGCCCGCATTCTGACATTGCGCCCCTGCAAAAGCGTCGCGTCATGGGTGTTCGAAAGCGCTGGCATCAGTTCGTTGATCGTCAGCACCGAGACATTTGCAAGCCGGTTGGCGCGAATGATCGCACGAAGGGCGTCGGTTTCATCGCTGAAAACGGTAACCTCGTTCTGCGCAAAGAGAGACGCATGCGCCAAGCCCAGAACAGGTGTGCCCAGGTCCAGAACGCGTGTCCCCGCGGGTAACGTCGCCGCCGCAAGATAACGCAGGTAGGACGGCACCAGGATCACACTTTCGACGGCCATTTTCAGGGCAAGCGCTGGCGGAACCTCAGCCGGAAGCATGACAGGGTTGCGCGCAACGTGCAGTCCGATTATGCGCGCACTGTTTTCTGCAAGCTCGATCTTCGCCGCGCGCACGGGTGGCAGGTAGTCCCAGCGGACACCCTGACCGGCAGCTTGCAGGCGCCCCTTGCGCATGGCTTCGGGATCCATGCGAAAAAGAGTTGCCTTGGCCGAGATAAACACGCAAACCCGTTCATCCTCGCGATAGACCAGAAACGGCACGTCCCGATCAAACGCTTCGGGCAGGTCAGACCAGACCCCATCACCCCAAACCCCGTCACGCAATTCATTCACAACATAGCGCCCGATATCAAAGCGTAACGACAGGTGGAAAAGTCGCTCAGCCTCGTTCAGGCGCAGTTCGAAATGACATGAATCCGTGCAACCGGGATCGACCTTTACGAGGAATTGTTGGGTATCCATTTTTCTCTCGCGGTGACCTGGTTCTCGGATCGGAGCCTTCGGCGTTCGGCCAGTCGCTGACAATAGAGCCCTCTATGCAATAGCGCAATTCATCTGGGGGGATTGGTTTGATCGAACGGGTGATGTTGCCCCCTCGGCCCCTCTGATCCGGGCTGATACCCGCTGACAAGGATAGCGTTCATACGGCCCAGGATCGGCGCCGAAGATCGCGGGGGCGTATACCACATTCACGCGCGGCGTCTGGCCGATTACGTTGTGCAGACTGGTCGGACTCGTGTTTCCGCGCACCACATGCACTTCCTTGGAGAATTGGCGAACGAACACGCATCGCTGCCAGGCAAACTGCTTGCCCACTTTCCGAACGCCAACATTCCAACTTTGTCTGGCAGCAGATAACAAATTGTTTAAACTCACGATTTAACTTCGAGAGGATGCGACCGGAAGATGCGGCGCAAAGGGCAGAAACAGGAGCGGACATGCGAATTCACGACATTGCAGTACTGGGCACCATGGCAGTTGCCTCAGGTCTTGCTTCCCCGGATGTGGCAGCCGCGACCGTAACCCAGACGGCCTATAGTGCCGTGATCGAGCGGGTGGATTGCCCGTTTCCAGTACTGCGTGGCGATGCAGCATCCTGTTTCCAGGCGACCGTGCCGTTGCACTACGCCGATGTCGCCGAGGACGGCTCCTTGCCCGAAGGCGCTCCCCGGATCACGCTGGCCGTCAGCGTTCTGGAGAACTTTGTCGAGATGGAGAACCCGAACCCCATTGTCCTGATTTCGGGCGGGCCGGGGCAGGCAGCCAACGACATGCTGGCATCGGTAACCACGGCGCTGCATCTTCGCCGGTCGCGCGGTATCGTGCTGATCGATCAGCGCGGCACCGGCGCCTCCAGTCCCAGTCTGAACTGCGCCGATGCAAGCCCGCTGGAACTTGACGAAAACCGGCTGAACGACCCCGAATTTTCACCTGAGAGCAGCGTTGGCGACAGGCTCGATGCCTGCGTGCAGCAATGGCGCGCGGACGGGGTGGACTTCAATGCGTTTGATACCCGGTCGGCGGCACTTGATCTGCTGGCAATCCGGCGTGGCTTCGGGATCGAGCGATGGAACCTGCATGGAACCTCCTACGGCGCGCGTGTTGTTTCAGATGCCATGCGGGTTGATCCTGAAGGCATCCGCTCGGCGGTTCTGAATTCGCCGCAAGCGGTCTTTGCGCATTTCGATCGGGATTTCGCAGAGTCACGGTTGCGGCTGTTCAGCCAGCTTTTCGAGGATTGCGCCGGGGATTCATACTGCCATGAGAATTTTGGCGACCTTGAAGCCCATCTTCGCAAGATCCATGCGCATCTGGTCGATGAAGGGATGGAGATATTCCTGCGCGAATCCGGCAGCGGGAAACTGCAACGGGTCAATGTGGATTGGGAAGATGTGCTGAACGGTCTTTACACCCACATGAACTTTTCATTCGGTGCAGAGCCGGTCGCCCGCTATATTTCCGAGCTTTCGCGCGTCGTTGATGGCCGGCTGAGCCTGAATGACGACGAGGTTGCCCGCATATTCCAGGGCTCCTTGTCCGAGGATGACGACGAAATGGCAATTGCCATGCATCTCGCCGTCAGATGCCGCGAGGATGTGCCGGCATACGATGCGGCCGTCGCGGCTGCTGCGGAACAGCAGGCACCGATGTTTTTTGCCGGTGCTGAAGGCATGGGCACCTATTACGATGCCTGCGAGGCAATGGGCATCGAACCGGTTGATCCGTCTTTTTACGAACTTGTCGCCAGTGACATCCCGACTCTGGTTCTCACCGGCGACATGGACCCGTTGACCCCGACATCCTGGGCAGAAAGAACCGCCGGTGCGCTGATCAACGGACAGCTGGTTTCCTTCAGGGGGATGGCGCATGACATCTTCTCGACCAGCATCTGCGCACAGGCAATCACCGCGAATTTCATCGACGCGCCCTTCTCACCGGTCGACGACACCTGCGCCCGGTCTTACCGGCCAGTTTTCTCGCCCGTCCAGCAATAGCCCGTGGCAGGTTGAAGGCGAAGGCCCCGCCGGGAATGCCGGGCGAGGGCCCTGCCCTCGTCGCAACTCTTTCACTCCAGCGGCACGACCGGGTTCGGATTGGCCAAACCTTCGGCGCTTGCGGCCCAGGTCACGTCGGTGCAACACTCGACAGCGGGAGGAGAGTTTGATGCCGAATGTCCTGATCCGGGCAATCCGGAAGCTTTTGTGTGGGTTGACGGTGACTCTCGCTCTGATTGCGTCAACGATGACGCAGGCCCAGACGCGCGAGCTTCTTGTTCTGACATCCTACGATGCCGATGTCGTGACACCCCTTGTCACAGCCTTCGTCACGGCCAACCCCGAGATATCCGTTCGGGTTCTCAACAAGAACACCAATGCTGCTGTCGACGAGGTTCTTGGCGGGAACGAGCGGCATTTTGACCTGTTCTGGGCATCGGCCCCCGAAGCGTTCGAGGTTCTTGCCCAAGCCGGGCGGCTGGTTGATCTGGGGTCCGGACCGCATACCGATTTTGCCTATTCGGCGGTTGGCTGGACATGGCGCGCGCCTTTCGAGGGCACCCCGCCACAGGACTGGAATGACCTGCTCGACCCGTCTCTGGCCGGACGGATCGCAATGTCGCATCCGATGCGGTCGGGCACCACGCATTCGCTGATCGAAACCGTGCTGCAAGATCGCGGCTGGGATGCGGGATGGGCCTGGCTTTTGCAGTTGGCCGGGCAGCTCAATACCATTTCGGCGCGCAGCTTCGGGGTTCTTGAAGGGGTTGAACGGGGCAGTTTCACGCTGGGCCTGACGATAGACTTTCTTGCGCTTACCCGATCAAATCGCGGGCTGGTGTTTCGCTATGGTCGCCCTCTCATCATCATACCCGCGCGGATTGCTGCACTGGAAGGCGGCCAAGACCCCGAGGCGGCGCGCCAGTTCATCGAATTCCTTGTTGCTCCCGAAGGGCAGCAGATGCTGCTTGCCCCCGAGTTACGGCGCATCCCGGTGGACGCCGATATCCGCGCCGAACTGGGAGCTTCCCTGCGCCCCGAGGTGCGCGCGGCGCTGCATTTCAGCTGGTCGCGCTATGACCCGGTGCTGGCAAGCCGGCGCTATTGGGAGGTGAAGGAACTCTTCGAGGCCTTCTTCGCCCGCGACTTCTTGCGCCGCCGCGAGCTGTGGCGCCGCTGGCATGCCTTGTCCGGGCAAGACGGGGCAGAACTAGCGCGGTTGCGCACGATCCTGACGCGCATGCCGGTCAGCGAATTTCAGGCGCGCTCCGCCCCCCGCGACCGCACGACACTGCTTGCCTGGGCCGCCCTTTCGCATGCCCTGCTCGACAGTGCCGAAACAGGGATTGCCGCACTGGAGGATCGGCAATGATCACAAGGATCAGGCCGGGCACGATCCGCTCGCAACTGCTGGCCGCGTTGATCCTTGTCGTGCTGCTTGCTGCCGCTGTGGCAGCCGCCGCAATGGTGGTTGTCGTTCGCGCCGAGCGCGATTTTCGCGATCTTGCCGAAAACCGGATACCTGCGGTCGCGCTGGCGGGCGAACTGGCCGAGGTTACAGGCGATCTGGCGGCGCTGGCGGTGCGCGTGGTGGCCGAGCCCGGCCTGAGCAATGCCGAGATCGCCGCAGCGGCCGCCGCCGCCGAAGGTATTGCCGCAGTGCTCGACGCACCGGGCCAGGCGGGAGCGCGGCGCGATAGCGTTCTGGCAGCGGAAACGGCGCTCCGATCGGCGCTGGTTTCATTTGGAGAAACGGGCGCCGCATTGACGGCCCTTGCCGCCGCCGAGGCCCGCGCCGACAGCGAACTGCGCTGGACGCATGGCGATGTTCAGGATCAGGCCCAGGCGTTATTGCAGGATCTGTCGTTCAATATGGAGGCACAGCTTTCCGTTCTGGTCGCCGATACCAACCCGGGCCGGCGCGCCGGGGCCGAGGCCCTTCTGAGCATGGATCGCCCCCTGCGCGACCGGATTCAGCGGCTCGCATCCGAGGCGGCGACGCTGGTGGCGCTTCTGCTGCAAGCGCGCAGCGCAGACACGCCACATGCGCTCGATCAGGTTGTCCGGCTGGGCAATGACACACTGGACGCTATCGCTTTGGCGCGGCTGAACCTGCCCGCGCGCACCGATGTCACCCTGTTTCTGGATCGGCTGGATGATCTGCTCGCCCTGACGCAAGGTGCCGACAGCATATATGCGCAGACGCGGACACGGCTTGATCTGAGGGCGGCTGCGATGGCTGATCTGGCACAGGCGCAAGCGGCATTGGCAGCGATGCAAAGCGAACTGACCGACCTGGGCCGCGCCGAAAGAATCGGAGCACAGCAAGCCGCCGATACTGCCGCGCGGACGATGTTGAGCGGTGCCCTGCTGCTGGCGGCGATAACGGTGCTTGCCGTGGTTCTGACCGCCGTGATCCTGTTCTTCTTCGTTCATGGCCGCATCCTGCTTCGTATCGAGGCGCTTTCGGCTTCGCTACGCCACATTGCGCGTGGCGAGCTGTCGCAGCCTGCCGCTGTTTCGGGCCGCGATGAAATTGCAGCGATGGGTCGCGCAGTCGAGGTGTTTCGCACCGCAACCGCCGAACTGCACGCCACGCATTTGCGCTTGTCCGCCGAGGTGGCCGAGCGTCAGCGCGCTGTTGAGCGGTTGGAACAGACGCAGCGCGATCTGGTGCAGGCGGGCAAGATGGCTGCGCTGGGGCAGATGTCGGCGGCGATCAGCCATGAGATCAACCAGCCGCTGGCCGCGATGCGGCACCGGCTGCACCAACTGGCCCGCGCCCACCCCGAGGCCGAACCCGCAATAAGCCGCATCGAAGCCATGGTGGCGCGGATCACCGCGACCATCGGCCACCTGCGGCGCATTGCGCGCCGTGCAGACCACACGCTGTCGCGCGTCGTTCTTGGTCAACCTCTTGATGCGGCGCTGGCCTTGCTTGAACACCGGTTGCGCGCCGAGGGTGTTTGCATCGAGGTTGACGAAAACCTTGGCGCGCTTGAGGTTTGTGGCAACGATATCCTGTTGGAACAGGTCTTGCTCAATGTGCTGGGCAACGCGCTCGATGCTATCCTTGAAACCGCGCGGGGAGGTGGGGTGATACGGCTTTTGTACGACGGCGATGATCCGGTCACGATCCGCATCATCGATGACGGCACCGGCCTTGGCGGGCGCAGTGCCGCAGAACTTGTCGATCCGTTCCATACGACGAAGGAGCCAGGCAAGGGGCTTGGGCTGGGCCTGTCAATCGCGTTCAATGTGATGCAGGACATGGGCGGACACCTGGAGATTGCCCAGCATCCTGACGGGGGGGCCGAAGTTTCGCTTCGGCTGAACCGCTGGCACGAGAGGAGCGAGCGCAGCCATGGCTGATAGTGGAATCTCTGGGCGGATGCCCGAAACCGGCAGCGTAATGCTGGTCGAGGATGATGAGGATCTTCGGCTGGCAACCATCGAGACGCTGGAGGCGGCGGGTTTCACGGTGCGCGCGCACGCGGCTGCTGCGCCCGCGCTGGCCGAGATCAGCGCGGACTGGCCCGGCGTGATCCTGTCAGATGTGCGGATGCCCGGCATGTCCGGGTTGGACCTGCTGGACGAGATACGCTCTCGTGCGCCCGAAGTGCCCTTTGTGGTCATTACCGGGCATGGCGATGTTGCCAGCGCAATCCGGGCAATGCGGGCGGGAGCGCATGATTTTCTGGAAAAGCCCTGCTCGCCGGAGTTGCTGGTCGATATCCTGCGCCGCGCGGTGGGCATGCGCCGCCTCTCGCTGGAGAATGCGCGGCTGCGCGACCGGCTGGCGCGGGCCCCTGGCCCGCTTGACCGGCTGATCGGTCGCGCCCCGGTGATGGTTGATCTGCGGCGCAGCATTTCGGCGCTGGCCGGGCTGCGCGTTGATCTGCTGATCGCGGGCGAAACCGGCACCGGCAAGGAACTCGTTGCGCGCATTCTGCATGATCTGTCGCCACGCGCTGACGGGCCCTTCGTGGCAATCAACTGCGGTGCGCTGAGCGAAAGCGATGTGGATCGCGAACTGTTCGGCACAACCGATGCCGGCGGCCGGGTTGCGCAGGCGGAAGGGGGAACGCTGTATCTGGACCAGCTTGAATCGATGCCCGATGCCCTTCAGGTGCGGTTGCTCAGGGTGCTTGAGGCCCGCGAGATCACGCCACTGGGCGGTAGTGCCGCGCAGTCGGTCAATCTGCGGGTTCTGGGCAGCGTCATGGGTGACCCGGTTCAGCTTGTCCACGAGGGGCGGTTGCGCAACGATCTGTATCATCGTTTCAACGCAGGCGCGCTGCGCCTGCCGCCCCTGCGCGCGCGTGAGGGGGATGCCGAGTTGCTGGTGGCACATTTCGCAACCGAGGCCGCCGCCCGCCACAACCTGCCCAAGCCGGTGTTGGATGGCGTGCTGCGCCGCAAGCTGGCGCTGCATGACTGGCCCGGCAATGTGCGCGAGGCCCGCAATCTGGCGGAGCGGCTGGTGATTGGCCTTGATGTGTCGTTCGGTTCCGCCCAGGCTGAAACCCCGCTGCTGACCGAGGGATACGAGGCCGCAATGGAAGGGTTCGAGAATCGGCTCTTGCAGGCAGCGCTTTTCCAGACCGGCGGACGTAAAGCCGAAGCGGCAACCCTTCTGGGCATCCCACGCAAGCGGCTTTATCTGCGTTTGCGCCACCATGGGATGCACTGAAATGGGTCAGAGATGACCCATTGGTAGTGTCAAAAACGACCCTTTTTTCGTCGTAAAAACAAAAACTTGACCGATCCGTGATCGCGCAGCACAAATTTTCGGCGCCATAAGAAAATCACCATGCGGCGCTGCTTTAAACAGCCGTGGGAGGCTTTCCATGAAGAAGACCCTGATGCTCAGCGCCTTGGCGCTGATGAGCACATCCGCCATTGCGCTGGCCAGCACGGTGACGGTTGTCACCTCGTTTCCGCGCGATCTGACCGATCCGTTCAAGGCCGCGTTCGAGGCCGCAAACCCTGAATACACGCTGGAAATCGTCAGCCGCAACACCAACGCCTCGGTCGCCTATCTGCAGGAGACCCGCAGCGCCAACACGTCAGACCTGTTCTGGGCGTCCGCGCCCGATGCCTTTGAGGTGCTCAAGGCTGAAGGTTTGCTGACGCAAGCAGAAATCAATGCCGAAGGCATCCCCGAAGAGATTGGCTCCTATCCGATCAACGATCCCGAAGGATACTACTATGGCTTCGCGGCCTCGGGTTACGGGATCATGTATAACACCCGCTACGTTGCGGCCAACGATTTGCCAGTGGCGACGGAATGGCATGACCTGATGCGCCCGGAATATAATGGCCATGTGGCGATGTCGTCGCCGTCGCGCTCGGGCACGACGCATCTGACGGTCGAAACCCTGTTGCAGGGCGAAGGTTGGGAACAGGGCTGGGCCACCTGGAAGTGGATCTCGGGCAACATGAACACCGTGACCGAGCGCAGCTTCGGCGTGCCGGATGCCGTCAACTCGGGCTCGACAGGCTTTGGTATCGTGATCGACTTTTTCGGGCTGGCATCGGCAGCATCGGGCTTTCCGGTCGAGTTGGTCTATCCCAGCGTGACGGCGATCGTGCCGGCAAATATCGGCATCATCGAGAACGCCCCGAATGCCGACGGAGCGCGCGCCTTCGTGGAATTCGTCCTGTCGCCCAAGGGGCAGGAAGTGCTGCTCAATCCGGCAATCATGCGCCTTCCGGTGAACCCCGCCGCCTATGAGAACGCGCCCGAGGGGTTCCCGAACCCCTTCTCGCCCGAGTTCGCGCCCGATGCGATTGTGTTCGATGTCGATGTATCGGGCGCGCTACAATCTGGTCAATTCGCTGTTTGACGTGATGATCACCTATCGCCTGAACGATCTGCGCGCCGCAGTCGCAGCGGTGCAGCGCGCCGAAGCTGCGCATGCAGACAGCGGAAACGAAGAGGCCCTGGCGCTGATCGCCGAAGCGCGCGCATTGGTCGAGGCGCTGCCGATCACCGAAGAGGAATCGCTCGATCCCTCCTTTACCGGCGTGTTCCAGGTTTCGCGCGCCAGACCCGATGCCGAAGTTGTCGGGCGTCAGGCCGAGGTTGAGCAGGCATGGGATTCATTCGCCGTGCGCAACTATGCCCAGGCCACCGAACTGGCCAACCGCGCAGCAGCCATGCGCTGATGCCCACCCGCCCTGCCCTTCACGGGCCGGGCGGGAACCTCGTTGCAGGAGAGATTGCCATGTCCACATCAACCGTGCCGTCTGTGGCCCGGCGCCTCACGTTGTTTCCGCGCCTTTCAGGCGCCGCTTTCTCGGGGATACTGATTGCGCTTTTCCTGATGGCTTTCCTGATCCTGCCGGTCGCTCAGGTGGTCTATGTGGCCTTCCTCGATGCCCGCACAGGGGCCTTTACCCTTCAGAATTTCGAAGACTTCTTCAACACGACGCTGTTTCGCGAAAGCTTCCTGAACTCGTTCTACGTCTCGGCGATGTCGGTGGTATTCGCCACGATGATCGCCCTGCCGCTGGCCTATATCACCTCGCGGTTCAACTTTGCCGGCACAGCCGTCATTCAGGCGCTGGGGATCATTCCGCTGATCATGCCGCCCTTCGTCGGCGCGGTGGCGATGACGCTTCTGTTCGGGCGCAACGGAACATTCAACCTGCTGCTGAACCAGTATTTCGGCTTTCGCATTCCGTTCATGGAGGGGTTGAACGGCGTCATTCTGGTGCAGTCGATCCACTATTTCCCGTTCATTCTGATCAACCTCTCGGCGGCCCTGCGCAACATCGACCGCTCGATGGAGGAAGCGGCGCAGAACCTCGGCTCGTCCGGGGTGCGCATGTTCCGCCGCGTGGTGTTTCCGCTGGCGATGCCGGGCTATCTGGCGGGCGCGGCGCTGGTGTTCATCAAGGTGTTCGACGATCTGGGCACACCGCTATTGCTGAACGTCAACACCATGCTGGCGCCGCAGGCCTATCTGCGCATCACCGGCGTGGGGATCAATGACCCGATGGGCTATGTGATCTCGTTCATTCTGGTCGCGTTCTCGGTTTTCGCGCTCTGGGCCTCGTTCCTGTTCATGCGTGGCAAGGATTATGCAACGGTGCAGAAGGGCGGCGGCGGGCTTTCCAAGCGTGACCTGCGCCCGCGCGAGAAGATGCTGGCATGGGTCACGATCCTGCTGATCCTGGCGCTGGTGCTGTCGCCGCATCTGGGCCTTGTGCTGCTGGCTTTTGGCACCATCTGGTCCTTCAGCCCGCTGCCGGATGCCTTCACGCTGCAACATTTCGCAACCGTTTTCACACAGTCGCAGCAGTATATCTGGAACACGATCCTTTATGCCGGGTCCGCGGCGATCATCGATGTCGTCCTCGGCACGGCGATTGCCTATATCGTGCTGCGCACCGGGCTGCCCGGGCGCAAGTGGCTGGATTATATGGCAACCGCCGCGCTGGCGGTGCCGGGGGTGGTGCTGGGTATCGGCTATCTGCGCATGTTCCATACCGTGCAGTTGCCCTTTGGGCTGGGTCAGATGTCCAGCTTCTGGGGGATCATCATCATCGCGCTGGCGGTGCGGCGGCTGCCCTATGCGCTGCGCGCCTGCATGGCGGCGCTGCAACAGGTCAGCCTGTCGCTGGAGGAAGCGGCTGAGAGCCTTGGTGCCAGCAAGACAAGCACCATTCGCCGGGTGGTGGTGCCGCTGATGACCGGTGGCATTCTGGCGGGCTTTGTCACCAGTTTCGCCACCGCTGCGGTGGAGCTGTCCGCCACGATCATGCTGGTCGGACGCTCGTCGGACGCGCCCCTCGCCTATGGGATCTACCTCTATATGCAGTCGCCCGCCGGGCGTGGTGCGGGTGCGGCGCTGGGTATTCTGGCCGTGGTGATGGTCGCACTGGGCACCTATCTGTCGCAGCGCATCATCGAACGCGACCGCGCGCGCCGGGCTGCCAGCCCCGGCGCCGATCACTGACAACCGGGAAACGACGATGAAACACATAAAGACCGGAATCCGCATCGAGAACCTGCATCTGTCCTTCGGGCAGACCGAGGTTCTGGCCGGAATCGACATGGAAATTCAACCGGGCGAGTTCTTTGCCTTCCTCGGCCCCTCGGGTTCGGGCAAGTCAACGCTTCTGCGGGCGATTGCCGGGTTCGGGCCTACACCGCGCGGGCGTATCCTGATCGGCGATCGCGATGTCGCCGACCTGCCGCCGTGGAAACGCAATGTCGGCATGGTGTTCCAATCCTATGCACTATGGCCGCATATGTCGGTGCGTCAGAACGTGGCCTTTGGCCCCGAAGAGCGCCGCCTGCCCCGGCGCGAGATCGGCCCCAAGGTGGAGGCCGCGCTGGAACTGGTGGGCCTTCTGCATCTGGCTGACCGCATGCCCTCGCAACTGTCAGGGGGCCAGCAACAGCGGGTGGCACTGGCGCGCACCATCGCCGTGGAGCCGCAGGTTCTGCTGCTGGACGAGCCGTTGTCGAACCTTGACGCGGCATTGCGTGTTCAGATGCGCAGGGAACTTCTGGCCTTGCAGCGCAAGCTGGGGTTGACCACCATCTTCGTGACCCATGATCAGGAAGAAGCCAACACCACCTCGGACCGCATGGCCGTGCTCGATGGCGGTGTGATCCAGCAGATCGGCACGCCGCAAGAACTGTATGACACCCCCGCCAACGCCTTCGTCGCCGGCTTTCTGGGGACCGCGAACATTCTGGAGGGGCAATGCGATGGCATACGTTTCGTAACACGCGGCGGTCATGTCATCCCGGTGGCGAAACCCGTCGCGAATGCCCGGCGCATCGTATTGCGACCGCAAAATATAACGCTGCAAGGAAATGCGACGGAAGGTGCCTTGCGCGGATCGGTGCGCCACCGCGAGTTTCTGGGCAGCCAGATCCGGTATCTCGTCGAAACCGCTGACGGGCAGATCATCGTCGATACGCTGCATTCCAGCGGCACCCAACCCTTTGACGAGGGGGCGGTTGTCGGGTTGTCGATTGACAGCCTGAGCGCGCCGCTGCTGTCATGACGATCACGCCCCCCACTGCCGCCGAGATCTGGTTCATCCGGCACTTCCGCACACCCTGGAATGCCGAGGGGCGCCTTCAGGGCCGCCGCGACATCGCGCTCGACGATCCCTTGGGCGCGAACGACACGGCAACGCTGGCGACCAACCGCGCGGCACTTGAGGGAGTGCGCTTCGCGGCAGTCTACACCTCGCCGTTGGAGCGCGTACGCCAGACCGCAGCGCTTCACGGCTTTCCGGATGCCATGCCGGACCCCGATCTGGCAGAACTGGACTTCGGCCCCTGGGAAGGCCGGTTATGGAGCGAATTGCATGCGGCCCATCCCGGTGCGTGGCACAGCGCGCCCCAGACATTGCCGCTGGGCGAGTCTTTCGAGGCATTTCGCCAGCGGACAGCCCGCGTCCACCTTCGTCTGCTGACCGCGCCCGGTCCGGTGCTGGTGTTCGGGCATGGCGCTTGGTTCGGATGCCTGCAAAGCCTGCTTGCAGGCGGCGACGGCAGCGATCTGGCCGGACGCGCCTGCGCAAATGGCGTGCTGACCCGCATCACACCTCTTCCGCGTCCTTTGGCGGCCCTTGCACCAGATACGGCCTGACGCCCCCGAAAACAGGAAATCACAACAATGCCGATTTCAGAAATGACCAGTCCGCACCGACAGAAAGCGCGCCAACCCGACGCTGGCCCGAAGGGAGCGATCGTGTTCGATCTGGATGGAACCCTTATCGACAGTGCGCCCGATCTGCATGCCGCGCTCAATCAGGTGCTGGCCGAAGAGCGCACGGGGCCTGTGACGCTGGAACAGACACGCGGCTTTATCGGGCATGGCATTGCGCATCTGGTGCATGCCGCGCGCCTTGCGTGCGGGATCGACCCGGACCGCGAGGGGGCCATGACAGTGTCCATGTTCTCGCACTACATGGCGGCTCCCGCGCGGCTGTCGCGCCCCTATCCCGGCGCAATAGCGTGCCTTGATGCGCTTTTGGCAAATGGCCACCCGCTTGGTCTGTGCACCAACAAGGCCATTGCACCGACACGCATGATTCTGAAGGAACTGGGGTTGGAGCGATTCTTTTCGGTTGTCATCGGCGGCGACAGCGTGCCGCAGAAAAAGCCTGACCCCGCGCCCTTGCTGGCAGCATTTGCTCCGCTCGGCACGCCCCATTTCTACGTGGGCGACAGTGAGGTGGACGCCGAAACCGCCCACGCCGCCGGTATTCCGTTTGCCCTGCACACCAAAGGCTATCGCAAGACGCCCCTTTCCGAACTGCCGCACACGCTTGCCTTTGATGACTTCACACGACTTGTGGCACTGTTGAGCCAGTCAGACGAAACCGATCAGGAAACCGCTACCCCCCACGATCATCGCTGAACCGGCAGCGAGAGGAGCCCTTAACAAAAATACTCTGAGTATTCTTTGCGCAATGCGGCTTTCTGCACCTTTCCCATCGTGTTGCGGGGCAGTTCCGGCAGCAGGATGTAGGCCTTGGGCTGCTTGTAGCGCGCAAGCCTTTCGCTGATCGCGGCCCTGATCCGGTTTTCGTCCGGCCCCTCGCCCGTGGGGACCAGCACCGCGACCACGGCCTCGCCGAAATCGGGATGGGGCAGGCCAATGACGGCACTCTCCAGAACCCCCGGCATCTCGTCGAGCACTAGCTCCACCTCCTTGGGATAGACGTTATAGCCACCAGAGATGATCAGATCCTTGGCGCGGCCGACAATGCTCACATAACCCTGCGGGTCGATCATCCCCAGATCGCCGGTCATGAAGAAGCCGTCCGCGCGGAACTCTTCGGCTGTTTTCTCGGGCATTTGCCAATAACCCTGAAAGACATTCGGCCCTTTCACCTCGATCATGCCAGTCGCGCCCATTGGCACCTCCTGGCCTGTGTCCGGGTCGGCGATGCGCAAGGCAACACCGGGCAAGGGCTGGCCCACCGTGCCGGGCCGCCGCGCGCCGTCATACGGGTTCGAGGTCAGCATGTTGGTTTCGGTCATCCCGTAGCGTTCGAGGATCGCGTGGCCCGTGCGTTCAGCCCACGCGACATGCGTTTCCTCCAGCAGGGGTGCAGAGCCGGAAATGAAAAGCCGCATATGCCCGACTGACTCCCGGCTGAGCCGCGCATCGGCCAGAAGCCGGGTGTAGAAGGTTGGAACGCCCATCATTGTCGTGGCACGGGGCAAGAAGCGGAATATCTGGTCAATATCGAAACTCGGCAGGAAGATCATCTGCGCGCGCGCCCTGAGCACGACATTGCTGGCCACGAACAGCCCATGCGTGTGAAAGATCGGCAACGCATGCAGCAGCACATCTTGCGGGGTGAAGCGCCAAAGATCGACGAGCGCCTCGGCATTGGACAGAAGATTGCGCTGACTGAGCATCGCACCTTTCGAGCGGCCCGTCGTGCCAGAGGTATAAAGCAACGCGGTCAAGTCATCCTCGCCGCGCGGCTCCGGGGTCAGTGTGGTATCTTGATCCTGCGCGATGGCATCGAAACTGCCCCCCGGCCCCAATCCTTCCAGCCGCAGCCCCAGCTTTTCCGCCAGGGGCGCCAAAGCATTGATGCGGACGGGATCGACAAGAAGCAGACGCGCGCCGCAGTCGTCGACGAAATATTCCAGCTCTTCTGCTGTATAGGCAGTGTTCAGCGGCAGGAACACGACCCCGGACGCGACCGCCGCACCATAGACGGCCAACATCTGCGGCGATTTTGACGCCTGCACGGCTACCCGGTCGCCGGGCTGCAGACCTGCTGCGCGCAGGGCGTGGGCGAAACGGGCGATCATGTCGTGAAATTCCGCCGCGCTGATCTGGCTCGCATCCGGCAAGGTCAGAAAGGGACGCTCTGCCCCTGCCAGCGGGGCAAACAGCGCATCGTAAAGCCGGTTGGTCATAGAAACGGAACTCCTCTCTCGGCCGCACTGGGGCGGCTTTCGTCACTCTTGGGCGGCTCGGACCAGTTGACGCACTGCGCGGGATGCAGCGATCTTGCCTTGGGCTGCATAGCTTTCGTGATGCGCTTCAACCTGATCAATATCATAAAGATAGTTGACCATCGCCCCGCAGGACTGTTTGATTCCGCGCGCGGAAAGATCGGCACCGGCATGGATTTCGTGGACCAGCGCGCCATTGTGCAGATGGAACCGCGCCACAGGGTCGCGCGGGCGGTCGTTCTTGTCGCGCACCTCAAGCAGATAGCGCGCGGCCATGCGCTTCAGGCTGGTCTGCTGCGCGTCCTCCATCGGCTGCGCCGCCGCCAGCAGCGCTTGCGCGGTTGTATCCCCGCCCTCGGCTTTCTCGCGCAGCCATGCTGCCAGACCGGGGATCGGTGACAGCGTCACGAACTGGCGCAGATGCGGCAGCTCCCGTTGCAGCAGTGCCACTACCTGCTTGATCAGCGAATTACCAAAGCTGATGCCCTTCAGCCCGGACTGGCAATTCGAGATCGAATAGAAAACCGCAGTATCCGCCCTTGCCGGGTCCAGCGGCGTGCGATCCTCTGCGAGAAGCGCCTGCACCGAACCGGGCACGCCCTTGACCAGCGCCACTTCGACAAAGATCAGCGGCTCGTCAGGCATGGCCGGGTGAAAGAAGGCAAAACAGCGCCGGTCCTTCGGATCGACACGGCCGCGCAGGGCTTCCCAATCCCCGATGGCATGGACGGCTTCATAGTCGATGATCTTTTCCAAAAGCCGCGCGGGACTATCCCAAGTGATCTGCCGCAGCACCAGAAACCCGCTGTTGAACCAGCTCTGGAACAGATGCGCGAAATCCAGATCAATGCGGGCCAACTCCGGCATATCGGGCAGAAAGCCCAGAAGGTCGCTGCGCATGCGGACCAGTTCCACTGTCGCACCAGGGGCATGGTTCAGACGGCGCAGAAGTTCCTGCCGCCCCGGCTCGGCCAGAAGCAGCAGCATCCGAAGATGCTTGACGTCGCGCGCCGCGCCATAGTTCAGCGCCGCTTGCGCAACAGCGTCGGAGTGGATGTCGAATTCCTCGGCAAGTCTGGCAAAGAAGGCGCGTTTTTCGGCGTCATCCATGCGCGCATAGGCACCAAGGATCTCACCCGCCAGCCGCCTGGTCGAAACTTCGCCCTCGCCCGTCATCAGGGCCGCGCACATCTCGGCCACAGGCTTCCCGGAGCCGCTGCGAAGCGGCACGAAGCGGCGCTCGACCAGATGATTGAGCAGATCTGCAAGATAACCCGTTCGGTTCATCGTACAGGGCCCATCACCAGATCAGGCAACCCTGTTGCGATACCCGGGAAGAAGCACAAGATCACGATTGCCAGAACCATGCATCCGACATAGGGCAGCGAGCCTTTGAGAATGGTCTTGAGCTTGATATCCGGCGCGACGGAGTTGATGACATAGAGGTTCAGGCCCACAGGAGGTGAGATCAGCCCGATTTCCATGTTGATCGTCAGGATCACCGCGAACCAGTAGGGATCGAAATCCGCCGCAAGGATGATCGGCAGCAGGATGGGGGCCGCCATCAGGATCACCGCGACCGGGGGCAGGAAGAACCCCGCAATCAGCAGGAAAACGTTGATCGCGCCCATCAGAACCCAGCGATTGACCTCCAGCCCCGATATCCACATGGCGATGGATTGCGTGATGAAAAGCGACGAAAGCATGTAGCTGAACACGCCGGCAGCACCGATGATGAACAGGATCATCACCGATTCCCGCGTTGAATCCCTTAGCACCACCCACAGCGATCTGGGCGACCACATCCGATAGATGACAATCGCCATCAGCAGGCACAGAAGCGCGCCGACAGCAGCAGTCTCGGACGGGGTGGCGATGCCGCCATACATGGCATAAAGCACGCCCACGATCACCAGCAGGAACGGTACGACCCGCGGCAGGATTTCCAGCTTTTCGCGCAAGCTGTAGTGCCTGGCCGACATGACCGACAAGCCAGTGTTGCGCCAGGTGGAATAGACCGACCAGATCATGAACAAGCTGACCAGCATCAGCCCCGGAACCACACCGGCCAGAAACAGCCTTCCGATCGAGGTCTCGGTCGCGATGCCATAGACAATCATCGTGACCGAAGGCGGGATCAGGATGCCAAGCGTTCCGCCCGCCGCAATTGAGCCGGAAGCGACCGTGTCCGGATAGCCGCGCTTGCGCATCTCGGGGATACCCATCTTGCCGATGGCCGCGCAGGTTGCTGGGCTGGAGCCGGACATGGCCGAGAACAGCGCGCAGGCTCCGAGATTGGACATGACCAGCCCGCCGGGCACGCGTGTCAGCCAGCGTTCCAGCGCTTCATAGAGGTCTGAACCCGCGCGCGTCGATGAAATGGCCGCCCCCATGATTATGAACATCGGGATTGACAGCAGCGCGAAGGAATTGAGCTTGCCGAAGAACTTGTCGGGCATCAGTTCCAGCGCCCACATGCCCTCGAACACTGCAAGAAACATGGCAGAGACGATCAGCAGCCCGGTCGCGACCGACACGCCGGAAAACAGCACGGCGATGGTGACGAAGGCCACCAATGCACCAAGAACAAGCGGGTCCATCAGTTAGCCTCCAGTCCGAAAGCCTTGTCCCGGCCGATGAGCAGCGCCAGGAGGTCAGCGAGCAGTTGCAGTATGAACAGGGCGAAACCGACAGGCATGGCGATATAGGCCACCCAAAGGCGCGGCCCCCAGACGCTCGACGACCGCCAGCCCCGCTGATAAGCGATCTGCCAATGCTCGAACGCGTAAAAGCCCATGATCGACAGCACCACGATGCCAGAGGCCAGCACCAGAACCGCAAGCACCATGCGCGGCGTCGGGCTGAGCGCCATCGGCAGCAGATCGACATTCACATGACCGCGCAGCTTCTGCACATAGGGCAGCCCCAGCATGGTCGCGGCGATCATCATGTAGATAACAGTTTCGGTCTGCCAGATGGTCGACTGGCGCAGCATGAAGCGCACGAAGATCATTTGACAGGTGATCAGGACGGAGGCGAGGATCATCGAGGCAGCGATCCATCCGCACAGGGTCGAAATCCCCTCGATGCCGCGGACAAGCATCCCCGCCCCGCGGCGCCATCCGGCGTCTGCGGTTGTCATGGCCATGTGGCGCACTCCTGACAGTCTGTGGTCTTGCAAGCCTGGGCGCGACCCGTGCCGCGCCCCTGCTCAGCGTCCGTTCACTCGACAGCGAAAGCCAGATCGAGCAGTTCCTGCCCGTTTGGCACCTGCGACAGGAAATCAGCATAAGCCGATTCCATCGCCAATGCGCGCCAGGCCTCGAAATCCTCGTCGGTCATTTCCGCGATCTGGACGTCATTGTTCCGGTACACTTCAACCGAGCGCGCATCGTCGAGCTTGGCCTGTTCCAGATACCACTCCTCGGCCCGCGCAGCGGCGGCCAGCAGCGCTTCCTGCTGCTCTGCGTTCAAGCCATCGAAGGTTGATTTGTTCATCAACAGCGGCTGATACATGAACCACAGCGCCACATCGGCGGCAGGCGTGTAGCAATCCACCTGCTCATAGAGGCGGAATGACACGAAGGACGATGACGAGGTGTTCACCGCGTCCAGAACGCCCGTCTGCATGGCGTTGTAGATCTCGGACGAGGCCATCGACGAAATCGACGCTCCGGCTGCGGCCAGCATCTGTTCGAACGCGCGGCCTGCGGCGCGCACTGTACGGCCTGCCATATGCTCGGGACGGGTGATGCACTCACCCTTGGCGGCAAAGCCGCCGGCAAGATAGCCATGCACCAGCACCATGACATCATCTTCGGCCATCAGCTCTTCCAGCCGCTCCATGAAAGGCGAGGCGTTCAGCCGCGCGCCATGGTCATGATTGCGCACCAACCCCGGCATGAGCGTAAGGTTGAATTCCGGCCGTTGCCCGCCGGCATAGGAAAGCGGATAGACCGTCATGTCCAACTGTCCGCGACTGACCGGCAGATATTGCTCTGTTGCCGAAAACAGCGAAGCCGACGGGAAGATGCGGATTGACAGGCCGACATCGGCAGCTTCCAGATCATCGGCGATCATCTGCGCCACAGTGTGACGCAAATCCGAAGTCGACCACTGGTGCGACAGGCGAAGTTGCTGCGCGTCGGCGGAATCGGGGCCAAATGCGGCGGAGATTGCGACGACAGAGGCCGCAACCAGTCCAAGATAGTTCATGATTTCCTCCCTGGGATTGCGCGAGCCACATCTGTCCGCGCAGGTTTTCGTCATTGCTCCTCAACAATGGTGAGGACAAGAAAAGTTACTTTGCATGCAAAGTCAACTTTTTTGTATACAAGTTGCGCGTTTTGACACACAATTGTAGATAGATATCAGAGGCAGATGACCATCAAGGTTGGGAAGATGACTATTCGCAAAGTGGCCGACAAAGTGCGCGAAACGCTTGAGCACATGATCGTTACGGGTGAGTTGTCGAATGGCGAGCGCCTGGACGAGATGGCGCTGTCAGAACGCTTCGGATGTTCACGGACCCCTCTGCGCGAAGCCTTTCACACATTGTCGGCTTCTGGCCTGCTGGAACTTGTACCCCATCGCGGCGCCTTCGTGCGTCACCCCAGCCTGACCGAGATGGTCGAGATGTTTGAGGTCATGGCGGAGCTGGAAGCCTTTTGCGGGTCACTGGCCGCGCGACGCATCAGAAGCACAGATCTTGCTGCTCTCCGTGAAACGGTCATCGCCTGCGAAACGGCAGCCGCGGCCAATGATCACGATCTTTACTACAGCGAGAACGAACGCTTCCATCACCTGCTCTACAAGGCCTCTGGCAATGGCTTTCTGGAAGACCAGGCACGGCGCCTTCATGCTCGGCTCAAGCCCTTCCGCCGCTTGCAATTGCGGGTGCGCGGTAGATTGGAGCAATCGCTGGCAGAACACCGCGTGATCCTCGATGCACTCGAGAATGGCCGCGCCGATCAGGCCGCGGATGCCCTGCGCGGACATGTTGCGGTCCAGGGCGGGAAATTCAACGATCTGATGGCGAGCTACAAATCCTCGCCGCTCAGCGCAAGCGCCTGAGATCAGGCAGCGCGCGACACGGATCAGAACTCCACGCCAGCCTGCGCCTTTACGCCCTCACGGAAAGGGTGCTTGACCAGCGTCATCTCTGTCACAAGGTCAGCGGCCTCGATCAGCTCGGGCCTGGCATTGCGCCCGGTCAGGCAGACATGGGTCATGGCCGGCTTTTTCGTCAGCAGGAAGTCTACCACCTCGTCGATCTCAAGGTAATCGTAGCGCAGCGCGATATTGATCTCATCAAGAAGCACGAATTTGATCTGCGGGTCGAGGATCTGCTCCCTGGCAATCTTCCAACCGTTCTGCGCCGCCGCAATGTCGCGCTCACGATCCTGCGTTTCCCAGGTAAAGCCTTCGCCTGATACGAAAAAACGGCACTCGTCAGCAAACCGCTCGCGCAGAAAGGTCTTTTCGCCCGTGTCCCAATTGCCCTTGATGAACTGAACGACAGCAGCGGGCATTCCGTGGGCGATGCAGCGCATGATCATGCCAAAGCCAGAAGACGATTTACCCTTGCCTGACCCGGTATGCACCATGATCAAGCCCTTTTCCTCTGTCTTCGTCGCCATCATCTTGTCGCGCGCCACCTTGATCTTGCGCATCTTTTCCGCGTGGCGGGCGTTTTCGTCATGGCTCATTCCGGCATCCTCATTCTTGGCAAGCCCTCAGGTTTCGGACCATCTGCCTTTGTATCGATGCCTGTGTAAACAGCAGAAAGGGGAATGTGCAGCCGTCCCCGTGGAGATCTGGAGCCAGAATCCAAAGAGCGGGCTGCACTTCCGTATGAAAACGCGGACGGGGTCAAAAGATCCGCTCCGGATTTCCCGTTGATGGCGTGATCGCGCTGGCCGATGTGGGGGCGGCGATCAAGGATGGCTGCGCCGCTCATTCGTGCCAGTATTCGTTCATGATCAGATCGTCCAGAGGGATGCGTTGACGCCAGCCCCGCGCCGCCAGTTCCGGCTGGTCAAACAAGTCGGCAACGTAACCAAGGCAGAGATAGGCCACCAGCTCGACATGATCGGGAATACCAAGCAGGCTTTTGACATCCTCATGATCGAAGATGCTGACCCAACCCACGCCTATACCCTCTGCCCTTGCGGCCAGCCACAGATTCTGCACCGCACAGACCGTTGAATACAGATCCATATCACGATTATGCGTTCGCCCCAGCACCACCTTGCCGCCGCGTTCGCGGTCGCAGGTCACCACCATGTTGAGCGGAGCCTTCCGGATGCCTTCCAGCTTCAGCGCACGATAGGCCGCTTGCCGGTCGTCGGGGAACATTTCGGCGGCCTCGTCATTGGCGCGTGCAAAGGCGCGATGCACCTCTGCTTTGCGCACCGCGTCCCGTATCAGAATGAAGTTCCACGGCTGCATGAACCCGACCGAGGGCGCAGCATGAGCCGCCTCAAGCAAGCGGCGCAGGGCGCGCTCATCAATCGGATCTGGCAGAAATTCGTTTCGAACATCCCTGCGGGCGTTGATGATATCGTACATCGCCTGCCGCTCGGAACGGGAAAAGATGCGCGCCGGTTTCGGCGCGGATTGGTCCGGCATGGGGGCCTCCGCAAAAGACAAGGGCGATGCAGGGTCCAGCCGCGCCACCAATGTCGTCAGGCCGGTCTTCTGGCTCTGGTTCACCCGAACCGGACGCCTTCCCAGGCTACGCCCAGTGGCTTGTGTCCGGCCAGTCCCCTTTACAGCGGCGGGCCCGCGCCGGATTTTCACCGGCTTCCCGATTCTCCCCGAGACGGGGCACCTGACATGCCTTCTATGTCAGAGCGCCCCTGAACTTTGCAAGCCCGGAGATGTGAACAATCTGCACCCCGGCGACCAGAGCGAGCGCTGTGATCGGTCTTGAGAACCGCGGTCGTGCCTACATCCCCGCCTTCGCGGCCAAGGCGAAATACAACGAAACCTCCCGTGAAACCGGGAGCGGTCAGATACCAAAAAGGGCCGGCCAGGTTCGGCCGGCCCTTCGCGTGGGCGTATGTCTGTTGCCGAAGTCTGATCAACGCTGTGGAAGAGGGATCCAGTCGGCGATGGCGACATCGGCATGCAGGAAGGACGGGATGCTTTCCCCCAGTTCTTCCATATTGGTGATGTTGCCATCGTTGATCATTGCGCGCGTGATCAGCGTCGGCGGCACGATCACCTGCGCGCCGGGGTCTTCACCCGCAATCAGCAAGGCGAGAGCGCGCACCGATACCTCGCCCACAACGGCCGGATTTGTCGCCGCTGTCGCTGCCCAGGGCGAGTTCGGCTCCCGCATCATGGCAATGTCGGCGGTCGAGATATCGGCCGAGTAAATATTGATATTCTCCGCCACGCCGGCCTCCTGGGCCGCGATCATAACGCCCTTGGCGAATTCGTTGTAAGGGGCGAACACAACCTCAATTCCGGGGTTCGCTGAAAACACCGCCCGCGCCTGGTTCGCAACTGAATTGGCGATGGGGTTGTCCAGCGTGCCAAACTGCGCGACCTCCACGATGCCTTCATAGGTGGCACGGAAGTCACGCCAGGTTTCATCGCGCCTGTCGAGCGGGGCAATGCCGGGAACATAGACATAAGCGGCGTTGAAAGCCTCGCCATTGTCCAGAATCGCCTGCTCCAGCGCCAGACGCGCCAGATCACGGTCGGACTGTTCGATCTGCGGAACGGCAGGATTCTCGACATTCACATCGAACGCGACCACGCGGATCCCGGCATCGACCGCGCGCTGCGCCGCGTCCTGCATGGACTCGGTCAGGCCGTGCTGGATGATGATCCCGTCCACACCGAGCGCAATGGCCTGATCCACCATGTCGGCCTGCAACGCTGCGTCCTGGCGACTGTCGAGCACCCGAAGGTTGACCCCAAGGGCGGCTGCCTGGGACTCGACCCCGGCCAGATAGGCCTGGAAGAAATCCCCGGTGGAAAGATAGCGCACCAGTGCGATCGTCACATCGCCCGGATTGTCGAAGGGTGCAGGCACATCCTGGGCGAAGGCCGCCAGGGGCATCAGGGCGACAGCACTTGCTGTCACCATCAGTTTACGTCTCGAGATCATGGTTTCCTCCCTTTCTTAAGACTGAGTTGCAGATAGGCTCAATGCCCTCGGCTGCCGCGACCGGACAGCGCAAAGGTAAAGACCAAGGCGACGACCAGAACGGCGCCCTTGATGAAATCCTGTGTGTAATAGGGGGCATTCATCATCGTCATACCCTGGAGCAGGACGCCGACGAACAGGGCTCCGATAGCGGTGCCGAAGGCATTGGGCTTGCCCGCGCCAAGCACGGCAAAACCGATCAGTGCGGCGGCAACGCTGTCCAGAAGCAGGTTCGTGCCTGACGCGACATCGCCCCGCCCGAGCCGCGCTGCCAGCAATATGCCGCCGAAAGAGGCCAGCGTGCCCGAAATCATGTAGGCCACGACCTTGTACCGATCGACCTTGACACCGGCCAGGTGCGCCGCCTGCGCGTTCGAGCCGATCGCATACATCAATCGACCGTGGCGCGTGAGTTCAAGAAACAGCCAGACCAGCAGCGCAACGACCAGCAGAAATACCACCGACAGCGGGATCAGCCTTTCGATAAAGAAGTCGATCCGGTGTCGCCCCAGCATCAGGAAGAATTCCGAGAATGACCCGCGTGCCACCGATCCGTCGGGCAAGGTCATGCCCGTGGAGATCGAGCGCCCTTCGGTGGGGATGCGCTGCAGACCGATCAGCAGGAACATCATGCCCAGTGTCGCCAGCAGGTCGGGCACACGCGCCTTGACGATCAACAGACCGTTGATCAGGCCAACGCCGGCCCCCATCAGCAGGCAAAGCGCAATGGCCACACCCGCGTTGAGTTCCCATACAACCATGACATAGGCCGACAGCATCAGGGCTGATGTCGCCACCGCGCCAATGGACAGGTCAAAGCCACCCACCACCAGCGTCGCCGTCACCCCTAGCGCCAGAATGCCGGTGATCGCCACCGACTGGAACACGAAGACCGCGCTGTGCGGTGACAGGAACCCTGCGGCCGAGATCGAAAAGAACACGATCAGGCCCGCCATCAGCAACAGGAAACCGAATTTGATGGCCAGATCGACCAGTTTTGTCTGCAAAGTCACGTCAATTGCCTTTCGTTCCCGGCCAGAGCCGGGCTGTCTGCCACTTCAGCCATGATCGCCGCGACGTCGATCGATTCATTTCGATGTTCGCTCACGATGCTGCCCTCGCTTATGACCAGGATGCGGTCTGCGACCTCAAGCGCCTCGTCCAGTTCTGTGACAAGCACCAGGGTTGCCCGGTTCGGGCTGCCGTCACGAATTCGCGCCCCGATATCGCGCCTGGCCTGGATATCCACGCCCTGGAACGGCTCGTCCAGAATAAGCAGGCGCGCTTCTTCTGCCATCCATCGTCCAACCATCACCTTTTGCTGGTTCCCGCCCGACAGGCTAAGGATGTTGTCCGTGTGCGACTGACACTTGACCCCCATCTCGGCGATCATGCGAAGGGCCAGCTTTCTCTCACTGCTGCGCCGCACGGCCTGCCCGGACCCGCTATGACGGCGCAGGAAAGGCAAGGTCAGGTTGCGGGTGATATCAAAATCAGGAATGACGGCATTTGTCCGGCGGTCGCGGGCCGCCATGAAGACGCCGCGCGCGATGGCGTCGGCGGGGTTTCGCGGAGTGTAGGCCGCGCCGTCGAGCGTCATCCGGCCTGAAACCGGCGCATCCAGCCCGAACAGCACATTGGCCAGTTGCGCCTTGCCGCTGCCGACGAGGCCGACAACGGCCACCACCTCGTTCAGGCGGCAGGTCAGGTCGAACGGCCGGGCATCAGCGCGCAGTTTCAACGCGGATGCGGCCAGAACCGAAGCGCCAGGGGCCGGGATATCGATATCGACTTCGGTCATCTCGTGGCCCAGCATGGCCCGGACTGCACCCGAATAATCCAGCGGCTTGCTTTCGAACCGTTCCGAAATCACACCGTCACGCATTGACAGGATCCGGTCGGCAAGCCGGCGGATATCCGACATGCGATGTGAGATGTAAAGGATCGCCACCCCCCGCGCGCGCAGCGTTTCGATCAGGTCGAAGAGGCGGCGGGCCTCGGCCTCGGAAAGCGAGGAGGTGGGTTCGTCAAGGATCAGTACGCGCGGATCGTGCGACAATGCCCGCGCAATAGCGACAAGTTGCCTGTCAGCCAGCGACAGTTGCGCGACCGGCATCCGCATCGGCACTGACAGGCCCACGGCGGCTGCGATCGCCTGCGCCTCGCGCCGCAGACGCGATGTGCGCAGGAAAAGCCCCCCCTGGGAGGCGATACGATCGAGCATCAGGTTCGAGGCGACATCGAGATCCGTGACGACACCGTCATTGATGGATTGGTGCACGGTCACGACACCGGCCTTCAAAGCCGCGTGCGGACTGTCTGGCGCATAAGCCTCGTCTGCCAGCCGCATGGAGCCGCAATCGGCACCCTGCACACCGCACATGATCTTGACCAAGGTGGACTTTCCGGCGCCATTGGCGCCCATCAACACCGTAACCTGCCCGGCCGGCAGGTCCAGATCGATCCCGCGCAGAACGCTATTGGTTCCGAACGCCTTGCCTAAGCCACGTATCTCCAATGCATTGCGCATCATTCAAGTCCCCCCATGGCACGACTATTGCCGGAATGTCTCAAATGTCAATACCATTTGACATTTGCTTAAAAAGCGGAAAACTGAAGGTGTCAACGGTTGCGCAATGCACCGTAGCTCACCCGCAGGAGGAGGATGCACAGATGAGCGAAGCAGCTTATGAAGCGCTGCGCCCTGAAACGGTGGCGGAGAGGCTGGGCCATGTCCAGGCCATCACGCAACGCACAGGCGACCCGTCGAGCTGGCAGATTCAGGAAGTCGGCGACGGCAATTTGAATCTTGTCTTCATCGTTACCGGTGATCGGGGGCAAGTTATTGTCAAACAGGCCCTACCCTATGTCCGGCTGGTTGGCGAGAGCTGGCCTCTGCCCCTGAAACGGGCCTTTTTCGAATACCATGCGCTGATCCGCCAGGCTGCGCGCGCCCCGGGCTCGGTGCCGGAAGTCTTTTATTATGACGAGGGGCAGGCATTGGTCGTGATGGAGTTCCTGACCGATCATGTCATCCTGCGCCAAAGCCTGATGCAGGGTCAGACCCATGACGGGCTGGGCCGCTTTCTGGGAGAATTCTGTGCGCGCACCCTTTTCCGCGGGTCCGACCTGCACATGCCCACAGCCGAGCGCAAGCGCGATCTGGCCCTGTTTTCCGAGAATATCGAACTGTGTGACATCACCGAAAATCTTGTCTTTTCGGACCCCTATTTCGACGTCGAGATGAATCGCCACACCCCGGCGCTTGACCCGATTGTAACGATGCTGCGCGCTGACAGGGATCTGAAGGTGGCCGCGCAGCACCTGAAGGCGGCCTTTGCCAACAATGCCGAAACCCTGCTGCATGGCGACCTGCACACCGGATCGGTCATGGTTCATGGCGATCAGGCCCGCGTGATCGACCCGGAGTTTGCGACCTATGGCCCCATGGGGTTCGATATCGGCATGCTGATCGCGAACTTCCTGATGGCATACTGCGCCCAGCCCGGCCACCTGGCCAATGTTGAAGCGCGCCGGAACTATCAGGACTGGATATTGCAAACGGTTGCTGAACTCTGGTCCGGGTTCAGCGCGGAGTTCTCGCATTTGTGGCGCACCGAACGGCAAGGGATTCTATATCAGTCAACCCTGTTCGAGGCTCAGGGCGATGAGCTGGGTTCCGAACAGGCGCGGCTGGACCGGCTGGCCGCGATCTGGCGCGACACATTGGGCTTTTGCGGGGTGGAAATGCACCGCCGCACCCTTGGTCTGGCCCATATCGCCGAGTTTGATCAAATCACCGACGAAACCTTGCGTGCCCGCTGCGAGGCGCGGGGGCTGATGTTGGGCCGCGCCCTCGTCATCGGCCGTAACAACATCATCGACATGGCCACCGTCACCGAACTGACGCGGCATATCAACGAAAAGGACTACCTATGAAGATCAACGGAACGCCCTATCGGTCGATCTGGCGCGATGCGGAAGCCGTCAAGGTCATCGACCAGCGCTGGCTGCCGCACGATTTGCGAATCGTTGCGCTGCGCAGCCTTGCCGATTTCGAGGCCGCGATCCGGGACATGTGGGTTCGTGGCGCACCGCTGATCGGGGCCACTGCCGCCTGGGGGGTGGCCGAGGAAATGCTGCGCGACCCGTCCGACGAAGCGCTGAACCGCGCCTGGACCGTTCTGAACGAAACCCGCCCGACCGCGATCAACCTGCGGTGGGCGCTGGATGCGATGCGCGGCGAGCTGTTGCCGCTGCCCCCGGCTGACCGGGCCGCTGCCGCACAGGCCAAGGCTGCCGCCATCTGCGACGAGGATGTCGAGACCAACCGCAAGATTGGCGAGCACGGCCTGCAACTGCTGCGCGACATTGCCGCGCGCAAGGGCGGTGGGCGTGTAAACGTGCTGACGCATTGCAATGCGGGCTGGCTGGCGACCGTTGACTGGGGAACGGCGACCTCGCCCATCTATCACGCGATCAAGGCCGGGCTGGATGTGCATGTCTTTGTCGATGAAACCCGCCCGCGCAACCAAGGCGCGTTGTTGACCGCATGGGAGATGAACAGCCATCGCGTCAGCCATGATCTGATCGTGGACAATGCCGGCGGGCATCTCATGCAGAATGGCGAGGTGGATATCGTGATTGTCGGCACCGACAGGACCACCGCCCGCGGCGATGTTTGTAACAAGATCGGCACCTATCTGAAGGCGCTGGCCGCGAAAGCAAATGGCGTGCCCTTCTATGTCGCGCTGCCCTCGCCAACCATCGACTGGACGGTAAGCGACGGTCTGACCGAGATCCCGATCGAGGAACGCAGCGCACGCGAGATCACGCATGTTCAGGGCAAGACCGAAAACGGCCAGGTTGCCGAGGTGCAGATCTCGCCCGACGGGACCGGCGCGCGCAATCCGGCCTTCGACGTGACGCCCGCCGAACTGGTGACCGGGCTGATCACCGAGCGCGGCATATGCGCGGCCACCCCCGAGGCGATGGCCGACATGTTCCCCGAATTCGCCCGCCCGGCGCCGTGAGAACTATGCCAGAAGCGCCTCGGCCACGGTCAGGCTGGTAACAAGATGGGTTGCATAGCCCCCCGCGATACAGGCGCGGGTGGCTTGCACCTTGTCGTGTCCGGGCGTGACAAGGATTCCCGCCTCAAGCCCGATCAGGCCATCAAGGTCGGCGCCGATCATGCGCTCGTCCAGCGGTCCCGGTATGCCGCGGCCGGTTTCATCGATGAAACGACCGCAGATGACCCCCACCGCGCCTTGGGCAACATACCAGTCCAGTTCTGCGCGCGTGGCAACGCCAGAGCCGACGACATGGCTTTCGGGCAGGCAGGTGCCTACCGAAAACAGGCTTTTCGTTATCTTGCGCAACCGGTCGAGCTGTTCGCGCAGGATGGGCTCGTTGCGCAACTCCCGCGCCAGATCCGCCCTGCTCAGAATGGCCGGGGCGTGCAGGTTGTAGCAATGCGCCCCCAGATTCTGCGCCAGCCTTGTCGAACAGGCCTCGGCCGTGAACCCATAAGGCGTCGACATGGAGCCCACCAGCTGGATGACCGACAGGTCAGGAAAGCTCTGGTGCTCCAGCGCTGTCGCCAGATCATAGACCGTGCGCCCCCATGCCACCCCCAACCGATCGTTCGGTGAGAGCAATGCAGGCAGCCATTCTGCCGCACCCTTTACAACGCGCGAGAAGGTTTCCTCGGGCGTGGCTGACGCCTCATCGGGCACGACATAGGCCGCCTGCAGCCCGAAGCGCTTGCACAATTCCTGCGCCAGTCGATGCGTTGTGAAGCAATCCGAAGCCAGCGTAATCCGGATCAGCCCGGATTCGCGCGCCTCCTGCAGGTAATTCACGACCGAGGCGCGCGAGATTCCAAGCCGGTCGGCGATTTCCTTCTGGTTCATCCCGTCCTGGTAATACATCCACGCGACCTCGGTGATGACGTTCTCACCGCTGATCTGGCCTGCAACCCTGCGTCGTGTTGTCAGCATCTGCCATTCCTACCTACTATTGTCACCTGCATTTGACATTTGTCGAAAGTTGTTTCAGTGTCAATCCAGCACCCAATCTGTGCAAGGACACATAGCATGATCAAGAATAACTGGCAGGACAAAGACGCCCTTCGGATGCAGGAAGCCGCAGGCAACGACCCGCAGGCACGCGAACTGGCGTTACGGGTCTATACCTCAAGGCTCATCGGGCGCGATCCCGATCTGGTCATGCATGGAGGCGGGAACACCTCGGTCAAGCTGCGCGCGCGCGATGTGATGGGCCAGGAGATCGATGTTCTGCATGTCAAGGGCTCGGGCTGGGATCTGGAAACCATCGAGGCCGCCGGGCTCCCCGCTGTCCGGCTCGATGCACTGCGCGCGCTGCGTGCACTCGATTCCCTTACCGATGAAGAAATGGTCAATGTCCAGCGTGCCAACCTGCTGGACAGCACTGCCCCCAATCCTTCGGTTGAAACGCTTCTGCACGCATGGCTGCCGCCGCGCTACATTGACCATACCCATGCAACCGCCTTTCTGGCCCTGGCCAATCTGCCCGAAGTAGCCGCCGCTACTGCCGAAATATTCGGCGACCGCATGGCGCTGGTTCCCTATATCATGCCCGGTTTCGCACTGGCCAAGGCCGCGGCACGGGTTTTCGAGGAAAACCCGCAAGCCGAAGGGTTGTTGCTGGTCAATCATGGACATTTCACCTGGGCCGATACCGCCAAAGCGTCTTATGACCGGCTGATCGCCCATACCAATGCAGTCGAAGCCTGGCTGGCAGACCGGCGCCCGGGACCGCTGCACCCTTCGGCGTCCTTGCCAAAGGAAGAAAGGCAGCGTGTCCTGCCACTTCTGCGTGCAGCAATCTCTGCGGAGCAAGGCGACGATGCGCCTATGCCCGTGCTGGACCTGCGCGCAAACGATACGGTTGCGCAATTCCTTGCGCGCCCCGATCTGGAGGCATTGGCGCAGCGCGGCGTTGCGACACCTGATCATGTTATCCGCACCAAAGGTCACCCGCTGTTACTGAGGGCATCGCAGATGACGCCCGAGGGTCTGTCGCAAGCCCTCGCCGATTATTCCGCCCGCTACCGGGCGTATTTCGAACGGCAGGCGCCGCGTTTCGGCGGTGCAAAAACCATGCTCGCCCCTGTCCCCGGATTGGTCTGGGCCGAAGGTATCGGCCTGATCGGGATCGGGGCCACAAAGGCCGCTGCACGGATCGCTGCCGATATCGGGGAACAAACCCTGCGGATCATGCGCGACGGCGAGGCGGCGGGCGGCTTCCACCCCATCCCCGAGAAAGATCTGTTCGATATGGAGTACTGGTCGCTTGAACAGGCGAAGTTGGGCAAAGCGCGCCCCGCACCCTTGCAGGGCCGTGTGGTGCTGGTCACCGGGGCTGCGGGCGCGATCGGCAGCGCGGTTGCGCGGAGCTTCGCCCGCCAGGGGGCATCGCTGATGCTGGTCGATCGCGATGCCGATGCACTGGCCGCACTGGAGAAAGCGCTTGGCCGCGATCATGACAGTTATGCCTGCGACATCACTGTTGCCGGTGCTGCCCAAGACGCCGTCGCAGCCTGCATCGACCGTTTCGGCGGGCTGGATATTCTGGTGTCGAATGCCGGAGCTGCGCTGACCGGAGAGATGGCGACTCTCCCCGATGCTACCCTGCGCCAGAGTTTCGAACTCAACTTCTTTGCCCCGGTCGCCTTTGCGCAGGCGGTGGCAGCAGTGTTGTGCGCACAAGGGCGGGGTGGTCAGCTTCTGTTCAATGTCTCGAAACAGGCGGTCAATCCGGGCAAGGGCTTTGGTGCCTATGGTTTGCCCAAAGCTGCGACCCTTTTTCTCGTGCGCCAGCTTGCGTTGGAATTGGGAAGTGATGCTGTGCGGGTCAACGGGGTCAATGCTGACCGCATCCGCTCAGGGCTATTGACCGATGACATGATCCGCGAACGCGCGGCAGCGCGCGGGCTGAGCACGCAGGATTACCTTGCCGGTAACCTCCTGAGGCGCGAGGTTGAGGCCGAACATGTCGCCGATGCCTTTGTCGCGCTGGCCCTTGCCGAACGGACCACCGGGCACATCATGACGGTTGATGGCGGCAACGTCGAGGCGGCGCTGCGTTGATGCAATACGCCCTGCGCAGCGGTCTGCGCAGGGCGTTTCTTTTTCCTCATCCTTGCTGGAAAGCGCCTCGGGATCAGGATGTGGCGTCTATGGCGCTGCGCATCGCGGCTATGCCCGTGCCAATATCCTCGCCCAGCCGCAAAAGGCTTCCACCCAGCAGATAGACCACATCCGGCCCATACATGCGCGCCATATCCGCGGCCCGTTCGACACTCATGCCACCGCCAGGGCTGGGCAGGATCGGCAGGCCCGGTCCAGCCGGGTCACGGCATGCGTCGGCGATGGCGCGGCATTCAACCTCGCTGAAACCAAACCGTCCGCCGACATTCGGAAATACGGAAATATCTGACCCGGCAAGCCGCTGGAGCGTGCCGAACATTACTCCGTGGTCCAGCCCCGTATCGGGCGACAGCACATAAGGGCCAAGGAAGCTGGGGTGGCTCATCACCGGCAGGTTCAGTTCGGGATCGTTGGCGATCGCATGCATCAGCCCGAAACCCAACAGACCGGGCATGACCAGAAAACCATCAGCCCCCACATCGCGTGCAAAACGGAGGTTGTCGAAGATTTCGGCCGGATGCCCCGCCACCGAAGGAAAATAGAGCGCCCGATGGCCGGTTTCCTCGGCGGCGCGGGCCACGGCGTCGGCGACCTTTTCCACTCTTTCGCGAAAGGGTGCCATCGGCTGGTCTGTGATACCGTGATCTTCCTTGACGATATCAGCCCCCGCCCGCGCGCATAAATAAGCAACCCTCGCAAGGGCATCGGCACTGCTGCCCTGCGGCTTGATGACCGGCGCAATCATCCCGCCAGAGGCGCGCCCCGCAAGCCGCCGCAGCCCGCTAATGCCAAAACGAGCGCCGGGATGGCGGCGCAGCATTTCGGCGCCCGGATCGACAGCCATGACACGCAAACCGCGCTGGATCGAGGAATTGCCGAAAACGACGTTCAGGAACTGGGTGAACTCCGGCCCGGCGCTGTCAGGACTGTAACTGATCGTCGCGCGAAACCGCCCTTCTCCCTCGGCGCCGATATCCTCGACGCGGCCGAGAATCTCGTTCCTGATATAGCCCTCGGGCACCACGTCTTGCGGGATCTCGACAGTTTGCTCCAATGCGACGCCCTCGGCCCGCTGACGGGCCTCGGTCAGGTCCGCGGCTTGGATGCGATAGGTGACGTGGAAGCGGGTCATAGCGCCTCGGCCTTGACAGCGGAATGCACCGCGTCAATGCGGACGGTTTCCAGTGACTCTTCGGTAATACCGGTTTGCTGCCCTGCCACCTGTTCGACCGCCCGCACCAGCGAGAGCGCATCGAGCCCGTAGTAACGCATCAGATAGGGACGGGAACCGCCATGGGCATAGGTGTCCTGCAACCCAAGCCGCACCAGACGTCGAGGCAGCCCGGCCTCGGCCAGGGCCTCGGCCACCATCGAGCCGATGCCGCCGGTAACCAGATGGTTTTCAAGCGTCACCACGCCATGCCGTACACTGGCGGCATGATCGACAATCTGTGCCGCATCAAAGGGCTTGTGCGTGTTCAGGTGCAGATGGCGAACCGAAACACCCGCCTCGGCCAGCGCGGCGCGTGCGCGCAACGCCTCTTCCGTGGCGATGCCTGCGGTGACGACAAGCACGTCGCTGCCTTCGGCTAGCACCCGGATCTGCCCGATCTTCATCGGCGTGGCAAACAGCCGGGGCACCGAACCACGCAGGATGCGGCAGTACACGGGGCCATCGACGGCATCAGCCTCGGCAACGATGGACTCGACCTCTGTCGCGTCCCCGGCCTCCAGCACCGTCATGTTGGGGATCGCACGCATCAGCGCGATATCCTCGATGGCCTGGTGGGTCATGCCTCCGGGTGTCGTGATGCCCGGCAGAAAACCCATCAATCGCACCTTGCGCCTCGGATAGGCGATCGATGCCATCAACTGATCATAGGGCCGGCGATAGAGAAACACCCCGAAGCTGTGTATGAAGGGGCGAAACCCGGCAAGACCCAGGCCGCCGGCAAAGGACAGCATGTTCTGTTCGGCCATGCCCATTGACAGGAACTGATCCGGGTGGCGGTCGCGGAAACCGTCGATCTCGCAGCTCGATGTCAGGTCGGCCGACAGGCAGAGAACCTCGGGATGCTGGGTGGCATACTGCTCGAACGCGCGGGCATAGGGGCGGTTGACCATTTCCATTTCAGTGATCCTCCAGCTCGATGGGCGCGATGCCCAGTTCTGCAGCAATTGCGATATTCATCTCACGCCGCTCTTCTTCGGATTTGAAGCGGACATAATGAAGCCGAGGAAAGCGGCGCATCAGAAAGTCCATTCCCTTGGTTGGCGAGGAATGGGCAAGAATGATCAGCGGCTGACCCTCATGCGGGAGCGCGCGGGCCTGACGCAGTGCCGTCAGGTCATGGGCGTCAATCTCTGCCACGACCGCACCGAAATTGCGCAGCTTGGTGGCAATGTCACCCACCCGCATCACGTCATCCATCGCCCCGTCGCATTGCTGTCGATTGACATCCATCAATGCCCAGAGATTGTCGATCCCGTGATGCGCGGCGGCCTGCACGGCCTCCCAGGTCTGACCCTCCTGCACCTCGCCGTCAGACATGAAGACACAGACATTGCCTGCCTCGCCCTTGCGCTTGCGCCCCCAGGCCAGGCCCGCCGCCGTCGAAAGCCCGATGCCCAGCGTGCCGTTATGCACCTCCATCCCCGGGCTGTGTTCGGCGCCGATCATCTCGACCGAAGACCCGTCCTTGTTGAACATCTCCAGCCCCTCCGGGGCCATGCGCCCGGTTTCGATCAGACAGGCGTAGGCCACCAGTGCATAATGCGCCGGGGCAATGAACAGGCGGTCATATTCGGGGGTGAATGGTCCGTTGTACCCTGCGCCAGTGACATAATCGGGGTTGTTGGCCGAGGGCACGCCAGCAAAGGGCGGTGGCACCATGGGCATGGTGGAAGGCCCCAGGTTGAGCGCTTCGTTATACAGGAAAGCAAGCTGTTCCGCCGCAGAGCAGGCTTGTGACAGATACCCGCCATTGTTGCGTATCGCATGCTCAAAGACGCGCCGCCTGATCCCGGCGGCCACCTGTTCGGTCGTAGGCGCGTTTTGCATATCCCCCCCCAATCCATTGATCCTGTCCTGTGATTGCCGATCACCTGACAAATGTCAACATGATCTGACGTTAGACATTTCGGCTTATGGAACGGTTGGCCGGGATGATCCTTTGGTATCGTGCTCGACCCGGCATGTACCGAGGCCGTACAATCAGAGGGCGTCACATTTTTTCGGCCATGGTTGTTGCGGTGTCGAGCATGCGGTTTGAGAAGCCCCATTCGTTGTCAT
>CAZCAX010000031.1:0-41723 GCA_964496915.1 uncultured Rhodobacter sp.
CGCACTCATGCCTTGGAACTACAGACCCTAAACGGCCTCAGCTTCCCGCTTACGGATGAACGGCTACATGGAGAAAATGAACGAGGCCAAGGCCAAGGGCTACCGGGGCTTCACAATCCGGTAAACCGATAGCCGGACTCATCACCGGTTGCACGCCACCGACTGTTGATTGTCACTGACGCTTTGCTGCACTGCACCCGGTGCTGAGGGCAGCATCTTAGGGCTCGGCCAGAGGGAGGTTTCAGCCACCCTCTGGCTAATTTTCATGCCAGCGCTGACGGTCATTCTGGCGGGCCTGATCCACCTCGATAATCCCGGGCCTCACCCGTTCACACGCGGGCATCACCCCTCCGCCGTCGCCAAAACGATACCGCAGACCACCCAGAAACAGCGGTGCTGATCTGCTCGACGGCTGATCGCAGAACCCGTGAGGTTGGAAGTTTTGCCCAAGTACTTCTGAGGAAACATGAACCAGCATTGTCACGGTCCGGACACGGGCCGGACCTGCTGTATCTGGAGTTCCCGGCCATCTCCGGTTTCCTGATCATCGGCGCATTTCGTGCTATCCTGCATATGGTCTCTCCCCCATTCTTGAGGCTCGGCACCGGCCCATCCGGCGCAACCCTCGAACGCAGAATGCCGCGGGAGAGACCACCGAGCCAGTCAGCTCAGGCCGAGATCATGGGGGCTAGACGGCATGCTGCGAAACGGTTTCAAGCCAGATCTTCGCCAGCCGTGCCGTGTCAGCCGCAAAATGCGGCGCCATCGCCTGAGGCTCTGGCGCTTCTATGTGGCTGCCGATCCAGGCCAGCAATGCCATGCGCCGCATCATGATGAAGGTGTCGATCTCTGCTTCATCGCTCGCGGGCAGATCGCGAACGCTACGATAACCGCGCAACCAGGCGGCTTTCAGAGCGGGTATCGACGGATCGGCCTCTATGAAACTGATCGCGGCGGCGAAGTCATACATGAACCAGCCAAAGCCGCAGTCGTCGAAATCGATCAAGCGGGTTTCAGCCCCATCGATCAACAGATTGGCCAGCCGCATATCGGCATGGATCAACCCATGGCGGTTGCTGCCCTTGCCATAGGCGGCCAGCCGGGAACGAATGGTCTGTTCCGCTGCCTCAAGCACCGGTCGCACCGAGGCATCCACATTGGGCGCGTCGCGCCAGTTGCCCCAGGTCGCCTGTGGGCCGAACACCGCCTGGTCATCCCAGACCAGCCGCTCGAATCCATCGGGGCGCGTCCACGACGTGGCGTGATCATGCATCCGCGCGGCCATCGCACCCAGTTGCCGGAACGGCGCTGTCAGATCCCCGCTTTCGTCAGGCTGTGCGCCCTCGACAAAATGGAACAGCACCACAAAGCGCGCGGCATCCAACCCGTCGATGGTGCAGGACTGGATCGCGTGACCGTCCCGGCCCGTATAATGACCGGGCGTGACAACCACCTGATCACGGTCGAGCGCGTCGATCCAGGCCAGTTCGCATTCAATCGCGCGCCGGGTGTGATAGTTTTCGCGATGCACCCGCATGATTGCCCGAAACCCGCCATCGGCCTTGACCAGATAGGTGGCGTTCTCCGAGACATTGAGCAGTGTCGCATGGGCGTTCGGGGGAAGATCCCAGAGCGCGAGCGCCTTTTGTGCAAGCCGGTCAAGATGCTCCAGCAGCTTGGCCAGCGGCATGTCGGTGCCTGCCATGTTTGCCGTCCTTTCCCTGACCGTTCAGATGCTTTCGATCGCCTCAAGCGATTCGGGGATGATCTGGCCGCCATCGACAACGATCTGCTGACCCGTGATATAGGCTGCTTCATCCGAGGCGAAGAACAGCGCGGCATTGCCGATATCCTCGATATTGCCCAGCCGCTTGAGCGGGATCGAGGCAGCCATCGTATCCAGATACTCCTGCCCCAGATCCTGCAGCCCTTCGGTATAAATGTTACCCGGCATCACCGCGTTGATCGTGGTGTTGTAGCGCGCCAGTTCCATCGCGGCGGTTTTCAGAAAACCAAGCTGGCCCGCCTTGGAGGCACCATAATGCGCCCAGCCCGGAAAGCCGGTCACCGGCCCGGTGATGGACGAAGTCAGCACCACGCGCCCTTTGCCAGCCTTCTCGAAATGCGGAATGGCCGCCTTTACGCACAGAAACGACGAGCGCAGGTTGGTGGCCATGACCTGATCCCATTCAGAGGGATCCATGTCGATCATCTTGGTTTGCGGAAAGGCTCCGGCATTGGCGCACATCACATCCAGCCCGCCCTGCGCGGCAGCGACGCTGTCAACCATCGCCTTGACCGACGCCCAGTCGGATACATCGCAGATCTCGTAGCGCACATTGCCCTCGATCTCGGCCGCAGCCTTCTTCAGCGCCTCTTCGCCGCGGGCGGTGATGGTGACCTTCGCGCCCTGCCGCGCGAAAACCGTGGCGATTCCCCGGCCAATCCCCTTTGATCCGCCGGTGACGATAACGCTCTTGTCCTTGAGGCTTGTCAGCATTCCTTGGTCCTCCTGTTGGTATTATTCAGTCGCAGCAACCCCTGCTCCACGCCGTATCCGCCAAAGTCTGGCCACGACGAAAACCACCGCGATCAGCAGGAACGAACCCACCACCGACAGCACCCCGAGCGTGGGAACCAGTGGCGAATATCCCGATACCATCCGCGAGTAGAGCCATTTGGGTAATGTGGAATCGGCGCCGGTCGTGAACAGCGACAAGGGGAAATTGCCCCAGCTGAGCAGAAAGGCGAAAAGCCCCGCTGTCACTAGCCCCGGTGCCAGAAGCGGCAGCGTGATTTCGCGCAACACGGTCAGCGTGCTTGCCCCCATGTCGCGCGCGGCTTCCTCAAGCGCGGGATCGAAGCTGTAGGCGCGGATAGCAACGATCAGCGTGGCAATCGGCGCGATCCAGACCAGATGCGCGACAATCGCGGTTTTCCAGCTGGGGATGACACCGATGGCGTTGAACCACATCAAAAGCGCAAGCCCCAGCACCGCCTGAGGAAAGAAGATCGGCAGCAGGATCAGCTTTTGAAACAACGAACGGTAGCGCCATTGGTAGCGGGCAAAGGCCAAGGCGCCAAAGAACGCGATCACCACCGAGATCACCATCACGATTACCGCGATCTTGAGTGAGGTCAGCACCAGATCGCGCACGGTCTCGCTTTGCAACGCATCGCCATACCAGCGGGTCGAATAGTGCTGGATCGGAAAGCTGAGGTAGCGGGCGCGCGAGACCGAGGCGAAACCGACCGACACCAGCGGCAGATACAGAAAGCCGATGATCACGATGCCATAGATCATCAGGACAATGCGTGTTGTGCGGCTGGCCGGCATCAGCGTTTCCTTCCCATGATGGCGTCCAGGTCCAGCCGGGCAAGCGCGAACATCGCCAGGCCCGCCACCATGACGATCATGATCATCGAAAGCGCCGCGCCAAGGGGCCAGTTCTGGGCAAAGGTAAAGGCCGTTTCGATATCATCCGTAATCACGATTACCGAGCGCCCGCCAAGGATCTTGGCCTCGGCAAGGGCACCTGCGGCAAGAACGAAGGTCAGAAGCGAGCCCACGAGGATGCCTGGCGCGGCCAGCGGCAGATCGATCTGGCGCATGACCTGCCAGCGGCTTGCGCCCAGATCGGACGCTGCCTGGCGCGCATCGTCGGGCACCATGGCAATGCCCTGCGCCAGTGGAAACAGCATGAAAGGCAAATAGACATAGACCAGCCCGAAAATGGTCGCGCCGACTGTATAGAGAGGGCTGTCAAAGCTCAGGCCCGTCAGGTCACGCAGATAGCCCTCGATCAACCCGCCGCGCATCAGGGTCAGCACCCAGCCAAACAGCCTGATATTTTCCGAGACAAACAGGCTCATCACCACTGCGATGGTCAGAACCAGCGTGAACCGGCCGAAAACCTTCGCCATGCCGTAGGCCAGCGGCCAGCACATCAGGAACAAGATCACCGTGGTTGCCGCTGCCATGCCCAATGACCACAGAAGCGAGCGGTAGTAACCAAGGCTGAAGAATACCTGAAATGCCGAGAAATCCGGCATGTTGAGGATGGAAAACACCCTCTGCGGCATGATCGAGAAGAGCGCGACCACCAGCATCGGAGCCAGAAAGCACAAAAGCAGCAGCGCCGTGAGGGGCAACGCAGCAACAACACCCAGTCTGCGGTCCTGCTTTTCCATTACGCCCCCCGGATCAGATGTGTGTGTCCGGCATCGAAGCCCAGCAAAACCGGCGCGCCGACGTCAGCTTGCAATCGCTCCTCGCGCAGCTTTTCGACCGTGATCACGCGGCCATTTTCGGTTTCGATTTCATACTGTATGCGCGAGCCAAGTGCATACTCCGCCTGAAGCCGCCCGTTCAGCGCGTAATCGGTTTGATCGGCATTCTTGATGAAGCGCACATATTCCGGACGCACCATCAACACGCTCTGCCCATCAGCAGGAATGGCGGCCACTTCGCCCCCTGCGCGCTGCGTCAGCCCATCGGTGGCATCGAACAGGTTCACCTCTCCCATGAACTCGGCCACGAAACGGCTGACGGGCGCGGAATAGATTTCGTCGGCGGTCGCGATCTGCTCGAATTGTCCATCTTTCATGATGGCGATACGGTCGGACATCACCATCGCTTCTTCAAGCGAATGAGTGATGTAGACAAAGGTCTTGCCGGTGCGCGCGTGCAGGTCTTTCAGCTCTTTCTCCAACGTCTTGCGCAGGCGATAGTCAAGCGCGGAAAGCGGCTCGTCGAAAAGCAGGATCTCGGGGTCGAAGGCCAGGGCGCGTGCCAACGCCACGCGCTGACGCTCGCCCCCCGAACATTGCGAAATCCGCTTGTCGTAATAGCTGCGCGGAAGGCGCAACAGGTCCAGAAGTTCATACGCACGGGCGCGGCGTTCAGCCGGCTCCACCTTGCGAAGCTTGAGCGGGAATTCGATATTCTGCCCCACGCTCATATGTGGAAACAGTGCAAGCGACTGGAAAACCATGCAGGTAGGCCGCTTGTTGGCCGGGGTCTGGTCAATGCGATTGTCGCGCAGCCAGATCTTTCCTTCGCTAAGCTCGTCCATGCCGACCAGAAGCCGGATCAGGGTGGATTTACCACTGCCCGAGGGCCCGACGATGGTGAAGAACTCACCCTCCAGAATATCAAGATCAATTCCTTGCAAGGCGGTGAAGCTGCCGAAACGCTTGACTACCTTTTCCAGACGCAAGATCACAGGTCGGTTCATGGCGCCGCCTAATCCAGATGCTGCAAATTGCGCGCCCCAAAGCGTTTTGCAAATGCCTGTTGGGGCGCGCGCGGGCTGATTAAGAGCGTCGGGCCTGGGCGTAGATTTCGCTCAGCGCGTCATAAGAGGCCACGACTTCATACTCCAGCGAGCGCTCCATTTCCTCGTCCAGCGAGTCCATCTGGATTGCGTCCAGTTCCTCGTCGTCAAAGAGCCCCATGACCTCGGCATCACCCATCTGGGCGACCGGGTTATAGGTGCCTTCGGAAAACGCCACCGCCTTGGAGATTTCCGGCTGTTGCACAAACTCGAGGAAGTCGTCGGCCAGCGTGCTGGGATCGGGGTTGTTCACTGCCGAGGTCAGTTCAACCCAGACCACGCCGCCCTTGCCATCGACCGGGCCGGAGCGCGGCGTGATGGCACGGATATGCGTAGCCCCGTCATAGCGCGCCGGCGAGGCCGTATAGGTTCCACCGGTGAAATAGGCGTCGATCTCGCCGTTGATCAGGGCCGTGTTCATCGCCACCAGATCATCGGTCAGAAGCCGCGCGCCGCCAAAGATCGCCATGGCGGTTTCGCGGAACCGCTCCAGATCAGCGCCTTCGACCGGGGCAAACGGGTTCAGCCCGGCGGTCAGGCACATATGGATGACGTTCCAGTTATCATAGGTCAGAACGCCGTAGCGGCCCTGCATTGCCGGATCAAGAAACAGGTTCCAGCCTTGGTCTTCGGCCATGTCGCGGCTGATGACGTTGGTATTGACCACGAAACTGAACGGCCCGTAGCGCTGCGGCATGCCGATCAGCTCCCCATCTTCGGCGAAGGAAAGGGCGTAGGGCTCTGCGAACTCGGGCAGCATCTTGTCGAAATACGGCATGAAGCGCTCTTTATCGAGCGGCCGGATCAGCCCCTCGGGATAAAGCTGGTCGCGCGCCCAGGGCTGGTTGACGTTGATCAGATCCCAGATCGCCGTTTCACCCGCCCTGAGACGGTTGATCATGTCCGGGTCCGAGGTGCCGCTTTGCGCGCGCACGGAAGCGCCGGGATTGGCACGACGGAAGGGGCCGAGAACCTCGTCGGAATTGTAGCCTTCCCAGCACAGGATGTTCATCCGGTCCGAGCGTTGCGCGAAAGCCGGGCTGAACGGGCCTGCCGCTGCAAGCCCGGCAAGGGCTGCTGTACCGCCAACAAAACGGCGCCGTGAAAGAGAATGTCTCATGCTATTCACTCCTTGTTGGTGCAGCCGGAAGGGCACTCCGACCGCTTTTCTACGCCCCTGTTATTTTTCGCGACCTTTGATTTTCTTGAGGGTTTCTGTTATGCGGTCGCGGGCCAGCTTCATGTCGTCGAGCGTTCCCGACATGAAGATGCGGCCGGTTGCACCCATCATCTGCACGTCGTTGAGCGTAGCATTGGGTGCGGCCTTTTCGGCCTCGTTTGCGGCCACGCAGGCAAACAGCGCCGGGGCCATTTCGTAGATCAACAGCGACACCCCGGGCACCAGGATCGATCCGTCCCGCGCGCGGTTGAGGATGATTGCATGCTGGTCGGACAGGTTTTCTATGATGTCGTGATAGAGGATCTGTGGTGCCAGTTGATCGTTCGCCCTGGCACCAATCCCCTTGAGGATCGCCCTGCCTGCCGCGTCCAGATCGGCCATGGCGTCGGCATGCAGCTCCAACAGGCCGAACTGGCGTTCGGTGAACAGGATGCCCGGCTCCATTTCCGGCGCGGCCTTGAGCGCCAGATCGGTGATCCGGTGAATGCTGAGCGCCGGGGCAACCTCGATGATCAACGAGTGTTGCCCCCGGAAGGGCGGATACCCCCGCGCCCGCGTGGGCGAGGACAGGTAAGCCGCAAACTGCGGTTGCAGATCCTCGATCGGCAGATAGACGCGGAGTTCGGTCATGCGCTGACCCCGTTTCGCTGGGTTTCGGGTTTACTTGGCGACAGCCGTGAAATGCTTGCCCAGATCGGCATGCGGGCGCGGGATGACATGCACCGCTGTGACATCGCCAACCTGTGCGGCGGCTTCGGCACCGGCTTCGGCGGCGGCCTTTACCGCGCCCACATCGCCGCGCACGATTACCGAGACCAGCCCGCCGCCCACTTCGTTGCGCGCCACGATCTCGACATTCGCGGCCTTGACCATGGCATCAGCCGCAGCAAGCGCGGGCACATAGCCTTTGGTTTCGATCATTCCAAGTGCAAGGTTCGACATCGGTTTCTTCCTTTACGATTGCCGGGGTTTGTCTTCGTCAATTGATCCGATGATCAGCGCATCCACGGGTGCGCTGCGGCCCTCAAAAAAGGCAGCGGCGACTGACCCTTGTGTGATCAGAACGGATTCGCCGGGCGCGCAGCCCAAGGGGTCAAAGGCGATGATCCGCGAACCGCCATCGGTTTCGACTTCAAGAAGGGCGCCCGAAGGCAGGGTTTTCACCCTGCGCGAGGACCAGAGCTTTCCTGTGACGCGACCGCGTATCATGCTTCACACCTTTCAATGCGTATTCCCAGCCTGCGCGCTTCGTCGCGCGCCAGCGGGGTCAGGCGGCTGTTGCGGGAAACCCGCAAATGGCGTTGACCCTTTGCCAGCGCATTCAGATCGCGCTCGGTCACGAGGGGTTTGTGGATAACCGGCGGCTTGGCCGCCCCGACCGCCCCGGCAACGACCGCAGGCGGGGTCGAAACGGGCACCGGATGAGATGGCGTGACACGGGCGACTTCAGGTGCCGCGCCCGCCAGTTCGAACCACAGCGCGCCACTCTCCACCTTCTCTCTGAAATCCGGATCAGCGGCGCGCGCCATCAGATCGCGGGCAAAGCGCGTCAGATCCGCGCCCGAGGCAATGGGGATGCTTTCCACCACAGGCGCGCGCGCCTCAGAACGCAGCGCGGCCAGTTCCTCGCGCAGGATTGCCCGGATTTCATCACGCAGGGCACTCATCATTCGGCCCCCGCCGCGCGCAAGGCTGCCTCTGCCGCCATGCGCGCATTGCGCACATCGGCTTCGGTTCCGGCGAGATACAGGCGACCGTTCGCGCCGATCATCCGCATATCAATCAGCTTTACATCGGCTTCCTTCTCGGCCTCGTTGCAGGCCAGAATGGCATAGGCCGCCGACTGGCATTCCAGCAGATAGATGCTGTCGCCCCCCAAAACCATCGACCCAAGCTTGTTGCGATTCATCAGAAAGGCATGCTGGTCGTCGATGCGCGTCACGATCTTGGATGCCAGAATTTTCGGTCGCGCGACATCGTCCTGCGTCTTGTTGAGCGCATGAAGGATGGCCGCGGCCCCGGCATGCACCTCGGCGGTCGAGCGGGAATGGAACTGCAATGTTCCGAACTGCCGTTCAACAACCAAAAGCCCCGCGCGCACATCGGCGCTTTTGAGCACGATATCGGTCAGCGCCTCGACATCGAGCCCCGGCGCGATCTCGACGATCTGGGCCGCCATGCGGCTACGGGGCAGCGAGCCGCGCATCCAGGTGGCAATGTAAGCCAGCGTCTGCGGTTGAAGCTGATCAATGAAGATCGAAGCGCGCAAGTCGGTCATCGGCTTCCCCCGGTCAGTTCGCGCAGTTCTTCAAGGATCAGGCGGCGCACCATATCGCGATCAAGCGCAGGGTCGGCCGGTGCTTGGCCTTGCGGCGCTTGCGACATGGCCTGCGCTGGACTGCCCCCTGCCCCGGCTTGCGCCAAAGGCGCGTTCAGCGCGCTGAAATCCAGCCGCGACAGATCGACAGAGACAGTTTGCGCATAGGCAATGCGCGTCCAGTGAACCAAATGTTGCGGCCCCACATTCTCGCCCACCGATGAACGACCCTGAAAACCAGTGCCGATCATGAAGGACGGCGGCAGATGCGTGGCGAAACCGGCGGCGCCCTGTGAACAGGGCGCGTTCACCACCACGCGGTAGACCGGCATCGCGTTGGAGAAATGCACCAGCCGCGCGCCATCCTCGCCGTGGAACGCCGCCGAATGCCCCGCGCCGCGCCGGGCAATCTGGCTGGCAAAGGTCACCGCCTGCTGGAAATCCACCGCCGCTGTCAGTGTCAGAACGGGGCAGAGCTTTTCATGAAACAGCGCATCATCCTGCCCCGGCGTTTCCACCACCGGCACCAGGACACGCGCCGAGGGGTTGACACGGATACCCGCGCGCTCGGCGATCCAGGCGGCGCTTTTACCCACAGCTTCGGTGTTGAAGCCCTTCGCACCGAACAAATAGTCGCGTAGCCGCGCAGTATCGGCCTCGTTGCATAGATGCGCGCCTGCCGTGCGCAGGGCACGCTCCATGTTGCCACGATTGCTGGCCAGCGTCAGAACCACGCTTTCATTGGTGCACAGGACCGAATTGTCAAAGCTCTTGCTGTCCACCAGACAGCGCGCCGCAGCATCGACCCTTGCACTGGGATCGACATAGGCCACGGCATTTCCCGGCCCCACACCCAGCGCCGGATTGCCCGAGGAATAGGCCGCGCGCACCATGGCCGAACCACCTGTGGCCATGATCACATTGATCCGGTCCGACGCCATGATGTCTTGCACCAAAGGCACCGAAGGGTGCTCGACACACTGGACCAGGCCCGATGGCGCGCCTGCGGCCTCGGCGGCGGCACACAGATGACGCGCGGCATCGGCGGAGCATTCGCGCGCGGCCGGATGCGGGCTGAAAACGATGGCGTTGCGGCTAAGGATAGCCAGCATGGCCTTGTAATAAATGGTCGCCACTGGGTTGGTGGCCGGGGCCAGTGCGAAAATGACGCCGGCGGGCTTGGGGATCTCGACGATCTTGCGCTCAGCATCGATCCGGGGCGAAACCAGATCGAGGTCGCGGTAATGATCAAGCAGAGGAAGCGCGCTCAGTTCATTCTTGGTTTTCTTGTGCTCGACCACGCCAAAGCCGGTCTCGCGCACCGCCCAATCGGCGTAGTGCCCCGCCCGCTCATGCCCGGCGCGGGCCACGGCCTCGGCGATGCGCAAAACATGGTCGCGGTCAAACGCGCGGTAGTAACGTGCGGCCCAGGCGGCGCGGTTCACCATCATCCGCGCAGAAGACAGCGCGCGGTCGGGAACTTCCAGCCGGGGGGCTTCGATGCCGGGATGGTTGATCATGCCACACGCCTCCGTCCAGCCAACAACTGCCGCGCCCGGGGCATCGCCGCATCGAAGCGGTCCATGATCTCCTGGCACATATCGACATCCAGAACGACGCCCGGCTTGAACTGCAACACCCGCTTGTCGAGCGAGGAAAAGATCGCCCAGACGCCGTTTTCGTAAAGCGCGCGCGACACGGCGACCGCGCCTTCAGGGTGGTCAAACTCAAGCCCCAGAACCACGCCGCGCTGGCGCACACCGACAAAGATATCGCTGTGACGGGCCATCATTTCGGCCATGGAGCGGGCAAAGAACTCGCTCACAAACTGGACATTCGACACAACTTCGGGGCGCTGGAGCATTTCCAGCACATGATGACCGACCAGGCAGCCCAGTTCGGCCCCGCCCGAGGTCGAGATATGCGCCGCGCCATCCTCGGTCAGCCAGCCACCGCATTCTTCGGTCACCATGCAAGCGCTGATCGGGTAAAGCCCGCCGCCCAGCCCCTTTCCGGTGATGTACATATCCGGCTTCAGCCCGTAGCCCTGCCAGCCCCACATCACCCCGGTGCGCATCAACCCGGTCTGCACCTCATCGGCGATGAACTTGGCACCATACTTGTGGCACAGATCCTGGCAGGCCTTCAGATAGCCCTCGTCCGGCATCGGAAAGCCATAGGTGGCGGGGATCGTTTCGATGATGAAGGCCGCGACATCGCCCTTGCGCAGCACGCGTTCCAGCGCGTCGGCATCGTTGAACGGCACGTGGATGAATTCATCCGGGCGGTCAGCGAGAAAGATCTTGCTGAATCGCTCATCTCCTGTGGCCACCGACAGGCCGGAATGACCGTGATAGCCCTTGATGATCGACACGATCTTCTTGCGCTTTGTAGCATAGCGCGCGGTCTTGATGGCAATCTCCACCGCTTCGGCCCCGCCCGCACCGAAGATGGCGTATTTCATATGCGGAGCGGTTTTCACCAGCTTTTCCGCAAAGGCCGCCCGCGCGACAGACGGAAACCAGTGGTTGCCCATGTCGAAGTAATCAAGCCCCGATTTCAGCACGGCGACCAGTTCAGGATGGCGATGGCCAAAATTGTAGGTGCCGCCATTCAGGTGCAGGTCGATCAGCCGTTTGCCCGACATGTCATAAAGGCAGTAGCCCTCGCGCCGGTCGATGACCATCGGAGTCCCCGCCTCGGCCCAGAAGCTGACCTTGCCCGGGTTCCAGTATTCCGCAGCCTTGGCCAGCAGATCCTCTTTCGAGTCGAACGAGAAGTAACCGTAGTTGAACACGTGATTCGCTCCGATATCCCAATAAAAATCTACCCCATATGGACCAGCTTGCAACATTATTTGTTGTAAGTCGGGCAAAAATGCAGTCGAACCTGCGCAGAGGCTCGCTATACTGCTCAGGAAGGAGACAGCAGATGGCCAAACCGTCGAAAAAATCAGCGCGCCACGGACACATCCTTGCGCTTCTGGACGCCAACCCTCTTTTGCGGGTCAATGAACTGGCCGCCGAACTGGATGTGTCATCCGAAACGGTCCGGCGGGATCTGAACGAACTGGAAGAAACCGGGCGACTCGCGCGAACCTATGGGGGCGCTGTCCGGTCACACGCCTTTGAACCCGCGCTCACCGAGCGGCTCAAGCTTTACGTGCCGCAACGACAGCGCATCGCCCGCAAAGCCATGGATCTGCTGGGCGAAACCGATGTGGTTTTCATCGGTGGTGGCGCCACGACGCTTCATTTTGCGCGCGCTCTGCGCAGCATCAAGCGCCGGCTCAATGTCATCACGCCCGCTTTTGCGATCGCAAATGAGCTTGCGTCCAACGCGCTGATCCAGGTGATGGCTTTGCCCGGAATCGTCGAACCCAAGGAACGACTGGTCTGCGGCACAGAAACCCTTGCGGCGATCCGCAAGTATCGGCCGCCGCTTGCGGTGATCGGCGCCTCGGGGGTCAGTGCGGAAGGCGTAAGCGAAGCCCTCATGAATGCGGCAGAAGTATATGCTGCGATCATCGCAAATTCCGAGGAAACGCTGGTTCTTGCGGATGCGTCGAAATACAACCACCGGGCATTGCAGATAATCACCCCCTGGGCGCCCCATTGCACGCTGGTATGCGACAAGGCACCCGACGGTGTCCTTGCTGCCGCAATGCGCGATGGCGGTGCGCAATGTGTCGTTGTCAACATGGACGATGTGACGCTGAACGCCTGCGGCAGCAAAGGATAACGGCTTCTCACCGGCAAATGGGGATCTCAGGCAAGCGACATCATGCACGGAAAGCCTGCGTTTACGCGAATTGCAGCCTGCCCGCTTCAGTTGGTCCCGGTGTCGGTGTTTTCAACTTTGGGTCCGCACGGGACAACCGGGTTCCGGCTCATTCGGCGGCGGAAACACCTTCTCCCGTGATGAACCCAAGCCTCTGCGACATCGGGTTCTTGGCTGGATTCATCTTGCATGGATCAATGCTTCGAAAGGAAGCATGACCGAACCATGCCGTGCCGTCAGATCGCGTGCTGCTGAAAACACCATCAGATCATTCCAGGGCGGCGGAATTGCTTCATCCGCACCTGCAAGAAGAAGACGCAGCCGCTCGGCAACTTCCACCACGTCACGCAATCGGCGTCCTTGAGCTTGATCGACGACGATGGCTGTCGCCGCCATGCCAAGGGTGCAAGCCCGGGTCCGCCAACCGAGTGCCGTGATCGTGTCTCCATCCCGGCGGATATCGAGCGTCACGGAACTGCCACAACTTCGGCTGGTCCGTGTTACCGTCATCTCCGCCGGTACAAGTCTTTTATCGACACGAACCTTCGCTGCCAGTTCGCGCAACCTGCGTGAATAAACTGAAGCCAGATCCGTGCCATTGCTCATTCGACGCCATCATCTTTCATCTGTCGCCCCAGAACCGACAGGAACGTCAGGGCAAAGTGCAAGCCGCGTCTTACGTCCTCGTCGCCCGCCAGGCGCAGAATCCCGAAGAGAGAAGGCACTGGCGAAGACGCCGTCTGAGCAGCGGCAAAACGCGCGGCATTACCGACGGCCCAGGCAGCGCCCACCGCTTCCTCATAGGCCTTCATCAATTTCTGAACCATCGCGTCGTCGAACATGTCAACGCCGTCCGATGCTAACGAGGCCAGATCGACAATGTTGTCGAATCGACGCCCCTGAAGCAGCGGCGCAATCTTCTCCAGAAGGTCCATTACACCTTGCTCGGTGGCTTCATCCAGAATTGCGAGGCGCTTGGCGTTGGGGGCTTCAGGCATGTCCATGACTGTTTCGCTCATGTGTTTTTTCTCCTGATGTCAGATGATGCCGCGCGCAACGGACCAGTAGATCCCACGATTGAAAGCCTTGCGCAGCAAACCTCCAACTTTGGTTGGCGGCGTCGGATGCACGTCCTCGTCATAGTCATACCAAAGCGGCATTCCGGCCTCGAGGCCCATCTGGGCAACCGCTTGCACCTTGCCGTCATACTCGTCGACAGTTCTTCCCAGACGCATGTCGCCCGCAATGTTGTTGGCGATAACCGGGCACTGGTTATGGCATGAGCCGCCAGCCTTCGAGATCGGCAAATCCACCGTGTCGCCCATGACATATGCGTTTGGATAGCCTTCGAGCTGCAGTGTCTTGCGGTCGGTCGGCAGCCAGCCTTCGTTGTTTGGCGCCTGACTGATCCCGCTTTCCAGAACCGCATCAACTGCACGGATCGGCGGCGTGCACATCAGCAGATCGAAGTTCTCCTCATTGCCCTCTTCAGAGACAGCGATCTTTTTCTCCGCGTCTACCGATGCGAGCGTGAAGCTGCGCTGATACTTGATGTCCTTGGATTCAAAAACCGGCGGCAGGACGTCGCAGACTTCCTTTTGCAGGAACAGGCAATTGCGTAACAGTTGCGAGACGGTCGGGTAGGTATAAACGATCTCGCACTGGTCGCGCACCCCCTTGCGGCGCAGGTATTCATCGACCATCAATGTGGTTTCCATAGGCGCGATACCGCATTGATGCGGCACATTCGGCGTCTTGGGGAAGTTCACGGTGATGAAGATGCGGCCTTTCTCAAAATTACGCAGCTTCTCCGCCAGTTGGCGGGCGGGGGCATACTGGTAGAAATAGTCACCCGCTTCTTTCAGGCCCGGAATGCGCTCGGGGGCAGGCAGACAGCCTGTAGAGACAACGATGTAATCATAGCCGATTGTTTTTCCGCTGGCTGTTTTGACAGTGGAACCGGCGAAGTCGAAATTCTGCACCTTGTCGACGCTGAATTCGATCTCGGGCCGCAAGAGGCTGCGTTGCTTGCGCCGCAGCTCGCCTTCGAAGAACATGTCAAATGCGACATACATGAAAGCCGGCTTGTAATAATGCCAAGGTGAGTCCGACAAGAGAGTGACCTTGACCTGGCCTCTCAGAATTTCGGGGTATAGTTTGGCGACGATGCTATTGGCGGTCATCGTTCCGCCGATGCCCCCGCCAACGATAAGAATATGTTTTGTCAACACAATCCTCCCTTTCGCACTACTCAGCGCTCTATGATCCGATGACAGTTCAGGCTTAGCACGGCCTATGCTGTCGACAACCGGTGCACCTTTCCGTTATGGGAAGGTGGATGGCCTGAAATCTCATTGGCCAGAGGACAGTCCATGAATGAGCATGATCGTATACGTGAAGTCGTTCAGGCCCAGATCATCGATTGTCTCAATCGCTTCTATGCGATCGAGACAGGGATGTGGGGCGGACCGCTAGATGCGCTGATCGTTCGCACGGTTGTCGTGGGAAAGATGGAAGGGCGGCTTTATGATCTTTCCGCTTTGTCAAACACTTTGGGATTGCCCGTATCAACATTGCATCGAAAGATCTGCGATCTTGAGGCCGCCGGCTATGTGACGCGGCAACGCAAGGGCAGATCCACTTACCTTGCACCCACCGACAAAACCTGTGTGCAGCTGGACCAGTCATTTGAAGAAATGGTGACAACCTTGCGCCGGCTTTATCGTGGCGGCCCCGTATTGAGCGGTGGCAAGGAAGCTGACCAGCCGGCCTCGAAGCGCTGAGAGTTCTGCTGTCATTGTCCGAGACAGCTTCTGTCGCGCCGCCATCACAAAAGCAAACCGTGAAATCAATCACCTGCTGACGACCTGCGTCTGTTTACCATTGTCGACTTGCATGGCTCCGGGTCGCGCTGGAGGCGATCTTGCCAGCGACGCATCAACAACGATTCCGGGTTCACACGTCAGCGTATACGCTCAATTGCCTGTCCGGACGCTTGCCGCCCAAGGCCGCTGCGTGACGATCTGCAAATTCCAGATCTGACAAGCGCTCAGACAATTGTTCCATTTTTTGGATGAAATCATAATTATTCAGACCATTGTAATATAAATATGCCAATGGTCATGATTGGCCTCATGAGGGTTTCGAAGGCGTTGGACCGGCGGATAAAGGCCGTTTCCCAAGCGTCGCAGACCATGAACAGAGGTGCATCTTGTCCGATTATCCCGAACTCGAGCTTTACATTGGTGGAGAATGGCGTAGCGCCGGCCAGACCCTTCCGGTGCTCAATCCTGCCGATGAAAGCACGATAGGCCAATTGCCGATTGCGGGGCGTCATGAACTTGACGCAGCACTTCAGGCGGCAACTGAGGGCTTTCGTGTCTGGAGCAGGACATCACCTGCGGAACGGGCGAACATCATCCTGAAGGCTGCCGCGCTGATGCGGGCACGCATCGAAATGATCGCGCGCAGCATCACGCTGGAGCAAGGCAAGCCGCTGACCGAGTCCCGGGCCGAGGTGATCAGGGGTTGCGAGTTCTTCGAATGGGATGCGGGCGAAGCCGTACGCACCTATGGCCGCGTCATTCCCAGCAAGCCCGGCATTCGATACATGGTGCTGCAGCAGCCGATCGGGGCCGTCGCCGCCTTTGCGCCGTGGAACTTTCCCATGAGTCAGCCAGCGCGCAAGATCGCTGGTGCCCTGGCCGCAGGCTGCTCGATCATTATAAAGGCATCCGAGGAGACACCTGCCGGAGCGCTGCACATCGCACGCGCCTTTCACGATGCCGGCCTGCCCCGAGGTGTGCTGAACCTTGTCTTCGGGGTTCCGGCCGAGATCTCGGAATATCTGATCCCGAGCGATCCGGTCAGACTGGTCGCGTTTACGGGTTCGACATCCGTCGGAAAGCATCTGACCGGACTGGCGGCAGCCCATATGAAGCCGGTTCTGATGGAACTTGGCGGCCACGCCCCGGTGATCGTTTGCGAGGATGCCGACGCCACGACCGCAGGGCGGATTTCTGCGGAACGCAAGGCGCGCAATTCCGGCCAGGTTTGCACTTCGCCCACGCGTTTTTTCGTGCACGAACGAAGCTACAAGGCATTCACGGATGCCTTCGTTGAACGCGCAAGGGCCATCCGGCAAGGCAATGGCCTTGCCGAAGGGATCGAAATGGGGCCAACAGCCAATAGCCGGCGCGTCGCCGCGCTGGAAGGGCTGGTTGCCGATGCCCGGGACAAGGGCGCCCGTATCTTGACCGGGGGCTCGCGAACGGGAAATCTGGGTTATTTCTTTCCCGTCACGGTTTGCGCCGATATTCCGGATACAGCCCGCGCCATGCACGAGGAACCGTTTGGCCCGCTTGCCTTGATCTCGCCCGTTTCCTCGCTCGAGGAGGCGGTTGCCAAGGCCAACGCCTTGCCCTTTGGCCTCGCGGCCTATGCCTTTACCAATTCGGCGCGCACGGTTGATTACCTCGTCGATACGGTCGAGACGGGTAACCTGTCGATCAATACATTGGAAGCCTCGGTCGCGGAGACACCTTTTGGTGGCGTCAAGGAAAGCGGTTATGGCCGCGAAGGCGGGACCGAGGGTGTCGAAGCCTACATGGTGAAGAAGAACGTATCGCATCTCATGACGTGACCACAATGCCCGGCAGGGCGAGGAGCAACGATGAAAACATCCACCAGGTCGGTTCTCGGGATCGAGGCGCATTCCCTCGAGATTGGCGGGATTTCCGTCACCTGCCTGTCGGATCCCGCGCCGACACCCTGGAAGGCCGATGCCCTGTTGGTCGGGTTGACACCCCAGCGGATGAGCGAGGCCGAGGCCCGGCTGGGCGTGGAACTGGTCGATGCCGCCGCCGGCACGATCACGATCAGCTTCAACACCTTTCTGATACGCACGTCGCGCAATACTATCCTTGTCGACGCGGGTATTGGAAACGACAAGCAACGCCACGAGCGCCCAATGTGGCACGAACGCTCGGAACACTATCTTCAGGCCCTGGAGGCGCTCGGCGTTCAACCCGATCAGGTCGATATGGTGATAACCACGCATCTCCACGCCGATCATACCGGCTGGAACACGCGTCTGGAGAAGGGGCAATGGGTGCCCACCTTTCCGCGGGCGCGGTACCTGTGTACGTCCGAAGAACTCGACTACTGGCACGCACGGTTCAAGGCCGATCAGGCGAAGGGTGCGCGCACGTTGTTCGGTTCGTTCGAGGACAGTGTCCTGCCAGTTCTCCAAAGCGGGCAACTTGAGCCCGTCGCCACCGATTGCTCGCCCCTCGATGGTATCCGCTTCGTAGCCGCGCCGGGGCACAGCCCCGGCATGATCGCGGTTCAGATCGAGACCGGTGAACAGCCGCTGCACCTGTGGTCCGACATTGCTCATCATCCCGTGCAGTTTCTCTGGAACGATATCATCTCGATCGCGTGCACCGACGCCGACCAGGCCCGTCAGTCCAGGCTCGATGCAATCGATCGGGCCTATCAAGCCGGTGCGATTGTGGCAGCGACCCATTTTGCGGCGCCGGTCTTCGGCCGGCTGAATCGAAAGGCAGGGCAGGTTTCGATCGAGGGCCTGTGACTGCGAAAACGGACCTGCTCGGGTCCAGATCAGGGAGAGGGTGACAAATGATAATCCGAAATCTTCTGGGAGCTTTGGCCGTGACGGCAATGTCCGCCACATCATCCATCGCCCAGGAACCCGTCCGTATCGGGTTCATCACGACGCTGTCCGGTGGCGGTGGGTATCTTGGTCAGGATATTCGAGACGGGTTCAATCTGTTCGTCGAAATGAACAATGGAACGCTGGGCGGCACTCCGGTCGAAGTGCTGGTCGAGGACGATGCCGTGAACCCCGGCACCGGGCGGCAGATAGCCGATCGCTTCATGTACGACCTCGACATCAACCTGCTGACCGGGATCGTCTTCTCCAACGTCGCCAGCGCCGTCGTGCCCGAGGTGCTGGAGAGCGGCGCGATCTATGTCAGCCCGAATGCCGCGCCCACCGCGTTCGCGGGCGAAGGCTGCCATCCCAACTATTTCGTCCTGTCATGGCAGAACGAATCGCACCACGAAGCTGCCGGCGTGAACGCCAACCTGCTGGGGTATGAGCGGATGGTCATCCTGGCACCAAACTATGTCGGCGGAATCGACGCCCTGGAAGGGTTCAAGCGCCGGTTCGAGGGCGAGGTTATCCGCGAGATCTACACCCAGCTTGACCAGACCGATTTTTCGGCCGAGATGGCACAGATCCGCTCGTTGGCACCCGATGCCGTGTTCCAGTTTCATCCGGGCGGGCTGGGCATCGCCTTCTTGCGTCAATACGATCAGGCAGGACTGCGCGAAACAATCCCGATGGTTGTTCCCGGGCCGTCGATGGATCATGCCATTTTGCAATCTGCCGGCGGGGCGGCGATCGGTCTGAACGTTACCTCACAATGGAACGACGATCTGGACAATGAAGCCAACCACACCTTTGTCAGCACGTTCCGTGAGCGCTATGGCCGGATGCCGACGCTCTATGCCAGCCAAGGGTATGATACGGCGCAAGCCATTGGCGCAGCATTGCGCCTGACAGATGGGCGCACCGATGATGTCGAGGCGTTCCGCACTGCGATGTTGCAGGCTGATTTCCCATCTGTTCGTGGGCCTTTCAGTTTCGGGCGCAACCAGCATCCCGTCCAGAACTGGTATTCCATGAATGTCGAGGCCGATGAAAACGGCAATACCCGTCTGGTAACCACCGGAGTCATCATCAACGAAGAAGGTGACCACTACCAGGATCGCTGCTCTCTCTGAGCAGGCTTTCTTACAGCAGAATAGCGGGCGGGCGGTCTTTCGGATCTCCCGCCCCGTTCATTGCCGGATCATGTCCCGCACAACTCTCGCAGCGATCATTCCGACAGCGTTCATGGCAGCCGAAGGCGCGCGATCAATCATCCGCGCCATCGAAATCGGTCGCGATACCTCAGGCTCAACGAGCGGCCGCGCGACGATGTCACGGCCCGATATGGCAGCCGCGCCATAGGCTGGCAGCACAGCAATCATATCGTTCAGCGCGTCCACAAGTGCAAGCGCGGTGAATATCTGGTTGACCTCGAACCGCGGTCGCATCTGAATTCCTGCGGCTTCAAAACCGAACTCCACCAGACGCCGTAATTCGCTGCCCCGGCTCATCGTGACAATGGCTTCATCGGCGAGCTGTTCCCAGGTCACTGCATCGGTCGACGCAAGATCATGCGAGCCTGCGGCGAAAACATGCAGCCGGTCGCGCGCCAATGTCGTTACAGAGAGCCCCTCCTCGTCGGGATTGAAGGTTCCGATGCCAAGCGTCACGGGCGACGAGCGCACCCTCTGGGCCACGGAATCGGTGCCGACATCCTCGATGCTTACAGCGAGTTCGGGATGCAGCGCACGAACCTCGGTGACGATCCTTGGGATGATTGTCGCGGCAAGAAGCGGAGGCGCGGCGATGCGAACATGTCCCGCGCGCAGGTTCGCCATGTCCTGGAGCAGTTGCACGGCGCGTTCGATTCCTGCCAGCCCATCCAGCGCGGTCTCGCGAAACACCTGCCCGGCGACCGTCAGTTCGACGCGTCGTGTCGTGCGATCGAACAGCTTGACCCCAAGCACCTGCTCTAGTTCGCGCATGGCCTGCGACAGGGCCGGCTGCGAGGTGTTCAGCCGTTCGGCTGCACGCGAAAAGTTCCCGCAGGCGATGACCGCTTCGAAACAGCGCAACTGGCGAATCGTGATCTTCATGTTCAACCTATAAAATTCTGTTCTAAAACTATGCAGAATTCTAGCTTTTTCCAATTAAATATCGCTGTCAAACTGACCGCGACGCCGCGCCCGGATCTAACGGGCGCCACGGCAATATCGTGAACGGGAGCTTGCAGACATGACCGCCTCCACACCTGTCGTCTGCCTTGTCGGATGGGGCGCGATTGCCTCGGCCGTGGGACGGATCCTGATGGAACGCGGAACCGGCGCCAGGATTGCGGCTGTCGTGGTTCGTAATCCGGAAGCGCTTCGCTCGCCGTTGCCGCGAGATGTGCGTATCCTGACGGACACGGCGGCTCTGGCTGGTACGGAATGCAACCTGGTCGTTGAGGCGGCGGGTCGCGCCGCCGCCGCCCAATGGGGAGCTGCGGCGCTCGGCACCGGGCTGGACTTCGTGATGGGGTCGCCCTCGGCGCTGGCCGATCCGGAAATCGCGGCACGGATCGATACCGAACAGCGTCGGGGTGGCGGGCGCCTGATCGTGCCGGCCGGGTCCTTGGGCGGCATCGGGGCCATTGCGTCCGCGTCACGCCTGCCCTTGTCCGATGTTCTGCACGAAATCGCCAAACCGCCTCGGGCATGGATGGGAACCCCGGCCGAGACCCACGCCGACCTTAACAGGCTTGCTGGCCCTCAGGTCGTCTTCGATGGGACTGCGCGCGACGCTGCCCGGCTTTATCCGGCCAACGCCAATTCGGTCGTCGTAACTGCGTTGGCCGGAATCGGACTGGACCGGACGCGCGTGCGCCTTGTTGCCGATCCCGGACTGACCCGGAACGAACACCGCCTGCAGGCACATGGCGATTTCGGACATTGGACGATGTCACTGGCCAATGCGCCGCTTGATGACAACCCGAAATCGTCGGCCATGACGGCGCTCAATCTCGTGCGGGTGATCGAGAACCGCTGTGTCGGCATGATCCTTTGAATGCACCGCCATTTACGACCAGTCACCCGATCCCGTATCTGCCCGGGGCGATGACATGGTTAGGATCCAGGACCGATTTCAACGCATTGCACGTCTCGCGCACTCCGGGCTCCAGGATCGACCAGTGCAATTCCTGATACCTCAACGGCGCGCGGCCGCTTTGCATTCCCATCTGTGCATAGCGCGTGACCAGCGTTCGATAGGCGTCATCCGCCGCGCTGTCCTCGGTCGGAACCGCCCTGTTCCAGATCAGATGATGCAGGCCGCGGGCAAATCGGGGGCCGCAGACGAACATCTTCACGTAGTCCAGCCCGCGCTCGTTCAGCACCTGCCTGGACATGCGGCTGCTGGTCTCGACAATCTCGCGTTGCATGGGCACGCCGGGCGTAAAGGCCGCCAGCCCGCCACCTGGACGCCACGCCAACTGGCGCAATTCGCTGAAGCCGGGTTTTCCGGAATAGGCGTCCAGCGCCGCCTGTAGCGGAGGGTGCCCCTCGACCGCATCGTGGTCGATGTATCGTGCACCGGGTAGCCGTTCCATATGGCTGCGGATGCGGTCAATCTGCGGCTGCAGTGCCGACATGGAAGCACCGTAGAACGCGCCCGAAACCGTCCAGGCGCCAACCCCGTGACGCTGGCGCAGTGCCTTCCGCGCCTCGTCAGGAAGGGCCCCTGCACCCTCACGGTATCCGGGATAAGGCTCTTCCGAGATGGCCATCCACAGATCATTGCTGACGCGCATCATCGTCGGCACGAAATTCGACAGCTTGATAGGCCGGATCGCGTCGATGATCGGGCCGATGGCGTCATCATCCTCGAACGAGAACCCGAAGAAGCGTATCGCCGGGGGCCTTGGCATCAGCCAGATTCCGGCCCGGGTGACAACGCCGAAATTCGACTGCGCGAACAGCCCGTCCAGATGCGGTCCATAGGTGTATTTCGACATATGGGGGTGCGTGGCGTTGGCAAGGCTTGCATCGCCTGTGCGGATCACAGTACCGCTGCCCAGAACGATCTCGAGTCCGCAGGTCATGCCCAGATGGTCAGCGTAAGGCGTGTATCCCGCCCCCTTGTCCAGGGCATTGCCCAGCACCGAACCTTCCGGCGGCCCCGAGGTAACATCGGGGATAAACCGCCCCCCCAATCGTTCCAGTTCGTCCGCAAGCTGGCGATAGGTCACGCCGGGCTCGATCACGGCGACACCGGTTTGCTCGTTGATGTCGAGGATTCGGTTCATGCGCCGTCCCAGATCGACGACCACCTGCCCGGTGTTTACCGGCGCACGGCTGCCAAGGCCGATGTTGTTGCCGTTGCTGATCGGATACAAAGCGACGCGATGTCGGTTCGCGGCCTCGACAATGCGCTGCGTGTCCTCGACCGAGCCAGGGTAAAGCACTGCCCCCGGCGGAATGTCAGGCCCCGGCAAGGTGGTTTCGCCGTAGCGGTCTATGGTCTCGCTTGCGATGTTCACCCAGCTTTCGCCGAGGATTTCACGCATGTCGTCGAGAAAGGCATGTAAAGAAGCCTGCGACGTTTGTGTCATGGGGTGATGCCTTTCGTTCAGGACGGTTGTTACCAGAAGGACTCGTCGGAAGTCGGCTTAGCCTCGGAAGGGGCCGGGTGTTCGGGCGGGGGGGGGCGTGGGGTCTCGCGCGGCAAGTCTCGTCCCTCAAGCGCGTTGGGAACGGGACCACCGGTGGCCCAATCCAGCAGCTCGACAGTATGGACGATAGGCAGGTCGGCATGGTGGCCGATCTGCGTGATACACCCCAGATTGCCGGCAGCGATCACAGTCGCGCCAGTGGATTGCAACGCCTCGGCCTTTCGCTGTCCAAGCACGCGCGCAGTTTCCGGCTGCAGCAGGTTGTAGGTTCCCGCTGATCCGCAGCAGATATGTCCCTCGGGTGCATTCACTGGCAGAAAACCGGCCTCCGCCAGCAGATCGCGCGGCTGACGGGTCACCTTTTGCCCGTGCTGCAGGGAACAAGCATCATGATACGCGACACGAATGCCCCGGACCGCGTCAACCGGCGCGCGCAGCTCATGTCCAGAAAGATACTCGGTCACGTCGCGAGCCAGCATGGCGGTAAGCGCGCCGTCTTCGGCGTGACTGGCGACGCCGCTCAATAGTCGGGCGTAATCCTTGATGGTCGTGCCGCATCCAGATGCCGTGATGATGACGGCGTCGATCGGTTCACGGGCGTGTTCCGCGGCGATTGCGGCGGCCAGCGTCGAGGCGCTCTGACGTGCTTCCCTCGCGAATCCCATGTGCAGGGTCAGGGCGCCGCAGCACTCGACCTGGGGCAGCACAACGACCTCGATCCCGTGACGACACAAGAGTCTGATCGCCGCATCGTTGACATGCGCCGCGATCACGCGCTGGACGCATCCGGTCAGCAGCACCACGCGGCCCCGACGCTCGCCTTCGGCAGGATGCACGCGCCGCCTGCGGCCCAGATCCGCCTTGACCGGCGGTGCGGCGGGCCGCAGGTCCAGCATCGCGGCAAGCCGTCTGTCAGTCCAGCGCACGGTCCAGCCAAGAGGCGCCAGCCGCAGCGCTGCCCGGAAACGCGACGGGTTTGGCATCAGGAACGCCAGCATCCGGCGCACGAGCCGGTCGCGCAACGGCCGCCGATAAGTGCGTTCGACATGGTCGCGGGCGTAGTCGATCAGATGATGGTAATCGACTTTAGCGGCGCAGGTTGTCATGCAGGACAGACAGCCCAGGCAGGAATCGATATGCGCGACAGTGTTCTGGCTGGGTGGCGCGCCGCTGGCCAGCATGTCGCCGATAAGCGCGATCCTGCCGCGCGGCGATTCATTCTCGTCGCGGGTCAGAACGTAGGTGGGGCATGTATTCGTGCAGAAGCCATACCGAACGCAAGATTCAAGGATGGGTGCTACAGCCGGGTGCTGAACCTGTATCTCGGTGGTTGTCTGGCCTGACATCGCTCTGATCCCTTTATTAACAGGAGAGACGATATCAACAGCCTATAATTTCGCGAAATACTCTCTATGAATAAGCTTGATAGCTAGAATGTATCACGCAAATTCAACGGAGCCTCCTGCATGAACATCAGACAGCTTTCCTATTTCATCGCCGTTGCCGAAGAACTCAGCTTTCGTGCTGCGGCGCAGCGTCTGAACGTGTCGCAACCGCCTGTCAGTGTCCAGATTCGCGACCTCGAAGCGCAACTGGGGGTACGCCTCCTGGAACGCAGCACACAGAAAGTTACCCTGACAGAGGCCGGCACCATCTTTCTGGGGCGCGCGCGGGCGATCATCCGCAGCCTGGAGGAAACGCGCCACGACATGACTATGCTTGCCGGGGGTACCCGTGCGCTGCGCCTTGGCTACATGAGCGCCGCAATGCTGCACACGCTGTCGCCGTTGCTCGGTCCGCTGGCTCAGCTTGAACCCCGCGTGACACTCGGCCTGCATCAGATGCCGCCCGACGATCAGTTGCGCGCAATCGCGCGCGGGGATCTGGACGCAGGCCTTGTCGATTTCAGCGCAGGGCGCGGTCGGCTTGGGGTCGAGGACAAGACGCTACACATCGAAACGGCTTGGCGTGAACCGTTAGTTGCTGCCGTGTCGCGCGAGCACCCGATGGCAAAGATGACCCTTGTCGACCCGGCCGATCTGGCCGAAGAAACGCTGATCGTTCTGGCCCGAAATCCGTTTTTTGGCTTCTATGACCATGTGATCGAACTGGTTTCACAACCGCTGCGTCGCGCGCCACGCATGATCGAGGCGCGCGACCTGCCACAGGTTCTCGCGCTGGTGGGTGCGGGCTTTGGCGTCTCTATCACACCGAGTCGGTCGTCGGCACCGTGGCGCGATCTGTTGGCTTTCGTTCCGATCGTACCCGGATTGCAGACCGAGGTCTGCCTTGTCCACCGTTCGGACAGCGACGATCCGGTGCTTGGATGCCTCAAGGCCGCTTTGCACACCCTCGAACCGTGATCGCCATTATTCGAGAAGGTCGAGGAGCAAACGAAACACCGTGCTATCCGAGTCTGCCAGATCGAGGAACACGTCAAAATGATTCCGACCTGGCACCGTCAGTAAGGGTGCCCCGACTGTGTCAGCATAGGCGCGGCTCTGACGGTGAAAGCCTGCGGTTTCGGTCTCGGCGACAACCACGGCCATGCGCGGACGGGGTTCAGGCAGATGGCGCAAGGGGCTAAGCGCGTCGATCTCGGAAGCGGTCAGGGCGATCCAGTCCTGCACATGACATCGGGCAATCGGCGCCAGATCGAACAGGCCTGATATCGGCATCGCGCCATGCAACGGCTGGGCTGGCAGGTCGAACTGGGCCTGCCAGCCGGGCGAAACGAGACAGGCCGCCAGATGTCCACCGGCAGACGACCCGGTGACCACGATGCGCTGACGGTCGATCCCGAACACATGGCCTCGGTGCCAGATGAAGGCCAGCGCGGCGCGCATCTGGCGCACGATTTCGGTCAGGGATACAGCCGGGGCCAGATCGTAATCGGGAACCACGGTCACGATGCCATGCCGTGCCAGGGCCGGGGCCATGAACGCGGTATCCGCCCGCGACAGGGCACGCCAGTAACCGCCGTGGATGCACAGGACCGCAGGTTTCAAACCGGGCCCCTCTGCGCCGAAGATATCCAGTTCCTGGTCGCTTTCAGGGTCGTATCGCCGCCCGGTGATGCCGCCAAGGGCGCGCACGGCATCTTCCGATCGCTTCCGATAGTCCCGCACGATCCTGTCAAATACCTCGGGCGCGACACAGTCACGCGCACGGTAATCGCGGTCAAGCCGGTGGCGCGGCCAGTCGGCTTCGGACGCGGGATCGGGATACGGGCTTGCCATGCTCAGACCCCGATCGACGCCATCACGCGTTCCTTGTCACGCTCGAGGTCGCGGGAATCGCCAGACCAGACGGAACGACCTTTTTCGATGATGTAATGTCGATTGGCCAGTTTCTTGAGAATGTTCAGGTTCTTGTCGATGACCAGAATCGATTGCCCTTCGGATTGCAGATGCGCGATCACCGACCAGATCTCAGCCCGGATCACTGGCGCCAACCCCTCGGTCGCCTCATCGAGGATCAGAAGTCGTGGATTGGTCATCAAGGCACGCCCGATCGCCAGCATCTGCGCTTCGCCGCCTGACAGAGTGTTAGCCATCTGTTTGCGCCGTGTCGCCAACCGTGGGAACAATTCATGCACGCGGTCCAGCGTCCACGGACGCGCCATTGCCAGCCTGTTTCCTGCGGTCGCGACAAGGTTTTCATGCACGGTCAGGTTGGGGAATACCTGCCGCCCTTCGGGTACAAGGCCGATACCCCGTCTTGCGACCTTTTCAGGGGCGAGGCCGGTCAGCGATTCACCCATGAACTCGATCTGTCCCGAGCGTGCAGGCAACAAACCCATGATCGCGCGAACGGTAGTCGTTTTTCCCATACCGTTTCGACCCAGTAAGGTCACGACTTCGCCCTCGCCAATAGTTATGGATACATCGAACAGTGCCTGTGAATTGCCATAAGCGGCTTCGATCGCAGTAAGTCTCAGCATCAGGAAACCTCGGCCTGTTCATCGCCCAGATAGGCCTCGCGCACCTCGGGATTGCACCGGATCTCGTCGACCGTTCCAGAGGCAATGATGCGACCGTAGACCAGAACCGAAACCCTGTTCGCCAGTGCCCAGACTGCCTCGATATCATGCTCTATCAGAAGAATGGGAATCTGGCGGCGCGTTTCCTGCAAGCGGAGGATCATCTCCTGGCTTTCGACATGCCCAAGTCCCGCCATCGGTTCATCCAGCAGCAGGAACCGCGGCTCGCGAGCCAACGCGACCAGAAGTTCGAGTTGTTTGCGCTCGCCATGCGACAGATCCCCGACGGAGACTTCGGCACGGTGTTCCAGCGGTGTCCCGGCAAGCAGTGCCGAGACGGTCTGCCAAAGCGCACGGCGCCCGATGAACCGGTCGAAAAGGCGAAAGGTACCCGCGCCTCTCGCCTGCACGGCCAGAGCAAGATTCATCGAAACAGTGTCCTCGGACAACAGGCTGGTGATCTGGAACGTGCGCCCCAGCCCCTGCCGGACACGCCGATGTGGAGCCAGCCGGGTCACGTCCTCGCCCATGATGCGGACATGTCCTGCATCAGGCCGCAGCTCGCCGCATATCTGGTTGATCAATGTCGTCTTGCCGGCCCCATTGGGGCCAATGATCGCATGAACCTCGCCTGGGTTCAGGGTGATCGAAACGCAATCCGTAGCGACGAGGCCGCCAAACCGTTTGACCAGCCCTTCAACCGACAACACCGGCATCATGGGAGCCTCCGCACGAACCAGCCGGCGACCTGCGTCAGCAAACGCATGATGCCCCCCTTTGTCCCCAGAACAACAACCAGCAGGATCAGACCCAACGGCAACTGCCAGTACTGGGTCCAGGCCCCAAGGTAGGTTTCCAGCACCAGGAAGGCCGCCGAGCCCAGCAGCGGCCCGAACAGCGTTCCCAGCCCGCCCAGAACGACCATGATGATAAAGTCTCCCGACTTGGTCCAATGCAGCATGTCCGGGCTGGCAAAGCGCAGAGCATTGGCCATCAGCGCACCGGCCAGGCCGGTTCCGGCACCAGAAATGACAAAGGCATAGAGCCGGATCGCATAGGTATTGTAGCCAAGCGCCACCATCCGCCGCTCGTTCTGGCGCACGCCGTTCAGCACTGCACCCAATGTCGAACGCCGCAACCGCCAAACCATTGCAAAGAAGGCCACCGCAAACATCAGTGTAACGTAGTACATCGTCGCGCGGTCCCGCAGATTCAGCCCGAACAGTTCGTTCGGCCTGCGGATAACCAGCCCTTCGTCCCCGCCATAGGCCTTGATCGACACCGCAAGGAAAAACAGGATCTGCGCAAAGGCCAGTGTGATCATGATGAACTGCGCACCACCCGTGCGCAGGCTCAGGGAGCCGATAATCAGCGCGACAGCCGACGCCAAAAGCATCGCCACCGGGACGGCAATCAGAAAGGCGTTGGTTCCAGGGATCAGGCCGAACAGCGGGTCCGTGCCGTGATGCGCGGCCAGGATACCGATGGCATAACCGCCGACACCGAAAAAGGCTGCATGTCCGAAACTGACCATCCCACCAAAGCCCATGACGATGTTCAGGCTGGCGGCGGCGATCGCGTAAATGAGGACGCGGGTTGCCAACCCGACCAACGCCGTCTGGCCGAGCGCATTGGCGATCATTGGCCAAATGCAGCCAAGGATCAGGATAAGGACGATCAATACACGTTGCGATGTCATGTCAGTTCCCCGATGCGAACAGGCCCTGGGGCCGGACAAGCAGGAACAACGCCATGACAAGATAGATCCCCATGGATGCGAGACCCGCGCTCAGGGCGTCGGCCTCGGATGGTGGCAGGACAAGGCGCATCAGTTCAGGCAGCACCCCGCGCATCAGCGTGTCGATCATCCCCAGAACCATTGCGGCAATGAAGGCGCCGCGTATCGAGCCCAACCCGCCCACGACGACCACGACAAAGGTCGCCAGAATGATCCGCTCGCCCATCCCCGCCTCGACCGAATAGATCGGCCCGGAGACAAACCCGGCAAAGGCCGCCAGAACGGCTCCCAGCACGAACACCGCTGTGTAGAGCGCGCGAATATTCACTCCCAAGGCGCGCACCATGTCGCGGTTGGTGGACCCCGCGCGCACCAGCATGCCGACGCGGGTGCGGTTGATCAGCACGTAGAGAAGCGCCGCAACGCCCAGCCCGGCGGCAATCACGAACAGCCGATAGGCAGGGTATTGCAGGCCCGCCCCCAGGTCGATCGACCGGGACAGGGCCTCGGGGATAGGGGCGAAGAGGGGCTGACGCCCGAATAGAAGGACGATGACCTGGTTGGCGATCAAGATCACCGCAAAGGTCGCAAGCACCTGATCGAGATGGTCGCGCGCATAGAGCCGCCGGACCACCAGCGCCTCCAATGCAAGACCGGCGGCAGCCCCGCCGAGGATCGCGGCGATCATCCCCAGAACGAAACTTTCGGTCATTGCGCCGAAATAGACACCTACGAAAGCGCCGATCATGTAGAGCGACCCATGGGCCAGATTGATCACGCCCATGATTCCGAAGATCAACGTCAGGCCCGCCGCCAGCAGGAACAACGTCACACCATATTGCAGTCCGTTCAGCAGTTGTTCCAGAATAAGAAGCATGCAGGCTCCCGAAGTTTTTGAAAGGTATCGTGGCGCAAGAGGTCAGAGCGTGACCCAGCCCTCGGGCGGCACCTTGCCCGGGTGCAGCGTGCCGCAATTGGGGCAGGTGCGCGCCTCGTTATCGGCATAAAAGGCCTGGTAGATCGGCGGCAGGTCGTCGACGATGCTGACGAGGTCTATCTCGGCCCGGTGCACGAGGTGGTTGCATTCAAAGCAATACCATTCGATCGCATCCAGCGCGCCCTCAGGGCGCACGGGTTCGATAACAAGGCCGACCGACCCTTCCTGAGGCCGTTGCGGCGAGTGGCGAACATGCGGCGGCAGCAGGAACACATCGCCTTCGCGGATCGGCACGTCATAGAACTCGCCGGTTTTGGTGTCGTGGATCTTCAGAACCATGTCACCCTTCAACTGGTAGAAGAACTCTTCGACAGGATCGTCGTGATAGTCGGTCCGCTGATTGGGCCCGCCGACGACCGTCACCATCAGTTCGGCATCCTGAAAGACCTTCTGGTTGCCAACCGGTGGCTTGAGAAGATGCGCGTGCTCATTGATCCATTTCTGGAAATTGAATGCGGCCAGTCGTGTCATCGCAGGTCTCCCGTTTCAGGTGAGTTCAGAGGATCAGTCCACAGGTTTCGAACGCACGCCGGGTGGCGGCCTTTTCGCTCTCGGTGAGTTCCAGAAGCGGAGCTCGGACGCTGCCGCCCACCTGCCCCAGCAGGGTTTGCCAGTATTTCTGGTGGGCATGTGGCTTTTCAGGGGGGCGCGTGGACTTAAGCGCCTCCCGCACCGGATCGAGACTATCGCGAAGCCGTCGCGCTTCGTCGACTTGGCCGGCAAATGCCAGATCTGTGTACTCGCGCATGCGGCGGTCATGCGCAGTCTGGATCAGATAGGGCGGAGATGAACACAAGTAGAGCTGCCAACCCAGTTCGACGATATTGTCGAGCCATTCACGCTCGGAGGCCGTCGAAACAAGGATGCGGTCCGACGCCAGGCGGCTCAGTTCGGCATACATGGGCCGCGGAACCGAGTACTTGATCGCAACAACGGTTTCGAGATCTGCAAGGCGGTTGCAGAGTTGCGGCGACATCAGGTAGCCCGAGTCCGGATGGGACCAGAGTGCGACACCGATATCGACCTGAGAAACGATGCGCTGGTAATAGTTCATTAGTGTCTCGTCCTGCGCCGCATGGAAATGCAAAACCGGCGCGTGAACAACGATATAGTCGGCGCCGACGTCCTGCGCATGCCGCGCCAGATCGATCACCACATCGAGGTTCTGGTCTGAACAGGACATGATAGTCTGGGCGCGCCCGCGTGTGCATTCGACTGACAGATCAAACAGCCGCTTGCGCTCCGCGACAGACATCGAGAAGAACTCGCCCTGCTTTCCGGCGATGAAGAACCCGTCGATCCCAAGATCCTCGATCCAGGTTTCCATGTTCGCGCGAAATCCGTCCTCGTCGATGCGCCCCTTGCTGTCGAACGGTGTCAGGGCCGCGGCCCAGATGCCGCGCATCGTTTTGCGGGCGTGTGTCTTGGCGTCCTTACGGGAGTATTTCATCGATGAAACCTGTTCTCGGTATTCCTGGGTGTTCTGCGCTCAGCGTCATATGCGTGGCGCTGCCGCGCCGGGTGACTGGTGAAAGTGCCTGTCTTCAGGTCTTTCCGCCGGCCCTGGATGCAATTGGATACCGTCGAGACCCATAAGTGAAGAAACCCATATTCAATGAAACTATCTGTAAAACTTATGAATAGGCGCCCTGCTGGTCATTTATGTTTGGAAACCGGACCACGTCTTTGCAGGAAAGAATCGAATCCCGCGCGGGCATCCGTACTTTCCACGCCCAGCCCGATCATCGCTTGCTCATGGCGCAGTGCCGCCGAAAGTGGCATGTCTGCGCCATCTGCAATGGTCCTTTTCAGCATCCGCATCGCCAGAGGCGAGCGCTGCGCAAGAGTCCGCGCCAGTGCTTTGGCCTTTGCCAACAGGGCGTCATGCATGACAACGCGATTGGCCAGACCTATCGCAACCGCCTCGGACGCGGTAATTGGCTCGCCGCTGAACAGCAGTTCCTTGGCTCTGCACAACGGCACCTGACGGATCAGGCGCTGCGTGCCGCCGGCACCGGGAAACAGGCCAAGGCCGATTTCCGGCAATCCGATCTGCGCGCGATCCGACAGCAGGCGCAAGTCGAGCGCAAGCATCAGTTCCGCGCCACCGCCAAGGGCATGGCCGTTGATCGCCCCTATCGTCGGTCGGTCCAGCAGCTCGATGCGCCGAAACAGGGTGTGAACGGGTTCGGCCATTTCATGGTAATAGGCCAGTCCCTGAACGCTGCGCATCTCGGCAATATCGCCGCCCGCGCAGAACGCCCGGCCGGCACCCGTAACCACAACGACGCGCAGACCTTCGTCGGCCTCGATCCGATCCAGGGCGTGGTCCAGCGCGTCAATCATCTTTCGACTGAGCGCATTCAGCTGGTCGGGACGGTTCAGCGTCAGGGTCGCGACCGGCCCATCGGTAGCAAGAAGAACGGTGTCCTGGGTCATGATTTTGGTCCGGGAGCCGCCGCATCCGGGCATCATCGGATGCCCGGAACGAAGCGTTTTGGCGATTAATCGAACGAGACGAAGTCGGTCAGGGGTTCGACGGTGTTCGCCATCGGGTTCACGCGCACCACCTGCACGGCCCGCGCCGCAGTGTGCCGCGCGTTGGTAAAGTCCAGCGGTGCCGATAGCCCGTTGGTGTCGAGCGCGTCGATCTTCCCCAGTTCGCTGGCCAGACATTCCCCCGTCAAGTCACGTCCGCAGGCCTCTGCTGCTGCCAGCACCGCGCGTGTACCCAGATAAGAGGTGATCGAAAAGCGGTTGAGGTTGCCCTGATCCTCAGCCGACAGAAACTGCGCCGCGCGCTCGCGGAATCCCGCCGCTTCGTCACTGCTGATCGGCACGACGTAATCGGCAGCGTAATAGGACATGTTGAACGGTGCCGCCAGTCTGAGGGTCATGTCGATCGCGGCGGTGTGGGCATGGGCCGTCGGAATGGGCATCTGCAGCCGCGCTAGTTCGCGTAGAACACCGGGGGTTTCCATGATGACCCCGCCGACCACCAGCGCGCCGATGTTCTGAGTGCGCAGGCGTAATATCTCGGCGGCGAAATCCCGCTGACCGCGCATGAATCGGACCGGCGGCACGCTGGGCAGCTCCAGCGCATCGACCGCGCGGTTGAACCCGGCGACGACATGCTCGCCGTAATCGTCGTCCTGCGAGACGATCGCCCAGGGGCCTTGCGGCTGATCGTGCTCATTGATGTACTGCATCTGGGCAAAAAACATATCCTCGTAGTCAGCGCCCAGCATGTAGATATAAGGTCTGACAGGGTTCACCGCGGCATTGGTAACCGAGGTGGACACCAGCGTCGGCACCTGCTGCTCGTCGATAAGGGGCAACATGGCAACCAGCCCGGCCGCGCCGCTGGTGCCGACAAGGGCGAGGACGCCGGCATCCAGAATGTTGACCAGCCCCTGGTAGCTGCGGCTGGGAACATAGCCGTCATCCTCGACGCGCAGGCGCACGCTGCGCCCATGGATCCCGCCCGCCGCATTGGCTTCGGCGATGGCCAGCCGCGACCCGGCCAGCGCACCCAGTCCCGGAAAACTGACCGGCCCCGACATGGGCAGCACGGCACCGAGATAGATCTCTGAGTCGCTGACCCCCGGAACATCGGCCAGCGCCGGTGTTCCGATAAGGACTGCGCAGAGGGCGTATTTTAGTGCTTTCATTGGTTTCTCCTCCCAGTAAAAAGCCGTACTCAGACCGGCAGCGGCCATTGCAGCCAATAGCGTTTCGTCTTGCGCCAGAGCCCCATCAGGCCGTCGGGTTCGAGGCGTAGCATCAGGATGATCAGCGCACCGGTAACAACGATGCGGATCTCGAAGACGAGTGCCGAACCGGTCTCGCCGGCGCTGGTGAAAAGGGCCAGCAGCGCGCGCGCCATTTCCGGCAGGAACACGATGAAAACCGCGCCCAGCACCGCCCCGGCGACCGAGCCCACGCCACCGACCAGCAGCATCGCCAACGCCTCGATCGACAGGAACAGCCCGAAGACGTCGGCGGTAATGAATCGCAGTTGCAGCGCCATGAGCGCCCCGGCGATGCCGACGATGGTCGAGGACACGAAGAACGCGAGCAGCTTGTAGCGGGCGATGTCGATGCCCATGCTGCGCGCCGCGATGTCGTGTTCGCGGATCGCCACCCATGCCCGGCCCGACCGCGACCGCATCAGGTTGTTGACGAACAGCACGACCAGAACCACAGCCGTTAGCGCGATGTAATACATGCCCGGTCCGTTGCCGATCGGTAGGCCAAGGACTGTCACCTGCGGTATGCGCAGACCAAAGGGCCCGCCCGTCAGCGCTGCGGCGTGCTTGATGATGTGAATGATGATGAACGAGGCCGCGAGCGTGGTGATTGCCAGATACAGCCCCTTGAGCCGCAGCGTCGGTATCCCGATCAGCAGGCTCGCAAGACCCGTTATCAGCCCGGCAAGTGGTATTGCCAGAACTGCGGGCACCGACAGGTCACGGATCAGCAGCCCGCAGGCATAGGCACCGACCGCCAGAAAGCCCGACTGCCCGAGACTGATCAACCCGGTGGTTCCGGTCAGCACGTTCAGCCCGATCGCCCCCACCGCGGCGATCAGGACGCTTGTCATCATCGCCAGCATGGGGCCAGACAGCATCAGTGGCAGCATGACCAGGCCCGCCAGCAGCACGGCAGTCCAGGCCCAGGTTACCGGGTTGGTGCTCAGCGCAATCAGACGATCATAGGATTCGACGGCATGTCCGGTCCGCATTATACGCGCTCCAGTTCCTTTTCGCCGAACAGGCCGTAGGGACGGACCATGAGAATGGCGATGATGATGATGAACCCGGATATCTCTTTCAGGCCATATCCGATGTAGCCTTCGGACAGGCTGGCCACGATGCCGACCACCGCCGCGCCAAAGGCCGCGCCCAAAGGCGCATCCAGCCCCCCAAGGATCGCCGCCGGAAAGGCCTGAAAGCCGATGTGCCACATGTCCGGCGCACGGGCGATGATCAGCGCATAGCAGACACCCGCCACCCCCGACACCGCTGAGGCGATCATCCACGACAGGCCCTGAAGCCTGCGCACATTGATGCCCATCAGCAACGCGGCGGTTTCGTCATGCGCCGCCGCGCGCATCGCGATTCCAACGCGGGAGAAGCGGAAGAACCCCCATGTGGCCGCCGATACCAGCAGGAAAACCACCAGGGCGAACACCTGGTCGCCCAGCAGGAACACGGGGCCGAACTGCCAGAGCTGGCTCTTGATCGGGGCTTCGATCGGGGCCGAATCGACGCCCCAGAAGATCGGCACCAACCCGCGAAGCATGATCGCCAGACCCACGGTGGTCATGATAATCGGGAACTGCGACTTGCCCAGCATGGGCCTGATGAACAACCGTTCCAGCACCGCACCGAAAAGGCTGCCAAACACGATCGCGATCACCAGCAGCATCCAGAGCGGAGCATCGACGAACGACCCGACCATCCAGGCGAAGTAAAGGACGAACATCATCACTTCACCCTGCGCGAAATTGACGACGCCCGTGGTCTTGTAGATCACCGCAAAGCCGATCGCGACCAGCCCGTAGAGCGAACCGAACACAAGCCCCGAGGCCACGAGGTTAAGCAGGTAGTCCATTCATGCCTCCATGGGTTGCGCATAAAGGCGCTCGATAACGTCCGAGAACTTCTTTTCGATGGCGCGGCGGCGCACCTTCATCGTCGCGGTCACCTCGCCGTCGTCGTGATCGAGCTGCTTTTCGAGTATCGAGAATCGCCGCACGTTCTCGACACGTGCGAATTCGCTGTTGAAGCCGTCGATCTCGCGCGCGATCAGGGCATGGACCCTGGGTTCGCGTGCAAGACTGGCATAGTTGGTATATGAGACCCCATTGGTCTGCGCCCATTTGCCCACGACCTCCAGGTCTATCTGGATCAGGGCGGTCAGGAACTTGCGCCCCTCGCCGATCAGGATCGCCTCACGGATGTAGGGGGAATCCTTGAGCCGGTTCTCGATCAGCGACGGCGTAACGTTTTTTCCGCCCGAGGTGATCATCACGTCCTTCTTGCGGTCCGTGATGAACAACGACCCATCCGCCGCATGATAGCCGATGTCGCCCGTATGCAGCCATCCGTCGATAATTGCGGCCTTCGTCGCCGCTTCGTCATGCAGATAGCCGCTGAAGATCGTCGAACCGCGCAAGAGCAGTTCACTGTCTTCGGCGATGCTTTCTTCCCAACCGTCCAACACCGGCCCGCAGGACCCGTGCAAGGTATGGCCGGGGCATTGCGAATGGGTGAAACCGGCCGATTCTGTCATGCCGAACACCTGGTAAATATCCAGCCCGATCGCCCAGAAGAAGCGCAGCACCTCGGGCGAGATCGGCGCACCACCACAGAAAAGCCGCCCGCCAGCGCGGTTCAGGCCCATCCATTTCTGCAACGACCGGAACGCCACGACCCACAGAAGCGCGAAGGCCAGCCTGTCGCGCACCGTGGCAAAACGCCCGCCATTGGCCAGTCTGCGGTCGGCGATCTCCTGCCCGCGGGCAATGGCCCATTCGGTCAGCCTTCGCGGAAGGGGGCGCGTATCCAGCAGCCGCACACTGACCGTGCTCCGCAGCTTTTCCCAGATCCGCGGAACGCCAATGAAAGTGTTGGGCGCAACCTCGCGCAGATCCTGAAGGACCGTGTCGATCGACTCGGCAAAGCTGACGGTCGCGCCATCGACCAGCCCCATCACGGTAGAGAACTCGCGCTCGGCGACGTGGCATAACGGCAGATAGGCCAGCGACGAGCGGGCGATCCGATCAAGCGCGTGGCGCGTTATCATGCGCCGCGCGTTACCGATCAGCGCCCGGTGGCTGAGCATCGCGCCCTTGGGCAGCCCTGTGGTTCCCGACGTGTAGACGATCACCGCCGTGTCGGCAGGATTGATCGCATCCACAAGCGCGTCGATATCCGGCGCGTCGTGTTCGATCCGGGCGCGCCCTGCCGCCATGACATCGTCAAGGCTGGTCAGCATCGGGTGCCGGTACCCGCGCATGCCTTTCATGTCGACGCAGACGATATGGCGCAGTTCCGGCAATCCCCCCGGCATTGCCAGCGCGTCAAGCACCTTGTCGGTCTGCTCCTGATCGCCACAGACGACGATCCGGGCCCGCGAATGGTTCAGGATATAAAAAACCTCGGCCGCCGGATTGGTCGGGTATATGCCAGTGCACGCGCCGCCCATCAGTTGCGCCGCCAGGTCGCTGAAAAGCCATTCGGGTGTGTTTTCGCTGGCGACCGCGACAGTATCGCCGCGCTCCAGTCCGAGCGCCGCAAACCCCTGAGAAAGCTCGTACATCTGGCGGTAATAATCGGCATAGGTGATCCGCTGCCACACGCCGAGACGCTTCTCGCGCAACGCCACCGCCTGCGGGCGCGTCCGGGCCCAGTGACGCAGAAGGCCAGGGATCGTTTCGATTTCGCCGGTCATGCGTTCGCCTCCATCACGCCGCGCCAAGATAGGCGTCGATCACCCGCGGATCGGCCGCCACCTGCGCCGGCGGGCCATCGGCGATCTGCTCGCCGAAGCTGAGCACGGTCACCCGGTCGGAAATATCCATGACGATGTTCATGTCGTGCTCGATCATCAGTACCGCGATGCCCAGCTCCTCCTTGATGTCGAGGATGAAGCGCGCGATGTCCTCGGTCTCCTCGGCGTTCATCCCCGAAACCATCTCGTCGAGTAGCAACAGCTTGGGCGCGACAGCCAGCGCGCGGCCCAGCTCAACCCGCTTTTGCAGACCGTACGACAGAGTGCCGACGACCTCGTTGCGCAGATGCTCGATCTCCAGGAACTCGACGATCTCTTCGACATTGCGCCGCGCCGCGATCTCGCGCCGCCGCGCCGGGCCCCAGAACAGCCCGTCCGTCAGCGCCGTTCCGCCGATTGCGTGATGCATGCCAACCAGCAGGTTCTGCACCACCGTCGCATGGGAAAAGACCGCAAGGTTCTGGAACGTCCGCCCGATCCCCAACGCAGCCAGCTGATGCGGCCGTGCCCGGCTGATGTCGCGCCCCTCGAACAGCACGCGCCCCGCGCTGGGACGAACCAGTGCACTGATCATGTTGAACAGCGTCGTCTTGCCAGCGCCGTTCGGGCCGATCACCGAATGAATGGTGCCGGGTGCCACATCGAACTGCACGCCACGCACGGCCTGAACTCCGCCGAACTGCTTCGACAACCCCCGAACGGACAGAAGCGCGCTCATGCCAGCCACCGCTTGCGCCGCTTGTAGTGTTTCTGGTCGCGCAGGCTCTTGCGTTCGCCGCTGCCCGACTGACCGAGATAGAACTCGCGGATATCGGCATTGCGTGCCAGCATGTCGGACGGGCCATCGAGAACGATCCGCCCGTTCTCCATGACATAGGCGTATTCCGAAACCGCCAGCGCAAGCCGCGCGTTCTGCTCGACGAACAGGATCGACAATCCTTGTTCGGCATTGAGCTTGCGCACGATTTCGAAGATATCCTGCACAATCTGAGGCGCCAGTCCCAGCGACGGCTCGTCGAGGATCAGAAGCCGGGGCCGCGCGATCAGCGCGCGCCCGATCGCCACCATCTGCTGCTCGCCGCCCGACAGCAACCCCGCCAGCGTGTTGCGCTTGTCGCGCAGGCGCGGGAACAGGGCATAGACCCGCTCGACTGCTTCCGCCAGTTCGACCTTTGCCAGCAGGTAGCCGCCCAGATGCAGATTCTGCTCGACCGTCATGGTCTGGAACAGCCGACGCCCCTCGGGGACATGAACGATGCCTGCAGCAACGATCTGGTCAGCGTTCCGCGCGGCCAGGTCGATGTCGCCAAACCGGATCGTGCCGTGGATCAGGCGCCCTTCCTCAGGATAGAGGATCGCGCTGATGGCCTTGAGCAGGGTCGATTTTCCCGCCCCGTTCGCCCCCAGCAGCGCCACGATGCGACCGGGTTCAACGCGAAGCGACACATCGCGCACCGCCTCGATCACATCATGATAAAAGACTTGTGCATTGCGGACCTCCAGCGCCTGGCTCATGTCTTGCCCTGCCCAGCAAGGCCGCGCAGTTCGGCCGAGATCGCCAGCAGCCGCGCCGACAGGGCCTCATCGCCCGGCACCGCCGGCGTCGGCACGGCATAGGCCTGATAGATCAGATCGGCGATGTTGTTGGCTAGGCCCTCGGGGTCGAAGGTTGCGATTTTCATGCGGTAGGGCCACGTGGCCTGTTCGACAACACCGAACAGCATGTCGCGCCCAAGTCGCGGCGAGATGTCGTTGCGCATCTCACCCCGCCCTGCCGCCTCGCTGATGATCTTGATCACCTGGTTGGCGTAGCGGGCATTGAGGCGGTTCAGTTCGGACCCCCAGTAATCGCGCGACATGCGGACGACGCCGAAATAGAAATTCACCAGCTCGGGATAGCGGTGAATGCAATCGATGTGATGGCGCGCAACAAACCGCAGCTGCGCCCGCGTTCCCGTGGTGTCTGCCAACCCGGCCTCGTAGCTTGCCATCACCTCTACATACCAATCGCTCAAAACAGCGGTGGTCAGATGCTTCTTGGTCGGAAAGACTCGGTAGATCGCCCCCTCGACGATCCCCAATCGCGCCGCGATCTCGTTGACCGGCATCTCGACGCCGTTGTTCTCGGTAATCACATCACGCGAGGCGGCGATGATTTCGGCCATCCGGTCCTTGCGTCGCAAACGGGTTACCGTGCGTTTTTCCTCGACCATGCAGCGCCCCCTCTTGGCAGCCGAGCGCGCGCAACCGCATCCCGGCACACCCAGAACGTGACCTAAACTCACTTTTGAGTCAATCCCTTTATGATGGATGCTCACGAGTCTCACTCCCGGAACCAAAAAGATTTTAAAATCTTTTTATAACAGTAATTTAGAGAATTTCTTAGGAGCGCAACCGGGCGTCTTGGCGCTTCCCCCACAACTTCCAGGATTGCATTTCATTAAGTTACGTGATACCTACTCACCTAATTTCATTTGACAAGAATCTGGGGGCATGGCGACAAGATGAAGGCATTACTCTCCCCGGATCGCCGGGGAATCAGCGCGCTCCACATCGCCGAACGCCCTGAACCCGCCATCGCCGATGGCGAGGTGCTGGTCGAGGTTCACGCAGCGGGCCTGAACTTTGCCGATTCCCTGGCAGTCGACGGAACCTATCAGGAAAGCCCCACGCCCCCCTTCATCCCCGGCGCCGAGGTTTACGGCCGGGTTTTGTCCACAGCGCAGGGAGTGACACGCTGTGCGCCCGGTGACATGGTGATGGGACAGGTCGCGAGCGGCGCCTATGCCGAACGCGTCGCGATGGATCCGCGGCAGCTGGTTCGCGTCCCGGCCCCGATGCCCGCCGCCGAGGGTGGCGCTTTCTTCATCGCCTACGGTACCGCCTATAGCGCCCTCTTCCAGCGAGGCCATGCCCGCCCGGGCGAGGTGGTACTGGTGCTTGGCGCTGGTGGCGGGGTCGGGCTGGCAGCGGTGCAGGTCGCCCATGCCTGCGGGCTGCGCGTGATTGCCGCCTGTCGCGGCGGGGCCAAGCAGGCGCTGGCCCGCGCGGCAGGTGCCGACGCCGTTCTCGACCAGAGCGCGCCAGACTTCGCGGATTCGGTTCGCAAGGCCGCTGGCCCGGGCGGGTGTAACGTGGTACTCGACATGATCGGCGGCGCGGCCAGTGCGGCAGCGCTGAAATGCATCGCCTGGTGCGGGCGAATCGTCGTGATCGGCTTTGCTGGCGGTCCGCCCTTTGCCTTTCCGGCCAATCACCTTCTGGTCAAGAACTGCGCCGTCATCGGGCATTGGTGGGGTGATTATCATCGCCGCGACGCTGCGCAACTCGACGCAGCTTTTGACCACCTCTTCACCCTTTACGCCGCCGGCCACCTGCGCCCGCACATCGAAGGCACGCTCTCGATGGCCGAGGTTCCAGCGGGGATCCAGCGGCACGTTCAGGGCAATGTCCGCGGCAAGCTGGTAATGTTGAATCCCGTTTCCACGAAAACGAAGGACGGCGTCTGACCAATGACCTACAACACCCTGACGATCGAAAGTGACGGCGGCCTTGCCATCGTGCGGATGAACCGGCCCGAGGCCCGCAATGCGCTCAATGTGGAAATGATCGCCGAATTGGGCGCGGTCGCGCGCGACCTGCGCGAGGCGCGCGATATCGGCGCCGTGATCCTGACCGGGTCAGCGGATTACTTCTGCGCCGGTGCAGACCGCAAGGATCGGCGCATCTTCGCCCCGACGGATCGCAGTTTGCTGGATCACTGGAAGGATACCGAGGCCGGGTCCGACACCGCCCGCGCCTGGGAGGCACTGCCCGGCGTCACCATCGCCGCGATCGAGGGTTTTGCGGTGGGTGGCGGCCTGACTCTGGCCATGGCCTGCGATTTCCGCATCATGGGGGCGTCGGCCTTTCTGCACATCCCCGAGGTGGAGTTGGGATTCACCTATGGCTGGAACTCGATCCCGCGCCTTGTCGCACTCGCGGGTCCGGCAAAAACGCGTCGAATGGTGTTGCTTGGCGAGCGTGTGGACGCAGCCACCGCGCAGGCCTGGGGGATCGCCGACGAGGTCACCGCACCCGGATCGGCGCTTTCCGCAGCACGCGCCCTTGCCGATACAGCCCTGCACCAGCCACGCATCGCGGTTCAACTCGCGAAGCGGTCAATCAACGCAACCGTCAACCAGTCGCTGGATGTTTCAAGCCACGCCGACATGGCACAAATCCTTTTGTGCCTGCAGGAGATGCGGCGCAGCGGCGCTAACGGCGGATAAGCCCCGCCCGCGTCTCATCCCGCCGAGTGGTGAACGCGTTCGCGCATGTGGCAAAAGCCCGTGCGCCAGCAGGGATGGATCAGGCTGCCCGAGTACTGCTGAATCTCGGCCCTCGGACCTCGACTGCCGTCAGCATCGGGCCGCGCTACCGCCACGTCCAGTAACCAGTCAGAACCGTATCAGGCTCCGACGCCGATGTCGCGTTGCCTTTGAATCCGGCACATCGCGCCCCGGTCAGGGGAGTGGGCAAAACCTGGTGGTCGACGTGGTAGGGTAAGG
>CAZCAX010000032.1:0-41052 GCA_964496915.1 uncultured Rhodobacter sp.
CACGCGCCGCCGACCGCCTGGCGCATCTGGCGCGGGCAATGGTCAGAAGACTGCGCGACGAGCTGATCGCGCGCGAAGCACGCCGCGCCCCGCATGACCCCGCAAGGCCCGATTCAGCGGCGTTGGCGGTGTTGATGGCCGAGAAGCTGGACCATCTGGTGCCCCATCTTACCCGCTATCGCCCGGCGATGCTGCGGGTGATGGTGGTGCCGCTGGTGATCCTTGCGCTGTCCTTCTGGCTTTCCTGGGCGGTGGGGCTGGTCCTGCTGGTTTCGGGGCCGCTGATCCCGGTGTTTCAGGTGCTGGTCGGGCTGGCCGCGCGCGATGCCAGCGCCCGGCAGATGGCCGAGATCGGCACGCTGAACACCGCCCTTCTGGACCGGTTGCGCGGGCTGGTCGATATCCGCCTTCTGGGCGCCACCGAGCGCATGGTGGCGGGTTTCCGCGACCGGGCCGAGGCCTTGCGCGCTTCCACCATGGCGGTGCTGCGCGTCGCCTTCCTGTCCTCGGCAGTGCTGGAGCTGTTCGCGGCGCTGGGGGTGGCGATGGTGGCGGTCTATGTGGGTTTTTCGCTGCTGGAGCTGATTAACTTCGGCTACTGGCACAGGCCGCTCACGGTGGGCGAAGGCATCTTCCTGTTGCTGCTCGCCCCCGCCTTCTTCGAGCCGATGCGCGAACTGGCCGCCGCCTGGCATGACAAGGCCGCCGCTTTGGCAGTGGCCGATGAGCACCGCAACCTTCACGATCGCCCGCTCAGGCCGCTACTCGGCACTGGCGGGGCGGCGAACCGGCTGGCGGGAGCGGCCACAATCCGCACCAGGGGCCTGATGGTCGATCACGGCACGCCCCTGCGCTTTGCGGATCTTGACATCGCACCAGGCGACAGCCTGGCCATCACCGGGCCAAGCGGCGCGGGCAAGACAACGCTTCTGGCGCTGCTGGCGGGGCTGTCCGCGCCCGATTCAGGACAGATCGAAGTGGCCGGCCAGCCGCTGGACAACACCACAACCGATGCCTGGCGCGCCCGGCTGGCCTGGGTGCCGCAAGGCGTGCATTTCCTGTCCGGCAGCCTTCGCCACAACCTTGCCCCCGGCGCATCGGCGGCGGAACTGGCAGATGCCCTGACCCGCGCGCGGGCGCAAGCCGTCGTGCAACGGCTGCCACGCGGGCTGGATACCCGGCTGGGCGAACTGGGTGCCGGCGTTTCGGGCGGCGAGGCGCGGCGGCTGATGCTGGCACGCGCCATCCATGCCGCGCCGGATGTGCTGATCGCCGATGAACCCACCGCCGATCTGGACCCCGAAACCGCGCAGGAAGTCATCGACCAGTTGCTTGCGCTGTCGCGCCAGGGCGTCACCCTGATTGTCGCCACGCATGACATGCGGCTGGCCACCCGCATGGCGCGGCGGCTGGAACTGGCAACACCCGGACAGGAGGCAGGCTGATGCATCACCTCCGGGCAATCCTGATCCTGATCTGGCAGGCCGAACGCGCGGCCCTGCTGCGCGGTGTGGCGCTGTCGATCATCGTTCTGGTGATGGGGCTGGCGCTGCTGGGCCTGTCAGGCTGGTTCATCACGGCGGCGGGGCTGGCAGGGCTTCTGGGCCTTGGCGCGACCTTTGACATCTTCCGCCCCAGCGCGGGGGTGCGGTTTCTGGCCATAGGGCGAACCGCCGCACGCTATGGCGAACGGCTGCTTAACCACGATGCCACGCTGCGCGCACTGGCTGCCCTGCGAATCCGGCTGATGCAGTCATTGGCCGGACAAGGCTGGGACCGGCTGGGACGGTTGCGCGGATCGGAAATGCTCAACCGGCTGGGCGCGGATGTCGATGCGCTGGACGGAGCAATGCTGCGGCTGGCGATCCCGGCGGTAGCGGCCGGGGTGACGCTGAGTTTGGCGCTGGTGGTGATGGCCCTGCTGACCAAGCCGATTCTGGCGTTTGCCAGTGTCGGCAGCTTCACCCTGGGCGGTGTTCTGGCGCTGATCTGGGCGACAATGCGCGCGCGCAAACCCTCTCGCCGGGCAGGACGGGCGGTGCAGGCGCTGCGCATCCGCATGATCGACCTGCTGCGCGCCAAGGCCGATCTGGCGGTCATGGGGCGGCTGGCCGGGGCGCGTGACAGCACTCTGGCGGCCTCGGCCCGTCTGGACGCCGCGCGCGAGGCAAGCGACACGGTCGAGCACCGCGCCAGCGCCGGGCTGGGCGTGACAACCACCATCGCGGCAACCATTGCGCTGCTTCTGGGCGCCGTAATGGCCCGCGCGGGCGTGATTTCGGCCCCGCAAGCGGCGCTGGGCTTCTTCGTCATGCTGGCGATGGCGGAAACCCTTGCCCCGCTGCGCCGCGGACTGACGGAACTGGGCGCGATGCTCGATGCTGCCGCGCGTGTCGATCATCTTCTTCAGGACACGGTGGAACCAACGCACCCCGCAAGCGCCAAGCAGCCAGACCCGTTGGCACCGGCGCTGGAACTGAGCGGCCTGCGCTATCGCTACCCCGGTGCCGCGGCCCCGGTGATCGATGGCCTCAACCTGCGCGTGGAGCCGGGCGAAGCGGTGGCGCTGATGGGACGCAGCGGATCAGGGAAAAGCACGGTGCTGCACCTGGCGGCAGGTCTGATCACTCCGGAAAGCGGCACAATCCAGCTGGCCGGACAACCATTGACGCATTGGCCCGAAGCGGCGCTGCGCAGCCATGCAGGCCTTTTGCCACAGCGCAGCACGCTGATGCGCGGCAGTATCGCAGAAGCCTTGAGACTGGGTGCGCCGGATGCGTCCGAGGCCGATCTCTGGGCGGTGCTTGACGCGGTTCAGCTGACCCGGCTGGTCGTCGCGCGCGGCGGCCTGAGCGCGCAACTGGCTGAGGCCGGGGCGGGCCTTTCGGGCGGCGAGTCGCGGCGGCTGGCGCTGGCGCGGCTGCTGCTGCGCCGCCCCCCGCTTCTGTTGCTTGATGAGCCGACAGAGGGCCTGGATGACGCCACTGCCGATCGCATGATGGCCGGGCTGCGTGCCTTTGCGCCGCAGGCCACCATTCTGGCCGCCACACACCGCCCGCCGACTGCCAAAGGTGTATGGCGGATTGTCTCGATGATGAGAAAAGGTGCCGAAGCTAAGCATCAATTTGACTCACATCAAGGAAAATGAATGTTAACCGGCCAATTGTGGCCGGCATCATCGGGTCCGCTTCGGATCTGGTCTGATCAAGGAGGGTTCCATGGAATTTGGGATCGTAGAACTATCCCGGCTGCAGTTCGCGTTAACGGCAATGTATCACTTTCTCTTCGTGCCGCTGACACTGGGCCTGTCGGTCCTGATTGCGATCATGGAGACGGTTTATGTCATGACTGGCCGCCTGATCTGGCGCCAGATGACCAAGTTCTGGGGCACATTGTTCGGCATCAATTTCGTGCTGGGCGTGGCCACGGGCATCACCATGGAGTTTCAGTTCGGCATGAACTGGAGCTATTACAGCCATTATGTCGGCGATATCTTCGGCGCGCCGCTGGCCATTGAGGGGCTGATGGCCTTCTTCCTGGAAGCCACCTTCGTCGGCCTGTGGTTCTTTGGCTGGGACAAACTGTCAAAGGTCGCGCATATGATCGTCGGCTGGCTGGTCGCGATCGGCTCGAACTTCTCGGCGCTCTGGATCCTGATTGCCAATGGCTGGATGCAAAACCCGGTCGGCGCGCATTTCAACCCGATGACCATGCGCATGGAGATGACCAGCTTCTTCGAGGTCATGTTCAACGAGGTGGCGCAGGCAAAGTTCGTGCATACCGTCTCGGCCGGTTATGTCACCGCGGCGATCTTCGTGCTGGGCGTCTCGGCGTGGTTCCTGCTCAAGGACCGGCATGTGGAACTGGCGCGCCGTTCGATCGCGGTTGCCTCCAGCTTCGGACTGGCGGCGGCGCTGTCGGTGGTGGTTCTGGGCGACGAATCCGGCTACAGCGCCACGCATACCCAGCGCATGAAACTGGCCGCGATGGAAGGCATGTGGAACACGGAACCCGCGCCCGCCGCGTTCACCGTCATCGGCCTGCCCGATCAGGCCGCGCGCGAGACGCATTATGCGCTGCATGTTCCCCATGTCATGGGGCTGATCGCCACCCGCTCGCTGACCCGCGAAATCCCCGGCATCAACGATCTGGTCATCGAATCCGAGGAAAGGGTACGCTCGGGTATCATCGCCTATGACGCGCTGATGACCATCCGCGCCGAGCGCGAGGACACCCCGCAAGAGGTACTCGACACCTTCGAGGAGCATGGCAACGACCTGGGCTATGCCTTCCTGCTGATGCGCTATCTGGACGACCCGCGCGATGCGAGCGAGGAACAGATCCTGATGGCCGCCAATGACACCGTGCCGATGGTCTGGCCGCTGTTCTGGGCTTTCCGCATCATGGTCGGCCTGGGCTTCGCCTTCATCGGTGTGATGGCCTATTTCTTCGTCGTTACCAACTTCGCGGGCGGGCGCTATCCCCGCTGGGCGCTGCGCGCGGCCGTGGCAATCATCCCCACGCCCTGGATCGCCGCCGAAATGGGCTGGTTCGTGGCCGAATACGGCCGCCAGCCCTGGACGGTGGACGGCATCCTGCCCACCGCGATGTCTGTCAGCCACCTGTCGATCACCTCGGTGGCGCTGACGCTGGCGGGCTTTATCGTCTTCTACACGATCCTCTTCATCGTCGAGGTGGCGCTGTTGCTGAAATACATCCGCAAGGGCCCCGAACAGGACGTGGAGGAAACCGAGGAATGGATGGCACGGCACGAACACCGGCTGCGCACCCATGACGGCAAGGGGCCCTTTGCCCCCCCTGCGGAGTAACAGACATGATCCTGCATCAACTCATCGACTTTGAACTGCTGCGCCTGATCTGGTGGCTGCTTCTGGGCGTGCTCCTGATCGGTTTCGCCCTGACTGACGGGTTCGACCTGGGGGTGGGCACGCTTCTGCCGTTTGTCGCGAAAACCGACAGCGAGCGGCGGGTGGTCATCAACACCGTCGGCCCCGTATGGGAGGGAAACCAGGTCTGGTTCATCCTCGGCGGCGGGGCGATCTTCGCCGCCTGGCCGCCGCTCTACGCGGTCAGCTTCTCGGGCTTCTACCTGGCGATGTTCCTGATCCTGGCGGCACTTATTCTGCGGCCCGTCGGGTTCAAGTACCGCTCCAAGCGCGACAGCTACGCCTGGCGCAATGGCTGGGACTGGGCGCTGTTTGTCGGCGGCGCGGTGCCCGCGCTTCTGTTCGGCGTGGCGGTGGGCAATGTGCTGCTGGGCGTGCCCTTCCGGCTGACCGAGAACCTGTTCTCGCTCTATGAGGGCACCTTCTTCCAGCTGCTGCACCCCTTTGCGCTGCTGGCAGGCGTGGTGTCGCTGGCGATGCTGATCGCGCATGGCGCGGCCTGGCTGACGGTCAAGGCCGATGCGCCCGCGGTCGTCGAACGCGCCCGTCGCTTTGGCATCACTGCCGGGCTGTTGGCCATGGGCGGCTATGCGCTGGCCGGGCTGTGGCTGGCCTTCGGGATTGACGGCTTTGCGCTTGTTGGCCCGGTGATAACCGATGGCCCGTCAAACCCGCTGCTGAGCGAAGTGACGCGCGGTGGCTCCTGGCTGGCGGCCTATTCTGAGCGCCCCTGGATCGTCATTGCCCCGATCATGGGCTTTGTCGGCATTGGGCTGGCCGTGCGCGGATTGGCGCGCGGCGGCGAGGTCTCGGCGCTTCTGTGGTCGAAACTGGGCATCACCGGCGTGATCTCGTCGGTGGGGCTGACGATGTTTCCCTTCATCCTGCCCTCGTCGATCGATCCGCGCTCGTCGCTGACGGTCTGGGACGCCTCATCCTCGCACCTGACGCTCTTCGTGATGCTGGTCAGCACCGTGATCTTCATGCCGCTGATCCTGATCTACACCGCCTGGGTCTACAAGGTGCTGTGGGGCAAGGTCGGCGAAGACGAACTGAACAGCAACAAGAACGCATACTGAAAGGATCAACCCATGTGGTATTTCGCCTGGCTTCTGGGCCTTCCCCTAGCAGCGCTCTTCGCTATCCTGAACGCAATGTGGTTCGAGTTGCGCGAAGATGCCCGAATGACCAAAGACTGATATCACTGCGCGCCCGGTCCTCCCGGGCGCGCGTCATTCAGGTGGCGCGGCTTTGCGCCATGATCGCCACCTGTCAACTGCGATGATGGCTTGAAGCATGCCCATAACCCTTGCAAACCCGTGGCGCGGTCGAGGCCTCGATATTGATGCGCCGCTTCCCGCTTCTGACGCGACGGGCGTCGCCCGGTTGCTGTCGATGTGCCCCGCCCATGTTCCGACACCATTGCTGGACTTGCCCGCGCTTGCGGCGCGCGTCGGCGTGGCGCAGCTTCTTGTAAAGGACGAGCGCGCCCGGATGGGCCTGGGCAGCTTCAAGGCGCTGGGGGCGGCGCATGCGATCGCGCAAGAAGCCGCCGCCGGGGTGCAGGGCGACAACTGGGCTCGGGCGCTGACGGGCCAGACATACATTACGGCAAGCGCGGGCAACCACGGCCTGTCGGTTGCCGCCGGCGCGCGGCTCTTTGGCGCGCGGGCGGTGATCGTCCTGTCCGAGGCGGTGCCCGACAGCTTTGCTGCACGACTGCATGCCATGGGCGCACAGGTGATGCGTATCGGCGCGACCTATGAGGCAAGCATGGAGGCCGCGGAACGGACCGCGCGCGATCACGGCTGGACGCTTCTGTCGGACAGTTCATGGCCAGGCTACACCCAATTGCCCCTTCGCGTGATGGAAGGATATCTGCAACTGGCGGCAGAGGTTGCAGCGCAGGTCCAGGTTGCGCCAACGCATGTCCTGCTGCAGGCTGGTGTCGGCGGGCTTGCGGCGGCAGTGGCCGCCCATACACGCCGGGTCTGGGGCGATGCGCCACAGGTCATCGTCGTGGAACCCGAAGCCGCACCCGCCCTGACAGAGAGCATTCGCGCGGGCCAACTGGTCAGGACGGATGGTCCGCTCTCTGCCATGGGGCGGCTGGATTGCAAGACGCCGTCAATGATTGCCCTCAACGGATTGGCGCGCGACGCCGACCTGTTCGTGACCATCACCGAGAACGAGGCCGCCATAGGCGCGACAATCCTGGCGGAACACGGGCTTCGCACGACGCCTTCAGGCGGTGCGGCGCTGGCGGTATTGCTGGCCGGGCTGGGACCGGGGCCAGAGGCGCGGGTGCTTGCAATCCTCAGCGAAGGGCCGGAGGATGGTTGATGCGCCTCCAACCGCCATCGCACCTGCATGAATCCCGTCAACCTGCGGATGCTGACCTGAGTCAGTCATCAACGAATGCTGGATTGCTGCGCCTCATGTTGGCCGATATTTCTGACATTCCGGGCACGGTTTGCTTGCTCCGGCAGCAGGTTGGTAGGCTCTGCTCGGGACCAGCCTGATTGCAGTGGACTTCATGAACTTTCACCGGTTTCATATTCGACCCCGACGGCAAGAACCGAGGCCAGCCGAACGGCAAGAATGTCTGGCGCTTGGCGTAGCGGATCGTCGATGGCATCCGTCAGCGCGACCATGAGCACGTGCCCGAGCGCGGCCATGTGCAAGGCGACCGCCGTTTCGCGCGCGCGAGGGCCGTTTCCCAAAGCGGTTGCGATGGCGGAATACATCTCGGCTGTCACGGGATGGATCTGTTTCATCAACTCAGCGGCGGTCCGCCGCGCTTCCGCATGCGTGCTGATCTGCGGCGCGAGATACATCAGGCGAAACCGCGGAAGGTCAGCCATGTGAAAGGCTGTGATGGCGCGCACGACCGCCTGCGCTGCCCCGGCCATTGACGATGCGCTTTGCGCCGCGTCAATGGCCGCGCGCGCCTCGTTTTGCAGCCCCGGCAGGGCGAGTTCGCTCAGAAGCGCCACCTTGGACGGAAACCAGTAGATCACCGCCTGTTTCGTCACCCCGAGCCGCGACGCAACGGAATCGAATGTCACGGCGTCCAGCCCACCTGCGCCCAGAAGGTCTGCCGCAGTCCGGAGGATACGGTCACGGGTGTCGCGCGGGCGGGACACGGGCATGGCAAACCTCTTGCTTACTTACCTTTGGTAAGGTATTCCTTCTTACCAAAGGTAAGCAAGCATGAACCGACGAGGGCATCCTGATGGAACCACTCCGTGTCTTCACCTTTTCGCCCGCATGGGGGCTGCCGACTGCCGGGCCCTTCGCGCTGAAGCTTCTGGCCTGGCTTAACCACAACGGCATCGACTATCATCAGGTTTTCGAGGACCGCTCTGACCGGGGGCCGCTGGGAAAGAGCCCTTGGATCGAACAGGGCAACCTGCGTCTGGGCGATAGCGATGCAATCATTCGCCATCTGGCCGCGCAGCATGGCCTGCCGGACCCGATCCTTTGCGAAAACGCAGGGCAGGCGCGCAATCTCGGGCTGCGAATTGCCTTCGAGGAGCGGTTTCACCAGATCCTGGAATGGGAACTTTTTGTGCATCCCGAGGGGCGCCGCGAAGTGCGGTCAATGGTCCTTGCCCAGACCCCGCCAATCGTCGGCCAGCTTGTTTTCGCCTCGATGGCCCGGCATTTTGCGCGCCAGTTGCACGCGCGCGGCATCGGCCGGCTTCAGCCGGAACAGATCGCAGACGAGGGGCGCCGCCTGCTGGACGCGCTCGCGCTTTGTCTGCAAGGCCGGGACAACTGGCTTGATGAAGCAGGGCCGGGCATAACCGATTTCGCCGTATGGGGACAGGTCGCACCGCTGATCGCCTGGCCAATGAAAAGCCCCGTCGCCGATCATGCAAAGTCGCTGCCGCAGCTTCGGGACTGGCACGACAGGATGCGCCCACCGATACGCTCTTGAACCCTGTGGATACCCGCCAGACTTGGCGACGCCCCCTGCCCCGTCCTATCCCGGCCAGGAAAAATTGCGGGTGGCGCGCAGGAAGGCATCGACCGCCGGCGTGTGGCGCCGGCCCGGGGCCGTGACGGCGCAGACCTGCCGTTCGACAGCGGGCTCGGCAAGCGGGCGCTGCATGAGGCCGGGCAAGGTCACGGAGTATTCGGGCATGAAGGCAAAGCCGATGCCGGCCAGAACCATTGCCTGTACCCAGTCTTCGCGTTCGGATCGGAAGCGGGCGTAAAGCGTGATGTTCCTCTCGGCGCAGACCTCCATCACCATCTCGCGCATCTCGCAGGCCAGACGATCCACATAGGGCTCGCCTGAAAGATCACGCAGCGTCACCGTGTCGAGGCGCCCGATCCGATGGTCAGGCGGAAAGACGACCACATAGCGCTCAGGATAGAGAAGCTGCATCCGGAAGGCCGCCGCCAGCGGTTCGGTGCGGGTCATGATGCCGATGTCGATCTCGCCGTTGTCCAACCTTTCGGCAAGCTCGGAAACCGAACCCTCCGATACCGCAAGATCCAGACCGCTATGAGCCTTTTCGAACTGGGCAAGAAACCGGGCAAGCCTCAGATGCCCGATGGTAGACATCACACCCAGCCTGATCGGCACCTTCTCCAGCAGCCGGAAGCTTTGCGCGATCATCCGCGCCGTGTCGGCCTCGTCGGCGATATGCTGGAGATGCGGCAGCATCGAGCGGCCAAAATCGCTCAGCAGGATGCGCCGCCCCTCGCGGTGAAAAAGCGGGGCGTCAAGTTCCGCCTCCAGCGCCTTGACGCCCTTTGTCAGCGCCGGTTGCGTGACGTTGCAATCCGCCGCGGCGCGGGTAAAGTTCAGGTGCTTCGCCGCCGCCAGGACATAACGTATCTGCGCCATCTCCATGTGACAATCTCCCTGTGAAGCGGCCTTTTAAACCAGTCTATCATGATCAACCCAAACCGCTGGTTATTATTCAATGAACAAACGCCATTTCCCTTGCGCGGGCAAAACGGGTTTCATTGACCTCTCGCAGCAATCAATCACGGAGGAGAGGACATGACCGTCTACATGGTCGAGCGCGATCTCAGCGGCATTTCCATGGCCGATCTGGCCGCAGCACAGAAAGCCGCCATGGCCACTGCCAGAAGCATGCAGCAAGAAGGGGTGCCGGTCAGCTACCTGCATTCGTCTTTCGTGCCCGGGGACGGGCGCTGCATGTGTTTCTTCAAGGGCGAGAATGCCGGGCAGGTAACGGCGCTGAACGATCGCGCCGCGCTTCCCTATCACCGGGTAACCGAGGCGCTGGACCTGAGGCCCTGAAAGCAGGGGGGGCGACCGGCATGCTGCCGGTCGGTTGCGTCAAAGGCTGATCGCTTCCAGCATTGCGGCGCGGTTGATCTGCGCGCCCTGCGCGCGATAGACGACCCCGCCGCTGTCCAGTGCGATGACGCTGTCGGCCAGGGCTTCGACCATTGCGATATTCTGCTCCAGCAGAATGCAGGCCATGCCGCGGTCGCGGGCTTGTGCGATCGTGGTTTGCATATGGGCGATGTTTTCGGCCTGGACCCCTTCCGAGGGTTCGTCCAGCACCACCAGCCTTGCCGGGGACAGCATCGCGCGGGCAAAACCCAGGATCTTGCGTTCGCCGCCAGACATCGACCCCGCCAATTGCCCCAGGCGTTCGACGATCCGCGGAAAGCGCGCGCCGATCGCACCCAGTTCCACCTGCCCGATGAGCGCAAGGTTCTCGGCCACGGTCAGCGCATCGAACACCATGTCGGTCTGCGGCATGACCGAAATGCCGGCCTTCGCCCTTTCCCAGGGCGGCAATGCGCTGATATCGCGCCCCTCCAGCACGATGCGGCCCCGTGCCGGGCGCAGATCGCCGCCGATCAGCCGGGCAAGCGTGGTCTTGCCGGTGCCGTTGCGCCCGATCACCCCCAGCACCTGCCCCGGTGCCAGATCAAGCGTGATCGCGCGCAGGACCAGCGTGTCGCCATAGCCGCCCGACACATCTTCCAGTTGCAAGATCATTTCGCGCCTCCGGCATAAACCGCTGCAACCGCCGGATCCGCGCGGATGGCGTCAAGCGTGCCTTCGGCCAGCGCGCGCCCCTGATGCAGAACCAGCACCCGCGCCTCCAGCGCGGCAACCAGCGCCATGTCATGCTCAATCACCAGCACGAAAGCTCCGCTTTGTGCCTGATAGTCGCGGATCAGTTCAACCATCAGCGCCGTTTCTTCGGGCGACATGCCGGCGGTGGGTTCGTCAAGCAGCACGATGCGCGGCTCCGGTGCGAGGGTCAGCGCCAGTTCCAGAAGTTGACGGTGCCCCTGCGGCAAGGAACCGGCATCCTGCCCGCCAAGCCCGGCCAGCGGCACGCCGGGGTGGTGCAACAGCCGCGACAGCGCAGGCGTGCACCACCCCAGTGCCGCGGGGCGCAGGAAATCCGCCGCCCGCGCCCGGCCCGCCAGCGCAGCCAGTTGCAGGTTCTCGGTTACGCTGAGGCCACGAAAAACCGTTGGAATCTGCATCTTGCGCCCGATCCCGGCAGACAAAGCGGCATGCGGCGGCGCGCCGGTAATATCGCGCGAACCCAGCGTGATGCGGCCGGACTGCACGCGCATCGCTCCGGTGATGGCTTTCAGCATGGTGGTCTTGCCGGCGCCGTTGGGGCCGATCACGCAAAGGATGCCGGTTTCGGGACAGGCCACGCTCAGCCCCTTCAATATCTGGACCGAGCCTGCGCGCAGATGCACATCCTCAAGCCGAAGCGCGCCCGATGCCATCTCGGCGCGTGACGGCGGGGCGGAACCGGGCGCGGTCCGCCCGCCGCGATGCCGCCAGCCAAGCCGCCTGGCGCCTTGCGCAAGCAGTTCGGCCACGCCTCCCGGCGCCAACAGCACCACAACCAGAAAGATCAACGCCACCAGCACTTCCCACCAGGGCAGCGTATCGCGCAGTTCCGCGCTGAGCAGGCCGATCGCCACGGCACCGAAAAGCGCGCCCAGGGGGTGCAGACGCCCGCCAACAGCCGCCCAGATCACCAGTTCGGCCGACAGAACGAAACCCGTTGCCTGCGGCGTGACGATCCCCTGGTGGCTGGCAAAGAGCGCGCCTGCCAGTGCGGTGATGAAAGCCGCGCCCGCAAAGGCCCAGGCCTTCACCCTGTTGGTGGCGAACCCCAGAAGCTGCAACCGACCTTCCTGCGCCACCAACCCGCGCAACACCAGCCCGGCGGGCAGACGATCCAGCAGCATCAGCGCGGCGGTGACCGCCACCACCAAGGCGACGATGGCGTAGTAAAGCATGCCGAACGGGTCCAGCCCGGCCAGCGGCGGGAAACCCGCATAGCCGTTGAAACCGCCGGTGATGGCCGGGTTCGTCTCGGCCAGTTGCGCGACGATAAGCGCGAGGGCCAGCGTGATGAGCGAAAAGAACGGCCCCGAATCGCTGCGCCCGTGAAACACCAGCGCTGCCAGCCCCCAGGCCATCGCCGCCAGCACAGCGGCGATGCCCAGCATCGCCAGGAGGTTCACCATCAGCGCGCCATCCGTCGCGCGCAGCACCATCGCCGCGCCGTAGGCCGCCAGACCGAAGAACACCGCATTGCCCAAAGGCAGGAATCCACCGCGCCCCCATGCAAGCCCGACGCCCTGCGCGGCCACGCCATAAAGCAGGTAAAGCCCGATCTGCCATGCCAGGAAATCGCCCCCCAGCACCGGCACCAGAACCAGCGCCAGGCCAAGCACCGCGCTAACGCCGACGATAAAGCCCATCCGGGCGCCTCCACAAAAAGATGATCGCCAGGACCAGCACGCCCAGATAGCCCGCGGTCTGGCTGACAGCCGCGCTCAGCCCCGCCTGAAGGCCGCCAACCACCGCCACACCGATGCCCAGCCCCTCCAGCGTGCCAAGCCCGCCGACGACCAGCGCGAAGAACGACCGGATCAGGGCATCAAGCCCCATGTTCGGCTCGATGGCGAGAACGGGCGCCAGCACCAGACCGGCCAGCCCTGCACAGAGGCAGCCGGTGACAAAGGCCATCGCCGACAGCCGCGCGGTGTTGATGCCCGCTGTCCGCGCCAGCGACGGGTTCGAAACCATCGCCCGCAGCCGCACGCCGGTCAGCGAGCGCCGATACCACAGCCATAGAAGCACAAAGAACCCCACGATCAGGGCGATCACCAGAAGCCGATAGGTCGGATAACCCGTCGAGCCGATCTGCGTGACCCCTTCGATCGGCAGCGGGACATTGCGAAATGACCGACCCCAGACCAGTTCCACCGCCTCGCGCATCAGGATCGACAATGCCCAGGTCGCCAGCAGGCTGTCGAACATCCGGTCATAGAGGTGACGCACCACCAGTCGTTCCACCAGAAGCGCAGCCAGCCCCACGAACCCCAGACAGACCACAAGCGCCATGACCGGCGGCAGGCCCATCTGCGCGGTCAGCACATGGGAATAGGCGCCCAGCATGACAAATTCGCCATGCGCCATGTTCAGGATCCGCAACAGACCGAAAACGATCGCCAGCCCCAGCGCCAGAAGCGCCAGGGCCGCGATCTGCCAGGCGGCATTCAGGCCGATCAGCAGCGCCGTTTCCATCACTCGCAGGTCACGCCATGGGGAACGCTGTCGAAGCTGGCGACCACGCTGAAGGCGCCGCCTGTGCCCTCGGCCAGATAGATCGTCTGGGCCACGTGGTTGCCCTCCAGCACCGCTTCGCCACGCGGCGAGCTGAAGGCGGTGCCGTCACCGGATTGCGCGATGGCGCTTGCGTCCATCGAACCGGCGGCATTGCCAAGCGCGCTCAGCAGCATCAGCCCGTCATACACCGACTGCCCCATGCCATTGAGCTGCGCGGCCTCGGCACCGAAGGTTTGCGCATGGCGGGCGGCGAATGCCTGCGCGGCCTCGCTTTCGATGCTGGCAAAGAAGCCCATCGCCGCGAACAGCCGGTTCGCACCGGCAGCGCCGATACCGGCCAGCGTGTTCTCCTCGATCAATGTGCCCAGCCGCAGCGCCTGCCCGTCCAACCCGAAGGCGCCGAAGCCGATGTTGAAGGCCACCGAGTCACCGCCGACAAGCGTCACCAGAACGGCATCGGCACCCGAGGCGCGGATGCGCTGCAACGAGGCATCGTAATCGGAAGTGCCCAGCGGGACGTATTCCTCGCCCACGATCTCGCCTCCGGCCTCGGCAATGACGGGGCGGGCGGCGTCATTGGTGTCGCGCGGCCAGTTGTAATCGTTGCCGATCAGATACCAGCGGCTTGCACCATGGTTCTCGGCCAGCCAGGGGATGGTGGGGGCCAGTTGCTGGGCCGGGGTTTCAGCGGTCAGCCAGGTTCCCGGCGCGCATTCGCCCCCCTCGTAGACGCCGGAATAGACATACGGCACCTGACCGCGGAACTGGCCGATCAGGGCCGCGCGCACGGCGCTGTCATGCATGCCGACGAAGCCCTGAACCCCCTCGCCCCGCCACAGCCGCTGGGCGGTCTGGACGGCCTGGGCGGGCGGCACGCCGACATCGCCAAAGACCAGTGTGACGGGTTCGCCATTGATGCCGCCCGCGGCGTTGATGTCCTCGGCGGCCAGTTGCGCGGCCTGTCGGCTGGAAGGCCCGAACAGCCCGGCCGGACCGGAATCGGGGATCAGGACGCCGATGCGGACCTCGGCCAGCGCGGGCAGCGCCAGCGTCACGGCGAGGGCCGATGCAAGCGGGACAAGTCGGATGATTTTCATGATGTCGTCTCCCTGTTTTGCTTGGTTCTTTTGTCTTGTAGCGACTGTGGTCAGTGCGCCATGTCAGGCCGGACAGGGCGGCAGTGGTGGCAAGATGCCTGCCACTGTCGCGGCCAGGTCGAGAAGGGCGCGGTCCTGCCCCGGAAGCGCGTCAATCTCGATCCCCACCGGCAGCCCCTCCGTCAGCCCCGCCGACAGGCTGATGCCCGGCGCGCCGATCAACGAGCCATGATCGGTATTGCGGATGTAGGTTGCAAAAGTCGGAAGCTGCTGACCGTTCAGCGTCACCGTCTCGTCCTGGCCCAGGGGGCGCGCGGGCAGTGGCGTTGTCGGGAAAATCGCGCCATCCAGCCGGTGCTCGGCCAGATAGGCCGCCCAGTTGCGCTGCATCGCCGGGCGGTGAAGCTCCAGCGCGGCGCGATAGGCGGCCTCGGGCATCGCGCCATCACCCATCTGGCTTTCCAGAATCCCGCGCACATCGGGCGAGCCGATCCCCGCGATCAGCGCCTGAAGCGTGATGCCCCGCCCGGCGCAATAGTCGTCAAGTTCGCGGATGGATTCGTAAAGCACGATCGGAAAAGAAGCGGCGGCGTCATCGGCCCACAGATCGGCCGGGTCGGCCTCGATCAGGGTGACACCGGCACCCGCCAGCGCCTTCAGCGCGGCCTCGCAGCAACCGGCCACGCCGGGGTCGAGGTTCTCCCATAGCACCCGGCGCGGCACACCCAGCCGCAGGCTGCCGGGGGCGCGCGGGGCAAGCGGCGTGTCGTCGGCGGCCATGATGCCATCCAGCAATGCCAGATCGGCGACGGACCGGGCGATGGGGCCGATCGTGTCGCGGGTCTTTGACAAGGGCACCACGCCGCCCGACGGATAGCGCCCGATAGTCGGGCGAAACCCCATGACGCCGCATAGCGCAGCCGGAATACGGACCGAGCCGCCGGTGTCGGTGCCCAGCCCCGCCGGCACGATCCCCGCCGCCACCGCCACCGCCGTTCCACCCGACGAGCCGCCGGCGATGTGGCCGCGCTTCCAGGGGTTGTGCACCGCGCCCTTGGCACCGTTGTTGGACGTGATGCCGAACGCAAGCTCATGCAGATTGAGCTTGGCCGCCACCAGTGCCCCCTGGGCGGTCAGACGCGCCAGTGCAGGCGCATCGGCAGGTGCCGGGCCGTTCAGCGCCCCGGTGCCGCCGGTGGTGGGAAGGCCCGCGGTGTCGATATTGTCTTTCAGCCCCAGCGCCAAACCCTCCAGCGGCCGCGACTGCCCGGCGCTGCGGCCGGCGTCGGCGGCGTCTGCGGCAGCACGCAGCGCCTGCGCATCGAGCGCCAGAACCGCACCCAGACCGGCGGTTGCGGCGGCACGCTCGATCACCGCCTCGGCGTGGTCGCGGGCGCTGATCGTTCCGGCATCCAGCGCGGCAAGCAGCTCAGTGGCGGTATTCGGCATCGGTGGCATCGGCAGTCCCTCCCGGCATTTTCGGGAAAGTCTGGCGCGTGCAAGCGGGCCTGCCAATCATCACAAATGATGGTTCAGGGTTGCATGTTCTGCCGTGCCCCCCGCGCGGCAAGTTCACCCAGCAGATGCCCCAGTTGACTGCGCCGTTGCACGCCCAGCTTGCGAAACACCGCGCCGACATGGCTGCGAAGCGTGGGCTTGGATATTCCCAGCGCCGTGCAGATATCCTCGTCGGTCAGACCGGTCACCAGCATGTCAGCCACTTCGGATTCGCGCGGCGTCAGCCCGCAGTCGGGGCCGTGCTGGGCAAAGCGCAGGGCCGGCGTGGCCTCGGCCAGCCGGTTCGCGCGCACCAGCGCATTCACGAAACTGGGCCCGATGGCATCGACCAGTTCGGCATCGCGGCGCGAGAAATCCTCGCGCCCGCGCGCGCGCCATATCCGCAGGTCGCCGATATTCTCGCCTCGGTCATAGCCGAAGAAGTTGATGCCGTAATACAGCCCGTCGCGATACAGGAAATCATTGAAGAATTCGGTGCGCCGCAGTCGATCATGGGCCATGACCTCGCTTACGGGCGTGGCCTTGCGGCGGCGCTGCAACGTGGGGGTTATCGGGTCGCGATACTGGAAATAGGTCTCGTAGCCGGCCAGATTCTCTTCGGTCATGTTCAGATGCACCCCCGAGATGAAGGTTCCGCTGGCTTCATCCCAGACATAAGAGGCGAAGTAATCGGCATGGAGAAGTTCCAGCATCCATCGACCGACGCGCCGGCGCACCTCGGCATGCGAGAACTCGCCGGTCAGCTCTCGCATGATCGAGAATATCAGTTCCGTTTCCCGATGTGTCAGGTTCATTCCGCTTTTCCCCGCGGGCACCACTACAGGTATCGTGACGCAAAAGAACCTTTACGGCAATTGTTTTACTGGTGGCTGATGCTGGCGGTCCTGACGGCGGTCTGCGACTGGAAAGCGGGCGCGTTTAAGGATGACACCCTGCGCATCGACGATAAGCCGCAGGGCGCGGGGCCCATGATAGAAGGTCAGCCGGAAGCGCCCCGCATCCTCATCGATACCCTTCTCGCAGCGGCTGGTGATCTGTCCCGCGCGCAACATTTCCGGGACGCGCGCGGGATCAAGCGCAAATCCTGCGGCGATCACGACAGCATCGACCGTGAACCCATCGGAGGTGACGGCAATCCCGCTCAGGCCCGGCTGCCCGTTCATGCCCGCTTGCGCCAGTATTCATTCGCAGCGGCGATTGTGGCGAAATGCGTCGCCACCACCTGCGAAACGGCGATCAACGCATTGGCATCGCCCGCGTATTCTGGGCGCAGGCTGTCCCTGATCTCAGCGTCTGGCTGGGTCATCTTGATGGCCATACGCGACAGCTTGACGGCCAGCGCATAGCCTTCGGTCGGTGTTGGCGTCGTCAGATCCGGCAACCAGTTCTCCATATTTCCCTCCGTCATGGCATGTCAGGCGGAATGCGCCGTATGTGTTATTCAGGCTGCGCTGCGGGTGTTCGGCACCAATGCGATGTCGGCAAGCGTCGAGCGGTCGAGATCGTCCAGAAACGCACGCTCGGCAGAACGCAGACGCGCTTTCAACCGGCAGATACCCTCTATGGAACAGGCATTCTTTTCCGGGCCGAAACAGGCGACCAGCGCCTGCCCTTCCTCCAGCAAACGCACCACCGCACCCAGCCTGATCCCTGCCGGATCACCAACAAGCACCGCCCCGCCACCGCCGCCGCGCCGTGTTTCGACAAGACCGCCCTGCGCAAGGCGTTGCATGATCTTGGTCAGGTGGTGACGCGACAGGCCGAACTCTTCGGCCAGTTCCGCCGTGGAGAACGCCTGGCCCGGTGCCGAGGCCATGCGCATCAGCATTCGCAGTCCGTAATCGGTAAAGGAAGTCAGACGCATCAATCATCCTTGCGCTGAGTGGATCGATATTTATAATACCTATTTAAAAGAAGCATCCAGAACAAGACATATGCAGCATCGACAGCGGAGGAACGCTCAAATGCCGGTGCAACATTCCCTGCCCGCCCTGCTCGATGCGTCGCGCGGATGCGCCGATGGCGCAGCGGACGCGGGCGGTTGTTCGGCCTTAGAGCGGGCAACCTCCCCCTCCTGCCCCGCGTCAGCGCCCTGTCAAGGAAAGGAGACAGCCATGGCCTTGCCTGCACCGATCGGTTCTTCCTCATGATGACACCTGCCGAACCACCGCGCGGAGGTTACAATTCACCGCCCTGCTTCGCGGGTGACGTGGCGCCGGACTACTTCGATCCGCTGGCCGTTGACCCGCAACAGGCCCTTGATGTTGCCCGTTGGCGCAAGGCCGAGCGCGCGCGCCTGCTGGCCGCCCGCCACGCCATGAGCGTGCGGGAGCGTCAGCACGCAAGCGCGGCAATCATGCATCATCTTCGCCAGTTGATTGCCGCGCGGCCGGAGATGTTGCAAGGCAGGGTGCTGTCCGCCTATTGGCCGATCAAGGCCGAGCCGAATTTGCGCGACCTGCTGTTCGAGCTGCACCATCACGGGGTCATCATCACCTTGCCCGTCGTTGCGCAAAAGGCCGCACCATTGGTCTTTCGCCGCTGGACGCCCGAAACACGGATGATACGCGGTGACTGGAACATCCCCGTGCCCCCTGCCACCGCCGCGCAGCTTTCCCCCGATATTGCGCTGGCCCCGCTTGTTGGCTGGGCACCGGGCGGCTGGCGGCTGGGCTATGGGGGCGGATATTTCGACCGCAGTCTGGCTGCACGTCAACCTCGCCCCTTCGCGATCGGTATCGGGTTCCAGTCGGCCAGACTGCACACCATTTTCCCCCAACCCCATGATATCGCGCTTGATCTGATCGTCACCGAGGCCGGTTTGCAGGGCGCAGCCGACACATAGCGCGGACCGCAGACCCCGGTCCGACAAGCGGGGCCATCGCTTGCGCCTCTGACACCGCGTCACGTGCAGGGTGATCGCAAGAGCATGGGCGACAACCGGCGTCGATTCCAGTATGAGGCTGGGAACGCAGGGTGAGACGCGGAGCGCGGGAGCACTTCTGAGAACGACAGCGCAAGATAGGCTATGACCGGCGCAGGTTTTCCGACATACTGCCCGGCATGGCCATTTCGGGAAGCCCCCGTTTTCGGAAGGAACCGGCGAAGATGTTGTTTGAAAAGCTGAAGGCAACCCTCCCGGCGGTCAAAGAACATCTACCTCTTAAGTTGAGCTGACGTGAAGAATTTCGACCCGTTGCACCCGCCCCTTTCCGAAATGCTTGAAACACTGCCGCAGATTCTGTGGACTGTCCGCCCGGATGGCTCAACCGACTGGATCAGCGATGAATTCCAACGCTACACAGGCTTGACCCGCGCCGATTGTGCGGGGCGGGAATGGCCGCTTGCCGTCCATCCTGATGATCGTGAAGCCGTTCTTGCAACATGGAACCGCGCGCGCGCAAGCGGTGCCACCTACCGAACGGAGTGTCGCGCCTGGTGTGCGCCGCTGAACGGCTGGCGCTGGCAGCGCATCGACGCCCGCCCGCACCGGGACGCCGCAGGCAAGATCGCCCGGTGGTATGGTTTGGCAATCGATATCCACGATTTGCATGATACATCGCCAGCACGCGATCCGGCAGCGCCGCCGCAAACGGACGATCGCCACTACCGCACCCTTTTCAACTGGCTGCCAATCGCAATCTGGGAAGCGGACATCGGCGAGGTCCTGGCAATGCTGGAGGCACTGAGACAAGCCGGAGTCATCGATCTGGAGGCCTGGCTTGACGAAAACCCGGCCTTCATTGATCGCGCGCTGGCCAGGGTCCGGGTGCTGGACGCCAACCACGCGGCCCGCGTTCTTCATGGTGTCGGGGACAGGGATTTGCAGTCGCTGCTGGATCAGCACCGCGCTACTGCATTCAAGTTCCACGCGGCGATGCGAAAGATCCTTGTCGCCGGCTGGGTCGGGTCAAACGAGATCACCGCCAGCGCGTCGATCCGGCGACCTGATGGGTCAAAGGCTGATCTGCTTGTTCAGATGGTGCTGCCGGCGAGCGGGAACGGCCGGCTGCTGGCAAGCGAACAGGACGTTACCGAACAGCGCCGCGCCGAGGAGCGGTTTCGCCATGTCGCTCAGGCATCCAGCGATTACATCTTTGACCGCGACTTCGAGACCGAAACGACCTGGGTCAACGATGGCGCATCCTGGCATTCCGATCTTCCCGCAGGCCCCAGCGTGGTTCCCCGCGGAGCCTGGGTCGACAGCGTTCACCCCGAGGACAGCGACCGAATTCTGCAAGGGATCGAGGCCGCGATCCGGGATGGTGCGCCTTTCTGGGAAGGGGAATACCGCCTTCGCTTGCGCAATGGCGAATTCATCCCGGTGCGCGAGCGGGCGAGCATCATCCGCGATGAAGCCGGGGTGCCGATCAGGATGATCGGTAATATCGTGGATCTGTCCGAGCAAAAGGCGCTGGAGGCGCAACTGCGCCAGGCACAAAGGCTCGACGCGATCGGCCAGTTGACCGGCGGGGTCGCCCATGACTTCAACAACCTTCTTACCGTGATCCTGGGCAATGCCGACGCGCTGGTCGAGCTATTGCCCGCAGACGAGCGCACGGCGACGATGGCGCAACAGATCGTCGTTGCCTCGGAGCGTGCGTCGGAACTCACGCAACGCCTTCTGGCTTTCGCGCGCAAGCAGCCCCTTGCCCCCGGTATCCACGAAGCCGCCGAAATCATCGAGGGCATGCGAATGCTGATTGAGCGGTCTCTTACACCAGCGGTTGCGCTGGAACTGGAGGTGGCCGCGAACATCGGGCGCGTGCATGTGGATCGGCCGATGTTCGAAAGCGCCCTTCTCAACCTGTGCCTGAACGCGCGTGACGCAATGCCCGACGGCGGGATCGTGCGTATCCAGGCCGACATGGTTTCACGCGCTTTCCCCAATGATCCCGATGCGAAGGGGGACGGTGACCATGTGCGCATTGCCGTTTCCGACACCGGAACGGGTATGGATGAGGAAACACGGATTCGCGCATTCGAGCCGTTCTTCACCACAAAACCGCCCGGCGAGGGCAGCGGCCTCGGCCTGAGCATGGTTTACGGCTTCGTCCAGCAGTCAGGCGGAAAGGTGCAGATCGACAGCAAACCCGGCAAGGGCAGCACGATCGAGTTGTTGTTGCCAGCGCATACCCCAAACCCCAAGGACGACACCGCGCCGATGGCCGCGCCAAATTCCAAGCAACCGGCATTTCGTGGCCGCATCCTGATTGTCGAGGACGACGCTCAGGTTCGTGAATACACCCGCATGCTCGTCGGTTCGCTGGGCTTTGACGTCGTGGATGAACCGCGCGCGGCCAACGCGCTTGAACGGCTGCGCGCGGGTGAGGAATTCGACCTTCTGCTCTCGGATGTCGTCATGCCCGGCAGCACAAGCGGGCGACAGCTGGCGGAAATCGTGCTCAAGGAATGGCCAGATCTGCCGGTGCTGCTTGTATCCGGCCATACTGAAGACATTTCCACACTCAACTGGCCGCTCGCACCGCATATCGCTTTCCTGCGCAAGCCCTTTCGCAAGCGCGAGCTTGCAGACCAGCTTACCCGGATGGTGCCGCGCGGATAGCCCGTCAGTACGCGGGTTTCAGCCTTGCGCGCAAGTGGGGGCCTCTGGCTCAAGCACCCGGTTGATCAATGACAGAAGCTCGGCGCGGCGGAACGGTTTGTAGAGTATGTGACACACGCCCAGCTTTTCGGCAATTTCGGTCAGGTTCTTCAGGTTGTGGCTGCCCTGTGGAAACTCGTCCGTGCCGCCGGTGATCAGCACGACAGGCACAACCGGATCGATTTTTCTGATTCTTCCGATCAGTTCGATCCCGTTCAGGGTTGCCATGAACAGATCGGTGATGATCAGATCAATACGCCCGCTTGCAAGAACAGATAATGCATCCTTGCCGTTCGCCACGGAAACCAGTTCGACATCGGAGCTTTCAAAGAACGCCGCAACCACAGCGCGAATTTGCTCATCGTCATCGACAAACAGGATCTGCTTCATTCGCAATGATTCCGATAAAAATGAATATGAAGGCATCCTCAGGACTAACGCGCCACGAATGACCATTGCAACAGATTGTTTGTGACCCCCCCCCGTTCAAAACTGGCCAGCGCGTTTCAACCGCCCTGCCCGGTTGCCTGTGCCGATTGCGCAGGTCACATTAAGCAACGGGGCACAACCGGCCCGCGCGGTGCCTTTCACCACCATCCCATCAGCGAGGATCCATGAGCTACGGCATTTATATCGGGCGAAACCACTGTGCGGACGGCCATGCCTGGCTTGCGGGTTATGGCGATGAGCCGTCCAGCCACTGGCTGGAAATGGCACCCCGCACCCGCCACCGCGCTGATGCCGTGATCGAGGTTGGCGTCTCGCCGCATGCCGATCTGCCGGGAGAGCGCAGCACCATCCCGCAAGTCGCCGAAACCTTCCGCCATCTGCGCGTCAGCTATAGCTGTTATCTGGGGGTGCCTGCGCCGATCACCAATGGCGGGCTGAACGAGCATGGCGTGGCGGTGCGCGATATCTGGTCAACCTCCTGTCAGGCCCTGATCGACATGACGCCGCCGGACCAGCGCGGGCCCAATTACGCCGATCTGGCGCGGCTGGTGATGGAGCGGGCACGCACGGCGCGCGAAGGGGTCGATCTGATCGCTGCACTGATCAATGAGCATGGCTATTCGTGCTACGGCGGCAATTCGCATATCATCGCCGACCCGGATGAAGCCTGGGTGGTGATCGAGTTTGCCGGTGCACAAAAGCTCTGGGTGGCCGAGCGCCTTGGCCCCGACAGCATCCGCGCCAGCCGTCCGGGCCATATCGGCATCATCCCCGACAGGCCGAATGATGACTTCCTGTTTCCCGCCCATTTCATCCCCTTTGGCGTGGAACAGGGCTGGTATGACCCGGCGCAGGGTCCGTTTGACGTGAACGCCATCTATGGTGACGGCAAGGGTCGTTGGGAGGGCGTCGCCTGGATCGAGGCCGAGATGCGCCAGCGCGCCGCGCGCCCCGAAAAGATCGGCCTGCATGATGTGATCTGGGCAATCGCCACCGAACGGCTGACCGGCGACACGGCCGGCTATGGGCAGGTGGTTCCGCTGACCCATCCCAGCCATGATGCGTTGCGCGTGATGTGGCATGCCCCTGTCGGACCGGTGACAGCGCCGCTTGTTCCGGTGTTCATGGGCATGAATGATGTGCCGCTGGAATACGGCATTCACCGTTATCTGACGACCGGCGAAAGCGCGCGCTTTCTGGACACGCGTTACACCGGAAACAGCAAGGACAGCCTCAGCCATGTGCCACAGGGCGCCGAAGTCACCCAATCTGCCTTTGCGATCAACAAGCGCCTGATGCATCTGGCGTTTCAGATGCAGGAGCCGTTACTGCAAGAGATCCACGATCATTGTCGCCGGTCTGAACAGGCTATGGCACTGGATCTGAAGGATGTTCTGCGAAGCGCCGAAATCCTGTTGAACCAGGGCGAAGAACGGCTGGCGCGGCGGTTGCTGAGCGTGCAGGCGGAAGGCTGGCTTCAGAAGGCGCTGCGCGATGCCATGGCACTGGCCGACGCCGCAGAAGCGCGCATCCGTGTCTGTGGCACGCTGAACACCACGGACACACCGCTCAAGCCAGCGCAGATCTGGTAGCCAGGCACCTGCATGAGCAGCGCACGACGGAGCAGGGCATGGCCCTCCGCCGGTGACACTCATGCATCGGCGAAGCCCGCCAGCCACGCCACGAAATCCGCCACCGCAGGCTTGTGACGGCTGGCAGGGGCTATCGTCACGAAATAGGCGGTGCCGAAGCCATGCACACCGCCCGGCAATTCCTTCAGGACACCGTCGTCGACCAGCGTGCGCGTGATGGATCTCCAGCCCAGCATGATCCCGCGCCCGGCCTGAGCTGCCTGCACCGCCTGGATGTAATTGTCGAACACATGCGCCGCGCCTGACGGGCGCGGCAACCCTCTTGCGGCAAGGTATTCCGGCCATCCCGCCCAGTGTGTCGCCGCCGCCGAGCGGACATGAATCAGCGGCACCGACGAAAGGCGCGCGGGATCTTGTGCGACGTTGTCGATGGTGGCTTTGGTGCCGACCGGGCAGACGACCTCGTCAAAAAGTTTGCGCGTATCGCCATCGTTCCATTCCCCCCGCCCGTAACGCAGCGCCACATCGATCCCGCCCGAAAGCGAGGGCAGATCCGCATGTGGCGCCTGCACGTTCACGGTGACACTCTCATATTGCTCATAAAACTGGGTCAGCCGGGGCATCAGCCAATAGGTTGTCATGCCAATGGTGCAGGACACCGTCAGTTGCCGCCCCGCCACGCCCGACAGAAGGCGCAGTTCCTCGATCATGTCGGATATCGTGCCAAGCCCTTCGCGCGTGGCCTTTGCCAGGCGTTCGCCCGCCACGTTCAGCCTTGCGGGTTTGACGCTGCGGTCAAGAAGGGAAACGCCGATATGGTCTTCCAGCGCATGTATCGCCTGCGTGATCGCGGGTGGCGTCACGTTAAGCGCTTCGGCGGCCGTCTGCATCGAGCGCAGCCGGGCGACGGCATCGAAGATCATCAGCAGGCGCAGGGGGGGCAGCCGGTTCACAAGTTAACTCCCTGCTTAATTTACGCTTAGTATTACCGCGCTTTTATGAATCTGCCATGTCGTATTTTGTTCAACCGTTCCCCCTCGTGCAACGGAGTGCCGATATGAACGTGATGAACCCCATGGCCGCGCCGGTGACGCTTGGCGAAAAAGGTCTTGCTGTGCAACTGAATGGCGGCACAAGCTATTTCAACTACTACTGGCTGCGCGACAACTGCCCAACCTCGTTCAACCCCAGCACCCGTGAGCGCAGCTTCGACATTTTCCACCTTGAAACGCCCCCCCACGCCCGCGCCGCTTCTGTTGAAGGCGACGCGCTTGTCATCGAATGGGCCGATGAAGACCACACAACCCGGATGCCGCTTGCCTGGCTTGAAGCCCATGCCGAGGGCACGCGCCGCCCGGATCCGGCCGACCTGCCCCGCCGCGCCTGGTTTGCAGACCATTACCCCGCTATCGCGCGCTTCAGCCATGCCGAATTGCTGGCGGATAAAGCCAAGGTCCGGGAATGGCTTGAGGCGATGATCGTCGAGGGCATCGCCTTCGTCACCGAAATGCCCGATACCGACGCGGCGCTGACCCGGCTTGTCAATGTCATGGGCCAGGTGCGCCCCACCTTCTTCGGTGACTATTTCGACGTCAGAACCCATATCAACCCTACCAACACGGCCTATACCGCCGCCGCGCTTGAGCTGCACACCGACACCCCCGCCGAAGAGCATGCGCCGGGCATCCAGTTTCTGCACATGCGCCGCAATTCGGTTCAGGGCGGGCTGAACCTGTTTGGCGACGGCGTGGCGGCGGCCAATGATTTCCGCAGCATCGACCCCGAAGGCTTCAGGCTGCTTTCCTCGGTCGATATTCCGTTCTACTGCGAGCATGACAGCTACGACATGCGCTCTTATCAGCGCGTGATCGAACTGGATCAGCATGGCGCGGTATCGGGCCTGACCATCAGCCAGCACATGCTGGACCTGATCGACCTGCCGCAAACGGTTCTGGACGATTACTACCCCGCCTTCTGCCGCTTCGGCAAACTGCTGCAAAGCGACCGGTATCTGATGCGATTCACCCTCAAGGCGGGCGAATGCGCGGTTTTCGATAACCACCGGATCGTGCATGGCCGCGCCGCCTATTGCGCCACCAGCGGCGAACGATACCTGCGCGGCTGCTATGCCGACCGGGCGGAGATGCGCTCGACCTATCGCGCGCTGGTCAGTGAAGGGCGTTTCAAATGAACGAACGGGCGACAATCCACCATGACCTCGGCACGGCAGAGCTGACGGCGCTGCGCATCGACCTTGCCGCGGCCTTCCGTATCTGCGCGCAGATGAACTGGCATGAATCGGTGGGAAATCATTTCAGCGCCGCCGTCTCGGGCGATGGACGCCGGTTTCTGATGAACCCGAAGTGGCGGCATTTCGGGGCTGTGCGGGCAAGCGACCTGCTGTTGCTGGACGCGACCGATGAAAGCGTGATGCAACGCGCCGACGCGCCCGACCGATCCGCCTGGACGGTGCACGGCACCCTTCATCGTCGTCGCCCCGATGTGCGGGTGGTGATGCACGCCCACACACCCTATGCCACGGCGCTTTCAACGCTGAAAGACCCGTCGCTGAAGCCGCTGGACAACAACACCGCCCGTTTCTGGGGCGATCTGGGCATTGATACCGGCTTTGGCGGCATCGCGGATGACGCGGAAGAAGGGGAACGGCTGGCGCAGGCGCTTGGCCGGCACAGCTGCCTGATGATGGGCAATCACGGCGTCACGGTCACGGCGCGCACGGTCGCGCTGGCCTTCGAAAAGCTCTATTTTCTGGAGAAGGCCGCGCAGACAATGGTTCTGGCCTATTCCACCGGACAACCGCTGAACCTGTTGTCAGACGCGGTCGCCGAGCGCACGAAAGAGGGCTGGATCGCGTATGAAGGGATGGCGGAAGAGCATTTCGCCTATCTCAAGTCGCAGCTGGATCGCACTGATCCCTCCTACCGCGACTGAGGCGCTGCTCTGCCGGTGCCTGATCTGACAGGGGCGACACCTCGTCGGTTCACCCAACCTGCGGGATCGGCCACACTGTCCACCGCCGTTGCCGACACCCGATAATCCTGGGCGTCGGCGGTGGCGGCAAACGGCGTATCGGTCACAAGCGCCGTATTGATTATGTCCGGCAGCGTCATTGGCGCTGCCGTGCTTCGTTCAGCGGTGGCCCATGATCATACGATAGCGCATCTGGTCGAAGATCACCGCCAGGATCAGAAGCAAGCCCAGAAGCACCATCTGCATATATGAGCTGACTTGCGCCAGATTCATGCCGTTCTGCACCAGAATGATGAAAAACCCGCCAAGCACCACATTCTCGACCCGGCCGATACCGCCCCGCAGTGACACCCCGGCAATCACGCAAGCGGCGATCGATTCCAACGCCATGCTGCTGCCCATGTTGGCATCACCCGTTTCCACCCGCGCGGTCAGCAACAGACCGGTCAGCCCGGCCATCAGCGCGCACAGCACATAGACGCGGATCAGCGTGCGGCGCGTGTCGATGCCCGACAGGTTCGCCGCCTTGATATTGCCACCAACGGCATAGATCTGCGCGCCGGGCCGTGTGGCGGCCATATAGGCCCACATCAGCGCGATGCACAGAAGGGCAATCAGAACCGGCACCGGGATATTCCAGACACGCCCGAAGCCGAAGGTATCGCCGAAGACGAAGGGAAGGTTCGAGACCGGCACGCCACCCGTCAGGAACAGGGCCAGCCCGGCCCCGGCCGAGGCGACACCGAGCGTCATGATGAACGGCGAGACACCGAAGATCGCAACGCCGACCCCGTTGATCGCGCCGACAATGGCCGCCACCGCGAAACCCGCCAGTGCGCCGAGCGCGATGACCATCCAGACGGCATCGGGAAACATCGGCAGAAGCGCGACCATCGTCATCGCCGACACGACAGAGCTGAGCGCGATCACCATGCCCACCGACAGGTCGAACCCGCCCGAGATCAGCACCAGCATTTGCCCCATCGACACCAGAATCAGATAGACTGACTGGCGGCCAACGTTCATCAGGTTCTGCGTGGTCAGAAACGCCTGCGAGGTCAGCGAGAAGATCACCAGCGCCGCCGCCAGGAAGAACGGCAACACGCCAACCCGCAGGAAGATCGCGCGCAGAAACCCTAGCGGTGAGAAACTGGCCTTGGCTGGCGTGGTCGTCATGTGGTTGCTCCGGTTTCTTTGAAAAAGTGCTGCAGGATGTCGGATTCGTTGATGCCCTGGCCTTCAAGCTCGGCCGAGACAACGCCCCCGGCCATGACCACCACGCGGTGCGAAAGGTTCATCACCTCTGGCAGGTCGGATGAGATGACCACCACCGCCTTCCCCGCCTCGGCCAGTTCGCCGATCAGCCGGTAGAGGGCGGCGCGGGTGCCCATGTCGACACCGACCGTCGGCTCGTCGAAGATGTAAAGTTCGCTGCCATGGCAGAAGCTTTTGGCGAACAACACCTTCTGCTGGTTGCCACCGGAAAGCTGCGCGATGGCGCGCGCGCGGTAGCGTTCCGGAAACTCGACATGATCGAAGATGCGCGCCATTTCGCGGCGCACCTTGGTGCGCTGCACAATGGGCCCCTTGCCGCAGGTGCCCATCATAAGGTCGATGGCGACATTCTCGGTGGCGGGCGCGGCAAGGCTCAGCCCCTCGTGCTTGCGGTCCGAGGTAAGGTAGATCAGCCCCGCTTCGATCACCCGGCGGGTGGACTGGCCGGTGATATCGCACCCCATGAAGCGGACCTGCCCGCCCTCGATGGCGTTGATCCCCATGATGGCGCGAAACAGCCGCGATTTTCCCGCCCCGACCAGACCGGCCATGCCAAGGATTTCACCGCGCCTGACCTCAAGATCAACGCCGTGCACACCCCAGGCATGCAGGTTTTCCACCTCAAGAACGGTCTCGCCGGGGTTGTGGGCGATCTCGGGATAGATATCGGTGATCGCGCGGCCTGCCATCATTTCGATCAGCTTGGCCTCGCTGGTTTCGGCCATCTCCACCGTGTCGATCTTCGCGCCGTCGCGCAGAACGGTCACCCGGTCGGCGATGCGCGCGAATTCGTTGATCCGGTGCGAGATATAGATGATGCCAAGGCCCGCTTCCTTCATCCGCAAGATGAACTCGAACAGGTTGTCGACCTCGCGGTCGCTGAGCGAGGCTGTCGGCTCATCCAGAATAAGCACCGACAGATCGCCATGAAACGCCTTGGCGATCTCGACCATCTGCTGCTGGGCGCGCGGCAGTTGTGCCACTGTCACCGCCGGGTCCATGCTGAACCCGCGATCAGCCAGCATGCGCGCAGCCTCACGCCGCATCGTGCGATGGTCGATGAAGGGGCCGATGCGCGGTTCGCGGCCAAGAAAGATATTCGCGGCGACGCTCATCGTGGGGATAAGCGAAAATTCCTGAAAGACGGTAAAGATACCAAGCGCCTGCGCATCGGCGACCGAGGTGATGGTCACGGGCTGGCCGCGCATCCGTATCTCGCCTTCGGTCGGCGTATTGGCACCCGCCAGAAGCGAGATCAGCGTGGATTTTCCCGCGCCATTCTCGCCAAAAAGAACATGCACTTCACCGGCGCGCAGGTCAAAATCGACCCGGTCCAGCGCCTTGACGCCCGGGTAGGACTTGCCAAGCCCATGCGTGCTGATGAGCGACTCTTGGGTCATCGGATTGCTCCGCTACGCGTCTGAATGGATTGGCGCAGGCAGATTGCCCTGCCTGCGCCCCGGTCTCATGGCCGTTCAGTTGACGCTGAACACCGGCGAGAAGTTCTCGGGCGGCAGGATCGCATCGCGGTCGACACTGCCGATGTTGTTCTGATCGACAACAAAGATTTCAGGGCCGACATGGCGGATGAACTCTTCGCCTTGCAGCGCGCGCACCGCCTGATCGACAGCGATACGCCCCTGGATGACCATCGAATCCGCCGGTGCGCCAAGGATCATGCCGCGCTGGATGCCGGTATAGACACCGGGCGTCATATAGAACGACAGGATCTCGACCTGCCCGGTAAGGCCGCGCTCGCGCACCACCCCCTGTGCGGCTTCGGCGGTCACGGCGGTGCCGGCGATGTAACGCACCTCGGGGCTGGCGGTCAGCACATCCTCGACCAGACGCTGCTGCACTTCGCGGCCGGTGTCGCCATAGCGCGGCTCCAGCACCCGCACGGCAGAACCTTCAACCGCATCGGCGAATCCGCGATGCGCCGCTTCAACCCAACCCGCGCCCGCAGGCCCCGGGAACCAGCCCACCGCAACCTCGTCCGACCCGGCAGGGTGGGTTTCGGCCAGATAGGCGCCGGTCTGGTAGCCCATGGTGTAGAATGACACCAGCGACTTGGCGGTGATGTCGGTCGAGGACACGCCGTTGATCACGTCGATCACCGGAATTCCCTGACCCGCAACCTCGCGGATCAGGCTGTTCAGCCCGTCATAGGAAATCGCGCCGATGATCACGGCATCGGCACCGCCGGCCACGCAATCCTCGATCTGGCTGATCTGGCGCGGCAGTTCGGTATAGCCATCGGCCTCGACCACGTTCATGCGCACACCAAGGCGCTGCGCCTCGGCAATGACGCCATAGTTGACGCCCAGCCAGCAGGCATCCTTCATATGCGGGAAGGACACGCAGATATTCCAGGGCTGCGCGGCGGCCTCAAGCGGCATGTACTCCACATCGACGGACTCGCCATCGGTTGAGAACGGCGGTTCAATCGCCTGTGCCGGGTAAGGATACCAGGCATCCTGGGCGCTGGCCGCGAGGGGCAGGAGCATGGCTGCTCCCGCAAGCAGGGTTGATCTCAGGGTAAGCGACATTGTTGATAGCTCCTCTGTTGCAGTCGGTCTGACGCCGCTTCGCGCTGCGGTCGTTGTTTGTCTGTGGCGCGTGTCACTGCGCCGCCAGCGTATTGCGGATGGTTTCCAGCCTTTCACGTCGCGCCTTGCGGGCGTTCAGGGCGGTTTCCATATCGACCTTGACGAAGCGCACCCTGGTGTTCGGCTGCATCTGGCCGATCAGATCCATATCGGCCGAGATGACAGCGCCGATGGTGAAGTAGCCGCCGCCTGAAACCGCGTCGCGGTGCAGCACGATCGGCTCGGTGCCGCCGGGCACCTGGATGGACCCATAGGCATAGCAGCCATCGACGATGTTCGACGGGTCCGACCCGGCACCGAAGGGTTGTTCGCGCGGCACGAATTCCATCGGCGTGCCGCCACGGAAGCGATAGCCCATGCGGTCGGCCTCTGGGGCGACGGTCCATTCCTCGGCGAAGAAGCGCTCTTGCGAGGCTTCGGTGATCCGGTGCCAGTAAAGGCCGGGAAGAACGCGCAGTTCGACCGGGTTCTGCGCCGGGCGCAGCAGATCTGCGCTGAGCGCGCGCTGGCCGGGCTTGCCGGGCGTGCCCATCGGCAGCATGTCGGACACCGCCACCGGGCGACCGTCGATCCCGCCCAAAGCACCGATGACATAGGTCGATCGCGAACCCAGTTGCACCGGCGTATCGATCCCGCCGGCCACGGCGATATAGATGCGCGCGCCCGTTTTCAGGAAGCCGAAGCTCAGAACCTGCCCGGCCTTGACGGGGAAGGATGTCCAGCCATCGCGCGTCTCGCCGTCCAACAGGATCGGCATGGTCGCGCCGGTCACCGCAACCCAGGTGTCGCGCTCGAACTCCAGCTCGGGGCCCATGAACACGGCCTCAAGACAGGCCGCGCCCTCGTCATTACCCACCAGCATGTTCGCCACACGCAGCGCGAAGCGGTCCATCGCCCCGCCTTCGGGAATGCCGAGGTGGAAATAGCCGGGGCGGCCCAGATCCTGGATCGTGGTTGAAAGCCCGGCTTTCAAGACCTTAATTGTCATTGAGAGCCTCCATCAGTCGGGCATTGGTGCCGCGCATGTCGGCATTGAATGCGTCAAGATCGAATGTGACCTCCGCCATCCGCGGCGTGAACGTCCCGGCTTCGACCTCGGCCACGATGCGGTCATAGGTCTCGCGGTCGACAGGCGCGAATTTCACGATGTCGCCCGGACGGAAGAACACCATGAAGTCCTTGAGATAGCTCACCTTCTGCTGCGGGTCATAGATTGGCATCGGTGTAATGCCGAACATCTGGTAGCCGCCCGCGCCGCGCACCGAATAGATGCACGAGAAACAGCCGCCATAGCCCACCGTCAGCTTGGGCGTGTCGGTGCGCGGGCGCAGATATTTCGGCACCTCGATCTGTTTTTCACGCTCGACCAGCTGGTAAAGGAACGGCAGGCCGGACACGAAACCCACCATCGACACGAACCACGGCTGCGCGTGATGCGCCTCGATGAACGCCTCGACGCTGTCATAGCCATTGATGCGCGCGGCATATTCAAGATCGGTCGCGGACGGATCCTGATGCCGTTCACGAAAGCGCATCAGCGTTTCGTGGGTCCAGGGATCCTGATAATAGACCGGCACTTCGATAATCCGCGTGGTCATGCGCGGCTCGGCGGTGTTTGCGGTGCCTTCCAGCTCTTTCAGCCGCGCCATCATGTCATCGGGGTGAATGATGTCGGGGTTGAAGCGCACTTCGAACGAGGCATTGGCCGGCAGGATCTCGGTTACACCGTCGATATTCGCCGCCTGAACGGCGCGGGAGATGGCGATGGCCTTGAAAAAGGCCTCAAGCGACATTTCGTCATCCATTTCGACGAAGATGTGCTCATCACCGCCAAAGGTGTAGCGGGTTTTCACGTCGTCCCTCCTATGCTGGAGCGGTCAGGTTCCCGGCGGCAAGCCAGGGTTCCAGCCACTGCGTGTGAACACGTCCCTCGCGCAGATCCGGGGAAGCGGCCAGCGCCCGGTGCAAGGGGATCGTTGTCTTGAGCCCGCCCAGTTCGAGCGTGCTCAGGGCATTGGCCATCTTGTCGATTGCAGCCGCGCGCGTTGGCGCATGAACGATCAGCTTGCCCAGGAGCGAATCGTAGAACGGCGGAATCTGGTAGCCTTCATAGAGAAAATGATCGAAGCGGATGCCCTCGCCCTCGGGGATCCCCATCGAGGTCAGCTTGCCCGGGAAGGGCATGAACTGGCGCAGCGGGTCTTCGGCATTGATGCGCACCTCGATGGCGTGGCCTTCGACCGAGATCACATCCTGCGTCAGCGACAGTGAGGCACCGCCCGCAATGCGGATCATCTCGGCCACCAGATCGATCCCGGTAACCATCTCGGTGACCGGATGTTCAACCTGAATGCGGGTGTTCATCTCGATGAAATAGAAGTCCCCGCTGGCGTCGTCATAGAGATATTCAACCGTGCCCGCCCCGCTGTAACCCACTGCGCGCGCCAGCTTGACCGCACTTGCACACAGCGCCTCGCGGGTCGACGCGTCCAGCCCGAAGGCACCGGCTTCTTCCCAAACCTTCTGGCGGCGGCGTTGCAGCGAGCATTCGCGCTCATAGCAATGCACGGCATCCGTGCCGTCGCCCAGCACCTGAACCTCGATATGGCGCGGGTTGACGATGACCTTCTCGATGTAAAGCCCGCCATCACCAAAGGCTGCCTCAGCCTCCTGGCGGGCCTGCGGGGCAAGCTGGGCAAGTTCGGCTTCATTTTCGGCGATGCGGATACCCCGACCGCCGCCACCAGCCGCCGCCTTGATCAGCACCGGAAAGCCCACCGCGCGGGCGGCGGCGAGTGCCTGCGCGGAGTCTTCCACCCGGCCCTCTGAACCCGGCACCACAGGCACTCCGGCCGCCATCGCAGCGGCACGCGCGGCGACCTTGTCGCCCATCCGCTCGATCGTGGCGGCATCGGGGCCAACAAACCGTAAACCGGCCTCGGCCACGGCGCGGGCGAAAGCGGGGTTCTCCGACAGGAAGCCATAGCCCGGGTGAACCGCGTCCGCTCCAGTGTCGCGGGCCGCCTTGAGGATTGCCGGAATCGACAGGTAGGACTGCGCGGCAGAGGAAGGGCCGATGCACACCGCCTCATCGGCCAGCTTCACCGCCAGCATTTCGGTATCTGCCTCGGAATGCACCTGAACGGTCGCGATCCCAAGCGATTTCGCGGCCTTGATGATGCGCACCGCGATCTCGCCGCGGTTGGCCACAAGGAGTTTGCGGATCGCCATCGCTCAGCGCACCCGGGCCAGCACGTCGCCTGCCTGGATCGGCTCGGCATTGGCGGCGACATAGCCATCGAAGGTGCCGGAAACCTCGGCCTTCACATCGATGAAGGTTTTCATTACTTCCACCAGCCCGATCGTGTCGGTTTCCGCCACCGGATCGCCCGGCTTCTTGAACGGCTCCGATTCAGGTGACGGCGCGTGGTAGAACGTGCCGGGAAGGGGCGATTGGATGTCAGACATGGGGGGCATCTCCTTTCAAGCGGCTTCTTCGAGAACCATCGCTGCCGGGGCGATGGAAATGCCGGCCTCGGTCAGCGCGGCACGCACCGCACGGCCGATTTCAAGTGCGCCGGGGGTGTCAGAGTGAAAACAGATCGACTCGAAGGCGATGTCGATCTCACCACCCTCGACCGTTTCTACCTTGCCCTCGCGGCAGGCGCGCAGGCATTTGCGGGCAATCTGGTCAGGATCGGCCTGGCCCACCTTGCGGGCAAAGACGATAGAACCGGAATTGTCATAGTCGCGGTCAGCATAGAACTCGCGGATCACCGGCTGACCAAAGCTGCGCGCGACCTGATAGCTCAGCGAGATATCCATGCAGAACAGCATCAGGTCAGGCGCACAGGCACGCAGCACTTCCACCAGGTGGTTCGACAGTGTCTCGTTCTTCGCGGCCTCCATGTAAAGCGCGCCGTGCGGCTTGACATGTTGAAGGCGCACACCGTGGCGGCGGCAGAATTCCCGCAGCGCACCGATCTGATACACAATATCGTTGACCAGTTCTTCGTCCGAACACTTCATGTAGCGCCGCCCGAAGCCCTGTAAATCCCGGTAAGCCGGATGCGCGCCGATGCTGACGCCATGTTCCTTGGCCAGAAGCACAACCCGGTTCATCAGATTCGGATCGCCGGCATGAAAGCCCGTGGCGACATTGGCCGAACTGATTACCTCCATCAGGGCTTCATCGGGGGCATCGCCATAGCTCCAATGCCCGAACCCCTCACCCATGTCGCAGTTAAGGTCGATTATGCGCTTCATTCGAACAATCCATCATTGCTATGCACAGACTATGCGATCAGATGGACAACAGGTAAAATTCTGATTTCGCCGAGGTCATTATCGAATAAACCGAACGCAAGCAGGCGAACACACCGTGACAAACCCCATAGAATACAGCTAATGGAGAAATGACGGCCTCCTCTTGAGACCTGAATATCTTGTTTTCCAGCGGTGCAATATCCGTTTATCCGATAATGGTGCTTCCAGCCGATGCAGATCAGACAGCTCAAATATTTCATCGCCACGGCCGAGTCGGGACAGGTCAGCCGGGCTGCGGTGGCGCTTTCGGTTTCCCAATCCTCGGTCACGACAGCCATCAGGGAACTGGAGACAGAGACCGGCTCGCTGCTGTTCGAGCGCAGCTCTCAGGGGATGGAGCTTACACAGCCGGGTCGCGAACTTCTGGCGGTGGCCTATGAGATCCTCGCCAAGATCGACGAAGCACGAAACCTGCGCCAGCGGGCTTCGTCCATCACCGGAAACATCACGCTCGCCGCAACCTACACGGTCATCGGCTATTTCCTGCCCTACCACCTTGACAGGCTGCGCCGGCTGCTTCCGGACCTGACCATCAATCTGCACGAGCTGAACCGCGAAGCGATCGAGGAAGGGTTGATGTCCAACCGCTTCGACATGGCGGTGCTGCTGACATCCAACATCACCACGCCTGAACTGGAAACGGAGACGCTGTTTCGCTCGACCCGTCGGTTGTGGGTGGCGAACAACCACCGCTTCGCCCAACGCCGCAAGGTGACGATGGATGAAGTCGCCGCCGAGGATTACATCATGCTCACCGTGGACGAGGCGGCGCACAGCACGATGAAATACTGGGCGGTTCAAAAGGCGCAGCCCCGGATCACGCTGCGCACCTCATCGATTGAGGCGGTGCGGTCGATGGTTGCGAACCATCAGGGGGTCACCATCCTGTCGGACATGGTGTATCGGCCCTGGTCGCTGGAAGGCAAACGGATCCAGACCGTGCAGACCGATTACGCGGTGCCCTCGATGGATGTGGGGCTGGCCTGGCGGCGCAATTCTGAGTTCAGCCCCGAGGTGCAGCTGATCTACGACTATTTCCGCCAAAGCTTTATCGCCCCGCAATTGTAGCCGGACATGCTAGAGCGGGTGCGAGGCGTCCAGCGACGGTGCCGCAGTCCGGTCGCGGCCTGACAAAGGGCCTTGCGCAGCCTGTCCAAAGATGGCCATCGCTTCGGCTGCGCCCTTGGGCCGCAAGGCCAGAAGGCCCGCGCGGCGTTCGATCAGGTCACGGTCATGGGCGCGCAGAATGGCGGCGCGCGCGCGCGGTTCCGGCCAGCGCAGATGCTCGACCAACGCGCGCAGCGTGTTTTCCTCGGCCATCGAGGGGGTGTCCTGATGGGTGTAAATATGCGCCACCAGCGCGCGGCAATCGTGGTCCAGCTGATCGGCGCGCGCCCGCAACGCCTGCGCCACCAACCCGCGCCCGGGTGCGAACAGAAGCGCCAGCGCAAACCAGACGCCGGTCATGGAGGCCATCATCCCGCCGATCGAGACATTCCAGCGCATCGCCAGCATATAGCCCGTCACGCAGGCCGCGACCGACAGCGCAACCGCCAACGCGACCATCAGCCACAAGCGACGGGTCAGCAGATAGGCCGTGGCCGGCGGCACGATCACGAAGGCGATGAACAGGATCGCGCCCACCGCATCGAACGCCGCCACCGCCGTGACGCTGGTCAATGTCAGGATGGCATAATGCAGCACACCGGGCAGGAACCCCAGTGCGGCAGCAAGGCCCGGATCGAATGTGGCAAGCTTCAGCTCTTTCCACAACACCAGCACGAACGCCAGGTTGACCGCCAGCACCACGCCCAGCGTGGCCACCGCAACCGGCACCCGCACGCCGAAAACCGTCATTGTGTGCAGCCAGACAAAACCGATCTCGCCCAGCAGCACGGTATCCACATCGATATGCACGTTGCGCGCATGAATCGAGATCAGGATCACCCCGATGGCAAAGAGCGCGGGGAATACGAGGCCGATGGCGGCGTCCATCTTCACCAGTTTGGAACGCGCCAGAAGTTCGGTCAACACCACTGTCAGCACGCCGGTCAAGGCCGCGCCCAGGACCTGCACCGGCCCCGATATCTGCCCGGTGATGAGCCAGACAGTGATGATGCCAAACACGATCGAATGGCTGATGGCATCGGTCAGCATTGCGTTGCCCCGCAACACCAGGAACGAGCCCAGAAGCGCCGCCGAGGCACCGACCAGAATACCCGTCAACAGGACCATGGCCGGTATCGAGCCAAAGAACGCGGCGATCATTGCTTGCCCTCTTGTTGCGAGCCGTCTGGCGATTGCGTTCTGTCCGGTGCGCCCGAAATCGCTGCGGCCTCGGCATGGCCGGCCTCGGTCAGTTCCCAATGCGGCGTGGTCTCCGGCGGGTGGGTGACCGGCCGGATCAGGCCACGTCGCTCCAGCGCGTTGATCTGTGCGGCAGGAGGCATGGCGCCAAGCGCTGTCTGCAACATTCCTTGTTCGGCCGGATAGCCCGCGTCATCATGGGCCTCGGCCAGACTGTGAAGCGTCGTCAGGACGCGGCCGTCGCTGATGCGCGCACGCGCGCGCCGGGCGGCCAGCGCCTGCCACAAAAGCCCCCTTCCCGGCGCGACGGTGATCGAGACCAGCACCGCCCCGGTGACGATCAGCACAACCACCGGGCCGGTGGCTAGGCCGCGTGTGGTGGCACTGATCAACGCCCCCGCCGCGCCCGAGGTCGCGCCGATTGCCGCCGACAGCATTACCATGGTGCCCAGTGTGTTGGTCCATTGCCGCGCCGCCGCCGCCGGTGCGATCAGCAGCGCCACCATCAGCACCACGCCCACCAGTTGCAGTCCCACGACAATCGCCAGCGCCACCATCACCGTTAACCCGGCCTCCAGCAATGTCACGGGAAAGCCCTGCGCACGGGCGTAATCGGCATCAAAACTGACCAGCTTGAATTCCTTCCAGAACGCCAGAACCAGCACCAGCGCCGCCAGCCCGATACCGCCCATGATCCACAGATCTGCGCGCAGGATCGCGGCCGCCTGACCGAAGAGGAAGGTCATCAGCCCCAGACTGCCCGCCCCGCCCCGCGTCTGGATCACGGTCAACAGTACGATTCCGACCGCGAAAAACACGCTCAGCACGATCCCCAGCGCCGCATCGGTCTTCAGCGTGGTGCGCCGCACGATCAGCATCATGATCAGCGCCGCCAGCGCCCCGGTGGCAAAGGCACCCGCCAGAACGCTGCCCAGATCGCGCCCGCCCGCGACCAGAAAGCCAAGGCAGACACCGGGCAAGGCGGCATGGCTGAGCGCGTCGCCCAGAAGGCTTTGACGGCGCAGCACCGCAAACGCCCCCAACATGCCCGAGATCGCTCCCAGAAGCGCCGCGCCGATCAGCACGGTCTGAACGATCCCGCTGGAGATCAGGTCGATCAATGCGTTCACAGGCCGTTCCCTTCTGCGGGAACGGCGATCATGGCGAGTTGCCGGCCATAGGCCGCGCGCAGGTTTTCCGGCGTATAGACCTTGCGCACCGGCCCCTGGGCAATGATGCGCACATTCAGCATCACCAGCCAGTCGAAATAGCTTTGCACCGTGGTCAGGTCATGATGCACCACGATCACCGTGCGCCCCTCGTCACGCAGCCGCTTGAGAAGCGCAATGATGATCGCCTCGGTCGCCGCATCCACACCCGCCATCGGCTCGTCCAGGATCAGGATCTGCGCATCCTGCACCAGCGCGCGGGCGATAAAGACCCGCTGTTGCTGACCGCCCGAAAGCTGGCTGATCTGCCGGTCGGCATAATCCTGCATGCCGACCTCACCCAGCGCCGCCATGGCGCGCGCGCGGGCGTCCGCGCCGGGCCGCCGGAACCAGCCGATCTGCCGGTAAAGCCCCATCGCCACGACATCGCGGGCCGTGGTTGGAAAATCCCAGTCCACACTGTGGCGCTGCGGCACATAGCCGATCCGCCCGCGCATCTTCCCGACAGGCCGGCCCAGAAAGCGCACATGCCCCGCCACTGGCCGCACCAGCCCGAGCGCGGCCTTCAGAAGCGTGGACTTGCCCGAACCGTTCGGCCCGACTATGGCGCACATGACGCCGGGCGGGATATCAAGGTCGATGTCCCATAACGCGGGCTTCGTCCCGTAGGTGACAGTCAGATCCTCGACATGAAGCGCCTGACCGGGCTCGTGCAGGGTGTCGTCACGCATCTGTCGTCTCTCCATGTTTCACGCAGCCCGGAACCACGGCGGCGGGCCTCAGGGGGCGATGCCCCAGTCACGCGCCCAGCCGTGCAGAGCTTCCGGCCAGTCGGGCAGCCTGCCGCCGAGCGCCTCGGTCAGCGTTATCGTATTGGCACGGATCATGCCAATATACGTGCCCTCGGGCGTGCCGTCATCGCCCATCGCATCCGAGTAAAGCGCACCGCCGATGATCACGTCATGCCCCTGGCTTTTCACCTCGGCAACAAGTGCCTCGATCGTGCGGGGATTGATCGTTGTTTCAACGAATACCGCAGGCACCCGGCTTTGAACGACAAAAGCCGCCACCTCGCGGATGTCACCGATACTGGCCTCGGATTCGGTGCTGATGCCCTCGATCGCCTCGCTGGCCTCGATACCATAGGCATCGGAGAAATATTCAAACGCATCATGGGCGGTGACCAGCATCCGCTGCCCCTCGGGGATCGAACCGATGGCCGCGCTTACCCAGGCATGAAGCGCGTCAAGCTGCGCGGTGTAACCGTCGACATTTGCCGCCATGGCATCGGCGCAGCCGGGCCGCTGTTCGGCGATGGTATCGGCGATCACCGGGGCGATACGCGCCCATCGGCTGACATCCATCCACAAATGCGGGTCGATATCGCCGCCCGCGTCGGAATCACCGATCAGATTGGCGCTGTCGAAGACAGCGCGCGCCAGTCCAAGGGTCGGTGTCCGGTCAGAGAAACCCGCCAGCACATCGGCCAGCCGGGCCTCAAGCGCGGGGTCGACATAGAAGATCAACTCGGCGTTGGCGAGCTTGCCCACATCCGCAGCCGTCGGGCGATAGAGATGCGGATCGCTGCCCGCCCCCAGAAGCGCGGTGACCTCGGCACATTCCCCGGCAACATTGGTGGCGACATCAGCGATCATGGACACCGTGGCGAGCACGCGCAACGGCGCCTCCTGCGCCATGGCCGGCGCCATCAGGCCAGTAGCGGCCACGAAGGCTGCAAGCTGTGGCGTCAGTTTGTTCCGGGGCATCCATCCCTCCTTGATTCGTTGCCTTTACCGGGACATAACTATGCGAATGATAATCGTTTGCAACAAGGAAATGCACGAACGCGCAGCTTTCGCGGCTCACAACCCGAAAGCAAGGTACCACAACCGGCAGGCTGCGCCCAAATGGCAATTCCCCTGCCCAGCCCCCTTCGTTTGCAGGGTGACCGGTCGGCGTTGCAAGGTTATCGTCGATGCCATAAGAGCCGATTACGGACGCACCAAAGGAGCGGACCATGAGAATGATAAACCGCGCAAAAACAGCGGCTTGTGCGGCGCTTGCAGTTCTGGCCGCGACCACGTTGGCCCGTGCGGAACCTGGTACGCACGGCACCCTGAACTGGCGGACCGGCATGGCCAATCTGGCGCGGGTTGAATGCGGGAAGGATCTGGACCATTTCGTCATGCACGGCCATGGCGAAGGGGTCAGGTTGCGCGTTTCCTTTCTTCCCGACACACCAGAAAGCGAGATGCTGACCGCAACCAGCGTCAGCCTGCGCTTTGTCGATGACCATGAGCTTGCACGCGCCCATTTTCAGATGTTTGCCTCTCTCGGGGGGATCGGTCCGGTGGTGGCAACCCGTGACGGGGCTGGCGGACAGTCGCAGTTGCGCCCTGCGAATGGCGATGCGCTGGATGTCAGCGCGGATGGCCTGACACTTGATTTCACGGCCAGTTGCACCCATCCCTTGCGTTAACGCCCGCGATCATGGCGCGGGTTGCCCAACGACAGCCGCTGTTTCATTCTGACCGCCCCTACCCATTGCAGCCCTCCAGGAAGGCGGTCAGGTTTTGGCCGAGGTCATCGGAG
>CAZCAX010000033.1:0-39206 GCA_964496915.1 uncultured Rhodobacter sp.
GACGCACTCATGCCTTGGAACTACAGACCCTAAACGGCCTCAGCTTCCCGCTTACAGTTGCTCTCGGACCGCGTGGCTCGAACGATCGAACTCGAAGATCGACTTGCGAAGATGAAGGGGGTCTTTTCATCGATTGGCGAGGTCCGGGAGCGAGCGAAGACCATGGCGACCGCGGCTGCAGCGCGGCAACCGAGGTGCGTTCCGGGATCGTCCGAGACGTCTTCAGCGGGTCGCTCAACATGGTCTGGCGCGACCTGTTCGTACGGCTTGCTCCAAACGAGCAGTTTGTTCCGCAGTTCCGGCTCCCCGATCGGGGGGATGGCAAGGTGGAGGCAGTGCTCGAAACCTTCCATCGGTCTGGACAGGCCTTCGGTCCTCCGGGAGCCATGCTCAGCCAAGGCAACCTGAACACTGCGGCCCTGACCCTGTTCCTCGCGTTGAAACTGTCGGTGCCGGCGCAGTTGCCGTGGCTCGTGCTTGACGACCCCGTGCAGTCGATGGACGACGTACACATCGCGCAGTTCGCCGCTCTGTTGCGGACCTTCTCCAAGGGCCTCAGCAAGCAGGTCGTCGTCGCGGCGCATGAGCGCAACCTGTTCGAGTACCTTACGCTCGAACTAAGCCCAGCGTTCGCCGGTGATAGCTTGATAACTGTCGAAATCAGCCGGAACTTTGTCGGTGATGCCGTTCCGGATCCGCACTTTTATGCGTTTGAAGACGATAAAGTTGTAGCTGCCTGAGACCGAAAGATGGAAAAAAGGATTGCCGTGCCCTATTCGAAGCTGCTCCCTGCTTAACACTGAAATCAGGTACAGGGGAAATGCTGCGGTCTGAAACCAACGGCCAATTACGGGAACGCTGCCATGCAGTGGGCACGCACGGCTGTCGGCAAGGGGCCGAGCGCATCGCCCACATCATCAACTGATCGCCAGTTCGCCTGCCGTCTTCCCAGCAGCCAAAGCCTCCACGAACCACTGCGGTTTGCGCCCCCGGCCGGACCAGGTGAACGCAGGGTTCTCAGGGTGCCGGTATTTCGCCGCTACTGGTGCACGGGCGGTTTTCGTCTCAGCGCTGACAAGTTCGGCCAGGGAGTGGCCCAGTTCCCGCGCGAAAGCCTCTACCTTGGCGCAAGCTTCCGCCTTCTGCCGATCATCATAGGTGGATATCGCCTTGGCGACGTCCTTCTGCATTTTCTTCAGTTCGCTGAGCGACAGTGTCTCGATATCGTAATCAGCCATTGGAGCGCTCCGTGTCCTGAATGTCCCAGTATCGATAGCCCGTCGATGCAGGGTGCCGCAACTCCCGGAAGGCAAGGGCAAGGGTGGCAGATGCTGGTGATCGCCGTTTCCGTCGCCAGTGAGGTGCTGAACTGGGGGTCAGTCTATCCCGATCGGCAGGATGACAGGGTCTGGCATGGGCTCCCCCCGCATCTCTGGCTTCTGGGCCATCCCTTCGACTGACAATCCCCTAATCCCGTTCGGGCTCCTGCGCGCAACCCCGCGTCAGTCCGGGCCGTGTTGCCCCTTTGGGGCTGCCCGCTCCACCCCGGTCCTCTGGGGGTTTCCGGCGTCCGTTCCGTCCACCGTGCACGCGTCACCCGACGGGCTTTTTCCGGGTCTTGTCGAAGGGACGGTCCCGAAGACAGGACACAGAAGGAAGCTTACCATGCAGAACATCGTCATCCTCGCCGGCAACATCGGTCAGACCCCCGAAGTCCGCACCACCCAGGGCGGCACCAAGATCACCAACTTCAGCCTCGCCACCTCCCGCCCCCGCCTCTCGGAAGGTCGCGTCCTGCGCGACGAGAACGGCTACCGGGTCATGGACACCGAATGGCACCGCATCACCTGCTTCAACGGCCTCGGCAAGACGGTCGCGGAGCATTGCGAAAAGGGCATGAAGGTCCTCGTCCACGGCCGCATCCACTACACCAAGTGGATCGACAGCATGGGGAACGACCGCTACGGCTGCGAGATCATCGCCGAGAAGGTCGACTTCCTGAGCCGCCCGAAGTCGGCCGAGAGCGAAAACCCCGAGCTGGTCGACCGCGACGACGAAATCCCGTTCTGAAAAGAACGGGGTCTCCCCCTCGGACCCGGCGGGACAGCCCGCCGGGTTCGGGGCGTTCATGGCGAGACGTCGAACGCTCCGTGCCAGATCACCTGAGTTGCTCTGCGATCTCGCTATATCGCTGTTGTTCAAATCAGGTTGTAGTCGTTTATGTTGTATCGTATCGAGCAACCAATTTCGCAGGGAGTCGATACATGAAGCATCCGTTGACGTCACTCGCAGCAGCCGGGCTCGCGCTCGCGATGGTCACGCCGGAGCCCGCTTCTGCGCAGGGCTACCAGGTCGACTGCGCCATCCTCCTGTGCCTCGCGGGCGGCTGGCCAGCATCTGCGCCCTGTGCACATGCGCGGGCTGTTTTCATCCGCAGGATCACACCCTGGCCAGTCGAGCCGCCGCTGCAGATCTGGCGTTGCCCAATGGGAGTCTCGTTCGACGCCCCTGCCCCTCTATCGCCGATGGAGCGCCTCTACGATATCACCTTCCGCGCCGTGCCTGAGATCAGCGTCCCGGATGCGGCAGGTCCGTTCGTGTTGGCGCAGGCCGTTGAACGCGCCGATATCGACATCTCTGGCAGCGCCTTCGACTTCGTTCGGAGCATCCGTGTTTATCACGTCCAGTTCAGCCAGCGCGAGAACCGTGACGGCGAGTGCATCATTTCCGATGCCACGCGCCTCGGCTCCTACGGTGTGCAGGGTGATTACCACTGGCAGCGCTCGAGTGCCGCGGCCGTTCCGCCTGCCTCGCTCCTGCCCCGGCCCGCGCATTGCGGCTGGGTCAGTTACCGTTCGGTCTTCGTCGATTGGCGCGACCATGAAGGCAACTATGGCTTCGAAGAGGTCCGTTACTGAGCCCCGTGCGGGCCAGTGTAGCACTGGCCCGCTCCGATCAACTTGCACCGGAGGCAGTGCATCACCCCAAAAAAGGGAAACGACGCCAGACCGAGAAGCCTGACGCCGCGCTAGAAAAAACCCCTGAACAAGGTCTTTCTAGCGCAGTGTCCGAACCCCTGCAACCAGCAAAGTGTTTTTGCTGGCAAGAATGTTGTTTGCTCTCGACATGGCTTCGTCTCTCAGGAGATACGACCATGGAACCAACGACCGGCCTGATCCTCAGGAGGATCACGCAGACAGACCTCTCGGTTTCGGCGCACAAGCTGGCCACGCTCATCCTCGACGGAATTGCGTGGAAGGACGGGTATAACGGCCTTCCACGTGGCACGGCCGCCTTCACCCTGTCCACTCTGGCAGAGAAGATGGGCGTCTCTCGCCAGTATCTGAGCGTGCTTCTGGGCGAGCTTGAAACCTCTGAGCTGAAGCTTGAGCGCGAGAAGTCGAACGGCAAGTTCGCCCCTTGGCTTTTCCGCTTCGCGGCCTTTGATGACAGCGAGCAGACCCACGATCTCGTGTCAGACGGAGGCGACACATCACTATCTAGAAGAGATTCTAACAAAACTATATTCACAGGACAGATCAACATTGATGATTTTTCAAACGTTTTCCAGACATGTTGGGCTGAGCTGATCAAGGCCGCGAAAAGCGCCCTACCCTGTTGGAACGTCGACACGCAGGTGATCTGGGAGCGTTTCCTTGCCTTCAACCGGGCGCGCGGGAACGACAAGGTTCCAGCAGGTTTCCTGCTTGGCTTCATGCGCCGCTGGCGCACCTCGCCGGGGGCAGCAACGCGACCGCAGGAAACACCCGCACCCCAGACGGTGCAGGATCCACTCGAACGCGAGCTGCACGAACAGATCAAGGCTGCGCCAAGCTCGAACCGCCAGTTTCATGCGTCTGACCTGTGTCGCGTCATCGGGCAAGCCGCTTATGACGCTCGGGTCATCGACGTCATCCGGCAATTCGGATGCCCGAGGTTCACTGCGACGCTTGCGGTCCACGGGCGTGCAGTCCTGGCAGGCGAAATTTCGCGGTGACGAGGGATCGGGTGCCGCAACTCTGGCCAGAACGTATTCAGTCAGGGCAGTTCTGGGATCAAAGCAGGTCAGCGAATTGCTCCAGGTCGGCAACAGTGGCGACCAGCCCTTGCTGCGTCAGGATCGCGAGATACTCGTCGACGCTTTTGGGAAGATTCTTGAGGCGCGCGCGAACTTTCCGCAGCGCAGAACAGACCAGACCGGGCGCGAGAGACAGTTGGTTCCGGAAAAAGTCGTCAGGGTGCTGGGTCTCGATGCCGAAGGGCGCAAGTGTCTCTGGTGGGAAGTCCTTCAGGTTCTGAGTAACGATGGCGTCACAGCGCCCAACGATTGCGGCCGCCAGAACATGTCGATCGTCGGGGTCAGGCAATGTGATGGCAGCCATCAATGCCTCGTAGCCGGTGACCAGGCAGTCGCGTGTCGCCCTGTCCATCAAGTCGCGGGTTCGTTCCAGCGCCGCCCGGTCCCGATGAGGTTCGTTGCGCAGAAGGGCGTCAATCCATTCCCGATGGATGTCAGCCGTCCACTTGGCCTTGAAAAGGTCCGTGATCGCCAATTGCATCAGTGCATCGCGCATCGGCGCGGGATAAAGGACGTTCGCGTCGAAAAGGACCGTGTACTGGCTCATTTCGAGCTGTAGCCCATGTCCTGCTCTTGAGCGTCGGCGGCCAGTTGGTCGAGCACCGCTTCGCGCTCGCTATCAATCGCGGCCTTGTAGGACATCATGTCCTCCATCCGGACGCGGCGATGCTTGCCGACCTTCCGATGCGGGATGCTGCCATCCTCGAGCAGCTTGATCAGGAACGGCCGCGAGACGTTCAGGACCTCAGCTGCCTGCACTGTCGAGAGCTCTGCATTCTCGGGGATGATGGTGACCCCGCGCCCCGCTGCCATCGCCTCGAGGATTTCCATGAGCAGCGATACAGCGCCTGCAGGAAGCTCTATCGGCTCCATCTGCTCAGAGTCTGTCACGCGAAGCTTCAACGGCGCGCGCGCCCTCGCAAAGCGTGACAATGCCTGCCCAGAGACGCGCGCGATCGCTGCGTCCTGCGGGGTAGGCGGAAGGTGCCGGTGTGCCAACATGTTCATGGTGGTCTCCTCTCCGTTTTCTGTTCACTACCACCATATATGAAATAAGTGCAACAAATGCATTAAGTGTCGGTGTATTTCTGCGCGCCCTGCCGCGTGCTCGCGGTCATCGCTACTGCCGACTGAGCCGGTGACACCAACGCTAACCTTCCGTTCGCGGTGCATCACGTCTTGAATCGCCCCTGCACTGTCATCTCGCGGATCAGACCCCGGGCTTCCATCCATGCAAGGTTGCCCTGGATGGCTGCACAACTGGTGCCGGCAGGCTCACGGCTACGCTTGCGGTCCATGGGCGTACTCAGATGGCTGGCGAAATTGCGCGATGACGGTCGTGAGGGTACGGCCGAGGCTGCGGACGCTCCGCATTTAGCTGTGCAGACTTCAACACCAAAGATCGGCAAGGAACTTCGGCAAAACCTTACTCTTGAAGGCTGATAAGGGGGAACAATAGCTCATAGTTATGCGGTCTGAAGATCGGCAACGAAAGTTAGAATCGCTGCAACGCTGCGAGGCACAGATCGTGCTCAAGACGTCCGAGCGCACGGCGCGCAACACGCTGAGCAAGCTGACCTCAGCCGGCTACCTGTCATCCGCCTCGCCGAAAACGCCCGTGCGAATGGCTTTCCCTCTAGACTACCGGGAGCGCCTCTTCCCGAACCTGTTTGCGGATGGGGACTTGCCCGAGTAGCGAAACGACTGACCAGAAAATCATGCAGGTTTTTACGGTCTTCAGTTCGTCGCCTTCCACATCCTGAACCGCCCCTGCCCTGTCACCTCGCGGATCAAGCCCCGCGCTTGCATCCATGCAAGGTTGCGCTGGACGGCGGCGCGGCTGGCACCAGTCAGGGCCTCGGCCATCGGAGCGGATACAAGGGGCCATTCGGTCAGCACCGCGCGCAAGGCCGGAGGCGTCTTGCCCGAGAGCGATGCCATCTCGGCCACTGCCCGCGCCGACCATGCCTCGATATCGTCTAGGTGCCGCATCGCGGTCAGGCATGCCGTCTCCATCCCGTCGAGCCAGCGCACAAAACGGTCGGCGGGTAGGCCACCCGCTCGTAACCCCCCTGCCCCGCCCATGGCCAGAGGCGCGAAGACTGCTCCTCTCCCTTCGCTGGCAGCGATCCGCGCAGCTGTGACAGCCGCTTCCATCCGACAGCCCAGCTGCCCGAGCCCCGCCAGGCCCCATAGATGAAAGCCCATGGCGGCGCGGGTGATCGGGTGCAGATCAGCGGCTTGCCCCATCAGAACCAGCCAACCGCGCGCACGATCCACGAACGGCTCGGTCTCATCACTTAGGTTCTCGGGGTCGCGACGGTCGAGGAAGGCGGACAGGTCCTGCTCCGGCTCCGGTCCACCCGTCAGCCGCCGCACGGCCCAACCGACACGCGCGAGCGCCGCGGTGTCGTCCTGCACGCCGGACAAGCGCATGGATATCCAAAGCGCTAGCCGATCAGGGCCGATGCGGTCACCCACAAACCAGCTGAGGTCTGCCGCCTCGATCAGGGCAAGCCTGTGACGCCAGCCTTCCGGGCTGCGCTTCAGACGGTCGTCCAGCGCGCCGACACGACCGGCCACACGAGCAAGGCGCGCGGCATGGCCCGCCTCTGCTTTCCGCCAATCGTCGAGCACCTCGGTTTCACGCGGTTCAGCCCGTGGTCCGGGCAGCAGGTAATCCGGCTCGTCGTCCATCGGACCGGGCAGGAACCAAAGATCGTCCTCGGACGCCTGTTCCACCTCCTGACCGTCGAGGGAAAAAGTACCAGATTCATCATGGAAGGCAGGTGCTTGAGGCTTCATATGTGCAAAATACGTCTATTTTGCATTTTACCCAAGGGTTTTGTCAGAGCACGCCTAGATACCTTATATAGCATGCGCGCGTGACGGTCTGCGAGGGCTCTCTAATCGCGCTCAATGTATAGAAACCAAGGGCTTTCCGTTGAGCTGGGCCGGAGAGAGCGCCCTTGCATCCGTTGACAAACGGTCGTTTATTGGCGCTATATGAAACTGCAAAAAGACTGTTTTGATGCCATTGATAGGCTATGCGCGCGTATCCACAGAGGATCAAACCCCCCTGCCCCAGTCGCAGGCCCTGAAATCTGCGGGTTGCGCCGAAATCTATGAAGAGCACGCCTCAGGCGGCAATCGCGCGCGGCCGGTGCTTGGGCGTGTGCTCGAACGCATCCAGAGTGACGATACGCTGGTCGTCGTGAGGATCGACCGGCTTGCGCGGTCTCTGTCGCATCTGCTGGAAGTGATCGAGCGGCTGGAGGCCAGGGGTGCGTTCTTTCGCTCGATCCAGGACCCGATCGACACTGGATCCCCGCAGGGCAAGTTCACGCTGCAGGTCTTGGGCGCTGCGGCCGAGTTCGAGCGCGCCCTGATCCGGGAGCGCACCAAGGCCGGCCTCGCCAGTGCGCGCACAAAGGGCCGCGTGGGCGGAAACCCTGGACTGCGGGCCAAAGACCCTGCCGCTCTTCGCAAGGTGCGGCTAGCGCGACAGGACGGCTACATGGAGCGTCTGAACGAAACGGCACAAGATTGGGTGCCCCATGTGCGCCGGTTGCGCCCCGACTTGGCCTGGGAAGACGTGGTGCGCATCATCAACGGCCCCTTGCCCGAGGCGCGTCGCTGGACCCAAAGCCGTCTCTTGCGCGCCGTGAAGGCCTATGTCCGCGACGGCTTCCTGCCCGAGACAGTTTTGGCCCGCGCCGGCCGCCGCGAAACCGACGACCGCCTGCCCGCCATCGTCGCCGCCATCAAGGGCGCGGATCCCGGCATTACGCTCCAGGCGATCTGTGAACGGCTGGAATCTATGCGCGAACGCACACCACGTGGCCGAACGAGATGGCAGCCGTCGTCAGTCAAGATGCTGTTGGAGCGGGCGGAGAGGCTGGGGCTGCTTGAGTAGCCTAACAACCTTGCAAATCCTCCACTACAGGGAAGGATTACAAGGTTGTGGTCAGTTTCAGGCACAGAAGCCGTCCGCTCATGCAAAGGGGTTGACGATGCGAAGCTGGCCTTCCACCAGCAGGCCATCTTGCATGTCCTCGCTCCACAGCGTGGTACACCCCGCAACCAAAGCGCTGGCCACGATCATCGCGTCGTAGATCGAGAAGCCGTAGCGTTCCGCCAAAGCGCGGCCGACGTCATGGGTCTGCACGGAGAGATCTTCGACGGGACACAAGGCGCGCACGCCTTCGAGAAAGGCCGCTGCTTCCTCCCAACCGAGGCCAGCTTTGCGGCGGCAGTTCACCAGTGACTCGTTTAGAACCTGAACGCTGATCCGGGGCCCCTGCCCCAGGATGACCTCGGCGCGATCGGCCTTTGGGCCATCGTCGAGCAGGTAAAGAACGACATTCGTGTCCGCGAACTCAGCGCTCATGTGCGTCGTCGCGGCTCAGACGTTCTGCTGCGGACAACTTGCCCCGGAAGCGGCGCAGGCCGGTAAGTACCTCATCCGCACGAGCAAGGCGACGGACTCTGACCCGACCGTCGTCCTTGACCAGGTCGATCTGATCACCCTCCTTGAGACCAAGCTCTCGGACGAGCTCCGCGGGCAAACGGACGGCCAGCGAGTTACCCCATTTTGCGACCTGCATCGTGACCTCCCATGCGGATATACGTCTTGTAATGTATATCCGAAAGGTTCCTAAGACAAGCCTGCCGCAAACCCTAGCTACTCTTGTGCATGACGCAGCGACTGACACCAAATCTAGAAAGAGCTTGCACGAATCTGATAGCTCGGGCAATAGTCTCGATAAATAACGCGCGATCACATAAAAAACGCGCCCACGAATCGAGGCAGAGATGAGCGAAGCTGAGCAGGACCTGGACATTGCCATCGGGCACTACGCAGAGCTTCTTGCGTCCAATCTTCATGCGCAACGTGCTGCCCACTTCCCTCCCGACGCCAAAAAAGTCATGCGCAGCCTGACCAGCGGCGAGGCGGCCGAGTTGCTTGGCGTCGATCATACCTACCTTCGCAAGCTTCATCGAGAAGGAAAGATCGCTGACGTCGAAACCACTGCGGGCAGCCACCGGCGATATACCCTCGATGATATCTGGGAGATTCGCCACGCTCTTGAGGCAAACGCGAAGAAGCCTGGAACCTACGTTCCGGGGCGTCGTGCCGGTGACGAGCTTCAGATTGTTTCTGTTGTGAACTTCAAAGGCGGGTCCGGGAAAACGACAACATCCGCTCACCTTGCACAGCGCTTGGCTCTCAAGGGATATCGTGTCCTTGCGATCGATCTGGACCCCCAGGCATCCCTTTCCGCGCTGCATGGCATCCAGCCTGAGCTGGACCTGATGGAGGGTGGCACGCTGTATGATGCGGTTCGCTACGATGAACCGGTCCCGATCTCGGACGTGATCCGCAAGACCTACATCCGTGGTCTTGACCTGATTCCCGGGAACCTCGAGCTCATGGAATTCGAACATGAGACACCGGCAGCCATTCAGCGTGGCGGCGCCCGCGCATTCTTTGCCCGTGTGCGCGACGCGCTCGACAGTGTCGAAGCGGACTATGACGTCGTCGTCATCGACTGTCCGCCGCAGCTTGGTTTTTTAACCATGTCCGCCCTTTCAGCATCTTCAGGGGTGCTTGTTACCGTTCACCCCCAAATGCTCGATCTGATGTCCATGTCGCAGTTTCTGCGAATGACCGCTGATCTGCTTGGCGTCATCCGGGATGCTGGCGCAAACCTTCGCTTCGACTGGCTGCGCTTTCTGCCGACCCGCTACAAGGTGGGTGATGCCCCGCAGACCGAGGTCATTGCTTTCATCCGGGGTCTGTTCGGCAGGTCAGTCCTGACCAACCACATGGTTGAGTCTACTGCGATCTCTGATGCAGGGCTGACGAAGCAGACGCTCTACGAGGCCGACAAGAAGGACTTCACGCGTCAGACTTTCGATCGTGCAATCGAATCCATGAACGCCGTCAACGACGAGATCGCGGCGATCATCCAGAACACGTGGGGACGCAATGGCAAGAAAGCCTAAACTGGGACTGCCACTGCAGACCCTGCGCAACGCGCCCGACGCTCTTGAAGGGCGCAGGCTGCGCGGCGGCGTTTTCGAAATCGAGCCTGACCAAATCGAAATCACAGGTCGGCTCGATGACAGGCTGCAGATTGAGACTGCGGGCCTCAAGGCGTCAATTTCCAAGAACGGACAGCGAGTACCAATCCTCGTCCGGCCGCTTGATGGTGATCGCTACAGCCTGATCTATGGCCGTCGTCGACTGGAAGCTTGCAGAGAACTTGGGATCAAGGTCCGCGCCATTGTCACAGAGATGGAGGGCGATCAGGCACTTCGTGATCAGCTGTTAGAGAACCAAGAGCGGCGGGATCTAAGCTTCATCGAACGAGCGCTTGTTGCCGCAGCCTTGCTCGACGGTGACCATCTGAGCGCATCCGAACGCACTAACAAGGGTGTCGCCGAGGTTCTCAATCTGACCGAGGCAGGAGTGTCGCAGCTGTTAAGCGTGGTCCGCACCGTTGGGGAGGACCTGGTCCTCGCCATCGGTGCCGCTCCGGGCATTGGTCGGCCCAGGTGGGAAGAGCTCAAGAAGTTGCTGGGGGCTACGGATGCCGATCGCGAACTGCTTGCAGCTTTGGCGGGTGAGGCCAAAACATCCTACCAAGGCGGTATTGACGAGAAATCCGATCATGCATTTTTGGCCGTCCTCTCTGCTGCAGGGAAGCCCGAACAGACCACATCCTCGTCTCGCCCTCGCGGGCGGCCCGGCACGGTGATTCCGGGGGTCGGTGCCGCCACTGTCACGACCGGACGTCGTGGAAAGCAACTCAAGCTCGAGTTGAAGGCCGAGGAGAGCGATTTTGTCAGCTGGCTTGAGGGCAACGCCCCGCAGCTGATCGCCGAGCTTCACGAGCGCTGGAAGCGTTCGGAAGACTGAGGAAGAGCAACAATCAAAAAGGAGGCACGAGACAGGCAGAAAAGAAAAAGGCCCCGAGAAGCAAGCTTCACGAGACCTTTCTTAGGTTTCGCACGGGACCAGCCCGCTACAAAACTTCAGTTTTCGCACCTCTGAATGTAGCGATCTGGCCCCTTTCCCGCAAGCGCAAAGCGATTCGCGGGCCAGGGAAATTTTGCCTTCGTGAATGACATCATGGATTACACACCGATTTCGCCGTTTATGCGGCCGATATCGCACGCCCATCTGCGCGTGGTCGAGCGTCCTGAGGCGTCTGTTCCCGGCAGGCCCGTCAACAAGTGGGAGCTCCTCCGCGAGCTGTCCAAGGCACAGGCGGCCTTTGGGGTTTCCGAGCGCGATCTGACCGTTCTTCAGGGGCTTCTCAGCTTCTTTCCGGACGATGCGCTTGGCGGGAACACCGAAATGGTCGTCTTCCCATCCAACAAGGCGATCTGCGAGCGGCTGAACGGCATGCCTTGCTCGACGATGCGCCGTCACCTCGCCCGGTTGGTAGAGGCACGCTTGCTCATGCGGCGCGATAGCCCCAATGGGAAGCGGTATGTGCGCAAGCGTGGCGAAGATCGGGTGGCCTTCGGCTTTGATCTCTCCCCGCTCTATTGCCGGGCCGAGGATATTGCACGGGCTGCAGAGGCTGTGCGTGAGGCCGAGGACCGTGTGCGGCGACTGAGGGAGGTAGTGAGCCTTATGCGTCGCGACTTGGCCGCTCTGGCGGAGTTCGGCGAGGAGATCCAGCCCGGGCTTGGCCTGTGGGACCAGCTCCGCGACAAGGCAGCCCTCACCGCCCGCGCTCTTCGCCGCAAACTCTCGCTTGAGGATCTGTCGGCATTTCGGACTGAACTGGAGACCCTTCTTGACCAGGCGCGTAATGTGATTGACGGTCCTGAAACAGAAGAAATGAACACCAATGATGCCCAATGTGAGCGTCACCATCATAATTCAAATAAAGAATCTATAGATCTTGAACCTGCCTTAGAAAAAGGCGGGGCGGCGGGACGCGCGCCTGATGATGATACGGGTGAGCCCGTGGCTGACCTTGAAGAGCCTGACACGAGGCGGGTGCCGAAAATCCCTCTCCACCTGGTAATCGCCGGCTGTCCCTCGCTCAAGACTTTCTATCAGGGCGACATTCGACACTGGCACCAACTTTTCGACGCGGCTTGTCATGTAAGGCCGGCCATGGGGATCAGTGTTTCTGCGTGGGAAGAAGCGCAACGCTGCATGGGACCAGAGCAAGCCTCGATCGTCGTCGTGGCCATGCTGGAACGTTTCTCTGACATCAGATCACCGGGTGGATACTTGCGGGCGCTGACGTCCAAGGCCGCGGCGGGCGAATTCTCTTGCGGTCCGATGGTCATGGCTTTGATCGGTCGGCGAAGTGCGGCTTAACAGCTGTTAAGTTTCAACGCCGCGGTGCTCAGTTGGCATGACTTAACAGCTGTTAAGTCGCCTCTTGGCAACCATACGATCATCGAGAGGCAAAGGAGTGTTGGTTTGAGGGTGACGGGAAATGAGATCGGGAGAGTGGCTTCCGGCGCCCGTCGTGGAGAAGATCTGATGACGAAAGCTGTCCAGAAAATCACCCTGTCCCCGTCCCGGGATATCCCTTTTGACAAACTGGTGTTGAGTCAGTCCAACGTGCGGCGCATCAAGGCTGGCGTGTCCGTCAAGGAACTGGCCGAAGACAGCGCCCGCCGCGGCCTCTTGCAGAGCCTGAGCGTGCGGCCCGTGTTGGCTGACGATGGCACCGAGACCGGCAAGTCGAGATCCCGGCCGGTGGCCGTCGGTTCCAAGCATTGTCCCTGCTGGTGAAGCATAAGTGTTTGGCAAAGACCACGCCCATTCCCTGCATCGTGCGCGATGCTGCGTCCGACATCCTGGCCGAGGATGATTCCCTTGCAGAAAACATGCATCGCGTCGCCCTGCACCCGCTCGACCAGTTCCGCGCGTTTGTGGCGCTGCGGGATAAGGGCCAGAGCGATGCAGAGATTGCTGCCGCCTTCACCGTGAACCCCGATCACGCGCGTCAGGTTCAGGTCTGGGATGTGATCCATTCATCCTGGAACAAGGAGCCATTCCAGATCCGGCGCATGCTGACCGAGACCTCGGTCCGAGCGTCCGACCGGCGCGCGGTCTTTGTGGGTGTTGAGGCCTACGAAGAGGCGGGCGGCACGATGCTGCATGACCTCTTTCAGGGCGATGACGATGGCTGGCTCGAGGACCCTGCCCTGCTCGATCGGCTGGTGACGGAAAAACTCCAGGCCGAGGCTGAGACGGTTGCGGTTGAGGGCTGGAAGTGGATCGAAGTCGCGCTTGACCTGCCCTACGGCTACAGCTACAGGCTGCGGTCCCTATCCGGCGATCCGGCACCGATGACGGATGAGGAAGGTGCGGCCCATGCCAAGCTGCTCGCCGAGTATCGGGCGCTGGAAGAGGAATACGCGGGTCAGGATGAGATCCCCGACAAGGTCGACACGCGGCTTGGCGTATTGGAAGCGGAGATGGAAAGGATCGAGACCCGGCCGTTGATCTTCGACGCGGAGGAGATCGGGCGGGCAGGGGCGTTCGTCACGCTCGACCGCTACGGCGCGCTGGCCGTCTATCGCGGCTATGTGCGGTCAGAGGATGAGCCTGTTGAGGAGGCAGCGGTCCAGGATGATACTGATCCTGCGGTGGCGGGGCAGGGTGCTGATCGTGATCTCACCGATGGCCATGGCAGTGCCGCTCCTGGCGGAACCATCATTATGTCGGGTGGCCAGCCTATCGGAGCTGACTTCCCGGAGGATGAGGATGACGGAGCGCTGAAGCCACTGCCCGAGCGGCTCGTAATCGAGTTGACGGCACACCGGACGCTGGCGCTGCGTGAAGCGATCGGGCGCTCGCCCGACGTGGCGTTGATTCTGCTGCTGCTGAAGATTGTGACGGACACCTTCCGCACTTCCTCTGCTTCGGGAAGCTGTCTCGAAGCCTCAGTGCGTCACATCTACATGCCGGCGCAGGCGAGCGATCTGAAGGACAGCGTGGTGGCAAAGCTGGTCGACGAGCGTCATGCGCCGGAACGATCTCGTGGCGCTGGACGATGAGGACCATGCCGAAGGGCAGGGGGCGGATGCCGAAGCGGCTGACAGCGTCAGTGAAGCTGACCTTCCTGCATTTCTGACGGATGACCTGCCTGCTGAAGGCGCGTCGATGCTGGCCTCGGAATAACGTGATCCAGCGGGGGGCGGAGATTCCGCCCCCAATCACCCTATAGTGTAATAATATCAATGGGATGAGTGCGATTACTCGCATTCAGAATGAAGAATCATGTCTACAACAACCATCATCGACACCGCACCCCTCGGGGCGCTGCGACGTGAGACTTCAAGGCCAATGCTCCCGATCTTTCACATGGGCATTTGGAGCATCCGTTGGCAATCTGACGGATGCCTGAAATCCAGAAGTTTCACCGGGACGTGGTGACTGGAGCAAGAGAGAGGTTTCGATCCGTTCTGCGATGGCTGAGACGATAGCGAGGCCAAGCCCGCTACCATCAGTTTTTGCATCTGCCCTCTCGAAGCGCCCTGTCAGGCGTTCGAGTGTTTGGGTTGCTACCGCGGGGCCCTCGTTCGCCACGATCAACTGCCCGTCGCTCGTGAGTGTAACCTCGACTGGGGCATTCTGCGCCCCGTGGCGTAGGGCGTTTTCCACCAGATTCCGGCACAGAATTCCCAATGCGTCGGGGTCGATATCAGACAAGACAGGCGTGTCCGGCAAGTTCAACATAAGGCGCCCGTTCTCTGTGCTGCGCGCAATATCTTCCACCACGACCCGAGTGATGGTTCTGACATCAGCGCTCTGGTCCATCCGAAGTCTACCGCCTTCCGCCCGCGCAAGCTGCAGGAGACGTTCGGACAGCCGAGCGAGACGCTTGAGCGTCGCCTCGATCTCGGCGGCGCGCGCGTCGATGGTCGGATCTTTGGTCTCTGACCGCAGTCGCTGCGCCTGGGCGATAGCGCCCGCCAATGGTGTCCTTAGTTCATGAGCCGCATTGGCTGCAAAACTTCGCTCAGCCTCGAACGCGTCGCGCAACCGAGCCAAAAGGCTGTTCAAGGTTGCAGCCAGCGGGCCGATTTCCGTCGGCAGGTCGGCCGCGGGTACTTCTGACAGGTCGCGCACGCCGCGCGCTTCAAGCCGCGTACGGAACCGATGGAGAGGGGCGAGGCTAAAGCGCACAGCGAGAATAATCGACGCGAGCGCCAACGGCAGCACAACCAGCAGCGGCAGGCCAAGGCTCATCTGGATTTCCCGAGCAACCGAAGCGCGATGCGCCAACGGTTCGGCCACGGTGATGCTGATCGTCCCCTGGAGCGCCGCGTCGCTGTAGAGGCGATGTGTGGCGTTCTGCCCAAATCCCGGACCATCGTATGGAGGAAACACGGCAGGGTCCGCCGCATGGGATTGCAGCAAAATGCGTCCCTCGGCATCGCGTACGATGTAGGTGAAGAACTCGTCATGCTCCCGGATCGGCGCGAGGCGCTGCGTCACACCCTGATCTTCTCGCCCGACGATGTCGGTCACGGCCAGCGGCAGGATGCGCTCGGCGGTTTCGCGTAGGGCGCTGTCGAAGACCTCATCCATCTCGCCCCGAACGATCACCGCGGTAACCGTGGCGGCGGCGAGCCAGAGGATCGTCAGCACAAGGCCGAGTGACAAGCCGAGCCGTACCTGAAGGCTGGATGGCCACATCATGGCTTGCCCAGCCGGTAACCCATGCCGCGCTCGGTCTCGATGATGGCGCTCCCCAGTTTCTTGCGCAGGCGGCTCACGTGCACCTCGATGGTGTTGCTCTCGACTTCGGCGTCGAAAGCGTAGAGCTTCTCCTCCAACTGCGCCTTGGACAGGAGCTGCCCGGGACGCGCCAGGAAGGCCTCGAAGAGCGCCCATTCCCGCGCCGTCAGCGGCACATGTCTGCCATCCCGATGGACGCTGCGCGCGGCAAGGTCGATGTCGAGCGGTCCGTGGGTCAGGATCGGGTTGGGGTTGCCGCTGTAGCGCCGCGCGACCGATCCGATCCGTGCCGACAGTTCCGACAGGTCGAAGGGCTTCACAAGATAGTCGTCAGCGCCCGCATTGAGGCCTTCGATCCTATCGGACACCTGGTCGAGCGCCGTCAGGATGATGACCGGCGTCACGTCTCCACGCGTCCTGAGGCCCTTGAGGAACCCGATACCACGTCCGTCTGGCAGCATGAGGTCGAGCAGGAGCAGGTCGTAGGAGGTTGCGCTCATCGCGTCTGCCGCCGCGTCTAGCCGCGTGACCCAGTCTACTGACTGGCCATCAGCTGCGATCTGGTCGCGCACGGCAGCGCCAAGAGTCGTGTCGTCCTCGATCAGCAATATGCGCATGGTCGTACCCGTCCTTTCCTGATGTCCCTCCATGATCCGTCTGGCTGACACGAAGCTGAAGCTTGTGGGTCGAGCCCCTTCAGGCTGCCGTCAGCTTCGCGGCGCATGAATGGCATCAAGAGGCGAGCCACTAGGAGTGTGCCCCATGAAGAAGACATTGACAATTATCGGCTTTCTCGCGGTCTTTCCGGTCGGCGCGGCGCTGGCTGACGACGATTGCTTCGTGCCGATGGCCGACTGGCAGCCGCGCGATGCTGTTGCCATGCTGGCTGAGGAAAATGGTTGGACGGTGCGCCGGATCAAGATCGATGACGGCTGCTACGAGATCGATGGGAGGGATGCCGAGGGGCGTGCGATCGAGGTGACTGTCCACCCGGCCACGCTGGAGATAATCGAGTTCGAATACGAGGACGACGAGGATGATCGCCGCGAGCGGGATCACGAGAGACGCGACGATGACTGATGCAGCGCGTCGCGACGGTAATGTCCCGGTGCCGGGCCTGCCGCCACTCTCCCGGCTTTCCCTAAACTCTCCTCTAGCTCTGACGGGCCCGGTGCTGGTTGCGTTGCCATGCCTGCTGGCGGCACTGATCGGGTTCAACACCTATGCGCCCTATGGCGCGGATGCAGCACTTGGCATTGCCGTCGGGGCCGCGGCAGTTGTCGCGATGGCACAGACCCTGATCCTCGCCGCACGGCCGCCGCTGGTGGAACCATTGTTCGGCGGTCTCGATCGCATGTACCGTTTCCACAAGTGGCTTGGTATTTCCGCAATGCTCCTGATGATCCTGCACCAGCAGATCGAGCCGGATTTCGAGCGTTTGGTGCGTGAAACCTCTCTTGGTGAACTTGGTGAAGAGGCGGGCGAACTTGCCTTCAACGCGCTTCTCGCCCTGGTTGCTGTCAGCTGGTTCCGGAGATTGCCCTTCACCCCACTGGAAATCCCCTATCAGATCTGGCGGTTCAGCCATCGTTTCATGGGGGCCCTTTTTGCAATCGTGGTCTTTCACCAGTTCTTCGTCGACCTGCCGACAGAGGTAGATCCATCGCTCTCGGTGCTTCTAAACACATTTGGCATCGCGGGAGTGATCGCGTGGATATTCACCGAGCTGGTCGCCCCGTACCTGCGGCGTAGAGAATTCACCGTCACAGAGATCAGCCAGACCAAGGACACCACCACGCTAACCCTCCGCCCCGAGGGGCGGGCAATGCGGTGGCGGCCGGGGCAATTCGCCTTCTTCCGCGCGCCAGAGGCAGGACTGTCCGAGCCGCACCCCTTCACGATCGCCAGCGCCCCGCGCCCTGACGGCACCCTGACGTTCTCCATCCGGGGCTTGGGTGGCTGGACACGAAGCCTGCTCGCCATCTTGCGGACCGGAACGCGCGTGCAGGTCGAAGGGCCATATGGACGGTTCAATTTCCGCAAGGGCGGTGCGCGCCAGATATGGCTGGCGGGCGGCATCGGTATCACGCCGTTCCTCGCCTGGGCCGAAAGCCTGAGCGAAGCGGATAGCCGCGACATTCACCTCATCCACTGCGTTCGGACACAAGAGGAGGCGATTGGGGTAGAGACGCTGCGCGCTGCGGCTGCCCGCAACCCGAGGTTCAGTTTCGAGGTGGTCGTTACGACGCGCGATGGCAGGCTCACGGCCGAGCGCCTGATTGGCGCGGTCCCTTTCGCGATCCGGCAAGCCGATTTGTGGTTCTGCGGCCCAACCGGTCTGAAGGACGGGATTCTCAAGGGCTTGAAAGCACAAGGCCAAACGCCTCGCCGTGTCCGCTTCGAGCAGTTCGAATTCACCTGAACGCGGGGCAGGGCGCATAGCCATGCCAGCCCTGTAGCCTGCGCTCGCATCTTTTTTTGGCCCCGCCCTCATCGGCGGGGCCATTTTCCTGACGGCAAGCTGAAGCAGGAATCGCTGGGGCGTCAGGATGCCCTCAGGTCGGGGTGCCAGATTGGTCTCATCAAACGAAAGGACTCCTTGCCATGAAAAAGACCCTGACCGCCCTTGCCCTGATCGCACTTTTGCCCGCCGGCGCTGCGCTGGCCGACGACGATGATTGCAATGCGCCCCGTGACCAGTGGCAGCCGCGCGAGGCCGCCATGCAGATGGCCGAACAGAACGGTTGGACGGTGCGCGACTTCGAGATCGACGACGGCTGCTACGAAATCGAAGGCCGAGACCAGGATGGTCGCGAGATCGAGGTGAAGCTCGATCCGGCGACGCTGCAGATCGTCGAGATGGACTACGAGGATGATGACGACGACCGCGGTGGCGCCCGCAATCCCGCGCCCGCTGGAACGGTCGCTCCTCCGCAGAACGGCCTCTTCGGAAACGGCGCCCCTCCGCAGGTTCAGGTGAACTGAACAGCTCCGAAGCACCCTGAACAAGGATCATTCCCATGAAATCACTTCTCGCAACGCTCGCGCTTACCACCGCACTCACGCTTCCCGGCCTCGCTATGGCACGGCCCGTGACGCTCACAACCACCCTTAACAACTATGGCGGCGACGGCGCTTACCTCGCGCTTTACGTAACCGACGCCTCGGGCGCCTATGTCGGCAGTCTCTGGATGGCCGGCGACAAGTCCAAGTACTACGAGCATCTTAGCGACTGGTACCGTGCCACGGGCGGCGATACCGCGGAGGTAAACGGCATCACCGGCGCCAGCGTCGGCGCGGGCCGCAGTCTCGAAATCACGCTTGATCTGGCCGATGCGCTGTTCGATGCGGGCTACACGCTGCACATCGACGCGGCGGTCGAGGATATGCGCGACAGCCCGAACGAGGTGGCCGTGCCGCTGACGACGGCGGGCGCGGGCACTCCGGTGACCGGGCGGCGCTACATCGCCAACTTCTCCTACGACATGTGAGGGGCAGGGCCATGATCCGTATACTCCATCGCTGGCCGGGTCTTCTGGCACTCGCGCTCGTCACGATCCTGAGCCTGAGCGGCGCTGCGCTCTCGGTCTTTCCGGCAGTCGAGCGCATCACCGCGCCGCAGGTGGAGACTGGCCTGACAGTCGCCACCCTCGCGGACCGCATCCAGGTCGTCTATCCGGGCGTCGAGCAGATCCGGCGGTCGCCCTCCGGTCGGATCACCGCCTATTGGTTCGATCAGGGCGCGCCGGGTGCTGCCGTGATCGACCCGGCGACGGGCGCGGGCGTGGCCTCGGCCGACCCGAACCAGGCCCTTCGCTGGCTCACCAACTTTCATCGCTCGCTCTTCCTCGGAGATGGCGGGCGTATCGCCATGGCCGCCGGGGCCGCGGCGATGCTGGTCCTCTCGCTCTCGGGTGCTATGCTGGTCGCGCGACGGGCGGGCGGATGGCGGCACTGGTTCGCGTCCTTGCGCGGTCCGTTCGCGGGCAGGCTGCATGTCGAGATCGCCCGGATCGCCGTCATCGGCCTCGTTCTGTCCTCCACCACCGCCCTCTGGATGACAGCCTCCACCTTCGATCTTCTGCCGGACGGTAGCGTCCTGCCGGCTGATCCCACCGAAGTGAGCGGAGAAATTGGGTTCGCTCTCGATCAGATGGCCACGCTGCTGCAGGCCCCCGTCGCCGAGCTGCGCGAACTGAGCTTTCCCTATCCCGGCGACGCGACGGACGTGTTCACACTGAAGACCGACCGGGGCACCGGCTATCTTGACCAGGGAACCGGCGCGCTCGTGGCATGGGCCGACCTGACCGGGTGGGAGCGCGTCTCGGAAACCATTTACATGCTGCACACGGGGCAGGGGGCCGCGACGCTCGGCCTTGTGCTCGGGATGATGGCGCTCGGAGTGCCGGCGATGGGCGTGACCGGCGTCTTGATCTGGCTTGCCGGGCGGCGCGGGCGGCCGCGCATCCGGGGCAACCAGCCCGCGGGCCGTGCCGAGACGATCATTCTTGTCGGCAGCGAGGGTGGCAGCACCTGGGGCTTCGCCGCGACCCTGCATGCCGCGCTGACGGCAGCGGGGCAGGGCGTCCATGTTGGCCCGATGTCGGGCTTCGCGCCAGAGCGCTACGCCCGTGCCGAGCGCATCATCCTGCTCGCCGCGACCTATGGCGATGGTGCCGCTCCGTCCTCGGCGAAGGGCTTTCTCGACCGGCTGAACGCGTCGGCCCCTGTGCCTGATATCCAGATGGCCGTGCTCGGCTTCGGCGACCGCAGCTTTCCGGCCTATTGCGCCTTCGCCAACGCCGTTGCGGCAGCGGCGCAGGCGAAGGGCTGGGCCGAACTCATGCCGCTGGACACGATCGACCGCCAATCGCCACAGGATTTCGCGCGCTGGGGCCGCGCTCTTGGCGAGGCGCTTAGCATCTCTCTCGAGCTTTTTCACCAGCCCGTCTCGCCGCGCACCGAAACATTGACCCTCGTCTCGCGGCGCAACTACGGGGCCGAGATGCAGGCGGGGGCCGCGATCCTGCGCTTCGCCCTGCCGCGCGCAACGCCGTGGCAGCGGCTGACGGGCACGGGCTTCGCACGGTTCCAGGCGGGCGACCTGATCGGCGTCCTGCCGCAGGGCAGCCCGGTGCCGCGCCTCTATTCGCTGGCCTCGGGCCGGCGCGACGGGTTCGTCGAGATCGTGGTGCGCAAGCATCCGGGCGGTCTGGCCTCGGGCCAGCTGACCGCGCTGGAACCGGGCGATACGGTCCGGGCCTTTCTGCGGCGCAATCCCGGCTTTCACGCCGGTCGCGGTCGCACCCCGCTGATCCTGATCGGGGCGGGCACCGGCATCGGGCCGCTGGCGGGCTTCATCCGCGGCAATGCGCGGCACAGGCCCGTGCACCTGTTCTTCGGCATGCGGCATGCGGACAGCGATTTCTTCTATGGCGAGGAGATGGCCGGCTGGCAGGCAGAGGGGCGGTTGACCCGGCTTGTCACGGCCGTCTCGCGCGGGACGCTTCCGCATTACGTGCAGGACGCGCTGCGTGGAGAGGCCACCGAAGTTGCGCGTTTGCTTCGCAACGGGGCCCGCGTGATGGTCTGCGGCGGGCGCGACATGGCCATGGGTGTGACCGATGCGCTGGCCGAAATTCTCTCACCATTCGGGTTGACGCCCGCAGTTCTGAAGGCGGAGGGGCGGTATGTCGAAGATGTCTACTGAGCGCGCGCGCATCGTCCTGAACGGCCCCACCATGGGCACGCGCTGGTCGGCCCTGTTCTTCGCGGATCGGGGCCGCGACACGGATGCAATCCGTGCCGCCCTTCAGGCGGTTGTCGACGAGGTGGACACGCAGATGTCGACGTGGAACGCGGAGAGCGCGCTCATGCGGATCAACGCGGCGCCGGTGGGCGATTGGGTGGTGGTGCCGGAGCAACTGCGGGCGGTCCTGCGCCTCGGGCTCGAGATCGGGCGCGCCTCGGGCGGGGCCTTCGATATCGGAATGGGCGATGCGGTGACGGCCTGGGGCTTCGGGCCCGGGGCCGCCGCGCCCGAGGGTATCCGCGCCGCGATGGACGCCCCCCGCCGCCCGGCGCAGGAGGTGCTGGAGATCGAGGGGATGCAGTTGCGCAAGACCGCGCCCATTGCGCTGGATCTGAACGGCATCGCCAAGGGCTATGGCGTCGACCAGCTCGCCGAGACCTTGCGCGATCATGGGATTGCCGACGCCCTTGTCGGCATCGACGGTGAGATGCGTGCCATGGGCCTGCGCCCCGATGGCGAGGCATGGATCATCGCGGTAGAAGCGCCGGACCCTGATCGCCGGACGCCGCAATCGGTTCTGGCGCTGCAGGACGCCGCCGTCGCGACATCCGGTGACTACCGCCATTGGGTGGAGGTTCAGGGGTGCCGCCTGTCGCATACCATGGATCCGAGACGTGGCGCGCCGCTGATCGCGCCGCCCGCCTCCGTCACCGTCGTGGCCCGCACCTGTGCCGAGGCCGATGCTTGGGCGACGGCGCTGATGGTGCTCGGTGCGGAGAGGGGTGCGGACCTCGCAAGACAACGTGGACTCGACGCCCTGTTTCTTCTGTGCGATGATGAAGGCAATGCAATGGGCGTGGGAGTCGGGCGTCTTTTTTCCGAAGAACCAGCGGCAATCGCCTCAGCCGGGGGAAGATGAGCCGCATGGAACAGACCCGTACCGATCGCTTCAAGACCGCACTCCTGCTGATGGCCGCAACCGGGCTGATCGTGGGACTCGCATTCTACCTTGCGGGCCAACCAGAGATCGCGACCCTGATCTGGATTGCAGGAGTTGTTCCCGCGCTGGCAGCGCTTGTGGTCGAAATCGTCCGGAGCATTGGGCGCGGCGAGGTGGGCCTCGATATCGTTGCCGCGCTGTCGATGTCGGCGGCGCTTGTCTTCGGCGAGACCTTGGCTGCGGCTGTCGTCGCAGTCATGTATTCTGGAGGCACTTTCCTCGAAGCCTTCGCTGAGGGCCGTGCACGTCGTTCGATGAAGGATCTTTTATCCCGCGTACCCCGGACCGCGACGCGGCACCGGAACGGCGGTCTTGAGGATGTGCCTCTCGAGGAGATCGCACCGGGCGATCGCCTGCTGATCCGGCAGGGTGATGTCGTTCCCGTGGACGGCACGGTGGCGTCCGACACCGCCTTCCTCGACACCGCGGCGCTGACGGGTGAGTCCCTGCCAGTCCGGCTGGCGCGCGGGGCCGACGCCATGAGCGGATCGACCAACGCGGGCGAGGCCTTCGACCTGACGGCGACGCGCGAGGCCAAGGACAGCACCTATGCCGGGATCGTTCGTCTAGTGGAGGAAGCGCAGGCGTCCAAAGCGCCGATGTCCCGGCTGGCCGACCGCTGGTCGCTGGGCTTTCTGGTCGTCACCGTCAGTATCGCCTTCGCGGCCTGGTGGTTCACAGGCGATCCGATCCGCGCGGTCGCCGTGCTGGTGGTCGCCACGCCCTGTCCGCTGATCCTTGCCGTGCCGGTCGCACTGGTCGCGGGTCTCTCGCGTGCGGCGCATTTTGGCGTTTTGATCAAGGGCGCAGGGCCGCTCGAGACAATGGCGCGCATCCGTACGCTGATCCTCGACAAGACGGGGACGCTGACAGATGGCCGTCCGCAGATCATCTCGATCGACAGCCACGATGGCATGACCGAGGACGACATCCTCCGCCTTGCCGCCGCGCTCGATCAGGCATCGAAACACCCTGTGGCGCAGGCCATCGTCGCTGCCGCAAAGGCGCGGGCCTTCACACTGCCCGTTCCGACAGAAGTGGCTGAGATCCCGGGCGAAGGGGTCTTGGGTCGTGTGGAGGACCGCGAGGTGATCGTCGGCGGCGACGGCTTCGTGGCGTCCCGTGTCGGGCGGATGGTGGGCGATCACCCCGCCAAGGGCGCCGGATCGGTCCTTGTCGCAGTGGCAGTTGACGGTCACATGGCCGGGCACCTCGTCATGTCCGACCCGCTGCGCGAGGGAGCGGGTGCCATGCTGGACGGTCTGCGCCGTCAAGGGATCGCGCGCATCCTTCTGGCTACTGGCGACCGCGCGGACGTGGCCGAGCGCGTGACCGAGGGGCTGGGCCTCGACGGGCTGCGGGCCGGTCTGACGCCGGATCAAAAGGTGTTACTGGTGCTTTCCGAGCATAAACACGGGCCGGTGATGATGGTGGGTGATGGTGTCAACGACGCGCCCGCCCTGGCCGCAGCCGATGTAGGCGTGGCAATGGGGGCACGGGGCGCCGCGGCCTCGGCCGAGGCCGCCGACGTGGTGCTGCTCGTCGACCGGATCGACCGGCTGGGGCCCGGCATCGAGATCGCGCGGGCCTCGCGGCGGATAGCGGTCGAAAGCGTTGTCGCCGGGATCGGCCTGTCTGTCATGGGCATGATCGCGGCCGCTTTCGGCTACCTCACGCCGGTCCAGGGCGCGCTCCTGCAAGAAGTGATCGACGTTGCCGTGATCCTGAACGCCCTGCGCGCGCTGCGCATCGCGCCGCAGGAGCCAGCTACGGGCAAACCACAGGCCATCACGTCAGAGCAAGGTGACATCGTTCAAGGAGCCACGCCATGAGCCGTCTATCACATTCTGAAATCCATATGGTGCATCGCATCGGCTGGTTGCGGGCCGCCGTTCTCGGAGCCAACGATGGTCTTGTCTCGACCGCGAGCCTCGTCGTCGGCGTCGCGGCCGCAGGCTCCGGCAAGCCCGAGGTCATGATCGCCGGGCTGGCCGGGCTTATGGCTGGTGCGATGTCGATGGCGGCGGGGGAGTATGTCTCGGTCAGCTCGCAAACTGACGCCGAACAGGCGGACCTCGCCCGAGAGAGCCGTGAACTCGAGGAAACGCCCGAGGCCGAGCTCGAGGAACTAACCCTGATTTATGTTGAAAGGGGGCTGGACCGCGACCTGGCGAAAAAGGTTGCCGTGCAACTGACTGAACGCGACGCGCTCGGATCGCATGCGCGCGACGAGCTCGGCATTTCGGAAACCTTTACCGCCCGCCCTATCCAGGCGGCTCTGGTGTCCGCACTGACCTTCGCCGTTGGGGCGGTGCTGCCCCTGATCGTCGTGCTGCTGGTCTCGGAGGCGCAGATCGCTCCCCTGGTGGCGGGATCGACGATCCTTGGCCTTGCGGTTCTTGGCGGATTGGGCGCTTCGGCCGGCGGCGCAGGCGTCGTCCGTGGGGCCACGCGGGTCACGCTATGGGGAGCGCTTGCAATGGCGGCGACAGCCGGGGTCGGTGCGCTGTTCGGGGTCGCCGTAGGCTAGAGTCAATGGGGTGTACCCGAACCCCGCTCCGGCTGCTTGTTGCGGCAACGCTCGTCAACATCGTGCTGATCATCGAGGTGCCACAGATCGAGTCGCAGCGCGTGGGGTCAGAAACCCATGTCCGCAAATGGGTCATGCTGGACGAGATCAACACCGATATTCTGGAGCGCTCCTATGTCTGGGAGGACCGCACGCCCATCGGCACGTTCAGTTCCGTCTTCACATCCAAAATCCAGTCCAGCCTGATCGCGCTTGCCAGGTCGGGCGGGGCATCGATTGTTGATCGGCTTAAGTAGTCTCAATCACCGCAGGGGCTACCCAGCTTCATTTGTTCCCATCGATCCATTTTGACATCAGCCCCTTGTCGCGGAAACACTCATCCGGGACGGCGCGGCGTTTGATCCGGGCGAGACGCTCGGCGAAGGCGACCTGCTTCGATGTCGGGCGGCTGTCCTGCGCGCCCGGGTTCAACTTGGCTTGTGCGTCGATCCAGGCGCTCAGGGACCGCCGATCTTGCTGAACCTCCCACGGCAAAAGCGTCTGGGTGCGCAAGGCCAGCGCGCGCGCATAGGCGATCTGCTTGGGCGTCGCGGGCAGGGCGTAAGTGGTGCTTTCCATCGGGGATCTCCCTTCTTAGCGTGGTCCTTAAAATAGAACATAACAGGAACAAAATCAAGCCACCTGCGGAAATCATGGGGTTTGAGAGGAAGAGGAGGGCCGGGGGAGGTCAGGCCTGAGGATGCCCGAAAGAGGGTGCCCGGGCCTGATCCTGTTCCTCATTGGGGTCTGATGCCGGAAAGTGCAGGATTCTGCGTTCTCATGAGCTTCGCATTTAACAATCTCCGGCATCAGATCCCTAAAGAGTGAAAGTGTCCTTCGGGTTTTGTGACTGATGGATGAGGGCCTTCGGGGTCCCTCAGATGGGTCCGGGCCGGGTTCCGGTCTGCCGTTCCTGATGAAGGGCATTCCCATGCAAACAGGTGTCTTGCGCGTGTTGCGCGCGACCGCCGCCTCCTGGTGGCGGCATAGAGATCTGCGCCGAACTGGCCAGACGTTGCTGGCACAGCGGCTCGAACGCCAGACCGTCCTGCGTGATCTCGGCTATCTCAGGCAGGCGGCGAAGCTGCCGAATGCCCATGTGATCTGCGGAGAGGGCGGGACATTCATCCACCTCGGCTTGACCACCGTGTCGAGTTTCGCACCGATCGAGCGCTTTCCCTTGGCCGCTTTTGCGGTCGCACGTGGCACGCCGTTCATCGATATCCGACCCGTCACCGATGTCATCGCCTTCGCGAACCTGCCGCGGGTTGCGCGGAACGGATCGGTCGACCCTGACTCTTCGGGTCCCGGCAAGTCCGTGTCGCTGACCACCTACATCCACATGGTCGAAGCCCTCGGTGCCAGGATCGCCAACGATCCGCGCCCCTGTCGGTCAACCTAGTCACCACTCCCTCTCACCAAAACTCGAAAAGGAGGCCAACCATGGCCCGATCCCGTACGCCCAAATTCGATGCCTCAGAGGTCATCACAAACGAAATCATCCGCATCATCGAGCGCGGCGTCCTGCCGTGGCGCAAGCCCTGGACCGCAGGTGGCAGCTCTCGTCCCCTGCGCGTGGGCGGAGAACCCTACCAGGGAGTGAACAACTTCCTGCTGACGATGCGGACCGTGATGGCGGGCCACAGCTCTCCCTTCTGGATGACGCTGCCGCAGGCCAATGCGTTGGACGCAAAGGTCCGCAAGGGCGAGAAGTCCTCTGTCGTCGTTTACTACGGTCAAAGCCGGAGAGACGCCGGCGATGAGCATGTTCACAGCGACGGGGATGATCACTCCGAGGAAGCCCGTATCTTCCGCTTCCAGAAATCCTACCGTGTGTTCAATGCCTGCCAGATCGAGGGCTTGCCCGACAGCTTCTACCCTGACCCGGAGCCCGTGCCCGAGCATCCGCAGTCCGAGCCCATCCCGCACATGCAAGCGTTTTTCGATGCCATCGACATCACAACCGTCTTCACGGGCACGGAGGCGTACTATTTGCCCCCCGTGGACAAGGTCTACATGCCATCCATCACGCGGTTTCAGGACCCGCGCAATTTCTACGGGGTCTGGGCCCATGAGCTGGCCCATGCCACAAAAGCCCCCCATCGGCTGAACCGCGATTTCGGGTTCTCGAAGTTTGGCAACACGTCCTATGCGCGCGAGGAGATCGTCGCAGAATTGACCTCGGTGTTCCTGGGTCAGACGCTCGGCTTCACGGCGCATACGCTCGAGATGAATGCCGCCTACCTCCACAATTGGTTGCGCGTTCTTCGGTCGGACAAGGGTGCGATCTTCAAGCACGCCGCAGATGCACAGCGCGCTTGCGACTACTTGATCGCCAGATCGGAGGCGGGCAGGGCAGGGCGCAGCGCCAAAGCGGCCTGACCACACGGAGAACGGAGACTTCCATGTCATGCAAGGAACCCAAGACGCTGCGGGTGGCCTGCTTCAAAGATGGCCGCCGCAAGATCATCACCTTCAAACGCGGCGCCTATTGGTGGAGCTCGTCCGAGGGCGCGTATCCGCTTTCGGCAGCGCTCGAGGCCATCACGGACCAAGGCGGCTGGGTCGAGACCATCCCGAACCCGAATTACAGACCCAAGGGAATGTTCGGGTAGGGCACCTTCTCCTTCGGTCCTGCCGCCAAGCAGAAAAGAAAAAGCGGGCTTTGAGAAGGGTGTTTCAACTTCTCAAAGGAGATCCCCATGTCCATGACCGTTCAACCCCTGCCAGACCGTCCGAATCCGACCGTGATCGCGGCGCAGAACGACGCGTTTCGCAAGCTCGCATGCCTCGGAGTGCCGCCCGCGCAGCCCATCCAGGGCCGGATGCATGTCACCCGCGCGCTTATGGAGGCCGCCGATGGCTTCATGGCCGAGGCGGTGAAGGCGACCGGTGAGTTTGCCACATTTGAGCCTGAGAATGATCCCGAGGGATGGCACGACTTCGGGGCAGTCGAGATCCGGGGCGAGACCGTGTTCTGGAAAATCGATCTCTATGAGGCGGATTCGGACTTCCGCTACGGGGCTGAGACCCCGGACAATCCTGCCACCACCATGCGCGTGCTGACCATCATGCTGGCGCGCGACTGGTAGGGCAGGGGACTCCTCCCCCTGACATCTGAGACGATGAAGGCCCGCTGACCCCTCAAAGGGAAAGTGGGCCTTTTGTCGTGATGATCCCTGAAGCCGGGGATTGGTCACGCGCGTGAGCGCGCGGGCCACACCTCACCCTCCTGGAAGGATATCCCATGACCACAAGCTTTGCTCCTCTCACCGTCGCCATCGGCGATCTGGTCCCGCATCCTGCCAATGTGCGCAGCAACGCGCCGGAAACCTATGATCCCGAGAACATCGCGCATCTGAAGGCCAGCATCGCTGTGCTGGGCCTGCTCCAGCCGCTCTTGGTCCAGAAGCTTGACGGCAAATATGCTGTCCTCGCCGGTGGCCGACGCCATGCTGCGCTGAAGGAGCTGGTCGCCGACAAGGCCACCAAGGGGTTCACAGCGAAGACCAAGGTGGACTGCCGCCTCGTGCCGGAAAATTGCGATGTCACCACGGCGTTGTCTCTTGCCGAGAACATCACCCAGGCACCGATGAACGCAATCGACGAGTTTGAGGCTTTCGCGCGGATGATGGAGGTCGACGGCCAGACGCCCGAGACCATCGCAAAGACCTTCGGTACCACGGTGGCCGCCGTGAAAGGCCGGTTGCGCTATGGCCTTATCCACCCCGACATCCGCGCCGCGGCCCGGGGTAAGGTGATCACGCTCGACACGATGAAGGCCTTTGCCGAGCACCCGAGCCAGAAGGCGCAGCGCGAGGTCTTCGAGGCGCTCACGAAGGACGGCGGCTATCTGCAGGCCTATACCGTCCGTCAGGCCCTCAAATCCCGCGGCGTGCAGGTCAGTGACGATATCGGGGCTTTCGTGCGCGTGGACTACGAGGCGCGTGGCGGCGCCGTCGCGGCTGACCTTCTTGAAGAGCATTCCGTGCTTGAGGATGCGGCGCTGGTCGAGACCATCTTGCTCGAAAAGCTCGGTGCCGCTGCCGAAGAGGCCCGTATGAGGCTGGGGTTTGCCTGGGCCGATGCGATGGTGCGCTATGATTACGCGACCATGGCCGACTATGGCCGCGTCTATCCCGGCCCGATCGAGCCGGATGAGGCTGCCCAGAAGCGCATCGATGAGATCACCGCTGAGCTTGAGAAACTGCAGTTCGAGATGGAGGATGAGGGGCTCGAGGACGGTGCCTACAATGCCCTTTACGAGCGCGTGGACGCCTTGGAAGAGGAAGCCCGCGACCTGCAGGAGGCCTACAGCGCCGAGGACCTCGCGCGGTCTGGGGTGATAGCGTCGTGGCAGGGTGGGCAGGTGACCCTCCATGTGGGCCTCGTCCGCCCGGAAGACACCGTGAAAGTGGAAGGCGCGCGCGGCTCGTCGGCTGACCCGACGGGGGAGGAGGCCCCGGACCCGGGTGAAATCACTTATCCAGCCTCGCTGGCAGAGGACCTCAAGACCGAGCGAGCCATGGCGCTTGGGGCCGCGATGGCGCTGCATCCGGAAGCCACGCTCGATCTGACGCTCTTCAAGCTGGTCAGTGACGTTCTGGCCAGCGGCATGAGTGTCACGCAGGCGATCAAGATCGATGCCCGCAAGGAATACCGCAACCACGCCAAGATGGACGAGATCGACGAGACCTCGCTCGAGCAGGTGGCGGCGGCGCATGATGCGCTTGATTTGTCCTGGCTCGATGACAGCCGCGCGCCCGCCGATCAGTTTGCGGCGTTTCGCGCGCTGAAGGCCGGCGAGAAGGCCAAGCTCGTCGCCTATGCCACCGCCAGCACCACGCAGTCCTGCTTCGCGCGGGATCGATCGCGCGACAGCCTGATGCATGCGTTCGAGATCGAGATCATGCCCGATATCCGCGCCCACTGGACGCCGAACGCGGCGCTCTTCAACCGCTTCAAGAAGGCCTGGCTCCTGAAGATCCTCGGCGAAGATCTGGGTCTTGCCCAGGAGGCGGTGACGCTCGCCTCATCGAGCAAGAAGGAGATCGTCGCCTTCTGCGACAAGCTCTTTGCTGAACCCTTCGCCACACTGACGGACGCGCAGCGCGCTGCCGTCGCCGCCTGGTGCCCGCCGATGATGCAGACCGCCGGTATCGCCTGTGATGAGGCGGAGCCCACTGCTGAAACCCCCGAGCCTGACAGCGAGGTCGCGCAAGCGGCCTGAGCCATCACGCGACCCGCGCGTGGATCTTGCACCCGCGCGGGTCGACCCTTCCAAACCGAACAGAAAGACATCCCCATGGCTATTCTCAAGTTCTCTGCCTCCGCTGTTGCGGCGCAGATCGCCCATGCACGCGCCTGCAAAACCTTCTTGCCCAACTGGAACGGGCCCGTGGACAGGCCCGCCCTGATCCTCATCGTCGGCAATGGTGTGCATCTGCGCTCGAACGGCATCGATGGCACGACCACCCGTATCGTCACCACCGAGCAGGCCGATCCGTCCTTTGCCTTCGCCGACGGCATGAACCCGTTTCGGGATACCGACTGGATGGCGCAGCGCCGCATGGCGTTTCGCGATCTGACCGGCCAGTTCTATACCGACATCCTGGATGACGTGCAGGTGCTCATCGACCGGGGGCGGGGGGCGATCCGGCTCGCCACCGATGGCCACAGCATCCGCGTCTTCGTGCGCCGGGCCTCGGATTATCTCATCGGCGGGACCTACGAGGTGCCGTCAGGCCTCGGCGGCACCTTCCGGGTCATCCTCAAGGATGCCTGCGACACCTTCGCGATCGTGCAGAACTGCGGCAATTGCGAGGATTTCGACGCCATGCAGCCCTACCGCGTGCCGCTCGATGCCCTAATGGAAATCGATGACCGGAGGGCGGCGTGATGGGTTGGCTCTTCTATACCGACGGCCGCGTCCAGACCTACGCGGATGAGAAAGCGGAAATCGCCCGGCTCTGCACCTCTCATGGCGACACGCGCAAGACGGAACTGGTCAAGGCCTGCAAGGTGGGCTCCACCTGGTATGCGGCGGCAAAGGTCACCAATCTCGACGGCACCCCTGTCGAAGACACGACCTATGTCACCGATGCGGATGGCTCCATCACTTTCGGGGCTGTCTTCCTCACCCGATACGATGACGGCTGCTGGGGCTACAAGGACATGGAGGAAAGTGCTGGCCCGAACGAATCTCGTGCTCCGCTTGGGCTGATCGAGCTTCTCTCCGACCTGAAAGACCCGGACAGCTACGCCCAGGACTGGCGTCAGCGCTGCCGGAATTGGGCTGCGATCCCGGACTACGAGGAAGGCGACAAGATCAGGCTCGCCACGCCCGTGACGCTCACCGATGGCAGTACATGCCGGATCGTCACCGCGACGCACTACAGGCGTGGGCGGCAAAAACGCCGCTGCTACCGCATCGAGGAAACCGGTGGGCTCGTACGCCTGTCGAAGGCCTCGCTTGCGGGCTCGGAGCTGCTCAGCTCCGCAAAAGGCGAGGCCAGTCCTGTGCTGGCGGAGTTCCTGGCGGGGCAGGGTGGCTGAGTTTCCCGCTGAGACAACACCACGGGACCACGCGCGCACATATTGCCGACTTGAAAACGTATCTCAAATGAGATACATCATTCCCATCAACTGGAGGACCATCCATGCCTGCCCAAACATCCATGCTTCATGTCCGTGTTGACGATCAGCTGAAAGCACAGGCTTCGGACGCACTTGCGGGCGTCGGTCTGACGCTCTCCGACGCGGTGCGTATTCTTTTGACCCGCGTGGCCGCAGAAGGCGGCTTGCCTGCCGGATTGACCGCTGACCCGGATGCCTATGACGCCTGGTTCCGGGCGAAGGTACAGGAAGCGCTGGACGATCCAAGGCCCACAACGCCCCATGCCAAGGCGATGCAAGACGCCCAGGCATTGATTGACGGGAAGCGCCTTGCCAAATCTTGAATGGAAAGCCACGGCCATAACCGACTTGCTGGCAATCATTGACTACATCTCTGACGACAATCCGGATGCCGCCCAAGTTCTCAAAGATGAGATTGAACACAAGACGTCTCTCCTTCCAGAACGCCCTCAAATGTATCGTGCGGGCCTGTCGATGGGACCCGGGAGATGGTTGTTCGGCCAAACTACATCGTGGTTTATGTTGAAGACCCTGAGATGGTGACCATTTTGCGCGTTCTTCATGCAGCGCAGCAGTGGCCATGATCGGCGTGCAGGCCCCCCGCTAAGAAATTGCCCGTTCTCCGCCTTCAAAGTGTAGAGCGGGCTTTTTGTCCTTTGGAACTCAGACCCTGATCCAAAGGAAAATCCCCATGACCAAGCCCAATCCGGCAAACACGGCTCTCTCAATCTCCGACGCTGATCTCGTCTCTGCGCTCGCGCAGACCGGCGCGGAGGTCGACCACCAACCCCTGCGCAGCTCAGCGCTTGCGCGCATTATGCGCGAGACGTTTCATGGCAGCGATGCCGGCGGCGCTTGGGACTGGCGGATGGCCTATGACCTGATGCAGGCCGCGGCCGTCCAAGTGCTGCTGCGTGGGGACGGCGCGGCAGGTGACATCGCCGCTGCAAAGCTGCTTGCCTCACGGCTCCTGACGGAAACGCGCCGGTCAGAGCAGCAGATCCGGCTGCAGCAGTTTTCCACGCCGCTGCCTTTCGCGGCAATGGTCGTGCGGGCGGCAGCCATTCGCAAGGGCGAGACCGTGCTGGAGCCCTCGGCTGGCACCGGTGCCCTGGCTGCTTTCGCCGCCCGGGCCGGTGCCACGCTTCTGCTCAATGAAATCGACCCCTTTCGCCAGCGCCTCCTGCGCGCGGTTTTCGGCGGCGAGGTCACAGGCCATGACGGCGAGCATATCGACGATCTGCTGCAGTCGCCGGTTCTACCCGACGTCGTGGTGATGAATCCGCCCTTCGCCTCCTCGGTCGACCGATCCCGCGACAAGCACATCGCTGCCAAACATCTCATTGCGGCTGCAAAGCGCCTGGCACCAGGTGGGCGCCTGGTGGCGATCATGCCGCCGGGGTTCACGCCCGAACGCGATGCCGCGCATTGGTCCCGCGCCTGCGGTCTCCTCACGCCACGATTGGCGTTGACGATGCTGGGGCAAGTCTACCGCAAGCTCGGCACCTCTGTCGAAACCCAGCTGATGGTCTTCGACAAGGTGCAGGAGGGCGGCGAGATGATCCGCGCCACTTTGTGCGATCTGGATGAAGCCCTTCCATTTGTCGATGCCGTGGCCGCAACCCGGACCGAGATGCGCCCGGCCCAACGGGTTGAAGCGATCCCTCATGCTCGGCCGACCGTTCGATCATCTGTCCCGCGCAAGACCGCCGCCGGTGTTATCACCGCCCCCACAGCCAGGGCCAATGCCGTCCGTCCGCTCAGCTTCACGAGCCTTCAGACCCCGCGCAACAACATGCCCATCTCGGACATCTATGCGCGCTACCGTCCGCAACGGATCGAGATTGCGGATGCGCAGGAACATCCCACGCCGCTCGTTGAAAGCATCGCCATGGCCTCGGTTGCCCCGCCCATGCCCTCAAATACGGGCCGTGATGACTTGCGCCTGCCCGCACGGTTGATCGAGGAGGGACATCTCTCCGAGGCGCAGCTGGAAACCATCATCATGGCGCATGACGCCCATGGGCGCGACCTGCCGGGTCGGTTCGCGATCGATGACGACCAGACCAAGCTGACGCGCGCCGATGATGACCCGGATGCACGTGCCTATCGCCTCGGCTATTTCCTCGGCGACGGCACCGGTTGCGGCAAGGGCCGCGAATGCGCCGGGCTCATCCTGGTGAACTGGCTCGCTGGGCGCAGGAAGGCGATCTGGGTCTCCAAATCCGCCACGCTCATCGAGGACGCGATCCGCGACTGGACCGATCTCGGCGGCTCGCCCGCCGACATTCAGCCGCTCTCCAAATGGAAACCGGACCAACCGATCCAGATGGGTGATGGCATCCTGTTCGTGACCTACGCCACGCTGCGCTCGGCGGGCAAATGCGGCACCACGCGACTGAGCCAGATCCTCGACTGGATGGGCGAAGACTTTGAAGGCGTACTGGCCTTTGATGAGGCCCATGCCATGCAGAACGCGGCCGGGTCCGAGCAGGGCAGGGGGGTCAAACCCTCCCAGCAGGGCCTTGCTGGCCTGCGGCTGCAACTGGCAGCACCCCGCGCTCGCGTCTTCTACATCTCGGCCACGGGTGCCACGAGCGTGCACAACCTAGCCTATGCCGCGCGGCTGGGGCTCTGGGGGCAGGGCCCCGAATACCCCTTCCCAAGCCGCGAGAGCTTCGTCTCGGCGATGGAGGCGGGCGGTGTCGCGGCGATGGAAGTGGTCGCCCGTGATCTCAAGACGCTCGGGCTCTACACGGCGCGCGCCCTCAGTTTTGATGGGGTGGAGTATGACGTGCTCGAACACGCGCTCACTCCGGCCCAGATCGAGATCTACGACGCATACGCGGCTTCGTTTCGGACGATCCACCACAATCTCGAAGCCGCGCTGACGGGGACCGGCGTCAACGACGCCTCTGGCGAGACCAATGCCTCGGCCGCTCGCGCCTCGGCCAAGTCCCGCTTCGAGAGCACGAAGCAGCGTTTCTTCAACCATCTCCTGATGGGCATGAAGGCCCCGACCATCATCCGCGCGATCGAGGATGATCTGGCGGCGGGCAACGCCTGCGTCATCCAGGTGGTTTCGACAGGCGAGAGCCTGCTGAAACGCCGGCTTGAGACGATGGATCCCGAGGATGAGCTCGCCGAGGGTGCCTTGACGCCGCGTGACTATGTTCTTGGCTACCTCGAACAGGCCTTCCCGATCCATGCGCAAAAGCTTGTCGAGATCGACGGCAACATGGTGGCTGAACCCTTGCGCGACGCCAATGGCGCGCTGGTTGTCTCCCGCGAAGCGCTTGCCCTGCGCGATGCGGCCATGATGGAGTTGATGACGCTGGCCCCGATCCCTTCGGCGCTGGATCAGATCCTCTGGGCCTTTGGCGACGAGGCAGTTGCCGAGGTCACGGGTCGATCGATCCGGCCCCTCAAGGCCGAGGATGGACATCTCTTCATCGAGAAGCGCGCCGCCAGCAGCAATTCGTCGGAGACCCAAGCCTTTATGGATGGTGAGAAGGACATCCTGATCTTCTCCGATGCGGGCGGGACGGGCCGATCTTACCATGCGGCGCAAACGGCGAAGAACCAGAAACGACGCCGGCACTACCTGTTGGAGCCCGGCTGGCGCGCCGATGCGGCCATCCAGGGCCTGGGCCGCACCCATCGCTCGGCCCAGGTCAGCGCGCCCTTCTGCCGGGTCTGCACCTCGGATGTGCATGGCGAAAAGCGTTTCACCTCGACGATAGCCAAGCGCCTCGACCAGCTGGGGGCCTTGACCAAGGGTCAGCGCGAGACCGGCTCGCAGGGCATGTTCCGCGAGGAGGACAATCTCGAAAGCCCGATCGCACGGGCGGCGCTGCGTGGGTATTTCGCCGATCTTGCCGCCGGGCACGCTGAGGCGATGAGCTACGAGAGCTTCACCGACTGGACCGCCCTGCGGCTGATCGACAAGGACGGGGTGCTCCTTGAGGAGCTTCCCCCGATCCAGCGGCTTCTGAACCGGGTTCTGGCCCTTCCCATCCACATGCAGAACGCGCTCTTTGCCGAGTTCATGCGCCGGATTGCCGATCAGACGGATCGGGCGCGCGCGGCGGGCACGCTCAATCCCGGCGTGGAAACCCTACGCGGCGACAAGATAGAACAGGTCTCTACGGAAGATCTCTGGACCTGCCCGAAATCTGGCGCGGTGACGCGGATCATCGGGCTTGAGGTGACCGACCCGGTGCATGTCCTGGGCGCCGAAGTGGCCATATCGCGCAATCCCGACAAGCTGCCGATGGTGAATCGCGCCTCGGGCCGCGCGGCGCTCATCTCGGCGCGGCCCATGCAGATGTATGACGAGGACATTGTCACGCTGATGCGCAAGGCGGTGCGGCCAAACGGGTCGAGCTATCTCGAAGAGGCACGGTTTGAGTCCTCGGCTTGGGAAGAGATCGGCAAGCCTGAGTTTGCACGGCTGTGGGATGCCGAGGCTGCGTCCCTGCCAAAAACCACCACGACCAAGCTCTACCTTTTGACCGGGCTGCTGTTGCCGATCTGGAAGGACATTCCAACCACCAATGAGCGCATCTACCGGGTCACGCCGGACGGGGCGACCGCCATGATCGGGCGCACACTGAGCGATGAAGAGGCGGCCGCGCTGCGCGCCCGCTTCCTCGTCTCCAATCCGCAAACGCCGCAGGAGATTCTGACTGCCGCCCTCGGCACCACAGCGCCGGTCGATCTGGGCCGGGGTCTCACCCTGACCCGGCGCCGCGTTGCAGGCGAGATGCGCCTTGAGCTGGGCGGTGCGGATCGGGGCATGATTGATGGCCTCAAGGCAATGGGGTGTTTCACTGAGATCATTGCCTTCCAGTTGCGGGTGTTCCTGCCGCATGGGGACGGGATCGACACGGGAAGCATTCTGGCCCGGATCGTGGGGCAGCGAGCCGCTAGAGCGGCAGAACAAGCCGCCTGAAAAGTCAAAGCGAGCTTCCGGTTGGGCGTCGCGGATCGAGATCTTGGCGGTCTGCGCTTTCCGGGCGCGGGTAGACCAATGCCTCGCCCGGCCCCCCCAACTTCAGACAAAAGGACAGACTCATGACCAATCCCCAGATCGACTATGCCGCAATGGCGGCTCAGTGGCGTGCAGAGCGCGAAACCACCTTGAAGGCGACCCGAGCGGAACTGCTCGCGCAACTACGTGCGCTTGGCATCAGCGAGGTCGCTGCCGAATACGAAGGCTATGGCGACTCCGGCAATGTCGAGGATGTGACGGTGCAGCCTGCAGAGATCCAACTGCCGGAGCCGCTTGCCACAGAGGTGGGCGACTTCGCCTGGTCTCTCGCCTATCACCATCACCCGGGGTTCGAAAACAACGAGGGCGGCTACGGCACGCTGACCTGGGACTTGCGCAACGACAGCATCACGCTCGATCACGCGGACCGCTACGTTGAATGCTCGCATAGCTATGACGAGGGGCTGTGAGATGGCGCATCCGCTTCATCATGCCGAAAGCTCGGCCCGGAAATTCGGCGGGGTGCCGTCTGACTATCAGGCTGTGCACGATTGGTTTGACGCCTCGAAAGAGCATCTCGCGCTCTTCACGCACCGAGCCATGCGCCACCACGCTCAAGGCCTGTTCGAGGCCGAACGTGTCTTCGGTCTGACCCTGACCAATAGCGCAGGTCGAGAGATCCCCGTGCGCTGGATCGGCGAGCAGCATGTCCGCGAAGACTGTCAGGGCCGCATTCCGAGCATGGCGGACTGGCTTCGACGGATCCAGCCTGAGCCATGGATGGCAAATGGCCACATCGACCGGCATTCCGGCAATGAGCCCTGCGGCGACCCAAGGGTTGCCTGGGCCTCCGAGGTCGCCGCCGGAAGAACGGTTCTTGGCCTGAAGGATTGGATGGCGTCGCGCGCGACGCAAGCCACGCAAAGCGCCTGACAGGTCTCGGTCGTTTGCCAAACGAATGCCGCATGGAAGCCCGGTCGGAAGATCGGGCTTCTTGCGTCTTTTACCCACCATTCTTCGTAAGGAGGTTCGCATGACACTCGAAGACATCAAGGCCGCCGTCGATGCCGGCCAGACCGTGCATTGGTCCAATACCGGCTACGTTGTCCACAAGGACCGGCTCGGTCAGTACCTCATCACCTATGTGCCGAATGGTAGCTGCATCGGCCTGACCGACCGGGGCGGGCACCGGTTGAACGGAAAAGAAACGGAGTTCTTTATCGCGCGATCGGAGGACGGCGCGGAAAACCCGGGCAGCCAATCAAGACCAGAAGGGCAGGGGAGGGGCGCAGCACCCGGAGACGCGGTGGCACACCCACTCGGGTGGCAGCGCTGAGCCGGGGGCGGGGCATAAAGAGAAAGCAAGCTTTCGGTTTTGTGATCCCATGAGGGGTCGAGAAAGCAATCCCGGATGCGTTGGCAAGAACGTCAAGCACCGGCCAATCCAAAAGGAACCATCCCATGTTCACAGGAACCCTCACCCGCACTGTCGAGACCGCAGCCGCTCAGTACACCGGCATGATCCACTCGACGCGCTTTGACATCGCCATCCAGTTGGAGGCGCGGGTCAAGATGTCCGAACGCAGCCCGGATTTTGACGTGACGGCAGTCAACAAATCAGGCCGCAAGGTGCGCATCGGCACGGCTTGGAACGAGACCGGCAACACCAGCGGCAACCCCTACATCTCGATGCAGCTCGATGTCGGCCTCGGCCCCTTCCGGGTCAACGCGGTGCAGACGAAAGAGGCGCGCGCGGCTCAGAGCGGCGAGTTCGAGATCATCCCACTGGTCTCGAACGGCCTGGTGAAATCCGGCTCGATCTCGGGCGAGCTCACCGCCATGGACGCCGACAACGCCTTCACCGGCTACATCGCCAACATGATGTTCGATCTGGAGTTCATGCTGATCGAGAACAGCTATAAATCCGAGCAGACCCACCCCGATTATCGGATCGAGGTCAGCTCACCCCGGGGCACACCGATCCGCGTCGGTTCGGCCTGGATGGCCAAAAGCAGCCGCACGGGCAATGACTACCTGTCGCTGCTGATCAACACGCCCGATGGCGACCTGCGCGTCAACGCCGTGCAGAACGAAGAGCAGCGCGGCGGGCAGACCTTCTCGATCATCCCGTTCATCGACAGCGGTGAGCAGCCGCAGGACGCGGGCGCGGGGCTCTCCTTGGTCGCCTAATCGGCGCGCGAGGGGAGACGATCTGAACCGAAAGGGGAGCCGTGGGATCACGGTTCCCCTTTTTCCATGTCCGTTTGCGTGAAGGACGCCACCCGCTTGCGATCAGGTGCAAATGCGATACAATAATATATTCACGTAATATAGAGGGCGGGCGCGTGGCGGCTAGATCAGGGACGGTTCCATGGTTCGAGAGCTTTGATGTGGCTCTGCCTCACTTTGTGTGGCGGAACGGTAGCATTCTCGCCCGCAACAATTCT
>CAZCAX010000034.1:0-35462 GCA_964496915.1 uncultured Rhodobacter sp.
GCGCGCTCGACGCCTTGGACGAAATCAGGGGAAACAGGTAGGAAGTGTCAGACTCACAACGCTAGCGCGGCTGCAAACGGTCGGCGCCCGCATGAATGTCGATGCCGAGACGCTGGCATCGATCGCCCAAAAGGCAACGAGCTTCGACGACGCCTTGAACGCACTGAGCGACCACCTTGTTGACCAGAGCGACCAGCGCCCGCTGATGGGCCTGACCAACGCCGAGACAACCGCCCGCGATAACCGTGCGGTGGTTCATGGCGAAGCGCCGGGCGCCTGGCGCGACCGCATGGCGACTGCCCTTGTTGATGGGCTGACCGGCAAGCGCGAGCGTGGCACCGAGCCGCTGACAGTTTCGCGCCTCGCCTTCGAGGTCTGCGCCCGCGCGGGCCTCAAGCCCTTCGATGCTGCCGACGCGATCAGCATGGCGCAGCACAGCACCAGCGACTTTTCCGCGATCCTGGAAAGCGCCCTGGGCAACCGTGTGGCGCGGGCGATCGAGCAGGCGCAACCGGCAATCGCCCGCCTGTCAACACCGATCGACCGCGAGGATTATCGCCAAGCGCGGCAAGTCGAACTGGGCAGCGCACCCACGCCCGAGTTGGTGCCCGAGGGTGGCGAAATCAAACACATCACCCTTGCCGAGAACGGCGAAGCCCTGCCCACGGTCGCGGACTTTGCCAGCATCTTCAGCATTTCGAACCAAGCACTGGTGAACGACGCGAGCGCCGCCCGCGCCTTCGATTCGCTGGCGCAGAAAATGACCCGTGGTGCGGTCGAACGGCTGCGGCAAGTGCTGCTGGCGCCGGTCATCGGGCCGAGCGGATACGGGCAGCTGATGGCCGATGGCGCCCCCGTATTCGACGCGGCGCGCGGCAACCTGGCAACGGCAGGCGAGGCGCCGAGCCTCACCGCCCTTGCGGCTGCGGTCGCGGCAATGCGCCGCCAGCGCGGCATCGGCGGCGAACTGCTGGCGCTTGAACCGAAATACATTCTGACCGGGCCGGAAAACGAAATACTTTGCCTGCGACTGGTCGAGACGCTGGCAGCGACCGAGGTCGAAAACGCGAACCCGCTGGCGCGGCGCTTCGAAGTCGTCGTTGAACCGGGCATCACCGATGCACGCTGGTTCGTCGCCGCCGCACCAACGCAAGCGATCGGTTTGGCGCACAGCTTCCTTTTGGGGCAGGCGGCGCCGCGGATCGAAACCAAGCTGGGCTGGGGCACGCTCAACACCGAATGGCGGCTTCACTGGCCGCTGGGCGCCGCGTTCCTCGAACCGCGCGCCTGGATCATGAACGAAGGCGACAGCGGCGGCACCGGCTGACGCCTGACACCGAGATCACCGGGGAAGTTTATCCACGTCTCCTTGCTCCGGTGCCTGCGCGGCCGTTTCGGGTTTCGAACCGCGCGCTCCTGTCGCCTTGTCCCGAGGCGGCGGGGTTTTCTTTTGGGCGAATTCGTTACCCCAGATGTTACCCCGCACGAAAAAGCCCCGCGATGGCGGGGCTATTTTTCGTCTAAGTCTTTGTTTTGTTTGGTGGAGCCAAGGGGAGTCGAACCCCTGACCTCTTGAATGCCATTCAAGCGCTCTCCCAACTGAGCTATGGCCCCACCGGAGGTGCGTTCCCTCGGGAACGCCCGGGCTGTTTATGCAAGCCGCGCGGCCAGTGCAAGAGGGAAAATGCACCGGACGACGCAGCCCTCACACATCCTCGTCGTCATCCGCCACGTCTGACAACTCGTCAAACGAAACGGTATCGTCGTCTTCATCTTCCAGCAGATCGTCATCGCCGTCGACCACGACATCTTCCTCGTCGAGCAGGACATCATCGGTATCGACGTCACCGGATGGCGGTTTGGCCTTGGACTTTGCTGCTTCCGGCTGGAGCGGCGCTGCGCCTTTGCGACCCGGCTGCTCAAGCTCGACGACCTCACCCGTGAAGGGGCTGATCACGGGCGACTTGTTCAGGTCGTAGAAACGCTTTCCCGTTGTCGGGCAAATACGCTTTACACCCCATTCTTCCTTGGGCATGAAATCCCCTTCCTGATACTTGGATCGACGCCGGTTGCCACAACAGCGGGTGCTTGTCAAAGCCTTTGTGGCAGTGTTTTGATAGCGAGAGGCTTAACGGCGCTGATGCGCCGGGAAACAATGCGCGGAAAGGGCCGATGGGCAACGAAATTGATACCAGCGAACTGCCCGGCGACCCGCCCTTGGTGGTGTATTGGCGCCGATCAGCCCAGGCGCGCCGCATGTCGTTGCGCGTATCGGGCCTGGACGGCAAGATAACGCTGACCCTGCCGCGCCGCGCAGCCAGCCGGCATGGTCACGAATTCCTGAACGAACGGGCGGGCTGGCTTCGCACGGCAGTTGCGGCACTGCCGGTTCAGTACCCGGTTGCGCATGGTGCGGTGATTCCCGTTGAGGGCCGGGAACTGAGAATCACACCCGCCGCCGTCCGCTCTGCCCGGGCCGAGGACGATTGCCTGCTGGTGCCCGCCGGTGCATCACCCGGCGCAAGGGTGCAGGCCTATCTGAAACTGCGCGCACGCCAGCGGATCGAAGAGCGGGTGCGCCACCATGCCGGGCTCCTGGGCCGCGCTGCGGGGCGGATCACTCTGCGCGATCCGCGCTCGCGTTGGGGGTCGTGTTCGTCGGCAGGGGATCTGATGTTTTCCTGGCGGTTGATCATGGCCCCGCCCGATGTGCTGGACTATGTCGTCGCGCATGAAGTGGCGCATCTGGCGCAGATGAATCACTCGGCTGCCTTCTGGGCCGAAGTGGCAAGACTGATGCCAGGCTACCAGCCCCCCCGCAGTTGGCTGCGCGCCCAGGGCACCGACCTCCACCGCTTCCGCTTCACGCCCGCTTGACGGCGGGGGGCGGTTGTGGTGACGCTGAACCATGCTGCGCGCCAACCGCCCCACCACCGACCCCTCTCAGCTCTCGGCGCATGACCGGGTGTATCGCAGCCTGCGCACCCGGGTGATGCATGGCGAACTGGCACCGGGACAGGCCCTGACGCTTCGCGGCATCGGGCGCGATTTCGGGGTCAGCATGACGCCCGCGCGCGAGGCGGTTCAACGCCTCGTGGCAGAGGGCGCGCTGACGATTTCGGCTTCGGGTCGCGTTTCCACCCCTGAACTGGGAACCGACCGCATCGAGGAACTGGCCTCTATCCGCGCATTGTTGGAACCCGAACTGGGTAGCCGTGCCCTGCCCCGCGCCCATCCCGCGTTGATCGATCGTATGGAGGCTATCAACGCCGCAATCACCGATGCCGTGGGCCGGGGGGATGCCGTAACCTATGTGCGCACCAATCTGGAGTTCCACCGCACACTCTATCTTCGCGCCCAAAGTCCGGCAATGCTGGCGTTGGTGGAAACCTTGTGGCTGCAACTCGGACCGACGATGCGCGCGCTCTATGACCGGTTGCGAAGAAACACTCCGCCTCCGCACCACCGGATGATCCTTGGTGCGCTGAAGGCCGGGGACGAGCCGGGACTGCGACTTGCCCTGCGCACCGATGTCACCCAGGGGCTGCGGCATCTGGCGACCTAAGCGGCTTCCTCCGGCACGTCACCCAACCGGTCATACCGGCAAGGAATCGCTCATACATCCCGCCAAAACTGGCCTCTGGGCCGGTTCTGACTACTCTAGTACAGGCAGAGGACCCAGGAAATGAGCACGCATGGAGGAATCCTTGCCAACGATCCTTCCGGAGCGCAACACTCGGATTGACGCGGTTCGCGCCACCGTTCTGGCTGCGGTAATCATCGGCAACATGCTCACGATTTCCGGCCTCGCCTATATGACCGAGGACATGCGGGCCCAGATGCTGGCCCCCGTTGATCGCGCGACGTGGCGTTTTCTGGCAGTGTTTCTCGAAAGCAAGGCCCTCGCCGCCTTTTCATTCCTGTTCGGGTTAAGCTTCAGCATAATCGTGACGAAGGCGCAGGGACACGGTGAAGCACCGACCGTGCAGTTTCTGCGCCGATTGCTGGTGCTGGCCGCCATCGGGCTGTTCAACGCAGTGTTTCTGTATTGGGCCGATATCCTGATGGCTTATGCTGCCCTGGGTCTGATCCTGCCCTTTGCCGCCCGATTCCCCGCAAAGGTCTTGCTGGTGCTGGCGCTCTTGCTGATCATCTCTGGCCCGCTGGCGCTGGTGCTTGGCGGGTTCGACCCACCGGTTCCGGTGCCGGAGGGTCATGTGGATAGCCTCAAGGCTTTCGCCTCGCCAAACTTCACCGATACGATCAGCCATAACTGGCACATGGTATTCAGCGCGGCCGAGCACGCCGACAGCATGCTGGTGCTGCGCTTTTTCATGCTCTCCGGCCTGTTCCTGATGGGCCTTTCTGCCGGAAAGTCGGACCTGCTCACCCGATTGACCGCGAAACGCAGCGCCCTGTTGAAGGCCGGCACGGCCCTGCTGGCAACCGGATTGCTGCTAAACCTGATGCTTGCCCTTGAGATTGTCGCAGACAGGTTTGCGCCGCTGTTGCAGATCAATTCACCCATCATGGCATTGGGATATCTGGCCCTGATCACCGTTGCGCTGGACGGCGCGCGCGCGCGGCGGTTGCGGACCCTGCTTGCCCCTTTGGGACGCATGAGCCTGACGGGTTATCTGATGTCGGCAGCCATGGGCCAGCTCGTTTTCTATGGCTGGGGGTTTCAGTTCATCGGCAGGCTTGGAACGCTGGAAGTACTTTTTGTCGCTGCCGGTATTTTTGCCTTGCTGGTGGGTTTCGCCCGTTTCTGGTTCCGGCATTTCCTGTACGGACCATGGGAATGGCTATGGCGAAGCCTGACGCGAATGCAGGCGCAACCGCTTCTTTCAGTGCGATAGGCCCGCCCCCCAAGGAGACAGGCCTTTTGCCTGGAAACCCGCAGTCTCAGGCGTGAATCGCGCCATCGCCACAGGCCAGTGCCGCTTCGCGCACAGCCTCGGAGAAGGTGGGATGCGCATGGCAGGTGCGCGCGACATCCTCGGCGGCGGCGCCGAACTCCATGGCCACGCATATCTCGTGGATCAGATCACCCGCCATCGGCCCGACGATATGCGCGCCCAGCAGACGGTCAGTTTCCGCATCGGCCAGAAGCTTCACAAAGCCTTCCCCCTGGAACACCGCCTTGGCCCGGCCATTGCCCATGAAGCTGAACTTGCCGACCTTGTAGGCGCGCCCGGCCTCTTTCAGCGTTTCCTCGGTTTCGCCGACCGAGGCCACCTCGGGCGTGGTATAGATCACGCCGGGGATGACGCCGTAATTCACATGCCCCGCCTGTCCGGCGAGGATTTCAGCCATGGCCATGCCCTCGTCCTCGGCCTTGTGGGCCAGCATCGGCCCGGTAATGGCGTCACCGATGGCGTAGATGCCCTTGACGCTGGTGGCGTAATGCGCATCGGTCTCGATCTGGCCGCGCTTGGTCAGCGCAACGCCCAACGCCTCCAGCCCCAGCCCGTCGGTATAGGGTTTGCGCCCCGTGGCAACCAGCACACAATCCGCCTCGATGCTGTGCTCGCTGTCATCCTTGCGCAATCTGTAGGTGACACTGGCCTTGTTTTTCTTCACCTCGGCACCTTGCACCGCAGCACCAAGAATGAACTCCATCCCCTGTTTCTTGAGGATACGCTGGAAGGTCTTGGCAACCTCGTTGTCATTGCCGGGGATCAGCCGGTCCAGATACTCGATCACCGTCACCTCGGCCCCGAGGCGCGCATAGACCGACCCCATCTCCAGCCCGATGACGCCGCCGCCGATCACAACCATCTTTTTCGGCAGCTTCTCCAACGACAGCGCGCCGGTAGAGGTGACGATCACCTGTTCGTCCACCTCGACACCGGGCAGCGAGGAAGGCTCAGAGCCTGAAGCGATGACAATGTGCTTTGCTTCATGCACCTCGTCGCCCACCTTGACCTGACCGGCCGCCGGGACCGAGGCCCATCCTTTCAGCCAGGTGACCTTGTTCTTCTTGAACAGGAATTCGATACCCTTGGTGTTCTGGGCAATGACATCGTCCTTGTAGGCCAGCATCTTCGACCAATCGACCTTTGGTTTGCCGACCGAAAGACCCATCTTGCCGAAATTTTCCTGCGCCTCGTGCAGATGGTGGGTGGCATTGAGCAGCGCCTTGGAGGGGATGCAGCCGATATTGAGGCAGGTGCCGCCCAAGGTTTCGCGCCCCTCGACGCAGGCCACTTTCAGCCCGAGCTGTGCCGCGCGGATGGCGCAGACATATCCGCCGGGGCCGGCGCCGATGACGATAAGGTCGAAATTGGCCATGATGGGTCTCCTTGGTGGCGGGGGAAGGGGGGCTGTCTGCCCCCCTCGGGCCTGCGGCCCTCACCCCCCGAGCGTATTTGTAGCAAGATGAAAGGGCATCAGAAAAGTGCCGCGAGCAACATGAGAAGGGTTGCGAGCCAGCCGATACCCCAGATGACGGAGCGCCAGGGTGTCCAGCCAAAGGCATAGGCCGGGACGTAGAGGATGCGCGCGGCAAGGTAGGCCCAGGCGCAGGCGGCGGTGAACGGGGTTGTTATCTTCATGAAGGTCACCACCACCACGGCAATGGTGAAAAGGATCAGCCCCTCGAAATGGTTGGCCAGCGCGCGTTGCAGCCGGCCCGCCAACCCGGTGAGCTGGCGCGGCGTGTCGCGCGGACCAAGGGCATATTTCGGGCCCACCTGAAGGTTCGCGGCAACGGAATAGGCGAGGAACTGCGCACATTGCAGCAACGCGGCGAGGGTCAGGGCGGTGAGTTCGGCGGTCATGCGAAGAGCACTCCGATAAGCATGAAGGCAAGACCAAGGGTCGCGCCCAGCCAGCATAGCCTGCGCAACCACGGCAAGCCCGACAGATAGGTCGGGAGATACACGGCCCGCCCAGCAAGATAGACCAAAGCGCCTGATGGGGCCAGCATGCCGCCCCGCCCCGACCGGTGCAACGCCAACATCAACGTCAGAAAAGCAGGCGCGGTTTCAAGCAGGTTCCGCAGCGCCCGCGACGCCCGGCCAGTCAGCAGGCCGGACGCGACAGGGTGATCACGCGGACCAAACGTCCAATCATTGCCGACCGTTGCCCTCAGCAAAAACGAACGGGCGCCGACATGGACCAGAACGAGGGCCGCGAAACCCGCAAGCACGATGCTGGCGACATCGGCAGACATCAGAGATCCAGCAACAACCGCTGCGGGTCTTCCAGCGCCTCCTTGACGCGGACAAGGAAGGTCACGGCACCCTTGCCATCGACGATGCGGTGATCATAGCTCAGAGCGAGATACATCATCGGCCGCGCCACGATCTGGCCATTCACCACCACCGGACGCTCCTGGATCTTGTGCATGCCCAGAATGCCCGATTGTGGCGGGTTCAGAATGGGCGAGGACATGAGCGAACCATAGACGCCACCGTTGGAAATGGTGAACGAACCACCCTGCATCTCGGCCATCGACAACTTGCCGTCGCGTGCGCGCAAACCCAGTTCGCCGATTTTCTTCTCGATCGCGGCAAAGCCCATCTGGTCGGCATCCCGCACCACCGGAACCACCAGACCCGAAGGTGTGCCGACGGCGACGCCCATATGGACATAGTTCTTGTAAACCACGTCCTGGCCATCAATCTCGGCATTGACCTCGGGCACCTCTTTCAGCGCATGGCAGCAGGCCTTCACGAAGAAGGACATGAAACCCATCTTCACGCCGTGCTTCCTCTCGAACGCGCCCTTGTATTCGTTGCGGAGCGCCATGACAGCCGACATGTCCACCTCGTTATAGGTGGTCAGCATGGCGGCAGTGTTCTGCGCGTCCTTCAGGCGGCGTGCAATGGTGGCGCGCAAACGGGTCATGCGCACCCGCTCTTCGCGCGCGGCATCGTCAGCAGGGACCGGCGAGCGGGGCGCCGCGCCCACCGGGGCAGCGGAGGGGGTGGGCACGGTCGCCGAAGGCGCCGGGGCCGCCGCCGCAGCGCCGGTGTCGATAGCCTGCTGCACGTCTTCCTTCATGATCCGGCCATCCCGCCCGCTACCTGTGACCGCATCGCGCGAAAGGTTATGCTCGGCCATCAGCTTGCGAGCTGATGGTGCGTCTTCGGTATCCTTGCCACCCTGCGCGGGTTTCTCGGCGGGGCTCCCGGCGGGCTTACCTGCCGATTCCTCGGCAGCGGCCCCGGGCGCACCGCCGATCACCGCCAGTTTCGCACCCGCGGCAACGGTGCTGCCAGCTTCAGCGATGATTTCAGACAGCACCCCCGCAGCTGGTGACGGCACCTCGACAGAGACCTTGTCAGTCTCCAGTTCGCAGAGCATCTCATCTTGTGCGACGGTGTCGCCCACAGCCTTGAACCATGTGGCCACCGTTGCCTCCGACACGCTTTCACCCAGCGTCGGCACCATGACCGGCACCGCTTCTGTCGCGGCGGGCACATCGTCCTGCTTCCCCGATTCAGTCCTGGCACCAACAGCGCGCGGCGCGGGCGTTTCCGGCCCGGCACTGCCGGATTCGGCGATCACCGCCAGAAGCGCGTTCACACCAACCGCGGCACCTTCGGCGGCGACAATTTCTGACAGGATCCCGGCAGCGGGCGCGGGCACTTCGACCGTCACCTTGTCGGTTTCCAACTCGCACAGCATTTCATCGGCCGCGACCGAATCGCCCGGTTTCTTGAACCATGTCGCGATCGTGGCCTCGGAAACGCTTTCACCCAGAGTGGGCACACGGACTTCGATGCTCATTCTCATTCCCCTTCGAAAGACAGCGCTTCGTTCACCAGCGCCTCTTGTTGTGCCTTGTGCCTGGAAGCCAGCCCCGTCGCGGGCGAGGCCGAGGCCGAACGCCCCACATAGCGCGGGCGGGTCTGTCTGGCGCCGACCTGCGTCAGCACCCATTCAAGATTGGGTTCAATGAAGGACCAGGCGCCCTGGTTCTTCGGCTCTTCCTGACACCAGATCATCTCGGCACCCTTGAAGCGCGCAAGCTCGGCGCGGAGCGATTGCGTAGGCACCGGATAGAGCTGCTCGATGCGCAGGATATATACATCATCGCGTCCACGCGCATCGCGCTCGGCCAGAAGATCAAAATAGACCTTGCCCGAGCACATCACGACCCTGCGGATCTTGTCATCGGGCTGCAGATTCAGCGCCGAGTTGCCCTTTTCCGCATCGTCCCACAAAACCCTGTGGAAGGTAGAGCCGTCGGTGAAATCTTCGGCGCGCGAGACGCACATCGGATGGCGCAGCAGCGATTTCGGGGTCATCAGAACCAGCGGCTTTCGGAAGTCTCGATGCATCTGGCGACGAAGGATGTGGAAGTAGTTGGCCGGCGTCGAGCAGTTCGCCACGATCCAGTTTTCCTCGGCAGACATCTGCAGGAAGCGTTCCAGCCGGGCTGAAGAGTGTTCAGGCCCCTGGCCTTCAAAACCGTGCGGCAGCAGCATCACCAGCCCCGACATGCGCAGCCATTTCGATTCGCCCGAGTTGATGAACTGATCGAACATGATCTGTGCACCGTTTGCAAAATCGCCGAACTGTGCCTCCCACATCACCAGCGCGTTGGGCTCAGACAGCGAATAGCCGTATTCAAAGCCCAGCACCGCATATTCCGACAGCATTGAATCGATCACCTCATATCGCGCTTGCCCGGCACGGATATGGTTGAGCGGGTAATACCGCTCCTCGGTGGTCTGATCGATCAGGCCGGAATGCCGCTGGCTGAAGGTGCCGCGCGTGCAGTCCTGTCCCGACAGGCGCACCGGGAACCCCTCCGCCAGAAGCGAGCCAAAGGCGAGCGCCTCGGCAGTGGCCCAGTCAAAGCCCTTGCCGTTCTCGAACATCTTCTTCTTGGCTTCAAGCTGGCGCGCCACCGTCTTGTGGATGTCGAAATCCGACGGATAGCGCGTCAACGCTTCGCCGACCTGGGCCAGGGTTTCGGGCTTGATGCAGGTCTGCCCCCGCTGATACTGCGCCTGATCCTTGGTCTTGAGGGCGCGCCAGCGGCCGTCCAGCCAGTCAGCCTTGTTAGGCCGGAATTCCTTGCCGGCCTCGAACTCTTCGTTCAGATACGCCTGGAACGCTGCCTTCATGTCTTCAATCTCGCCCTCGGGGATCAGCCCGTCAGCGACCAGACGCTCGGTGTAAAGCTGCAGCGTGGTCTTGTGCCGCTTGATACGGTTGTACATCTGGGGGTTTGTGAACATCGGCTCATCCCCCTCGTTGTGACCAAAGCGACGGTAGCAGAACATGTCGATGACCACGTCCTTGCCGAACTGCTGGCGATACTCGATCGCCACGCGCGCGGCGTGCACAACGGCCTCGGGGTCATCGCCGTTCACATGAAAAATCGGCGCCTCGACCATCAGCGCAATATCGGTCGGATAGGGCGAGGAGCGGGAGAAATGCGGCGCGGTGGTGAAGCCGATCTGGTTGTTGACGATGATATGAAGCGTCCCGCCGGTGCGGTGCCCCTTGATGCCCGAAAGCTGCAGGCATTCGGCAACCACGCCCTGCCCGGCAAAGGCCGCGTCACCATGCAACAGGATCGGCAGAACCTGACGGCGCTCGGCGTCGTTCAGCTGGTCCTGCTTGGCGCGGACCTTGCCCAGCACCACCGGGTTCACAGCCTCAAGATGTGACGGGTTGGCAGTTAGCGACAGATGGACCACATTGCCGTCGAATTCGCGGTCAGATGACGCGCCGAGATGGTATTTCACATCACCCGAACCATCGACATCCTCTGGCTTGAAGCTGCCGCCCTGGAATTCGTTGAAAATGGCGCGGTAAGGCTTGCTCATGACATTGGCGAGCACCGACAGGCGCCCACGGTGCGGCATGCCGATCACCACGTCCTTCAGCCCCAGCGCACCGCCGCGTTTGATGATCTGCTCCATCGCCGGGATCAGCGCCTCGCCGCCATCAAGGCCGAAACGCTTGGTGCCCATGTATTTCACATGCAGGAACTTCTCGAAACCCTCGGCCTCGACGAGCTTGTTCAGAATCGCGCGGCGCCCCTCGCGGGTAAAGGCGATTTCCTTGCCATAACCCTCTATCCGCTCTTTCAGCCAGGCGGCTTGCTCCGGGTCCGAAATATGCATGAACTGCAGCGCGAAAGTGCCGCAATAGGTGCGTTTGAGGATATCAAGGATCTGGCGCATCGAAGCGACCTGCAGACCCAGCACATTGTCGATGAAGATAGGCCGGTCCATATCGGCATCGGTGAAGCCGTAGGCGACCGGGTCCAGCTCTGGATGCACCGAATCGTCGCGCATGCCCAGCGGGTCCAGATCGGCGATCAGGTGGCCGCGAATACGATAAGCGCGGATGATCATCAGCGCGCGCAGGCTGTCCAGAACGGCGCGCTGCACCTGTGCATCACTCAGTTCGAACCCTTTTTCTTGTGCCTTGGCAGCGATCTTTTCGCCCGCCGCGCGCTCTTCCCCAGCGGGCACCGGCGCCGAGGCGACCGAAGGCCATTCGCCGGTCAGGGCAGCGGTCAGGTCATCAGCGGGCAGCGGCGGCCAGTCGGCCCGCGCCCAGCTGGGGCCCGCCGCCTGGCGTGTCGCGTCAGACGGGTCATCGCCCAGCGCCTGAAAGAACGCGGCCCATTGCGCATCTACGCTGGCCGGATTCTGCGCGTAGCGGGCATGCATCTGATCGATGTAATCGGCGTTGGCGCCCTGCAGGAAGCTAGTCTCGTGGAACGCGTCATTTGGGCTTTGATCATTCATGTCGGTCACTCAAGGCGAGGGGTGAATATCGAGTAAGGATCAGCGCATTATCAGCCTGAAGCGGCGGATCGGGCATATAAGGGGGCTGCAGGCGCATCACATCCACCACGCCCATGTGCCCCTCGGACATGCATGGCATCTCGCGCGACTGGCGCAGGAAAACGGTACCACTCCGAGGGGTGACCGTATGCAGAAAGGCCTCTGTCAACACGCAATTGGGCGATGCCCTCCAACGATGCACCGCCTGCAAGCCTGTTTCGGCTCGATCACTGCGATAACCCGTCTCCGCGCCATCCATGCCAAGGCACGGTGAAAAGGTCAATTGCAGTGCCGGCTCTGTGGCTAGGGCCGGACAGACGACGGCGAGAGGAAAGGCAACACCGCCTCCCGTCATCGACTGCCTTGTCACTCCTGCCCGGCCCATACCCATATCGCTCCTGTTTCGCCCCCCGCAAAGGAAGGCGGGCCTGTTTTAGCCCTTGATCGCCTTCATCACAGCCTCGCCCAGCGTGGCGGGGCTGTCGGCAACCACGATCCCGGCCGCTTTCATGGCCTCGATCTTGCTTTCCGCATCACCCTTGCCACCGGCAACGATCGCACCGGCATGGCCCATGCGACGGCCCGGAGGCGCGGTGCGCCCGGCGATGAAACCGGCGGTGGGCTTCCAGCGGCCCTTCTTACGCTCATCGGCAAGGAACTGCGCGGCCTCTTCCTCGGCCGAGCCGCCGATTTCACCGATCATGATGATCGATGTGGTCTCGGGGTCAGCCAGGAACATCTCCAGCACGTCGATATGCTCGGTCCCCTTGATGGGATCGCCGCCGATGCCCACGGCGGTGGACTGGCCAAGGCCCATGTCGGTGGTCTGCTTGACGGCCTCGTAGGTCAGCGTGCCCGAACGCGACACCACACCAACGCTGCCGCGCTTGTGGATATGGCCGGGCATGATGCCGATCTTGCAGGCGTCCGGCGTGATGACACCGGGGCAGTTCGGCCCGATCAGGCGCGATTTCGAGCCTTCGAGCGCGCGCTTGACCTTCATCATGTCCAGCACCGGAATACCCTCGGTGATGCAGACGATCAGCTCCATCTCGGCATCAATCGCCTCAAGGATGGAATCCGCCGCGAAGGGGGGCGGAACGTAGATGACCGAGGCATTGGCCTGTGTCGCTGCCATCGCCTCATGCACCGAGTTGAAGATCGGCAGGTCCAGATGCGTGCCGCCGCCTTTGCCGGGGGTCACGCCGCCGACCATCTTGGTGCCATAGGCAATGGCCTGCTCCGAGTGGAAGGTGCCCTGCGAACCGGTGAAGCCCTGGCAGATGACGCGGGTGTTTTCGTTGACGAGGATTGCCATGTTCTTACCCCTTCACAGCCTTGACGATCTTTTCCGCAGCGTCCGACAGGTTGTCGGCGGCGATCACGTCAAGCCCGGAATTATTGATGATTTCCTTGCCCTTCTCCACGTTCGTCCCTTCCAGGCGAACGACCAGCGGCACTTTCAGGCCCATCTCCTTGACCGCGGCAATCACGCCCTCGGCGATGATGTCGCAGCGCATGATGCCGCCGAAGATATTCACCAGGATGCCCTTCACATTGGGGTCCGAGGTGATGATCTTGAATGCTTCGGTCACCTTGTCCTTGGTGGCGCCGCCACCAACATCAAGGAAGTTGGCAGGCTCGGCACCATAGAGCTTGATGATATCCATTGTCGCCATCGCCAGCCCGGCGCCGTTGACCATGCAACCGATTTCGCCATCGAGCGCGATATAGTTCAGGTCGAACTTCGACGCGGCCAGCTCCTTGGGGTCTTCCTCGGTTTCGTCGCGCAGCGCCAGAACCTCGGGCTGCCGGTAAAGAGCGTTGGAATCGAAGCCCATCTTGGCATCAAGACATTTCAGATCACCGTCAGTGGTGACGATCAGCGGATTGATCTCCAGCATCTCGGCGTCACGCTCGATGAACACCTTGTAAAGCTTGTTCACCAGATCGACGCATTGCTTGACCTGCTTGCCCTCAAGCCCCAGCGCAAAAGCCACGCGGCGACCGTGGAAGCCTTGAATGCCAGTGGCCGGGTCGATGTTGAACGAGACAATCTTTTCTGGCGTCGAGGCTGCGACCTCTTCGATATCCATGCCGCCCTCGGTGGACACGACAAACGACACCCGGCTGGACACGCGATCAACCAGCAGCGCGAGATACAGCTCGCGCGAAATGTCAGAGCCGTCCTCGATATAGATGCGGTTGACGACCTTGCCTGCGGGGCCGGTCTGATGCGTTACCAGCGTGCGGCCCAGCATGGCATTGGCGTGTTCTGCCGCCTCTTCGACCGATCTGGCCAACCGAACGCCGCCCTTTTCGCCCGCCGAAGCCTCTTTGAACTTACCCTTGCCGCGCCCGCCTGCGTGGATCTGGGCTTTCACGACCCAAAGCGGCCCGTCCATTTCGCCTGCCGCGCTTTTGGCATCTTCGGCGCGAAAAACCACCCGGCCGTCGGATACCGGCACGCCAAAGCTGCGAAGAAGCGCCTTCGCTTGATATTCATGGATGTTCACGGCTGTGTCCCCGTCTGCTGCGATTTGTGCTGCTCATGCCATGAATCAGAACTGGCACAAATGACTATTTGGTGTAGCCTAGTGGTTGTGGCAAAAATTCTTCGCTTTGTGATCACACGAAGAAATCGCGTGATCACAAATCCTCATTTCAGCAACCCGCAGTTGGCGACACAAGGAATCATGGCAGGCAACGCGCGGTGCCAGATGATCATGCGAAACACCAAAAGCGGCGCAAGCTGGGGGCTGGCAATGCTTGCCGATGAGCCCGAGGCGCTGGTGCTGGCCAATCTTTGCTGGCATCTGGAGCAGGGTGCACAAGAAATCCACCTCTATCTGGACGCACCCGAAACTCGCGCGGCCCATACCATCACAGCAGCGGCGGGCAGATTGCCCAGCGTAAACGTCACGCGCTGCGACACGGCATTCTGGCAGAGGTTGAACGGGTGCCGCCCACTTTTGCAGACCCGACGACAGACACTGGTCGCCACGCAGGCCTATCGCCACACGGAGGTTGACTGGCTGCTGCATCTGGATGCCGACGAATTTCTGTGGCTGCCACCTGCGCAGCCCTTTGCACAGGAACTGGCCTCGGCAAGCGATGCGACGGCCTTCATCGGCCTGCGCAATCTGGAACGCGCCTTTACCACCGCGGCACCGCAAACACTGTTCGAAGGGGTGTTCCGCGTGCCGATCCCTGCGAAAGGCACGCTGCCCGCGCACCGGGCTTGATGCTGTCTTGCAACCCCATGCCCCGCGCGTCCAGGGTGCGCGCGCGCCCTCGGCACTGGCCGACGCGGCAGTTGTCTTGCATTTCGACGGGCTGACACCGCTGCACTGGCTGATCAAGCTCAAGCGCTACGCCGCGCATGATCCGGGGCAGTGGGATCGGTTCCTGGCCCCGCACCGCCGCGCGCAACTGGCGTTCATCCGAGAGCATCAAAACGTTCCCGAAGCAATCCGTGCCTTTCACGACCGGTTGAAACAGGCAAGCGAGCTACCCGCGCTAGAGGCCGCTGGACTGGTTCAGCCACTTACGTTTGACCCGGCGCCAGCGCTGAACCGCTGGCTGGGTGCAACCGCGGATCTGTCCGTTGCGGGCTTCGACGCAGCGCTGCGCAACACCTTCCCCGATCTTTCGGCGCGGCTTTAGCCGCTGCTACTCACAACAAGACAGGTCTGCGATCACCAGCCGCAAAGCGGCGCAGAACAGCAGGATAAAGGCGATGCTCCTGCACCAGCACCCGCGCCGCCAACGTGTCCGGCGTATCGCCGGGCAGTACCGGCACACGGGCCTGGCCCAGAATGGGGCCGTCATCCAGCACCGGCGTCACCTCGTGCACCGTGCAGCCGGCCTCGGTGTCGCCCGCCTCCAGCGCCCGGGCATGGGTATGCAGGCCCGGATACTTCGGAAGAAGCGAGGGGTGGATATTCAGCATCCGCCCGGCAAAGCGATCAACAAAACCGGCCGTCAGCACCCGCATGAACCCGGCCAGCGCAATGATATCGGGCCGCGCAGCCTCCAGCGCGGGCAGAAGCGCGGCCTCGAACGCCGCGCGGTCCTTGCCGAATGGGCGGTGGTCAACGGCGGCGGTGGGAATGCCCAGCGCGGCCGCGCGTTCCAGCCCCTTGGCAGAGGGATCGTTCGACAGCACCAGACAGGGCCGCGCCGGGTGGTCACCGGTCATGCTCTCCGCCAGCGCCACCATGTTCGACCCGCCGCCCGAAATCAGGATGGCGACGCGTTTTCTCACACCAGTGCGCCCGTGTAGCTGACGCCTTCGCCCGCTGTGACCTGCCCGATCACACTGACGCTTTCCCCCGCCTCGGCCAGCAATGCCGCCAGCGCCTCGGCCCGGTCAGGGGCAGCGACCACGATCATGCCGATGCCGCAGTTGAAGGTTTTCAGCATCTCGGCCTGTTCAAGCCCGGCATTTTGCGCCAACCAGCCAAAGACCGGCGGCAGCGCCCAGGTGTCCAGGTCGATGCGCGCACCCAGCCCTTCGGGCAGAACGCGGGGAAGGTTCTCGGTCAGCCCGCCGCCGGTGATATGCGCCAGTGCATGCACCCCGCCAGCGCGCACCGCCGCCAGCGCCGGCTTCACGTATAGCCGGGTGGGGGCCAGAAGGGCCGCGCCCAGCGTGCCCTCGCCAAAGGGGCAGGCATCATCCCAACCCAACCCAGTGGATTCGACGATCTTGCGCACAAGCGAATAGCCGTTCGAATGCACCCCGTTCGAGGCCAGCCCCAGAAGCACATCGCCCTCGGCCACATCTTGCGGCAGATCCTGCCCGCGCTCCATCGCGCCCACGGCAAAGCCCGCCAGGTCAAAATCGCCCTTGTGATACATGCCCGGCATCTCGGCGGTTTCGCCACCGATAAGCGCGCAGCCCGAGGCCGCGCAGCCCTCTGCAATACCTTCTATAATTCGGGTCGCCTGATCCACCTCCAGCTTGCCGGTGGCGAAGTAGTCCAGAAAGAACAGCGGCTCCGCGCCCTGACAGACCAGGTCATTGACACACATCGCCACCAGATCGATACCGATTGTATCAACATGACCGGTGTCGATGGCGATGCGCAGCTTTGTGCCCACGCCGTCTGTGGCCGCCACCAGAACCGGGTCGCTATAGCCTGCCGCCTTCAGGTCAAAAAGCGCGCCGAACCCGCCCAACCCCGACATGGTTCCCGGTCGCGCGGTGCGCTTGGCTGCCGGTTTGATCCGTTCGACCAGCGCATTGCCAGCATCGATATCGACGCCAGCCTTTGCATAGGTCATTGCGTTCCTGCGTTCGCTCATCGCTCCGATCCCCCGTAGCCGTGATGGCGCCCGCCTTAGCGCAAGCCCCGCGCGCAGGCAACGGACCATGACAATCCGCGCATGCATATTCTTGACGTCGGGCCGCAATCTGCTAGCTACGTGGCGCCGGGCCTGTAGCTCAATGGTTAGAGCAGGGCGCTCATAACGCCTTGGTTGGGGGTTCGAGTCCCTCCGGGCCTACCATCGGCCAATTATTTTCGTTAAGTGTTCCGGCGGGGGCAACTTTGCCAAATGGGGCATTTCGGAGGGTTTTGTCCGGGGTGTTTTTTGCCACAACGGCGTAACCTGTTGAAATTACTTGGTCCGGCCTCACGGGAAAAGTGGCGCGCCTTTGGGAATGGGATGTGCCCCACCTGCTGGGTGTGTCCACGATATTGAACACCCTCGGCGCCAACAGCGAGGGTTGCCGCCCAAGACAGCGAAGCCGCAACTGCGATACCTTTCGCCCGGGCAGATAGAACTGCGGAAATCCCGCAGCCGGAAGGCTTTGGGCCGCGATTCATCGATCCCGGATTGGCCGGTTGCAGCGTTATGGCCCTGAAGGGCTGACGGTCGCTCAAGGCTGATGTGGCACATCCCCCCTCAACCATCCTCTCCGCACAGTTTCGTTTGCGTCCCGGGCCGCTTCTTGCTAACGCTCTCTGCATGATCAGGCTTTGCACCATACGCGGCTGACGTTGAACTGACTGCCCTCGGGCGGCCCGGCGTTTGTTGCGTGCTGCTTTGCCATCGCCCTGCGGCCTCGTTCGACTGCTTGCGCACAGGTGCCGATCATGCTCCGCAAATCCATTGTTTTCACCCCCGATTTCCCGAACCTCGGCCAGCCCAAGGCCGCCATCACCGCGCGCTGGCTGGCGCATTGGCACCGGTTGCGTGCCTTGAAACAGGTCCCTGATGGCGGGGCCACGGCCCCTGCCGAGAGCGCTGACGCCGAGAATGACACCTTCGACGATGCGGAACTGCGCATGACCAATGCGCGCCACCGCATCCAATGGCGCGCCGATCGGCTGGTGAAAGCGCGCGAACGGGCGGCGGGCATCGGAGCTCTCAAGCGCGAGATCCTTGAGCCGCTGCGCGAGGCGCTGAAGCAGGGCATCGCCCTCGCCGGGCCCGCCAGCGAGCATGAGGCCGATGAACTGGCCGCAGCGCTTTTCGATGAGCTGCCCTGGATGGGCGCGGCGATCGAACCCCTGTGGCGCGACATGCGGGTCTCGGCGCGGCAGGGGCGGGGGCTGCATTCCGATCAAGCCAAACTGCGGTCTTTGCGCCCTTCAAAGAGCACCTTCGCCATCGCAGCGCACAACGCTCGCAAAAGCGCGCGCGGCTCCACTCGAGCCAAGATGAACGTGGCTTTGATGCAATTTTTCGCACCTAGGAAGAGGCGCGGCGCTGATAGTCAGATCGATGGGGGGCCTGTGGGAAGTGCAATAGAAGTTGAGGGAATTCAGCAAAGCGTCGGGCACGGGGTGCGCCGAGCAGTTTCAGTTCGCCGATTTTTCCCGGAATTGAGCACTCCGATTGCCTGGAAATGGAAAAATCGCAATTTAATCAGTTAGTTAAAGGGAATGTTCTGGTTGACGGAATCGCTTTGTGCCTCTAGCGTTCACCCACGCCTCACTCGGTCGCCCGGTCTGAGCAAGATTTTCTGCACGGTGCGCCGTGCCCTGTCACGATTATTCGCAACCAGGATCGATGGCGAACCATGCGCGCCATCCGGTGCTGCATCAGTCACCTCCTCCGAGCCCCGAGGATTACATGCCTTTTCCCTTGTCGATCCCTCGCGCCCATATCCCTCTTGCCGATGTTGTCGAAGCCTTGGAAAGAGACATCCGAGCTTGTAACGACGACTCTGGGGCGTGGGGTTACGATCGTGTTTCCCCGTTCCTGCAAGGATTTATCGAGGAATTCTGGAAATCTCGCTGGACAAATGCGCCCGAAGGTCAGTCGACCGCGGCCGACGCAGCCGAGGCCTTCTGCGACTACGTCATCGATCTGGCGATGCGGCTGCCCGGGGAGGAAGAGTTGCAGGCCGTTCCGCTCATTGAGCACTGGTGCGCCTTGCGCATCAATCTTGCAGTCGGCATCCACCCCTGTCTGATTGGACACGTTACCGGTCATCCACGCCTTCGCAACGGCGCACGGACGATCACTTCCACTTTGATACGCGTTGAGCCAACTGAAGGCTGGGCACGGACATGGAACCGTTTGTATCGCCTCGGCGCTGGCGGCGACGCGATTTTTCATGACCTGGTTAGAGGCCGAAAATTACCGCCTGCCGCCGAGATCGATCGAGAAATCGCACACCCGATGATCCACTGAAGCGCGGGGCTACCGTCGAAATAAAGAACGGGACGCAGCACTTCTCGCCGCCTATTCGGTGAGGCACAGAAGCGCGTCGTCGAGTGGGCGTTGTAGAACCCGCGCTTCCGGCCAAGGCGCGGAAAGCCATGTTTCCAACTCTGTGGCCTCCGTAGGGTCACCGGCATCGCCTTGGGGTGAATGGGCGCGACCACGCCATAGGGCTCGCAGGTCAAGAAGGCGTATAGGTCGTCAGTGGTCTCGCCGTCCTTCAGCTTGCGCAGGCTGGTCCAGCCCTAGACCCGTATCCCGGCGAAAAAGGCCGGCCGGGTATCCTTCACCCTGAAACCAAGCATTGCCCACACCCTTGCCCGGGCGCGGCTCGGCGAACCGTGACAGCGGCACCAGGCAGCGGTGCTCCGGACCCAGCCAGCGCCTCCAGTGTGGCGAGCCGGTATTGCGCACATTGGTGACGCCACGATCGATACCGCTCTTGCTGTGATATTGCGGGGGAGATGACATACCCCAGCGCGCGCGGCGCAGCACATGACCCTCCCCTTCGAGGGTGATTATCGGCGCCATGCGGTCGGGATAGACATCGCCGCCTTCGACATTGCCCGCCCGGTTCTCGAGGCGCTGGAACAGCCCGCGCATCGCCTCCACCGCGGTGGTCTGATTGTAGAGATTGCAAATCTGGCCAATTCCCGATTCTCACAAGCAGGATAGCACGCGAAGGCAGGGCTTGCAGACTCATGATGTTCGCGCAATGTTTCTGTTCATGCCCGTGCAGTTCCCACCCGTTCACCCGCATCCGTTCAAGGCGCCACGCACGCTGCGCCAAGCGGCTGCGGATGGGATGGTGATGGAACTGCGCTGCAATCTTTGCCGAAAGAGCGTGACCTATCTGGCCCATGATCTGCTGCGGGTCTGCTCACCGGATCATCCGGCGCATCTGCCGCCCTTCGGCTGCGCGCGCTGCCGTGTTCCCCTGCAGGAGGAATACGGCAAGCTTGTGATCCGGCGGCCCCAGCGGCAAGTCTGGAAATGGGAGGATATTCCGTTGGGGGAGTGAAGGGGAGCACGGTAGACATCATAGTTGCTTTGAGAACCGCCTGTTACACCGCGAAGGGCGGAAAGCCGCCTTCTGCGGGTGCAGAGGGACGGCTGAAACACTGCGAAAAGCGGGCGCTTGAAAATTGGAGCTTGGGCATCTGGCCAACTGATGCGTGAAGTGTGCGTTTCTCGCTTTGAACTTTCTCGAACGCGCGCCGATGTAGCTCGTTGACGGGGGCGAAGGTGTGCGACGCGCTCAAAGCATGTGCCGAACATCTCGTGTGTTAAGGTCAAAGGCGAGTGAGTGAATCGCGGAGGAATTGCGAAACCACCTTGAAATGTTGCCCGCCGAGTTCATGGCACCCGTGCGTCCATCTCAGGATGCAAGATCAGGCTTTCCCGGGCGGTCGCCTCATTGCGGCATCCCATGAATATGGCCGGCGCAGTGCCTCGATTGACCGCCACATGCAGCACGTTGGCCGGAATGTAGACGTAGTCACCTGGGTGAACATTGTCGCAATGTTCAAGGTCGTCGCCGGTCCAAAGCTCCAGCGCATCACCGCTCATCATGTAAAGCGCCGTTTCATGATGCTCATGCACATGGGCCTTGGTTCGAGCGCCTGGCGGGAGTGCGATCGTGCCGAGCCATATCACCTGCGATCCGACTGTTTCGGCGCTGATGCCGGGTTGGTAGTCCGAGCCCTGTTCGGCCCGGTAACCAGGCGCTCCCTTCACCACCAAGCCCCTTCGCCTGTCAGTCCGGCTTGACGACGTCCTGGTTGCTTCTGCGTTGCTCATCATTGCCTCCCTTCCGGTTTGATGGGCACGCACATGTTGGCGTCAAACGACGGCAAAGTCTTAAAGCCCGCCCGAAAAGTTCCGAATTGTTCTGAATGCTGCTACGCAGTTCGGTTGCCGGCCGCTAAACTTGTGAGATGGAACGTTTTGCCTTCGGCCCATTCGTGTTCGATTCCCTTCGCGAAGTATTGCTTCGCGAAGGGCGGCTGATCCCTTTGAACAACAAGGGAACCCGGTTGCTTGCCGCATTGCTTCAAAGCCCGGGCAAGACCGTCGAAAAGGCCACGCTGATGGATGCGGCGTGGCCGGATACCGCCATTGAGGAAAGCAACCTCTCGGTCCAGATCGCGGCCTTGCGCAAGCTGCTGGGAGCCGCACATGACGGTGGCGAGTGGATCGTGACAGTGCCTCGCGTCGGATACCGCTTTGCCAGCCAGGTCTCGGACGCCGACGCTCGACAAGAACGCCTGGATGGACCCGAGGCGCGTGCGCTGATCGCAGTGCTACCCTTTGGCATAGTGAGTGAGGAGACGGGAAAAGAGTATCTCGCCGACGGCATCACTGACGACATCATTACGGCGCTCACCCGATACCGGTGGTTTCGTGTCGTTGCGCGTGGATCGGCTTTTGCCCTGAGACACAGAGAAGGCGATCTTGCAGAAACCGCGCGCATGCTCGATGCCCGCTATGCACTCCATGGCAGCGTGCGCTATGCGACGAGGCGATTGCGCATTTCGGTTCATCTCGTCGATGCGGCGGATGGCGGACATCTGTGGGCTGAACGCTATGATCTGGAGTTCGCCGACGTATTTGCGATCCAGGATGAAATCGCCGAGCGCGTGGCCGCAGCACTCGAACCCGCGCTTCTCCAAAGTGAATCCCGCCTGGCCGCTATCCGCCACACCGGCAACATCACCGCGTGGGACCTTGTTCGGCAGGGCATGTGGCACTTTCACAAGGTGACGCACGAGGGACATCGCACCGCGCGTGACCTCTTCCGATGCAGCTGCAATATCGATCCGGATCTTCCCGAGGCGCATAGCTGGCTCGGCCGCGTCTGTGCCGGCATGATCGCATATGGCTGGAGCGAGGATCCCGTCGCGGACGGTCGTGAAGGAATTGATTCAGCGATGCGTGCCGCCGCGCTCGACCCTCGCGACCCGTATTCACACTACGCACTGGCGATCACCAATTGCTATGCAGGCTCGGCCAATACCGCCGCACTATCTGCACAGAACGCCATCGCCCTCAACCCGAGTTTTGCGCTCGGTCACCTCGTTCTTGGGATGGCGCGGCTGTTTGATGGCGACCCGCAATCCGCCATAGCCCCGCTGGAACACGGACTGGCGCTCAACCCCAACGATCCGCAAAACATAACTTGGCTAAATCTTCTGGCCTATGCACAGCTGCTGGCGGGCGATCTGGAACACGCACTCGACAGCGCGAAACAGGCACTCTCTGTCCGACCGGTCTTTCGTCCGACCTTCGAAACGCTTGCCTTTTGCACCGTGGCGTTGGACCGCGCCAAGGAGGCCCACCAATGGTTCACGCGCATGCAGGAACTCGACGGACCCAAAAGCCATTTCCTGGCGCCGTTGAAAAGGAACAACCCCGACTATGCCAAACGCATCGCACGGATGCTCGAATCAGCAAAACAGTAAGCTGGTAAGAATTACTCCGATCAGAAGCTCCCGTGAAATGCCGGTAGTGGCGCCAGCGCATTGAATTTCCTGGCGCATGATAGGTGTTGCGCCTGCGAGAAGTCCCGACGACATTTACCACGTCCGGCATTGGTCTTTGCCCCGTCGATCTCGCTGCAGGGAGCCTGAGTGACTGGACTGGGGAACTCGCACTTCAGCGTTGCGACCGCCCCGAACCTCAGGTTTGGGTCGGACTTGTCGACTCGGCCCTCAGCTTCGCAAGGGGCTGTCCGCGCCAGGAGGCCGTGCCCGGACGAGCAGCAGGCCAAACCTACACGGCAGTTCGGAGCAACGAACCCATCCATTCAGGAAAGACACTTCAGGACAAAATCTGCCCGCGCTTGGACATCGACCTTCGGCAAAATGACCGGATCATATCCTAGCCGCTGATAGGCATCGAGCAACCGATGGTATTCGGCGACGCCTTCCTCCAGATCCAGCTGACGCTCGTCGTCAGACCGGTAGATTTCCGGCCATGGTGGGGTCAGAAAGACTTGTCGGTGAAAGCGCTCGTGCCCGACAAGGGTGGTCGCGACGGCCACACCGGCTACGTGCTCCAACGCAACCGCCGCATCGATAAGCCCGCGATCGAAGAAAACCCAACGTCTCGCGTCTTTCATGCGCGCCCGATCAAGGGAGGCCATCGCTATGGCGTGCCTCGCGAACGCTTCGGGATCGACCCAGGGAAGCGCTTTCCCCGCGCATCGCGTCTCGTCCGCGACGATCCTCCTGCCGGGCTCGTCGACGGTTTCGAAACCTTGCCGTCGCAGCGCGGTCAGCAACGTTGACTTTCCTCCGCCCGAGCATCCCGACAGAATGACATGGCGGTTGGCGTCATTTCTCTTCATAGGCTCCTCCTACGACTTTGGCTCGCACGAGTATTGTGTAGATCAATGGCCGCAGTGATCGCATCGAAGACACTGCCCGGTGTGAATCGCTCCAGCAAGCACGCGTGACCGGCAGCTTTGGGCCGGACGCGACGCTGGTCGACCTCACCACGCAAAACGATGGTATGCTGCTGTGCGGCAAGGTCGAGAGGAGCCCAGATTGACCTCGGCGTCCCTGATTGGTTTCGCGCACGCAGCGAAACGCTCGTCGTCGTGAACGAACCTGACCGGTCATCCGTCATTGGCGCCTCGGGAACTACCACTTCACGCGCTCCATCTTCGGGTCGAGCATCGGTTTCAGCGACGCGGTGGCCGCGTGGGTCCGGTCGGAGATCTCGATGGTCCATCCGCCCCCATTGACGATCTCCGCTGTCAACGGCTGATCGAGTTCCGCAAAGCCGATGCCCGTGGCGCCGCCCAACGTATGTCCGTATGCACCGACCTGGATATAGCCGACGGGCTTGCCGTTCAGGTGGATGATCTCGTTGCCGTGCATGAGAGGCTCCGGGTCGCTCAGCAGAAATTGCAGCATTCGCCGTTGCGGCGTTCCGAACTCCTTAATTGTGGCCAGCGCGTCGCGCCCGATGAAGCCGCCCTGCTTGTCGAGCTTGACTGCGAAGCCCAACCCGGCCTCGATGGGATTGTCCGTGTTGTCCACGTCGACGCCGAAGTCGCGGTAGGCCTTTTCCAGCCGAAGCGAGGACAGCGTTTGCATACCGGCGTTGCGCACGCCGAGGTCGCGCCCGGCCTCCATCAGCAGGTCGTAGACCTGAACAGCGTGCAGCGCGGGCACGTGCAGTTCCCAGCCCAGTTCGCCGATGTAGGTAACGCGCAGGGCCAGCACCTCGAAGAAGCCCACGTCGATGGTCCGCGCCGACATGAAGGGAAACCCCTCATTCGAGAGATCCGCCGCGCTTACGCGGAACATGAGTTCGCGCGCCTTCGGGCCGTGCACGTTGATCTGCGTCGTGCCGGGCGTGATGTCGGTGATCGTCACGAACTCGTTCGGACCGATGTTGCGGCGCATCCATGTTTCGGTATGGCCGTGGCTGTTCTCGCCGACGACGACGATGAAACGGTCCTCGGCCAAGCGCGTCACGGTCAGGTCGGCCTCGAAGCCGCCGGCCTCGTTGGTCCAAGCGGTGTAGACCACGCGGCCCGGCTCCACGTCGACCTGATTGCAGCTGACGCGGTTCAGCAACGCGCAGGCGTCGCGCCCCTGGACGAGGAATTTCGCCATAGAAGACATGTCCATCACGATCACGTCCTCGCGCGCGGCGCGGTGCTCGGCTGCGTGCCAGTCGAACCAGTTCTGGCGGCCCCAGCTGTAGCTTTCCACCCGGGCCTGTCCGGGCTCGGGGGCAAACCAGTCGGCCAGTTCCCAGCCGTGGCTTTCGCTGAAATAGGCGCCCGCCGCCTTCAGTCGGTCGTGCAGGACCGAGCGTTTCAACCCGCGCGCGGTCTTGAACGAGTCGTTCGGGAAATGCGGACCGAAGCTCTTCGCCAGCAACTCCGGCGTGCGGGCGCGGCGGAATGCGGGGGTGTTGTGCGTGCCGTCGGCAAAGCGGTTCACGTTGAACTCGGTGTGGTCGACCGGGCACCGGCCGTCAACAATCCAGTGTGCCAGCGTCTTGCCGATCCCCGGACCGTAGAGGATGCCGAGCGAATTCAGCCCCGCCGCAACCCAGCAGTTGCGCAGGTTCGGCGCCTCGCCGACCAGCGGCGCGAGGTCCGGCGTGAAGCTTTCCGGTCCGCAGAAGAACTTTCGGATGCCCGCCTCGGCGATGGAGGGGACGCGGGCAAACGCGGCCTTGAGATGCGGGGCCATGCGCTCCCAGTCCGGCTCGATTTCGCCGAAGGCGAAATTGTCCGGGATCGCGTCGATCATCCAGGGCGCCGCGTCGGGTTCGAACAGGCCGATCAGCAATCCGCCCACCTCTTCACGGTAGTAGGACCAATTGTGCGGGTCCTCGAGCAGCGGCAGGTTACGGTCGATGCCCGCGATGTCGTCCGTGATCAGGTAGTAATGCTCGGCCGCCTGGAGCGGCGAGTTGATGCCGACGCCGGCGCCGATCTGGCGCGACCACATGCCGGCGGCGATCACGACGTGCTCGGCGTGGATCTCGCCCTGCTCCGTCCGCACGCCCACGGCGCGCCCGTCGCGGGTGAGGATCTCCTGAACAGCGACGTCCTCGATCACTTGCGCGCCGCGGTTGCGCGCGCCCCGCGCCAGCGCCATCGTCGTGTCGACCGGGTTCGTCCGACCCTCGTTTGGATACCAGAAGGCCGCGATCGTGTTGGAGAAATCCCCGATGGGAAAGCGCTCGGCCGCCTCGGCGGGAGAAATCTCGTGCACCTCGATCCCGTGCAGGTTCATGAAAGCAGCGCCGCGGCGCATCTCCTCGACCCGTTCGGGCGTGTCGGCGGGCTGGATGTAGCCGACCTGCCGCCAGCCGGTCGCCTGGCCGCTTTCCTCTTCCAGCCCGGCGATCAGATTGCGCCCGTGCAGGTAGAGTTCGCATTCCCATTCCGCGCCCAATACGCCGGGCACGATCTCGCCCGCCGCGTGCCATGTGGTTCCTGCGGTCAGCTTGTCACGTTCCAGCACGACGACATCGCTCACCCCGAGTTCTGCGAGGTGGTAGGCGATGTTGCAGCCGATGGAACCGCCCCCGACAATGACGACCTGCGCGTGACTGGGAAGTTTGGAATTCATCGTCGGACTCCTGGCCTGGATCTGGTTTGATCAAATGCTTGACTGGACGGGCCACGAAAATCAAGTATTGATTGAATGAACATTCAAAGGATGATCCGGTGCAGCTGGAACAGAAAAAGAACCCACCACGGACCGCATCGCCGGAACAAAGGCGCCGGCAGCTGATTGAGGCGACCATCACGTCGATCAGCAAGCACGGCATTTCCGGCACGACGCTGGCGCGGGTGACTCAGGAAGCAGGCCTGTCGATCGGCCTCGTGAACTTTCACTTCGAGAGCAAGGAAGCCTTGCTGAAGGCAACATTGCAGCACCTGGCGGACGAGCACCGCGCTCTGTGGATCGAAAAGTCGTCCCGCCCCGACATTGCCCCGGCGGCGAAACTACGGGCCGTGGTTGACGCGCAATTTCATCCGAAGGTCTGCAACCGCCGCAAGCTGGCCGTGTGGTTCGCTTTCTTCGGAGAGTCCGAGCATCGGCGAAACTATCGGAACGTGTCCCAAGCCGTCGATGAAGAGCGACAATGCGTAACCGCGCAACTCTGTGCGTCGATAGCGACAGAAGGAGGCTACGCCGACGTCGAGGGGAGCGAGGTGTCACAGATGCTGGAGGGTCTTTTCGACGGCCTGTGGCTCAACATCCTGATGTATCCGGGGCGATTCACAAGGAAAACCGCGCGCGACCAGATCCTGTCTTACCTGCGCATGTGCTTCCCGGAGCAATACGTGCGGGACGACCCGAACTGAGACATACACAGCATGCAGACCACATGAAGACACGAATCGAGACGCACGCTTTACCGGAAACGTGGCGAAAGCCAACCCGCCCGATGTGGACTTCCTCTGGGGCCGAGGAAGCGATCTTGCCCGAGTGTTTGCTCTGGCAGGCTTCCCACATTGGCCGGGCCGCTTTGCCGCGAGTCCGCTTCCCGCCCTACCTCCCAATGCCCCGTCGCGGTGCAGCGGAAATCGAGCGCCGCGGCGAACGGCAGGAAGGTCCGCATCACCGACACTCGATGTGAAGAAATGCTGCAGGACGCTCGAGTGGCCGCTTTTGCGAAGCCGCTTTGCAGCATGCCACCGGCACTGACAGACAGCTGTGGGCCGAATGTTGCCAGCGGTGTCCGGTTGTTCGACCTAGGCTGAGGCCAGGAAACACTCGAAGACATCGTTGCCTTGCCGCTGCAAGCCGCGGAAGCTAAGCCTGACCTATGCTTATCCTCGACAACATCATCAGCGACCGTGGGTCGAAATATGCGGTCTCGGGCGGGCCCTGCGGATCCGAGGAGGAGGCGAAGTCCTTCATCAAGGCGCTTTGCCGGAAGAAGAAATTCGCCAAGGCGACCCATAACAGTTGGGCGTTGTTGACCGCTGAGGCCTCGATAAAGAGCGATGATGGCGAGGCCGGGGCAGGCATGGTGATCCTGCGGATGCTGGAGCGCGAAGGGTTGCACGATCATGTTGTCGTTGTCACGCGTTGGTTCGGCGGCAAGCATCTGGGTGGCGACCGTTTCCGGCACGTGCAAGACGCGGTGCGGATTTACCTCGACAATTTGCGCGAACGTTGAGGCACTTGAGACCGCTTCGTTTCTCGCTGGGACCCGTTGCGCACGACCCCTCGGGCAGTTTGTCGGCAGTGGGCCGGGCACGCCCCATAGCGGCCTGCGAGTGGCAACAGGGCTATGCTGAGACATGGGCTGGCAGGTCGCGCGCCGTTCTTGCCATGCCTGTCACCCCGCAAAAGGCGCTTACGCGAGGATTGGCCTGGAACCAGAAAAGGCTGTCCAGCATGGATCACTCCGCCCCCGGCTCCAGCGTGTTCCAGTAGAGACTGCACGGCAAGGTCCTTGAGCGCGCCTGCGCCTCGTCCAGCGTTACCGGCATGAATTTCCACAGGTCAACACCCACGTTGATGCAGCCGCGGCAACCCGCCCAGTTGTTGTGAACATGGCCGAAGAGCTGCAGGGCGCCGTGGCGCGCGCCGGGCCAGGTCATCAGCGGGTAGTGGCAGAGCGTGACCCGGCGCCCTTCGTCCCTGATCTCCTTGAGGCTCTCGATCGAATGCCAATTCAGGCCCCGCACCCAGGGCTTGTCATGGTTGCCGGTGATCAGATGTTTGCGTCCCGGGATCTGCTTGAACAGCATCCCGATGCGCGACTGCTCAGTCATCTTGGCCAATGCCAGATCGCCCAGGACCCAGAGGTCATCCTTCGGGCCGACCCGCTGGCGGATATTCTCCACCAGGGTTTGATCCATTTCCTCAACCGAGGTGAAGGGCCGGTTGCACATCGTAATGATGTTGGCGTGTCCGAGGAGTAAGTCGGCGGTGTAGTATTGGGCCATTGCTTCCAACTCTATTGCTCGTTCCTCTGTCGGTTGACGCGGCCTTCCCTCAGAACAAAACCGATGCCAGCTTGATCGGTGCGAGCTTCCCGCGGATATCCGGCACCCGCATTCACCAGCTGTGTCCGGCCGATACAGAACGACACATTGCGATGGGTGTGACCAAAGACCCAGAGGGCGGGAGCGTGATGCTCGATCAGGTCGGCCAGATCGGAAGCATAGGCCGGGTCCAACTCGGTGCGATGTGGGCCCGTAGCCTCAAGATGCGGGGCGTGGTGGGTTACGACGACCGTGTCGCCCCCCCCAAGGCCGGGACAGCTCCCTTTCCAGCCATGCACGGTGATCGAGATGAATTGAAACCGTGTCTTCGGGGTGGAGGCGGCGAAAGTTGCCCCGTTCAACCCGGATCGAGCGATTGTCATTCATGAGGCGGCGGGCATCATACATGGCAGACGGCTGTGCGGCCGCGCCGAACAGGTTGAAGTCTGTCCAGAGCGTGCAGCACAACAACCGCGTGCGCCCGATTTCCAGCACGGTTTTCTGCGCATAGGTGGCGCCGGCCTGTTCGGCGGCGGCGCGCAACTTGTCTTCTCTGTCAATTCGACCTTCATAGAAATCGTGGTTGCCGGGGAAGATGGCGATCCGGGCGCAGGGTAGCTGCCGGGACAGCCATTCCAGGACGCGCGGCCAGCGCCGAGTTCCATCGTTGATCAGATCGCCAGCAACGATGCAGTGGTGGATGCCTTCGCGCCATTCCGTGGAAAGATGCGTGAAAGGGTCACGCCTGGCGGCATGCCAGTGATCGAGATGCAGATCGGGCAGAACGAGGATCATGACCATCAGCCCCGCGCGAACAGATGCGGGACCGGCCCATATCCGTCGAAAGCATACTCGTTCAGGAACTGCCGCCCGGCGAAGTCCACCTGTTCAGCGCGCGACAGTCCGGCCTCGTCACAGACCTCTGACCAATGCGCGAGGGTGGTGCCGACCAGATGCTCGACGATCTGCCGGAACTGCGCGCGGCTCACCCCGAAATCAGGCGCAATTGCTGCCACGTTCTGCAGCTGTGCGGCGCGCGTGCCATTGGCCAGGGTCATTGCCTGATTGGCCTCGCGCGAGGCCCGGCGTTGCGGCGCGATGTCATAGGCCGGGGTCAGTTCCCGGGTGTCGCCATTCCAGAAAGCCGCGTGGTTGCGTGCATGATCATCGGTGTTGCCGACCAACACATTGAAGACCAGCCGCGTGAACATCTCGCGCTGCGCCGCGCGGCCCCTTTCGAAACTGTCCTCGATATGACCGGCAAGCTGCGCATAGGAGATGTGATGCGCCGAAAGCTCGCTTTCCCCGGTCCAGGACAGGGCTGATACCACCAGCCTGCGCGCCCATGCGCCGCTGTCCTGCCGGACCCTGTCAAAACGCTCGACAAGCAGGGCGGCCCGTTTGTCCGCCCCCTCCCCCAGCTGCCGGATCTCCACGGGGGCGGCATCGATGCCCGCCAGCTTGGCCAGCCGCATGGCGACAAACTCGCCGCGGACAACGGGATAGCTGTCAGCCGGGGCGGAGAATTTGGCGATCAGCTTGCGCTGTCGCGCCTCATCGGTGAAGAGCGCCTTCGGGCGCGCCCCGCCGACGGAGGCACAGGCCGGGACAAGAGGCACCAGGCTTGGTGGGATCTGCCGCCCTTCCTCGATGCAATCCGCGAGCGCCATGAGTTCCTCAAGGCTGGCGTCGCTGGGTGGGCTGAGCAAATGCCCTCCCTGTGCCCGGAACTCCAGCGCGCCGATACGGTCCGGGCCGGTGCGGAGCATCACCTGCATCTCATCGAGCGCATCCTCAAGGATCGGTTCACCCCCCGCATCGCTAAGCAGCACCGAGACCGCGCGCCTTCCCCAGCGATCGGGCAATGTATCGCGCAAGGCAGGCGCCAGAACATGCGGCGCGCGCGGGTAATGACCCCGGAACGCCAGCTTCAGATCCCGCGCGCAGATCGCGATCACCTGCCCCCGTGTCAGATAGGCACGGTCATAGGTGAAGGTCAGGCAACGCCAATCGCGCCGGATCTCACCGGCCAGAACCGGATCGGTGGCACCGGGGAGCCAGATCAGAACATCAACGGCCTCAGGTGTTTGGGTCATGGCTCACAGCTCCAGAATGCACATCTCAATCAGCGACTGGCTGCCGCTGACCCGGTTCTCGCGCGGATAGCCGAGGGCGATATTGCGCAGATCTGTGGCCCCGACCCGCGCGCGCAGCCGGTGGTGCGAATGGCCGAAGAACCAGACCTCGGGTTGGTATCGGTCAATCAGCGCGCCGAGATCGGAATGAAACGCGGGGGCCAGCGCGTTGAGCGGGCCTGCGGCCAGCGGATGGGGGCCGTGATGGGTGACCACGGCCGTGCGGCCCCTCATCCCGGCAAAATGCGGCGCGGCCAGCGCGGCCTCCAGCCAGGCGCGGTGATCGCGGTGCAGTGCCAGCGTGTCCTCGGGCGTGATCGGCAGATGATTGCCGGAACGCCCGGGCTTGATGCGGCTGATCCGGTCATAATCCAGCATGGCGGTGGCGGCCTGCAGCATCGCTGCCTCCGGATCACCCAGCAGCGCGAAATCCGTCCAGAGCGTGCAGCACAGGAGCCGGATGTCGCCATAATGCAGCGCCTGTTTCTGCACCAGCCGGGCGCCGCGGCTGGCGGCAAGGGCGGCCAGATCCGGGTCCGCGCCAAGCGCATGGCCGTAATAATCGTGATTGCCCGGCAGGAGGAAGATCTTATCGGGGGCCAGATACCGGCCCAGCCAATCGAGCGCCGGGCGCCAGTTCAGCTGCGGGGCATCGGCCAGATCCCCGGCGATGATCAGCGCATCAAGCGCAGCCCAGTCGAGCCCCGCCAGACCTTCCATGGTGAAAGGGTCCAGCCGGGCCTTGCGGTAGCGGTCATGATGCAGATCACCGAGGATGGCGATCCGGCCGCTGTTCACCGGCAGTAGGATCGGGGTCATGGCGCTACTCCGCCTTTGGGTTTGGGGCGGCATCGGCCCGGCGGGAAAGGCCCTCGGGCAGCACGTCGCGGATGCGGTGATAGGGCGCAGCGCGCAGCGCGGCCGCGATATCCACCGCTTCCGCGTCCTTGTGCGCCCGGCAAGGGAAAAGGAGCGCCAGCAGCAACACACCGGCCGTCGCCGCAAGCGCCAGAAACAGCATGGCGCCGCTGACGAGGTTCAGAAAATCAGGCATTGTCATTCTTTCATGCTCCCCGGCCCGCGCTCAGTTGAGCAGCACCGCATCCTGGCTGCGCTGGTCGATATCCTCGATCATCCGCAGCACCCGGCGCAGATCCAGCCGCGGATCGCCCTCGGGGAAGGTCAGGATCAGCCGCTCCAGCACCACCAGCGCATCCTGGGGCAGGCCACGCTGGCGCAGGCGCCGCGCGGCAAAGGTGATCATCTCGGCCCGGTTCGGCCCCCGCACCGGCACGATCCGCAGCCTTGAGCGCAGCGGCGCCGGCAAGGGCGCGATGGCGTTGGCGGCCAGATTCCAGTTCACATGGCTCATATCGAAACGCAGCCCGTGATACGGGCACGGCCAGAGCCGCGCGGTGCCAGGCTCCACGAGGGACAACAGCGCGTTGTGCGCCGAGGTTGACGCGCCGCTGCTCGAATAGGCAATCCCGGCCTTGTCGAGTTCATCGACAAAGACAATCGGGTTGGCGATCCGATGGGCGAGGATGGTGCTGATAGGTCGACCCGGCGCGGCGGAGCCCCAGGTGCGCTCGGCACCGGCGATGGGGAACCCCTCGCTGGTGCTGCCAAGATCGATCGAGGTCCAGGGCACAGCGGCCTGCGCCGCCAGCCGCTGGGCCAGATGGCTCTTGCCGATGCCCGGTGGGCCGTCGAGCAGGATCGGTCGGAAATGCAGGCCACGCCCGTCACGCGCCGAAGCGCGCATGTCGCGCCAGATCGGCTCGATTGCGGCCCCCATCCAGGGCAGCTCATCAAAGAGTGCGGCCGCCAGTTCGTCTGCCGCATGCTCAGTGGCGGGCCCGGCCAGCGTGACGCCGTGCTTGAGGCTTTCGCGCAGCGGCTCCAGAAGCTCTTTCTTGTTCGAAAGCCCCGCCGCGCGTGCACGCGCCCGCACCAGCCGCTCCGCACGATCGCGCATGACGATTCTGGGCCGCTTTGATTTCTCCTTGAGGCTCAGCGAGCCATCATCATTGGGATGATCAATCAGAACGCCGCCATTCCGGACATAGATCTTCTGCCAATGCGCCATCCAGCGCTCGACGATGACATCAATCGGCTGAAACAGGTTAGGGAAATCGGGCGTGAAGATAATGGATTTGCGGATCATGATCGGCACCAGCGCTATCGGAAAACAGACAGGGCGGCGGGGCGATTGCTTTGGCTGGATAGCGCACAGGCGAACGGCCCGACCGCCCGGAGGCAGTCAGTTCGAACTTGATATGCGTATGGTGCAATGCCTGATCATGCCGGGGCGGATAGCATCTAGGAAGTGACAGGGCAAACAAAATGACAAGGAAGAAGGGAGGACCGGTAGCACAATCGGCTGGATTCCAACCATCTTGAGCGCATTTCTGGCTTGCCTCGCAGCCTGGTCTGCTTCACGGTTTCCCTGTTTCAGGAGGGTATTTATGCGTAACAAGATTCTGGCAGCAGGCCTGTTCATGTCCGTGGCGACAACCGCAGTGGCGGACGAGCCTCCGTCATTCGAGGATTATCTCGACGAGATGAACTGGACGAGCGTCTCGTTTTCCGGCTTCATCTATTACGACCAAGGCGCCACGGGGTCGAACTTCGGCTTCCTTCAGGAGGAAGGGCGCGCGATCTTCGGGGCGGTGGTTGATGCCGGGCGCCAGCACCGCGAGCGTATCGAGACGGAATGCCAGTCCAACAGCTATTCGGTGGACCGCAACCGGATCTGCCGGATCGAGGGCAGCGGTTCGGTCGAGATCCGCAATTCTCGCCTGTTTCTAAGTATCGAATCCATTACCAGCCTGGAGCCTCCCGCAAGATGAGTATCGTTCGTATCATTCTCCAGGGCCTAATCGGTCTGATCTTCGGGATCGCAACCATGTTGGCGCTCTCGCCGCTGCTTGCGAGCTTTCGCGAACCAGGTGCGCAGATCGCCATGCTGGCGGTCCTCGGGATTGTCATTCTGCTTTCTGCATTCGCGCCAGGCCTGCGACGCACTTTCGGGCGCGGTTTCTTGTGTCTTGGTGCGGCCGTTTTCATCCTCCCCTTTTCCGCGTTGGTGCTCGGGGTGGTGACAGGAAGCGAGGTCGTAGCCCAGGCTGCGGAGGCGGACCGCGGAGCGACCGCAGTCGGCGCCACGATTGGCGCCGGACTGATCACGGGCGCCGCGAGCTTTATAGGCTTCGTTTTCGGCACGGTCCTGTTACTCGTGGGTCTGATCTTGTCGCTGGGAGGACGGCGCGAAGTGATCGTTGTGGAGCGCAGGTAACCCACTATGCGCTGCGCATCACCAATTGGCCGATGATAACAGGGAAATTAGGTTAAGGATTCTGATGGCATCGGCGATTTCACTCGGCCGAAGAAACTTGGCTGCGCTAAATCTCATCGCATCCTTGTCCAACGTGCACTTGGAGGACGTTATGGACTATGAAAAGCTTCTCGACGAAGGGTTGGCGGCCCAGATCGCAACAGAAACGAAGAAGCGGGAACGAGATATTGAGCAACGCTTAAAGGGTGAGGAACCCATGCGGCCAACGGCGGACAGATCCATATCAGCTCAGGATATAAAGGCAGTTATTAGGCGTCAGGAGGAGATCCTTTTGCGCCGCTCCGGTATTCAAGCTGTTTTTCGCCACTGACAAGCCGAAACGCTACCGCGAGACGCTTGCCCGCCTGGAGCTCAAAAGCTCGAATCGCATGCGTAAATTTGAGTGGCGTGTCGCGCGCGGGCGTGCGGGGTAGTCCAAAGATAAACAGATACGTGTTCCAAGAGGGTGGGTCACTGGAATAGCTTGGTGTCGGCCGTATGTCTCACGCAGAAGAGCGGGGCTTTCAATTTGACCGAGAGTGAGTGTGTGTAGCACCAAGTATCTGCAGTCGATCCAGGTCTTCGCACCCTTCCAGACCGCTCTCGTAAATGAATCCCTGGGTGCCGAACTCATTCAAGATGCGCACCTCCGAGAATCCCGTGATCGGCAGATCAACGTGCGGCCCCATGCAGAGCCCCGACCTGATGATGGCCAAGTAGATTGTGTCGGTGATCCGGCGCTGTGGAAGAATAATGACCAAGCTTTCGCCCTCAGAGCGAACGTCGATCGGATCCCAGCTCCATGCCATTTCGCGGGCATTGGCCAAGCTGTCTGCTTCTGCGGTTGTGGCGACGAGCATGATGGCGGTGGCGGCGCCGACTGAGAAAAGCTTGAACACATTCATATGCTAACTCTCCTGCGCGAGGAGACTGACAAGACCACTCCCGGCGTTCTGCATCATTCAGTCTCATCTTGGCAATGAGACATCTTCCTCGGTTGGTCAATGCCAGTGTTGGTCACCTGCCACAAGATTCCCAATGGCGTTGGGGTGTGTCATACGCAA
>CAZCAX010000035.1:0-34720 GCA_964496915.1 uncultured Rhodobacter sp.
TATCCCAGATCACCAGCGGCATTAACCCACGGGGTCTCCTTCCCGCTTACGATCACGCAGCCACTTGAAGATCAGGTTCGCATTCACAGCGTAGCGCCGCGCCACCGAAACACCGGGCGCAGTGGTCTGGAAGCAGATCGACCGCTTCTCCTGGTCCGTCCATAGCCGCTTCGTCCGACGCGCCACGCCATCACCATAGTGTCCACTATCGATGGTGGACACTATCCGCCTATCTCACCACGCGGCAGGGCAGTCAGGCCGGACGCTTACCTGAATGCCGAACCTGAGCGCAACTCATCATTGTGCGCCCAGGTTCACTCTTCGAGGACCGGCATTTCGGCCGGTCCGCCGATAAGGTGGTTATTCGGCACTGCCTGCGATGATGAGCAGATCAGCTTCGGAAGCGCCAGCGCGCAATGCCTTTGCCGCCTGATAAGCGGGCGAATGATAGCAATCGAGCGCCTGCTGATAACTGTCGAACTCGATCACGACGGCCCGCGCGCGCCATACGCCCTCGGGGGACGCGCTCTGACCTGCACGGACCAGATAGCGTCCACCATAAGATTTCACGGCCAGTCTGGCGGCCCGTGCATACGCATTATAGGCAACTGGCTCCAACACATCGACATGGCCAACCCAGTACCCTTTTGGCGCGTCTTGCTCTGTCATATGGTAAAGCCTCCATCGACATACAGGGTTTGGCCGGTGGTGTAGCTTGCTCGTGACGATGCCAGAAACGCGACTGCTTCCGCCACCTCTTCAGCCCGTCCGGTTCGACCAAGAGGGACGTTGCGCCGCATGGCCGCAAGGTAGGTATCATCGATGATCCCCTTCTCGACCGTCAGCGAGAACATTCCGGCCTCGATGATCCCCAAGGCGACAAGATTGGCCCGAACTCCCATCCTGCCCTCCTCGCGCGCAACGCCACGAAACAACGCATTGACCGCCGATTTTGGAATTGCCGACAGCCCATCCTGATTTGCCCAGCGATCGGCTGCACAAGTAGTAATGCCGACCAGTGAGCCCTTCGATTCGCGCAGGTGCGGGATTGCAGCATGCACCAGATTGAAAGCCGCCAATGTATCTTCGGTGAGGTATGATTTCACCTCTTCAGCGGTCATTTTGCTTATGAAACGGAAATGCACGAATGGCCCTGTCGCATAGATCACCGTATGCAAACCACCAGAGGCCTCGGCTGCAGCATCGACGGTGTGGTGCACCGCATCGCTGTCTTTAAGATCCATTTGGAACAGCCGCGCATTTTGGCCCGCAGCTTCGATATCAGCGCGGACAAGCTCCGCCTTTTCCAGGTTGCGATTGTAGGTCAGGGCGATATCGCAACCCTGCGCCGCCAACGCCCGGCAGATTGCGCTGCCGATCCCACCACTGCCACCCGCGACCAGCGCGGCACCTTTACCTGGAAAAGCTCCCGTTTCATGGTTCATGTTTTTTCATTCCTTGTTTGACATGGACACACTACTCGAAGACCGCCCTCAGGCCTTCTTCGGGTTGGCGTAGATCTTGCGCAGGTCTATTTTTGATATCTTGCCACTGACAAGTGTAGGCAGCTTGTCTGTAAAGTGGACCTGCTGGGGGCGTTTGTATCCGGCGATCTGGCCACGGGAGAAAGCGATCACATCGTCTTCGGTCAGCTGCGACCCCGGTGTCTTGACCACCACAGCACAAACAGCCTCACCCCACTTCTCGTGCGGAATGCCGATAACTGCCGCCTCTGCAATCTCGGGGTGGGCCAGCAGTGCTTCCTCGACTTCGCGCGAATAGATATTCTCGCCCCCCGAAATGATCATGTCCTTCTTGCGATCGACCAGGTAAAGAAATCCGTCTTCGTCGAACTTGGCAATGTCGCCGGTGTGCATCCAGCCGCCGCGAAGGGCGTCGAACGTCGCATCAGCGTTGTTCCAGTATCCGCGCATCATTGGCGCACCACGAAAACACAACTCACCCGGCGTCCCGACCGGCAATTCCTGATCATTGTCGTCGACAACCTTCATCTCGACGCCCATGATTGGATGCCCAATCGACGACAGCCTGCGGATGTCGCGCGCATCGCCGTCGGGCCGGTGCGCCGATGCAGGCAGCAATGTTCCGCTGCCTTCGGTGGAACCGTACATCTGGATGAAGATTGAACCGAATGCTGAAATGGCTTTTCGCAAGACCGGAGTTGGCATCGGAGCGGCCGAATACAAGACCGCGCGCAAACTTGACAGATCGTATTTCTCGCGATCAGGATGTTCGAGCAACATCTGTATCATGGTCGGCGCCATATGGCTGACCGTTATCTTCTCCCGTTCGATGGTTCTGAATATCTCGTCCGGATCGAATGAATCATGAATATGTACGGTACAGGCGACCCAATGCGCGGCATTCTCCAGCGCCTTGGCGCCAATGTGAAAAAACGGCATCATCAGCAGCATGCGGTCCCGGTGGCCAAGCTGATAGGCGATGTCAACGAACTTCGCGTTTTCGATCTGCGCGTGATGTTCCTGCATGACGCCCTTGGGCTTGCCGGTTGTTCCAGAGGTATACATCAGATAAGCGACGTCATCGGGCGACGGGTGGGGAGGGTCCTCGTCCTTTGGATCACCTGTTGCCAGAAAATCATTCCAGGACACCGCCCATTCGGGGCAATCGGGCCCGACGGCGACAAAAAGGGACACCGTTCCAAGCCGTTCGCGGATGCTGTCTATGGACCCGGAAAAGGCGGTTTCGAAAATCAGCACCTTCTGGCCGGAATTGCCAATGACGTACTCCATCTCAGGCGCGGCCAGCCGGAAATTGACAGTTGAGGCAATATATCCGGTCAACTGACAGGCACCATACATGATACAGTACTCGATCGAGTTCAAACCAAGCATCCCCAGCCTATCCTGCCTGCGCATTCCAGCGCGGTGCAGCGCCGAAGCCAGTCGGCGGCTTTGACCCAGGTACCCACCGAACGTGATCTGCCGTCCTGCCTGAACATACGCGGGATGATCGCCATACCATTTGCCATTATTCACCATCATGTCGCGAAAAGTGGGGCGATACGGCTTTTGAGGCATGGCTCTCTCCTAATATTCAGACGCAAAAGACGGGCATTTGGGTGTTCATGCAGAACGATAGCAGTTTCATCCCTCACCACGAACATTGGTTCTTCCGAGCCTGCAACAATTCATGGATATGGTGAAATGGACGGCGTGGTTCCGTTCTGCAGCCATCTTGTGCAGGCTCCCTGATCAGCAATGAAGCGATTTGGAGCGCAGCATGACAAGGGTAAGCAGGCGCCTTGCACTGATAACAGGCGCAGCCAACGGAATCGGCAAGGCAATCGCAGAGGAATTGGCATGTCAGGGTGCGGATCTTTGCTTGATGGATATCGACGAACCCGGCCTCGATGATGCCGCGAATATGATCCGCGCTCACGGTGGCAAGGTTCAGGCTATTGCCGTCGACCTCAGGGATCGGAGGGAACTGGACCGCGCCATGGAAGGTTTGGGCGCGGATGTGGACATTCTGGTCAACAACGTCGGGCAGACAGCGCGAGAAAACGCATCGGCTTTTCATCTTGCCAGACCCGAGACGTTTGATTTCATTCTCGATATCTCGCTGCATGTCGCTATCCAGTGCACACGCCGGGTCGTTGGAGGGATGCGTGACAGCGGCTGGGGACGTGTGATCAACATATCTTCAGATGCGGCCTTTGCCGGCGATCCAGGTGTCAGTGACTATGCGGCGGCAAAGGCGGGACTCATAGGTTTCTCGCGATCCTTGGCGCACGAACTGGCCCCATGCGGCATCACCGTCAATGCAATCTGTCCGGGGCCGACGAACACACGCGCCATGCAACGCATTCCACCTCAAATGTATGAGCGGGCACGCCAAGCCATTCCCATGGGCACCTTGTGCGAACCTGCCGATATCGCCCATGCAGTTGCCTTTTTTGCATCCGACAAGGCACGCTTCATCACTGGACAGGCACTTTTGGTCAATGGTGGCCGGGTCTTTCATTGACAGGAGAAAGAGAATGCTTATGGAAATGCGCTGCTACAGCTTTGCGCCCGGAACCATCCCGGATTTCTTGCGGCTCTACGAGGCCGAGGGGCTTTCGCTGCACCGCCAACACCTGGGGCGCCTGATCGGATACTTCACCGCCGACAGCGGCGACGTGAATCAACTCATCCATATCTGGGCTTTTGACGATCACACTGATCGCGCTTTGCGACGAGCCGCACTTTACAGCGACCATGTATGGCTGACCTTTGCCGCGAAGTGCGCGGGAATGGTCCAAAAAATGGAAACGCGTTTTCTGACCCCGACTGCTTTTTCGCCCCTGCGCTAGTGGTCTCCGAGGCTCCGACGCGACCATAGCCGCTCGGCCCGAACGGCGCCGAACATCGTGATCACTGCCATGGCGCCACCGGCAATACCCAGCCAGTATTGGCCAGCATGAGTGATGACAAACCCTCCTATCGCCGATCCAATGGATATGCCGAGATAATTCGATGTCGCGTTCAGGCTTATGAGGGTGGTCCCTTGTTCTGGGCGCCGCTCCATCAGCAGTATCTGCTGCGGCACCATGAAACCAACAGCCATCGCTGCCCACGCCCAGACAATCAGATAAAAAGCCTCAGGAGGCAAGACCGGCAGGCCGACGACTGGGAATGAAAGAAGTGGCAACAGAAAGATCTGGCCTGATAGCATGACCAAACGCACCCGCTTCAAGCCATAGCGCGGAATCAGGAAGCCAACCATCACGCTGTTAAGGATGCCACCGATCCCGAACAGTGTCATTGTCAGCCCGATGCTCGCGTCCGAGGCCAGCGCCAGCAGCGCTAGAAAGGCATAGACGATGGACATCGCTGCCACATGAAGTCCGGTGATGAGAACGAATGCCATGCCCAGACGATCTCGCATCGCGACAAGCAGGATTGCGAAAGAACTGGTCTGTCGAGTTGGCTGGTCATCAAGATTGAACAGCAGGCCGATCAACGCCGTTAGCGTAACCGCAAGCACCATCCAGAACGCCGCGGGCCAACCAAGCATAAGTGCGAGGAATACCCCGATGGGCACACCCGCCGCCTGTGCGAGTTGAAGGCCGATGAACACGGTCGCAAGGGCTGTGCCGCGCTGTTCAGGCCCGCCAAGGCTATAAGCCACTGCCGCAGTCACCGGAGTAAATATTCCGCCGCCGATCGCAGCCAGAAAGCGTGCAACAAACAACACGTCTGGTGTAGTCGCCGTGGCCGCCAACACAGCGGCAATCGCGATCACCGCCAACGATCCGACCAGAAGCGACTTCCGTTTCAGATTCCCGGACATCGAGACAAGTAGGGGTGAGGCAACAGCATAGGTGAGCGCGTATACGGTGACATATAATCCCGCCTGCGCAGGGGTGATATTCAGATCCGCCGATAGAAGCGGCAAGATACCGATCACGACAAAGGCACTCAGGCCCACAGAAAAATTTCCCGCAGCCAGGCTTAGCAGGGCAATACGGCGACGGATCGGAGACATTCGTGGCCTCTTTGCAAGCGGCAGGTAATTCGCCCTGGCGCTCTTTGGATTCTGTAAGCTGAATTTCCCCAGAGAATGCCCCGTTGTCGCGCCAGAACAGCGTTCATCACAGATGTGCAAACTGTCCCGCTGAACCTTGAGTGGCGAACCATCACATCCGGGAAACTTATCCCTGATCTCGCCACTTCGTTTGAATCCGGGTGCAGGCAGCTGTTAGGCAAAAGCATAGAAGCAGACAATCACATGAGAGTCCGCGTGAAGAAAATGACCCATATCACCACACTGCCAGGAATGAGGACGACACAATGGCCCTGATGGGATCGCTTGAAGGAAGAAGCATTATTGTCACCGGTGCTGGACAAGGCATCGGAGAGGCGATTGCAAAACTTGCACTCGATTTGGGCGCAAACGTTATTGCAGTCGATCTTAATGGTGAGGCACTTGAGCAATCCAGGGGCGGCGTTGACGCTGCACGGTACCAGACGGTCGTCGGAAGTGTGACAGATCCAGCTTTCGTCGAGCAAACCGTCCAACAGGCAGTCGATCGTTTCGGAGCCGTGCACGGGTTGGTCAACAATGCCGGGATTGTCAGGGCAGCGATGATCGACAAGATGAGCGATGAGCAGTGGAGTTCCGTTCTGGACGTCCATCTCAACGGTTCGTTCTATTTCCTGCGCGCTGTCGGCCGGCATATGATTCGCAGGGTCAAGGAAGACGGCGCCAAGCGACCGGGTGCGATCATCAACATCTCGTCCGACGCCGGGCGGCGGGGTACAATTGGACAAATCAATTATGGCGCCGCCAAATCGGCTCTTCTGGGGCTGACCATGTCGTCGGCACGTGAGTGGGGGCGGTTCGAAATCCGCGTCAATACCGTCTGCTTCGGCATGGTCGAGACACCCATGACCGAAGTGATCCGCAGCGAGAAATTCCGAGATCAGTATCTGGCGCAGATCCCATTCGGGCGCTGGTCGTCCCCCGAAGAAGTGTCGCGCCCGGTCTGCTTTCTGCTGTCCGACGATGCATCATACATCACCGGCCAGCATATCTCGGTCAACGGCGGCTACACCATCGGCGTTTGAGCCATTCTCAAGATTTGAATTTCCCCGATCCGGCCGGATCGGGGAAATTTCCTGCTGGAAGAACTTGCGAATACGGATGCGCTTAGTGATAGGTTCGACCACCGTCCACCGCCAGGGTCGCGCCCGAGACATAGGAAGATTCGTGGCTGGTCAGGAACAAGATGGACGTCGCTATCTCTTCTGGTTCTGCCATACGGCGCAGCGCATAATTCGACATCGGCAGACCCTTGCTACCAGTGGCCATGATTGCCTGCGCCATCGGCGTATCAACCGCACCCGGGCAGACACAATTCACCCGCACTGCGGGCGCGAGTTCGGCGGCGAGCGCGCGACTGAATGCAACCACACCGCCTTTGGAGGCGATGTAGGCCGCCGATCCCGGGCCTGGGGGAACCAGGGCGGTTCCCGAGCCCAGCGTCACCACCGTAGCGCCCGGCTGCCCTTTCAGATGCCGCAAAAGGGTCGAGCAGATCAGATAGGTTCCAGTCAGATTTGTCGTGATGACACGTTGCCACAAATCGAACTGCGTCTTTTCCAGGGTCGCAATGTCGTGCACTCCCGCCGCGTGAACCAGACCGTCAATGCCAGTCAATGCGCCGATTGCGGCATCGACTGCTTGCACAACCGATTCAGGATTGGTTACGTCGCAGACGATCGCGGCACCGCCCGTTTGTCTGGCGACATCGGCCAGGTCCTTTTCCGAGCGGTCGAACAAGGCCAGCGCAGCGCCTTCCTGCGCAAACAGAACTGCGGTGGCACGACCGATCCCCGACGCAGCGCCAGTTATCACGATACGCCGACCAGTCAGCCTTCCCGTACGGGGTTCCTGCATTGGGTTTTCCTTTTCAAAAGGCCTCGAAAAGCGGGATGTCAGATCATCCAGCGACCGCCGTTGACGATCAGGGTCTGACCCGTCACGAACCGGCTCATGTCACTGGCAAAGAATAATGCCGCATTGGCGATGTCCTCAGGAAGGCCGAGTTTTTTCATTGGTGTCTCGGCAATCGCTCTCTCGACCAACTCGGCGGGAAGCAGATCCATCGCCCGGGTCTGGATGTACCCGGGCGCTACGGCGTTGACAGTCACACCAAAGGCCGCCGTTTCTTGCGCCAGGGAACGGGTAAATGCGTTCACCCCACCCTTCGCGGCGGCATAGACGGCGCTCGCCCGGGCGCCAATGAAAGCGCTGTCCGACGAAATGTTCACGATCTTGCCGTAACCGCGGTCGATCATGCCAGCAATCACTTGATGCGTGCAGCGGATCGTCGTGTTCAGGCAGATATCGAGCAGGAAGTCCCACGTTTCCGGCTTAGAAGCGCGGAAGCTGGATGCCCGCTCGCGAGCGCCCTGCCCAACATTATTGACCAGAATATCGATGTCTCCGATCTCTTCCGCAATCCGAGCAAACAACTCTGTCACAGTCGCTTCGGCGCGCAGATCGGCGGCAAAGCAATGCAGGCGCTCTCCATTCGGGGCAAGTTCATTGCGCACCGCATCAAGGCCGCCCCCGTCGATATCGGCCAGGACCACCCGCGCACCATGCCGATGGAGCACCTGCGCACAGGCCCGCCCGATACCTTGTGCCCCGCCGGTGACAACGGCGATTCTTCCTGAGATATCCATCATGGAGTCGCTATCAGGCCGCAATTTGTGTTGTCTGAAGACGGATCTGTTCGGTTGAACCTTGAAGCAATGCCAACCGCTCATCGCAACCATCGATATGATGAGGATCGCCTTCGATCCCCAACACCAGCAACTGGCGTTTTCGGTCCAGAACCATCGCAATCCCTGCCTGATCTGGTTCTGCGCCGCAGCCACGGTAATAGCCGCGGATGCGATCCCGTTGAAGTTCCTTGATGAAGCTGGCTGTATTGATCGGATCCATCGCTTCGGGACGCTCTGCGTTGAAACGGCGCAATAGTCGGACGATGTCCTCATCCTCGAAGGTTGACAGCAGTGCCCGCCCGACTGCCGTCGTTGCAATGGGTCGCAAGGAGCCTATCGCCACACAGGCACCGGCTTCGGCCAAAGGCTCGTCGCGTGTAACATAGATGTATTGGGCATTCAGGCCATTCGCCGCTGCCATCACAACCGTCTGTCCTGATTGGCGCGCCAGTTCATCCACCAACCCCAGAAGCTTTCCCTGCTGAATGATCGCAGGATCAACCCAGTTCCCCAACAGACTGACCCGACGGGTCGGAAGATACGTGCGTCGATAGCGATCATGCAGCAGATACCCCATCGACACCAGGCTGCGCAGCAAAACCGAGGTGCTCGACTGGGGATAGTTGAGCGCGCGCGAAATCTCGGTGACCGATGCTTCACGCTGAACACCATCAAAAAATTCTAGTATCTGAATCACGCGTCCGGCAGACTTGACCACCGGCTCACCGATTTGTCCCCTTGCCTTTGCAGCGGCAAATCCAGTTTCCACAAAGCCCATCAGTTCCTCCCTGTTCCCCCGAAGGCAAGCAAACTCAACCCGACTCCGGTGACCTCCTCAGGCACCGCATTCGATTCGAAAAACCTACCAGTTAGAATGTTCTGAACATACCCGCTGGAATGTTGGCTGTAAATCAATTTCAGGCGCTGAGATCAAAAACATTCGTCTTGGTAGGTTTTTTGAGAAGAAGGACGCACGCCAAACATTTTCCATTAACGCGAAGCTGAGGCCGTTCAGGCACTGAAATTTCAGGGCATGAGGGCATCGATTTCGGCGCTTGGCCTTTTGTTGGCGATGCGTTCCAGGGCTTGGGTCAGCCACGCGACGGGGGCAACGTTGTTCATCTTGAATCTGTGGACGCCCCGCTGGATGCAATGGGTAAAGTGCAGCTGGGCTCGTAGTCGGATGGGTAATCCCCTGATGAGGAGACCCACGCATGAGCATCGACAAAGACCTTCTGGATCGGCTGATGGAAGGCCGTTCGCCCGGCGATCTGTTTGGCAAGACGGGTATACTTTCTGAACTGACCAAGGCGCTGGCAGAGCGCGCGCTGAGCACCGAGATGGATGTTCATCTGGACGAGGAGCGCATCGGCGAGGCCCCTGAGGGCCAGAACCAGGTTCCAAACCGGCGCAACGGGCGCAGCCAGAAGACGGTGACGACCGACAGCGGGAAGGTGGTTCTGGACATCCCCCGCGAACGCAACGGCACCTTTAACCCGCTGCTGATCGCCAAGTATCAGCGCCGCTTTCCCGAGTTCGACCGCAAGATCGTGAGCATGTATGCGCGCGGCATGACCACCCGCGAGATCCAGGGTCACATCGAGGAAATCTACGGCGTCGAGGCGTCCCCCAGCCTGATCTCAGCGATCACCGACGCCGTCATGGACGAGGTCACAGCGTGGCAGAACCGACCGCTGGAACCCTGCTATCCAGTCGTCTTCATGGACGCAATTGTTAGTGCCGGACGTATTCTCCCCAAAAGTGCCGCTTGAAAATTCCCCAGTTTTGTGGGTTTGAGCGCCAACCTGCGGGGGGCATGCCCCCCGCAGGTTGGCAACGGCCACATCGATCCACCTGGTTGTGCCAACCGAGATGGGAGGCATGTGGGTGGTCAGACTTGGGGAAGTTGTCATGATTCATGATTTGAAGCGGCGGGGCTGCCGATCTCTGCCATCGCGCGCAAGCTCGGCCTCGATCGCAAGACGGTGCGCAAGCAACTGGAGGGCGGTGTCACGGCACCGCTTTACGGTCCTCGCCAGCCGCGTCCGCAACTTCTTGAGACTTACGAGCCCTATCTGCGCGAACGCGTCCTGGGCTTTCGGGACCTGTCCGGTCGGCGACTGCTACGCGAGATCCGCGGGGTGGGATATGGCGGCGGCTACACTGCCGTCACCGATTACCTGCGCACGGTTCGTTCGCCCAGATCCATGGTCTTCGCGCGACGGTTCGAAACCCCGGCCGGGCGGCAGGCACAGGTCGACTTCGCGCAGTTCCGGGTGGGATTCACCGACGAGCCCGGCGTGACGCGCATCGTCTGGCTCTTCACCATGGTGCTCGGCCACAGCCGCTGGCTGTGGAGGCGGTTCTGTGCCACGCAGGATTTGCAGACGGTTATGCGCTGTCGCATCGATGCCTTCACCGCGATGGGCGGGGCGCCGTCGGAGCTGCTCTACGACCGGATGAAGACGGCGGTGATCGACGAGAACCCCGAGGGCGTGATCACCTACAACACCTCGCTGGTGGCGCTGCTGACGCATTGCGGCGCGCTGCCCCGTGCCTGCTGCCCGTATCGGGCCAAGACGAAGGGCAAGGTGGAGCGTCCTTAACGCTATGTCCGCCAGGACTTCTTCCTCGCCCGCAGCTTCCGGAACATGGACGACCTCAACGCCCATTTCGAGGACTGCCGCACGAGCATCGCCAATCCGCGTCGCCATGCGACTACGCAGCGGATCGTCGACGAGCATTTCGCCGAGGAGCAACCACACCTGACCGCGCTGCCCGCCATCCCCTACAGCGCCGTGCTGACGGTCGAGCGCCGCGTCAGCCACGAGGGTATGGTCTAGGTCGGCGGGAACCTTTACAGCGTCCCGGACGCGACGCGCAAACGCGTGGTCGAGGTGCAGAACCATCCCAAGGAGGTCCGCATCTTCGAAGACCGGGTGCTGATCGCCGTCCATCCCGTGCTGGAGGGCAAGAACCAGCGCCGGGTCGATCCGAGGCACCGCAAGGTCGTGCCGCCCAGACCCACGGAAATCCCGACGGCGGCCCCTGCCGGGCGCCTGACCGATGTCGTGCGCAGGCCGCTCGCATTCTATGACGCCGTGGCCCGCCGCCTGGCTGCGGGCGAGGAGGTGCGCCGATAAGTGAGATCCTCGACTCTCGACCGCATCCGCGTCAGCCTGATCGGGTTGCGCATGCCACGCGCCCTCGAGGCCCTGGTGCACACCATGCGCCAGCTCGAGCGGGGAGAGATCTCGTCGTGCAGCGCGTCCTGGGCAATGTCCCGATCCAGCACGGCAAGATCCTCCCCGAGCCGATCCAGTTCGCGGACATGGCGCGCAATCGCCGCCCGCTCATCGTCGGGAACTGGCTGTCGGGCCAGCCAGTCCCGACCCCGGCGATTGAACAGGTCAGCATGGGGCACTTGGGGATCAGATGCGCATGCAGGATGGCATGCACCTCGTTCTTGATCCGGGTCCGGTGTCGCACGACCTGGTAGCGGCTTGCGACAAGCTTGCGCAGCCGTTCTGTTGCTGCGTCCGGGGTCCAGATCTCGGGTAGATAGTCGGCCGCGTGAAGACTGGCCAGCGTGCCCGCATCGACTTTTGTCGGTCTTCACGTGGGCATGGGCGATTGCTTTCAGGCAGCGCGCCGGCCCGGCTATGGCGCGCGGTTCCGGCATAGGTGCCATGTTCGGTGCGCTGCCAGGCACGGGCGGCCTAATCGGCTCATTCATCTCTTATGCGGTCGAAATCAGGATATGCAAACAGCCCGAACGCTTCGGCAAAGGCGCGATCGAGGGTATATCGGCACCGGAATCAGCAAATAACGCGGCAATCCAGACAGCGTTCACTCCGACGCTTACCTTGGGCATTCCGGGCGATGCGGTCATGGCGCTGATGCTGGGCGTGCTGATCATCCACGGAATAACGCCCGGACTGCAGATGATCAGCAATGATCCGTCGATGTTTTGGGGTCTGATCGTCAACTTTCATTTCGGCAAAGTGGTGCTTCTGATCCTGAATATTCCTCTTATCGGACTGTGGGTGCGGATTCTGGCGATCCCGTATTCTATCCTGTTCCCTGCGAGCATCGGGTTCCTTTGCATCGGTGTGTACAGCGTGAACTATGCCGTCCATGATCTGTATGTGCTGGTTGCTTTTGGAATCGCAGGGTATGCCCTGCACCTGCTGCGCTTTCCGATCGCGCCGGTGCTTCTGGGGTTGGTCCTTGGGCCGATGATGGAGGAGAACTTCCGCCGCGCGATGATTTTGCAGAGGGGCGATCCGGTGGGTTTCCTGCGCCAGCCGCTAAGCGCCACGCTCCTCGTCATCACGGCGTTATTGCTTCTTTACATGATTTTCACGAAGTTCTGGGCGGCGCGCGCATCGGAAGGTCGGGATCCCTGATCGCGGTGCCAGCCGCTGCCCGGTTCTATCTGCCCGAGAAAACGGGGCTGCGCCTGTCGATGAAGGCACTGACACCTTCGGCAAAGTCCAGTGTCTGAGTGCTCGTGATGAAAGCCCTGCGCTCTGCCTCCAGATGATCGGCGAGCCCCAGCTCTGCATCCAGAAGGGCCTTGTAGTGCCCGAAGGCCAGCGTCGGTCCCGCCGCAATGCGCCCGGCCAGTGCCGTCACGGCAGGGTCAAGATCATCCCCGGCCTCGACGCGGTCAACCAGACGACAGGCCATGGCCTCGGCGGCTGTCAATGTCCGGCCTGTCAGCATCATCTCGAATGCCATGCCACGGCCGACGCGGCGCGGTAGGAACCAGCTGAGGCCGCAATCGGGCGGAGCACCGATACGATCATAGGCGACAATGAAGCGCGCACCTTCCTCTGCCACGATCAGATCGCCCGACAAGGCCAGCGAAAGGCCCGCCCCCGCCGCGACTCCTTTCACCGCCGTGATCACTGGAGCCGGATGCTGGCGCAACGCCACGATGGCGGTGTTCAGCGGATCGAGCAGCGCATGGATCACCTCGGGCGCGCGTTCGATACCGTTGGCCGTGAAGCTGTCGACATCGCCCCCGGCGGCAAAAGCGCGCCCCGCGCCGCTCAGCACGACAGCGCGCAATCCCGGTGTCGTCGTCAGCCCGCGCACCGCCCTCAGTAAATCCTGCGCGGTGACGACATCGAGCGCGTTCAGCACCTCGGGCCGGTTCAAGGTTAGACAACCGATGCCGGTTTCGGCGTCGAATTCGGACAGGACATTGCTCATCTGCGCCTCATAAAAGTTCGATACCAAGCGCGGTTGCCTCACCGCCGCCAATACAGACAGCGGCCACGCCCCTTTTTCCACCAGAACGCTTCAGCGCATTTACAAGCGTCACCACAATCCGCGCGCCCGAGGCACCGATCGGATGGCCAAGCGCGCAGGCTCCGCCCAGCACATTCATGCGCGCTTGCGGGATCGCCAGATCCTGCATCGCAACCATGGGCACAACGGCGAAGGCTTCGTTTACTTCCCAAAGATCAACATCCCCGACCGACCAGCCGGTGCGCGCCAGCAGCCGGTTGATCGCACTCGCCGGCGCAGTGGTGAACAGGCCGGGTTCATGCGCGTATGAGGCATGCCCGCTGATCCGCGCCAGTGGTGCAAGGCCGCGCGTTTCGGCCTCGGACATACGCATGAGGACCAGCGCTGCCGCACCGTCCGAGATTGACGAGGCATTCGCAGCCGTCACTGTGCCGTCAGTGCGAAACGCTGGTTTCAGGGTGGGGATCTTGTCTGGCCGGGCGGTTTTGGGTTGTTGATCTTCGGCCACGATGTTGGATGCACGGCCCGACGGGGCCTCAACCGGAACAATCTCGGCGGCTGCGGCACCGCTGGCCGTAGCCTCAAGCGCGCGAGAAAGCGAAGCAAGCGCATAGGTGTCCTGCGCCTCGCGCGTGAAGCCATAGGAACCGGCGCAATCCTCGGCGAAGGTGCCCATCAGGCGGCCCTTGTCATAGGCATCTTCCAGCCCGTCGAGGAACATGTGGTCAAGCACCTGTTGATGCCCGATCCGTGCGCCGGCCCGCATCTTGGGCAGCAGATAGGGCGCGTTGGTCATGCTCTCCATCCCGCCCGCGACGGCGATGGTGGCAGAGCCTGCGCGCAGCTGGTCATGCGCCAGCATAAGCGCCTGCATGCCAGAACCGCACATCTTGTTCAGCGTGGTGCAGACAGTGCCCGGCATCAGCCCGGCCTTGAGTGCCGCCTGCCGCGCCGGTGCCTGACCCTGACCCGCGCCCAGCACGTTGCCCATGAGCACGGTGTCGATATCGGCGGGCTGCAATCCGCTCTCGGCCACGGCGGACCTTATCGCCGCAGCACCAAGATCGCTGGCGGACAGGCCCGTGAAATCACCCAGCATGCCCCCCAGAGCCGTCCGCCGGGCGGAAACGATGACAATGCAATCCTCTTTCATGGTTTTTCCTTTCAACGGCCAAGCGCGCGGGCGATGACCATGCGCTGAATATCGCTGGTGCCTTCATAGATCTGGCAGACACGGACATCGCGCCAGATGCGCTCAACCGGGAAATCACGGGTATAGCCATAGCCGCCAAAGGTCTGAATGGCCGCAGAGGCCACCTTTTCCGCCATCTCGGAGGCAAAGAGCTTCGCCATCGATGCCGCCTGCAGCGCGTCCTGTCCCGCGTCCTTCAGCGCCGCCGCGTGCAGCACCATCTGGCGCCCGGCCTCGACCTGGGTTGCCATATCGGCCAGCCGGAAGGCCACGGCCTGATGTTCGATCAGCGTCTTACCCATGCTTTCGCGCTCTTGCGCATAGGCCACGGCGGCCTCCAGCGCCGCGCGGGCCATGCCCACCGATTGCGCGGCGATGCCGATGCGCCCGCCTTCAAGGTTGGAAAGCGCGATGCGGTAGCCCTGGCCTTCTTCGCCCAGCAGGTTCCCGGCGGGGATTTCAAGATCTTCCAGCGTAATCTGCGCGGTGTCGGACAGATGCTGGCCGGTCTTCTTCTCAATCGAGGCGACACGCCAGCCGGGTGTGTCGGTGGGCACGATGAAGGCCGAAATGCCCTTCTTGCCCGCCGTCGGATCGGTCACCGCAAATACAATGGCCACATCGGCATTCTTGCCCGAGGTGATGAATTGTTTGACCCCGTTCAGCACCCAGCCCCCATTGCTGCGCACCGCTCGCGTGCGCAAGGCCGACGCGTCAGACCCCGCCTGAGGCTCGGTCAGGCAGAACGCGCCCAACCATTCGCCACGCGCCATCGGGCGCAGGAACTGTTCTTTCTGGGTGTCGTTGCCAAAGCGCAGGATCGGCACGCAGCCAACGGAATTGTGCACCGACATGATGGTCGAAATCGCGCCGTTTCCTGCCGAGATTTCCTCAAGCGCACAGGCATAGGCGATGGCATCGGTCATCGAGCCGTCCCATTCCTCGGGCACCAGCATGCCCATCAGCCCCAGCGCGCCCATCTCGGCGATGACCGCGCGGGGAAATTCGCCCGTCTCGTCCCAGTGCGCGGAAGCCGGCAACAAACGACCGGCTGCAAAACGCTGGGCCATGTCGCGCACCATAGCCTGATCTTCGTTCAGGATCATTTGTCTCTCCTATGGCTGACTATCAACCTCGGCATAACATCACTCACCTTGGACGCATTCGGATGGGAGTGCACACCCTGCGAACACCGGCGCGATCCTCCAACTTGAAGGGCTTTCTTGCGAAAGCCGCACAAAGTCCATCAGTAAGCACCCATTCTTCCTTTTTCACGTATCAACAGTGGCAAGCATGGTTCCAAGGCCGTTGAACCGGTCAACTCAAAACATCATCCCTGTTCAACGCAGTGGGAACGGCGATACCCTCGTTGTAGGCCTCGGAGACAAGTGTCTGTAACCCCTCCCGCTCGATCAGTGCCAAGGGCCCGCCGGTCCAGGCCGGATACCCCGCCAACTCCACTGCGATGACATTAGCAATGTCAGGGTTTTCTGGCGCCTCCCCGGCAACCGCAAGTGCGCCGGCCACCACCAGCTTTCGTGCCAATGAACGCCGCGCGGCATCATTCATCGGTTCCACCGTTGAAAAGTCGCCTACCGAAGTCGATTCGGGCAGAGGAGCTGGTTTCAAATCCATTGCCAAGGCCACATTATTAATGCGGTTCGTGGATATGCCGGTATCGCGCAGGCGTTTGGCCTCAGCCACGATTGCGGCCCTGCAGACCCTTGCCAGCGGAAACTGCTGATCTGGACTGCCCAACCCGGCTTTGGCGGCGCGGCGAGGGGCAAAAAAACGCAAACTGATGAGCGCGGGCGCAACGGTGCCGGTGGCAAGTTTCGCAAAATACCGCCATTCCAGTTCCAGTGCCTTGTCGATGGGCAGGCGAAGCCCTTCCCATACGCAAGACAAGACCGCACCCGGCGCAGGATAGGCCGGGCCTGGATCAGCGGCAACGGCGGCATTGGCAGCAATGAAAAGGTTAAATCCGTCAGTCCCGTTCACATCCTGGCCCGGTGACCGAAAGCCCTTGCTATCCCAGGGCGCGGCATCGGGCACACGGCCTTCGGCCAGCGCCCGGCGTGCAGCGGGTATTAGGTCGTCCGCTTCGGCTATTGCATCCAGCAGCCCGATTTCAAGAGCTTTCTCGGCATTCACAGGCTTACCTGTGCTCAAGATCGGAAGTGCCATCTCCAGACCGACAATACGGGGCAGGCGCTGGGTGCCGCCAGCGGCCGGTAGAATGCCCAGACCTACTTCTGGCAGGCCGAAAACGGCGCGCTCGTTGCGCGACGCGATGCGATAATGACAGGCCATCATCAGTTCCAGTCCTGCGCCAAGGGCAGTGCCAGGCGTCGCTACGACAATCGGCTTTCCCATCCGCTCGATCTTGCGAAACGCGCTGCCGATGCGGCTGACCGTTGCCGAAATCTCGACCGGCGTCTGGCCGGGGGCAAGAAACCCTTCGACCATGGACAGATCTGCCCCGGCGATGAAGTCCGACTTGGCCGAGGTCAGGATCACGCCACTGACATCAGGGTTGTTGGCCATCGCTTCAGCCATTTCGGCAAGTGCTTCGGCCAAGGGCAAGTCCAGCACATTCATGGAACGCCCTGGCATGTCGATGGTGACGACGGCAATGCCGCCAGTTTCGATTTCGATGATCAGCATGTCGTCCCTCTCACACTCGTTCGATGATTGTGGCAACGCCCATCCCCGCGCCCACACAAAGGGTCACCAGCGCAGTGGATTTTCCGGTGCGCTCCAGTTCGTCCAGCGCAGTGCCGAGAATGATGGCCCCGGTTGCCCCCAAAGGGTGGCCCATTGCGATTGCGCCGCCGTTGACGTTGACCAGCGCGGGGTCCAGATCGAGCGCCTCGGTGAAGCGCAGGGAAACGGCGGCAAAGGCTTCGTTGATTTCCCAAAGGTCGATGTCCGCGACGGTCATACCAGCCCGCTTCAGCGCCTTCTCGGCGGCAAAAGAGGGGGCGGTGAGCATGATTGTCGGTTCCGAACCGATCTCGGCGAATGCGCGAATGCGTGCACGCGGTATCAACCCCGTTTCTGCCCCTGCCTGGCGCGTGCCGATCAGGACGCCGGCCGCTCCATCGACGATTCCGCTGGAATTGCCGGCATGATGGACATGAACGATCTCGGCGAGGTCGGGATAGCGGGTCAGGGCCACCCGGTCGAAACCTGCCGCACCAATTGCTCGGAACGAGGGCCTGAGGCTGGCCAGATCCGTCGCTGTGGTGCCCGCGCGGATGGTCTCGTCGCGCGCCAGCAGCGTCTGGCCCAGGATGTCCTCTACCGGAATCACCGAACGGTCGAAGCGGCCCTCTTGCCAGGCAAGGGCGGCGCGTGCATGGCTTTCTGCGGCCAAGGCATCCAGTCGCTCGCGGCTGTAGCCCCAACGCGTGGAGATCAGATCTGCGGAAATGCCTTGCGGAACGAATTGCGTCGCAATCGCCACGGCAGGGTCAGACCCCCACGCCCCGCCATCGGACAAGATCGGGATCCGCGACATGCTTTCCACGCCGCCTGCCACCACCATGTCAGCTTGTCCTGCCATGATCTTGGCTGCGCCCATGTTGACCGCTTCAAGTCCGGAAGCGCAGAAACGGTTGATCTGAACACCTGCCACGGTTTCGGCATACCCCGCGGCAATTGCGGCTATTCGCGGCAGGCACTGGCCCTGCTCGCCCACCGGCATAACGATGCCCATAATGACATCGTCCACCAGCGCGGTATCAAGCGCATTGCGGTTTCGCAGCGCACCCAGAACAGTCGTGGCCAGTCGTATGGGCGTAACCCCGTGCAGCGCGCCATCGGATTTGCCGCGGCCGCGCGGTGTGCGAAGATGGTCGAAGATGAACGCGTCGGTCATGTTGCGCCCTCTTACTTCGGTGCCATGCGCAACGCGCCGTCAAGGCGAATGGTTTCGCCATTGAGCATCGGGTTCTCGATGATATGGCGCGCGAGCGCGGCGTATTCTGCTGGCTTGCCCAACCGCGACGGAAATGGCACGGCCACACCAAGGCTGTCTTGGGCGGCCTGCGGGAGGCCCTTGAGCATGGCAGTTTCAAAGATACCAGGTGCGATCGTGCAAACCCGGATTGCATGCGCCGCCAGTTCGCGCGCGGCAGGCAGGGTCAGACTGACAACGCCACCTTTAGACGAGGCATAGGCTGTCTGCCCTATCTGCCCCTCATATGCGGCAACGGAAGCCGTGTTGATGATCGCGCCACGTTCGCCTGTTTCGACTGGCTCCAATTCGGAGGCTCCGGCTACAAAAAGCCGCAGCATGTTGAAGGTGCCGATGAGATTGACCTCAATCACGCGACGGTAGTCGTCAAGTGACATTACGCCCTGCTTGCCCAGGATCTTCTTAGCCGGACCGACGCCCGCGCAGTTCACCAGTATCCGTGCGATGCCCTGCCGTGCAGCAGCCTCGGCGACTGCTGCTTCCGCGCTTTCAGCAGAGGACACATCGCACCGCACCGCAATTCCGCCGATTGCATCGGCAACCAGTTTCGCGGCCTCAAGGTTGAAATCCAATACCGCTACCTTGGCCCCAGCTATCGACAACGCTCGCGCTGTGGCCTCGCCCAAACCAGAGCCGCCACCGGTCACAAGCGCTGAATGTCCGTCAATTTTCATTGGTGTCTCCGTTACCTGTCGTTCGCTGACGCAACTGACTAAGTCTAACGTATCGTTACAGTTTTCCGGTCAGTTCCGGCACGGCCTGGAACAGGTCGGCGACCAGCCCGTAGTCGGCGACCTGAAAGATCGGCGCTTCCTCGTCCTTGTTGATGGCGACGATGACCTTGGAGTCCTTCATACCGGCGAGGTGCTGGATCGCGCCGGAAATGCCCACCGCCACGTAAAGCTGCGGTGCCACCACCTTGCCGGTCTGGCCCACCTGCCAGTCGTTGGGCGCGTAGCCCGAATCGACCGCCGCGCGGCTGGCGCCCACGGCCGCGCCCAGCTTGTCGGCCAGCGCCTCGATCATCGCGAAGTTCTCTTCCGAGCCAAGGCCACGCCCGCCCGACACCACGATCTTGGCCGAGGTCAGTTCCGGCCGGTCCGAGGCCGCGACCTTGTCCTCGACCCACGCGCTGAGCCCCGGGTTGGCGGGCACCGCGATGGTTTCAACCGCCGCCGAACCGCCGTCACCAGCCGCGTCGAACGTCGAGGTGCGGATGGTCACCACCTTGACCTTGTCCGACGACTTCACCGTCTGGATCGCGTTGCCCGCATAGATCGGACGCTCGAAGGTTTCGGCATCGACCACGCCCGAGACATCGGAAATCACCATCACATCCAGCAGCGCGGCGACGCGCGGCAGGATGTTCTTGGCATCCGTCGTGGCTGGCGCGAAGACATGGCTGTATCCATCGGCCAAGCAAGCGATCAGCGCCGCCGTCGGTTCGGCCAGGCGATGGCCGAGGCTCGCATCTTCGGCCACCAGCACTTTCGCGACACCGGCGATCGTCGCTGCCGCAGCCGCCGCATCGGCGGCGCGCGCCCCGGCGCAAAGCACCGTCACATCGCCCACGATCCTGGCAGCGGTCACCGACTTGGCGGTTGCGTCGCGGTTGAGTTGACCATCGGTCACTTCGGCAAGAAGAAGAACGGCCATCAGATCACCCCCGCTTCGTCTTTCAGTTTCGCAATCAGCTCGTCGACCGAGCCCACCTTGACCCCGGCCTTGCGCGATGCGGGTTCCGTGGTCTTGATGATGCTCAGGCGGGGCGTGACATCGACGCCGTAGTCGGCCGCGGTCTTTTCATCGAGCGGCTTCTTCTTGGCCTTCATGATGTTGGGCAGCGAGGCATAGCGCGGCTCGTTCAGGCGCAGGTCCACCGTGACGATGCAGGGCATCTTGGCCTTGATCGTCTGCAGGCCGCCATCAACCTCGCGCGTCACAACCGCATGATCGCCCTCGATGGTCACCTCGGACGCAAACGCCGCCTGGCTCCATCCCAGAAGCGCCGACAGCATCTGCCCGGTCGCGTTCATGTCGTTGTCGATCGCCTGCTTGCCGGCCAGAACCAGCCTAGGCTGTTCTTCCTTGACCACCGCGGCCAGAAGCTTGGCCACCGCGAGCGGTTCGATATCGGTGTGAACGTCATCGGCGGCGACGATCAGGATTGCCCGGTCGGCCCCCATCGCGAGCGCCGTGCGCAGCGTCTCCTGCGCCTGTTTCACGCCGATCGAGACGGCGATCACTTCTGACGCCACACCCTTCTCGCGCAGCCGGATTGCCTCCTCGACCGCGATCTCGTCGAACGGGTTCATCGACATCTTCACATTCGCCAGATCGACCCCGCTGCCATCCGCCTTCACACGGACCTTCACGTTATAGTCGATCACCCGCTTCACAGGCACCAATACCTTCATGGGCATCCTTCTCCCTTTTTGCATTGCGGCATCGGAACCATTCCAGGCCCTCGAGTGCCAGAACTGATGGAGAAACCCCACACTTGTGATGTTTGGTCGCGCCAAGCGCATCTGTAACCTGAGGTGGAATAATCTGCTGTTCAATGAATCTCGCCGCACACCACGCTAAGTGATGCAGCTTGTGATGACATGCCAGGGAGAATCCGATGCCCGATCACAATACCCTTGCGGATCTGACTGACCGGATCGATCGACTGGAATCCCGCGCCGAGATACGCCAGCTTGCATTTCGCTACGCGCTGGCGGTGGACATGCGCGATATCGACGCCATCGTAAACCTGTATGTCGAGGATGTGCGCGTGACGCGCGTGAAACAAGGCAGACGAGCGTTGAAGGGAGTTTTCTCCAAGGTTCTGCGGAGCTTCACCGCTTCGGTTCATCATGTCGGCAACCAGATCGTGGAATTCGATGGCCCCGACACGGCGCGCGGCTTGACCTATTGCCGGTGCGAGCACGAAGTTGGCCGCGTCTGGGTTCCGATGTATCTGTATTATCTGGACACCTACGCCCGCATTAATGGTAGATGGTATTTCCGCCGTAGGATCACTTCGGAGCTTTACGCGGTTCCATCCGATGAACCACCCATTGGCGAGAAAAAAATGCGATGGCCCGGCCGGCCGAAGGTCGAGGGGACGTGGCATGCACATTTCCCGTCCTGGCGCGAATTTTGGCTCGATCCGGATGGCGATCACAATCCGGTCCGGCCCGAGGCGCCAACCGGAGGCTTCCTTGATGACATGCGCCGGGGTGATCGCAGTGTGGTCTTCCCGGATTTCAGTTGGGCGGGTGTCGCAAAATGAATGCGGATCTCGAACCGTTGTTTCGTCCTCTGCAACTTGGACGATTGCGGTTGCGCAACCGGATCATGATGTCACCGATGACGCGCAGCTTCTCGCCCGGCGGCATACCGGGGAAGAACGTGGCAGCCTACTACGCGCGGCGTGCTGCCGGCGGGGTAGGGCTTGTCGTGACAGAAGGTGCGGCGATCGAACACCCCGCAGCAGTGGACGATCAGGCGGTGCCCCATATGTATGGGGATGCCGCGTTGGCGGGCTGGCGCGAGGTGACAGCTGCAGTTCACGCAGCAGGCGGAGCAATCATGCCGCAGTTATGGCATCAGGGACCATTGCGCGATCCACTCATTTCCGCCTGGCCGGATCTTCCGGGGCTGCGGCCTTCGGGTCTGTGGGGCACGCCCGGTGTTGTATCCTATCCGAAGGAGTTCGTTGCGCGGATCGCGCCCATGACCCGGCCGATGACCGAAAGCGAGATCGCCGATGTCATTGATGCATATGGACGTGCAGCGGCAGCGGCTGTGACTGCAGGTTTTGACGGTATAGCTATCCACGGCGCCCATGGCTATCTCATCGACAGTTTCCTTTGGGCCGATACCAACCGGCGCTCAGACCGATGGGGTGGTTCTGCAAGGGCACGCAGCACCTTTGCGGCTGAGGTCCTGCGGACTGTCCGGCGTGCTGTTGGGCCAGACATGCCGATCTTGCTGCGCCTGTCGCAACATAAACAGCAAGACTACAGGGCGAGGCTGGCCGAGACGCCCGGCGAGTTGGAGGCTCTGCTGGAACCGATTGTTTCCGCCGGGGTGGATGTCCTGGATATAAGCACGCGTCGGCTATATGAACCCGCTTTCGCTGAGAGTACGCGTACGCTCACGGGATGGGTGCGCAACATCACGGGGCTGCCCTGCGTGGCTACCGGCAGTGCGGGGCTGACACCGCAGGCTACTCCTGTGCTTCTGGCGGCGTCGATCGCTCGTGGTGACGCCGATCTGATTGGCGTGGGCCGTGCCTTGCTGGCAGATCCTTCGTGGGCTCAGAAGATTCAGATAGGTGTGACGCCGCAAGGTTTCGATACTGCGGCACTTGCCAGCTTGACGTGACCGTCAGCGCCCCTGGTAGACCCCGTCCCGTTTCTCGGCAAAGCTGCGGAGCCCCTCTGCTGCATCATCGGTGCGCATCAATTTTGCCTGCGCCGGACCAAAATCAGCAATTGCAGCGTGCCAGCCGTGCATGACGCCAGTGCGCGCTGAACGAATGGTCTGCGAAACAGCAAGAGGCGCTTGTTGGGCAATGAGTTGAGATAGATTCAAGGCGCGGTCGAATTGAGTGCCTGTGGGAACGACCTCCTGCACCAGTCCCAGACGCAGCGCGGTCGGCGCGTCAAATTCATCGCCGGTCAGAAGATAGCGCATGGCATTTCCCCAACCCGCACGCTCAATGATACGAAGGGTCGCGCCATGATTGGCGAAGATGCCGCGCCGAACCTCGATCTGTCCGAAACGTGAATCCTCGGCGGCGATAACGATATCGGCGGCCAGCATCAACTCGATGCCGACTGTGAAACAGATACCCTGCACAGCAACCACAACCGGCTTGGATCGCAGCGGCGAAAACAGATCAAAAGGGTCGACCTTTCCCGGAGCAGATGCATGGCGCCCTTCGGCAAACCAGCGACCAATCTGGTCCAGTTGCACGCCGGCTGTGAAATGGGATCCTATCGCGTACAGCAGGCCTACGCGGATGTCCGGGTCATTTTCCAGCAAATCGTATGCATCGCTCAGTTCCATCACCATGCGTTCGGAAAAGCCGTTCAGCTTTTGCGGGCGGTCGATGCCGATAAGCAGTACTTGACCGTCTCGGTCGACCCGAATGGTTCCTTCGGTGGGGTGGGTCATGGTGTCCTCTGTTGCTGCCCGGCATCCAACAGTCGGCCCAGTGTTCAACAATGGCAACTATCCGGTGACATGATCACGTACGCAATATTTGCGCCCGAACACTAACGTCCTTGCTGAAATCGACGCATGATGCGCCGCATTCAACGCAAACTGGAGGTTCCATCTTGCCGTTTCCCCTAGTGCTGGAGGAGCGACTGGCCGTTCCCGCAATCGCCTCGCCTATGTTCCTGACTTCTGGTCCCGATCTCGTTGTCGAAACCTGCGCGGGCGGCATTCTTGGTACCTTTCCGGCACTGAATCAGCGGAGCAGCAATGGCTTCCGCGACTGGCTGCACGAAATTCGCGAGCGCCTCCTGCCCGAGGAAAACCCGGCACCTTTTGGAGTTAATCTGATTGTCCACAAGTCGAATTCGAGACTTGAAGCGGACCTCCAGATATGTGTCGAAGAAAAGGTTCCGGTCATCATCACATCTTTGGGCGCAGTGCCTGAACTTGTGAAAAGGGTGCATGATTACGGAGGGTTGGTGTTTCACGACGTGATCAATATCCGTCATGCGCGCAAGGCTGCGGAAGCAGGAGTGGATGGAATCATTGCCGTCAGTGCCGGAGCCGGGGGGCATGCCGGTACGCTGAACCCCTTCGCGGTGGTATCAGAGATCCGCGCCTTTTTCGGTGGAACGATTATACTGGCCGGTGCGATCAACACCGGTGCTCAGGTCGCTGCAGCCCGGATGATGGGGGCAGATCTGGCCTATCTGGGAACGCGCTTCCTGGCGACGCAGGAATCACTGGTCCAGAACGGATACAAGAAGATGATACTCGACAGCCAGGCAGCCGACATACTTTACACGTCGCGAATAAGCGGTGTTGGCGCGAACTTCCTGCGTCCGAGTATTATTGCTGCGGGGCTTGATCCGGAGCATCTGGATCATGCGGGCGAGTTGGACATGGAGAGCGAGGCAAAAGTCTGGAAGGATATCTGGTCAGCAGGCCAGGGTGTTGGAGGGATCTCGGATCTCCCCAAGGCGCGCGACCTTTGTTGCCGTCTTCGCGAAGAATATGTTGCGACGCTGGAAAAGGCTGGGGCCGATGTCGCGGCGCTCAAGGAGAAGGCCTTAGATTGAGGAGAACCTCCAGCTATCCAGAGTGTGATATCGCGACGGCGGGGCTGCAAGCGTCACCGTCGTCGGTTTATGGTCGCGCAGAGGCGTAGTTCGCCCGGCTAACCACCGCGCACATTACGCAAGGAAAAAAGAAAGGCAGAACATGGAATATACGAACTATAATTGCATCGTTTTCCAGAGAGAGGGCAAAGTTCTTCGTGCAACGCTGAACCGACCGGATGCGCGCAACGCCATTAATCCTGAACTGGATGGCGAATTGGTTCGGCTGTTCTGGGATGTTGATCGCGACCCCGATGTGAACGTGCTTGTGCTGACAGGTGCAGGCAAGGCCTTCAGTGCCGGAGGCGATATTCCCGGTATGTTGGCGTCGATCGAAGACATCAACATGTTCGAGAACGGCTACAAGAACGGCAAGCGCATTCTGCAAAGCATGCTGGACTGTGAAAAACCGATCATTGCTAGGGTGAACGGCGACGCTGTGGGGCTGGGTGCAACACTGGCTCTGTTTTGCGATATCGTGATCGCCGACGAAACCGCACGCATTGCTGATCCACATGTCAAGGTCGGACTGGTGGCAGGCGATGGCGGCGCCGTGATCTGGCCGCAGCTCGTGGGCTATGCGAAGACCAAGCAGTATCTTCTCTCGGGCGATCTGATGACCGCTGCTGAGGCGGCGCAAATGGGCCTTATCGCTTTTGCAGTGCCGGCAGGCGAACTTGATACAAAAGTTACAGAATGGGCTGACAAACTTGGCAACGGGGCGCAGAAGGCAATCCGTTACACCAAAGCGTTGATAAACATCGGACTCAAGCAGCAGCTTGCTGCTATGGTCGATGCCGGTTTCGCCCTTGAGACGGTGTCGAGCCGATCACAAGATCATGCCGAGGCTGTCGATGCTTTTGTAAACAAGCGCAAGCCGAACTTTACCGGGAAGTGACGCCAATGGATTTCACCGAATCCGAACACATCACCATGCTGCGAGATACGATCAGAAAGTTTCTCGCACGGGAAACGAACCCTGAAATGATCGCGGGTTGGGACAAGGCCGATTTCGTCCCTGTAGAGATGCTGCATAAGATGGGCGATCTAGGGCTCTGCGCGTTGACTGTTCCCGAAGAGTATGGAGGCCTTGGCCACGACGTTGTTGCACTGACGGCAGCAATAGAGGAACTGGCGCGCGCGCACATGGGGCTGTCCGGCCTTTTCATTTCCGCTGCGTGTTACGGCGGGATGAATATTGCGGCATCGGGCAGCGAAGAGCAGAAGGCCACCTATCTGCCGCGAATTGCCGAAGGGAGGTTGCATTTTGCATACGGCCTGTCAGAACCCAATGTAGGAGCGGATCTTGCGGCCGTCGAGACGCGCGGTGAGTTGCGCGGCGATACAGTTGTGATCAATGGCACCAAACGCTGGTGCTCAGGAGCAGACAACGCCGATTATATTTTCGTTCTTCTCAAGAGCGATGCGGAAACGGCACGCTACAAGAATCTGTCCTTTGTGCTGGTGCCGCCCAGTTCGGCGGGGATTACTATTTCCAAGGTTGACACGATGGGCGCACGCGGAGCGGCGGCCTGCGACGTTCATTTCGACAATGTCATAGTGCCAGCGGCGAACATCCTCGGCGGTCCGAACTGCTGGAATCAGGGTTGGTCGCAGCTTGCAGGCCCGGCACTTGAGGCGGAGAAGCTGGAAGTCCCTGCGCTGGCACTGGGGGTTGCCGAGGCCGCGTTGGACGAGGCTTGGAATTATGCCGAAGAACGTCGACAATTCGGCCAAAAGATTTCCGGCTTCCAGTCCATCCGACACAAGTTGGCCGATGGGCGCACCCGGCTGCAAGCCTGTCGGTTAATGCTGTATTGGGCGGCGTGGCTGATCGAAAACCGAAAACCCTCTGCTGCCGAAACATCTATGACCAAGCTTTTCGTGACTGAGACTTGCCGTGACGTGGTCTTGGAATGCCAGAAGATTCTTGGAGCCTACGGCTATGCCGAAGGATTTGGAATGGAGCGCTACGTCCGCGATGTTATCGCTACGACAATTTTTGGTGGATCGTCCGCAATCATGCTGAACAATATTGCAAATCGCTTGAAACTGGCCAAGGCCTGAAAAGGCGGGGACTGGAACTAACGTGATCAGCGCCTTGCCGGAGTTGCTGACCACGCAACTGCCTGATAGCACGCTGCATCCACTTGAACTGCTGGGTGGATGCTCTCACCCATCGATGGCATGATAATACGTCTAGCTCTGTATCTCGGAATTCGCGCGATAGCCGATAACCGCACTGACGCAGTAGTTGGCCAACCCGTGCGCAACTTCACTGATAGAAACTTCGCTATCCGGATCGTTCGGCGTGAACCAGGAATTGGCCCAGTTCAGGGCTCCTAGCAACGGTTTGGTTGCCAGGCGGGCATTCGGCGTCGAAAAAGTCCCGTCCTTCATACCTTCGGCGATCGTATCTATGTACAGTTTCTCATAGTCGTCGCGCAGTTTCTGGACAAGCTTCGCAGAAGCTTCCTGATCGGAACGGGTAATTGACAGCAGAAAATGGTTCAGGCCCAACATCGTTGCCTTTTGATAGGCGACGGTTGTTTGAAAGACGACAACATGCTCGCGACACATCGCATAGAGCCGGATATCGGCTTTCAGATCGGTGTGGCGCGACACGGCCCCGACCCGCTCAAGCAAATGACGCAAACCAACGAGGTGAATATCAATGATTATATCCGTCTTGCTTTGATAGTAATGATAGATGCGGCCCTTGGTCGAACCCAGCGTATCGGCAACGTCATCAATTGATGTTCCTGCGTAGCCCCGCTCGACGAAAGTTTGCGCAGCCGCTTCAAGAATTTCCGTGCGGGCCGATTCAGTGCTATCGGATTCGGGGGTCCTGGTCAGCGTATGTTCGTCTTTTCTGGCCAATGTGATTACTCCTATGTTGGGCCTCACCGCGTGGCCAGCGCCAATGAACAGCGGATGTAAGTATCATGCCGGTCTGATCGCAGCATCAGAATACTCATTTGCGGGATGAACTTACATATACGTGATGTAACATATCCGAGTGTTTCTCCAGTGCTTGTCGCACAATACACTGTCTTCTTTGAAGAAGAGAAAGGTCGCATGCTTTGGAAAGAACTGCTGTTGTTGGCGCAAGCGGTGACGTAGGGCGAGGAATCGTGGCACAGCTACTTGGCATGGGGCGGCCCGTGGTGGCAGTGGGTCGCTCATCAGAGGCGTTGGCTCAGCTCGTCAGGGAGTTCGGCGCAGGCTCTGCACTCACCGTGTGCGAGGGTGATGTATCTGACGCCATTTCTGCGAAGTCTCTTGCCGAAACGCTTTCGAAGGACGGCGGCATCCGGGACGTTGTGGTTTCGGTCAATGGTCCCTCTCGTGCTAAGCCATTGGCAGAAATGGACGGCAAGTTTCTGATCGATGTCTTCACACAAAATGTTCTGCCCCACTTTGAGGCCGCGAAGGCGTTCATCCCGACCATGCGGCCCGGCACGACTTATCTCTCAATCGGTGGAGGCATGGCAGATTTCATTGTCCACGGGATGGCGGCGGTCTCCATGGCGCAGGCTGCCCAACGCAATCTCTTTCGCTCACTCCAGATCGAGCCCTTGAAACCCGATGTCCGGGTGCTGGAACTTATGCTTTGCTCGATGATTGCTGGAAAGCGCACCGTCGGCATTGCAAAGCCGGGCTGGATAACGGCCGATGAAGTGGGTAGCCATGTTTGCGCGGTTCTCGCAGATGCAACCGCATACCCCGGGCCAATTCTCAAGCTGCGCTCACGCGCCCAGGTGGGAAGTCCCGAAGCCACGTGATGTGCTCTTGGTTCACCAGGTTTCCACTGTTTCGATCGCCTTGCGTATTGCCGCTCCGTCAAGTGGACGGGGAGTGTTCTGCCAATGCGGGCTGGTAAGGCATGAATCAGCCAGCGCATCAAAATCCCGAGGTTGCGGCGCTGTCATTCCCATCTCTGCCAGGGTGCGCGGCAGTCCGACCGCCTCCAGAAACGCTCGCATGTCTTCGATATCAGGTTTCGCGTGGCTTTCGGTTACCAACTGAACCACGAGGCCGTAGGCAACGTGAAAACCGTGCAACTGATCTGCGATCTGTCGGGCCTTGACCAGTCCGCGGGTCATAGAATGAGCGATGGACAGGCCTGTATTCTCGAATCCCATGGCGCTGAGAAGAAAGCAGGCTTCGACCGTCGCTTCCAGGGCGGGGCTGGCAATGCCAGATTCGGCATCAGTCAGCGCCTGAATCGCATGGGCGCGCAATAACCGGTAGCAACCATCCGCGGCGATCACACCCGACCAGAGCGGTGCCGTGCCGTGCTTGTTTCGTCCATTGGCGGCCATGACGGCCTCGGCCTCGAACTTCTTGGCAATGGCGTCACCGATCCCGGCCCGCAGGAATCGCACAGGTGCCGAAGCGATCACGGCCGTATCCACCAGAACAATTGCCGGACTGGCTGGAAGTTGCACGACCCCGCTCAGTTTGTGAGTGCTATCATACATCGCGATACCGCGGCTGGCAGGGGCATCGGTGGAAGCTATTGTGGGGACAGTCATGACCTGTAACCCTAGAGCCAACGCAACGGCCTTGCCGGCATCCAGCGCCTTGCCACCGCCGAGAGCAACGATCACGTCGGGATTGTTCTTTCGTGCGCTCTGCGCAAGTTGCTCGATCGCCTGCTGCGTGATTTCACCAGAGAAATGCAGCACAACATCGCGGCCGGGTATGGCACCTGCGGTGAGCTTCGCATTCAACATGTTCAGGACACCGGCATCCGCGACCAGCACTGCCCGCGAGCCGAGCTCGTGCGCCAAATCCCACATTCTGCTGATGGCACCAGGCCCCTGAAGATACCGGTAACCTGCCGCGAACTCTTTCAATGAACCATCATTCATACCAGCCTCACCTAAAACCCACGAAGAACCACGCACCAGGTACTCAAGCGTTTGCGAATGCTGCAAGGCTCGCGGCAAACAATCAGTCATGTGTTTACTTGTTGCGCACATTTCCGCTCCTGATCTCAGAATGCCATTCTCGCGGATGAACCCCGCTCCCGTCTCTTGCTTTCTGCCACATATTCGTGGAATACGTTTTGGGCTAACGCATGCCAAATTTTCGTCATGATCAGACGGGGCGCGGTGGCTCTCAGGAAAGTCGAAATGCGAAAGCCAGTGAAACCAAAGACCGAAAAGCCTTCGCAGAAAGCGAACATGGTTCCCCTTTGGGAAACCGAAGCACGAAGCGGCCCGAAGATGGAGGCGCGCGCGCATATCCTTGAAGCGGCCGCGCATGCCTTTATGGAGCGCGGTTATGCCGCCGCGACGCTTGATCAGGTTGCCAAGCGGCTTGGTACTACAAAAGGACAGATATACCATTACTATCGCAGCAAGTCGGATCTCTTCTTCGACGTGGTTGTAGGGGCGCATTTCATCGTCAATGAGAAGACAAGCCCAATCGCCGAAATGGTTGAACTCGCTCCGGCCGAGCGGCTGTGGCGCATGATTTACGCCCACGCGCTTGTGATCATGAACACTTACGCATATCAGCGTGTGGCGCTGGAGGCCACACAGCATCAGCTGGTCTCTGAGCTTAACGCAAGGCAAAACCGTGCGATGAAGCGTGTTATGAAATTTCGAGACGATTACGAAAAATGCGCATCCGATATCATTGCCAGCGGTATGGAGCGCGGCGACTTCGCCCAGACAAACCTTAAGATTGCGACGAAGGCGGCCCTTGGTTCACTTCACTGGCTCATTGTGTGGTACGATCCGACGCGATCCATCGGGACTTCCTCGCAGCACGAGATAGCAGTTTCCACAGCGGCGTTTGCCATTGCCGGGTTGCGGGGCTCGCAAGCGGATTTCGCTGCCGGTGCCCGGACCAAATTTCCCAAATTCGAATTGATCGCGGTGAAATCCGACCGGAACTGCTGACGATGCCTCTGTTCCGACGCAGGACGCTTTCGCAGGTCTTTTGTGAAGCTGAGCCTGACCGGATGGTCCGCCGGTACTCATGTCGGCGTGGGCCGGAAAGCGGTCTTCCGAAATCATGAGTATGATCACGATGCCGCACCGTGTTGTCTGTTGCGTTGCTGTGCCATTAACTTCGTCCTGAAGTAAGCTGCGGCCCGCGCCGTTTTTTTCACAGGGAGTGCCGAAGTGGCAGATGACACCGATGATTACATCCTGCAAACGAGCGGCCTGACCCGAAGATTTGGCGGGTTCACAGCGGTGAAGGACGTCGATCTCAATGTAAAGCGTTACGCCGTTCATGCTTTGATAGGCCCGAATGGTGCAGGAAAATCCACTTGCTTCAACTTGCTGACAAAGTTCCTTCCGCCGACTTCTGGCACCATTACTTACAATGGTGTCGACATCACGCGCCACTCGGCAACGAGCATTGCACGAATGGGACTTGTTCGGTCGTTTCAGATTTCAGCAGTCTTCGGGCAACTGACTGTCCTGGAAAACATTCGCACGGCGTTGCAGCGACGTACGGGCGTCGCGCTTAAGTTCTGGGTTCCCCTTTCAGCGATGTCCAGGCTCGATGAAGAGGCCTCTGCCATTCTCGAAGGCGTTGGCTTGGCACCGTTCCTGCATATCCGAGCGGGCGAACTGCCCTATGGGCGCAAGCGCGCACTTGAGATTGCCACCACGATCGCACTGGACCCCGAGATGATGCTTCTTGACGAACCTACATCCGGTCTCGGCACAGAGGATATAGACAAAGTGGTCGAACTGATTGGCAGTGCCGCAAAAGGGCGGACAGTTGTCATGGTCGAACATAATCTGGGCGTGGTCGCCGGCCTTTGCGACCGGGTCACAGTACTGCAGCGCGGCGCGATCCTTGCCGAGGGAAGCTATGAAGCGATCGCCCGCGATGCGCGCGTCGTGGAGGCCTATGTGGGAGGCGAGGATGAGTGAGGTTTGTCTGTCGGTAAACGACCTGAATGGCTGGTATGGCGAAAGCCATGTACTTCACGGAATCTCATTCGATATCCAGCAAGGCGAGGTAGTTACGCTTTTGGGTCGCAATGGTGCCGGGAAAAGCACCACACTTAAAGCTGTCATGGGCCTTTTGCCCAAGCGAGCAGGATCGGTAAGTTTCGAAGGGCAAGAACTGATCCAGATGCCTGCGAATCGAATCGCACAAAGCGGGATCGCATATTGTCCCGAAGACCGCGGTATCTTCGCCAGCCTGTCGGTTGAAGAAAACCTGCTTCTTCCGCCGGTGATCAAGCCCGGAGGAATGCATGTTGACGAACTTTATGACTTGTTTCCCAACCTGGCTGAAAGGCGCAAGAGCCGCGGTAACAACTTGTCTGGCGGGGAACAACAAATGCTGGCGATCGCTCGAATCCTTCGGACAGGGGCGACGTTGCTAATGCTTGACGAGCCGACGGAGGGCCTCGCACCGGTCATTGTCAAGGCAATTGGCGAGGTGATTATGAAAATCAAGTCTCGGGGCTACTCTATCCTGCTGGTCGAGCAAAACTACCGGTTCGCAACCCGATTGGCAGACCGGCACAATGTGGTCGTGGATGGAAAGGTGGTCGAACGCTTCGATCGGGTCACTGACAGCGAGTCACTTGAGCGTATCAAGTCGTACCTCAGCGTTTAACGAGAAGGCGCACCAAATGGATATCTTCGGGATACCGGTCCAGTTAGTCGCGAGCCAGCTAATGCTGGGGTTTGTGAACGGATCGTTTTATGCTCTACTGAGCCTTGGATTGTCGATTATCTTCGGCATGTTGCACATCGCGAACTTCGTGCATGGTGCGCAGTATATGATCGGGGCGTTCGTGGCTTGGATCTGCCTGAACTATTTCGGCCTCAACTATTGGTATGCGCTTTTTATCGCGCCCATTGCCCTATTCGGCGTTGGCGTGCTGATCGAAACCACCCTGCTTCGGCGCATCTATAATCTTGATCACTTCTATGGGTTGCTACTGACTTTTGGGTTGCTACTGATGATCGAATCCCTGTTTCGATACTTCTTTGGCTCCATGGGGCTTCCGTATCGTAATCCTATTCCCGGTGGCATAAACTTGGGCTTCATGTACATGCCCTACTATCGGCTATGGGTCGTTGCAGTTGCGCTCGTTGTTTGCTTGGGGACCTGGTATCTGATCGACAGAACCAAGCTCGGGAGCTATTTGCGAGCCGCGACTGAGAACCCTCAGCTGGTTCTCGCGATGGGGATCAATGTTCCTCTGTTGCTGACCTTGACTTACGGCTTTGGTGTTTCTCTAGCAGGACTCGCCGGAGTTATGGCTGCACCGATTCAGAACGTCAGCCCATCTATGGGAACCCATTTGATAATAGTGATCTTTGCTATCGTCGTGATTGGGGGGCTCGGCTCGATCACGGGCTCGATCATCACCGGATTCGCGCTAGGAATTATCGAAGGGATGACAAAACTGATCTACGCGCCAGCGTCAACGCTGATCATCTTCATTGTCATGGCCTTGGTTCTGCTGTTTCGGCCGGCCGGACTTTTCGGACAGGCGAGGTAAGACTGATGAGCAACTCTAAACTATCACGATGGGGCATTTCGTTCGGTTTGTTGGCAATCGCTCTGGCCGCACCATTCGTCGTGCATCCGGTCTTTGCCATGCAAATTCTATGTTTTGCGCTCTTCGCCTCGGCGTTCAATCTGGTTGCGGGATATCTTGGATTGATTTCTTTCGGCCATGCAGCGTTCTTTGGAATGTCGGCATATCTCGCCGGCCACGCTGTCAAGGTTTGGGAATGGTCGACCGAGCTTGCTATTCTGTTTGCAACGCTGGTGGCGCTTCTGATGGGAATAGTGTTCGGCCTTCTCGCCGTGCGTAGCAAGGGCGTCTACTTCGCCATGATCACGCTGGCGCTGTCGCAGCTCGTCTTCTACATCGCGCACCAGTCACCCTTCACCGGCGGCGAGGACGGAATGCCCGGAATCCCGCGCGGTACGCTTTTTGGGTTGATACCGCTATCGAATCAGTTTGCGATGTATATCTTCGTTCTGGTAGTGGTTGGTGGTGGCATTGCATTGGTTTACCGTACGGTGAACTCTCCGTTCGGCAAGCTTATGGTGGCTATCCGTGATAACGAGCAACGCGTGACCTCTTTGGGTTATAACGTGGTTAGCATCAAGCTTTTAGCCTTCGTGTTGTCTGCAACTCTGACTGGCCTTGCTGGCGCTACCAAAGCGATTGTGTTTCAGTTCGCGTCACAGGCCGATATTGTCTGGGCAATGTCTGGTGTTCCTATCCTGGCCACGCTGATCGGGGGAATTGGCACATTGGTTGGGCCGATGATTGGTGCAGTGGTTCTAATAGGCTCTGAACACTGGCTTGCGGGTACCGGACAGTGGGTATTCTTCATCCAGGGCGCGCTGTTTGTTTTTGTGGTTCTCTTCTTTCGCCGGGGGATATGGGGCGAGTTTCTTGCCTTTTCTGATCACCGCCGCCGCAAGCGGGAGGGAAAATCGTCGCCGCCCCCCGAAACCCACGACCATTGAGCGTTCCCTTCCAAATCATGCGCAATCCCCCGCACCCAAAGATGCGGGGGATCTTCGTGCAAGTGCCTGGATCAGCTGAATCGCTGAAACCTTCTGAAGAAAGTTTGCATATTCGTGATGTCCGAGCCCGGAACAAACAATTTACTGTCCAGCGCAAGCCCGAGTTGCCAAGCTCACCCTGTGCGGCGTGAACCGCTGGAGGAGCGGTGTC
>CAZCAX010000036.1:0-34453 GCA_964496915.1 uncultured Rhodobacter sp.
CTTGGACGAAATCAGGGGAAACAGGTAGGAAGTGTCAGACTCGCAACGCTAGCGCGCCCGCCCGGTAGAAGCTGTCGATGACCGCCCAGGTTTGCCCTTGCCCCGCCACCAGCGGCAGAAGGGCCAGCAGCACGAAGAAAGCAACAAGCGCGCCGGCGGCTACTCCGCGCGATACCGGCATGGTGACTTGCCCGCTGACCGGCGCGCCCGTCCCGCGCCCGAATGTCAGGCCCGCCACCGCGCCCAGCACGATCGCTCCAACCATCCCGAATGCGCCCGGCAGGAACGCCAGCACGACCACCGCCCCAACGGCGATTGCCGCCCGCTCCCGGTCAGGGCAGAAGTTTTTCGCCATCCCCCAGACTGCTTGCGCGATAATCGCGACCGCAACGATCTTCAGGCCGTTCAGCGCGCCCGTTCCGACCGGGCCGGAGATGTTGGCCGCCGTCATCGCGAAGACGAGCAACATCAGTGCCGAGGGCAGTGTGAAAGCGACGAAGGCTGCCAAAGCGCCCAGCCATCCCGCGCGCATCATCCCTAGCGCAAAGCCCACCTGGGATAAGGCGGGGCCGGGCAGGAACTGACACAGTGCGACCAGATCGGCGTAGGCATGATCGCTCAGCCAGCGCCGCCGCGTGACCAGTTCATCGCGGAAATATCCAAGATGGGCGATCGGTCCGCCGAGGAGGTCAGCCCGAGCTTGAAAAAGGCGGAAAAGACCTCGCCCGGCGTTCCTTGCGATTGTCCGGCTTCAGCCATGTCGATCCTGTCTGTCATTCGCCCCCCGCCTCACCCTTCAGTTCCCGCAAGCGAACCCGCACGACCGCCAGTCCTTCGCGTCCCTTTTCCGTGATCGTGTAAAGCTTGCGCGACGTCCGCCCCTCGCGCTCGGACTGGCTGGTCAGGTAGCCGTCCCGTTCCATCTTGGAGAGCATCGGATAGAGCGTGCCTGGCGACAGCCGGTAGCCATGCCGCGCCAGTTCGTCGATCATCCACTGGCCATAGACCGGGTGCTGCGCCGAATGGTGCAGGATGTGCAGCCGAACCAGCCCGGACAACAAATCATGATGCTCCATTCGCTCTGGCAAGTCGGTCACCTTCCTCGTTCGTTATCGGCTTTCGACAAAGCATCCCGTGTCCCTGACGTCAATTCTCCTGTCGCCGGAAGGGAAGGTTTCATGGACATCCTGTTCGTAGCATTTGTCGCTTTCCTCGCCTGCGGACTCACGCTGTTTTCCGGCTTCGGCCTCGGCACGATCCTGATGCCGGTCGAGGTGGCCATCGGTGCCGCGGACATCGTGCACCTGGCGAACAACCTGTTCAAGCTGGTGCTCGAGGGGTATCAGGCGGATGCGCGGGTGCTTCCGCGCTTTGCCGTCCCTTCGGCGTTTGCAGTCATTCCGGGCGCATCGCTGCTGGTCCGTTTGTCCGGTTTGCCGATGATCACGACCGGGGCCGCTTTCGTCATCGAATACCGGATCGAGACACTTCCGCTGGTCATTGGCGCGCTGATCGTGGTCTTTGCGCTGCTGTAACTGTCCCCCTCCTTTGCCCAACTGAAGTTCCCAGCGCGGTTATTTCCGCTGGGCGGACTGATCTTCTACGCACCGTCTGTCGCCCGTTTTTTTCGGCGAAGACCTCCGGGCACCGATGCCGGAGGAAAAAACGCCGGATGGTTTGGGTGGGTTATCCGGTTTTCATCGTGCTGGGCGCGCGAGCAACGTGGTCGCGCGCCACGGACATGGATTTCACGATGGCATGAACGGTGTCACCGGGCACCAGCGCCATCTGATCGGCTGCTCGACGGGTGATGCGGGCGAGAATCTCGTGCCCGGCTACATCGATATGCACCATTGCGCCCGGGCCAACGCCCGGCACAATCCGCGCGATCGTCCCGGCAATGATGTTCTGCGCGGACAACCCTTCTGGCCGCACTCGTGACAGGATCACCTCATGCGCCATGATCCGCACCCTGACACGAGTGCCGGGCGCCCCCTCGACTTGCGGCAGGAACAACGGCCCCGTCGGTGCATCCAGCCGGCTCAGCCCGTCGACCCCATGTTCGGCGATGATCGCGGGCAGCATGGCCGCAATCTCGCGAATGCCCATGGCGCGCAATGCCTCGGGATCCGACATCACCTCGGCTGTGGTGCCGGTCCGCACGACGCGACCCTGTTCGATCACCACCATGCGGTCGGCCAGAAGCTGGGCCTCGTTCATGTCATGGGTAACCAGAACCACCGGCATGGCAAGATGGCGACGCAAATCGATGATCTCGCCATAAAGCTTCTCGCGGGTGGCACGGTCCACCGCCGAAAACGGCTCGTCCAGGAGCAGGGCTTGCGGCCGACGGGCCAGTGCACGCGCCAGCGCCACCCGCTGCTGTTGCCCGCCTGAAAGCTGCGCGGGCTTGCGATCGGCAAGGCCGTGAAGGTTCACCAGATCAAGCGTGCGTTCCGCCTCGGCTCTGTCAGGCGCATCCATCGCCGCCATCACGTTTCGCACTGCCGTCATGTGTGGAAAAAGCGCGTAGTTCTGGAACACGATACCCACCCGGCGGCGATGCGTCGGCAGATCGATCTTGGCGATGGTGTCGAGCCAGATGGCGCCATTCACCACCACCCGCGCGCATTCTGGCCGCCAAAGCCCCGCGATGCAGCGCAGAAGCGTCGTCTTGCCAGATCCGGAATGGCCAACAAGGGCCAGCAATTCGCCCGGCTCTACCCTAAAGGCGATATCAAGCGGGATCGGCCTTGTTGCCTGTGCCATCACTTCCAGCGCCATCAGGAAAGCCTCCTGCCGACGCGGGCCGACAACCAGTAGGTCACAGCGATGGTAAAGAGCGAGATTGCGACCAGAACTGCCGACATGGTCGCCGCGCCCCGGTCGTCGAAGCCCTGCACACGGTCATAGATCGCAATGGCGATGGTCTTGGTCTCGCCCGGTATTGATCCGCCGACCATCAGGACGATGCCGAATTCGCCCAGCGTATGGGCAAAGGTAAGCACCATCGCCGTCATCAGGCCGGGCCACGCCAGAGGAAGCTCGATCTTCCAGAGCGAGGCGAAAGGCGACATGCCGCTACAGGATGCGGCCTCGCGCACCTCCACAGGAATCGCCTCGAACCCACGCTGTGCGGGCTGGATGGCGAAGGGCAGGTTGAAGATGACCGAGGCAACCACCAAGCCCTGAAAAGTGAAAACCAGTTGATGGCCGAACAGGCTCTGCCACAGATCGCCGATTGGCGAGTTTCGCCCGAATGCCACCAGCAGGTAGAAACCGAACACCGTCGGCGGCAGCACCAGTGGCAGCATCACCAGCGCTTCGACCAGCCCCTTGGCTCTGAACTGCCGATAGGCGAGAGCCCGGCCCATCAGAACGGAAACCGGCAGCAGGATCGCCACCGTCCACCCCGCCAACCGCATCGACAACCAGAGCGCAGCCCAGTCCATGGATCACGTATCTTCCGGAAGCACGAAGCCGTAACGCTCCATGATTTCTCGTGCCGTCGAGTCCTTCATGTAGGCATAAAACGCCTCGGCCACGGGGCCCGCACCATTCAGCAGCGCCATGCGCTGGCGCAGCGGTTCGTGCCATTCCTCGGGGATCAGAGCATAGGCTCCACGCGGGGCAACCTCGGGCGCGAGGGCGAGAGAGTAGGCAATGATGCCCCCCTCGGCATTGCCGGACAGGGCAAACTGCGCGGCCTGGCTGACGTTTTCGCCCAGCACCATGTAAGGTTGAAGTTCCTCCCAGAGGCCGCGCGCGATGAGCGCCTCGCGTGCGCGCATCCCATAGGGCGCGTGATCAGGGTTGGCGATGGCAAAGCGGGTTATCTGCCCTGCGGCCAGCATTTCGGCAAGATTGTCTAGGGTTTCATCTGGTGTCAGAGGCGATCCGTTCGGCACCATGAGGACGACGCGGCCGACGGCGTAGAGATCCCCTTCGTCACGGGTAAACCCATCGGTATTCAGGTCGGCGATGAACCGTTCGTCAGCGGCCATGAAGATCTGGAAGGGCGCGCCCTCGCGGATCTGGCGTGCAAAATTACCGGTCGAACCAAACGACAAGCGCACCTCCATACCGGTTTCGGCCGTGAACGCCTCGGCGATTTCGGCGACTGCGAATTGCAGGTCCGACGCTGCGGCCACGATGGGGGCATCGTTCTGGGCGGCCAACGGGCTTGTGGCCAGACCGATCGCCGCAAGGATCGCAAGGATGGAGTGACGATTGAAGATCATGGCTATCGGCGCTTCTCCAGTGATATGTTTCAAGGAACACATCGACAGGACAACGGCCGGCCTGTCAATCGTTATTTTCCTTCGGGAATATCCCGCAAAAGCGCCTGTATCGCCCCCAGCCGCGCCGCGCCGGCCTTGGCCGCGTCCGCCTCGAAGGCGCGATAGAGTTCAAGAACCTCCCGCCCTGCATCAGTCAGCACCGCCCCGCCGCCGCCCGGTCCACCACGTGTACTGTCAACCAGTGGGTCGCGAAACATCGCGTTCAAGGTTCCGATCAGCTGCCAGGCGCGCTTGTAGCTCATCCCCATCTCACGCCCTGCTGCTGCGATGGATCCACAGCGGTCAATCCGTTCGAGGAGTTCGGCCTTGCCGGGACCAATCATCTCTTCGTCACCGAAGACAATGCGGATGCGCAGACGAGGGCGATAGGTTTCTCTTTTCATATCGCGACATTCTTCTTACGACGCTCGGTTTGCAAGTGGTTGGTTCCACCCGCGATGCAGGAAAGCCCGCGCCAGCGAGTAGTTTTCAGCCCCGTGATTTCGTTGCTGATGATGATCGCTTGCCCGATCGGATGTCGTCGATGATCGCGTAGAGCGACGGGATCACCACCAGGACCAGCACGGTCGAGGCCAGCAGGCCAAAGACCACCGCAATGACCAGCGGCTTGAGGGTTTGCGCCTGGGTCGAGCCTTCGGCCAGAAGCGGCGCCATACCGATGATCGTGGTCGTAACCGAGACGAATATCGGCCGGAACCGGGTGCGCACCGCATGGCCTGCGGCCTGGGCAACGGCCAAGCCATCAGCGGCCCGCTCCTTGATTACCAGCACCAGGAGGATGGCGTTGTTCACGACGATCCCCGCCAGCGAGGCTGCGCCCACCAGCGAGGGCATCGAGATGTCATAACCCATCACCACATGCCCCCAGATGACCCCGACAAAGGCCAGCGGGATCGACACCATGACGATGAGCGGCTCCAGATAGCTGCGGAACTGGAAGGACAGCACCACATAGACACCCACCAGCCCGATCAGGAAGCCGCGCAGGATCGAGGCCACGGTTTCGGCGGAATTGGCGGCCTGCCCGGCGATCTCGAAGCGCAGGCCGGGCGTGGCAGTCACAAGCTCTGGCAGGAAGCCCGCAGCCATACGGGCGGTGATCGCATCGGCATTGCCCAGACGGGTATCCACATCGGCCTGCACGGTGACAACCCGCACGCCATTGCGATGGGAGATCGCCGCCCAACCGCGCGCCTCTTCGATCAAGGCGATACTGGACAGCGGCACCGTGCCACCATTGGGCAGCGACAGCGTGAAATCATGCAGATCGGCCAGTGCGGCACGGTCGCTGCCCGCCAGGAGAACCTCGACCTCGGCGGATATGGCGCCGCGGCGCACATCAGTCAGTTGCGTTCCCAGGAAACCCGCGCGCAACTGGCCGGCCACATCCGCCGCCGTCAGGCCAAGCGCCTGCGCGCCCTCGGCCAGCCGCAATCGCAGCTCTGGCCTACCTGGTCGCAGATCGACCATGGCGTTGCGGATGCCAACCCAGCTTTCCAGTTCGGCCAGCGTGGCGCGCGCGGTGTCATCGAGCACGGCCAGATCCTCATGGAACAGCCGCAACTCCACCGCGATGCCCTGCGGGCCGATTCCAGGCTCGGTCAGGATCAGCGTGGTGGCGCCCGGCAGCGGCCCGATCTCCGCGCGCCATTCCGCGATCAGGGTATCCAGCGTGGTGGTGCGGGTTTCCGCGCCCAGAAGGTCAGCTGCGACGGTGGCCACATGCGACCCGCTTTCACCCGCCGACAGGTTGCGGCCCAGCCGGGTGATGGTGCGGAGTACCAGCGGCTGCGCATCAGGTTGCGCGGGCGCCAGCCGGTCGTTGACGCGGGCCAGCGCAGCCTCGACCTGCGCCACGGCGTCTTCGGTGCGCGCCAGCGGTGTGCCTGCGGGCATGAGGATGCGCGCCTCCAGCACGTCGCCGTCGATCTCGGGCATGGCTTCGCGCTTGACCACGCCGCCCGCCATCGCGCCCACCGTGACAACCAGCGCCGCCAGTGCCAGTCCCGCCACGAGCCAACGCCAGGCGATGGCAAGGTCAGCAAACCGCCCCACCGCCCCCTCGCGCAGCCGGTCGAACCCGGCATCGAAGGCCGACCGGAACCGGCCGGGCACAGCGCCCGCGTGTGCCAGCCCGCCCTTGAGGTGATGGGGCAAGATCAAAAAGGCCTCGACCAGACTGGCCGCCAGCGCCGCAAGCAACACGACAGGCAACACCTGCAAGACCTTGCCCAACTCGCCCGCCAGAAAGGACAGCGGCAGAAAGATCGCCAGCGTTGTCAGGAACGAGGCCGTCACCCCCGGCATCACCGCCATCACCCCGCGCGTGACGGAATCAACGCTGACACCATCCTTCGCGTGAACTGCGATGGATTCCGACAGCACGATGGAATCGTCCATCACGATGCCGATCGCCATCAGAAGCGCGACCAGCGTCATCATGTTCAGGCTGAGACCGGTCAGCGCCATCCAGACAGCAGCCCCGAGGAATGCCACCGGCAGGCCCATGGCGGCCCATATCGCGAAGGTCGGGCGAAAGAACAGGGTCATCACTGCGACCACCAGAACAAAGCCGATCAGCCCGTTCTTGACTAGCATCGCCAGACGGTCGCGCACGATGGATGTCATATCCTGCACCACCTCGACCGTCACGCTTGCGGGCAGATGCGCGGCCTCGGCACCAACAAGCGCTGTCATTGCATCGAGCGCGCGCAGCGCATCGGCGTTGAGCGCCTTTTGCACCTCAAGCAGGATCGCAGGCGCGCCATCGACGAAGGCGCGGTCCTCGGAGGGTGAGAAGGTTTCGGACAGTGTTGCAATCTCGCCCAGCGTGAGCGTTGCGCCATCGGGCAGGGTGAGCACCGCGATGGCGGCCAGTTCGGCGGCGCTGCGCCGCTGTTCGGTTAAGCGCAGCGTCAGTTCGGTCGAAGGGGTTTCAAGGCTGCCTGCGGGCAGATCGAGGTTTTGCGCCGCCAGCACACCGGCCAGCGCGGTGGGGGTCAGCCCATGGGCGTCCATCATGGCGCGCGATGTCTCAATACGGATGGTGCGCACGCCGATGCCGGACCGGACCACCCGCGCTACGCCTGGCAGCGCGGCCAGCCTGTCAGCGAGGCCTTCGGCATAGAGATCCAGTTCGCGCAGCGGCGCGGTGCCGTGAATGGCCACCGTGGCCACCGGATCGGTGCGGTGCAATTCGCGCACGACGGGCGGGTCGGCGCGTTCGGGCAGGCGGTCAATGGCGGCCACCTCGGTGCGCAATTCGTTGACAAAGCGCAAGGCGTCGCCACCGGCGCGCAGTGTGGCCACGGCGCGGGCGCGGTTGTCCTGTGCGGTGCAGGTCAGATCGCGCAGCCCCTCGACACCCTGCAAGGCGTCCCATAGCGGGCGACAGATCGCATCTTCGACATCGGCGGCCGATGCGCCGCGATAGGGCACGATGATCTCGGCCTCGGTCGGGCGGAAATCTGGAAAGGTTTCGCGGTTGAGCGTTGGTGCTGCAAAAACACCGGCGGCGATGAACAGTAAAAGCAGCAGGTTCGCCGCTGTCGGATGCCCGGTGAACCAGCGGATCATGGCGCCGCCTCGACTGGCGTCAGGCGCAGGCCCGGCAGTGCCGGGGTTATGTCATCAAGGATGAGCCGTTCGCCGGGTTCTAGCCCTGCGCCGATGATCGCCAGCCCGTCTTGCCTGAACAGCGTTGTGACCGGGCGCAGTTCCAGCCTGCCGTCAGGGTCAGCCAGATAGACCAGATTGCCATGCAGTGCCGCCTCGGGGATGACCACCTGTGCGGGAAGGGGCGTACCGGTCAGCGTAACCGCAACCTGCATGTTGGGAACCAGCGGCAGACGCAGTGGCGGTGAGGCACCGACATAAGGATCGTCCACCGAGACCACCACCGGAACGGTCCGGGCGCGCGGGTCCAGCGCCCCGTCGATGCGTGTCACTGTGCCGCGCCAGACCTGCTCAAGGTCGGAAAGCTGCCGGACCTCTGCCGCGATCCGGGACACCGGATCCCCGCGCATGGCCGCCAACAAATCACCGTCCGATGCAAGCCCTTGCATCAGGCGGCTGAAGATGACGGTGGGCACCTGCAACACCACCTCGGCCCGCGCGATGCTGTCGCCGGCCAGAAGGGGCTGGCCGGTTGCGGCAACCTGAAACCGCTCGATCTGAACCGAGGTCACGCGCAGATCGAAGGGCGCCACCACGACAGTATGCGCCAGATCGCGCCGGGCGCGGGCCAGCGCGGCCTCGGTGCGGGCCTGTTGCGCGGCCAGGCGTTCGCGCCGTGACGGGATCAGGGCCAGGGTATTTTGCAGCTCCACCACCGTGCGGCGTGCCAAAAGCGTTGCGCGTTCGGCCTCGTCGGCGCGCGACTGTGGCGCGCTGCCTTGCGCCACCAGTTCGCGCACCCGCGCCAGATCGGATTCCGACAGCGCCAGCCGCGCCTCTTCCAGTGCAAGAATGCGGTCGGTGTTTGCAGCCTCGGCGTCGATCTGGCTGGCTTCGGCGGCAAAGGCAGCCAGATCGGCTTCGGCCTGGGTGATCGCCAGTTGGTAATCGCCGGGGTCAATCTCCAGCAGCCGGGTTCCTGCCGAGATCATCTTGCCGGGCTCCAGGTCCGGGTGACGCCAGATCACCTGGCCCCGCACCTCGGCAACGGCGGTCCAGCTTTCGGCGGCGCGTACATTGCCCCAGCCATGGGCTGCTGGCGCGATCACCTGCTCTGTCACCGGGACCACGCGCACAGCCAGACCGGCGGGAGGTGTGGCGTGCTGCACCGGGCCGGTTGCGCCCGATATCATCCAGAATGCAACGATCCCCCCCAGAACAAGAGGCGGCACGGCCCAGAGAGCGGCAAGACGAGCCATTGCGAAACTCCTTCCAGGATACGGCAATGTGAGCGGTTTGACTTTTACATCGGACAAAGTAGATTAGCAATCACTCACTAACCTGGAGCAAGTGAACTGGCACGCAAATCCGCCCCGAACCGCAAGGCCGAAATCATCGCTGCCTGCCTGGATCTGGCCGATCGGCTGGGCCCTGACCGAATGACGACGAATGACATCGCCCAGGCTGTGGGGCTGTCGCAGCCGGGGATCTTTCGTCATTTCCCCACAAAGCAAGCGCTGTGGTTGGCTGTGGCCGAAGATGTGTCACGCCGCCTGAACGCGGCATGGGATCGGGCGCTGGCGCAGGCCGACACGCCCGAGGCACGGCTGCGCGCGCTGGTTCATGCGCAGTTGCAGCAGATCTCGGACACACCAGCGCTGCCGATGGTGCTGCATTCGCGCGAGTTGATTATCGACAACCCGGCCCTGCGCGATGCTTTCCGCACCAAGCTGGCTGCGTTTCAGGGCCATCTAGTGGCGGCGCTGACACAGATGCAGCGGGAAACGCGCCTGCGCCCCGGTCTGTCCCCGGCAGATGCGGCGGTTTTTCTGACCTCGCTCATCCAGGGCCTTGCCATCCGCTGGAGCCTGGGCGCACGGGACTTTCACTTGGCGGACGAGGGCGCGCGACTGTTCGAGATCCAGCTTTCCCTGATTTCATGCGAGGCTTCCCATGGATAACAGAGAACTTTCCCGTCCCGTTCTGGTCGCTGCAATTGTTGCCGTCGCGTTCGGTGTGCTCACCGTGGCGTCTGGCGGCTTCGCGCTGTTCAGCGGCGCGGATATGGGTGCGGTCGTGCCCCTTGTTCTGTGGTTCAACTTTCTTGCGGGTTTCGCCTATGTCGCCGCTGGCCTGGGCCTGTGGTTCAAACATCGCCGGGTATGGTGGCTTTGCTTGTTGATTCTGGTGGCAACACTCCTGGTGCTTTTGGGCTTTGCGGCTCATGTGGTGCAAGGTGGCTCCTATGAACTCCGCACGGCCGTCGCCCTGCTGCTTCGATCAGGAACCTGGGCCGCCATAACGATTGTCGCCTACCGTGCAAGGATGAAGCACTGAGCGCCGCCAATCGGGAACAAATGGGCGATCCGGTAAACTTCGTTGCAAAGAAGCTCTGAAACGGCTGATGACCAGCGTTAGCGATATGCTATCTCAGGCAACCAAAGCGCTGTCTGAGGCAACATCCAGACAATCGCCAGCCCGACAAGTTGCAACAAGACAAAGGGAATGATCCCCCGGTAGATCTGCATTGTGGATACGTCAGGAGGGGCCACGCTTTTCACATAGAAAATTGCCATACCTACCGGCGGCGTCAGGAACGAGGTCTGCAGGCAGACCGCGAACAGCATTGCCACCCACAGCGGGTCCAGCCCCAGCAGAACCAGCACCGGCACGGTCAGCGGCGCAACGATCAGCACGATCTCCATCCAGTCCAGCACGAAGCCCAGCAGGAACACGGTCAGCAGTACAACCGCCAGAACGCCGTTGGGGCCAAAGGGCAGGCCGGTGATTGCGGCCTCTACAAACTCGTCGCCGCCATATCCACGCAGCACCACCGAAAAACAGGTCGCGCCAAAGATGATCGCGAACAGGAAGGCCGAGGTGCGGGCGGTGGCATAGCAGGTTTCCTTGAGGTTCTCCCAGGTCAGGCTACGGTTCAGCGCCGAGATGATCATCGCCCCCAGCGCGCCCAGTCCGGCAGCCTCGGTCGGTGAGGCGACGCCCATGAAGATCGATCCCAGAACCGCAACCATCAGAACTACGGGTGGCAAAAGCGCCTTGGCGACTTCTGCAAGCGCCTGCATGTCCAGAGGCGCCAGATCCGTCATGCGGGGGGCCTTGCGCGGCGCGAAGACCGCAATCGCCAGCACATAAGCCGTGTAAAGTGCCGCCAGGATCAGGCCGGGGAAAACGGCGGCCATGAACAAGTTGCCCACGGACAGGCGCAACTGGTCGGCCATGACGATCAGCATGATCGACGGTGGCAGCAAAATTCCCAGACAGCCGGACGAAGCCACCGTTCCCAGACCCAACGGAATGTCATAGCCTGCCTTGCGCAGGGCGGGCAACGCCACGGTTGCCAACAGTACAACCGAAGCGCCAATGATCCCGGTAGAAGCCGCCAGAACAACCCCGATCAGAACGACCGCCAGCGCCAGCCCGCCCGGCGTGCGCGCCAGCAAACGGCCAAGCGCTCCAAGCAACCGCTCGGCAACACCGGAACGCTCCAGCATGAACCCCATGAAGACAAAGAGTGACATGGGCACCAGTGCATAATTGCTGATCGTCGAGAATATCCGGTCGGTCGTGAAGCCGATAAAGTTCACCCCCGCGATGATATCGACCCCTTGATTTTGCAGGTAGTCACCCAGGATGGCGAACAGCACCCCGACCCCGCCCAGCACAAAGGCCACCGGAAAACCAAGGAACAAGCCAATCAGGAAGCTTGCGAACATCGCGATGACGAGAAGAAGTTCGATGGTCATCACGCGTCGCCTTTTTTCGTTGAATCGCGGGGGTCGATGAGGGTTGACAGGCTGCGCGCCGCCAGTGCCACGGCCTGCGCGGCCAGAAGCGCAAAGCCGACGACTACAAGCAACCGGACCAGATAGCGCATCGGCAGCCCGCTGGGCATGGGGGAGCCCTCGCCGATCCGCCAGGAAAAAGCGAAACTCTGCCAGCCATACCAGATGATGCCGATACAGAACGGCAGCAAAAGGAACAGCACGCCCAGCAGATCCACCAGCGCGCGGCCGCGGTTGCTCATGTTGTGGCTGAAGATATCGACGCGCACATGCGCGTCATGTTTAAGCGCATAGGCCATGCACAGCATCACCACCACCGCGTTGAGATGCCATTGCAGCTCTTCGAGTTCGATCATGCCCATCCGGAACCCGTAGCGCAGGGTCACGTTCAGCGCGACGGTCAGAACGAGCACCGGCAGCACAAGCGCACCCAGCTTGCCGATCGGCTCGACTATGGCCTCGATGGACCGGGCCAGAATATCCAATGCTCTCTTCAAACCCGGTCCTCCTTGTTCAGGCGAAAATCACCGCGCCTTACCGGCGCAGGTTTTCCCATTGCTCGCCCGACGCGCGATATTCGCTCAACGATTCCCAGACGCGGGCAAACATCGGGTCTTGCGCCGACTGTTCGGCCATGACCTCTTGCGTGGCGGCATCAAAAGCCTCCAGCAACTCGTCCGAGAACTGGCGAATCTCGACACCCGCCTCAACAAAAGACTGAATCGCCTGGGAATTTTCGACATAGGTCGAGGTCAGGCCCCACAGCATGGTTTCGCGGCAGACGGTTTCGATCATCAACTGCTGATCCGCGCTCATCCCATCCCAGCGCCGCTGATTGATGATAAGCTCATTGATCGCGGCAGGCTGGTGCCAGCCTGGCAGGTAGTAATTCTTGACGATCTGCTCAAAGCCCATTGCCGCATCGATCGCCGGCATCGAGAATTCGAGCCCGTCGATGACCCCGCGCTCAAGGTTGGGGAAGATATCGCCGCCCGCAAGAAGCACTGTCGAGGCTCCCAGCCGCCGCATCACCTCACCTGCCAGACCGGCAAAGCGCAGGCGCATACCCTGCAGGTCATCCACGGTCTCAACGGGGTTGCGGTACCAGCCACCGGCCTCGGAATCCATCAGCCCACAGGGCACCGTCACCACACCCTCGGCGCCATAGATCTCGCGCCACAGATCCAGCCCGCCGCCGTTATAAAGCCAGCCGACATAGCCGATGACATCGGGGCCCATGGGCACACCGCCGAACAACTGAACCGCAGGCCACTTGCCAGCCACATACAGCGGCGAGGTATAGCCCGCATCCAGCGTGCCGCGCTGAACGGCATCGAAGATTTCAAGCGGCGGGACAAGCGCACCCGCTGCGTGCAGACGGACATTCAGCGACCCGCCCGAGAGCGCGTTGATCGTATCCGCAAAGTGCTGGGCATCGCGCCCGCTGGCGGGCAATGTCAGCGGCCAGGCGCTTTGCACCTGCAAACGCACGGTATCCGCCTGCGCGCCACCGGGCACCGTAAACGTCATCGCTGCGGCGCCGATTGCGCCCAGGATTGCCGCTTTGAAAGTGAAGCTGTCTTTCGTCATTATCTTCCCTCCTGCTGGAATACCGGCAACGCCCACAACACAATCTGGACCCAATGGCGCCCGGAACAGGCCATTTCTGGCTGCCTGGAAGATAAGGCAGAAATTTCACGTTTAAAAGACATTTTTAGTTTCAAAGAAACTTTTCATAACATATTTTATTGTTTAGATGGCAAGGGCAGAACCACGAGCCCAACCAGAACGGAGCAGCTATCATGCGTTATGCATTGATCACCGGAGCAGCGGGCGGGCTTGGCGCCGCTATCGCCGCGCGCCTTGAGGCAGATGGCCTGTCTGTCGCAGGGACCGATCTGCAAACCTCGTCCGATGGGGCCAGTAAACTGTTCCAGATGGATGTGGGCAATGCCGATTCGGTCCGGGCCGGGTTCGATGCCGTTGAGGCTGCGCTGGGGCCGGTCGCGGTTCTGGTCACCTGCGCCGGGGTGATGCCCGGCGGAACCGGGCGCCAGAGCCTGTCCGGCACGTCGCTTGACGATTGGGAAACCTGTATGCGTATCAATGCCACAGGCAGTTTCCTGTGTTTGCGCGAGTTCATGCGTCGCCGCGAGGCGCAGCCATTGCCTGACGCGCGCGCGGTTCTCATTGGCTCGGCCTCGGCGCAGCTTGGCGGCTATCGCGGCAGCGCGGCTTATGTGGCCTCGAAATCGGCCTTGCATGGCCTCATGAAACTGGCCGCACGCGAAGCGGCCCCCATTGGCATGACCGTCAATCTGGTGGCGGCCGGCCCCGTGCGCAGCCCGATGTTCGATGCGGCGATGACCCCTGATGCCGAAACCGCGCTTCGCGAGCGCATCCCCCTTGCCCGGATCGGCACCCCGGAGGATGTGGCCGCGGCGGTGTCCTACCTCGTGTCGGATGGCGGCAGATGGGTCACCGGCGCGACGCTGGATGTCAACGGCGGCTACAGGATGCAATGAACATGCGAAGGCTTGGATCAGGGTTGATGCGTCCGCACCAGATCGCTGGACTGGTCATAGATGCCAGTCAGCAAATGCATCCGGGTTGTCATGTAGCGCAACTCTTGCGGCAGGTCCGCAACATGTTCCAGAAGCGAAAGCAGAGTGTCGCGGCGCTGGCGCAAGAACGCTTCGACAACCTCACGGCCTTTGTCGGTAACCTCGTAAATCATCATCTTGCGCGACGCACCCAGCTTGGTCACCAGGGAAATCTGCTGCAGTTTCTTGAGACCGTATTGCAGATTGGGCAGATCATCGCGATGCAGAAGGCGGCTGATCTCCATTACGCCCTTCGGCACACCATTCATATGAACGGCGTGCAGGATCGCGGCCTCGGTGCCGCTGAGGTTCAACTCGCTCACCGACGCCAGGCATTCGCGCTGCCAGCGCGCAAACGCACCACCAAGCTGCCAGAGCGCATATTCGAACTCGGCCCAGGCGCGTTCATCCACCTTCTTCGCGCCGGGTCGGTCATCCCGGGGCCGGGCTGGCTCCGTTTGTACGGTTCCGGTGCTTTTGATGGACATGCTCATGCTCTTTGCCGCTTCAGACGAAATTCGGGGTTAAGATAACAATGATCAAGCCGCAACAACAATCAACCGGCGCGCGTGTGCTTGAAGCGGGCTCTCCTTCCGGGCTTTTGCAGCTTCAGGCGGCGCAATGGACCGACCATGTCCTGTTCTGCCTGCCCGATTCCGTGGCAGCGCTTTGGCCTGACGAACAGGCGGCCTGGCGCTATGGCGAAATGGAGCGGGCGGTAGAGCAACTGGCGGGGCGCTACGCCGATGCCGGGTATGGCAACGGCCACCGGGTAGCGCTGTTGCTGGAAAACCGGCCCAGCCATTTTCTGCACTGGCTGGCGCTGAACCGCTGCGGGGCCAGTGTGGTGCCGGTGAACCCCGATTACCGGCACGAGGAAATGCTCTACCTGCTGTCGCACAGCGAGGCATGCCTAGTCGTTTCCCTGCCCTCCCGCCTGCCCCAGATTGCCCCGGCCGCGCAGGAAACCGGCACCGCCATCATCGGCCCTGACGATACGCCACCCGCGCCCCCTTCTGCCAGCACTCCGAACGGTGACACGCTCGAAGCCGAGGCCGCGCTGGTCTATACATCGGGCACGACCAGCAAGCCCAAGGGCTGCATCCTGTCCAACCGCTACTTCCTGAACTGGGCGTGGTGGTATGGCGAACAGGGTAGCGCCATTGCGTTGCGGCCCGGGCAGGAGCGGCTGCTCACCCCGTTTCCGACATTTCATGTCAACGCCATGGGGCATTCCTTCATGGGGATGCTGGGTGCGGGCGGGGCGCAGATTATCCTTGACCGGTTCCATCCCAAAAGCTGGTGGCAGACCGCCGTTGATACCGGTGCAACCTGTTTCCACTATCTTGGCGTTATTCCGGCGATCCTGCTGGAACTGCCAGAAACGCCACAGGATCGCGCCCATCAGATGCGCTTTGGGCTGGGTGGCGGCGTGCACCCGGATCATCATGCCCGCTTTGAGAAGCGCTTCGGCCTTCCCCTGCTTGAAGGTTGGGCGATGACAGAAACCGGCGGTGCGGGCACGCTTTGCGCCTCCGACACGGATCGCCATGTCGGCACCCGGTGCATTGGTCGCCCCGATCGCCCCGGCCCGCCGCTGGAGGTGCTTCTGGTCGATGACGATGGCCAACCCGTGGCCGAGGGGCAACCGGGCGAGCTTCTGGTGCGGGCCTCGGGCGGCAACCCCAGGCAGGGATTCTTTTCCGGTTACCTGAAAGATCCCCAAGCCACGCAAGAGGCCTGGCGGGGGGGCTGGCTGCACACTGGCGATGTCATGCGCCAGGGGCCGGACGGCGCCCTGCATTTCGTGGATCGCCGCAAGAACATCATCCGTCGCTCGGGCGAGAATATCGCAGCGGTCGAGGTTGAAACCGTGATTGCCGCGCTGCACGGCGTCCGGCAAGTAGCGGTGGTGGCCACCCCTGACCCGCTCCGCGAGGAAGAGGTGTTGGCCATCGTCGAGGCAATCCCCGGCCATGACCGAGCCGCACTTGCGGAGGACATCTTTGAGGCCTGCGCCAAACATCTGGCCTATTACAAGGTGCCTGGCCTTCTGGTCTTTACCGACTCAATGCCCACCACCACCACCCAGAAGATCCGCAAGGCAGCGCTGCGCGATATCGCGCAGGCCCCGTCGGACCAACCCGGTGCGGTGGACTGGCGCAGTCGGAAGGCCGGGTTACGCGGGGGGAAGTCATGAGCGTTGCTTATGACGATGTGGTTCTCGCCACCCCGGTAACCGTGCCCTACGAGAAGTTTTCGATCCGCGGTGCGCAGCACTTCCTGGGCCGGGCATTGCGCGGTTTGCTGGAAGTTTCGGGGCTGGACCGGTCGGCCGTTGACGGGCTTTGTGTCAGCAGCTTTTCGCTGGTCCCCGACAGCGGCATCGGCCTCGCCCGCGCGCTTGGTTTGGAGCTGAGTTGGCTGGATACCATCCCATTGGGCGGGGCATCTGGCATTGTTTCGATCCGGCGCGCGGCACGCGCGGTTCAATGCGGCGATGCGCGCTTTGTTGCCTGCATGGCGGGCGACACCAATCAACCCGGCGGCTTTCGCGAAAACACGGCCCGGTTCAGCCAGGCCACGCAAGACGCCGTTCATCCGATTGGCGCGGGCGGGCCAACGCAGGGTTTTGCGCTGATAACCGATGCCTACATGCGCCGCACCAGCTGCCGGGCAGAGGATTTCGGCACGCTCTGCATCGCCCAGAGAGACAATGCAGCAGCCAACCCGCTGGCGCTTTTGCGCACGCCCCTGAGCATGGATGCCTATCTGGCGTCGCGTCCGATATCGACACCGTTGCGCATGCTGGACTGCGTTTTGCCCTGCGCCGGCGCCGAGGCATTTCTGGTCATGCGCCGTGCTGATGCTCTGGCGCTCAAACTACCCCATTGCAAACTGCTGGCCGCCAGCGAACGCCACAATGCCTTTGCCGATGATCCCATCCAGTCGCGCGGCGGGTGGGAGCGCGACGCCAATGCCCTCTTTGCCCAAGCGGGACGCGACACAGCCGACATCGACCTTGTGCAGACCTATGACGACTATCCGGTGATGAGCTTCATTCAACTTGAAAATCTGGGCTTCTGCCCCACCGGTGCGGCGGCCAAGTTCATCGCTGCGCATGATCTGCGCGCCTCGGGCGATTTTCCGGTCAATACCGGCGGCGGTCAGTTGTCCGTGGGACAGGCCGGGGCGGCGGGGGGGTTTCTGGGCATTAACGAGACTATCCGCCAACTGACCGGGCAGGCAACCGGCACGCAGGTTGAAAACGCCAGAACCGGGCTGGTCAGTGGCTTCGGCATGATCGCCTATGACCGCGGCCTTTGTTCCGGCGCCGCCATTCTGGAGGCCGCATGACTCCCCAGCCCCTACCCCCCCGGTTGCGCAGCCGCGTCGCCCTTGGCCTGACCGCCATCGCCGCCGAAGGCCGCTTCGCTCTTCAGACTTGTAAAAGTTGTGGTGCCGCGCAGTATCCGGCACAGGAAATCTGCGCCGCCTGCCTTGGCGTCCAACTTCATTGGCAAGATGCGGAACCCGAAGGCGTTGTGATCGCCAGAACCGAGGTGCACCAATCCCTTGAGCCGGGATTCGACAGTTTGCTGCCGCTGGCAACGGGGCTGGTGCGCCATGAATCAGGCGTCACCCTGCTGTGCTTTCTGCACCCCGGCTGTACGCCCGATACGCGCGTGCGCCTGCATCTGCGTCTGGACAGGGGTGGCGCGGCGGTGCCGGTTGCCACGCCCCACGATACAGACCTGAAACAGGAGGCCAGCTTGGCTCATTTCTCGCGCAGCGCCCACGGCCGTAACGTGCTGATCACCGATGCCAGCCATGCAGTCGGGCAGGCATGTGCCCAGGCGATTGTCGCAGCGGGGGCAGCCAAGGTTTGGCTGGGGATGCCTGACGGTTCAACATCGACCGGTGCAACTGGCGAAATTGCACTGCCGCTGAACCTTGTGAAGCCTACCGAGTCCCGGCATGAGCTGGACGGCATCGCCCCCCAGGTCGATCTCGTCGTGTTCACCCCATCGCGAGAACCTGCCGCCGATACGCGCCCCGAAGACAGTCTCGCAGCCTTTGCGCTGGTGTCAGAGGCACTCGCCCCGGCCCTCGAAGCCCGGCGCGGCGGTTGGGTCAGCGTGCTGTCGGCGGCGGCCTTTGCCCTGCCGCCCCGGCAAGCGGCCTTTGCCGCGCGCATGGCGGCATTGGATGCGCTGTCGCGCGGCCTGCGCGCACGCCTGCTGGCGGCGGGCGGGCATGTCATGATCGCCTGCCCCGGCCCGCTGGATCTGCCCGGCACCGCAGCACGACCGGGGCCGAAACTGACGGTGGACCGGCTCGGCCACGCCATTTGTCGCGCGCTCGATCAGGGAATCGAAGATCTGTTCCCCGATCCCGTATCGCAAGATCTGCGCGCCCGCGCCCTTGCCGCGCCGAAAACACTGGAGCGCGAACTGGCACAGATGCCGGACGACTACTGGCGATAGAAGCAGCATCACCCAGCCAGGGCGAATGTCGCCGCGCCGGTCTGTCGATCAGCTGCGCCTCATGGCGCAGCATCCGGCGTGGTGAAGGTCTCGGCCTCACGCAGCATCCGGATGACCTCGTCGTCGGAAACCTGACCAAACTCGTTGTAATGCGCTCCGATCGCGAAGAAGCGCAGCGGCTGGGAAAGGCAGATCAGGTGGTCTACCTCTGATGCCAACTGCTCGACCTTGTCGGGTGGTGCGACAGGCACGGCGAGGGTAAGGCTGCGTGGCCGCCTGCGCCGTACGCCACGAAGCGCGGCGCGGGTCGTGGCACCGGTGGCGATACCGTCATCAACGACAATGGCATCGCGCCCCTCGAGAGGCACGACGTTGCGGTTGCCAAGATAAAGCTTGCGCCGGCGGTCGATCTCGTCGAGCGCACTTCGCTCGGCCGCGTCGAGGTCAGCCTGACTCAACCCCGCCATCTCCACGACGTCGCGGTTGACCACAAGTTGCGGCTCATCACCGTCGACCACGGCCGCCGCGGCAAGCTCGGGGTGCCAGGGAACACCAAGCTTGCGCACCATCACCAAGTCAAGCGGGGCGCGGAGGATGCGGGCGATTTCGAGTGCCACGGGAACACCACCCCGCGGCAGAGCGAGGAGCACCGGATCATCGAGTTCGGGATGTTCGCGCAAAAGTGTGGCAACCGCACCGGCCAGACGGATACCGGCGCTCCGCCGGTCGTTAAAACGCTCCTCGATCATGATGGCCCTCGATGAAAATGTGTTTCGAACCAATCACCGGCGAGGTCGATCACCGCTTCCAGTGTTCCCGGCTCCTCGAAAAGATGCGTCGCACCAGGCACAATCTCCAGCCGTTTCGGCCCGGCGAGGCGGGAGAGCGCGTCGCGGTTAAGGTCAAGCACGGCATGATCGGCACCGCCGACGATCAGGAGCACGGGCACACGGACCTGCTCAAGCGCTTTGTCGGCAAGATCAGGCCGGCCACCACGGGATACGACGGCGGCGACGTCCGAAGCGTCAGCCGCAGCGACCAGCGCCGCTGCGGCACCGGTGCTGGCACCGAAGAGGCCGACGGGCATGTCAGCGACTTCGTCATGGGCCCAGTCAAGCGCCTCGCCAACCCGCGCGGCGAGCAGCGGGATGTCAAAGACATTATCGCGGTCTGCGGCCTCGGCCTCGGTCAGCAGGTCGAAGAGAAGCGTCGCGAAGCCACGGGCACACAGGGCATCCGCGACGTAGGTGTTGCGTGGACTAAGCCGGCTGCTGCCACTGCCATGAGCAAAGACGACAAGGCCGCGCGCCGCCTCAGGAATGACAAGTTCGCCTTCCAGCCGTCGGGGGCCGATGCTGGCCTTGCGCCGCTGCATTGTCACGTCCTTCCATGATGGCGATGAATTGTGTTGGCAGATTGCTCCAGCTGTTGCGCCAGTTGCGCGTTTCCAGCGCAGTCAGCGATGGCGGTTAAACGCGCCATGTTGTGAAAGGCGGTTTTGACGCCGGTCTGCATGGCACCCCCCACGATGGTAAGATAACACAATGCCACGAATCACGGGGCATGCACCATGATCGGGATCAATCATGGCAACGCTTGCAAACGCGGGAGAAACCGCAACGCGATGAGGCATGGCAAGGAATCGACGCATTCGCGACGAGCGATGAACACGATCTGCATCGACCGCTGTCAGGAACTGCTTTTCGTTGGTAAAAGTTTGGAATGTTGCGAATGGAAACGGCAAAGCTTGTAGAAGGAATAACCCGCGCACTTGCGACCGAAGTGGATGACGACGCCACGGTGGAGATCCGCGAAACGCATATGTCCTGGGTGTTCCTGACCGAAAAACATGCCTACAAGCTCAAGAAGCCCGTGAAGTTGCCACATCTGGATTTCAGCACGGCAGCGCGACGGCGGCATTTCTGCGAGGAAGAGGACCGGCTGAACCGGAGGCTCGCTGCCGACACCTACCTCGGTGTCGTCGCGGTGTATGGATCGGACGAAGCTGGCTTCGGGTTCGACAGGCACGGCCCGGCCGTGGACTGGCTGGTGAAAATGAAACGCCTGTCTGCGGAGAAAATGCTGGATAGACGCATCGAGAACGGCAGCGTTCAGGGGCACGCAATCGAGCATCTGGCGCAGCATCTCGCCAGTTTCTACCGCGCCTTGCCCGCCGAGCAATCCGCAGGCGCGACTGTCATCCATCGCCTGAAAAGAGAACTGGCGATCGACCGCCGCGTTCTTCTGGACCCGCGTTTCGAGATTGGAAATAAAGCAGAAACGCTCGCATCAAGTGCGGAGAGCGCTCTGGAAATCCTTGCAGACGAAATCGGCGCCCGCGCCGCCCGGGGGCGGATCATAGAGGGGCACGGCGATCTGAGACCCGAGCACGTCTGGCTTGGAGAGCCGTTGCAGATCATCGATTGTCTGGAATTCAACCGGGAATTGAGACTTCTCGATAGTTACGACGAGGTGCGCGGTCTTGGCATGGAATGCGCCGTTCTGGGCGCCCGCTGGGTCAGCGACAGCCTTCTGGCTGGCGTGGTCAGGCATCTCGGCGACCCGCCCTCGCCCGAGCTCATGGCCTGTTACGCGGCGCTGCGCGGGTTGACACGCGCGCGACTTTGCGTTGCGCATCTGCTTGAAACGCCGGTTCGAAAGCCGCAGAAATGGCGACCACTCGCGGCGCGCTATCTGGACGAGGCCGAGCGCGCCTGCGTCAGTCTTCCAGCGCGATAAGATCGTCTAGCGGATCTCCTGCGTGCAGCCGCTGGATGGCCTTCGCAATCATCGGGGCAATGGTGACGACCTCCAGCCGATCGCTTTTGACAAACCTTGCCGCCGCCACGCTGTCAGTGACGATGATCCGGTCAATCGCAGGATCATCGAGGACTTCCCCACGTTCCGGCACGAAAAGACCGTGTGTCGCCATCGCATAGACCGCAGAAGCGCCATGCTCACGGCATGCATGCGCTGCGCGCAAGAGCGTACCGCCGGTGCTGACCATATCGTCGACGATGAACACCGATTGGTTTGCAACATCGCCCGCAAAGAGGGAGCCGGAAACCACACCACGGCTGCGATGCTTCTCCATGAAGCCGAAGGCCGCTTCCTGGCCTGTTTGTCGCTCATAACTCTCCCGCATCAGTTCGGCCCGCTTCACGCCGCCCCCGTCTGGCGAAAAGACGGTGACACCGCTCTCGCCCGCCAGTGCCTCGATGCGCGCACTGAACAGCGATCGCGCCTCCAGATGAATCGTGCCGCACCGAAAGGCGTTCTGAAAGGCCGCTATGTTGTGGACATCGAACGTGATCAACCGATCGCAGCCGACCGCATCAAACAGGCGCGCAACATGGCGCGTTGTGACCGGATCGTGGCGCTTGGTCTGCCGGTCCTTGCGCGAATAACACAGGTAGGGGGCAATCGCGGTAATTCGCTCTGCACCGTTTTCCCGGCATGTGGCCAGAAAGAACAGCAGCCGTATCAGGCGCTGATCGGTCGATGCATCGCTGCCACCGGAAAGATCGGCGATGACAAACACATCCTGGCCGCGCACGCTTACCATCGGTCGCGCCTTGTGTTCGCCACCTTCGAAGTCCCTGTGTTCATGCGGATCGAGCGGGTGGGAAAGCTCCGTTGCCACGGCGTCCGCAAGCGTGGAATTCCCCTCAAGGGCAAATAATCGCATTCTGCTTCTCCTTCTGGTCAGCCTAACCGAGCACGGAGCATGCCCATATCGGTGATCATATCAGACAGCCTGACTTCGGCGCGCCGGGCAATGACATATCCATCGGCTGGGCCCAGAACCAACGATATGCGAAGACTGTTGTTGCATCCGGGCTGCGCAAATGCGCCTCAAGCTGATTTTGGCCGGCTTGTCACCGCCGCGATCAGTCCGAGTGATGTTGATGAAGTAAAAGGCGCGGTAGCTGAAGTTCGCCAGCATCATTCGCAAACAGGCAATGACCGCAATGCATGGTCCGTAAGTAGGAGATTTGGTATGACAAACTTGAAGCCGTGCAATTCGAACGGCCGGCCTTGGCGGACATGCGCGATTTCCGCGGTGCGGTCGATCTTCAGGCGTTGCCGGATGGTGACGGCCTCATGCGCATCGACATCCAGAATACCGAGGGTGACGTGCTGGGCAGCCACAGACTGACTGAGGGTGTTGTGACAGGCCCAAATGGCCGGAGCATGAACCTTCCGAGACGGCCGCCATGATTCGGCCCCATTTGAGCCATGCGTCCGCCCGATTCGGCGGCGACCGTGTCCAGCAGATCAGAGTTACATCGGCTGTCGCTCCAATCCTGGGCAGAGGCTGTGGATATCTGGCGAGAAAACCCGTGATTGCCTCTCCACCGCCACCAAAGAGGCAACCTTGGGTTGTAAATTGTGCACGATTTCCAATTTTTGTTAACTTTTCGGCCCCCTTGTGTAATATTTACTTGGGAGCTGCGAGGGAGGTACGCAACAAAAGCAAATGTGCGGCAATCTAAAAAATCCAATGTAAACGAGCAGTTATGCATTCGCTTCGTGCTTTCGTCTCTACATGCTCTGTACCTGTGGCCCGTTTTGGGCTGTGATTGCCAGAATTGGAGACTTTTATGATCCACAAAGTTTCCGTCAGCGCTTTAGCGCTTTCATCTTGTGGCACGGCTGCTCCTGCCATTGCGCAAACAAACATCATCCACGCTCCGGACCCAGCTTCTGACAGTTCCGACACCCTGGTCCGGGAAATCTCGTCCCTCGAAATCACCAAAGGCGCCGGCCAAATGGTGATTGAAAACAAATCTGACAACACAATGGGCAACCCGACATCGGGTGTAGCCACTCCAACGGACAGGCCGATCACGATCCACGGTCCGACTGAGGGCATCCATTTTCATATGCCTGGCATTTTCATGAACTGGACACGGGCGCGGCACGGCGAACCGATCGTCACTGAGCCTGACTTGTTTCAGACCGCATTGGAGGCGAAAATCGCGCCCGCATTGTAGGGCTTGTTTCTGGAAGCATTTCCGTAGCGTGAGCTGCGAGCGATTCCCCGGGCAGGTACGCCTGCCCCGGGGGTGTGTTCTGTGCCCGGCATTTGTGTTCAGTGTAGGTTCCAAGGTGCGATCATGCGCAACCTTTCAGTACCAGTAGGGTTTGTGGCGGCCCTTAGCGTCACGACACTTTGTATCAGTACCCCTGCCGTGGCACAGAACATCACAAATAATCCTGCCCCTAAAGTGACAATCCACATCTCTGTCAGAGAGATCGTGGTTCATGATGGCTTGGGGCGCGCAGGTTTCACGTTCGCTCCCACTGCTCTGCCCCCATGAGAACTGGATTGTTTGAAACTGGAGTTTCCGGCGATCCAAGATCCGCAGGCAGGGCACGCTTGTTCAGCATCTCTGCATACCTCGATTGCGCAACAAGATTGCGCAAAAAGCTGACGCGGCGCGCGCTAGGCCCTTGTTGTATCACGCCGAGAAAAATTCACCCAAGCTATTGTAATTTAATCGTTAAATGGAGTTTTCAAATGATCAAATTAGGCTTTGGCCGCTTTTACCGAATCGCGTAAGCTGTGAGTGTATGTGTGTGCGAGTTTAAGGAGTAGTTATGGAAAGTGCCCAGCTCACTGATACAGTCGCTCGCTTTCCCGCAACATCGGCGCAGCAACGCTTCTGGTTTCAGGAGATGGCCAAGCCGGGCGATATCGAACTGAATATCGCCGTCCGATGGGAGATCCGGGGCACCTTTCGCGTATCGGACATAGAACAGGCGGTTCAGCTGATCACCAGCCGGCATGAAATGCTGCGCTCCCGCTTCGTGGAAGAGAACGGCGAGCTTTGGCAAGAAGTTGCCGCAAGCGTTCAGTTCCACCTTGGTGTGGTTGATCTGCGTGCCGTTGCGCCGCCGGACCACGAGGCGCGCGTTGTCACGATGGCGCGCGAACTGGCCGCGCAACCGTTTGACCTCACGCGTCCCTGTCAGTTGCGGATGACACTGGTCCGCCTTGCCGCCGACCGCGCTGCAATCCTGATTGTGGCGCATCACATCGCCTTTGACGGCTTTTCAATTGGCGTTCTAGGCAATGAACTTGGTCAGATCGTGCAGGCATTATCGGAAAACCGCGCACCTGACCTGCCGGAGCTTGCGCTGCAATATGGCGACTTTGCCCTTTGGGAAAAGGAACTGGAGGCGTCGGGCGCGCTGGAAGAAGATGGGCTTTTCTGGGAAAGGAAGCTGAAAGACGCGCCATATTTCGAGCTTCAGACCGATTTCCCCCGCCCGACAATCCGCACAACCACTGGCAAAACCTTGATAAAGGCTTTTCCCACCGATTTTGACGCCAGGATGACGGCGTTCAACAAATCGGTTGGAATTTCGTTCTTCACGCTGGGTGCCGCAGTGATGAGCGCCGCGTTGCACCGGATGACCGGACACACCGACATCCTGTTTGCTTCGCCGGTTGCCGGACGAACCGACATCGAAATCGAAAAGCTGATCGGCGTTTTCATCAACACGCTCGCGATACGGATCAGCGTGCATCCTGATGAATCGCTGCTGGAGCATATTGATAGGGTGCGCGACGTGGTGAAGGAAGCGTTGCTGCATCAGGGCTACCCTTTCGACAATGTTGTCCGCCGCCTGAAACGCCCGCGTGATACAAGCCGGACGCCCTTGGTTTCGCTCAATCTGAACATGCAGCGTGTGTTCTTGCAGGAGCGCCGCTACGGCAACTTCGAGATGATCTCGGTTCCATCGCACATGCCGGGCGTTTTCTATGACATGAACGTTCAGATTATCGGCCGCAATACCGGCTGGAAGCTGATGATCGATTACAACGACTCGCTGTTCAAGGCGGAGACAGTCGAAGGTCTGGCCGACCTGTTGCTGGCGACCTTCGAGACCACACTGGCCGAACCCGCACGCAAGCTTTCTACCCTTCCGTTTGAGCGGGCAGCCCCCCCTTCCGCTGTGGAGGTCGTCCCTCTTGCCAAGGTTCAGCCACAACAGGGCTATCCGCACAGCAGCGATGAGATCGAGAGCGCCGTGCAACGGATCTGGGCAGATGTTCTGGGTATTCCGGTGTCAGACTGCACGGGTGATTTCTTCGACCTCGGCGGTTACTCCTTGCGGGTGTTGCGCATGCTCGCGCGTATCGAAGAAGAGTTCGGCCACCGCATGCCGCTGGCCGCCTTTCTGGCTGATCCGACTCTGGATGGTTTCGCCAGCGCCCTGCGTGATGCATTGCAGCGCAGCGCCAACGGGGACACCATCGAAGACACCGAAGAGCGTATCCTGGATGTGCTGACATTGCGGCCTGGCACCGAAGGCAGCCCGGTGATTGCAACGATCAACCAGCCGTTTCTGTATCATGCAATGGCGCAAATCATCAAAGACGATCTGGAAGTCGCCAATCTCTTTGTTCCCGACAGTGAAGCTTTCAATCTGATGAAGGAAATGGATTTCGGAACGATAGCAGATGAAGCTGCTCATTTGCTGCGCGCCCGCTATCTTGGCCGCCCGCTCGTATTGTGTGGGCATTGTGTCGATGGATTGCTGGCGTTGCGTATCGGCCAGAAGCTTGAGGAAGCAGGCAAAGATGTCATCGCGGTCGCCATGATCGACGCCTGGGAGCCAAGTCGATTTGTCCGCAGGACAAGCTTTGAGCGCTTCACGACACGATGGACCATTCGTGCCCGGCGCTGGCGGCATTATCTGGGTGAAAAGCTCAGGGGCCAGATTGGCTGGAAAGAGCTGTTGCTGAAGAACAATCTGGGTACCGGCATACTGCGTCGTCTGGGCATGGCCGAACCTGAAACCGAAGCCGAGCGTCTGGCGGTCGAAGTCAATTACCAGCTTGTCCGGGCCAGCCGCAAAGACAGCTTTGGCCACTATTCCGGTGAGGTGGTTTTGTTCAAGACCAGAGCGCATACCGACGCTGCCCTGAAACAGACGTTCGGCTGGTCAGATCTTCTGGCCGCCGATACCACGGTCTACCCCCTCGTTGGCTGGCACGAGGATGCGCTGCTGAAATCAGGGTTCGCGCGCATTGCGCAGGTGCTTGAGGCAAAGATCAACCGCCACCGTCAAGTGCCCGCTCTGGGAAACGGGAGCGCGGAAACGAATGTTCGCTGAAACACCCAAACCCCTGCGGCTGGTGCTTGTCCATAATGCCGATACCACGCTCCCTGTCTGGGTTGCCCGACTGATCGAACGGTTGGACCAAGACCCCGCTTTCTCGCTTGTCGGCACAATTGACGGACACGCCAGAACATCGGCGCAGAATGGCGCTTCGCTGATGCTGTCGCTGGAACGCCTGATGCAACGAAGCCTGTCCACCCCGACATCCGTATCGCAGGCGAAGCGTTTGATGGCGGGACTGCCCGTTCTTGACGACACAAACGACGGGCCGGTTGCTGATATCGCGCTTGCGCTCAGCGGGTATTCGCTGTCAGCAGAAGAACTGGAAAGGCTGGTCACTGAAGAATGGTCGCTTCTGATGGCCGATGCGCCCCCCCAATTGGCTGAACGGGCTGTGATGGACGCCCTGTCAGCAGGTGCACCGTCGATCCCGCTTTCTTTGATGAAGCGCACCGCCGCTGAGCCGAACAACCACTGCTTGCTAAGCGCACAGTACAATATCAAACCCAGCGCGGTATTGATGTGCGCGTTTCTGCAAGACAAGGCTGTTCCGTTTGTTCAGCGGGCACTGAAATGCCGGTCCGTCGGCCGCGCCATCGACACTGGCGTGACTGCCTGCCCACAGGATCAGCGCACCGTCGACATGAAGAACACCCCATACCCGGCCGTGCTGATAAGTGCGGTCGCCCGGCGCCTTGTCGATAAAGCGCGCGAGCACCTCGATCGCCCGACCGACAACTGGGAGCTTTGTGTCGGAGAGGGCCTCCCACCTGAACTTGACCTGACATCACTGACCCCGCTGCCGCGTCTGAGCTGGATGATGGCAGACCCGTTCCTGATGGAACACGAGGGCGCATTGTATCTGTTCTTCGAAGCCCTGGACAAGAAAGGCGGCAATGCCTGGATCGAAGCCTGCCGATTGAACGGCTCGGCGCTGGAGCCGCTGGGTGTCGCTTTGCATTGCGATTACCATCTGTCCTTTCCGCAGGTTTTTGCCCATGCTGGCGAGATCTACATGATGCCCGAAACCCAACAGACCAACCGGCTCGAAATCTGGCGTGCTACGCGGTTCCCACTGGAGTGGGAGTTGCACGCCACCGCACTTGAAGGCTTGATGCCCGCCGACAGTTGCCTTTTGCAGCAGAACGGAAAATGGTGGCTTTTCAGCAACCTGTCAGATCACTACACTTTTCAGGAGCATTCCAGCGCGCTCTACCTGTTTCAGGTGGATGGCCCTGATCTGAAAACGGTCACGCCCCATCGCCTCAACCCGGTGGTGATCGGCAGCGATGTATCGCGCAATGCGGGCAGCATCTTCAAAGCGAACGGGTATCTGTATCGACCTTCGCAAAACAACAGCTTCGGTGTCTATGGCTATGGGTTGAACCTCATGCGTATCGATCGGTTGGATACACAGGATTATCATGAAACGCTGATCCGTCGGATCAGCCCGCATGACCTGGAAAACGCGCAAGGCGTGCATCATGTCAGCTTTGCGCAGGGCAGATTCGTACTTGATATCTATAGAAACCGCTCGGCGCGCGCTCTTTGACGCGTGATCAGCCGCGCAATCGCAATCTGGATAAGCAAATGCCACATGGGCGCGCTTCACGAACGGTCTGCCGCATTGCAGGTTTCTTCCTTGCGATGGGGGCGGGTCAGGCAATCGCGCAGGAAACCGAGCAAGAACCTTTTTTTCTAGGCGTTCAGACGCATTTTGTTCAGGGCTGGCGGTTGGAGTTTCTGCAACTGATACCCGAACTGGGTGCGACTGCCCTGCGCGACGAGCTTTCCTGGCCAACAATCGAGAGCAACCCGGGACAGTATGATTTCAGCGGCACCAGAAGCGCCTATCTGCAGCGCGCCTTAGATATGGATCTGGAACCGCTTCTGTTGTTCACCGATACAAACCCGCTCTATGACGCCGGTCAGACTCCGTTTTCGACAGAGGGGCAGAATGCACTGGCAGCCTATGTCGCACAGGCGCTAGATGCGTTTGCCCCAGATCTGCAACGCATCGAGATCGGCAATGAGTTCAACTCGGACGATTTTGTCGAAGGCCCCTTTGCAGAGAACCGGCCACGCCATTTCGCCGGGATGCTGCGCGCTGTGCACAAGGCCGTCAAGATCCGCCACCCTGAAACCGAAATCCTTTGCACCGGCACCCATTCAGTTGCGATCGGGTTTTTTCGCTCCCTGTTCGAGAATGGAATACTGCAATATTGCGACGCGATTTCGCTGCACCTCTATCGTGACCGACCCGAACTGGTCGATGTTGAACTGGAGAGGCTGCGCGCGCTCATGGCAGAGTTTGGCCGCGTCCTTCCTATCTATATCACCGAGTTCGGCCAGTGGTTTGACGACCCCGGCGCGGCGCCGGATTTCATGCTGAAGATGGTCGCACAGATGGGCCATGCAGGCGTTGCCGGGGCGTGGTGGTATGCGCTTCTTGATCAGCCCTGGTGGCCCAACATGGGCCTTTATCTGCCCGACACCCGCGAGCCGATGCCTGCTTCAGACAGTTTTCGCCTGTTGCAGGAAAGGCTGTTGCCATTGGGCAGGCCATGGCGGATCGGCACCACTGCGCAGGATCAGATCTATGCCTTTGGCCAACCCGCCGGGGCAGTGATCGCTTGGGGCGCTCCGGCGCACCTGATTGTCGAAGGAGCAGCAGAATACCTTGATTCAAGAGGAAATCCGATAGCGCCAGTGTCGGAATTGAGCGAAGCGCCCATCGTCATTCTTGGCGAGAACCTGACCGTTCATGTAGAGCGCGAACGCCAGCGGGTAGATACCGTCTACGGTTTCGGCCAGCCACCCTGGAGCTATCATGCAGCGCGCCCCGATGGCACTCTGAGCGAACTGCAATACATCGACTGGGAGTGGGCTTCCTTCCTGGGCGATCCCTGGTTGCGCCCCCTGCTTGTATCGCACGAATGGATATCCGGCGTAATGTTCGACAATGGCCCACATCATGCCATCGAGCGTTTCACCGCTCCTGAAAGCGGTGACTATCTGGTGGACGCACAATGGTTTGCGCCTGAAAACCAACAAGGCGATGGCGCTGACATAAGGATAACGCGCAATGGCCGTACCGTGCTTGCCGAAGGGCTTGTAACAAACCGGGACTTCACTTTCGGACCGCAAGAGATCCGCCTCGAAGCGGGCGACCAGATTGATTTTGCCGTCGGGCCGAACCAGCAACACGGCGGCGATGCTGTTCGCCGGGAAATCACCATATATTACCCGCGCGCTCAACCTTGAAACCGCTCGTGCTCAGGGCATTGGATTACGCGATGCCGAAAGTGCGGATCGATACATGAGTGCAAGCAACCCAAGATAGATCGCAACCGGCGGCAATGAAATAACCAGTGCGCGAACAAGCGGATTTATCTGTGATAGGACATCCATTCTGTTGATGAGAACCAGCACGGCAAATGAAGCACTTATCGGAATGAAGGCGGGCAGCAGGTTCCGAGCAACCGGCTTCAACCGAAAGCGCAATCTGGTTCTGTAGATATACATGTTCACTGCCAGGATAATCACGCCGACAACGATCTGCGCCACCGATACCGCGATCATTCCGAAAGGCCCGGCAATAACGGTCATGATAATGCCAAGGATGGCATAGGCCAGGAACAGCCGTGGCAACAACCAGGTGTTTCCGGTCAACGACATCAACGGTTCCGTTGCATAGCCCATAGCCCCCAGAAGCGCTGCGATGGACAGCAGTGCAACCACCGGCGCTGCCGGGGCCCACTCTGCACCCAGCAGGCCCACGATAATCGCTTCAGCGAAAAGACTGATCCAAAGGTAGCCAGGGATCGATATGATTCCAAGAACCGGAAAGAATACATTGGCGTAGTTTTGAAGATCATCAGACTTTCCCGAATCCCTCGCCGTGCGAAAGCCCCTCCAGGCCAGAACCCGCGTGGGTTCGCCGATCAGTTCCGAAAATGCGCCAACTACACGCTGGCCCGCCCGGAAAAAGCCGACCGCAGCCGGACCAAAAAAACCGCCAACAATGAACACAGCCGCATAGCTGCGCAACGATACGATCAGCCGGGACGCCAGAATATTCGCCGAGAAACCCATAAGATCCGGAAGTTCATCACGGAGCAATCTGAAACTGGGCACAACGCGCGTAACGCCAAAAGCGATCATCAGAAAAACCGTTTGCAGCGCGAGCCTGCCACCGATGAGCGACAGCACCCCGTAACCGGCAATGAGCAGCAGCAACGTTACCGCCAGCCCAACTGATTCAGCGATGATCCCGCTTAACGCGAATCCCGCAATCTTCCCTTTCCAGATCATCACGCCATTCAATGCAGAAGACGGCGTGGCGAGAAAGATCCAGAATGCAAATCCCGCCACAAGCAATTGAGTATCGTCATGCGCGGAAATCCGTGATGTCACCATCGCTGCGATCAAACCTGCCAGCATCATCACGAACCCACTGATCCATGCCACCCCGCAGACCCTGCGCAAGCCATCTGATGAGCCGCTCCAGGCCATGATGTACTCCGCCCAACCAGCTTCCGATACCTTCAAGGCAATAAAGGCAAAGGCCGAAACCAGGGCGAAGAAGCCAAAATCCGCAGGGCCCAGAATCCGCGCGGCGAAAACGAAGATCACGATCTGGGACAACTGCGCATATGCCCTGGAGAGCGCTGTCAACAGCGCGCCGCCAACCAGCGCCGCACGGCCTGACGGTTTTGCCTCGCCCTGTCGAGAAGGTTCTCGCTGATTTCCACCAGGCACCGATAGCCTCCTTTCATGCCCCATCAGGACGCGCATAACAAAACCTGGAAGGCAGACACCTCCGGTGGCTTTCCGGGCGATGAAATTTGACGGACAGACAGCTGTCCACCTCGACATCAAATCTGAACCGGTCGACTTCGGTCAATCTCTAAAAAGGATCCCGTCAACTTTATGATGACCGGAGGTAAAGGGTGGCGCAAACTTCCGACCTTGTTGGCAAGTCAGCGCTTTTTTTTGAACAACTGTTGCGGTAGATTGTAACTGAGATTGGGAGCGATGTGGCAACATGGTGCTCTTCCCCGCGAGTTTTGTAGTTCTGGCGTTATGGTTCTTCGCGGTGCTCCGATCGGGGTCTGGCGCGTATCTGATGGCCGTGGCGACGTTGCCTTTTGGCATGTTCGCTGTCATTCAGCTGCCTTCCATTGGTGGGCTTTCGGTCACGGCAACCGCGCTTTTCTCAGCGATGGCGGCCGGCCTAGCAACGTCAAAAGCACTTTTCAGCCGGCACCCCCCGCGTTGGGGGCTTAGCCCGGCTGCACTCGCGCTGGGGCTGTTCTGCCTCTATTCGATTTTCTCTGCGCTTGTTCTGGTGCGTTATTTCCAGGGCAGTTTTCTGGTTTTTCCTCTGTCACGCGGTGCTACCGGCATCCGGATCGACCCAAGCTTTCCATCCGTGATGGCACCCCTGATGCCTTCGAACGCAAACCTCTCGCAAACGTTCTATATCATTATCGCATTTGCCTTTTTCGTTGCATTCTGTGGCTGGTTGCGCCGGGCGGGCCTTGTCGCGGGAGAGCGCCTGTTTGCCTGGGCCGCAGGTCTGAATGTGCTGCTGGGGATCCTGAACATCGCGCAGGCAGACGTGATTCTGAACTGGGTTCAAACCGCAACCTATTCCCTGCACGATCAGCAAACCATGGCCGGATTGCGCCGCGCCATCGGCGGCTTTCCCGAACCCGCGCCCTTCGGGGCGGCATCTGCAGTTTTCTTCGCCTATTTTGCGTCTGCATGGGCGTACTCCCACCGGCCCCGAGACTTCACACTCGCCGCTCTCAACGCCGGCTTCATCATTCTTTCCTATTCAACGACCGGCTTTGCCGCTCTGATGGTCGTTTTTCTCATTTTCGCGCTCCGGCTTCTCCTCGGAATTTTCGCAAGAACCGAGCGACGGCGCACAGCTTTCAAGATCGCTGGCTATTTCGTTGTGCTGGCCCTTGGTGCCACGGTCCTTGCATTGACGCCGCTCCTGGAACTCTTCGTGGACCTGTTGGACAGGTTGTTCCTTTCCAAATTGGACTCACTGTCAGGTCAGGAACGAAGCGCATGGACCGAAGCGGGGATGAACGCGTTCTACAGCACATGGGGATTGGGCGCGGGAGCGGGATCATTGCGTTCGAACGGCATGCTTCCGGTTATGCTTGGTAGCGTCGGCTTGCCCGGAGCAATCGCGTTCGCAGCCTTCCTTTGGCTGACAATCGGTCGCTCCGCCAGACCGATAACCGACCCCGTCTTGCGCCGTGTCTATGTCAGCGCGCAGGTTGCGGCGCTGGCCCAGCTTACGGGCATGATGCTGAGCATGACGGTCACGGATCCAACGATCTTCCTGATTGTCTGCTGCGCCCTGGCCTCCATCGCCCGTGAAACAGCGCTGCGCACCTCGACCGACAACGCAAGCGCATCAGGTCTTCGGACGCAGCTTGCCCCAGGCTGACAGTCCGGGTTGGTACATCCAAAGCATTGTCAGCCTTACACCGTCATTAATAATGTCATGGCAAGAATCATCCATAAGGTGTATAGCATAATGGGAATTCGCCTTCAGGGAGTAACATCGATAACGCGATGACAATAACAGGCACGGGTGATTCGGACGCGACGAAACCCAGAAGGCGCACTCTAGGTGCACAAGTATCGATCACTGATTTACTCAGCCTCGGCCTCTAGTACTAAATATGGCAGGGCAATTACCTCATGTTCAAAAATATAGTGCGGTCACCTAATTATCCTCATTAATTCGACGCATCTATCCATCGGTTGTTCCCATGGATCTGCACGGCGCTTGAACATTCGCTCGTCTCCATAAATGAAACTGTATAAGCAATTGACATATTTCATGTTTATGAGGGCTCCACAGGAAGACTCACGCCTCTTCCAACCCTGGGCTGACGTAACAACCTCGACGCAAAAACAAACGTGTTGACACAACCGTCGCCAAATTGGACACTCGGCTTTGTCCTGGATAACTCCATCTCCAGCCATGCGCTGACGCTGGTGAAACCCGTGTAAATTCGGCTGCCATAGGTGTGCCGAATTAAATTGTGACCTGTACGATCGCCTCATACGTGTTGTGATTGAGGAGCGAGTAATGTTTGTAAGAAACCCCGCGCAGGGTGATTCAGGTATTTCGACGAGTAGTGATATTTACTCGCGCTATTCATCTCTTTTTAAATACAAAGAATCCGCGCCCGCATTAAATACTCAAAGAGGGTCATTTTCATATAAGCAGATCAATGACCTGCTAGAAGCGCTAGCACCCAGGCTTCGGGCTAAGGGTGTTTCCCAGGGAGATTTTGTAGCGATTCGGGCAGCACTGTCGCCGGAGTCGATTGCGGCCCAGCTTGCCGTTCTTTGTGTCGGTGGCATCGTCATACCCCTCGACGATAGCGAGCCAAAGGTCGACTTGAAGAAGCTGGGGATCCCAGGTTCGACAGTTAATCGCGTAAGTGATTGATATTGTTCACACGGAAATC
>CAZCAX010000037.1:0-34275 GCA_964496915.1 uncultured Rhodobacter sp.
CGACCACGCCTTCCTGTGCCGGACCAGTGCCGGGATCGATCCAGAGTTCCGCCGCGAGTGCGTCGGCGCTGGGGCGTTCCCCCGTGGCCACAACCGCCCCTGCGTCCGGATTCTCGCTCAGGATGCGGTCGGCCTCGCTGTGGCCCAGTTCGCGGACAAGCAGCCAGTACGGGGCCTCCTCGACCATGCGCCGGGCGAGTGCCCGCGGCGGTGCGGCCACCCCGGACCCGGTCGGCATGCGCCCGCCCGCGATGGCGGTGGCCCCCAACGCAAAGACATCCTCGGCGAGCTTCAGCCGGATGCCATTGTCGCGCCCGTCACCCTGACCGATCTCGGAGATGCGCATCGCCACGTCGTCGAGCCCGAGGCGGCTGGAGCGCAGCCGGATCACATCCCCGGGGCCGAGATCGGACCCTTCGCGGTTCACCACGATCTCGCCTGTGAGCAACGGCACCGAGAGCGCCGCAGGTCGCGTTCGGCCACCCGGATCGCCAGCCCCTGGTAGCGGATGCCGGGAAAGTCGAGCGTGGTGGCGATCACCTCGCCCATCGACTGCACCCGGGCAGTGTCGGTGACCGAAGCCGCGCCCGGCTCGTCGGTGTTGGCATCGGTGATCCATCAGCTCGCACCCCCGTCTGACCGAGAGGCCGTCGGGCCGGTGATCACGGATGTAGATCCGTTTCTCTGCGACCGTGTGCGCGCCCGCGCCGTTTTTAAAAACTCGATCTCGAGCGCCTGGCGGCCGACAAGCCGTTCGAGCGCCGCGATCCGCGTTTCGTATTCTGGAAGCAATTCCTCTTCGATGGCGTCATCGTCGAACTCGCCGCGCTCATACTTGCCGATCCAGATCGGGATCAGCGTGCGGCAGATATCGTGCTTCTGGCTGAGCGCGCGCATCGACTCGCCGTTGAAATAGGCTTCGACGACTTCGCGTTTCTTGGACGTGCTGTGACGACGGTGCTTCTTGGTCATGCGGTTCTCCTTATCAGAACCACGATCCAGTCAATATCTTCAGCTCAAACTGTCCAGCCCGAGGGGCGCACTCCACACGTGGCCTAATTTTACTCCGGCGTTGACACCGTCGATGTTCAAGATTGGCGGGGCGAGGGCCGCAAAGCGGTCCAGGGGACAGGCAGCCCCCCTTCCTGTCAGAGCAAAAAGCAGTCACCCCGGGCAGAATGCCCGGGGTGACCTTCAGGTCAGTCGTTTTCCGTTCAGCCGCGGGTGAAGTCCGGATAAGCCTCCATACCCAATTCGGTCTTGTCCAGCCCGGTTACTTCGGCTTCGGCTTCAACCCGAAGGCCCATGACCGCCTTGATCACCAGCCAGGTGATCGCCGAAGTCACCACCACGAAGAGGCCAATAGCAATGATGCCATAAAGCTGCGCCCCGATGGATGCGTCGCTGTTGGTCAGAACCACCGCCAGCGTGCCCCAGATACCGGCGAAAAGATGCACCGGGATTGCGCCCACCACATCGTCAATCTTCAGCTTGTCCAGCAGCGGCACTGAAAAGACCACGATCACCCCGCCAATTGCACCGATGAACGAGGCCATGCCCAGACCCGGGGTCAGCGGTTCGGCAGTGATTGCCACCAACCCGCCCAGCGCACCGTTCAGCATCAGCGTCAGATCGGCCTTCTTGAACAGCACCTGCGTCAGGATCAGTGCGGCCAGCGCCCCGGCAGCAGCAGCAGCGTTGGTATTGGCAAAGATCCGGCTGACATCGGCGACGTCACCGATGGTTCCCATCGCCAGTTGTGACGCGCCGTTGAACCCGAACCAGCCCATCCACAGGATGAACATGCCCAAAGTGGCCAGCGCCAGGTTGGAGCCGGGGATCGGATTGACCCTGCCATCCTTGGCGTATTTGCCAATCCGCGGCCCGAGGATCAGTGCGCCCACCAGCGCGGCCCAGCCACCGACCGAATGCACGATGGTCGATCCCGCGAAGTCCGAGAAGCCTGCGGCATCGAGGAAGCCTTCGCCCCATGTCCAGCTGGCCTGAATCGGGTAGATCAGCGCAGTGAGCACGATGACGAATACAAAGAAGGCGTTGAGCTTGATGCGCTCGGCCAGCGCGCCCGATACGATCGAAGCGGTGGTGGCGCAGAACATCAGTTGAAAGAAGAAATCCGATCCGACCGAAGCGTATTCGACATCGGCGGCGTCGGCGGCACCGATACCCACCGCTTCCAGCACCGTTGGACCAAAGGCGCCCAGCCAGCCATCGACCATCCAGCCGTCACCCGGATACATCAGGTTGAAACCGATAAGGTAGTAGAGGAATGCCGCAATCGCGAAGAGGCCGATGTTCTTGGTCAGCTGCATGGTCACGTTCTTGGAACGTACAAAGCCTGCTTCCAGCATGGCAAAACCGGCCGCCATCCAGAAAACCAGAATGCCGCCCAGCAGAAACAGCAGCGAGTTGAAGATGAATACCATCTCGACATTGAGCGCACCCAGGGCGTCAACCGAGGCGAAAGCGCTACCGGCCTCGGTCGCTTCCCCGGCATCCTGCGCGTGGGCCAGCATCGGTGCAACGATCGCAGCCGACGCCAGCAGAAGGGAGTTTTTCAGTTTCATATCCGTCAACCTTTGCTGAATTGCGATCACAGGGCGTCTTCGCCTGCTTCACCGGTGCGCACCCGCAGGGCCTGCTCCAGATCAAGCACGAAAACCTTTCCATCACCGATCTTGCCGGTCCTGGCGGCGACCTGAAGGGTTTCCACCACCTGATCGGCCAGCGCATCGCTCACCGCGATCTCCAGTTTGACCTTCGGCACGAAGTTCACGGCGTATTCAGCGCCACGATAGATCTCGGTATGGCCTGACTGCGCACCAAACCCCTTGATCTCGGTAACCATCAATCCGCGCACGCCGATGGCGGTGAGCGCCTCGCGCACCTCCTCCAGCTTGAACGGCTTGATTGCAGCGATGATGAATTTCACGACTATGCCCCCTTTACGATATGTCCCAGGGCCGCCCGGCGGACGTCCTGTGGCCATCAGGGGATGCTGCAGGTGCAAAGAGCAACAATTCCGAGCAGCAAGTCAGGGGGCCAGCCACCGACTAATGCCGTTTTTTTGCACAAATCTGGTACGGTGATTAATTATTAATCAGTTCACGAAGGCGAATCGGGCCGTCCGGCATCTCCACAAAAGTGAATGCGGCCTGTAATGTGAGGCGATAACAGAAGAGCAGTTCGGCAAGCAGTATGACGAGTTCAGGCAATCGGCGACCTCCAATCGTGGCGGAACGGCGCGCGACATCACGCACCGGAAAGGGCGGCAACGGAGGGAGAGGCGGCAGAAAACCCCGAAGCAATCCGCACCCGCCGCGCCGGGGCAATGTAGTGACACGCTTCTTCGGGGCGATTTTCGGGTTTTTCTGGCGGGTAATCTGGGGCATCGCCTGGCGGGTGACGGCGGTTCTGGCGCTGTTGCTGGCGGGCGCAACGCTCTACTTCTACGCAGGAATGCCGCAACTCACCGAAATGCTGGATGGCCGTGCACGCGGCTCGGTCACTATGATCGACGCCGACGGCCAGGTCTTTGCCTGGCGCGGTGAAACCTTTGGCGGCTTCATCACCGCCGACAATGTATCGCCGCATCTGCGCAACGCCATCGTCGCCACCGAGGACCGCCGCTTCTGGTGGCATTTCGGCATCAGCCCGCGTGGCATCGCCGGGGCAATCCGGGGCAACCTGGCTGCCGGGCGTTCGGCATTCAGCGGCGCAGGCGGCTCGACCATCACGCAACAGGTGGCCAAGCTGTTGTGCCTTGGCAATGCTTATAACCCGGATGAATGGGAATCCGAGGCCGAATACGAGGCCGATTGCCGCCGCGGCACGCTTTGGCGCAAGATTCAGGAAATGCCATATGCCTTTGCACTGGAGCTGCGCTATTCCAAGGAAGAGATCCTCACCATCTACATGAACCGCGCTTTCCTTGGCGCGGGTGCGCGCGGGTTCGAAGCCGCCGCACAACGCTACTTCGGCCGTTCTGCTGCCGAAGTCGGCCCGTCGGAAGCGGCGATGCTGGCCGGGCTCCTTGTCGCCCCATCCTACTACGCCCCCACCCGCAACCTTCGCCGGGCGCAGGAACGCGCCGCTGTGGTGATCGGCTTGATGGAACGCGAGGGCTACCTGACACCGGTCGAAGTGGCCGAGGCCCGCGCCTATCCCGCCACCCTGTCAGAGGCCGCCGAAAGCCGCACAGGCGGCTATTTTGCCGATTGGATCATGCAATCCGGGCCATCGTGGCTGACACGCGAAACCACCGAGGATGTGGTGATCCAGACCACGCTGGACCAACGAATTCAGCGCGCCGCCGAAGAGGCGCTCAACCATGTCTTTGAAAACCGCGTGCGCGGCGGATCGGTGGCTGAGGCCGCGATTGTAGTGATGTCGGCCGATGGCGCGGTGCGCGGCATGGTCGGCGGGCGCTCGCATGTCTCGGGCGGCTTCAACCGCGCCACACAGGCCCAGCGGCAAACGGGTTCAGCCTTCAAGCCCTTCGTCTATGCGTTGGCGATGGAAGTCGGCTACGAGCCCTATGACATGGTCGAGGACGCGCCGCTGACCCTCAACATCCGTGGCTCTGGCCCCTGGTCACCGCGCAATTATTCCAACGACTTTCTGGGCATGATGACCTTGACCGAGGCGCTGGCCCGCTCGCAGAACATCCCCGCCGTGCGAATATCAGAAGCCATGGGCCGTGAAGAGGTGCGCCGCGCCGCCAACGCCTTCGGCCTGCATTCCGATCTCGCCGAAGGGCCCGCGCTTGCGCTGGGCTCCAGCGAAGCGACGCTGCTGGAAATGACCGCGGCCTATGCCGGCATCCTCAATGGCGGGAATGCCGTGCGGCCCTATGGCTTCACCTCGTTGCGGCTTGCCGCCGAGCGTGAGCCATTGATGGGGATCGGCGGCGGAATCACCACACGGGTGATCTCGGAAGAGGCCGCGATGCGCCTGACCTGGATGATGTCGCAAGTGCTGGAAGCGCCGTATGGCACCGGGCGGCGCGCACGGCTTTCTGACGGACGCGAGGCCGCTGGCAAGACCGGCACCACCCAGGCTGCACGCGATGCCTGGTTCGTTGGCTTCACCGCTGATTTCGTGGTCGGTGTCTGGATGGGCAATGACGACAATACGCCGCTGACCGGCGTAACGGGTGGCGGCCTTCCTGCGGAGATCTGGCGCGAGACGATGGAACGCATTCACCGCGGCATGCCCCTGCGCCCGCTGCCGATGATCGAACCCCAACGCCCTTCCCTTGAACCGCCCAGCACAAGCCGACCAGGCACCACCGGACAGCCGGGCAATGCACTGGGAGACGCGATCCGCGATATCCTGGGCGGCATTCTGGGGAATTGAACGGCCGGAACGCCCGCGTGCCCCTGCCTGCCTGACCGCCTGAGCCGATTGCCTGCTGCGCAGACACCTGCCTTGTTGCCGCTCCGCGGCATGCGGGGGCTTTGCCCCCATCGCCCCTTGGGCGATTCCCCCAGGATATTTCTGAACAGGTGAGCAAAGCACGCTGTGCGGCGGCGTTTGCTCATGGAATTTTTCAGCGACAGGCCTGGCTGCGGTTTACTTTTCAGGCAGCCCCGGTGCGGAGGTCTGATCAGGTTGCGGCCGGACGTAGCCTTCGCAACGCGGATAGGTCCGGGCGCTGCCGTCCGCGATCATTACCAACCGGCCATCACGGTCGATCATGAAAAACGCGCGGTAGTTCCATTGATCGCCTTCGCCGGTGCAATCCATGTCATAAAGAACGCCACCAATTCCGGGTACGGTCAACGGATTGGTCATCCGGCATTCGGTTTCCAGCCCCCGAAACTGATTACCACGGATGCGCAGCGCAAAGTTTTCGGAATCACTGCCGCTCATGTCACAGCTCAAGGGATCGCCCGCTGCCCAGTCGCCTTCGAACGCACTGTCCTGCGCGAGGGTGGGAAGGGGCAGAAGCAGCAACAAGGCCGACAAGAGTATCCGCCTGTGGCAACCGTCCCGTTTCATCTCGTGCTCCGCAGATCCTGGATCAGTCTGTCGATACTGCCGCCGCGACGCTCCAGCATGGCGCCGATTTCCTGACGCTCGGCAGCCAGCAGGTTGACGCCCTCGATGATCAGATTGAAGAACTTGTGCTGTCCGCTGCGATCGGAAACATGCCAGCGCACCTCGAAGGGTGCCTCGCCGCGCATGGTCATTGTCGAGATGACCTCCCAGTAGCTTTGCACCTGGCGCGCACCCGTCACGTCGGCACGCGCACCGATGAATCGACGGAACTGGCCGCCATATTTCCGCGCCATATAGCCGCGAAAAGCCTCGGTGAATGCGTTTAGTTGCGCAGCGCTGGCACTGCGGGCAGGCGGACCCAGCACTGAACGGGCGATCACGGGGATATCGCCATACCGGGTGAACAATGCTTCGAAATCGCGCATCATCTGCGCCTCGGAGCGCGCCGAATTGATTATCTCATGCACAGCGTTCATCACGCTGCCGATCAGTGTTCGGGCTTCAGCCTGCGTCATGGCACTGGCCGACCGGCCTGCCATGGCGAGAAAGCCCGCTGTGGCGAATCCGGTCATCAGTGTGCGACGATCAATCGACAAATTCGGCATAGGGGTCAATGAAGTATTCCTCGGATTCCTCCCCCAGATAGTAACGCCGGGCCTGCAGGAATAACAGCCTGCTCTGGGCATAGGGGTCCGCACTCTGCATCACATTTGCGTCGATGAGATCGCCGTATTCTGCGCGTTCGGCCAGCTGCGCTGCCAGCCGCGCAGCGACCGTGGCGGCGTGTTCGCGTCCGGGCAACAGAAAGCGGAAGGGGTCAAGTGCGGCATCCACCACCATCCCGGCGGCGTCACGCTCGGTCGAAGGGCCGAAGAAGGGTAGCATCACGAAAGCGCCCTCGTGCACCCCCCAGACATAGAGCGTTTCGCCGAAATCGCTGCGGCGGCCATGCAGGCCCATCCGTCCGGCCGGGTCGAACAAACCACCGATGCCGACGGTCGAGTTGATGGCAAAACGCAGCGTGTTCTCGATCGCCCGGTCAGGGCGGAACTGCAGAAGGTTGTTCACCACGCTGCCCGGGATCGACAGATTGGTGCCGAAGTTGCGCACCACGCGCCGCAGACCGCTGTCTGAGGTTTCGGTCGTGTCGCCCAGAACGGCATTGTCGAGCGCGAGGTTGTTCTCGAACCAGGCACGGTTGGTGACCTCATAGGGGTCATGGATTTCGACGCCGGGCGGCCGCGGGCTGCAAGCGGCCACCAGCACCAGCGCAAGACCTGCTGCAAGCATCAGAAAACGGTTTGTCCTAGCTGGCACCTCTGGCCTCCTGAAATCGTTTACCGATTGCTAGCGAATTGCCCTTACCCTGCTGTTTATAGGCTGCCGGCGGTGGATGACAACAGCCGCAGGGCGCGGCCACGGCATGGGGGTGCCGGAAACGGATGACGCCAACGACCGAGCTTTCAGTTTCTCCTCGCGAAGTGAACGGGCCTGCGGCAGCGATATGGCACGGGAACGCGCCGTTCCTCGCGGGGGTTCTGGCATTCAGCATGCTTGTCAACCTGATGATGCTGACCGGCCCGCTCTTCATGCTCCAGATCTATGACCGCGTTCTGGCATCACGATCCGAGGCGACGCTGATGGCGCTCTTTGCTTTGGTTGCCTTCCTTTATGCCATGCTGGCAATGCTGGATCACGCGCGCGGCCGAATCGCTGCGCGGATCGGCGCGGCATTTCAGGCGCGGCTTGACCGCCGTGTGTTCGACGCCGCCTTGCGTCGCCAGGCATTGCGACCCGACGACCCGATAGCGCGGCTGGTCCAGCGTGATCTTGAAGCGGTGCAAAAACTGCTGGGCGCACCGATTTTCCTGGCGCTGTTCGATGTCCCGTGGACGCCTGTGTTCATTGCTCTCATTTTCGCCTTCCACCCGGAAATGGGCTGGCTTGCCCTGGCGGGCGGGGCGGTTCTGGTGGCGTTGGCGCTGATCAACCAATGCTTGCAGCGCCCGCCGTTGAAGAAACTGGCGCGAACCAGCCAGGAGGCAGAGCGCTTTCGCAACCAGATCGGTAATGATGCGGAACTGGCGTGCGCGCTGGGCATGCGTGCATCGGCTTTTCGTCGTTGGCAAACCAATCGCGATGCCGCTCTGCATACAGCGCTCGCAGCAAGTGATCGTGCCGGGTTCTTCACCACCGCAACCAAGAGCTTCCGGTTGTTCCTGCAATCGGCGATGCTTGCACTGGGGGCCTGGCTGGTGCTGCGCGATCAGATCACGCCGGGGCTGATGATTGCCGCATCCATCATCCTTGGCCGCGCGCTTGCACCGGTTGAACAGGTAGTTGGTCAATGGGGCGTGCTGCAAGGCGGCTGGGAGAGCTGGCGCCGGTTGTCGGCCATGCTGGCCGGCTTGCCGCCCGATGTACCGCGCATGACCCTGCCGCGCCCGCGCGCGCATCTGTCGGTAGACGGTGTCACCATCGTGCCACCGGGTGAAGCAAGACCTGCGTTGCGCATGATCGATTTCGAGTTGATGCCCGGGCGCGCGATGGGTGTCATCGGACCAAGCGGGGCAGGCAAATCGACCCTGGCGCGCGCGGTGACGGGCGCCTGGCAGCCCGCTACCGGGAAAATCAGGCTGGATGGCATCGCGCTTGATCAGTTCGAACCTGACGCGCTGGGCCGCCTGCTGGGATACCTGCCCCAACGCGTCACTCTGTTCGATGGCACCGTGGCCGAGAACATCGCCCGTCTCGACCCTGACGCCAACCCTGCCGAGATCGTGCGCGCCGCCCGTCTGGCCGGGGCGCATGCGATGATCGTGGCGCTGCCCGATGGCTATGATACCCGCATCTGCGAACATGTCGGTCGGCTTTCTGGCGGACAAGTGCAGCGGATCGGCCTGGCCCGCGCGCTCTATGGCGACCCTGTGCTTCTGGTCCTTGATGAACCCAATTCCAATCTTGATGCAGACGGCTCACAGGCGCTCAACATGGCCATTCGCGCCGCCAAGTGCAAAGGCGCGTCGGTGATGATCATGGCCCATCGGCCCGCCGCGATTCAGGAATGCGATGATCTGCTGGTGCTTGACTGCGGCGCACAAACTGCCTTTGGCCCGCGCGACGCTGTGTTGCGCCAAATGGTCCAGAATCATGCCGAACTGATACGCCCGCCGACCGAAGCCACCGCCTCGCCACGTGTTGCCACCGGGGCAGCGGGATGAGCGGCGCGTCAGGCTGGAGCGCGTGGCGCCCGCTTGTGATCGGCATGATGGCCGCGCTGATGCTTGTTGTCGGTTTTGGTGGCTGGGCGGTCACCGCCACGCTTTCCGGCGCGGTGGTCGTCAGCGGCCAGATAGAGGTCGAACACAATCTGCAGGTGGTCCAACACCCTGATGGCGGCGTGGTCGAGGCTGTTCTGGTATCCGAAGGCGCGCGGGTCGAGGCCGGACAGGTTCTTATGCAGTTGGAAGGTGCGCTGCTGCACCCCGAACTGGCCATTGTCGAGAGCCAGTATTTTGAGGCACTTGCGCGTCAGGCCCGGCTCAATGGCGAACGCGAGGGGCAAGAGAACTTGCGATTTGCTCCGCCCTTTCAGGCCGCCATGGCAACGCGTGCCGACGTTCGCGATATCGCCGAAGGCCAGCGTCGTCTCTTTGAGGCGCGGCGCGGAACGCTGGCGCAGCAGGTCGCCCAGCTTGAACGACGGAGCGAACAGAACCGCGCCCAGCTTGAGGGCCTTTCAGCCCAAGGCCGTGCCACCGCGCGGGAGGCTGATCTGATCCATACCGAACTGATCGCGCAGGAAACGCTTCTGGCGCAAGGGCTTGTGCAGGGCGCCCGGGTCAGCGCGCTGCAACGCGAGGCCGCACGGTTGGAGGGGGCGCTGGGTGCCATCCGCGCCGAAACGGCGCTGGTACATGGGCGCATTACCGAAATTGCACTGCAAGTTGTCGCCCTGGAGGCGACGCGCCGCGAAGAAGCGGAAAGCGCGTTGCGTGATCTCGGCATCCACATCATCGAACTGGCCGAACGCAGGCGCGCTTTGCGTGACGTCATCGCCCGGCTGGAGTTGCGCGCGCCGGTCGCGGGCCGTGTGCATGGGCTTCAGATCACCACACCCCGCGCTGTTCTGCGGCCGGCGGAGCCGGTGTTGCAAATCGTTCCCGATGACCGGCCGCTGGTGCTGTCGGTGCGCATCATGCCCGACGACATCGATCAGGTTTTCGTAGGGCGGCCGGCCTCGGTCCTGTTTCCCGCGTTCGGCCTGCGGGACGCGGCGGCGCTGCACGGAACGGTAACCCTGGTCTCTGCCGATGCCTTTCTCGATGAACGCCTGGGCCAACGCTATTTCCGTGCCGAGATCATGCTCTCGGCCGAGGCGCAGGCGCGGCTGGGCGATTACTCCCTCGTACCCGGCATGCCGGTCGAGGCCTTTATCCGAACCGGCGAGCGGACCGCCTTTGATTACCTCACACGCCCCTTGACCGACTTTCTTTTCCGCGCGTTTCGCGAAAGCTGAACGCCCTTCATCCCCTGCGCCGGGATAGGCTCTTTCCGTCCGGCGTGCGGTGTGCTTACTCTCGCCCCAAGGAATACCGCGAAAGCAACCGAAGGAGCCATGCCATGCCCCATGCCATCGACCAGCGCCTTGCCGAGCTGGGCCTGACCCTGCCCGCCGCGCCGGCACCCGCCGCTGCTTATGTGCCCTTTGTCGTCAGCGACAAGGTGGTTTATGTATCCGGCCAGATCAGCCAGGGGCCAAACGGCCTGATCAAGGGGAAACTTGGCGAAGACATGAGCACCGAACAGGGTGCAGAGGCCGCGCGCGCCTGCGCACTCGCACTGCTGGCACAGCTTCGCGCCGCCTGCGGCGGTGATTTCGGCCGACTGCGGCGCGTGGTGAAACTGACAGGTTTCGTCAACTCCACGCCGGATTTCACCGAACAGCCCAAGGTTATCAACGGCGCATCCGAGCTTCTGGTCGAGGTGCTTGGCGAAACCGGCTGGCATGCACGCTCGGCGGTGGGCGTCGCCTCGTTGCCATTGGGTGTCGCGGTCGAGATCGAAGCATTGTTCGAGATTGCCTGATGCGCGCTCCTCTCCACCCAGACTTCCTTTCCCACCCGATCGCGCACCGCGCCTTTCACAACATCGCGCAGAACCGCCCGGAAAACAGCCTCGCTGCCGTACAGGCCGCGGTTGATGCAGGCTATGGTATCGAGATCGATCTGCAGCCTGCGTCCGATGGCGTGCCGATGGTCTTTCACGATGAAACGCTGGACCGTATGACCGCTGAGACCGGCCCTATCGCCGCACATTCCTCAGAGGCGCTGGGCCGGATCGCGCTGAACAACGGCAAGGGCGCGGGCATACCCACCCTTGCCGAGGTGCTGCGCGCGGTCGCCGGACGCGTGCCCCTTCTGATCGAGATCAAGGATCAAAGCGGCAGCCTTGGCCCGGTGGATGGTGCGCTGGAACGGGCGACCGTTCACGCACTTGAAGGGTATCAGGGCCCCGTGGCGCTGATGTCGTTCAACCCTCATTCCGTCGCCGAACTGGTCAAGGCCGCCCCGCACCTGCCGCGCGGTCTGACCACCTATGCCTTTCCGTCCAGCGACTTTCCACAGGCCGAGGGCAACCCGGTTCTGGAGGCCCGGCGCGCTTCCCTGGCTGCTATCGCCGATTATGACCGCACCGGCGCCGTGTTCATCTCGCACCACTGGCGCGACCTGGCGCGGCCGCGCGTTGCGGAGCTGAAAGCGAAGGGTGCGGCGGTCCTTTGCTGGACAATCCGCAGCCCGGAAGAAGAGGCAATTGCCCGGCAGGTCGCGCAGAACATCACCTTTGAGCACTACGCGCCAGAATCAGTTCAGTAAACACCAAGGCCCCGGCACCTGTGCCGGGGCCTTCCAGCCTGCAAGCCGCCCTCAGAGCGTGTTGCGCACGATACGGAACAGGCTCAGCATCTGACTGATGGCCGGAACCGGCGATTCGGTCGCCAACACCACGTCGTTTGGCTGTATCAGGAACCGCTGCGCGGCAAACAGTCCGTCGGCATTGGTCAGGTTGAATGTAAAGATCACCCAGGGCTTGCGTGGATGCGGCCCCTCGGCTCGGACATCGCCCTGTGCGTATTCGCGCAACACCATCACGCCGCGCAGATCGGCCCGCGCCGTGGACAGCCCGCCAATGGTGGACAAGGCATCCAGCGCGTTGATCTCCTCGCGCTCGAAATAGACCACCTCCTGCCGCCCCGCCGCTCCGAGAGCGATAAAGCTGCGCTGGTCGGGTTCGACAAGAATGCGATCACCACCGCGCAACTGGATGTCCTGAGCGGGTTCGGAGAACAAGCGGTGCGCGGGAATTTCATAGGAGACACCCGAGCGCTGTAGCCGCACCAGCGGATTACGCATGCTCGGATTGATGCCGCCAGCCTCGGCCAGAACGGTCAGGATGGTCGGGCTTATCTCGGTCAGCGGGATGCGCCCGGGCGAGGCAACCCCAGTCACCACGTCAATGGTGTTGTTCGATCCGGGTGCAACCGACATCTGCACCTGAGCATCCGGCACGATCATTTCCATTCGCTGCTGGATATCGCGTCGCGCTGTATCGGCAGTCATGCCTGAAACCCTGATCTCGCCGACATAGGGAACGAAGATGTGCCCGCTGGTCGAGACGTTGATGTTCTGCATCGGCGCGAACCGTTGCTCAGGCGTGGTCAGAAGCGAAGTCTGCTGACTGTCCCAGATCGCCAGCGAAATCTGATCCCCTGCCCGGATCAGCCGCGTCGTGGCACCGGCACCGGTCGTCACCCATGAATAGCGCACTGCCCCAACCGGGCGCGGCCAGGAATTGATTTCGGCCAGCGAGGCGCGTGTGACCTCGACAACCTGATAATCGGAATCTTCGCCCTGCGTCCCGCGCAGAACCTCGGTTTGCATCGCCGCGCCGCGGGGCATAGAACAGGCCGCCAGTATGGGTACCAGCAACAAAATCGCTATTAACCGAACCAGAGAACGCATCCCGCGCGACAGGTCAGAATGTATCGGGACAGCCGCAAGGGAGGGCGACAGGTCTCGGGCGAGATGCATGATCGGGCTTGCCTGTGTCGGTTTCAACGTGGGTCTGCAAGAGCAGAAGAAGTGCCTGCGCGCGATGCCTGGCTGGCGGAGACGTTACCTGCGATAATCCATTGCGGCAAGCGTGAACCGGTGTGATTGTGGGCCGGTCCGACGGAACCAGCGAAACTTGACCGAAGCATCGTGCTTTTCGTGCATCGGTCGGTTAACGCAACGTCGGGGCTTGCCCGCTGCTGCATGGCTGACCAGAAACCGGCTATGCGCTCGTATAAACGGGCGCTAAGCTTTTCTTCCCGGTCAGCGGCCGGGCAGATGTCTGGGAGGGCAATGTGACAGCGACCAACCGATACGCGCGGCCGTGGATTGCCGCCTATGGCACCGAAATTGCAGCCGACCTGCCCGCACCTCGCTTTGACAACATCGCCGCCCTGATCAAGGATACCAGCACCCGTTTCGCAGGCCGAACTGCCTTTACCTGTGTGGTACCCAACGGCATGAACGGCTCGCTGACTTTCGAACAGGTCGATGCGATGTCGGATGCCTTTGCGGCCTTCCTGCGCCATGATTGCGGTTTGAAGCCCGGTGCACGGGTCGCCGTACAGCTACCCAATAGCCTGGCTTATCCGGTAGCGGCCTTTGGCGTGTTCAAGGCCGGTTGCGTGTTGGTCAATACCAACCCGCTCTATACCCCCGCCGAGATGATCCACCAGTTCAATGATTCCGGTGCCGAGGTTCTGGTGATCGTCGACCTGTTCGCCGACAAGCTGGCCGAGGTCATTCCGCAGACCGGCATCCGCACCGTGGTTCTGGCGGGCGTGCCCGAGTTCTTTCCGCTCATCCCCAAGGCGGTCGTGCGCGGAGTGCAGAAGGTCTGGAACCGCACCCTGCCCCCGGTGCCAGAACTTGACGTTCCGGTGCTGCGCATCACCGAGGCGCTGGCCAAGGGCCGGTCGGACGCTATCGACCCGCACCAATGGTGGGAATGGCTTAAACCGGAAGATCTGGCCTTGCTGCAATACACAGGCGGCACCACCGGCGTGGCAAAGGGCGCGATGCTCACGCATGGCAACATTCTGGCCAATCTGGCGCAGGTGCAGGCCATGGGGCGCTCGCATATGTCGAGCGACGATTGCGTGCTTACGGCCTTGCCGCTCTATCATATCTTTGCCTTCACCGCGAACCTGATGACTTTCTTTGAACTCGGCGCGCGCAACATTCTGGTCCCCTCGCCGCGTCCGGTTCAGAACATCCAGCGCGCGATCGAAAACTATCCGATCACCTGGATCACCGGCGTGAACACGCTGTTCAACGGCCTGATGAACGAGGAGTGGTTCGCCGCCTTCCCGCCGCGCAAGCTGCGCGCCGCCATCGCGGGCGGCACCGCGCTGCATCAGGCCGTTGCCCGGCGCTGGGATGAGGTAACGGGCACGCGCATTGCAGAAGGTTACGGCCTGACGGAATCCTCGCCGCTGGTCAGCTTCAACCCTTTGACCGGTCGCCTGCGCCCCGACAGCATCGGCATACCCGTGCCCGGCACCGAAATCGCGCTGGTCGATGATGATGACGCCCCCGTGCCGCAAGGCCAGCCGGGCGAACTGATCGTGAGGGGTCCGCAGGTCATGCAGGGCTATTGGCAACGCCCTGACGACACGGCCCAGACGCTGAAGAACGGCTGGCTTTATACCGGCGATGTGGCGGTGATGGACGAAGACGGATTCTTGAAGATTGTCGATCGCAAGAAGGATCTGGTTATCGTCTCGGGCTTCAACGTCTATCCCAACGAGGTTGAGGATGCGCTGGCACGTATGGATGCCGTGCTGGAGGCTGCGGTTGTCGGCATTCCTGACGAGGCCAGCGGCGAGGCGGTGCGCGCCTATGTTGTCAAGAACCCCGACCATCCGGGTGAAATGACGCGCGACGCCGTCATTGCCCACTGCAAGACGCTTTTGACCGGCTACAAGGTGCCCAAATCGGTGATCATCCGTGACGAGCTGCCCAAATCGCCCATCGGGAAAATCCTGCGCAAGGATCTCAAAGCCGAGGTCAGGGCCGAATTCGCCGCGAAAGGGTAAATCATGCTGACAGAACTGGAAACCACCCTTCTGGGCATCATGATGATGGTGATCATGCTGGGCATGGGCGCCTCGATGACCCCGCGCGACTTCCTCATCGCTTTCCGCAAACCCAAGGGCATCCTTGTGGGCCTGCTCAGCCAGTTTGCCGTCATGCCCTTTCTGGGCTTTCTCCTGGCCGTGGCCTTGGGGCTGCCGGCGCCGCTGATCGTCGGGCTTTTGCTGATCGCCTGCATGCCGGGCGGCACCACCTCGAACATCTTCGCGTATTTCTCCAAGGGCGTGCTGGCGCTGTCGATCATGATGACCACGGTGTCTACCATGGTCGCGGTGGTGATGGTGCCGGTTTTGTTGTCGTTTTACAGCAGCATGGCAGGGGTGACGGGCGATTATTACATCCCGGCGGCGAATGTGGCACAGGTTCTGGTGGTGCTTCTGGTGCCAACCGCGCTGGGTATGGTGCTGCGCAAGGTCAACGCCAATATCGGCGCCACGATCGAGCTGATAGGCTCGTTCATGGGGGTGGTGGTGATCGTGTTCCTGATCGCCTCATGGGTGCCGCGCAACTACCAGTTGCTGCTCGATACCGGGCCGGGGGTCTATTTCGTGACCATCGGCATCGGGCTGATCGGCATGTTGTTCGGCTATTGGGTGGCGCGCGGGCTGGCGCAGGATACCAACCGCGCCCGCACCATCAGCCTGGAGACCGGCATCCAGAACGGGCCGCTGGCGGTGCTGGTGATCACGCTCAGCTTTGCTGGTGACATGCAGCAGGAGGTGTTGCTGATCCCCGTGCTCTACAGCCTGTTCATCGTCATCACCTCGACCTTCATCACGCTTTGGTATCGCCGCAGCGCCACGCGCGAGGCACTGGCGCGCGATGCCGCCAAGGTTCAGGCGCGCTGACATGGCCCGCGCCGACGCTATCGTGGTGGGCGCGGGGCTGGCGGGGCTGGTGGCAGCCTGTGAATTGGCGGGGCGCGGCAAACGGGTGATCGTGCTGGATCAGGAGGGCGAACAAAACCTTGGCGGGCAGGCATTCTGGTCGCTCGGCGGGCTTTTCATGGTCGATACGCCAGAACAGCGGCGGCTGCGCATCCGCGACAGCCACGCGCTGGCGCGGGCCGACTGGATGGGTTCGGCACAATTCGACGGCCCGCAGGACCACTGGCCCCGCCGCACCGCTGAAGCCTATCTTGATTTCGCGGCCGGTGAGATGCGGGCATGGCTACACGCGCTGGGCATACGCTGGTTCCCGGTGGTCGGCTGGGCTGAACGCGGCGGTGCGCTGGCCGATGGTCACGGCAATTCGGTGCCGCGCTTCCACATCACCTGGGGCACCGGGCCGGGGGTGCTGGCCCCTTTCATCGCCCGCGCCCGCACTTTCGCCGATCAGGGCCTGCTGACCTTTGCCTTTCGCCACCGCGCCACGGAACTCCTCAAACAGGGCGAAAGCGTCACCGGTGTGGCGGGCGAGGTGCTGGAACCTACCGACACATTGCGCGGTCAACCCTCCAGTCGCAATGTCACCGGCCATTTTGAGCACTTCGCCGATGCGGTGATCGTCACCTCGGGCGGGATCGGCGGCGATCTGGAGCGCGTGCGCCGCCAGTGGCCCACCGCCCGGCTTGGCCCCGCACCAAAGCGCATGGTCGCGGGCGTTCCCGCGCATGTCGATGGTGCGATGATCGATACCACCGCCCGCGCCGGTGCCGCGCTGATCAACACCGACCGGATGTGGCATTACACCGAGGGGTTACAGAACTGGAACCCCATCTGGCCCAACCATGGCATCCGCATCCTGCCCGGCCCCTCCTCGATGTGGTTCGATGCGACCGGCCAACGGCTGGAGGCGCCGTGCCTGCCCGGCTTCGACACCCGCGCCACCCTGAAGCGCATCCTCGCGACCGGTTATGACTACAGCTGGTTCGTCCTGACCCAGGCGATCATCCGCAAGGAATTCGCCCTCTCCGGTTCGGAACAGAACCCGGATCTGACCGAAGGCGGCTGGCGCGCGGTGCTGGGCGCGCGGGTAGGCACCCGTGGCAAGGCCCCGCCCCCCGTCGAAGCCTTCAAGCAGCATGGCGCCGATTTCGTGGTGGCCGATAATCTGGAAACTCTGATCACCGGCATGAACCACATCGCCGACCACCCGCTTGACCCGGTCCATATCCGCGCCCAGATCGAGGCCCGCGATGCGCAACTGGACAACCCCTTCGCCAAGGATGCCCAAATCATCGCCTTGCGCCAGACCCGCACCTATCTGGGCGACCGGCTGATCCGCTCCGCCAGACCCCACCGCATACTGGACCCGTCAAAAGGCCCGCTGATCGGGGTCAAATTGCACATCCTCACCCGCAAGACCCTCGGCGGCATCCACACCAACCTCGACGGCGCGGTTCTCGACGCCCAGGGCCAGCCCATCGGCGGCCTCTTCGCCGCCGGTGAATGCGCGGGCTTCGGTGGCGGCGGCTATCAAGGCCATAACGCGCTCGAAGGCACCTTCCTCGGCGGTTGCCTGTTCTCGGGCCGTAATACCGGTCGTGCCGCCCTTTCCTGATCCTTCATCTGTTCAAAAGTATCCTGCGGGGGTGAGGCGCGCAGCGCCGAGGGGGCGCAAAGCCCCCTGACCCGGACGTTACCCTCACCGATGCCGCAGCCTTGCACGCAACTGCGACCAGCCCCCCGGCCCCACCAGTGCCGACAGCCCAAAACCAGATCCGAACGCGGCGATCTCGGCAATCCAGCCATGGCCGGTTTCGGCGATCAGTCCAAAACCCAGCCGTGCCGTCAGCAACACGCCGATCAGCGCGAACGCCCGCCTGCGCCCCGCCGCATCTCCGGCCACCTGCCAGCGCCACCAGGTCAGCGCGCCAACCAGCCCGAAAACCATCGCCATGCCACCCAGGAGCCAACCCTGCGCATCGCCCCCCATTACCAGCCCGAACACTATCGCCCCGACCATCGGCGGCAGCGCCAACACCACCAGAAAGGCCCGCGTGCCAAAGGCTTCGGCCACGTATTTGCCCAGTGCAGCAAGCAGCACCACCACGAAAAACGCGTGCATCGGCCCGGCATGGACCAGCCCGAAGGCCGGATAACGCCACAGATGCGACAGCGGGTAGCGCCCAGTCTCCCACATCCAGTCTTGCACCGCGCTGGAAAAACCAAACCGCTGGATTGCCTCCAACCGCCAGCCCACCGCTTGCGGCCCACCGATCAGCCCCGCGCCGCCGGCCCATAAAACCGCCTCGATCCCGGCAATCAGCGCGATTATAAGCCAGACTGCGCCGGGCAGTGGGTTGAGGGGTGCGGCGTTCAGGTCGCGCAGCGTGTCTTCGTGGTCATCCTGGGTCATGGCCTTCCTCTGGCAGTGCGGCCTTGGTTGACGCCCCGCCAAGCGAGCGATAAGCGACATGACACCAGTTTTCCACCACGGAGTTGACGGCATGACCGGCGCGCCCACCGCTTCCAGATTCCAGCCCCGCATCTTTTCGGGCATCCAGCCCTCGGGCGGATTGACGCTTGGCAATTATCTGGGCGCTCTCAAGCGTTTCGTCGAGAAGCAGGATGAGGGGGTGGAAACCATCTACTGCCTGGTCGACATGCACGCCATCACCGTCTGGCAGGAACCCGGAAGGTTGCGCCACGCAACACGTGAGATGGCCGCGGGCTTCATTGCAGCAGGAATCGACCCCGAGCGCTCGATCCTGTTCAACCAGAGCCAGGTTTCGGCCCATGCCGAACTTGCCTGGATCTTCAACTGTGTTGCGCGGATGGGCTGGATGAATCGCATGACCCAGTTCAAGGACAAGGCAGGCAAGGACAAGGAGGCCGCCTCGCTTGGCCTTTACGCCTATCCCGCGCTGATGGCCGCCGACATTCTGGTCTATCACGCCACGCATGTGCCGGTGGGCGAGGACCAGCGCCAGCACCTGGAACTGACGCGCGACATTGCGATCAAGTTCAACCATGATTATGGCGTCGATTTCTTTCCGGTTACCGAGCCGGTGATCGAAGGAGCGGCGGCGCGGGTGATGAGCCTGCGCGACGGCACGAAGAAGATGTCGAAATCGGATCCGTCGGACATGAGCCGGATCAACCTGACCGACGATGCCGACACCATCGCCCAGAAGATCCGCAAAGCGAAAACAGATGCCGAGCCGCTTCCGGAGGCGCTGGAGGGGCTGGAAGGTCGGGCCGAGGCGCGCAACCTGATCAATATTTACGCCGCACTCGACAACCGAAGCCCGCAAGAGGTTCTGACCGAGTTCGCAGGCCAGGGTTTCGGTGCCTTCAAACCGAAACTGGCCGATCTGGCGGTGGCCTCGCTGTCGCCCATCTCGACGCGAATGCAGGAACTGATGCAGGACGTGGCCGAGATCGACCGGATTCTGGGCCGCGGCGCCGAACGCGCCGAAGCCATCGCCACACCGATCATGGAACGCTGCTACGAGATCGTCGGCATGGTGCGCTCACGCCGCTGAAAACCGGGCATCTTAAAACGGGCGCCCGATTCTCTTAACCTGTTCACTTTTGCGCTGGGCAAGTGTCACGCGCGGTCATATCCTGCCCGGATGACCGATTCACTGGACAGCCGCACCTCCTGGAACAGACTGGCCATCTCGCTGATGATCGCGACGATCGGCAATGTCGGCAACTGGTCCATCGTGCTGATCATGCCCGCCGTGCAGACCGAATTCGGGGGCGGGCGCGCCGATGCGGCGCTGCCCTATACCCTGACCATGCTGGGCTTTGCGCTGGGCAATCTGGTGATCGGACGCGCCGTGGATCGCTTCGGCATCAGCGCGGCATTGATCGGCGCGGCGCTGGCTTCAGGGCTGGGGTTCCTGCTGGCCGCCGCCAGCCCGTCAGTGGCGACATTGGCGCTTGCACAGTTCATTATCGGATTGGGAACGGCCGCCTGTTTCGGGCCGCTGATTGCCGATATCTCGCTCTGGTTCCGGCGGCGGCGCGGCATCGCCGTGGCGATTACCGCCAGTGGCAATTACCTTTCCGGCGCGATATGGCCGATCCTTCTGGCCCCGGCACTGGCCGGGCAGGGCTGGCGTGTGGTCTATATCGGTCTGGCGCTGGTTCTGGCGGCAACGATCTTGCCGCTGGCGATGCTGCTGCGCCATCGTCTAGCCGAAACCAGCCTGACAGCCGAGGCACAGAAATCGCCCTTCGCACCGCGCACCGTGCCGTGGTCGCCACGCGCACTGATGTGGCTGCTGGCGCTGGCCGGGCTGGGCTGTTGCATGGCCATGGCGATGCCGCAGGTGCATATCGTCGCGTTCTGCGTCGATCTCGGCTACGGCCCGGCTGTTGGTGCCGAGATGCTGGCATTGATGCTTGCAGGCGGCGTGGTTTCGCGGGTGGTGTCGGGCATGCTGGCCGACCAGCTGGGCGGGGTCGTGACCCTTCTGATCGGCTCAGCATTGCAGGCGATGGCGCTGTTTCTCTACCTGCCGTTTGATGGCCTGGCTTCGCTTTACGTCGTCAGCATGGTGTTCGGACTGGCGCAGGGCGGTATCGTGCCCGCCTATGCGATCATCGTGCGCGAATACATGCCCGCGCGCGAGGCCGGGGCACGCGTGGGTTTTGTCATCATGGCGACCATTCTCGGCATGGCGTTGGGCGGCTGGATGTCTGGCTGGATCTATGACCTGACGGGTTCCTACCGGCTCGCCTTCATCAACGGCATCGCCTGGAACGGGCTGAATATCGCGATCCTGCTCCTGATCCTGCTGCGCAGCCGCCCCTCGCTGCCCCCTGCCTCCGGCACCGCACCGGCATGATCCGCTCTTGACGAAAGCCACACAAGAACCTAGACGAATGGTCGCGAGGCGGGTTGGCGGAGAGGTTACGCAGCGGATTGCAAATCCGTGTAGACCGGTTCGATTCCGGTACCCGCCTCCAATGATTTCAACGTGTTAGCCTGTATCCTGCTTTGCATGGTATCACCTTTGGTATCAGGTTTCTGTTCTGGTCTCGTTCTGTTCAGATTCGTTTTGCAGCCGCTTGGCGCGCCCGCATGATCTGCCTCGCCTCTCCTGCATATTTTTTGATCATGGCTTTGGTCGTGTGCCCGCTGTAGCTGGCAATCTCGTCATCATCACAGCCAGACCAAGCAAGTTCCATCACGCCCCGGTAGCGCAGCGCGTGTTGATCGAACGCCATCAGGCCCAGCCGCTTGCGCTCCCTGATCATTGCATCGGCCATCGTGCGATAGGTCATCGGCGCGCCGTGCGCGTTCGTCAGAATGTGGCGTTGCGGCATTGGCGTGAAAGCCAGCGCCGCCTTGGCCTCGTCCAGCGCCGCCTTTAGCTTTTCAGTGCATGGCAGGGTCAACGGCACGTCAGTCTTGTTCTGGCGTAGCTTGAGCGTTTCGCCGTCATAGTCGCCCCATGTGAACCCAACCCAATCGCCAGGGCGCTGGACGCTGCCGACGCCAATTTCAAAGATCAGCCGCGCGACAGGCTCGGCCTCGGCGCGCATCTTCGCTACCGCCCAATCTGGCCACGGCAGGTGCGGTTTCTGGCGTTCCTTCGGAACCCGTAGCGGTTCGATATTGATTGCGGGATTGTCCAGCCTCCACCGCTTGCGGATTGCCAGCTTGGACAGCATGGAAATTGCGGTTGGAATGTAGTTCGCGAATCGAACGCGGTGTCGGTTGGCCTCCATCGCGTCGTAAATGTCAGGCTGCGTCAGCTTTGACACATCGGCCTTTCCGATCCTGCTAACGAGATATGCGAAGATCGGTTCAAGGTCTTTGCGGTAGCGCGGCGATGCGCTCGCCCACTTGTCCGACTGCATGTGCAACTCGATAAGCGCGGCCCAGGACCGTTTGGCCTCGGCACGCTTGCCGGTCATGATTTCCCAATACTGCGCGTCAAACGCTGCCGTGCCCTCGGGGGCGAGCATCCGCACCAGCAATTTCCCGCGCCGAAAATAGACACGCCCGCTCGGATGGTTCCAAAGGTATTTTTTCCGCTTCACCATTGAATGCCCTCTCCATCAATCGCGCCACCGCTGCCGATCTGGCGTAGGTCGTCTACCGGCCACCGCACATAGCCCGGCGCGATTTCTCGCCCGCGTGGCAGATGCCCCGCTTCGACCAGTGCGCGAAACTCGGCGGGCTTCATATCGAGAAGCTGCGCCGCTTTCGTCTCACTGGCATAAAGGGGGGCAGGTGCGGCCATCGGTAGCGTAACCTCTCAATCTGGTTCTGCGTGCCCTGTCCGGCCTCGGGGGCCAAGGCGGGGGCCACCGGACAGGGCTTTTACGGTGCACAGCCACCGCCAAAGGAGTGGCCCCCGCTCATCCCGGCGCGTTAGCGCCCGGACGGATTCTTATGCGCCTGCGTTCTTGAACCAGGTCGCGGTTTCGATGAACTTGGCGTCCAATGCCCAGACCAGGCGCATTTCGGTGCCAAGGGTGTTCCAGCCCGCGCGGGTCTCGACACGCGGCGAACGCTGTCCGTCAAGGAAGGCATGGGCGAGACCATCATAGCGGGTCGGGTTGGCGATCAGATACCAAGCTGTGGCGCTGGTCAGGCCCGGCTCGACAATGACTTCCAGCGAATTGCTGAACGGGTTGGCATCGCTGAACTTGGTCGCGTTGATCGAGGCGACCACCTGTTGAGCGATCGTTTCCAGTTCAGCCGGCACAACCAGCGCCCAAGGTTCGACCGCCAAAAGTTCGCCGTTCAGGCCCTTTTGCTTGCGCATCGCCGTGCGAGCGACCGACAAGCTGGTAACGGTGATCGTGGCATTGGCGGCCGCAAGGTTGCCGTGATCGGCATGGAACATGGTGACACCATCGGCCATGGTTTGCCCTGCGCCCGCGTTCGCAAGGATCGGCTCCAGCAGGACGTTGCGCAGACGCTCGACCGCGCCTTGCGTCATCCGGTTCCCAATGTCGGCCAGCATCCCCAGCGCCGTGCTGTCGTTGACCAGCGCCTTGTTGGTGATGTTGAAGCCCGCGGCAAAGTCGCGGATTGCCGGAAGCGCCTCGCCCTTTTCCTCGGCGGTTACGAATTTGACTTCGCCGCCCTCGTTGACCTCCTGAGGCATCCCGGTTGCGGAAAGGGTCAGCGAGTTGCCGGTGCGATAATCGGAGCGGGCGACCTCATGAGACGCGCGCGCAATATCCGGCATCCGCTGTTCCAGCCGCCGCGCAACAAGGTTCGTCATCGAGTTTTCAAGGATCAGCGGAAAGTCGGAAGTGCTATGCGCCATCCGCACCGCTTCGGCCTCGTTGAACGGGCGCAGACCGTTCGCCTGACAGATGACGCGGCAAATGTCGGGCATAGTCATCTGCGCAGCGTCCCGGCCCATCGCAGTGGCGTTCTTGGGGTCGAGGCGCGCGGTCAGGCCCTCGGCCAGCTTCGCCCGCATGCCCGGCCCTTGCTCAAACGAGCCGGTGACAAACGAGCGGTCAGTCGGACGCCCGTGCATTGCAGTATCAACGTCGCCCGTGGCCTTGTGAAGCGCGCTCAGGGTGTCCAGCGCCTTGGCGAACATTTCGGGGGCAACGGTGTCGCCTTCCTCGGGAACGTCCTCGATCATGCCCGCGACCAGCGTATTCAATTCGTCCGCGTCGATCTTGAACCGCTTTGCGAGGGTCGAGATTTTCTCGATGTTCTCCGCCGTGGCCTCGGCCTTGGCAATCGACATGCCCGGACGCTTCGCCAGCATTTCGGCGATACCGTCGGGCATTTTCCGTTTCGTGGTGATCGCGCGCATCTGCGCCAGCAGGCGCGCGGGTGGTTGAATGTGATCAAGCATCGGTGGTTTCCTTTTTGCCTGTATCGGGCGAAGCGGTCGCCCAGCCGTTGGCCCGCGCCATCTGCACCAGCCGCGCCGGGGCATGCTGAAAGCGGGTGAAGTCGAAAGCCGCGACCGCGACAGCATCGGTGCCGCCCTCGATCCGGTCGCAGAAGTTGAGCGCAAGCGCCTCTGCGGCATCGAGCCACGTCTCGGCCCGCATCCATGCTTTGACGCGCTCGACAGGGTTTCCAGATGCCCGCGAATATGCCTTCGCGTAGGTGTCGCCGATCTTGTCCAGAACGCCCGCCGCCTCCCGGTGCGCGTCAGCAGTGCCGAAGGCCACCGCTGCCGGGTCATGGATCATGAACAGCGCGTCGCGGTGCAGCACAATCTCAGCGCCGCCCATAGCCGCCAGCGAAGCCGCCGACGCGACCACGCCCTGCCCGATGACCGTCACCTTGCCGTGCCGCTCGAACTCGGCAAGGATCGCGGCACCCTCGATCGCAGCGCCGCCCGGCGAATTGAGATAGACCGTCACCGGCCCGGAGGTGTTCGCGGCGAACGCTCTGAACGCCGCAGCCGTGCAAGTCCCCTCGCCGATGATGCCATCCATGGTGAAGGTTGCGCTCATTGGTCTGGCTCGATCTGGCCATCGTCGCCATGTTCGACGCCCAGAGCCTTGGCCCGCGCAATCGCGATCTGATAGGCCCGCGACAGGTTCACGCTGACTAGGCTGACGGCCTCAATAGGCTCAACATTCGGGCGCGCGTTATAGCCTGCAACATCAGCCGCGACGGCTGCACCGATGGCCTCGATCTTGCCCTCGTAGACACGGAAAGGCCCGCTCCAATGAAACGGCGCTTCGCCAAACTTGTTGCGGAACTCGGCCCGTGCGACGTGGATGCCCGGCGTTTCAAAGGGGCGACCTCCACCGCTGCACAAGATGCTTTCAGACCGTAGTATCTCGCAGGCTTGGGACCAAGTAACGCCCTGAGCTGCCGCCAAGTCCAACGCCGCAATCAGCCGCGCCGCCTCGTGGATCGAATAGCGAATCCACTTGCGGTTTGCGCCGTCCATCGCTTCGGCCTTCGACGGATCAAACGGCAGGTCGCCGTTCCTCCGGTGCGCGTCGAGAAGGGGTAGCTTCATTCCCACAATCGCTGCCAGTTCTTTCCTGATCATCGTTCAGTTCCTTTTTCTCTAACTGAGTTATAGATCATGATCGGGCGGGCGTCAATTACTATAACTCAGTTAGAGAACCGGCCCGCGCCGCCGATCTGGCTGGTGGCGATATCCGCAATCGTTCCACTAGATGAATATCGCCCCACCAACGCCGTGCGCTGTTCTCACCCCACATCATCCAGCAGGCTGATAAGCACCTGAATCGCATGGTCGAGGCTGGCGGTCGGCATGAACATTCGCCCCCAAGCGCCTTCACCGTCGCACCGGCTATCCTGCGCCAGGGCGATCTGTTGCAGCATACTGATTTCGATCTGCAGGCGGCGCTCGGGGTCGGCAGGAAGCATCATGTCGGGACTGGTTGAAATCGCGCGCATCATTCCACCCCCTCTGGACGGCTCACAGTATCCAGCGCGGTGTAGAGGTCGCCCGCCAGTTCTTCGGCCAGATAGATCAGCGTTGCCTGACCCTCCCTGCAGGCGTCTTCATTCTCAAGGAAGGCGATGGCGTTCATGATGCCAGACAGGCGACAGGCCCGGATCTGCATGTCATTCAGGTATTTGGTCAGGGCCTCACCGGGCATGCCGGTATCGGTCCCCGGCGTGGGGATTGCTCTAGGATTCATCGTGATCTCCGTTGTTCAGATGGTGGGTTGCGGTTCGGCGCGTTCCATAGCGGCCCGGATTGCCCGGATCACTTCGCTGTTCTGAGAAGCGCCGTTCCGGTCGGCCTCGGCCTTCAGCCAAGCTTTCATATCGGGCGGTAGGCGGAGTTGCAGGGGTTTGCGGTCGGTCATGGCGGAACCCTTTTTAAGTCACCGTGACACCATATGGCACCGTGACGCCATTGTGGTCAAGAAAAAATTAGTGTCACCGTGACAGGAAATATCTGGGGGCACTAAATGGCGGATTCGGTCGGCAGGGAAAGCGACAAGTTTATGCTTCGTCTGCCAGACGGCATGCGCGACAGGATCAAGGCTGCCGCCGACCGAAACGGTCGGTCCATGAACAGCGAAATTGTGGCCACGCTGGAAGAAAAATATCCAGCGCCTCCGGACCCTGAGTTTAATGCATTTATGGACTGGATCGAAGCTAATGTGCCGCAAGAGGAGCGGGCTAAGTTCCTGCGACAATCCCTAGAGAGGTTGATGTCGGAAGGCAAAATTTCACGTCATGATATCGAGAATGGCCTTGTTCCCGGCGTGGCACCGCGCAAGACCTAGCCCCGCGCGCGCGGGGACCAGCCCTTGCGCGCGGCCATCCGCACGGCAGCCCCGGAGCGCTGTTTTGTTTCGCCGGTCATCGGGTCAAGTCCGAGATGCTGGTCTCTGACAATTCGCGCAGCGCCTCATAGATCGCCTGCCTGATCGTCTCGGACGCCTCCGCAGTGGTCTGCCCCGCGACCAGCGGCGCCGCCTTGGACGGGATCGCCAGCAGCCGCGTCCGAACCCGCGCAAAGGCACCGACAACTGCCGCATCAACATCTTCGCGCGGCAACACCCTCCCGGCCTCGCGATCTGCCGCGAACTCAGCCAGGCGCGCCTCTGCCACGGCCCTGCGCCGCTTGGCCCCGTCCAGCCCGGTTTCGTCGGCCTCGATCACGCCCATAACCGCCGCCGCCACATCGGCCAGCCGCCAGACCGGGGAACCGCGTTCCTCGCCAGCCGGGGCAATACCCTCCACCCGCTTGGCGACTGTGCGGCGATCAATCCCGAACTCGACCGCCAGCGCCGAAACCGACCAGTGCTTTTTTGTCATCGACATATCTTGCTTTCCCTATGTGTGGTGGAACTTGCCGCAAGGTCTGTGCCTAGAAATGCATCGACGTCGCGAATTACCCTCGACTGGAAGCCGCCGGAAGGACCCGCGCCATCCGTTGCCATCTTCACGCCCGCCCTACAGGCTGCATAGCGGCCAACGGGCAGTCTGCGTAGCTCGGCAAACCCTCGACCTTCTCAGCAGCGTTGCGCGCGCTCTGTGCAGCTTGTGCGCCGCCGTAGGTCGTGGCGATCATGGCTATGACCTCGGCATGCATCACGGCCAGAATCAGCGGCGCGGGAATGCCGTTGAAATAGTGAAGGTGCTGGGCGACATTGCGCACCGAAGCGGCTATCAGTTCGATCTGTTCATCGTCGGTCATTGGTTGTGTTCCTTCTTCGACTCGGCCCACTTCATGGCGTGCACCCAGCCGCCAAGGGCGGGTGCAACGCCTGGGGTATAAGGGGTATGTGTCGCACCCCCGTTGGCGGGGGGTTGGCGGGGGGTTGAACCGGGGGTTGCACTCAGTATTGCACCGGGGGTTGCACCCTCATTCCTGAGCATCGTCGGCCCCCTTTCTGGCAATGTGTGAGCGGGCTTTTGCGCCGCTGCCGTGACTGGCCATGACGATTGCACCGCGACCGAAAAGCGCATCCATCGCGCTCTTGAGCACCCGCTTTGTGCATCCCTCAGCCTCGGGGTGGCTGGCAAACTGCGTCGGGGCATATGTCGGTCCGGGGCTTGCAGAAACGTAGCGACCTTGAGCGGTGAGCATGTCCAGAAGCTTGAGAAACACGCGCTCGCCCTTCGCCCCGGCCGCAAGTGCATCAAGGCCTGTGGGCTGCGCCTCAGCGATGAACACGCCCCTGTCCCACTTGAGATTGATCTCGCCGCCGGTGCGCCCGTAGTTGGCTTTCTTGGTGCTCAACACGCGCGCGTCAGGGTCAGGCTCAAAGCCATTGTCTGCGATCCGCGACAGGTAGAGACGCGACCGGACAGAGTTATTCCATGCCGTCGAACCTGACGTTCCCGAACCGCTATTGAGGCCGGTCAGCGACGGGTGCCCCAGCAAGAGCACGGCACATTTCCGCTTGATCGCCAGACCGCGCAAGATACCGACGAACTGCCGCACCTTGGCCCGGTCGTTCTCATTGGCCGGGTACACGTCCGCCAAGGTGTCGATCACGATAAGCGCCGGGGCTTCCTCAGCCGCCCGCTTGTCCAGTTCCTCGAACAGAGCGGATTGCATCAGGGCGATTTGCGTCTCGACCGCCAGCAGCGCATCCTCGCCCGCTAGTGACCGCAGGGTGAGGCCCGACAGATCGTCATAGTCCCGGCCCTCCGCCTTCAGAATGTCATCAAGCCGCCGGTGTAATTCGTCGTCGTCATCCTCGGCACTCAGGAAGATCACGCGCCCGGTGTTGACGGTGCTGCCGATCCAGGCGGTTTGCGCCGCGACCGCGACCGATAGTTGCAGGGCCAGCAGGCTCTTGCCGGTGCCGCCGTCGCCACTGAAAAGCGTAACGGTCTTTTGGGGCACCAGCCCGTGCACCAGCCATTGCCGGGGCGGGACCGCCTTTCCCTTGAGACTGGCGGCGCTGTAGAATGTCGAGGTGCGTTCCGGCGCTTGTTGTGTGTTGGGATAGATCGCACGCGGCCCGGCGCTGGAAGTATTGCGCGGGCGGATAGGGCCAAGGTCGGCGAATGGGTCGTCGTCATAAGCCATCATCACGCTGCCCGCCCGATGACTTCATCCCAGGCGCTTTTCGTTTGCTCGGGGTTCATCATCTTGAAAGTGGTCAGGTCGAAATGATCCTCGACACCCTCCCAAAGCAAGCCCATCGCAACTGGAGTGCCGCAGCGCCGCGTCAACCAGAAGTCCTGATCTCTGTTTTGAAACAGGTAACTCGCCCAATAGGTCGCGGTGCCGTCTTCATGGGGAAGGGTCAGGACATAGACGAAAGCGCCGTCACCATTCGCCCCCACGGCCTCGAAGCCGAAGCCGTCACGCGGCCAGATCTTGCGCCCCAGCGAACACAGCCGCTCAGCTTGCGACCAGCCCAAATCCGCCACAATGGCGGGTTTGCAGCCCGCCTTGTGCAAGAGCATGTATCGCTGCGCCGTGCGCTCAGAAACGCCGACCTCGCGCAGCCAAGGCCCCCACTGGCCATGTCCGCAAAGTGCCCTTGCCTCGACCAGTGCCGCCCCGGCGGAAAGCGCCTTTTCAGCCGCCGTGACCGTGTGGTTGCGGATTTCCCGGTGCAGGTCTGCGATATGCCCTTTCAGGACAGGAAGGCGGTTGCTCATATCGCCCCCCAATGCGCTGCGTTGAAGGTCATTTCCCGGTCGTCAGGATCGAGCGCCCGAAGTGCGCTATAGGCGATGCTGGCAAGTTCGGCAGTCGTCAGCCGCGCGCCGAAGACAAAACCGGCAGTGTTCCAGGCGTCCGGGGTACCGATGGTCAGCGCATATCCCAGCATCCGCGCCGCCCGCTTGTGGCGATCCTTGGCATACTTCGACATTGCGTTGCTGACCGGCTTTCTGTATTCTCTGCCCTTGAAGATGACTTCCTGAATTGCTCCGGTTGCGCCCGCCAGCGCGCCGGAGTTTTCGTTTTCAGGGTCCGGGTGCCCCAGAAACAGGCGGGTATCAGGTTCGCGCCGCGTTCTGTCTTTGTCCTGATGCGCGATTGCGTCTATGCAATTGTTTTCGTTGGCAGAATGATTGGATTGCAAATCCGTGTAGACCGGTTCGATTCCGGTACCCGCCTCCAATGTTTTCAATAGGTTGTGCCATTGCGTTTCTCCGTGTGCAGTGGTTTTGAAACAAGCGTTGAAACATTCACGTTCCGGGCTTGTTCTGTTCTGCGCGATTCCTTGCGGCTTGCGCTCGTGTTGCCAGCTCTCTCTGTCTGATCATCCCTCCATATTTTTCGTGCATCTCGACACCGGAATGCCCGGTCACAGATTTGACCATCTCGTCATCGCAGCCTGACTGGTAAAGCTCGATGGTTGCGTTCTTGCGCAGGCCGTGAGTGACGTATTTCATCGCCACGGGATGCTTCATCGAGGCCTTGACCTTGCGCATTTCCTCGGCGACGGCCTCATAGCGCGACGGGCGCCCGTTCAGGTCGGTGACCACCGTCAGCCCCTTCTTCTCGACCGAAGTCAGATAGGTCCGAAGGCGATCAGTCATCGGCACCCACATAGGCTTGTCGCCTTTGCCCTTCGTGAAGTCGAAAGCGCCTTCCGAGAAATGGCTCCACCGGAACTTGAGGACATCCCCGATGCGCTGGCCGGTGCCGATGCACAGTTCATAGACCAGCCGCGCCCGAGGGGGCGCGACCGCTTCGAATTCTGCCCTCACTTCATCGGGCCAAGGCAACCAGCCCTCCCCCGGCTGCTTGAACAGTGGGATGCCATGGGCTGGGTTGCCCTGCCGCCACCGGTCCCTGTTCGCCAGGTGAAGCTTGTAGATATGGTGCGTGTCGATCTTCGCGGGGTCTTTCGCACCCCAGATCGTGCGGATGTGCCCGATGTATTTGCGATAATCAGCCTTGGTCCGCGGCTTCAGCTTCTTGAACGCATCGCTCTCGAAGTAGCTCAGGATCAAGCCCTCGATGTTGCGCTTTGCAGGGACAGGCTCCCGGCCTTTCAGCAGCCGGTTGTAATGGTTCCAGAATTCGGGGCTGGTTCCCCATAGGCGCCGAGGTGAGCGATGGCGCGCAGATGCCGAAAGGTGGGTGGCGCGCCGGAGAAGGTTAGAAAGATATTCACCCATGGCGATGAATACACCGGCATCGGTCCCCCGAGAGGGGTCACAAACGGGTTCATTGCGGTCTCTTTCGTTCAGGTGGTAAGTTGCGGCGTCCGTTCAATTGCGGCCCGGATTGCCCGGATCACCTCGCTGTTTTGGGACGCTCCGTTCTTCTCTGCCTCGGCCTCAATCCATGCCTTCAGCTCGGGCGGCAGACGGAGTTGCAGCGGCTTTCTGTTAGTCATGCGCCGCTCTGTTTGTGTCACGGTGACGCCATCTGATCTGAGGTGAGAAAAATGACAGTTCCTACTGGTCGTGAAAGTGACAAGTTTATGCTCCGCCTGCCAGATGGCATGCGTGATCGGATAAAGGTTGCAGCTGAAAAAACGGTCGGTCAATGAATGCAGAAATAGTCTCGGTATTGACTGAGCACTTCCCCGAAGAACTGGTTAACCGCCTCGACAATGGCCCACGCACGCCCATCATCCCGGTAGACACGGAGCTTGAAGAGGCGCTGCTAAGGTGGCTACGGATGCGTGGCCGCCTCTAGTTCCACCTCAATAGCGGGCCTTACGAGGAAGCTGCCCGCTCCGCGAGAGGATCGAGAGGCGAAGAACGTTTTTCACGGTATGGCTTTCGGCTCGCACTGATCGGCAAGCCCCATGGGTGCCCTCTTCACGATTTAATGCAGACCCCTGTTACCCGTGACTTAATATGGGGCAAACCGGGTTCCATTGGCGTTATGTCCATCTCCAGCCCTCCGCTGGTCAGAACATTGCCTCGAACATCGCCGCCGTCAGAGGCTGGGCAGACCGGCCCGCGATGGTCTTCATCCAGTCCAGCGTCTTGTTGCCCGAACCCGCATATGTGTGTTCCAGCCAGACATCACCAGGGCGCTGAGGATCTCGACGTGGTGCGGTGCCAATGACAGGCACATCGTCGCGGCATAGCAGGCGATCTCAGTCAAGCTGATTGGATTGGGGCCGATCCTTCCGACAGACGAGGCTTCTGACCGGCGAGTTGCGCCCTTAGGATGCGCAGAGGCGTTGCTGTAGCCTGAGCGCGACCTTCTGATCCGGCAGGCGATGGCGCATGCGCCTGCTCTTGATAAGATCAAGGCCGATCTGCCGCGCTTCGGGTATCGCTCTGCCTTCAACGCCAATGCCAGCGTCGAAGACAGTTTCCGGGCAAGGATCCTTGGCACCTTGGATCTTCTGCACGGGCTGGGCGACAGCGGCACTGATCCAACGCTTGCCGAAGCGGCAGTTGTAAGGTTGCGAGCGCTATATGGCGATGTGGTCCCCGATGCTGCGCCTTTGGAAACCCGCTTAGTGGCCGCGGTCCAGGAATTGCTGGATGCCTTTCCTGCCGATCTGACGGCAGTGGCAACCTCTGCCGCGGCGCGCACGGCCTTTGCCAAGGATTTCCGGGCGCTAAGGCGGGCGCTGCGGCCGGAAGAGTTGCGCCGCGACTGGACGCTTTGGGTGGCGCTAAGTGGGCTGCGTCAGAGCAAGAAGGGCGCGCCGACACCTGCTGGTTATGATGATCTGGCGGGCGCAGTGGTCGCCGCGGCGTCAGATATTGCAATCCACCCCGGGCCACTTGATGACATTTGTGCCCATTTCACTGGTCTGGTTCATGGTGCGCAGCAGGTGATGTCGATCTATGCCGAAATGAAACGCGAGGCGGGCGTAATCGACTATGCCGACATGATCTGTGATGCCGAACGCCTACTCAGAACGCACCCTGAAATCCTTGATGCGCTGCTGGCCGAGGTTGACTGCGTCATCATCGACGAATTTCAGGATACCAATCCGGTGCAGTTTGCCCTTCTGTGGCGCATCGCCGACGCGGCAAGGCGCGTGCTGATTGTAGGTGACACCAAGCAGTCGATTATGGGTTTTCAGGGCGCAGATCCACGATTGAGCGAGGCACTGGAACAGCAGAACCCGCAGGCAGTCTCGCCCTTGACAGGCAATTGGCGCTCAGAGCCGCGCCTCATGACGATGGTGAATGCCATCTCGGCAGGGCTTTTCGGCGCTCAGTATGTGCCGCTGGCTCCGCAACGCCCCGAAACAGGTCAGACCTTCGCCGAGATCTTGCGCATTTCCGAGGGACGGCGGTCCAGGAAATCGAATCCGGAAGAGCATGTCGCCGCCCGTGTGGCCGATATTCTGGCCTCGGGTGATACGGTTGCCGAACGCGAGAGCGACATCAATACCCCCGTCATGCGCCCGGTCACGGCGCGCGACATTGCCCTTCTTTGCCCAACCCATGCCCTGGCGGCCCGCTATGCCCGCGCGCTTGAACGCCAGGGTGTTCCGGTGCGCATCAGCGCGTCAGGCTGGCTGGACTCCCCTACCGTGATGGCCGCGCGCAACGCGCTTGCTTTCGCGATTGATCCCTCGGACCGCCATGCGGCGCTGGCGCTGCTTACGCTGGACCCCGCGGTCATGCCGTTACAGCAGGCGATGACCGCGCTTGCGGATGGCGAACTTCAAGGCAGCACCGAACTGGCGAGGCTTCGCGCGCTTGCCAACGATGCGGCGCAACTGCCACTTGAAACCCTGCTGCCGCGGGTCCTCAGACAGGCGAGGATTTCGGAATGGGCTGCCACGTTGCCGAACGCTGCTCAGACTCATGCCGATCTGATGCGGCTCCATGCCGAAGTGACTGAGTTCGTGGGCGCACACCGGGATTTCAAGGCCGCCGCCGGGTTCCATGGCGCCAGTGCACAGGTGTTTCTGGGTTGGCTTGAAACGCGCCGGGAAGAGCGCGATTTCAACCGGCATCCGGACCCGGGTCAGAGCGGTGTGCAGGGTGTCGAGGTTGTGACCTGGCATGCTTCGAAAGGGCGTGAATGGCCAATGACGGTAGTTGTCGGCCTTGATGAAAAGATCGACGAGCGGCCGGGCACTCTAAGAGCAGAGTTCACGGACTTCAGTGATCTGAGCGCGATTCTGGAGCGGGCGCGTCTGATCTGGACACCGGCTCTGCCCATCAAGGAAAAGCAGGAACTCTTCGTTGCCGACAGACGACGGCCTCGCGAGGCGGATGCTCGCAGGCTCCTCTATGTGGCTCTTACCCGCGCGCGCGATCGCCTGATCCTTGAGTGGCCGGATTTCGCACTAAAGAACGCAGGTGACGATGTGGGACCAAGGGACCACGCCGCGCTTCTGGTGCTGGAAACCGGACTTGAGCCCGAAGGTAACCACCCGGTTGGCACCGCCTGCCGGATTTCGGCGTGAGGCTCTAAGTCACGTGAATAGCGACGTTGCAAACGACGTCTCTTATGCGCGGAGGGGCGATGCGGGGTGAGGTTCTGGGTGTTGAGCGCCGCCGGCGTTAGGACGATGAGGTGAAGCTGGCGGTCGTGAGCGCCGTGGGGATCGACGGCGCGACGGTGACCCAGGTTGCGCAGCGCCACGAGGTGACGCGCCAGCAGATCTACGCTTGGCGTCACGAGCTGAAGCGGAAGGGTTTATGGTCGCCTGATGCTGGGGCGCTGTTCCTGCCCGCCGGCATGGTGCCCGCCATGGAGCTTGCCGTGGTGGAGCCTCCACCCTGTCAATCAGCATGCAAAAGTGGGTCTGACGCAGATTTGGTGCATCTATGACATACCCGCTACTATATTTCG
>CAZCAX010000038.1:0-34233 GCA_964496915.1 uncultured Rhodobacter sp.
ACGCACTCATGCCTTGGAACTACAGACCCTAAACGGCCTCAGCTTCCCGCTTACGTATGTCAAGCAAGGTTTTCGAGTTCTCTGAGGATGGCCTCAGATACACGGTTACGCTTACTCAGGAAGATGGCGGGCCGGTCATGGCGACCATCACGGTCCTGGAAGGGCAGATGGATGTTAACGCCATCTATCTTGCCGATGGTGACCATTCTGGCTCTTCCGTCAATCTGGGCGGGCCGCTGAACATGAATGGTGCAGGTTCCAGCCAGAACAATGTCAGAATTCAGTGGGATGACGCGCTGGAACTGAGCCGTCCCGGTCTGGGCAGCGAAGGCACCAGCAAAGAAACCTTTCTTTCCGCTGAAGATGGCAACAACGAGCTTGGGCCATTCTACCTGAGCAGCAGCTACAACCTGGATGAAATCGAGTATATTGGCGTCCGCGCCACCTCGACCAGCACACCTGAAGGGTCGATCAAGGGCGTGGCTACTGGCGAAGATACCGGCGATGACGTTGACGTTCCCGATTGCGAACTACCCGAAGGCACCAACAAGGTTTTCTTCGCGTTGCCTACTGACGAACATCCCGAAAACGGCATCTATGTCAGGGAAACGGATCTGAACCTTGAACCCGGTCAAGAGGCGACATTGCAGAATTACTATGACGTCCTGCTCTCGCAGCTTGAGTCCTATGACCTGGATTTCCAGGAGTTCCTGTCGGAGATTGTGGCCTATAACGTCAGCTTCGATGATGACGGCAACGAGGCGATTACAGAGTTGGCCCGGTTTGAGGTGGGTGAAATAGTCGACAGCGATCTTCCCTTGCCGGTGGTCTGCGTCGATGAGGATGAGGCCCTGCATACGGACGAGTATGAAGACGACAGCGAGACTCAGCTGGTCGCCTGACGTGCCATAGGCAAGGATGCCTGAGAACAGGAAAATAGCGCGCCTCAGCGGACGGCGCGCTATTTTCCTGTCCGGCTCCTCAACAAGGGGCAAAAGTTCACGGAATAACTTCAGGGCTGGGCCTTGAAGTGGGGCGAGCATGCCCCCCATGGCCTATTAGCTGCGACCAACGTCATATGGACGATGAATGCCGGACCGGGACTGGCCGGTTATTGAAACGACACGATCATCCGGGCATCAGGCGATCACGCGGCGACTGAGGGGCCGCCTTGACTTACGGTAACATCCTTGCGGCTGAAGACGACGACCGCAAAGGCGATGACCGACACGAATGCTACGATCGACGAGAGAGCAAGCAACGGCTCAACCGAGGCGTAGTCAAGATACAGCAAGTAAAGTGACGGCGACATCACGAGTACCGCGCCGAAATAGGACCAGAAGTGCACCTGGGCCAGGCGTGTCTGCGCCTTGGCCGGGTTCAGCGCGTAGTAAACGCCGAAAAGAGCCATCGTAACCCAACCAAGCAGATTGGTGTGCGCGTGTGCTCCGATCACATTGTGTTCGCCGGAAATGGACATCTGAAGACCCATCGCGATCCCGATGATGAGGAAACAGATTGCGGTTTTGAAGAAGTACTCAGCGATTGGGGGCATTCTGGTTCTCCCAATTATGTGACGAATTGTCACATTGCTTTTATCAGCATCACTGATTCGCTCAAGTAGAATCAAGATCCAAACCCGATTTCCCGGTGCGGGTTGATTCATACCTGCTTCGGTTGGCCGGCCCCGGTTCTTTCGGGGCCATTTGCGTTCAGGCGCTTTCGAGATTGTTGACGGCATCAAGCAAGGCGTTGATCCAGAGGGGCCGTTCTCACCCCAACCGGTGCCGAGTTCGCCTCAACTGCGGCGGATGGCGGTGGCGTCAAGTGTACTGTCGCCGCGCCCCCGTCCTCATTCTCAATCGGTCATTTTGCCGATGAAGGGCGATCAGGTAAAACCGCCAGAGCGCATCTGACGGAGGGAGCGGGCGATGGCTGAAATGTCACCTTTGGAGATCGAGGGCCAGTTACTTGGCCAGCGAGCGGTTCTGGTCGCCATCGTGGCACAGTTGATGGCTAACAGGGGCGATGACGTCACCGCCCGGATTGAGGCGCTGCTGGAAATATCCGACCATCAGGAAGATCCCGGGGCGCTGCCTGACCCGGCATTTGCCATAGAGGCCGCCGCCGTGCAGGAGGTTCGTCTGGTGCTTGAGCAGGCCCGCGCGCAGCATGGCAGACGCTGAAGACGCATTTCATTGCCCGCGTTTTCATGATGAATTGCTGCGCCTGCTGTGGTTACTTCAGGGCAATGGCAGCCGGGACGCATTGCGACATGATCGCGCGCAGGCAATTGGTCTGTCGCAGGAAGGACACGGGGGATGGCGCGTATGATGCATGCTTTACTGCACAGCTCTGATCTGCATCTGGGCAAGGCCTTTGGCGGCTATCCCGAAGGAATTCGAAACCGCCTGCGCGAGGCCCGGCATGGCGCAATCACACAGTTGGCAGTGCGTGCGCGGGCGGCGGGCGTGCGCGATGTGCTGCTGGCCGGTGATACATTCGACGCTGAAACCCCCGCGCCCGAAACCCTGCGCCATGCGTTGCGCGCCATGGCGGCCGAGGCCGATCTTCGCTGGTTCATGCTGCCCGGCAACCATGACAGCCTTGCGGCGTCCGAGCTTTGGGCGCGCATCGCGCAAGACGCGCCGCCAAACCTTGTGGCGCTCACGTCGCCTGCCCCGCTGGCGATTGCCGAGGGCGTGTGGCTGTTGCCTGCACCCTGCACGCAGCGCCGTCCGGGGCGCGACCTTACCGAGAGCATGTCCGCCCCGACGCCCGAGGGGGCGCTGCGCATCGGGTTGGGCCATGGTGCCATCACCGATTTTTCCGGCGAGGAAGGGGGCGCAGGGATCATTCCGCCTGATCGTGCGCGCCTTTCGGGGCTGGATTACCTGGGCCTTGGCGATTGGCACGGGCAGATGAAGATCGGCGCGCAGACCTGGTATTCCGGCACGCCCGAAGCCGATGGTTTCAAGCACGACACTGCCACAGCTGCGCTTCTTGTGCGCCTTGATGCTGCATCGGTGACGGTAGAGCCTGTGCCCACGGGGCGGTTCTCATGGCAACGCCCGGCGCTTGACCTTCTGCCAGGCGAGGACGCGTTGGCGCATCTCGCTGCCCTTTTACCGCCCGAAGGTGCCCGGCGTGATATGTTGTTGCGGCTGGTGGCGCGCGGGCGTCTGCCGCTGGCCGACCGGACTGCACTGGACGAGGCCCTTGCCCGCCTTGCGCCTGATTTCGGCTGGTTCGAGGCCGATCTGTCAGAGCTTGCCACCGATGTCCAGGTTGATGATCTGGACCTGATCGACCGTGCGGGTGCCCTGCGACAGGCCGCCGAAGCGCTTCTGGCCGAGGCGCGCGATCCAGAGCTGGCGCAAGCTGATCGCGATGTGGCCGCGGCCGCGCTGGCCCGGCTATACGCGCTCGTGCAGGAGGGGCAGGCATGAAGATCCGCGCGTTCGAGCTGACCAACCTGCGTCGTTTCGCCGGGCAGCGCGCCCGGATCGAGGGGATCGGCGATGGTATCACGGTGTTGTCCGAGCCGAATGAATTTGGCAAGTCGACGTTCTTTGACGCCCTGCACGCGCTGTTCTTTCAGCCGCATCGCAGCCAGAAGGCCCCGGTCAAGGCATTACAGCCCCATGCCGGTGGCGCGCCCGAGGCGGCGTTGGAGATTGAACTGCCCGAAGGCCGCTTCCGGCTGGAGAAGCGCTGGCTGTCGCGGCCCACGGCGAGGGTAATGGATGCCTCGGGCCGGCTGATCGCGCAGGAGGATGAGGCCGAGGCATGGATCGAGCGGCTGACCGGACAGGGGCTGGCCGGGCCGTCAGGGCTGTTATGGGTGCGTCAGGGCCTGTTGGGGATAGAGCCGGAAGGCAACTCTGCTGCGGAGAAAAGCGAGCGCGAACGGGCGCTTGCAGCGCGGCGCGATCTTTTGTCATCGGTCGCCGGCGAGATCGAGATGATGACCGGCGGGCGACGGATGGATCAGGTCACCGCCCGGGTCACTGAGGCGCTGTCACGGCTTGCCACGGCCACGCTGCGCCCGAAGGCAGGCGGTGAATGGGCGCGCGCGGTGGATAAAGCAGCCATGCTCGCTGAACAGCGCCGCGCGCTTGAAGAAAAGGCTGCGCGGCTGACAGGTGATCTGCGTCGTCGCGCCGGTTTGCAGGATCAATTGCGCAAACTGGCAGACCCCGAAGCGCAGGCACGTGACGCCGCGGCGCTGGCCGAAGCCACGCGCGCCCATGCGGCAGCCGAGACCCATGCCGAACAGATCCGCAAGGCCGAGGATGCCCTGCGGCTGGCAGAACTGACCGCTGCGCAGGGAACAATGGCGATCGAGCGCCTTGAAGGGCTCAGATCACGTCTTTCCTCGGCGCAGGCTGCGCAGGAGGAGGCACGCAAGGTATTCGAGCGGTGCGAGGCGCGACTGCAAGAGGCGAAGGAGGGCGAAGCCGAAGCCCAATCGGCGCATGAAGCGGCCCGGGCTACCGCCCGCGCGCTGTCGCTCCGCTGGGATGGCGCGCGACGCGCGCGGCTTGCCCGTGCCGCGCGCGAGAAGGTGAGCGAAATTGGCGCCCGGCTGGAAAAGGCGGAAGAACTGCGCGCCGGGCTGGAGCAGAACCGCGCCATCCGGGCGGGAATCCGGGTGACACCGGCTTTGCTGGCGACGGTGGAAAAGGCGCTTGCCGTCCGTGACCGGATGGCGGTTCTGCTGGAAGCGCGGCTGGTCTCGGTGCGTTTCAGCTATGACGGCGCGGTGCGGGTTCATCTGGAGGGGCAGGCGCTTGGCACCGATCCTGTGCGCCTGCGCCACGCCGCGCGCTTCGATCTGCCCGGCATCGGCACGATGATGGTGGACCCGGGCGCCACCGCCGACAGTAACGCCGAGGCTGGCCTGGCCGATGCGGAAACCGCGCTTGCGCGTGCGCTTGCCGCCTGCGCTGCGCCGGATCTGGCGGCGGCGCGTCAGGCCCAGGCAGAGGCCGTGCGGCTGGATGGCCTGATCAGCAATGCCGAAGGCATGCTGAGCGCCCTTGCCCCGGAAGGGCTGGAGGCGCTGCGCGAGACATTGGCCGCAGCACGAAGCGAGGCCTCCGAGGCATCGCCGACGGAAGAGGAGCCGGAAGAAGTGCTTTCGGTTATCGAGGCCGAGATGCAGGCAGCCAAAGCCCATGAGGAACAATGCCTTGCCCGGCGCCACGAGGCTGAGACACGTCGCGCGGCCGCCAGCGAACGCCGCGCCGTCGCGCAGGCGACGTTGCAGGCCGCCGCGCATGCGCTTGACGCCGCGCAGGTCGAGGCGGGCGATCCCGTGGCTTTGTCGGCCCGGCTGATGAACCTGGCTGAAGCACAAGAGGCGTTCGCGGCCGACAAAACCGCGAAGGCTGCGGCGCTTGCCGAGCATCGCGCCCTTGCGCCAGACTTGGAGACTACGGCGGCAGCCATGCAACGGCTGATATCAGTGCGTGATCAGCGCCAGAATGACCTGTCGCGGCTTACAACCGAGCTTGCCGGGGTCAATGGCTCTATCGGGGCCCTGGCCGATGAAGGGATCGAGGAGGCGCTGGACGAGATGCGCGGGCGCGAAGAGGCCGTTCTAGCCCGTGCCGCCCGCTACGAGCAAGAAGTCCGGGCGCTGGCGCGATTGCGCGCCGCGCTGGAGGAGGCGCGCCGTGCCGCGCGCGAAGCCTATTTCGGCCCCGTTCTGCACGAACTGGAGCCGCTTCTGGCGATCCTGCATCCGGGCGCGGCCCTGCAGATCGACGATGAAACGCTGTTGCCCGTTGCGCTGACCCGCGATGGCCAGCAGGAGGGGTTCGATATTCTGTCCGGCGGCACACGCGAGCAGATTGCGATCCTTACCCGGCTGGCATTCGCCCGGCTGTTCGCGCGCAGCGGTCGCCCGGTGCCGGTGATCCTGGACGACGCGCTGGTCCATAGCGATGATGACCGGATCGAGGCGATGTTCACCGCCCTGCACCGGGTGGCGCGCGATCAGCAGATCATCGTGCTGACCTGTCGTCAGCGGGCTTTCGTCTCGTTGGGCGGAGAACGCCTGAACGCGAAGATCGAAGCCGTGTGATCACAGACCCTGCCGCCCGGCGAATTTCCGCCGACGGGTTGCGCTTCTGGCTGTGATCTGAAAAAATCCGGCTATGGCCAACAGAAGCCATAGGCCCGTTTCCGGACCTGGGGATCCTTGTGAATGGCAGCGCCGCTATGCCTTGGCGCTTTCTGTCCCGGGACTGTCGAAACGACACCGATCGCGCCCTTCCGGGTGGCGATCGCTTTCGCTGACCTGGCCGATCAGCCCCAAACTGAAAGGACTGACGATGCGCAAGTTCGCTTCATACGCGGCTATTGGGGCCGCAGGATGTTTCATGGCCACTTCGGCCGCTGCCCAGGAAGCTGGTGAGTGCGGTGATGTTTCCATCGCCCAAATGGGCTGGGCCTCGGCCGAGGTTATCACCGAAGTGGCCCAGTTCCTGCTTGAACAAGGTTACGGCTGCAATGTCACGCTGGTCAATTCCGACACGATCCCGGCGATCACCTCGGTTGCCGAAAACGGTGAGCCCGATGTGGTGACCGACCTTTGGCTGAACTCTGCCGGGGATGCCTACCGCCGTCTGGAAGACGCCGGAACGATGGTGCGTCTGGCCAATGTGCTGGAGCCCGGCGGGGTTGAGGGCTGGTGGATTCCCACCGCGCTGGCCGAAGAGCACCCGGAACTGACCACCATTGACGGTATTCTGGCCAACCCCGAACTGGTCGGCAGCCGGTTCAACAATTGCCCAGATGGCTGGGGCTGCCGGGTTGTGTCGGACAATCTGGCGCGCGCGCTGGATCTGGAAGGCCACGGAATCGAGGTGTTCAACCACGGCTCGGGCGAAACGCTGGCCTCGTCAATGGGCTCGGCTGCCACGGATGGCGAACCGTGGTTCGGCTATTATTGGGCCCCGACCGTTCCGCTTGGCAAGTATGACATGACCCGCGTCGATCTGGGCGGTTATGACGAGGAAGCCTTCGCGGCGCTGCAAAACCCCGATGCGCCCAATCCGCAGGTGTCCGAATTCCCCGATGCGCCGATCCTGACCTCGGTCACCGGCGCGTTCGTGGAGAGCCACCCCGAGATCACGGAATTCTTCCGCAAGATGACCTTCCAGACCGACGTGATGAGCGAACTGCTGGCCTGGCAGGACGAGAACACCGCCTCGGCTGAAGAAGTGGCTGTGCATTACCTGATGAACAACACGGAAGAATGGTCAGGCTGGCTGAACGACGCCGCGCGCGAGAATTTCGCCGCGCTGTTGCAGGCCGAATGATATCCCGCTCCGGGTAACCGAAAAAATGCACGGCGCCGGTTTCCGGCGCCGTGCTTTCGTGACAACGACATGGGCAGGCGCTTGCGGGAGCCTGAATGGGGAATGGGAACTTACGACGGATTGTTCAACGCGCTGGGTTTACGCGAGTGGTGCGACCGGGACGCGCAGAGCGGGCCTGTGTCAATGGCGGATCTCATGGCGAGGGCGCAGGGCGGCGGTGCAGGAACCGCGGACAGCGCGCGTTCACTCTGGGATCTGCCGTTTCCCTCGCTGGATGCACTGGCCGCATCCTGCTCGGCCATCCCGCGTTCGCGCGATCTGACAGTCGGACTGGAACGCGGGTTTCTGAACATCCGCGATGCGCTGCGCGTGGTGGTCGACCCGCTGACCCAACCGCTTAGCTGGATGCTGCGTGATGCGCTGTGGCTGATGACCAACACGCCGTGGTGGATCATGATCCCGCTTTTGCTGGTTATCTCGTGGCTGGTGGCGCGATCGATGCGCGTGGTCGGGCTGGTGGCGCTGTTCATCGCCATACTGGCCTTTATCGATCATTACGATGCGGCCATGCAGACCTTGGCGATTATCTTTGTCTGCGCCTTTATCTGTGTGTTGCTGGGCGTGCCCATCGGCATTGCCATGTCGCGCAATGACCGGCTTCAGCGCAGTGTCACGCCGGTTCTGGACATGCTTCAGACGTTGCCACCCTTCGTCTACCTGATCCCGCTGATCTTTCTGTTTTCGGTCACCGAGCCGAAGCTTTATGGTATCGCGATCATTCTCTACGCCATTGTGCCAGTGATCCGGCTGACCGATCTGGGTATCCGGCTGGTGGACAAGGATGTGATCGAGGCTGCCGACGCCTTTGGCATGACCAAACGGCAAAAGCTGTTTCGTGTGCAGATCCCGCTGGCGCTGCCCAATATCATGGCCGGGGTCAACCAGACCATCATGATGAGCCTTGCCATGGTCGTCATCGCCTCGCTGGTAGCAGCGCCCGGGCTGGGCGTGCTGGTCCTGCGCGGCATCCGCAATCTTGAACTGGGTACCGGACTGGTCGCCGGGCTGGGCATCGTGCTGCTGGCGATCATGCTCGACCGAGTAACAAAGGCGGCACTCGCGCGCATCGACACCAGCCGCAAGCAACAGTGAGGAGCGCGCGATGACCGATACCAATCAACCAAGTGTCAAGGTTTCGATCCGCAGCCTTTACAAGATCTTCGGCCCTGATCCGTTGACCGCGCTTGAGAAGGTCCGCGGCGGGATGAGCAAGCCGGAACTCTTGAAGAGCACGCGCCATGTTCTGGGTCTGAGCGACATCAATGTCGATATCCTGGAGGGGCAGATCACCGTGATCATGGGCCTGTCGGGTTCAGGGAAATCCACCCTGATCCGGCATCTGAACCGGCTGATCGAACCGACGGCAGGCGAGTTGCTGGTCGATGGCGAGGATATACTTGCCTGGAACGAGGCCCGTCTGCGCCGGTTGCGGCGTGAAACCATGTCGATGGTGTTCCAGAAGTTCGCCCTTCTTCCACATCGCACCGTGCTGGAAAACGCCGGTATGGCGCTGGCAACGCGCGGCATGCGCCGCACCGAATGGGAGCCCGAGGCAAACCGATGGCTGCGCCGGGTGGGGTTGGGCGGCAATGGCCACCAGTATCCGCACGAGTTGTCAGGCGGGATGCAGCAGCGGGTGGGGCTGGCCCGCGCCCTGACCTCCAATTCCGACATCATGCTGATGGACGAGGCATTTTCGGCGCTTGATCCGTTGATCCGCACCGACATGCAGGATCTCTTGATCGAATTGCAGGCCGAGTTGAAAAAGACCATCGTCTTCATCACCCATGATCTCGACGAGGCGCTGAAGCTGGCCGACCATCTGGTGATCCTCAAGGACGGTGCGATCGTCCAGCAAGACGAGCCGCAGCACATCCTGCTCAACCCGGCGGCGGCCTATATCGAAGATTTCGTGGCCGATATCAACCGCGCCCGCGTACTGCGCGTGCGTTCGATCATGGAGCCGGGCGAAGCCACGGGCGAGATCAACGGCGAGGTCGAGGTCAATGACAACCTGGAAAGCGTCATTGCCCGCTCTGGTGGCGCGCTGGAGCCGCGCTACCGGGTGATGAAGGATGGCAAGCCGGTCGGCATGGTGACGATGCCGATGGTGATGCGCGCACTTGTGCCAAGCCGCAGCAAGGAAGAACACGCGCGCGTCAAATAAAACCGTTTCGCTGATCGCGGCGCCCCGTTCATGTCGGGGGCGTCGCGATCAGCGCGATGATGCGCGCCAGCGCTTCAGGTAACCTGACATGGCCTTGACCATGGTTGTCTTGCTTTGCTCGAACCGATTGTCGGGATGCTCACCCAGAAGATGGTTCGCCTGCGCCTGTATCGCGGCAACTTCGCTGCGCAGGATGCTGCGCTGTTCCGGCGTCAGGCGCTCGGGGCTCAGGCGGTCCATCTGCTGGCGCGCGCGTCGTATCCGTTGCAGCATCACCGCAGGCTTCTCGGCCTCGCGCTGCTCTTCACGCACGACCCGCATAACCTCGATCAGGTCGCGCAGGGCACTGTCATCCTCAGGGCCGCAACCGTCGAAGAAGGCGCGCAGATCGTCAAGCAGCGCCGGGTTGGCAACCTGATCACCCTCTGTCACGGCATCCTCGACATGCAGCTTGTCCTGCGCAAAGCGGCGCAAGGCCACCGATGGCAGATGCTTCGGCTGGGGCGCCTCGAAGGGAAACACACCGTTGAGCACGCTACCCAGCCGGGTGCGTGCGGCAATCATCGCAAAACCGATGCTTTGCCAGACCGGACGAAGCCGGGGCGTGAGGGCGTGAAGCTGCGTGTTCAGCGCGACGAAAAAAGCCTCTGCGTCGGCAATGGCCGCGTAGTGTTCGGGCTGGCCAAGGCGGTCAGTCAGATAGGCCTCGGCAAGGCGCAACTCGGCCAGCTCATGATCAAGCTGTTCTGAATCGGTGATCTGATAGGCGTTCAGCACCCAGTCGCGCGGCAGTTGCAATTCCTCAACCTGACGACGCAGCTTGAGGCGGCGGTTGACCCAGCCATAGCGCAGCTTGGTTTCGGGTGCCATCTGCAGTGCCGCTTCGATGAATTCCATATCCGCAGGTGTGCAGGACGCTGGCAGCACCGCTACTGCAACCTGGCCATAGCAGGCGAAAGCCTCCGGATCTTCCGCCAGAAGCTTGCGCATCGCCGCCAGCCGCCGGTTGCCGTTCAGAACAACGCCATTGGCAGTAACCAGCAAGGGTTCGGTCTGCTGACGAAGGCGGCGCAACTCCTGCTCGATCGGGCCGCGGCTGTCAGCGGCATGGGCCATCAGCAATTGGTGAAGCAGTGCCTGCGTCCCGGCGCTGTCGGCATTCTCGCGCAATCTGTCCAGCGATCCGCCGGTTTGATGGACGTGCTCATGAAGTTCAGCGATCAGGCGGCCATTGTCAAAGCGATAGACCGGCAAGCCGGACGGAACCCGCGCGACCGGCAGCTTTCGCAAGCCATCGGGCAGAGGGACAAAGAAATCGGGTGTCACATTCTCCACGGCACCGGCCAGATGGGCCTCGCGGTCGCCCGGCGTCATTGGGTCGAAAACGTGCGTTCCGTTGCTTTCCAGATTCGCCAAGGATGCCTCATATGTAGTTCATTGTTATGGCGCAGACCATCAAGATAGGCACCGAAGCAGAGCGCTGCAACCTGGCGACGGTTTCAGGGCAGATGGCCCGGCGCGGCAAGATCTTTGCATTCGCAGCACAGAGCATTCAGACCACAAGGAAGGTTCATTTTTTATCACTTGTCGTGCCTCAAACCCGCCTTCAGCCCGTTGCGAAGCCTGTTCACGCGGGTCAAACTCTTGCAGGCCAGTTCAGCCCATGCCGATGAACAGGAAGAAAAAGGAAGACACCAAGGATGACTCATCAGCCCATTGACCTGAAACAGCTGGAAAAGCTTGCCGACGTTGCCGTGCGGGTTGGCCTGAACCTTCAGCCAGGCCAGGATCTTGTTCTGACCGCCCCGGTGGCGGCATTGCCCCTTGTGCGCCGCATCGCCGCCGCTGCCTATCGCGCCGGAGCCGGTCTGGTGACGCCGATCCTGGGCGATGAAGAGGTGACGCTGGCGCGCTACCGATACGCCGACGATATGAGTTTCGACCGCGCCCCTGACTGGCTGTATCAAGGCATGGCCGAGGCTTTCGCCAAAGGGGCTGCCCGCATGGCGATCGTTGGCGACGATCCGATGATGCTGGCCGAACAGAACCCGGCCAAGGCCGCGCGCGCAAGCAAAGCCAATGCCATCGCCTATCAGCCTGCGTTGGAAAAGATCGCCAATTTCGACATCAACTGGTCGATCGTCAGTTACCCGACGCCTGGCTGGGCAAAGCGTGTCTTCCCCGATCTGCCCGAAACCACGGCCGTGGCGCGACTGGCGGAGGCAATCTTTGCGTCATCCCGCGTGAATAACGCAGACCCGGTCGCTGCCTGGGCAGCACATAACATCGAGCTTCAAAGGCGCACGCGCTGGCTCAATGCGCAACGCTTCGCTGCGCTGCATTTCACCGGCGCCGGCACCGATCTGACGGTGGGGCTGGCCGATGGGCATGCCTGGCATGGCGGCGCTTCCGAAGCGCGTAACGGCGTGACCTGCAACCCGAACATCCCCACCGAAGAGGTTTTTTCAACGCCCCATGCCCGGCGGGTTGAGGGATATGTCCGCGCCTCCAAACCCTTGTCGCATCAAGGCAGTCTGATCGACGGTATTGAAATGCGATTCGAAGAAGGGCGCGTCACCGAGGCGCGCGCCAGCCGGGGCGAGGCTGTGTTGCATCGAATGCTCGATACCGATGAAGGCGCCCGCCGCCTCGGCGAGGTCGCCCTGGTGCCGCATTCCTCACCAATCTCGCAATCCGGGCTGCTGTTCTACAATACGCTGTATGACGAGAACGCAGCCAGCCACATCGCGCTCGGTCAGTGCTACTCGAAATGTTTCGACAAGGGCGAAACCCTGAACAAGGAACAGATCGGCGCCCGCGGCGGAAATGCCAGCATGATTCATGTCGACTGGATGATCGGTAGTGCAGAAACCGAAATCGACGGAATCACGGCCGATGGCACACGGGTCGCAGTGTTTCGTCAAGGCGAATGGGCATGGTGACGCTCTCGCGTCGAATTCCGAAATCAGGCACCTGATATCATGGGCAGCCTGCCCGGAGAGGAGAATGAAAGAAACCATCAGGAAAACGTCATTGCCCTCTGGACGCGGCAAAACGACCTTGCTATATCGCCCCCGTGTTCCGGCGTAGCTCAGCGGTAGAGCAGTTGACTGTTAATCAATTGGTCGTAGGTTCGATCCCTACCGCCGGAGCCAATAAAAACAAGGGCTTAGCAGGTTCGACCGCTAAGCCCTTTTTCTTTTGGGGAACACCGGGGGAACAGGGGTCATGCTGACAGAAGAACACCGCGACCGCATCAATGGTCTGATTTCGTCAATGGAACACTGGGCAGACGCATGTCTGAAGCACGCAACCCCCGAGAATCAGCCTGCCGCAGAACGACGCGCCACTAAGCTTCGCGGCATGGCCCAGAAGCTTAGGGGCTTTGAAGGTGGCTATTGGTTCTCAGCTTACTGCGATATGAACAGCCCATTCGTCAGCGAGCGCGAAAATGACTTCATCTTGCGCGACCATGAGACCGAAACCGGCGAGCCGGAGGAGCTATTCCGATACATTGTTAATAAAGCAGAAATACCGATCGTCATGCCGCCAGACTATGGCCACAAGTCCCGCTGACCCCTAACGCCTCACCACTTCCAGCGCATACGCCGCGCCTTCATCTAGGCCCGGCGTCACCCCGTCGATTCGTGCCGTGATCTTGAGCGCCCAGCCTTTGCGCAGCCGGTAACTGCCATCAGCGCGCGGGTGCAGGTCTTGCCAATGCCAATCGCCATGCAGCGGGGTTTCAGGATCATGGATTGCCGCCCCCTCTTGCACGCTTTCGACAGTCCACCAGCTAGGCGGGGTCCATGACTTGGCAGACGTAGGCACCACCAGAAACCGCGCCACCCGCTGGCCTACGCCGTAGCCTAGACGCGCCTCGACTTGCGGCCACATCCACCACGGTTCGCGCGTGCTGCCACATCCTTTCGGCGCTGGCGGCAACGCCCCGTCTAGGATGACTTGCCCGTAATGGATACCAGCATCCCAAGCCGGTTTCTCGACAGGTCGCAGGGCGCGCATGGAGCGTTCGACTTGGGCAATGGTCATGCCTTGGCCCTGTTCTTCTGCCACCAGTTGCGGCAACGCTGGCGCACGGCTTCGGCATATTCCGGGTCGGTTTCGCGCCTCTTGCGCCGGTTCACGTTGTATTCCTCGATCAGGTCAGGATTACCCGCCACCCACGCTTGCGCCACGGGCCGCACATATTCGAGATAGTCGCGCGTCCGGTGCCGCCGCAGGACGCATTCAATGCACGTCATGCTGGACACCCACCGTTCCGCGATATGGCCCTTGCGACAGGGCTTGCCGGTGAAATACCGCACAAGCCCCAAGTCACGCGCCGTTGCCCGGTCGATCTCTGGCCCCCAATAAAAGGTTTCGGGCGGGTCCAGCTTGGGAATGACAAACTTCTCAGTGCGCGCCATCGTCACTTCCCCAGTTCACCAGCTTGGCGGCAAAGTCGAATTCGGTAGGCGACAAGCCCGCTTCCTTAGCCGCTGCCATGCCTTCAATGATCGTCGCCAGCGCCCTTGCACGCCCGCCCACATCGAACGCTTGAACGGGTCGCATCACGTCGATTTCAACCTTGCTTCCCAGCTTCTGGCTGGCTTCCTCGGCAATCAGTTGCGCAATGGGTTGCAGCGTCCAAGTTGCCAGATGCCGCTGGCCTTCGCGGATACCTGGGCCAGTGGCGTTTTCAGACAGCAGGGAAGGCAACACGCCATAGGCATTGAGAATGCCAGCGCGGGCTTGCCCCCATGATTGCACCGCTTGGCTGTCGGTCAGATCAGGCGACAGGCTCTTAGGCGACCAGTCGGACGCAGGAGCCGGGCCACCAGCCGCAGCAACCTGCACGCTTTCGCGCAGCATCACGCGACCACGCCGCCCACGAAAGCCCCGTGCCAGCGTTTCCAGATCGGTTTCAGGGCTTTCAGGAAACGGCAGGACAGAAGAACCAAGCGGCGCATTGGCGTAGGTTTCGGCCAGTGCGGTTTCCAGCGTGTGCAGCATCCCGGCAGACAGGTTAGCCCGGCGCAGTGGCGCAGTGCCATACCACGGCGCGACAGGATCAGCGCCAATGACAAAGTGCAGCACTTCACCCGCAAGGGCCGTGACCGACACCGCGCCCGACGCTTCCCAGAGTGACAGCCGATAGGCGCTAGGTTTGCCGTTGCGGCTGGAAAATTCCCAATCCGCCGCAGGGCGCAAACCATCTTCGCGGATCAGGAACACCGCTTCACCACGTAGCGCCAGAGAGCGCGCAGTAAGGGCCATGTCGCGCCGGGTCAGCATCGTTGTTCCCTGCACGTCAGACGCGGCCAGAGCGGCTTCCCAGAGGCTTACAGCGCCTTGCACGGTTGCCGTGGTATCGGCCAGCCCGTCAATGCCAGCAATGTATGCCTCACGCGCGCCAATGATCTGGGCCGTGTATCCGCCCGTTGAACGCTTTTCCTGTTTCGGTTTTCGCCAGAAATTAAACATGGGCCAAGCCCGCCTTTCTATACTTGCGCAGCAGATCGGCAGCGCCGCTGTTGTGGATTGCGCGGGCCATGTGATCCGCCCGGCGCGACCAGTTTTCGGACAGGTCGCCCACGCTCATGGAATAGCGACTGACACCGCCCGGCGTGTCGTCGGTCGCGGCAAAGTATTCAGCCAAGCGCCGATAAGCGGTCAGCACGGTTTCGCTAGGGGTTTCGCCGCCAATGGTGCAGCGCACTTTCGAGCGGCTGGAAAGCGCCACCGCGCCGAAGTCATCCGGGGTTGCGGCCTCACCGTTCACCAGATCGACCACGAACGGCACATAAGGCGGTTGCCACTGGACAGCGCAGGGCGGGTTCACCGTGAATTCCATCACGGTTTCAGACCAGCGGAAATTGCAGAACGCTTCCAGCCGATCCCAGATCACCGCCGCGTCAATTGCCGCCGCATCATCAGACAGCCCGGAAGGTGCCGCCGGATAGGTCACGCTGATTTCTGTTTCAGCCTCGATATATTGCGAAGTCACAAGCGCCACCTGTTCAAAGGATTGTATTGCTTTTCGGTTTTCGGCAGTTGCCAGTTTCTTTGTTCAACGGTCGCATCCGGGTAAGCGGGCTTTGTGACGATTGAGAATTCATAAAGAATGGCTTGTTTGATACGCCGGATAATGGCGCGTCCCTCTGCCGGGTCTTCTTCAAAGATTTCTTCTGCATCCGGCACGGTTTGTTCAGGCGGAATGCGAAAGCCCGGCGAAAGCCCTACCGCAAGCCCACTGCCCAAAAGAGCGAGAGCATCGCGGCCATGCGTTGTATTAGCCACCATTGCAGGGATAACCGCATTGAGGATAAGAGATTTGGCAGTTCTTTCAAAGGTCAGGCTTTCATTGAATTTAGATGCCAAGGGCCGATCAAACGAATGACCGACCAGCAAGAGAATGTCTTGATCCGGGCTATCAATCGAATAATCGAAGGCCCCCGGCGCGAATTCTTCCTTGCGGGGTCTGCCGGTTCTGCCACCATCGGACAGAACGGCGCGGGTGTTGTAATTGAAGACGCCGCGCAGCCGGGTTTCCCCTGACCTGTCGCGGCGCACCTCCAATTCAAAAGGTGCGCCGGTCAGCATTTAGCTACCCGATCCGATGCCGGTAAGAACGCGCGACTGCACGCCACGGGCAACGGTCACATCCGCCGTGGTAAGCGCGGTCAGGCGCAGACCGCCCGATTGCGCATCACTGTAAGGATCGCGGATCAGATCAACCGCGCCCCACATGCCCACAAAGAACGGCGCAACACCGCCCGCGTTGGTGGTCATCAGTGCCGTGGTGGCAAGGGGCGTGCCAGCAGGAGCCGCAAGCGCATTGCTGGTCATCACGATATTGCCCGCAGGCACTTGCCGGGTCAGTCGGTCATATTCCGAAACCGCCGTGCCGGTGATCAGCGCCGCATCCAGAGCCGCCCAGACTTCGGGCCGGATCATCAGGCGCACATCGCCGCCGCCGTTGGCAGCGTTGGCCTTCATAAACTCGACAAGTTCAGCACGGAAGATTGCCCATTCGGCAGCATCATCAATATCAGTCGATGCAATGCCGTAGGTTGCAGCACCGGCAATCACGCCCAGCGGCTGACCATTCGCACCAGTGCCAAGGAAAATCGCTTTATCCAGTTCAGCGCCAATGGTCGAATTCATGTCGCTACGGATTGCGGTTTCCAGAGCCGCGCCAGACTGTTGCAGCGCCTTGCGGCTGATCCGCATGTGAATGCCCAGCGTGTTGTCAGGCGACATTGCCTTATCGACAGTGGTATATGCAGTCGGGCCAGGAACGTTTGCGCCTTCGCCGTTCGCCCACCCGGCAGTCACGCTGGACGTGGTGACGGGCCATTGCGTCGATCCGCTGCCAACTTGGATCATCTGACCACCCATGCGCGCAGCAACGCTATTCGGAAACAGGCGAGAGATGATAGGCCGGGTCGTCATCGGGTCAGGCGTGCCGGTCGAAACCGTGTTGCGCACTTCCAGAGCCTCAAGCGGAACAGGCGTGCCGCGATAACCGCCAGCGTTGCGCAGTTCGGCCACGACTTCGGCGGTTTCACCAGTCAGCGCGCGGCCTTCATCAAGGTGCAGGGCAATCTGGCGCATTTCAAACTTGCCGACCAAATCCGCGAATTGCTTATCTTCGCGCTTTTCCAGTTCGGCACCAGCCGTCCGGCGTTCGGTATCTTCGGTAATCAGGGCAGCGCGGTAACGGGTTTCATTCGCCTGATACTCTTTATCAAGGCTTTCCATCGACCGCGTTTCGTTGTCATCCGGGTTTTGCTTCCCGACCAGTGCAGCAAGTTCTTGGCGAATTTCGCTTTGCCGCTTCTGGATTTTTACAGATTCAAGCATTTTATTCCTATAGGTTGTTAATGTCACATGACAAAAACAATCATAAAGGAATGCAGCTTTAATCAAAAATCGGGCAATTCCACTTTCATAAGCAATCGCCACTTTCGCTTTTCCGGGTCTTCCGGTTCGCCAAATACCTCGGCACGGGTTTTAGCGGCATGGCAGGAAACGCACAGGGTTTGCAGGTTTTCCAGATCATACGCTAATTCCGGGTGTGTCTTTATCGGCTTGATATGATCGACTTCCAGCCGCCCCACCGCCCCACAGGTTACACATGCCCACCCGTCACGGTTCTTTGCCATTTTGCGCACGGCCTTCCACCGCGCAGTGCGGTAAATGCTGGCACCATGCCGCTTGAACGTCAGCCCCATGCGACACGCGCAGGGCCGCGCACAGGCTTTGCCACCATCCGCACCCCTTCGGCCACCGCCACTACAGACGCCGCCGCAGCGTCGATCCTGCCAAGGCTGCGCGACTTCGCCAGCTTGTGGTTGCCTGCCGGGTCCACCAGCGTGATTGCATCCGCGAAAGCCGACCGCAGCAACAGGCTAGGCGTGGTCTTTACCTTGCCTTCAAACAGTGCGCGCCGGAAACGCTCAATGTCTTCGGCCCCGTCTTTCCAGCCAAAACCGCGATTTATGAACGGCACCCGTTCCAGACCAGCCGCGCGCATGGCTTCGGTGAATTCAGCATGGCGGAACCTGTCGCCTACCACGCAAGCGATACCTTGGCCCTCGGTCAACGCCACCACTTCGGCCAGCCATCGGCCCACCGGCACGGTTGTGTCACCCATAGTTGTGAGTTCGCCACGCTCTTGCATCTCGACATAGCGCCCTGACACCCCGTCAGCCGCGCCCCTGTCGGCCAAGTTCGGCACGCAAGGAAACGTGCCAACCGCCTCAAGCCTGCCCGTGTGCGGCCAATACAGCGCCGCTGCGCTCATGGACCGACTGCCGCCCAGATCAACGCCCAGAACGCACGGGCCATCACGCGGGGGCAGCTCATCCGGCGACACCTCAGCCGATAGCCATTCGTCAACCGTTACCGGCATCGACCGATCATCAGCCGACACCCGTTCATTGCGGTTCAGGTTCCTGAAACTGGACAGCGCAGAACCGCCACGGGCGATAGCGCGCCGGGCTTGTGACACCAGCCATTCCGGCGTTGATCCGATCCCCTCACGCGATCCGGGGTTTGCAGTCAGCAGGCTTTCCAGATCATCGGCAGGCAAGCCAAACGCTGGCCGGTGTTCCTGCACATACGTTCCCGGCGGGGGTTCATCCAGCCATCGGCTAAACGTGTTCGCATCATCCGGCGCACTGGTGGAGATAATCAGCGCCCGCCCGTCACGCTTGCCAAGCCCCGACAGGATAGCGTTTTCCAGCGCATCCCCTTTTTCCCGGTCCCATGCAGCCCTTTCATCAAGGATTGCCAGCGTAGGAGCGCCGCCCAAGATTGACTTTCCATCGGCAGCGATACAGCGCGCCAGCCCGCCGCCAGCGCCGCTATATTCCACTTCCAGCTTGCTACCGCGCCGGATCGTGAACAGGTCTTGCACATCTTCGGGTAGACCCTCGACAAAGCCGACAATGAAGTTAAAGGCGATCTTGGCTTGATCCCGGTTCCGAGCCGCTAGGATTACTTCGCGTTTCGGCTGATCCGTCAATGCGCCCATTACATCGGCCAGAGCCAGCCCGGCAGAAAGAGCGGTCTTGCCGTTGCCCCGGCCAATCGACAGCACGCCAATCATGATGCCGTTAGCAAGCGCACCGCAGATGAATTGCCGCTGATAGCTGGACAACTTGACGGGTTTGCCTGCCATTTTGCCTTCTGGCACCCGTAGTTTTTTGAAGAACGCAAGGGCGGCAGAGGCTTGTTTACTTGGCCTAGCCACCGTTTTTCCCCGAATTTTTCAGGAGAGAGAAAGGAACACCCCCACCGCGTGCGACGGCTCCCCAAAATCGCCCGGCGAAGGCTCCATTTTTCAATGACTTAGCCACGAACGATCATCCGAACAGCAGCGGCAGGGCCAGCACCTGGGATATTCCGCACCTGCAACACGACAGCAGGCTTGCCATCAATCTTGATAGTGTCGCCTACCTCTGGCACTTCGGACGGCACAGCAGTGTGCACAACAAGGTCAGATGCCACGATATTGGTGTTATCTACAAACTCAGCAGCAACGCCGTGCACCACGCCTTGCAACGGTTCTTCAACTGTCGTGACAATCGGGGGGTGCCATTCTTCCGCGCCCGGAATCGTCGTGGTCACGCTATAGGTAATCACCCCTTGGGAATATCGGGCAATAAACTTGTCGTGGATTTTCTTGATACGGTCATATGTCATGCCATAATTCTAATGTGATTGTTAGAATATGGGTAATCGGGGTTAGGCATATGTGCGCCGCGCCTACGGCGCACACATATGCAGGGGTATATAGGGGATGTGTGAACAGGGGTTTTGAAGGGGTTTTGAAGACCTTTTGAAGGGGCTTTGAAGGTCACGCCTCGGCCCCTTCTTTGCGGTGGATATAGGCAGTTCGACGGCTTGGGGGGCCTTCCTCCCGCAGTTCAATCACGCCCTTACGGAACAGCGCATCCCGCGCCCGCTCGAATGCACGCCTAACTACGCCCTCGCAGCCTTCATCCTTGGCGAAGGTCGAGCATATGCGGCTTTCTGGCTGGTATCTGCCGCGCGCGTTGTATTCATCCAGTAGTTTTAGAAAAACCCGCTCTGCGAACGCCGTCTTTTCATCAGGCTTCATGGAAACGCCTTGATCGTCATACGCGACATGCCCACCATGATTACGCAGCTTGATGAACCGTCCCGGCGTGCCGAACTGCATCTTTTCGCCCGTCAGAATGCGTGCATCCGGGTCGCTTTGTTCTTCACCTTCCCCGCCCGGTTTCTTCATGGTCAGCAAAGCCCGCACAGCGCCTTGCCAAGCTGATGAGCCAGAATAGGAATAATCACGGTTCTTGGAAGGATGAGCCAAAAGAATGATTGCGCAGTTATACCTTATCGCAAGGATTTTCAGAAGTCGCAAAAATCGCCGCACCTGCAACCTGTCATTTTCATTCCCGCCGAAAACGTCCGAAGCGTTCTCAATCACGACCACGGCTGGCAGGGTTTCCGCAATTCGTTTCTCAAGTTCATAATATAGTGGTGTTGCCTCGATCAATTTTGTCTTCGGGTTTTCAATGGCAAGTTCGGTGTTTTCCTCGATCACACTTAACCATGTCAGATCGCCTAGTTGCGACAGGCTGCAACTTTCCTCGGCGCAGTAGCGGTTCAACCGCCTCTGGATTATCTTTGCAGGGTCTTCGCCCGTAAAGAACAGCGCGCGCCCCGGTGCAACAGGTTGCCCCATCCATGTCTTAGGATAGGTGGTCTGCGCCTCGACAACAGCCGCGCAAAGATACAGCATGACGGTTGACTTGTTCAGCCCCCCATCGCCAGCTAATAGCGTCACCTCGCCGCGCGGCACGAAATCAGGAACAATCCATTCCTGTTTCGGCTCGTCCTTGCCTTCAAATTCCGTGGCAGAGCGCCAGAGGATTGGGGCGCTTTCGTCTTGCGCTGCATTGCCCTTGTAGGCATTCGGCTTGATCGCCACCACGTTGTCACCACGCGGCGGGACAGCCTTTAGTTTCTCGGCAAACTCGTTCATGCCACGCCCTCCCGGATCAGGACGGCCAGAGGCAATTTCCCGATAACGTCATCCCATGTCAGCGCGAAAAGGTGCGCAAAGGCGTCATGCTGATACAGTGCCGAAACAGCGCCGATGTCATCGCCAGAAATAGATGCCGCCTTCATTCTGGCCCGGATAAAATCCAGCCCTTTGTGCGCCTGTTCCGGTCCTGCGTTTTTGAACAGAATCGCGCCGCTATCATCCCGCGACAAATGCAAGAGAAATTGGCTCGCCATCGCTTTGGCGTCTTTTTCTGGATAGTGCGCGAATAGGGATATGATTTCGGCTAATTGGTCAAACGCCGGATGGTGTTCAAAATGTCCCGCGTGCGGTTTCTCAATTCTTGATATAGCTTCCCGCCATTCATTCGCCTGTTGACGGGCTTCTTCACACTCGGCCTCAAGCCGACTTGCAATTTCCTCGGTGTTCATATACATTAATCCTTGTCCATACGTTCATGCTAAGCCCTCCAGCTTGGTTCCTTTTCAGTTCGGTTTTCTCGCCCTCGCCTTGATCGGCGGGGGCTTTTTCAAACACGCTTGGCGTTAATCCACGCGGCCAGTTCATCTTCGCGCCAATAGCGGCGGGTTTTGATATAGCGGGGGGCAGGGAACCCCGTCTCTGGGTCTTGGAGCCAGCGCCATAGGGTCATTTGAGACACCCCACCGCACCGGGCCATTACTTCTTTCGCAGGGATTAAGGTCATGTCGGGCTTTCCTGTTGCTTGCATTGTGCCCAAATGATAATGACTGTTTTAACGCAAAACAAATAGGGCAGGGCCGCTCAAATGGTCGCCCTGCATTTTTCCGTTATTCTTCTAGTATTCTGTGGGTCTCAGGGTCTATTCTGTTCCCTAGAATTGCGTCGATCCGCGCTGCCCATTGCTCCATCGCTTCCCGCATTTCCGCTGCATAGGCGTGGCGATTGTATATCCCGGCAACACCGGCAAGCGATCCGCTGACGTGGTTCAGCGCCTTTTCGATAACGACAGTAGGGGTTGCCCACGCCATGCCGGTTGCGCACGTCCGCCGCAGATCGTGGAACGTCCAGTGATCTATCTCGACGGGCTGGCCCCGCTCTTTTTCCGCTTCCTCTTGCATCGCTTTGGCTATTGATTGGCGCGCCTTGTGGAAGCCCTGCACTGGCGTTTCGCCGTTGGTGGTGAAGATGTAGCCTTTCGGGTTCTTCACTCTCTGGATGCCTTCCAGCAGGTCGAATGCCTTTTCAGAAAGCGGCAAGTCGTGCGGCCTGCCGTTCTTTGTGCGAGTTGCAGCAAAGCGCAGGCTTTCCCCGTTTATCTCGCGTTCCGTCAGTTCGGCAATTTCGGATAGCCTCTGCCCCGTCAGTAGCAACAGCTTTGCCATGTCGCCCCACGGATACGCCACGCGATCACATGCACGCCAGAACCATCTGATTTCATCATCAGACAGCACCCGGTCGCGGGGAGTTTCCTTGATGGCCTTTTTCAAGGTTCCTGCCGGGTTCCCGTCGATCAGGCCCCGCGTTTCGGCCCACGCAAAGAATGTCTTTGTGTATGCCAAGACACGGTTTGCAGTCGGCCCCCTGCCGCTGTCTGCAATGTCGTCAATCAAGTCTTGCAGATCATTTCGTGTCACCTTGGATAGCTGGCGCTCACCAAGTTGCGCCCTCACAAAGCGATCAAGTTCCCGCTTCATCAAGTCGCCCGACTTCTTTTTCTTTAGCTGCCGCTTGGCATAGTCATCAAGCGCCGCTGACACCGTGTCAGTGGGGGCTTCCTTCTTCGCCGCGCGCACTTCTGCCGCAGGGTCGGCACCGGCTTGCGCATCAAGCATGACGGCCCGCGCACGATCACGCGCGGCAGATAGCGTCATGGCGGGATAGCGGCCTAGTGTCATTCGCCTATGCTTCCCCGCCGCCCTGTAGCGCACCTGCCACGACTTTGCGCCCGTCTTGGGTTGCACGGTCAGATACAGCCCCTGCAACAGGTCGTCTGGTATCTCTTGCCGCTTGTCTGTTGCCTTCAAGTTCTCAACGGTTGGCGCAGTCAGCTTCATGTCAAACTATCCTTTAGGGAACAACTTTAGGGAACACTTATGGCGATTGCCTCTGTTCCCCTCTGTTAATCACAATCCCTAACATAAGCACGATATGACAGCAAAACAAGGGGGTTATAGGTCATCGGATAGCTTGTCAGTTTATACCCTGTTACGGGTCATAATTTGACTGTTAATCAATTGGTCGTAGGTTCGATCCCTACCGCCGGAGCCAAATAACTGAATAAAGTCAAGACGATGATCGAGGCCCGCGCAAGCGGGCTTTGTTCTTTTGTTGGGCTTGTCACCGGATTTGTAACCTTTCTGCGCAAGGCTATTTCTACGCAGTGAAAAACGGCCCATGAGCCGATGGGCGCATTTGGTCGGTTGGTGTTCGATCCCACTTTTTGTGGGGATCCGAGAGCTCAGATGCGATCACTTCCCATTCACGAAGTCATCGACGAATTCTGAGACTGGCGCTATGCCTGAGACGAGGAGGTGGTCTCGCGCTCGCGTGCAGGCGACATACAGCAGATGTCGCTCGGTGTCATAGACCTCCTCGAGGTCGGCATCATCGGCCACAGACTCGATTCGATTCAGTTGTGGGATGACGTCATCATCGCAAGCCATGACCACCACGGACCTGAATTCTAGCCCCTTCGCAAAATGCATCGTGCTGATTGCAACCGCGCCCTCTTCGGTTTCGACCTTGTCGCTGAGTTCGACCGCGCGCATGCCTGCGGCCTTTACAGCTGTGCGCGCGCGCTTCAACTCGGCCTCGGACCGGACGAAGACGCCCACTTCGTTCGGGGTACAGCCCTCTTGAAGCCGGGCTTGGATCCAACTGCCTACCGTGCGGCATTCCTGATCGGCATCCTTGCAGTCTGCGACAGTAGGTGGAGGGCCGTCGAAAATGGACACGGTTCCCCGCCTCCCTTCGGTGATGCCGTCGACATCGGAGACCGTCGCCGGAAGCAGCCGGTCAGCATGGACCCTGATCTGGTGGGATGTCCGGTAGTTGATCCGAAGCGTGTAGGAGCGACCGCGAACGTCGAGGCCCAGCGCCTTCCACGAGAACGGCTGCTGGAAGATCCGCTGGCCAAGGTCGCCGGCGAAGAAGAGCCCATTGGCGCGGCCAGCAGCCATGGCTGCGAAGAAGCGAGCCTCCGCGACCCCCAGATCCTGTGCCTCGTCGATCACCGCGAAGTCGTATGGCGGCTTGCCGTCATTTGTCATGCTTTCCGTCAATCGGCCGAAGACGTCGGACCAGGTGACAATACCGCGTGCCGCCAAGCCTTCGCGGACACGCTCGAAGATAGCCCATAGTGTTTCGCGCTGCTTGCCACCGATCCTGGTCTTGCGGCCAAGCCGCGAAACATCCCGATACTCGTCCCACGAGCGCAGTTGCCATGCGTCGACGACATCCGACCATTCGCCAAGGAGGAAATGGATCGAGAAGCGATGGCCCTCGACCTCCGAGGCTGCCTTGGTGATGAGCGTGCGGATCAGCGCTGAGGACGCGAGCTGGGGTTGGCCGAACCTGTCGGAATAGAGGTCATATCCAACTGCCGAGATAGCCTTGACCGTGATCCGGTCCGTGACGGCGGTCTCGCCTGCAACCAGACTGGCCAGCTTCCTGCGCAGGGAGTTCGCCAGGGCCTTGGAGAAGGTGGTCAGCAGCACCGTGCTCTCGGAATTCGTCCGAGCCAGATGCACTGCGCGGTGCAGCGCCACAATCGTCTTGCCCGTGCCGGCTGAGCCGGAGACTCGGGTCGGTCCAGAGAAGGAGCGCGCGACCAGGTCCGCCTGTGCCGGATGAAGGAAGACCGCCCACTTGTCCCATGGATAGTCCAGCGCCTGCTTGAGTTCTTCGGCGTTGGTCAGAACGCGGAAACGGCGCTGGGCATCTGGATGGGCGAACGGGTCGGCCTCGACAGGCGCAGGTTCGGGCGGAAGCGGCTTCTCACCGACCGCGAGCTTCAGAAGGGCCTCCTGCGCCTCCGAGGGCAGGTGCTCGATGATGTCGAACAGCGTGTCCTCGGTCGCTTGTCGGACATCGTTGACCCATTCTTCAGGGACACCGAACGCCATCAGCTCGAACTTGCGCAGATTGTCGAACAGGCGCGGTGCAGGCGGGGCGGATGGCTCAGGCGTGGCCGGTGCAGCCCTGTGCTTGAAGATCTCCACCTCCTCGACGCGCTCGCGCACCTCGACAAGCTGCATTGCGCCGGTGGTCGGGTGGCGTTCGATCTTGCGGCGCTCCGCCCATCGGTAGGCGTCGTTGTGATGGTCGATATAGACCAGCAGGATGCTGGACGCGGTGCGATGGACGATGATCCGGATGTCAGCATTCACCCGGACCGACCAGAAGTTCGAGTCCTTGGCGCGGTCCAGCTTGTGGAAGGACAGGCCATTCGAGGTAGAGTCCAACTGGAGGTCGAACGCGGTGGTCTTGGCGGCCTTCTGTTCCTGCGCGGTCAGGCGGGCGAGGCTGTCGGTGAAGGTGTCGGCGATCCGGAATTCTGTCATCGGTGCGCCCTCAAGTAGGCCACCATTTCCCGCCTCGGATTGTTGCCAGACGGGTCAAGCGGGCTCCGATTGACTGCATCCCAGACGACCCAATGCCAGTTCTGACATTCAGGGCCGAAGCCGTTTGATTGTAGCAGCGCGTTGAATCGTAGATCGATTTGGCTAATGCTCCGTCGCTGCTGCCATCCGACAAAGCGCGACCCCACTTCCAGACCTTTGATTTTCCCTAATGCAGTGCGCATCTCATCCCGGCTAGTTCGAGCCGGTTTGCCCTGCCCGTGCAAGATTTGTGCCGCAGTTTCATATGCTATGCCTCCGAGCATCGCGAGGCAGGCAACCCCGCAATCGTTGGTCCCCCTCTGAAGGATAAGCTTCACAATCTCACCCCACCGCAAACACCTTCATCACCTCGTCCCCTAGGTGGTTGATAACCTTCACCGCGATGCGCCCCGACCGGGGCTTCTCGAACGGACGCGACACGTCGGAATTCAGGGTCGCCCAGGCCTCCTCGTCGATCTCGGCCTTGAGCGTGGTCTTCAGCGCCTTGTAGGGGTCGTTGGCGCCCAGGAAATAGGCGTGGCGGACGAAGAACGACTCCTCGTTATAGTCCGTGTCCAGCATCCACAGGGCGATGCCGTCGGTGCCTTCGGACAGCACCTCGCCGGTCTGGGGCTTGAACACGTCCACGCCGAAGACCCGGACCCGGATCAGCCCGTCGCCCGCATCCTCGATCTTGATGTCGGGCTCGCCGAAGATCACGAACAGGTTGCCCGCGCCGGTGGCCTTCAGCTCAGTGCCCATGTGCAGGTCGGGGTTCATCCGCGCCTTCAGCACCGGCACGCGGCCCAGCTTGTCGAACTCGGCGGAATGGGCGTCGTAGTTGAAGGCGCAGGCGATCAGCAGATCGAACCCCGCGTCGCCGGCCTCGCGCGCGGCGGCCACCAGATCGGGGCGGCTCACGGTGCCGAATTCGGGGCCGATGAAGATGCCGGCGCGGCGCTGCACCTCGCCCTCCATGAACACCCCCTCGGCGCAGATGTAGCGGCCAGGCCAGCCGGTCAGGGCGGTGAAGGTGATCCGGTCCTCCTTGTGGGCCTGCTGGACGCCCGCGGCCTTGAGGTTTTAGAGGATCATGTGGGCGAAATCGTCGGTTCCCTCGCGTTCCGCCTTGCGCTTGCCCTCGGCGGCCTCGTGCAGGTCGATCAGCTCGTCGTCCCAGTCCACGGCCAGCGTGCGGTGGGGCGAGAGGCTCTCGACTGTGAAGGGCCCGGCGACGCGGACCTTGCCCTTGTCGGCAAAGGGCTTGTCGTAGAGGTATTCGAACTCGGCCTTGGCGGCGATGGAGGCGTCGATCTCCTTCTGCCGGGCGATCCGGGCTTCCCAGAACCGCGCCAGCGCAGCCTTGGCGGGCTGGGGCCAGTCGGCGGGGGCCTCGCGCGGGATTTCCCATTCCATCAGGCCGCCAGAGGGCGCGGGTTCGCCGGAGGGGAGCGTGACCTGACCGCTTGCGGTGAAGTCGATCTTCTTGCCCGCGCGGCCGCCGGTTTCGACCTTGAAGGGGGTGGAATGGCCGCGCAGGGCGGTGTTGAGGGCGGCGATGGCGTCCTCGACGGCGCGCTGCAACCGGTCCCAGATCACGTCGATCTCGGCGTTGTTGGCGATGGATTTGAGCGTGATGTGCGGGACGCGGTCATAGACGAAGCCCTGGCGCAGGCTGCCGAGGGTGGGGGTGGTCTTCGGCGGCGTGCGGGTCAGCTCGCCTTCCCTGGCCTGCCCCTCGGGGCTGTCGGCCAGCAGGTAATACGGATAGCGCGCGCCCATCAGGCGCGAGCGGGCGAGCGCGATGGCGACGCGGCTGGTGTCGTTCATTGCGGCATTCAATCCCGGTACCGCTCGGTCCTGTGCCATTCGAGGTTCTCTTGTGACGGCCAAAGGTGGTTTGCCGATGGTAGCCTCAGCTTCGCCCCATGCAGCCGCCTATACTCGCTTCCATTGTTGAAATCAGTCTTTACCCGCTCACTTACCACAAAGCGAAAGTCTGTATCGAAAGTCGCATATCCAGAATCAAAAACACTATGGATGTCCTTTCTAAGAAATATACCATTCTGAGGAGCATGTGTTCCGCCAGAAGTGTAGGGTTTGAGATGAGCTGCATCCAAGGCAGGTAAAACTCTAGTATCTGAAAGCGCACATGAAAAGTTGTAAATACTCGCAATCTTTATCCGGAATGACTGCTGTCCAAGCCGGGGCTGAATCAGTGACGGCTTTCCAAACCTCTCCAGTTCCGGAACAGGTCCAAGCATGGGTGCCTGCGCTGATGATCCAAAACCAAATGCACCAAAGCGATCTTTTTCAAGGTGCCGAACTACTGTAGTTCTCTCCATAAGCCGATTGTACAACTCGCGGCCATGATCGCTATCTGTGCTATACGTTTTGCCTGAAACGATATTATCAGACCAGTCGCGGGGCACCGGGAACCACTGATCTTCCGGAAAAAATATTGGATCAATCAGCACACGGCAACCAAAGAGAGATTGAGGAGTAATGTCGCGACCGCCTCGATATTTGGTGATAGCGTCGACAAGCTCACCCAATGATGCGCAGCCATTAGCTTGCCCAAGACCATCCCAGGCGAACTGGATTGGTACATTGATTGCAGACGCGAGAATGCCGTAACCGCCTATCAGGGCGCGTGGGCTTTTGAGACGAAAGGCAAATATTCCGCCTTCATCAATCGCCTTGAAGGTGGCGGGGGTTGGCTTCCAGAAATTGACTTCCTCCCACGGCGCTCGCTGGCTCAGGAAGTCGAACCATTTGTTATCGGTGTTGCCAACATAGATTTCAGCCATCTTGACCACCGACGTTCGAGTTGAACTTGATGCCATAGGGCGGGTCGAAATAGATGCACTGCACCTGCCCGCGTAGCCCCTCGCGCTCGGCGAGGCTGGCCATCACCGACAGGCTGTCGCCCGAGATCATCCGGTTCGACCAGTGCTGGTCATGCTGGTAGAACTCGGTCGCGGCCTCGGCATCGGCCAGGCCGTTGAAATCGGCGAACATGTCGAACTGGCTGTCATCGGCCTGCGCCGCGGCCCGCGCGCTGCTTTCGCGCTTGAGGTCGTCGATGATCGCCTTGGGGTGGACCTTTTCCTGGATATAGAGCGGCGGCGCCTGCACGATCAGGTCGGACCAGTCCTGCTCGTCCTTGCCGCGCCAGACAAGCTGCGGGTCGAGATCGCGGTTGCGGCGTTCATAGGCGAGGCGGACGGGCGTCTTGTCCTGCTCGCGCATGATCGACTCGAACTCGGCAGTGGGGATGTTCCGGCGCGTGGCGTCATGGGTGAGGGTTTCGACCTCGATGGGTTTCTTCGGTTTACGGGCCATTACGCGACGTCCTCATCCTTTTCGGCCTGCTTCGCCGCGGCCGTCCCCGGTTTGGGGAAGCCGCTTTGCAGCCCGTCGATATGTTCAAAAAGCTCAGGCGCCACGCTACGCCAAAGGGGGTCCAGGACGACCTTGACCCCCTCGCGCCGCGCGAGCTTCGAGGCCGGGACGAAATCGGAGTCACCCGCGACCAGAATGATGGTATCGACCTGCCGCTTGAGCGTCAGCGAGGCGATGTCGGTGCCGATGCGCATGTCGACCGCCTTCTGGCGCAGGCCGGGGGTGAAGTCGTCATCGGTCAGATCGGCGACAGTGATCTCGCCCTTCAGCAGCCGTTTCTGGGCGTCTTCGCGCAGGATCCAGCCGCGTTCACGCCGCACCTCGCCCAACCGGACAGCCATGTGCGACATGCGCCGCAGCTTGTCGTGGAGGGCAAGGCGGAACTTTGCCTCATCCGTGCGGGCGTAGTCGATGGACTTGCCGGAGACGGGGTGATGCTCTTTCCCGAGATAAGACTTTGCGTCGTAGAAGAACGACCGATAGAGCAGAGCGCGTTCGTGCGACAGCTTCTCGATCCGGTTGCGTGATTTCAGATGTGAGGCGATGAGGCGACGCAGCGCCCAGGCAACTGACTCCGGGTCGCCTAGCTTCGCGCCCTTGAAAACGGTTGGAAGGCGTTTGAGGAAGTATCCGCCGTCTATGAGGATCGCCACCTTGCTCATGCGGTGGTACCCAGAACGAAATAAGCCCCAAGGGGTCGGCTGCGTTCATGATCGCTAGGAACACAGCGTAATGCCAAGGGGCGGATACCCTTATATAGGGTTTTTCTTGCGAATCCGTCAACAGATTTGGTTGTCATCAGACAGCCTCCTTCGGCGCGAGACCGTCGACCAGTTTGGCGAATTCCTTTTCCATCTCGTAGACCGCCGTGAATTCCGCGAATGCCCAGCGCCCGAACTTGCCGAGGTTGTTCACCCCGGGCACCCAGTAGCTACGCATCGTATTGGCCTTGTCCTTGGCATCCTCGCCTCGGTAGCCCTTGACCTCGACGATCAGGTTGAGGGGGGCGGGGCGTCCATCGTCGATCTGGACGATAAAGTCGGGGATGTACCTGCGCGGGGTCGAGCCGGAGAGGTACGGCACTTCGAGCCCCAGCCCCTGGTTCTTGACGTAGGCGCGCACGCGCGGGTGGCTTTCTGCCACGCGGGCGAACTCGGCCTCCCAGTCGCTGTCGCACACCACCCAGTTGACGTGCGACTTGTCGGGGCGGGTCTGCCAGCGGAGTTCCTTGGAGGTGGTGAAGTTGACATGCGCTGTGGTGCCGGTGGGGTTGTAGGCGTCGAGGATCGCCTTGATCTGGTTCTCGCCCTTAAGCGTTTCCGTGATCGCCGCCTTGATCCGTTCGGCCGCCATGTCGGCTATCTCGGGATAGAGGACCTGACCCATATGCGTGCCGCCGGTGCATTTCAGGTACCCGCCGTCCAGCCACTGGCGGGTTATCCGCTTCATCTGGCCGAAGAGGTGCAGCTTGGGCTCCTCCCCTGGGTCGCGGTACTTGCTGTAGATCAGGTGTCTGGCAAGCCGGAAGAGGATGGTCGAGGTGCGCAGGTCATCCGGCGGTTCCAGCGTCAGGTCCACACCCTCGCCGATGATGCCCTGGTTCGTTGTCGTGGAGGGGCCGAGCAGTTCCGGTGTCAGTTCCAGCACATGATCGGGGCCGAAATTCGCCTCCAGCCGCTCATCCGGCAGCTCGACCCGGTAGCCCTCGACGCGCGGGAAGGTGATTTCCAAGGCGTCCCGGTCGGGTTTGACCGCATGGACTCGCACGGTCTGGCGCGGTGGCTGCGGCGGCGACACCGTGGGCTTGGCCGCGAAGTCGAACGGGATGCCGAGGACGTCGGCGTATTCAACGTTGAACAGGCCCTCGTCGTTCAGTTCGTAGGATTGGCGGCGCAGGGCGCGTCCGATGACCTGTTCGCACAGAAGTTGGGTGCCGAAGGCGCGAACGCCAAGGACATGGGTGACGGTGTTGGCGTCCCAGCCCTCGGTGAGCATCGACACCGATACCACGCAGCGGATCTGTTCGCCGAGACGGCCCTTCTTGCCGACGGTGTTCATCACCTCGCGCAACAAGGTGGATTCGTCGATCTTGTCTCCCGCGGTGATGTCGCCGGTGCGTTCGATCATCTCACGCTTGAACTGCTCGATCTCGACCGCCGCCATCTCGCGGAAATCCTTGTCGAGCGCCTCGCCGGATTCGAGCTGGGCGCTGTCGATCAGGATCGTGTTTGGCCGCGGCATTCGGTTGCCGAATTCGTCAAAGTTCCGGAACAATGTAAGGCGGCCATTCTCGAGGGTAGTCTCGGACCCGTCATCACTGACCCGGTCGAAGCCCGAGATGTACTTGTAGATCAGCTCCGAAGTGGCCGTGTTGTTGCACACGACGATGAACACCGGCGGGACACCGATGTCTGCTTCCTGCCACAGCTGGAAGGTCTTCTCGTAATGGCCGTACAATGCCTCGAGCGCGGTGAGCAGCTCGACCGGCAAGCTGAACGAATCAAGCGCCTTTCCGGCGGAACGTCCCTTCTTGGGGAGCTTCTTGCCTATATGGTCCCAGAGATTGCGGAACTTCGGTGTATCACCGCCGGGAACGTTGTCGGCCACCGGTACGCGGGGCAGCTTCACGATGCCGCATTCGATGGCATCCATCAACGAGAAGTCGGACATCGTCCAGGGAAACAGCGTACCTTCGATATACCCTGAACCGCGTAGGAAGAACGGGGTGGCCGACAGGTCGTAGACCAGGCTGATACCCAGCTTCCGCTTGACGGCTTCCAGACCGGAAATCCACATCCGGGCCGCCTCGTTGTTCTCCTTGGCCTCGCTCTTGTCGTCACCCTTCAGGTCATCTTCGGTTTCGCCGACGGCATCCTTGACCCGTTCACGATAGCAGTGATGTGCCTCGTCGTTCAGGACCACGATGTTTTTCTGACCCATCAGATCGCCCATGACCCGTTGGATCATCTCGCCTTCGGTCTCCAGCGTCTGGACCTTGTCGCCGCGCCAGCCTTCCAGTGTCTGCCGGGTGCCTTTGGCGATCACCAGTTTCTCGCGCAGCTTGAACGCATGGTAGTTGGTGATGACGATCTTGGCGCTCTGGATATCCCGAAGCATGTCAGGTGGCGTGATCTCGCGGCTGCGATAGTAACTTTCGGGGTCGTTGGGCAGGAGGACGCGCAAACGGTCGCGAATGGTGATGCCGGGCGAGACGATCAGAAACCGGCTGGAGAACTGCTTGCTGTTCGGATGACGCACGGCATTGACCGTCTGCCAGGCGATCAGCATCGCCATGACAGTGGTCTTGCCCGCGCCGGTCGCAAGCTTCAGCGCAAGGCGAAGCAGTTCCGGATTTGCCTGTTCGTTGGCCCCCTTGATATGCGCCCAGAACTTGGCCACCCGCGGCCCCATCTTTGGCGTGACCTCGGTCAGCCAGATCGCGGTCTCGACCGCCTCGATCTGGCAGAAGAAGGGGCGAATGCCCTCGAATTGATGGTGCCGCCAATGCTGCAGAAGCCTGGCCGTTTCCGGTGTGACGAGCCACTGATCAGGATTCGGAAGTTTCCGCCAGGTTTCGACATAGCCCCGGACCTCGTTGATGATCGGGGTGGGGTTGTATTCCTGGTCAGTCGTTGAAAGGTCGTCGTCTGCACCAAGAACAAGCGCGCCCTGCTTATAGTTCTGACGCTGCTTCCGTGCCTTCGGGACAGGTGTAATCAGATCGGAACGTCGCCTTGCCTCGATGATCCGGTTTGTCGGTTGCCCATCGTCATCCAGTTCCCAATGGCGGCCCGGAAACTCGTAGGGAGAGTTCAGGATCGGCTTTTCGAAAAATTGCTCAGGCATTCGGGGTGCCCTTTCCGACGTTCCCCCTTACTGCGGCCTTCTGTTCGTCGATCCATCGCTCAGTATCGTCACGCTTGAATCTCCATTGTCCTCGCACTTTGAATGACGGGATCTGTCCGGAATGAGCCATGGTGTACACAGTCTTCTCTGCAACCTTCAACAAAACGGCAACCTCTGGGAACGTGAGAATGGGGTCCGCCATGGACCTTCTACTACTCGAAATGTTTGGGGTGAGGCTGCCAGACTTTGCCAGACTTTGCTAGCAATTGATTGCTTCGGTTTGCGAAAACTACGACTGAGCTCTTGGCATTCCGTAAGCCACCGCGATCTCTTCCAAAGCTGAACCCTCTTCAGTCATGCCCTTGGTCGCGGTCGGTTGCTTTCTTGCCTCGGAGCGCCATCCCATCGCCGCTCAAAGGCACTGCAATAGTTTTCGCGCTTTTTCGAACACGCGGGCGCGGGATGTCGTCGAGCGTACGAGGGGATTGAACGTGCAATAGTCCGGCATAACGTTCGCAAAGGTGCATTTCGATGGTATGCCAAGCCCACTTTTCAAAGGTGGCCGATGCGTTCATTCGCCTTTGATGGCCAGCTCTAATGGACCCGTCGTGGCGATGGGTGCTGCAGATCCTTGGGCGTTGATCTCAGCGATGGCCTGGGTGAGGCGGTCCACGGATTTCTCGCGTGCTCGCTCGCCGAGGCCCAGATGTTTGCCGAGGGCGGCCAGGGCGGCCAATTTGTCCTGCATCCTGATCTTGACGCGGCGTACATTGCGATGGTTCTCGCCCCGGCCTTCCATGAAGTCCGCCAGTGTGGCTTCAGCCAGTAGATCTAAGTCTTCGGGCGTGCATTGCGAAAGGTCGATGATGGGGGTGCCATCGTTGCTAATGCGCAAGAACCTCGACATTCCGGTAAAGGCGATCCGGGCGTATTCGTTCAGGACACGCTGGATATCGACGACAGCACGCTCAGCGGCGGCATCAACCAGTTCGGCGACTCGTGCGCGGATGCTTTCATTTGATTTCATGCGCACCGCATTGCCCCGGTTGGGGCGATACCCTGCTGCGGCATAAGCAGTGTCCGCAGCCATTCCACCAGCAAGGGCTCGGGCAAAGGCTTCGTGGCGAGCATTGGGCAGCGGTCCGGTCATAATGTGATGTCCTTTCATTTGTATCATCGCGAGCTGCCTGGGTGCCAGGTGTCCAGCTTCGGGGTTCAGGGTATTTCAGTGACCTGCCACGGGATTTTTCCTCCACGCTCGATTAGAGTCCGGCCCAACCTGAG
>CAZCAX010000039.1:0-23170 GCA_964496915.1 uncultured Rhodobacter sp.
ACGCCTTGGACGAAATCAGGGGAAACAGGTAGGAAGTGTCAGACTCGCAACACTAGTTCCATCGAGCTGAGTCCGGATTTGCGATGATGTTTTCGCAGCAGCGTTCCGAACTCTTCCAGAAACGCGCTGATCTGTTTTTTCCGTTTGTTCATGCCGCCAGTCCCCGCGCCCGAAGATCGTTCTCAGTGACAAGGCCCCTCGCGACCAGTTCACGCAATCTGACCGGAGAGGCCGCGCTGGGCGGCACATAGCGCCCGCCCTTGATCCATCCGGCCAGTTGCTCGAGCTGCGCCTCAACGGGCGCTGGTGGCGCTTCTGACGCGCCAACGGCCCGTCTTCCACATTTCCCCAGCACCTTGCGCCGTTTCCTCGCCCAGCGTTCCATGAAGCGATCCAGCGCCAACGGACCATCTGGGGGCCGCGGATGCGATTTTCGGCTTTCGCGCGCGCCCTCAATGATGTCCGCATGCGTCAAGCCCAGCGCTGTCCAGCGAATCCGATGCTGGTGCAAGTTCGCTGGTGACCACCACGGCCCGGCAGAGGCAGGATCGACCACGCCCAGCGCCGCGAGCAAGCGATTTCGAAAATCATCCAGATCAGACGCGCCCGCGCCCTCCTCCTCCTTTGGATCCTTGTTAGGATTGCCCCCGGAAACCCGGGGATGGTTTGGGGGCGTTTTCGGGGTTGGCTTTTCCTCACCGTCCCCGGGAATCCGGGGATGGTTTTCAGAGACACACGAAGCAGGGATTGCGCCTGTGTCTGCAGGAGGCGCATCGCCAAGCTCGAACGCGAATACATACCGCGTCGTCAGCCGATGCCCGGAGCGGCTTTTACGACGAATGCGCCGGATCTTTCCCGCCGCCTCAAGCTGGCGTAGCTGGTCGTTGACCGTCGAGGCAGAGCAGCCGGCGTCTCGCGCCAGGCATTCGTGCGACGGGAAGCAACCGTTCTCCGGGTCGTGTCGGTTGGCAAGGTGAACGAGGACGCGGAACGCCGCGGCCGGAACATCGTTCTGGGCCAAAGCCCAGCGAAGTGCGACGAAGCTCATTTCCGGACCCTCGCACCTTGACCGGCGGGCGGGAGGTCAATGAACAGATGGATTTGATCCGTGCCCGGAACACGCGCGACGCGGTCGGCGTCCTCGAGTGATTGCATGATCATCTCGGGTTCGTCGGGGTCAATCTGATGGTTTCGCGCTAACCGCACCAGATCAGCCTCGCAGCCATTGTCGGGGCAGTGGCAGTCAGCCAGGAGGACCAGCACCATGCGATGATCAAGGGGCACGTCGCGCTGGGCGATCGCCCAGCAAGTCGCTTCAATGCTCATGCCAAAGCCCTCCCCAGACGAAGAAGTTGCGCGGCGGTTGGCAGCGGTGTACTCTGCCCGAGTTCCCCTTGTTGAACACCAATCCTTCGGGATGACCCCGGCACGCCAGCCCAGCGCGCCGGGGTTTCCCGTTGCGCCGCATTTGCATCAAAGCATGCGAAAAAGCCCCGTTTTTGAGGGTTTCTGTGCCGTGTCACAGAAACGCCCTCAAAACGAGGCGTTGGAATTTCCAAAATCGGGCTTGTTTTCTTGGTCGGAGTGAGAGGATTCGAACCTCCGGCCCCTGCCTCCCGAAGACAGTGCTCTACCAGGCTGAGCTACACTCCGACCGTGAGCGCGGATTAACCCGCGCCGGGTGGTTTTGCAAGAGGCTATCTCGCGGCGTCAACGATCCTGTGGAGCGGCCGGCGGTTTGGATATCGGGGGAGGCGCGTGCTCGGGCATGAGGCCCGCACGCGGGCTTGCAGCGGTTTCCATCTGCATGCGGGTGGCCAGGACCGGCTGATGCGCCGAGACATTAAGGCGCGACTCGCGAAACAGGATGAACAACCCGCTGACGATGATCACCAGCGCGCCAAACACCGTCCACAAATCCGGGAACTCATTGAAGAACAACCAGCCAAACAGCGCGGCCCAGATGATCTGGGAGTACTGCATCGGTGCCACCACCGTCGCCTCGGCGCGCCGATAGGCAGCGATGATGCACAGCGCTGCACTGAAGGCCAGTGCCGCAACCACCGCCATCGCCGCCAGATCGACCGCTACCACCGGCACATAGACAAACGGCAGAATGGCCCCCATGACCACGACGCTGGCAAGCATCGGGTACAGCATCAGCACCGCCGCGCGCTCATCGCGCCCGATCCGGCGCACGATGACCGAGGATGTAGCCGAACATACCGCCGCCAGCAGGGCCGCAGCGTGGCCCAGTGTCAGATCGGCCCCGCCCGGCCTCAGCACGATCAACACACCCGCCAGCCCCACCAGAACCGCTCCTCCCCGATGAACGCCAACCTTTTCACCCAGAACCGGGATAGACAGAAGTGTGATCAGCAAGGGCGTGGAAAACAGGATTGCATAGGTCTGGGCCAGTGGCAGAACACTGAAAGCATAGAACACCGCAGCCCAGCCCGTTACCATCGACGCGGTGCGCGCGAGATTCCACCAAAGGTGGCGCGCGCGCAATGTTCCTGGCGTCGGATCCTTCAAGAGCATCAGGATGATCAGCGGAAAGCTGAACAATCCGCTGAAGAACACGATCTGGAAGGTGCTGTAACTGCCCCCCAGATACTTCACCACCGTGTCATGGGTTGCGTAAAGGGCAAAGGCCAGAAGGCCCAGAAGCGGCCCGGCCGGACCCGCGCCAAGCCGCGCCAGGAGGGAGGTCACGGAAAAACTCATCGCACCTTCGCTACGCTTGCCGGGTTTGTCCTGAGCTTAGCCGCACCCGGCGCAGGTTCAACCCCCTGCTTGCTCGAAGCACCAGCAACCGTCGGCGCTGGCCGGGCAGGAGCACGCAAGCGCCCCTTCCCTTTTGAGCAACATGGCAAGGAACCTGCGTTCAAGCCGGGTGCGAGCCGCGCAATCGAACCCGTCAGCCGCGCAACACGCCACCGGTGGCCTTGGCGACCTTGTCGATGATCTTTGCGCTGACCGCCTCGATCTCGGCCTCGGTCAGGGTCTTGCCCTGAGGTTGCAGCCGCACGCTGATAGCGAGCGATTTCTTGCCCGCGCCCATCTGCGCCTCGGCCTTGTCGCCGCTGAACACGTCGAATACCCGCACGGTTTCGATAAGCACCTTGTCGGCCCCCTGGGCGGCGTTGACCACCGCCAGCGCTTCGGTGTCGGCGTCGAGGACGAAGGCAAAGTCCCGCTCGACCGCCTGCAGGTCATGCAAAACAAGCGCCGGGCGCGTCGCGGCGGCATTACGGGGCATCGGCACTGCTGTCGGGTGCAGCGTGAAGGCCACCGCGGCGCCCTTGATCCCGTAGGCGCGCAGCACACGGGGGTGCACCTCGCCATAGCTGGCAAGTTCCAGCTTTGGCCCCAGCGTCAGCCGCCCGGCGCGTCCCGGATGGAACCAGGGCGCGACCTTGCGGTCAATCTGGAGCTTCGCGGGCGCACCCAGCGCGGCCAGAACGGATTCCGCGTCGGCGCGCGCATCGAACAGGTCCACGCTGCGGCGGCTGCCGTGCGGGTCACGCGGGCTTGAAGCGCCCACCAGAAGCCCCGTTGCATGAAGCGACTGTTCGCCCGGTTCGCCACCGCTGAACACCGGCCCCAGTTCGAACAGCGCCATATCCATCGACCCGCGCGCCTGATTGCGTGCGGCGGCCTGCAGAAGGCCCGGCAGCAGGTCAGGCCGCATATGCGTCATCTCGCTGGAGATCGGGTTTTCCAGCCGCACCGCATCATCGCCGCCGCCAAACAGCGTGGCCGATTGGGCATCGATGAAGCTGTACGTCACACATTCATGATAGCCCAGCGCCGCCAGTGTCCGCCGCGCCAGCCGTTCGCGGCGCTGCATCGGCGTCAGGATCGGCGCCGGCACGCCCGCCGTCACGCGCGCCATCGGCTTGCCTTCCAGCTTGCTCAACGAGGCTACGCGGGCGACTTCTTCCACCAGATCGGCCTCTCCAAGAACATCGGGGCGCCAACTGGGCGCGGTGGCCATATCACCCTCCAGCGAGAAGCCCAGCGCGACGAGCGTGGCGCGTTGCTCGGCCTCGGGGATATCCATGCCCACCAGTTTGCCCACCCGCGCCGCGTCAAAGCGATAGGCGCGCGTGGTATCGGGCACCGCGCCGTCCGACACCACTGCGCCCGCCTCGCCGCCACACAGATCCAGGATCATCCGGGTGGCCAGTTCCAGCCCCGGCCCGGTGAAGGCCGGGTCCACGCCACGCTCAAACCGGTAGCGCGCATCTGAATTGATCTTCAGCGCGCGGCCGGTGCTGGCGATGGTGATCGGATCCCAATAGGCCGATTCGAGAAACAGATCGGTCGTCTCTTCTGTGCAGCCCGAATGCTCGCCGCCCATGATCCCAGCGATGCTTTCCACTCCGGCTGCGTCGGAAATGGCCATCATCCCCGGCTGAAGGCGATAGGTCTTGCCATCGAGCGCAAGGATTTCCTCGCCCCCCGCGGCCGGATGGATACGCAAAACATCGCCCGAAACCTTTGCCATATCAAAGACATGCAGCGGGCGGTTGAGCGCGAAAGTGAAGAAATTGGTCACATCCACCAGCGCCGAGATCGGCCGCAGGCCAATTGCCTTCAGCCGCTGTTGCAGCCAGAGCGGTGAAGGCCCGTTCTTTACCCCGCGAATGACGCGGCCCATGAACAAGGGGCAGCCCTTGGCCTTCAGCGCCGGGTCGATTTCCACACGCAGCGGGCTATCGAAAGCGCCCGCAACGGGATCGACCGGCAGCGGCTTCAACACACCCAGCCCGCGCGCGGCCAGATCGCGCGCGATGCCGCGCACGCCCAGCGCATCGGGGCGGTTTGGGGTGACCTTGATATAGATCATCGGGTCATTGAGGCCCGCGTAGTCGATATAGCGTGCGCCCAGCGGCGCATCCTCGGGCAGATCAATGATGCCCTCATGATCCTCTGACAGCTCCAACTCGCGCTCGGAACACATCATCCCGTTCGATTCCTGCCCGCGAATGACGCCCGGCTTCAGATCAACCCCGGTACCCGGCACATGCGTGCCAACGGGGGCGAACACCCCCACCAGCCCGGTGCGCGCGTTTGGTGCGCCGCAGACCACCTGGACCTCCTGGGCGGCGGCCCCCGGCCCCTCGCGGACCTCGACGCGGCACAGCCGCAGCCGGTCGGCATCGGGGTGCGGGCGGGCCTCGATGATGCGGGCGATGCGAAAGGCTCCCAGCCGCGCGGCAGGGTCTTCAACCTCTTCGACCTCAAGCCCGAGATCGGTAAGCGCCTCAAGGATCTCATCGAGCGAGGCCTCTGTTTCCAGATGATCCTTGAGCCAGGACAGAGTAAACTTCATCGTGCCTTCCCCGAATAGAAACCTTCGCGCCGACAATCTGTCAGCCGCCCGACGCCCCGATTAGACCAATCACGCGGCCATGAAAAGCCGTGAAGCCGCGCGCCTCAACCTTCGTTGCGCGCTTCAAGCTGGCGCTGCAGCATCTCGGCCTCGTAGCGCGCGTCGCGCAGGCCATCCATCGCGGCGCGCAGTTCGGCCTGGGTCTGGACCAGTTCGCGGTTCAGTTCTTCTTCGCGCTGGTGGACATAGGCGATGGCCTGATCGCGGGTTTCCTCGGCCTCGTGCAGGGCCTGGGCCATGCGCTCCAACTCGCCCAGATCAGCCTTGGTGACGCGGGTGAAGCGGTGGATGACCCAGTGCGCGAACCAGCCCAATGCGAAAGCCACGAAAAGAATGATCGCCGTGATTATGGTGAATTCGATACGGTTCATACGCGCCAATCCCTTGCGGTCATCTCTTTTCTGTTCTTGTCACTTGCCGGACCGAGCTTCAGGGGCATCGACCGCAGATGCCTCTGTTTGCGCTGCCTAGTCAGATTCCTCAACCGCATTCGGCACCAGATCTGCCGGGCGTGGCTGCGGGCGCAGGTTTGGAGCGGTCGAGGTGGCGGGTTCCCCGGCGGTGCTTTCAGGTCCGTCGCCTTCGGGAGCGGTCTCGTTGCTGCCTTCGGTTTCGGTTTCAGCTTCGTTGCTTGTTTCGGTGGCGCTCTCGGTGGCCCCGTCGACATCGGTTTCTTCGGCTGTGGTTTCTTCAGCTGTGGTTTCGGCATCTGTCGTGCCGGCTTCGGCGCCCTCTTCCTCAATCGCCTCCGAACCCGGCACAGCCTCCTCCGCCGCTTCGGCAGGCTCTTCTGCTGTGTCCCCGGCCGTGTCATCCACCTCGGGTTGATCGGCCACGGCTTCCTCAGCCGGGGCTGGCCGACGGGGGTTTGCCTCGGGCCGGACCGTGTTCTCGCCCGGCGTCCGGATCTCGAAAACCAGTTCTGCCTCAAGCTCGGGATCGCGCAGCAGCGGCTCGGGCTCGGGGCGGATCAGCGTCATTTCGATACGGCGATTGGCTTCGCGACCGGCGGCAGTAGCATTGTCGGCGATCGGATGCTCGGCTCCGTACCCGCGTGCCTCCATACCTGACACCAGAACCCGGCGCGACAAGAGGGCGTTGATCACGGCTTCAGCACGCGCCTGACTCAGCGCCAGATTGGTCTCGGCCCGGCCCTGGCTGTCGGTATGGCCCGCTACTTCCAACTCCAGCGCGCCACAGTCGCGCAGCACATCGGCGATCTGATCGAGTGCCGCGCGCGATTCGTTGTCCAGTGTGGCCGAACCGGGGGCGAAGGTGATCTTGTTATCAACCAGAATGGCCTGCACCTGCGCCTCGCAGCGTTCCGGCGTGGGCGCCTGTTCGACCGGGTCCAGCGCCTCGTCATAGCGCACGCGCACAGCAAAGACCGCCCCCTGCCCCAGCCCGTCAGACAGGATGCGCGAAATCTGGGCGCTGACATCGGGGTTGCCCGAAACCCCGGCAATTTCCACCCGGTCAGCGCGAATCGTGGCGCGGCCATGGTGCAGTTCGGCAAGGGCCTCCAACGCTGTCAGAACCCGCACCGACCAACCGGCGGGCAGGGACGGATCAAGCCGCGCCTCAAGTGTCACCGCCTCCGAGCCAAAGCGCGCGCGGGCAAAGGCCGAAACGGAATCGCGGATGCGGGTGTCGGGCAGACGACCTTCAACCAAAACCCGCCCTTCCTCGGTCAGGGTGGCCAGCACTTCGGCGCGACCATCCTCGACGTCATCCCCCTCCACCTCGGGCTCCAGCATGACAGCGGTCAGGGTGAAGGCATCCGGCAAGCGGGTCTCCAGACGGCCGACCGCGCGGTCAAAGGCGCTCTGCGCCACAGTCGCGGGCGCCACAAGCGACAGGTCGCCATCGGAAAATGTGACCACCCCGGCACCAAGCTGCGCCAGTTCGCCGATCGCCAGCTCTGCAGCACGGCCCCACCGCTGCGAGGGCGAGCCCATGGCAATGGTGCAGTCCAGCCGGTCGGTGGCGCCGGCAGCACGTGCAGCGCGCAGGATCAGATCGCGCGAATCTTCCGAGTCGGCGGCGCAGGCATCGAAACGCGCGCCCGCCTCATCGATCAGAAAGCGCAACGTGAACGGTGCAATCACCGGGCGCGGCGCGACCAGATCCAGCATCAGTACCGCGTCTTGCGGCGCTATCGCATGCAACCGGTTTTCCAGTGCGGCGCGGGCTTCGGCGCTTTCGACAAGCGCATGCACCTCAATGCGCGCGGCGGTAACCGAGATCTGCGAAACCGGCATCATTTCCAGCGCCTCGATGGTGAAATCGAGCGCCGCCTGCCAACCTGCGGGCGCGGGGTGGTCGGCGGTCTGAAGCATATCCGACACCGTGGAATCGCCGCCCACCGCAGTAAGTCGGTCAATGATCACGCCTTCGCCCGGATCCGCCGGGACCAGACCGATCACCGACAGATCGTCATTGTTGCGCATCGCCTCGATGCGGAAGACCGGCACCACAACAACGGTATTGCTGGCCACCTCGAATGACTCGCTGACCCGCGAGGCATCGACCACCCCGCCCGCCACCTGCAAGGCGCGGATACGTGCGGATTCGGTCGGCGCCGTGCCTGAAAGATGCACCCGCAACCCGTCAGTCCGCACATCGACCCAGCGCAATTCTGCAGCCACGAAGGCATTGTCCAGTTCGCGCGTGTTGGTGCGCTCGATGACGCCAGCCATCATCGTGGCGAATACTGCCGCAAGAGCGGCCGCTGCAAGAAAGACGGCCATCGTAGCCAGAGTCAGAAGTGAGGGTCTTTGCATTTTCAGCCTATGTCAGAGCGCGCCTGAACTAACCCCTTTGGCCGGGGTGTTGCAATCAGACGAAAAGCGCGGCGGCGAAAATCAGCACAACGATCAGTCCGGCATCGCGGTTCGAGCGGAAAAGCCGCAGGCAGACGTCCCCGTCATTGATGTCCAGCTTGCCGAGTTGCCAGTTCAGATGCGCACCAAAGGCCCAGGCCCCGGCCAGCGCCAGTGACATCACCAGCGGATTCGCCAGAGGTGCCAGTGCATAAATGATCGCCAGCGACATCAGCACAACCGCCGCCACCAGAAAGCCACGCAACCAGTATTCGCTTTTGTCACCGAACAGCCGCGCCGTGGATTTCACGCCGATCAGCGCGTCATCCTCGCGGTCCTGATGGGCGTAGATCGTATCATAGAACAGCGTCCATGCGATCCCCGCCAGATAGAGCAAGACCGCCGGCCAGCCCAGCGAACCTGTCTGCGCCGTCCAGGCCAGAAGCGCGCCCCAGTTGAACGCAAGCCCCAAAAACACCTGTGGCCACCAGGTGAACCGCTTGGCAAAGGGATAAACCGCCACCGGCAGAAGCGCCAGAATACCCAGAAAGATCGCCGCTGCGTTGAAGGTCAGAAGCAGGAAAAACGCCGCAACCGACTGAATCACCATCCAGATCAGTGCCTCGCGCACCGTCACGTGGCCCGCCGCCAGGGGCCGGTTGCGGGTGCGTTCGACAAGCGGGTCGATATCGCGGTCGGTAATGTCGTTCCAGGTGCATCCAGCACCACGCATCAGGAACGCGCCCACCGCGCAGGCGACGAAGATCCAGGCCGTCAGCCAACCCGCCGTGGCCGGCGAAGACAACGCCCCCAGCAGCGCCCCCCACCAGCAGGGCAGCAGCAACAGCCAGGTGCCGATCGGCCGGTCGGCGCGGCTGAGGCGCAGATAAGGCCGCAGGTCAGGATGGGCGATGGTATCAACCCAATTGCCGGTCACCGTATCAGCAATGGCCTCGTCTTGCGGCTTGGCGGCTTCTTCAGGTGTGTGTTTGGGCGGAAGGGCTGGGGCATGGCCACCACCGGGCGCCCCCGCGGGCGGGCGCGCTTCCGATGTGGTGTCGGCCTCTGGCTTTTGCTCGTTCCCGGTCATAAAGTCGCTTCCATGACAGACCAGCCCCACTCCGCGATGCAGACCAGCCGCCCCAAGATCCGCCTCTATGTAGAGCAGCCCTTGGGTGCAGGGCAACCGGTATCCCTGTCGCAGGACGCGGCACATTATCTCATTGGTGTGATGCGGCTGGGCGCGGGCGATGCGGTGGCGTTGTTCAACGGGCATGATGGCGAATGGCGCGCGACCATCCTCAAGGCGGTCAAACGCAAGTGCGAGCTTGTCTGCGACGAACAGACCGCCCCGCAGCTAAACCCGCCCGACCTGTGGCTTCTGTTCGCGCCGATCAAGAAAGCACGCACCGATTTCATCGTTGAAAAAGCCACTGAACTGGGGGCCGCGCGAATCATTCCGGTGCAAACCGATTTCACCAATGCCGAGCGTATCCGCCGCGACCGGCTGCAAGCCCATGCCACCGAGGCCGCCGAGCAATGCGGCGCCACCTTCGTGCCGCCGGTCGACGCTCTGCAACCGCTGGTGCGCATGCTGGATGTCTGGCCCGAGGGGCGGTTGCTGTTCTGGGCCGACGAGGCCGCAGTTGAAGAGGAGGTGTCGTCCGATCTGTCCGATGGCACGTCCGGCCCCGCCGCCATCCTGATCGGCCCCGAGGGTGGCTTTTCTCCCGCCGAGCGCATCCGCCTCGCCGCCCTGCCCTTCGTGCGCCGCATCGGCCTTGGCCCCCGCATTCTGCGCGCCGACACTGCCGCCGTGGCCGCGATCACGCTCTGGCAGGCGCGCAGAGGCGATTGGCCGCACGCCACACCGGCCGCGCCATGATCCGCCCTGAGGCGCTCGCGCGACTGCGCAACTGGCGCGACGCGCTGATCGGGCTGGCACTCCTGGCGGCGGGGGTCTGGCTGACGGCCCGGCCGGGCTACATCCTGCCCGGGCTGGGCGCGCTCCTTGCCGTAGCGGGACTGGCGCTGACCGTTATCGGCACCCGCCGCGCGCGCTTTCTGGCCCTGGGCGAAGGGCCCGGCGTCGTACAGGTGATCGAAGGCCAGATCGGCTATTTCGGCCCCCATACGGGCGGAGTCATGGCCCTGGATGAAATCAACCACCTGTGGCTGAGCGCCGATGGTGGCACCTGGCTGATCAAAAGCGCGGATGGCCGCCACCTGTCGATCCCTCGCGCCGCGCGTGGCGCCGAGGCGTTGTTTGATGCCTTCGGAACGTTGGAAGGGCTTGATATGAAGCAGCTAATTCGCCGGGTCGAGGCTGCGCCCTATGCTGCAGACCAGTTGATCTGGCGGCGCGAGGCCCGCATGCTCTTGACTTGACGCGCTGCGCGATACAGGTCAGGCAAACGATGTCATCAGCCCGGAGCCAAGAACAATGTCTATCCCCCAATCCGGCGGCGGGCCGATCGAACATCAAGACCAGCTGGCCGCCTTTCTGGCAGAGGGCTGCAAGCCGAAAGCCGACTGGCGCATCGGCACCGAGCACGAGAAGTTTGGCTATTGCGCCGATACGCTCAATCCGCTGCCCTATGACGGTCCGCGCTCAATTCGCGCAGTGCTGGAAGGTCTGCGCGACGGATTCGGCTGGGATCCGGTGCTGGAGGGCAGCAATATTATCGGCCTGACCAAGGACGGCGCGAATGTCAGCCTGGAGCCGGGCGGCCAACTGGAACTGTCGGGCGCGCCACTGGAAACCATCCACCAGACCTGCGACGAGGTGAACGAGCATCTGCGCCAGGTGAAAACGGTGGCCGACAGGATCGGCGTGCGCTTCATCGGGCTGGGCGCCGCGCCCATCTGGACGCATGAGGAAATGCCGGTGATGCCCAAGGGCCGCTACCGGCTGATGACCGATTACATGGATCGCGTCGGCACCCATGGCAAACAGATGATGTATCGCACCTGCACCGTGCAGGTGAACCTCGATTTCTCCTCCGAGGCCGATATGGTGAAAAAGCTGCGCGTGGCGCTGGCATTGCAGCCCGTCGCCACCGCCCTTTTCGCCAATTCGCCTTTCTTCGAGGGCAAGCCAAACGGCCACAAGAGCTGGCGCTCGCGTATCTGGCGCGACCTTGACGCCAGCCGCACCGGCACCCTGCCTTTCGCCTTCGAGGATGGTTTCGGCTTTGAGCGCTATGTCGATTACGCCCTCGATGTGCCGATGTATTTTGTTTACCGCGACGGGCGCTATATCGACGCTCTCGGCCAATCTTTTCGCGATTTCCTCAAAGGACGCCTGCCCGCCCTTCCCGGCGAAGTGCCCACGCTGTCAGACTGGGCCGACCATCTGACAACCATCTTCCCTGAAGCCCGGCTGAAGAAATACCTGGAAATGCGCGGTGCCGATGGCGGACCGTGGCGGCGGCTTTGCGCATTGCCTGCACTATGGGTGGGATTGCTTTATGACCAGTCATCGCTTGATGCCGCCTGGGATCTGGCCAAGGGCTGGGATCTGGAAACCCGCGAGGCAATGCGCGTGGCGGCCAGCGTCGATGGCCTTGCGGCGCAGACGCATGGCGTGAACATGCTGGACCTTGCGCGCGAGGTTGTGTCGATAGCAGAAGCCGGGCTGAAAGCCCGCGCCCTGCCCGGCGCCGGCGGGCTGGTCCCCGACGAGACGCATTTCCTTAACGCGCTGAAGGAAAGTATCGAGACAGGCCAGACCCCGGCGGACGAGCTGCTTGCACGCTATCATGGCGACTGGAAGGGCGATCTGACGCAGGTCTATGCCGATTACAGCTACTGAGCGCGTGGCGCGCTCAGTCCTGCCGATCGAACATATCCAGCACCGAAATCAGGCGCGTGCCGTCCCAGGCATAGGCAATAAAGCAAGGCGCAGCGCCATGGCTGTTGCAGGCTGCGCCATGCACGGCCAAGAGCAAGACACGCTGCTGCATCAGGGTTTCGCCCTCGCTGGTGAAGGCGATATCGGCAACTGTCCAGCTGCCCGCTTCCAGGCTCTGGACATGATCGCCGATAATCGCATGCAGCCGGTTTCCGGCCGAGCCACCAAGATACCCCAGATCAGGGCCGCAGAAAGCCCCGTCCTCTGACACGATCCGGTCCTCGATCCCGTCGCCTGTCAGATCGACCCTTGCGACAGGATCCTCGGGCAGGATGAGGGTGCCACCCGCTGCCTCGCAACCCGCCACCGCCTCTGCAAGAGCCTGCATGACCAGCGGATCATCGGTTTGCGCGCGCAGCGGAAGGGCGGTAAGCAGCGCCAGCAGAAGCAGGTGCGCGCTTCTCACGGCTTGGCCCCGATCCGCGGCTCGGTCCCGGCGCGCAGCCGCGCGATATTGGTCGCGTGACGCTGCCAGACCAGGGCCGCCAACACAATGGCCAGTGCCAGCGCCTCGGCCCGTCCCAGAAGCAGCAGCCACAGCGGTGCCGATGCCGCCGCCACCAATGCCGAAAGAGAAGAGATACGGCAGATCGCAGCCGTTGCAGCCCAGGTCGCACAAGCCAGAAGCCCCACGGGCCAGGCCAGCGCCAGAAGAGTGCCCAGGAAGGTCGCCACCCCCTTGCCGCCGCGAAAACCCAGCCAGACGGGGAACAGATGCCCCAGAAACGAAGCCAGCGCCGCAAACTGAGCGGCATCTTCGCCCAAGGCAGCACGGGCGAGCAGCACGGCGATGCCGCCCTTGCCTGCGTCCAGCAGCAGCGTGGCCATCGCCGCGCCCTTGTTGCCGGTGCGCAGCACATTGGTTGCGCCAATATTGCCCGATCCGATGGCGCGCAGATCTCCCAGCCCCAGAGCGCGGGTAATCACCAGCCCAAAGGGAATCGAGCCCAGAAGATAGGCCAGCACGGCAACCAGAACAAGCAACGCCGGCGCCGTGTCGAAGATCGGCAGCATATCAGAACCTCCCGTCAACGCGGACCAGAAGGCGCTTCGAAGCGCCTTGGTCACGCGGTTTGCAAACCGCGTGTAAGCGCCGCTTCAAAGCGGCGCGTAGAAGGGCCTTCGAAGGCCCTTTCAGGACGTCCCTTTCCATGTACGTCACGCCTCCTCTGCAGCAAAGACCCGCTGCCCCCCAACCCATGTACCCAGCACCTTACCCTCCATCCTTGTGCCATCAAAGGGTGTGTTCTTTGACTTCGATCGCAGGCTGAACCGGTCCAGAATAAAGGGCGCGTCGGGGTCGAACAGCACCAGATCGGCCGGTGCGCCTGTGCTCAGTCGCCCGCAATCCAGCCCCAGAAGCCGCGCCGGGCTCAACGCCATCGCCCGCCACAGTTGCGGCAGTCCGATCGCACCGGCATGATACAGGCGCATCGCGGCAGGCAGCAGGGTTTCCAGCCCCACCGCACCCGGCGCCGCCTCCTCGAATGGTAACCGCTTCGATTCCTCGTCTTGCGGCGTGTGCATCGAACACAGGATATCGATCAGCCCCGACGCCACCGCCTCGACAACCGCCAGACGGTCATCCTCGGCGCGCAAGGGCGGGTCAAGCCGGAAGAAGGTCCGGTAGTCGCCGACATCGAATTCATTGAGCGTCAGATGATGGATCGACACCCCCGCCGTCACATCCAGCCCGTTGCGCTTGGCGCGTTCCAGTGCCGGGAGGGTGCGTGCGCAGGTGATCTGATCGGCATGATAGCGCGCGCCGGTCATCTCGATCAGCGCCATGTCACGGTCAAAGGCCATCCGCTCGGCCATCGGAGAAACGCCAGGCAGGCCACGCAGGCTGGCGAACTTGCCACTGGTGACGGCCGCGCCCGCACTCAGCCCGGGGTCTTGCGGGTGGCCGATCACCAGCGCGCCAAGCGACCTTGCATAGGTCAGACAACGGGAAAAAACCTTGGTGTCAGAGACAACGCGGTCTACATCGGTGAAAGCCACGGCACCGGCATCCATCAGAAAGCCGATCTCTGCCATCTCGCGCCCCTCACGCCCGCGGGTCAGCGCGGCCATGTGATGGATGTTCACGACTGTCTCGGCACTGGCGCGGCGGCGCAGGAATTCCAGCGCTTCAGGGGTGTCGATGGCCGGGCCGGTGTCGGGCCGGGTAATGAAGGTAGTCACGCCTCCTGCCGCCGCCGCCAACCCTGCCGAGCGGAAACTTTCCTTGTGCCGCGCGCCGGGTTCGCCAACCTGCACCCCCAGATCGACAATGCCGGGGGCAAGGCAATAGCCACCGCAATCGATCTGCTGCGCCCCTTCCGGCGGTGGCGCATCGCGTCCGACGATGCGCCCGTCAACCACGTTCAACGTGCCTGTCATATCAGTGCCCGCCTCGGGATCGATGAGACGGACGTTGCAAAAATGTAGCGACATATGCGCCCCCTGGATGCCGGTTTGGCCGTCTTATAGTCACGGAAATCCCGCTGCGCCACCGATCAAGCGCGCTGGCCTCACCGGATAACCGTCAAGCTGGCCCTCCCTTCATCTACTTGGCAAATAACCTGGGGCTGAATGGGCCAGGATGACCGAAAGGGCACCCACCCTGACGCCGCATTACTCCGAATCCGGGCGCTATGACGCCGTCAGGCCCGATCAGTCACGCACACGTTTGGCGCGACGGGTGCGGGCTTGCTCGATAAGGGCAACCGCGGCATCCGGGTCGGCAATATGCTTGATAAGGTGCTTGTCGCCCGCGCGGGTGATGATCTGCATATCGCCCATCAGTTTGCGCACGGTCTCTATTTCCAGCAGCATCACCGATCGTCCGCCGGGCAGAACGAGGCGCCGGTCGGTCAGCACCCAGACCGATTTGAATTGTTCGGAGGCCAGGTAAAGCCCCCGCACCCCCAGCGCCAGCACAGCGCCCAGTGAGCCGATGGCAACGTGATCAGAGCCCAGAAGCCACAACACAGCCCCCGCCCCCGCCATACCCAGAAGGGCGAGCATCGCATGGTCGCGCCAATAGCGCGCGCGGTCCGAGCGAAGTTCGGTGAGAACCTTCTCGCCTTTTTCAAGCGTCAGGCCGGATTCGGTGAGTCTGGGCTGGATCTCGGACATGGCTGGTCTCTGGCAATATGCGAAGAGCATGAAAAAGCGCGCCCGGAAGGCCGGGCGCGCGATCTGTCTTGTATCAGTTGGTGATCGCCGAGGCCTGTGGCTCGGGTGTTGCCCCTGCTGCGGCAGGGGGTGCCGCTTCCGGGGCAGCGGGCTGACTGCCCGCCAAGGCCATGCCGTCCGAGCGCAGGAACTGGAAGAACTCGCTGTCCGGTCTCAGCACCATCGCGGTGTTCTCACCTGTCAGCGCACGCTCATAGGACGTCAGCGAGCGGGTGAAGCTGAAGAATTCGGGGTCTTGCCCGAAGGCTTCGGCGTAGATCCGGTTACGTTCGGCATCGGCTTCACCGCGAATGATCTCTGCCTCGCGGCGGGCCGAAGACACCAGTTCAACCACCGTCCGGTCTGCCAGCGCGCGCACCCGTTGCGCAGCTTCGTTACCGCGTGCGATCTCGTCTGCGGCCTCGCGTTCACGCTCGGCACGCATCCGGGCGAAAGTGGCGGCGAGGTTCTGCTCGGGCAGGTCGGTCCGGGTCAGCCGAACGTCGATGACATCGACACCCAGCGTCCGCGCCTCGCGCCGCGCCAGATCGCGGATGCGGTTCATCAGGCCGGTCCGGTCTTCGGACAGCACGGCACCCGAGGGCACCGAACCCAGAACTTCCCGGATCGCTGCGTTCAGGATGCGCTCGATACGCACCTGTGCCGCGCGCACGCCTTCGATGCCGACGGCCTGGCGGAACTGTTCCACATCCGTGATACGCCAGCGTACGAAAGCATCGACAACCAGCCGGCGGTCATCCAGCGGGGTCACTTCGAGGGGCTGCGATTGCAAGCCAAGAATGCGCGAGTCATAGCGCACGACTTCCTGGATGAAGGGGATACGCACGCCCAGGCCGGGCTCGGTACGCACCTGTTTGACCTGGCCGAACTGCAGCACCAGTACGTTTTCGCGCTCATCGACGATGAACAGCGCCGAAAGGCCGATCGCCGCCGCGATCACCAGGGCGGGGATAAGAAGCGTCAGCTTTTTCATCAGTTGGTCCCCCGTGTGCGCAACTGGTCAAGCGGCAGGTAAGGCAAAACGCCCGATCCACCATTCTCGCCGGTCACGTTGTCCAGAATCGTCAGGTCCATGCCTCCCAGAACGGTTTCCATGGTCTCAAGATACATCCGCCGCCGGGTCACTTCGGGCGCATTGATGTATTCGCTCCAGACAGCAAGGAAGCGGCTGGCCTCCCCCTGTGCGACGTTGATCGCCTGGGCGCGATAACCCTCGGCCTCTTCCTGGACCTGCGCGGCTTCACCGCGCGCGGCGGCCAGAACCCGGTTGGCATAGGCATCGGCCTGACGCTCAAGCCGGTCGCGTTCCTGACGTGCGGCCTGCACCTCGCGGAAGCTGTCGATCACGTCGCGTGGCGGGTCGGCCTTGTCAAAGTTGATCCGGATGATGTTGATGCCGGATTCGTAGGTGTCCAGCGTGCCCTGTGCCGCCTGCCGCAGATCGGCGGCAATGGCGCCCCGGTCGCGGTTGAGAATCGGCGACAGCTCCGAACGCGCGATAATGTCTCGCATCGCCGATTCTGACACGGCGCGCACCGTGTTCGCCGGATCGGCCAGATTGAACAGGAAGCGTGCAGGGTCAGCAACGTTCCAGACGACCTGGAATTCGATATCCACCACCGCCTCGTCGCGCGTCAGCATCAGACCTGTATCAAGCGCCGAACGCCCGGTGCCCACTTCGGTCACACGCTCGGTCGTCACCTGCACGATTTCAGCCCGCACCACCGGCCAGGGTGCAAAATTCAGACCCGGTGTTCCGATGCGGTATTCCTGCCCGAAGAGCAGCTCGACCGAGCGCTCTTCCGGACGCACGGTATAGAACGACGCGAAAAGCCACAGCACCACCAGACCGACAAGGCCCAGCACCACGCCGCGCCCGCTGATCCCCGGCCCGCCCGGCCCGCGCCCGCCGCCCGAACCCGAGCCGCCACCACGTCCGCCCATCAGCACCTTGAGCTGCTGTTGGCCTTTTTTCACCAGATCGTCGATTTCCGGAATCTGCGGTCCCTGATTGCCGGGGCCGCGATCACCGCCGCCACCGCCCGAACCGCGATCACCCGAGCCGCGGTTTCCACCACCGCCGCCCCAGGGCCCTCCACTATTGCCAGACATGGCCTCTCCTTGATTGGGTCTTGTCACATTGCATTGTCATGGCCCTGAATTGGGCACATCGCGCCGGGTTTCAAGCTTAATCGGTCCCGGTGACGCAGAAGTCGCACCGTTTTGATGGAACCAAAGGCCGCTTATCCGTGTTCGCGCACTGGTTTTCGCATGAGAACGATTTCTTCCGCCATGGTCGGATGCACGGCGACCGTGCGGTCGAAATCGGACTTGGTCGCACCCATCTTGATTGCTACAGCGGCAAACTGGATCATTTCGGCCGCGCCCGGTGCCACGATATGGCAACCAAGAACCCGGTCGCTCTGACCACAGACCACCAGCTTCATCATTGATTTCACCGTGCCGCCGGCAAAGGCCGTCTGCATCGGAGTGAAGCTGGTTACATAGACCCTGACAGGTCCGGCCGCTTTGGCTTCTTCCTCGGTCAGACCGACGGTGGCGGCCTCGGGACTGGTGAAAACAGCGCTGGCCACCAGCGCGTGATCAGGCTTCGTGGGTTTGCCGCCGAACACTGTGTCGGCAAAGGCGTGGCCCTCGCGTATGGCAACCGGTGTCAGCTGGATACGGTCAGTGACATCGCCAACGGCATAGACCGAGGGAACATTGGACTGCGACCACGCGTCGACCTTCACCGCACCATTTTCATCCAGCGCAACGCCTGCTTCCTCCAGCCCCAGGCCCTGCGTATTGGGGACCCGGCCCGTGGCAAACAGCACCTGGTCAAATTCTCGTCGCCCGCCATTCGTGTCAATGGCGACAAAGCGGCCATCGACCTGTCGTTCCAGCGAGACCAGATCGGCACCCACCTCCAGCGTCACGCCCTGCACGCCCATCTCGGCAGCGACAGCATGGCGCAGATCGTCGTCAAAGCCGCGCAGGATCTGGGCACCGCGATACATCTGCGTCACCGACACGCCCAACCGCTGAAGAACGCAGGCGAATTCGCAGGCGATGAAACCGCCGCCGATGATCAGGATCGAGCCGGGCAGCGACTCCATCTTGAACAACTCGTTCGAGGTCATCGCTCCCAGCCCGTCAAACTCGGGGGGCACAAAGGGGGTGCCGCCGGTCGCGATCAGGATATGGCGAGCGGTAACGCGTCGGCCATCGGCCAGCGCAACGGTATGCGGATCAGCCAACGTGGCGCGCTGGTGGAAAATCTCCACCCCGGCGTTTTCGGCATTGCGGGTATAGGCTGCTTCCAGCCGCGACAGCTCAGCGTCCAGCTTCGCGCGAAAGGCGGGCCAGTCGAAGCCCTGCGCCTCAACCCGCCAGCCATAGGCGCGTGCCTCAATCAGCGCGGCGCCATGGGCAGCGGCAAAGACCATCAGCTTCTTCGGCACGCAACCGCGAATGACACAGGTGCCGCCCATCCGGTATTCCTCGGCCATGCCAACCCTGGCACCCCCCTCGGAGGCGGCGATCCGCGCCGCCCTGACCCCGCCCGAGCCGCCGCCGATAACAAAAAGATCATAATCGAATGTCACGTGCTGCCCTCAGATGTCCTTGAAGATGTTGTCGGTTTCAAGAAAGACGATGCGCTCTTCCTCGATGGTGCCCGCAACAGGGTCGCGCATCTCGACCCGTCCGTCGGAATAGCCGATCACCACCGCATCACAGATATCGATGAAAAGCCCGTTCTCGACCACACCCGGCACCTGGTTAAGCGCCAGTGACAACTGCCGCGGATTGCCGATCCGACCCAGCGAAAGATCAAGCAGATGGTTGCCCTCGTCGGTCACAAAGGGCCGGTTGCCGTTCATCCGAACGGTCGCTCGGGTATCCATGACATCAAGCCCGTTCAGAAGCTCCTCGATCAGAAGCTTGCTGGCCTGAAGGCCAAAGGGCACCACCTCGACCGGCAGAGGAAAGGCGCCCAGCGTCTTCACCTCCTTCGAGGCATCACTGATCACGATCATCCTGTCGCTGGCGGTGGCGACGATCTTTTCCAGCAAAAGCGCCCCGCCGCCGCCCTTGATCAGCGCCAGATCGGCATCGAATTCATCGGCGCCGTCAATCGTCAGGTCCAGCCAGCCCGCCTCGTCCAGGCTGACAACCTTCAATCCAAGACCGCGCGCCAGCTCGGCGGTGCGGGTCGAGGTCGGCACGCAGGTCAGCCGCAGGTTTTCCTCGCGCGCACGCTCGGCCAGACAGCGCACCATCCAGGCGGCAGTGGAACCGGTGCCAAGGCCCAGCTTCATGCCGTCCTCCACACAATCGATGGCGCGCCGCGCCGCAGCGAATTTCGCACGATCCATCGGGGAAAGCTGGTGAGCCATGGCGAGAGGTCTCCTGATTGCATGGGTTGGGCGCGTGTTACAACAGATGCCCGGCATTGTCACAGGGAACCGCGGCGTTTTTTTCGCCTTCGTGTTCTCGCCCCGCGACTTCTGTCCCCGGAATCCTCCGCCGCTTCATCTTGCCGCAAATACGCGGGGGTGAATGGGCCGCAGGCTCAGAGGGGGCGAAGCCCCCTTGCCGCGTGGCGCAGCCGCGCGGCCCGGCCAAACGGGATGAGCATTGCGGCGCAGCCGCGACGCGAAGACGGGCGGGAGCGGCCCCCGACCCGCCGCGTCAGAAACAGCACCAGTTATGTCGTTGACGGTGCATTATTCCACACCTTTTGATGCAACAGGTTGATGGAACGGGCAAACAGGATATACAGGAGCGCGCATGTTTCTTTCTGTCTTCGATATGTTCAAGATCGGCATCGGCCCGTCTTCCAGCCACACGATGGGGCCAATGGTTGCGGCCGCGCGCTTTCTGTCGCTATTGCGCGCCTCGCCTTTCACGGCGCGCGGGTTGCGGGCCTCGCTCCATGGTTCGCTCGCTTTCACCGGTATCGGCCATGCCACTGATCGCGCCGTGATTCTGGGCCTCGCAGGGTTCGAGCCCGAAACCTTTGACGCCACGCGCGCCGAGGCTGCGCTGGCCGAGAACCTTGCTTCTTGCCAGCTTTCCCCCCCGGGTCTGGGTACATTGCGCTTTGACCCGGCGCGCGATCTGACCTTTGATTATGGCCCCCCCCTGCCCGACCATGCCAACGGCCTCATCCTGATGGCAACCGATGCGCAAGGCGATGTCATCCTGCACGAAACCTATTTCTCCATCGGCGGCGGTTTCGTGATCACCGCAGCCGAATTGCGCAACGCAGCCAACGCAACGCCGCAGGCCCGGTTTCCCTATCCGTTCGACAGCGCCGCCACGATGCTGACCATGGCCCGAGACAGCGGGCTGAGCATTGCCGCCATGAAGCGCGCCAATGAGCTGACGCTGCGCGCCGCCTCTGATCTGGATGCCGGGCTGGCGCGCATCTGGGCGGTAATGAATGCCTGTATCGAGCGTGGCCTGAGCGCTGAGGGCACCCTGCCCGGTGGCCTGGGCGTAGCGCGGCGCGCACAGGCGATCCATCGCGCACTCCAGGCCGAGCGCGGCCTGAACCTGACCCCGCCGCATGTGATCAACGACTGGATGTCGTGCTATGCGATGGCCGTGAACGAGGAAAACGCCGCCGGTGGGCAGGTGGTAACCGCCCCCACCAATGGCGCGGCCGGGGTTGTGCCGGCAGTCATTCGCTACTGGCTGGACCATGTTCCGGGCGCCAGCACGAGCAGGATTGCAGATTTCCTGCTCACTGCCGCCGCGATCGGTGGGTTGATCAAGCACAACGCCTCCATTTCAGGCGCGGAATGCGGCTGTCAGGCCGAGGTGGGCAGTGCGGCGGCGATGGCGGCGGCAGGCTTATGCGCGGTCATGGGCGGCACCCCGCCGCAGATCGAGAACGCCGCCGAGATCGCGCTGGAGCACCATCTGGGCATGACCTGCGACCCGGTCAAAGGGCTGGTGCAGGTGCCCTGTATCGAGCGCAACGGACTGGGTGCGATCAAGGCGGTTTCGGCAGCCTCGTTGGCATTGCGCGGCGACGGGCGGCATTTCATGCCGCTCGACAACTGCATAGAAGCCATGCGCCAGACCGGCGCCGACATGAGCGAGAAATACAAGGAAACTGCCTTGGGCGGGTTGGCCGTCAACGTGCCCAACTGCTGACGCACCGAACGCCGTCAGGGAAAGTGCCCTGTTCAACCCGGCCCGCGCCGTTTCATGTCCAGACCGGTACCCGCCTCAGCCCCTCAAGGACGGCGTCCAGCGACGCGGCCGGCACCAGAACCAGCATTGCCGGTTTGTCCGGGGCCAGCGTCACGACCCCCTCGGAGACAATGTTCGACGTGCCGATAACCCCCGCCGGATCAAGTGCCAGGCCGGCGGTGGGCCAGACCAGCCCTGAACTTTCGCACCGCACCGGCGCCATGGGAAACAGCGACAGGCGGCTACCCGGTGGCAATGACAACTGCAAGCGGGGCGGTGCCAGAAAGCACAGATCCTCGCCCGCATCCACCACCATGCGCGCCTGCGGATTGCGCACCAGCGTGCTCATCCCCGCCAGCGTGTGATCCAGCCGAGCGCCGGTAAACCCCAGTGCAAGGATCAGCGGCGCGTGCACCGCCGCCAACGCCTTGTCGAAATCGGTGCTGTCTTGCGAGGGAATATGCCACAGGCGCTCGGGCGCGATTGCCGCGCGCCCTGCCTGGCTGATCGAATCCAGATCGCCCAGCACAAGTTGCGGCATCAGCCCCTGCGTCAGTGCCTGATCGGCACCGCTGTCAACGGCGACCAGATCAGGCGCATGCAACAACGCGCGCGTCAGTTGCCCCGGCACCATTTCGCCGCCGCCCAGAAGGGTAATCCCTGTCGTCGATGTGAACCGCCTGCTCATGGCACTGTCTTGTCAATTAAGGCGTGCACAGGCAAGCTTGGCCACAATGCGATCACCAAATTACCCCCAAGTTTTCATTCATTCGCGCGGCTGAGGGTAAATAGTTCGTTCAGTGTTACGATAAAGGGCGAATAGTTATGAACGGTCCGAGCAAGATCCTTACGGTGTCTTACGGCACGTTTTCATGCACCCTGGAAGGGTTCGACGAGCCGTTCTCCACCATGAAGGCGATTGCCGAGTATTTTCGTGATCTGGCGGCCGAGGATCGCTATTTTGGCGCCGAACCGCCGACCCCGGACGCCGAGATGCTGCACCGTATCGCCGAGCGCGAAATCAAGCGCCGGGTCGAGGCCAAGATCCAGGACAATGGTGTTGTGCTGCGCCCGCATCTCGAAGGGCCGGTTCAACCGACCATCGAAACGCCAGCGGCCACAGAACGGGCACCGGATACCCGCCCGGTCCCAAAACCTCTGCAAAGCGCGCAACACACCGCTCAAACAGCCTCCCCCGCCGCCGATGCCGCCTCTGTCACCTTCTCCATGCCAGAAGAAGGGCCAGCGCCGGACATCGGCACGATTGCAGGGATTTCCGAGAAGTTGCAACGCATTCGCGCAGCCGTCGCCCAGGCCCGCGCAATCGAGGCCAGCGAGGACGAATCACCCGCCGCCGAAGAAGAAGCTGCACGTGCCGCGGCGGAACGTCTCGCCGACGAGGAAGCCGAGCGCCCCGAGGCGGAACGCCTTGGCGACGAGGAAGCCGAGCGCGCCGAGGCGGAACGTCTCGCCGCCGAGGAAGCCGAGCGCGCCGAAGCGGAACGTCTCGCCGACGAGGAAGCCGAGCGCGCCGAAGCAGAACGTCTCGCCGACGAGGAAGCCGAGCGCGCCGAAGCGGAACGCCTCGCCGACGAGGAAGCCGAGCGCGCCGAAGCAGAACGCCTCGCCGCCGAGGAAGCCGAGCGC
>CAZCAX010000039.1:23270-28844 GCA_964496915.1 uncultured Rhodobacter sp.
CCGAGCGCGCCGAAGCGGAACGCCTCGCCGCCGAGGAAGCCGAGCGCGCCGAAGCTGAACGTCTCGCCGCCGAGGAAGCCGAGCGCGCCGAAGCTGAGCGCCGTGCCGCTGAAAAGGCCGCGCAATCCGCCGAAAACCGCCCGCGTCGCAGGGTGATCGTCGTGCGCGGCGGCACGCGGCCGACTACCGCCGCCACCGAACAGCCACACCCCGAGGCCAAGGAACCGGCTGCGGCGGATGAGCCGCTGGACGAAGCCACCGCAGTGCAGCCCGAAACCGAGGTCGAAAAAACCGAAGCCGAGTCGAAACCCGACACCCCGCAGAATGCCGACGACGAATCACTTGAAGAGCGAGTCGCCCGTGCATTGGGTGACACCGGCCTTGCCGACGAAGACGAAGCCGAACTGCTGCGCGAGCTTGTCGCCGTCGAACGCGAAGCCGAGGAAATGCGCGCCACCGAGCGCCGGCGCCGCGATATGCTGGAAGATACCCAGACCGATGCCGCCGTCGACCGGCTGATCAGCCAGGCCGATTCGCATCTGCAAGAGCCCGAGGCCAAGCGTCGGCAATCCACTATCTCGCATCTGAAAGCCGCCGTGGTTGCCACCCGCGCTGACGCCGCCGAGGGCAACCGCCGCGACACCAGCGCCGAGGCGCAGGATATGGCGCGCTACCGCGACGATCTGGCGCGCACCGTGCGTTCAGGCGACGACAGCGACAGCATGCTGCGCCGCCCGCAGCGCCCCACCACAGCGCGCACCGAACGCCCGCGCACGGTGCAGCCGCCGTTGGTGCTGGTGTCGGAGCAGCGCATTGACCACCCCTCGGATACCGATGTGGTGCGCCCGCGCCGGGTCAGCGCAGGGGCGCTGGCAATGGAGGAATTGTTTGACGAGGAAGAGGCGCCGCGCGCCACGCATATGACGCCCGGACGCTCGTTCGCCGAATTCATTGCGCCGCACAACCTGACCAACCTTACCGAGATGATCGAGGCCGCCGCCGCCTATGTTACCCAGGTTGAGGGATGCCCCGAGTTCACCCGCCCGCAGGTGATGCGCCACGTGGTGGGCACCGGCGCGCCGATGACCCGCAACCGCGAAAACCTGTTGCGCGCCTTTGGCCTTCTCCTGCGCCAAGGGCTGATCCGCCGCTCGCGCCGCGGGCAGTTCGAATTGTCATCGGAATCTGATTTCTCGGGTCTGGCGCGCCGCTTCGCGCAGCGCGGCTAAACCACGAACCGGCGCGCGAAAGAGACATGAAGCCCGGCAGCGATTATTCGCTGTCGGGCTTTTTGTCGGCATCGGGGTCTGGCTGGCCAACCCCCTTGAACACCGCCTTGAGCGGGAACGCCCAGATGACACCCAGCGCCACGTATATCACCAGCTCCAGCCAGAAAGGCGGGCGCTCGAAAAGCGCCACCAGGCTGACGGCCGCGACAATATAGGCTGGCAAGGCGACGATCAGAATGAAGATCGACAATCGCCGCCGGGCTTTCCACGACAGGGCCATCAGTCTGCAAACGGATCGGTGACTAGGATCGTGTCGTCACGCTCGGGCGAGGTGCTCAGCAGCGCAACCGGGCACTGGATCAACTCCTCAATCCGGCGCACGTACTTGATCGCCGCACCCGGCAGATCGGCCCAGGAGCGCGCGCCCTCGGTGCTTTCGTGCCAGCCTTCCATCTCTTCGTAGATCGGCGTGACACGTGCTTGCTGATCGGCGGCGGTGGGCAGGTAATCCAGCTTTTCGCCATCCAGCATGTAGCCGGTACAAATTTTCAGCGTGTCGAACCCGTCGAGCACATCGAGCTTGGTCAGTGCGATGCCGGTCACGCCCGAGGTGGCGCAGGTCTGGCGCACCAGGACCGCATCAAACCAGCCGCAGCGGCGCTTGCGCCCGGTGACGGTGCCGAATTCATGGCCCCGCTCGCCCAGCCGCTGGCCGGTTTCGTCCTGCAACTCGGTCGGGAATGGCCCCTCGCCCACGCGGGTTGTGTAGGCCTTGACGATACCCAGCACGAAATCGATCGCCGTGGGGCCAAGCCCGGTGCCGGTAGCGGCCATGCCCGCAAGGGTGTTGGAACTGGTGACATAGGGATAGGTGCCGAAATCGACATCCAGCAGGCTGCCCTGCGCGCCCTCGAACAGGATGCGCTTTCCGGCGCGCCGGGCCTCGTGCATCATCTTCCAGACCGGGGCCGCATAGGGCAGGATCTTTGGCGCCACTTCCATCAGTTGCGCCTTGAGCGCGCCCGCATCGACGGGTTCCAGCCCCAGACCGGCGCGCAGCGCGTTGTGATGGGTGAGCAGCCGCCCGATACGCAGATCCAGCGTCGCCTCGTCGGCCAGATCTGCCACGCGAATGGCGCGGCGCCCCACCTTGTCCTCATAGGCCGGGCCGATGCCGCGGCCGGTGGTGCCGATCCGGGCAACGGCATTCTGGTTTTCGCGTGCGCGGTCCAGTTCGCCATGCACCGGCAGGATAAGCGACGTGTTCTCGGCGATCAGCAGCACCTCGGGGTTGATCTCAACCCCCTGCGCCGTCAGCTTTTCGATCTCGGCCAGCAGCGCCCAGGGATCGAGCACCACCCCATTGCCAATGACACTGAGCTTACCGCCGCGAACAATTCCCGATGGCAGCAGGCTGAGCTTGTAGACCGTGCTGTCAATGACCAGCGTATGCCCGGCATTGTGCCCGCCCTGAAAACGCGCGATCACATCGGCGCGTTCCGAGAGCCAGTCAACGATCTTGCCCTTGCCCTCATCGCCCCATTGGGCACCCACGACAACCACATTGGCCATATATCCGGTCCTTCGCATCGGTTGAAAACCGAGGCTCGTATAACGATCTCGGGCGGGTAACGAAACTGCTAAATGGCACAGAGCTGTCGGATCTCTACCGCTCTCTGCCGCGCGCGCGCAAAGCCACCAGCAAGTTGCCCCCTTTCGACTTGCACGCAAAGCAGGCTGCGCATAGATAGGCACGAAACCGGTCAAGGGCCTTTCCATGCAGAACGTCGTGCTCATCATCCACCTTCTTCTGGCGCTCGCGCTCATCGGCGTGGTGTTGCTGCAGCGATCGGAGGGTGGCGGGCTTGGCATCGGCGGTGGCGCGATGGGTCCGCAGGCGGGTCGTCCGCCGCTGACCGGGTTGGCCAAGCTGACCTGGGGTTTTGCGATTGCCTTCATCTGCACCTCACTGGCGCTGACCGTTATCGCTGCACAGCAAAGCGCCGATACCTCGGTGCTGGATCGGATCGGCGTTCAGCCAGAGACCGCACCGGCACCCGCCCTGCCGGATCTGCAACTGCCGCCCGCCGGGGGCGACTCGCCGCTGCTGCCGCCGCGCCAGGACTGAGGCATCACCAACATATGGGCCTTTCGGCCCGAACGAGACAGCATCTAGCGCCCGTATTGCGGTTCGCCCGGGATTGGATTATACATCGACTCCCGTGATCCGCGCCTTTTGCGCGGCGTTCAACACGGGGGTTGCCTGCATGGCGCGCTATATCTTCATTACCGGCGGCGTGGTTTCCAGCCTAGGCAAGGGGCTGGCTTCGGCTGCACTGGGAGCGCTGTTGCAGGCGCGCGGCTTCACCGTCAGGCTGCGCAAGCTTGACCCCTACCTTAATGTTGATCCGGGCACGATGTCGCCGTTTGAGCATGGCGAGGTTTTCGTCACCGATGACGGGGCCGAGACTGACCTTGACCTGGGCCATTATGAGCGCTTCACCGGCGTTCCCGCGCGCAAGACCGATTCCATCTCATCCGGCCGGATCTATATGAACGTGCTCGAAAAAGAGCGGCGCGGGGATTATCTGGGCAAGACAATCCAGGTCATTCCCCACGTCACCAACGAGATCAAGGATTTCCTGCGGATCGGTGAGGACGAGGTCGATTTCATGCTCTGCGAGATCGGCGGCACGGTCGGGGATATCGAGGGGCTGCCGTTTTTCGAGGCCATCCGCCAGTTCATCCACGAGCGCCCGCGCGGCGAATGCATCCTGATGCACCTGACGCTGTTGCCCTATCTGGCGGCTTCGGGCGAGCTGAAAACCAAGCCAACCCAGCATTCGGTGAAGGAACTTCAATCGATCGGCCTTGCACCCGATGTGCTGGTCTGCCGCTCGGAACATCCGATCCCGGAAAAGGAACGCGAAAAGATCGCCCTGTTCTGCAATGTCCGCAAGGAAGCCGTGATACCGGCCTATGACCTGAAATCGATCTATGAAGCCCCGCTGGCCTATCACGGCGCAGGGCTTGATCAGGCAGTTCTGGATGCCTTTGACATCAACCCTGCCCCCCGCCCCAACCTGGCGCGCTGGGAAGACGTGATGGATCGCCTGACCCATGCCGAGGGGCAGGTGCGCGTGGCCATCGTCGGCAAGTATACGCAGCTTGAGGACGCCTACAAATCCATCGCCGAGGCGCTTACTCATGGCGGAATGGCCAACCGGGTGCGCGTCAAGGCCGAATGGATCGACGCCGAAATTTTCGACCGCGAAGACCCCGCCCCGCATCTTGAGGGCTTCCATGCCATTCTGGTGCCCGGCGGCTTTGGCGAGCGAGGAACCGAAGGCAAGATCCGCGCCGCGACCTGGGCGCGCGAAAAGAAGATCCCCTATCTGGGTATCTGTCTGGGCATGCAGATGGCAGTGATCGAGGCCGCGCGCAATCTGGCCGGAATCAAGGATGCGGGCAGTGAGGAGTTCGACCATGAGGCGGGCGGCAAGCGCTTTACCCCCGTCGTCTATCACCTGAAGGAATGGGTGCAGGGCAACCATGTCGTCGCGCGCAAACCGGGCGATGACAAGGGGGGCACGATGCGGTTGGGTGCCTACGACGCCCAACTGACCGAAGGTTCGCTGGTGGCGCGGGTTTATGGCAGCACCCGGATCGAAGAACGCCACCGCCACCGCTACGAGGTGGATACCCGCTTCCGTGATCAGCTTGAGGGTTGCGGGCTGGTGTTTTCAGGCATGTCCCCCGATGGCCGCCTGCCCGAAATAGTGGAGCATGAAGGACATCCGTGGTTCATTGGCGTCCAGTTCCATCCCGAGCTGAAATCCAAACCCTTCGCCCCCCACCCCCTCTTCGCCGATTTCGTCCGCGCCGCGGTAGACGTATCGCGCCTCGTCTGAACCTGGCGCACGGGTTCGTTGATAGCGTCGATGGCCAGAAGCCCTTCGGGCATTACCACAAGCTGCCCCGGCGACCCGTCTGGTTGCTCATTGAGGATCGGTGAGACGGACTCTGAAAGACGCAGGCATTGCGGTCGTAGCCACCGCCAGTGCGTCAGGGCCTGTAGCCGCATCCGGTCCAGCACCCGTCCCGCTACGGTGGCGATGGCAAAGGCATTTGAAGCAATGAGCGAGGGCGCGCTGAAAACGGCGCTCGGCTCAGCAACCGTTCAGGGAGGCCTGCACCGGGCCTTCAGGCCTTCATGCACAAGGCTTCACGCTCGGGGAGCTGCGCTTCGGGCTTGATCATCACGCCCAGTTGCGTCTCCAGCTCTTTCAGCCCTGCGCTGAGTGTTGGCTGGGTGACGTGGCATTTTTCGGCGGCGCGCGAGAAG
>CAZCAX010000040.1:0-27733 GCA_964496915.1 uncultured Rhodobacter sp.
CCTCCTGAATTTTCCAGTTTCAGGATAGTTCCGCCACACAAAGTGAGGCAGAGCCGAAATTCCGCCCGCCGCCGCGCCGCTTGGCCTTCTCGAAAGTGGCGTATATCCCGACAAGGCAACCCTTATATCAACACGGACGGCTTCAATCTGACAGTCTATCGGGAAGGAGCCGGTTGGTCAGTGCGTGTCCTGAGAAGGGCATCGGGAGCTGTTCAGGTTGGTAGGAAGGCCTATTCAACCGAAAACGATGCAAAGCTTGCTACATTCAATGCACTTCTTTGGGCTAAGGATCACTTATAGCCATGCCCTTCCCGCTGTCGCCCCAGAGCATCGATGCGATCGCCGATATTATCAGCGGCGGGGGAGGGCATGACACGACGCCCCCCATTGGGATCTATCGCAGCGGGCCGAAGATCGAGAAGTTCATGCGCGCCTGCAATGTGGCCTTCACGGTGAGTGGCTCCCGCGTACCGTCGCTGGTGCAGTGCCTTATCAATCTCAACAACGGCTTTGATGCTGAGAAAGCGCTCGCAAAGATTATTGAGGCAGCCGCTGACCCACGCGATTTCATCCACGAGCCCGAGCGTCATGTCGCCGTGCTCGACCATCTCAACCGCGCGCTGCGCTTCGACGGCTTCGAGGTTCAACAGCAGGGCGGGCGGATGCGGCTTGTCGAGGCGGGCAAGAGTGTCCCTGTCCTGGTGGAGCTGGCCGGGCTGTCCGAGGTGATCGACTTCGACACGGTGAGCCGCGATCTTGACCGCGCCCTCGCCAGCAGCCAGACCGACCCTGAAGATGCCGTCACGGCCGCGTGCAGCACGGTCGAGAGTGTCTGCCGGTCGATCCTCATCGAGTTGGGGCAGCCACTGCCCTCCAAGAAGGATGTGCAGGGGCTCTACAATGCCGTGAAGCAACCGCTTGGTCTGACCCCTGACCGGTCTGACATCGAGCCGCTGATCGCAGGTGATGTGCGACAAATCCTTTCCGGCCTAGCCACGGTCATCGGTGGGATCGGTGCTCTGCGCACCCACGGCGGTGACGCCCACGGCCGCGAGAAGGGCTATGCCCGCATCGACGCACGGATTGCCCGTTTGTCGATCCATGCTGCGAGTACTGCCGCTCTTTTCCTCATCGAGACCTGGCAACGGAAATTTCCTGCCCGCCCGCTTCCAAAAGCAGCGGACCAAGAGGGATAGAGATCGATCAGCAACAAGGCTTCGCAATCCCCTTTCTTGGCCCAGTCCCCGGGTATTGCCCGAAGAGTGCGCCTTCCAACGGCAACGGCGAGATTCGCCCGCGCAAGAGCTACGTCACCGGGGGGTTTACAGGACCTTCTGCTCGTCAGGTCCGATGGGGCGCTGTCGCAACGGAAGTTGAGCGATTGGGATGGTGGTCAGTGTCCACGTATGAGTTATAGAAATCCCTTCTATAACTCATGTTGCGTGGAAATTGGCGCGGCATGCCGCGCGACTTGTCTTCCGCACCGTCATTGATCGGCTCGCCCGTAGTCTGATCACCTGTTTCAAGCGGCCTGCACCATGGGCTCGTAGCGCACCTCGGCCATTGCCTCGTTGATCCATGCTGGTTGCAGATCGCCGTTGTTCCACTGGTAGAGATAGCCCACGAGGGCGTCGGTCTTCTTGCAGAGGATGCGCATGATGGGTTCGCCTGTCAGGCGGGCTGTGTTGGACATAATCGGCTCCTCTACCTGGACCTCTGCACCGGGAACAAGGAGGCCACTCTATCCTTGGCAGGGTTGTTAATGACTGGTTTCTGCAACTGCAAGATGAACAGGCACTTTCGGGAAAATTGTGATCAGCCGCATGGCGGAAACACGCCCAAACAAGGGGTTAATGGTCGTCACCTTCACGCGGCACCGCAGCATGGGCGGCGATCTCGTGCAGGATCGTGTCGATTTCGGCCCAGAGGCGGGGCTCCACCTGGCCGCGGATCAGGGTCCATTTGCTGAGGACATCGAGGGGGTCTTGGGCGCGGAGCAGCTGCGTGAGCGTGGGGGCGTCGACCGCAAGCGAGGTGCGCGCGCGCCATTCGGTGATCCGGGTCCGCTGCTCTTCAGAGGGGGCGACGAAATCCGGCTCGAGCGTCCAGTTCTTGACGGCCCGGCGCAGTGCAGCGCGGATCACATGGGCGGGATCGACGCCGCAGTCGATCAGGGCTTCCTCCTGTCGCTCCAGCGCATTTACCCGGATGTCGATCTTCCGCGTGGTGGTGAGGCGTCGGACGGGTGCTGATGCTCTCTCAGCCTGAGGCATCGCCGCCTCGGTGCTGACCAGGGCAGCCGGCATTGACAAAGAGGGTGTCGCTACCGGCTCCTGCGGCATCGGCACCGTAGGCTGCACCGGTCTTGCCATCACTGGGCCCCGACCGGCCAGCAGACGCCCGTCCTCCCTTTCCGGGTCTTCCTCGCCCTCCGACCGCAGCGCGGCGGCGTAGGCCGGATCGGGCTGCGTGATGGTAGGGATTTTCTTGCGCAACGTCCTGACCTCACGCGGCAAGGATGTTGTTGAGAATGTCGGTCGCTTCCTCCAGGGCCTCGACCACATGGCGCACATGGGGGCGCATGAGGGGGTTCGGATCGGCTTGCTTCTGCAACGCCACAGCGTGCAGAAGGCCCTTCTCGTCCATCTCCTTGTAGATATTGCGGCGCATCATCACGGTCTCGACCACCGGGAACCGTGCGATAGCCGCCTCTATGAGGGCTGCATCGGCGCGTGTCGTCTTGGGATCGACCATGTTCAGCACGACGTGGTGGCGCGGCAGGCTTTCGGGATCATCGACGCGGGCACGCAGTTTCTCGAACCAGTCAGCGGTCTGGGCGCCGACATCGAGGTCGGAGGTCGAGAGCATCACGGGCGTGACAATGTGATCGGCCAGTACGGCGATGCCGTCCGACCACTCGGCCCCGACTCCTGCCGTATCGATGAAGATGAAATCTGCCGAGTCCGCTGCATAGACCTGCTCGATCCTGCGTTCCACAGCGCCCACGCTCTCGACGCTCGCCGAGCGCAGGAGCGGTGATCCCAGCCCCGCAGCTTCCGCCCGCTTGTGCCAGGTGCCGAGCACGCCTGTGCTGTCGGTATCGATCAGAAGGACGCGACGGCCGGCGGCAACAGCAGCACTGATCAAGGCGCGCGAGAGCGTGGTTTTCCCACTCCCCCCTTTCCGGGCCATCGTGGCGATGACCACGAGATTGTCGTTCGGCATGGGGTGGAGGCTTTCGGCAAGGATGGTGAAACACGACGATAATGCTTGAACGTCGCTAGACGGTTGAGTTGCGCGCGTCAAGCGGAAGACGTGATGCGCCCGGCCAATGAGCGGAATCCAGACGACGCGATCCATGAAACAGCGGACGCGAGACACGGAACACGATGCGGGCTGCAGCAAGCGTGCTCCAGTTCCCACCCTCCAGAGGGCGCGATGCGGGGAACACGGGACGCAAGACGTGGGACGGGATGCAGAGGCCACTCTGCGCGATGCGGGATGCGTAGGCCATTTGCCACTTGCCAGACGACGCGAAGCGGGGCGCGGAAGACGCGTTGCAAAGGACGCGATGCGGGGTGCAATGCGCGGGAAACGCAGTGCGGAAGACGCGAAACGCGATGCAGTGAGCGCCCTGCGCGATGCATTTGACAGAAGACGTCAAATCGGCCCCCTGGGCCGATTTTCTACATTGAGTACAAGCCCTTGGCGCCTTCTCCGCTTGTGCTGGGAGAAGGCGGGCTTGTACGAAGTTGGCAAGAAATAGGAACGTTAACTTCAAAATGTCACGCGGCCGCAGACTGACCGAGACCGAGCGCCTGAACATCGCCCAAGAGCGATTGCAGGGCGTCGCCGCTGGCGATCTCGCCACCCGCTACGGGGTCAGTCTCAAGTCCGTCTACAACGCGGCCTACCATGCTGCAGATCGCCAGACGGCGAACGGCAGTCGGCCGAAGGTGATTGGCGTGCGCGTCAGTCCGAAGGAGCTACAGCGCTTCGACGCGGCCCTTGCGCGCCACGGTGTCCTCCATCGCTCGGATGCTCTGCGCTGTCTTATCCTGGCCGCTGACGACATCCTGCGCCCGGATGAGGGCATGACAGACGAGCTGAGGGGGCTGAGCGCGGCGCTGAACCGGGTCGGCAACAACGTGAACCAGGTCGCGCGCCGCCTGAACGAAGCAAAGCTCAAAGGGGAGCGACTGCCCTACACCCCCGCCAGTCATGCCGAGATCCGTGATCTTGCGGTGCTCGTCTTCGACATGGCCGACCAGATTCAGGAGATGTTCCGCGGTCGGCGCCGCGCGCTGGACATTGAGGTGACCAAGGCCCTTGCCGGTTTGGCACGGCAGGGGGCCGAGCATGGCGCGGAGTGAAGCGCGTGGTGTCAGCCCCGCCCTCTTCGATCGCGACTGGAGCCGGGTCTCGGGCAGCTGGCAGGGGCTGGCCAGGAATGCCCAGATGGTCCGGGCCGCGCGCGGCTACTCTCCGGCCATCTTCAAGCCGATCTCCAAGGGTGGGTGCCACACCGGCGCGCAGCTGAAGGCCCAGCTGACCTACCTCACCACCAAGTCGAGCCATATCCTCGACAGCCGTGGCACCCATGATGGCAAGAAGACCCTGTCAGAGGCGGAGATCGACCGGGTCGTGCGCCGCTTTGAGAACCAGTGGGGTGAGCGGCACAGCCCCAAGCTCGGCCATACCTCGCATCTCTTGATGGCCTTTCCCGTCGGCACCAGCGGTGAGGAAGTGCGCGCGATTACGGAATCCGTCTGCGAGCGGTTCTTTCAAGGTGAGGGGTCGCAATTCGACTATATTGCTGCAATACACCAAGATCGCGCGCATCCACATGCGCATATCGTTCTGAACCGCCGCAGCAAGGATGGCGAAATGTTCTTTCTCGGGAAGGATCACCACTTCAACTACGACGCCTTCCGGGTGGCGATGGTCGATGCGGCGCAGGTCCACGGGATCCGGCTCGAGGCGACACGGCGTCTTGACCGGGGGGTCACGACCTACCGCGCCGAGATTGATGAAGTCTACAAAGCCCGTGACGAAGGTCGGCCGCCAGTCGAGCGCCAGCGCACGGGTGCCGATCTGGCTGCAGCCCTCGAGACGGTGGCGCGCAACGCGTTGACCTATCGGGGGTTGGCTGCCGAGGCGTCCCGGTCGAATTTCGACGACGTGGCCGAGGCGCTCGACCGGGCCAGCACTATCCTTGCCAGTGGCGGTCAGATCCAATCTGACGGAGCCATCTACATGTCCCAAGACGAAACGGCGTTCGACACGCTGATCACCGAGTTTTCTCAGAACATCCGTCAGATCGAGGCGGCGATCGACCGGGCGCCCGCGGCCGAGAGGCCGGAGATCGAGCGCAAGCTCACCGATGTGCTGGCCTCCGTCGCGCATCTGAACCCGCTCGGGGATCGTTCGGCTGCACTTCTCGACGCACCGTCCCGGGACGGGGTCTATGCGCGGGTCAATATGCGCGAGGACCAGATGGGACGCCTCGACGACGATGCGGTGAAGGCCCGCCTCAGCGAGGCGCTGCAGGGCACGGGCATCGATTCCGAGGCAGTTGCTGCCCGCATGCGCGAGGGGGCCGGCAATGCCGCGCTCGAACGGCAATGGCTTGCGCAGGATCTGCGCGCCATCGCCAAGGCGGGCGATCTTGATCTGGAAAAGGGCGAGGACCGCGAGGAAGCGCTCGACAGGCTGGAAGCCGTTCATGTCCGGCTGGGCGATACTCTGACCGATGCGCGCATCTTGCGTGCGGTCGACGATGTCGATGAAGCGGCGGACGCCGAGGTCTCGCTGGCCGAGCGTTTGACGCTGTCCGAGCGCGATCTGGCTGGCGAGCGGCCAGATGTGTTCGCCCCGTCCGAGCGGCAGGACTTCCAGGAGCTCGTCGCCCAGTTCCGTCGAACGGATTTCGACCACCCCTTCTCGGACGATCCTTCTGTGCGCAGGGCTGGTGCCGTCGAGGTGGAAGAAGCCCGCGCCGCCTTCAACGCCTTCGCGCAGCGGTCGCCCGATCATGCCGAACTGGCCTCGATGGCCTGGGACAAGATCACCGACAGCCGCAAACCGCAGGAGTTTGCCGTCGATGAAAAGGACCGCAGGCTCCACGCGGGCGATATGGACATCGCGCTGCGCGATCCCATGCAGCATCTCGGCCCGATCACGGAAGACGACCGCATCCTCGCGCGCTACCGCGCCGAGATGCCGGACGAGGAGTTTGGGGCGGCGGTACAGGAGGAAATCAACCAGCTGCGCGCCATGGGGGCGTCCCGCGCGTATATCAGCGAGCGAAGCTTTGAGATCGAGGATCAGGCGCGGCAGGCCTATGCGGAGCGGCGTTTCATGGCTGAGACAGCCCCTGATGTGATGACCTTCCTGCAGCGGTCCGAGGCCGAGGACGCGAAACCGCTCACCGAGACGGATGGGCAGCGCCTGGTCGCCCAGATCGACCGCAACCTCACGCCGAACGCGGTAACGGCCCTACGCGCGGGCCATGCTGATGTGCTGGAGAAGTTCACCGAGCAGCCGCTGCGGCAGCTGGAACTGGCCAAAGCCTATCTGGAGAGCAGCGAAGTAACGGTGCACGGCCCCGCGATGGAACGGGTGCTGGATGCCCTGGCCGAAGAACAGATCGAGGTACAGCGCGCCCGCCATGCCGCGGCCCATGGCGAAAAGGGGATCACCCATGGATAAGGGCAAGATCGCGGGTGGCATCCTGAGCCTGACCCTGATTGGCCTTGCCATCGGCTATGTCGTGGCCACGGGGTATCTCATCCTGCGCTATGGGCTGTCGACCGAGCGCATCGATTTCACCTTGCTCGCACGGGAATACCGCGCGTTAGGGTCCAGTGCCCCGCGCGACTTCGTCTGGGTAAACCTGATCCTTACTGTGTTTGGTCTGGCGGCGTTTCTGCTCAGTATCACGCTCCTGGGCGAGGCGCTGACGCGCTTCGGCACAACGCATTGGCAGACCAGGGCCGAGATGAAGCGCAACGGCTTCTTCGCCAAACCGGGCGGCGGCTTCCTTCTGGGCAAGCTCGGCCCCCCGAAATCGAAGCGTCCCTTCCTCGTGTCAAAAACCTTCCCGCATGCGCTGATCGTGGCGCCGACGGGTCGGGGCAAGGGCGTGGGCTTCGTGATCCCGAACCTGCTCACCTACAAAGGCTCGGCCGTTGTGCTGGACGTAAAGGGCGAGAATTTTCGCGAGACCTCGCGCTACCGCGCCAGCATGGGCGACAAGGTGTTCCGGTTCGCGCCGACCGACTGGGACCGCCCGACCCACCGCTACAACCCGCTGGCGCGCATCGCGGCGATGACCAATCCCGACCGGCAGCAGATGGAGCTGAAGCTCACCGCCAAGCTCTTCCTGCAGACCAACAACGAAAAGCTGAGCGGGCTACTGGCAGGCGGCATTGATCTATTCGTCGCGGCCGGTCTCCTGGCCTTCGAACGCGGCGTGCCGACCATCGGCGAGATCTATCGCATCACCGCCTCGGGTGGCGACAAGCAGAAGGAGTACCTGAAACGCTCGCAGGAGGTGAAGAACACCTCGGCCAAGCTGATCTTCGAGCGCATGGCCTCGACCAACAACGACACCCTGACCTCTTACCTGTCGCTCCTGATGACCTCGGGTCTCGACACCTGGGACAACCGCGCGATCGACGCGGCTACCGCAACCTCGGACTTCTCCTTCCGGGACATCCGGCGGCGTCCCCACGCAATCTATCTCGTGGTCGAGTCCGAGATGATCCGCCCGCTTGCCCCGCTGATCCGGCTCTTTTTCTCGGACCTGATCGCCTCGCTGCAGGCGCAAGAACCGGGGGACGACGAGCCTTGGCCCGTGATGATCATGCTCGACGAGTTCGACAGGCTGGGGAAGATGCCGATCGTCGCTGAAAGCATCAAGACGCTGCGATCCTTCGGCGGAAATCTGGCCATTGTCACCCAGACCATACCGGCGCTGGACGAGATCTATGGCGAGAACACCCGCCGGTCGCTTCAGGGTGGCGCGGGCGTGAAGCTCTACCTCACCCCGTCCGAGCAAAAGACCATCGAGGAGCTGAGCCAGGCCGTGGGCAAGACCACCAAGCGCGTGATCACCCGCTCCCGCGCGGTCGGCCGCAACCCGTTCGAGGGGCGCAGCGTTTCCGAGCGGACCGAGGACACCCCGCTCCTGACCGAGGATCAGGCCCGGCGCATGGACCTGGACGAAGTGATCCTCGTGATTGACGCACAGATGCCGATCCGGGCCCGGCGGATTAAATACTTCGAGGACCCGGCGCTGAAGGTGCTTCATGTCGGCCAGGCGGGGAGTTTCCCGTACCCCGATGAGGACGGGGTTCGGCGGGATCGGCAGATGACCGAGACGCGGGAGACGGTCGAGAAGCTGAAGCAGGAGCTGCAGGCGGTGCGGGCGGCTGCAGGGGTGCAGGGGTCTGGGACTGCATTTTCGTCGAATACGATTAAGACACCTGCAATGGAGACGCAAAATCCGCAGCCGGCGCTATCCGGTCGGGCGCGCGGCCGTGCAGCACGAGCTGCGGCTGGTGGCGGTGGGTCAGGTCAACTGTCGCTCGATCTGGGAGGGCTGGGGCTAAATGGGGCTGACAGGACCGAGCTGGCTGCAGCGGTTCAGACGACGCGGGCGATCATCGCGGAGTTCGCGTGATCAACCCAAACCAACTGGTAGTGCGTTCGGCAAGCAGCCGCGCAGCACTCCGGCAAGCTGTAGTTCGAGTTGCTTGCAGCTAACCCCGTTAGCATTTTTCCGCCGCCGCTGATATCTTCGAAAGCAGCGCGTGTCGAAGTTCGATTTTCGACCCAGATGGGCGGGTGTGCACTGTGCGGAAACGTTCTATCGTTTGGATGGCGGCAAGGGGTGTAGGCCCCTCAGCGAGTTCAAGAGGGCGATGGCCGCTGATTGCGTCTGCAATACGCGAAAGTGCGAAGTGTACGTCGCCGTCGATCACATAACCCACCATGCACCCTACAGGTAGTTGCTCGGCGTACTGTTCGGTGAGAAAACGCATCATGCCCTGCGTGACGTACACAGTAGCCAAGGAACTGCGGTTTCCGCCATTGATCACGTTGAGCCGCTTGCACTCATAGGCCAAGTATCGCTCCCGATCCCAGTCGAAGAGCACGGCGATGTCGATGATACCCTTGCTGTATTTCGACCCGTCAGCCGCTAGGCCGAACGGCTCGAACTGATACTCAACCCAATGGCATAGCCGACGCACTACGATGTCCTTGGCGAGTCGGTCGACGAGGTTGATGGTGATGTCATCTTCCCCTGGTTGTTCAGGAAGAACAGCCATGCACTCTGGCCACACCGCCACGATCCTCTCCATGAAGCGATCGTCAAACGAAACGAAATTGTCGACCCATCCCTGCACATCACCGATCAACATCAATCCGCGCCCCGCTGCTGGGGCGCGGCGGCGGCTTGCTGAAGGTCGAGCGCTATTCCATCGGCGTCGGCGAGCGCCGTGGAGCGTAGCCAGAAGCGCATCTGCATAGGCTTTATGAGGTAGAGGCAGTTACCGACGAAAACGCGCAGTTCTGGCATGAGCTGGAAATTGCCGTTGAGGGGTCTGTGAATGTGGGCGGCAAGTTGCTCTAGCACGTCGCTGAGCTCGCCTGCCGCGTCTTCGGCATAATCTTCATGACCGCCCAGGTGCAGGCGTAGGATCGCGAGGTCAGCGCCGCGCGCGACAAGGCGCGCATCGATCTTCTTGCCTTTGAACCATTCCGCGAGGCTCGCCGACAATGTGTGCGCATATTGAGCGCGTTGCAGTTCGTCAGGCGCGCCCCAGAGCTTCGGGAAGTGGCCTTCATGGGGCTGAAGCGCAGGAAGGATCGCCTCGACGGTATCGTCAATCAGCACGATTTCATCAGGAGACAAGCAAAAATATTGGTATGCAAGCCGGTCGATCGTCCGAAGGATCTCGATGTCATCGACCTGAACTGAAAACGGCTCGTTGGAACGTTTTCGTGCATCGTCCACGATTGCGATCAGCTCCAACGCCGCTCGGGCTGCTCCGGCTTGATCTGGGACATCGTCAGGTGATGGGAATGGCAAGCGGAGTAGGTCGGCCTGCTGAACCTCGGGTCGATCTGACCCGAATGATGCAGTGCCATGAAAAGCGTACCAAACCGCGATGCGACTATTGAGTATCGCGGTCAGGAGCTTGGCACGGTCGCTCTCGCCCTCCGGCACCACGATCGCCTGAAAGATATGCTGGAAGGACAGAGGCTGATCACAATAGGCGGCGCGAAGACGGTTCTGCGATGTCTCGACCCCACGCGGGATAAGGATCCGCGGGCCATTGAACCCGGCCTCGAATCCGCGACGGCGAACCGTCGACGATGCGGCCGGAATCAAGCCTTCCACTGTCTGAGCTAGGCGCGAGTAGGCCGCGATGGGTAGGTCCGGCAGTCGGCCCACATACGCGCTTTCTAGTGGCGGCGCATCGCTATCGCTGTCGTCATTGAAAGGTTGATAGCCTTGCCCGATCACCCAGCGATCGCCCGGCTCTTCGCGCCGACGGCTTAGGCTACCAAAATCATTGATGAAGGCCTCTAGCTTGGGAAGCCGTGAGAGATAGCCGAAAAGCTTGGCGTCCGGTTCGCGCATCCAAAGGCGCTGCTTGAAGATCAGCGGATTGTCGAGCACCGCACCTACCCCGAGCGAGGCCTTGTCTGCGCTGCTCAGAGTGATGACACGCTTGATGCGCAGGTTGAGGTCTGCCTTCGGCGCCCAGTAGTCGAAGCGATACGGGAAATCACCCGCATTCGCGCTGCCATAGATGATCAGAGCCGTAGGGCGATGGGCTTTCTCGAAAAGCTGAAAGCGAAGGTCGGCAAAGTTGACGACGCGACGGACTTGGGATTTCCGGAAAAATGCATCACGTGCTTCAACAGTGTTTTTTGCATGGTTGTGCAAAAACCCCATCGCCGGCAGGAGGAACGCAACCAGTCCACCGTCGGCAAGATGCGAGAGGGCTTTCCAACTGAATGCCCAAGCGTCCTCGCCACCCGGCATCGGGTACCCTGCTTTCTTGGTCCACTTCACGGACGAACGTGCCTGACCGCGCCGACTAGTCCACGGTGGATTGCCGATGATGACCTCGTACCGGTCGCTGTCCGGCGACACTTCAAAAAAGTCACGGCAAACAAGTGTCTTGCCCCAGAGTTCCGGGAGGAGCTTTCCGCGGGTGATGAGTTTTCGGATGTCGCGTGGCGACACCTCCTCGAGGAGGGCAACGTAGAGCGAGAATACAGCGACCCGAACTGCGCCGCTGTTCAAATCCCAGCCATGGATTTGGCTCAGCAGCGATAGCAAAGTCTTCCATGAAATCGTCTGCGTTTTGTGTTTAGCCCGCCAATTCTCACACATCCTCTGAAACGAGCGAACGAGGAACACGCCAGACCCGCAGGCTGGGTCAAGGAAGTTCCCGGTCGTCCTAGTTGAATCCGGCAACATCTCCCAGACTTGGGAAATGACGGTGTCGGCAAGGAACATGGGTGTGTAGAACGCGCCGTTGGCGCGGCGTTCGGCCTCGCGCTCACCTAGAAATCGATCATAGACGGCGCTAACCAGTTCTATCGGGATATAGCGGAAATCATAGCCCCAGAACCGCTGCTGGCCGGAATTCGCTATCTCTTCGCGGCCTGATCGGAAGACAGCCAGAATTTTTAAATGGTCGGACGTGACTTCTGGTGCCTCGTCCTTGGGCTCAAAAGAGCATGGCGCGACGAACAGATCGCCGTTGAAATCCGCATGGAGCGTTCGAAAGAAAGACCGGAAGAGATCGACGTCACCGCTTTCCAACAGCGCCGAAAAACTCTCGACTCTATTGGCAGAGACGGCTCCAAAATAGGCAGGCGTTACGATGTCCCGGTCTTCAAGATAGGCGATAAACATCGCCTGTATGAGCAGCGCTTGTGCTGCGTCGGGGGCAAGCGCTGCTTTCTGCAGGAGATTGTGGGACTCATTCAGATTGTCGAGCAAGACCTGATCGATGCGTTCTTTTTGCGGGAAAAACTCGCAGAAGTCCTTCCAGAGACGCCCAGACTCTGCACCGTAGATGAGATTTTGAAATCTAAGTGTTTCTGTGGTCAAGCTCAGACTGTCGACAAGACAGCGCGTCTCGAAGGCATCACCGGGATCGCTCAACGGAGTACGGGCGAGCGAAAACGCTCTGAGCTTATTCTCGGCAATGACCAACAAGAGGCTCGCCAGTCCCTGATTCCACAGTGCGCCGTGAAGGTCGATTATCCTCGCACGGTCGTATTGATCGGCTTCGAGGATCGCGACAGTTGGGACACCTTGGACGCAGAAAACTGCAGATACGCCCATTTCGGTCAGGGCGGCGCGGATGGCCGCCGCATGCGGCACGTCGCTGACGCTCTCGGCTGACTCGTAGAGTTCGGGTGCGCGTCGGCGTGTCAGCCCCAAACGATCCTTCCACTCCGGTGCCAACGTGGATCGCACGATATCTGTCATGCTCGTTTACCGCTGCGTTCCGGCCTCATGGGCAATGAAGTCGGCGGAAACTTCAGATTGCCTTGGACTTGATCGACTTCAGTTGCCGTAAGCGTCACGCGCAGACGCGCAATGATGGGTGCACATGGAACACAGATTGTTGACACGTCCCATAGGCGGCCTTGGACAGAACTTACGTTGACTAAGGAGAAGCTATCGGCATCAATAAAGCACACACAGTCTTCAAGCGAGAGCCAAGACTTTCCTCGGCATTCCGTGAAGAGTTGATCGAAACGGTCGCTCGCTGTTCCCACACGCATACCGAAATCCCTGATCAACTCAGCCATGATCGCCAAACAAACGACTTCACCGGGTGTGAAGCTCGGCGCATGACCTCTGTGCGCAGCCAACGCCGGGATGGCTTCCCGCCACGTTCGAAAGGCGTCCACAGAAATGGACAGGAGTTCACGGATCTGGCTCTGAGTGTAACGCATGGCACCACATTATCCGGGAATTATGCCCAAAGCAATCCGGGGTAAGCCCCCGGATTGTTCATGGTGTGTTCTTTTCGTCCTTCTTCAACGGTGCGTGGCCGCATCACTCAACATGATGATTGAACGACCAAAAAACCTTGTTCATCGAGAAAGAACTGTATGACCTCACCCCCCCAGCCGCTTCGCCCTCTCGGCCATCCGTACCACCTGCGCGCTTGCGGTTGCCGCGGCGCTCCGCACGGCGCCAGGCGTCTGCACCGCACCCCGCCCGATCGCCTCACCCGTCGTCAGTGCGCCGATCCTCGCCCGGCCCTGCACACCAGAGGTGTTCATTAGCCCCCGCAACACCCCTGCTGACCCGCTGACGATTGCAGGTGCTGCAGCCACCATCAGGTTCCCCGAGATCCCCCGCACGATCAGCGGCGTTGCTGCGACGAAGCCCTTGGCCAGGAACACCATCACGAAGAACGGCACCAGCGAGCCGATGTTGGTGGCCGAGTTCGGGTCGCCGAGCTGGGCCAGCAGCGAATTCGCCATGCCGACGACGGTCGAGAACATCGCAGCGATGACGATGGGGTAGAAGGCGTAACTGATCGTCGTCGAGACCCATCTGTGGAAGAAATCCTTGGTCGCATCGAAGAGCGACAGCGCGATCATGATTGGCGCGAGGCCGAGCATCAGGGTCAGCATCATCTTGGCGAAGATGAGGACGATGCCGGTCATGAAGCCGAGCAAGCTGAGGAGGATCAAACCGATGCCGCCAAGGATGGCGCCAGTCATCCAGTTCAAATTGCTGCCGATCGCGTTCAGATACTGGCTAAACTCAGTGATCAGATCGTCGAACTCTGCGGCGAAATAGGTGGCCCCAGCACCGCCGCCGCCAACCGAGAAGATCAAGGCCCCGGCGATGTAGTCGAGCCCGCCGATCACGGCATTGGCCACAGCGTTAAAGTTGGCCCAGTTGAAGGCAAAGAGGCCTATCAGTGTCAACTTGATGAGGTACCAAAAGAAGCTGGCCCCATCCATGCTCCGGAACTGGAAGGCCATGTTGATGCAGACGCCGATCAACGAGAGGGTGACCATCAGCAGAACGATTGTGCCGGTGTTGCTGGCCACCGCCCCGAACTGGGACTGGGCCGCATTGGCGAGAAAGCCGTCGGCAGTTCCAACCATCCAGCTGACAATGCTCATTACCAGTTGCCTTGCGCTTCACAGATATCCTGGACGTCCCGGGCGATCTGGTTCTGTTCGTTGCGAATTGCCAGCCGCGCTTGCGTGTGCTCCGCCTGCGTGCTTGCTACGAACCGTTCCTCGTACTCTGCCGAGGCGGCCTCCCAGGACGGGAAGCGCACATCACAGCCGCAGTCACCAGTTTCCTTGATCGCCTCCCAAGACCGCAACTCGTAGAGCCGCATCAACGTCAGCGCCTTGTAGGCCTCGCGGGGGTGGACTTCATCCATCCAGGCCGGCCGTGCGGGGCGATCGTTGCAGATCCGGTACTGTTGGGGCGACATGGTCACGGTGAGATCGTTCGTCACCTGAGGCGCGGTCTGGGCCGCGAGGGGCGCGGCCAGCAGGGTGACAGCGGCGGCGAGGGTGATCTTGCGCATGGGGGTTTCCTTTCGCGTCATTCGGCGGCAACCGCAGGGCGCTTGGTGCCCCCGGTTCCGGCAGTGTTTTGATCTGGATGTCTTGCCTGCCCCGGCAGGAAGAACTCGGTGATGCCGCGGGCGCCGTCATGGCGCCCGGCCTGGATGATCACGTCGATGGAGCCTTCGATGTAGTCGACCATGTCGGCATAGGTCATGGGGACGTCAGTCTTCAGCGCGGCGATGGCGAGGCGGCGGACCGCCAGCTGCGGGGTCTCGGCATGCAGCGTGGTGAGCGAGCCGCCATGCCCGGTGTTGATCGCCTCGAGAAAGGTCATGGCCTCCCGCCCCCGGACCTCCCCCAGCACGATGCGCTCAGGCCGCATGCGCAGGGTCGAGGCCAGAAGCACATCGGCGCTGCGGGCCTCGGTGTCGCGGTCGGCAATCAGGGTCACAGCATTCGGCTGCTCAGGGCGCAACTCAGCCGCCTCCTCGATCGTGATGATCCGTTCTTCGGGCGGGATCAGCGAGAGGATCTTGCGAGCCGCGACGGTCTTGCCGGTCGACGTACCACCCGAGACGATCATGTTGAGCTTGTTCTCGACGCAGAAGCGCAGGGCGGCATCAATGTCGCCGGAAGCCACCACATCGCGCAGGGCGGCGTTCCGTTTACGGCGCAGACCTTCGAGGCTGCGCTCCTTACCATAAAGGAACCCAAGCTTGATGGCCTCCAGCGGCAGGGAGGAGAAAAACCGCAGCGATATGGAAAACCCCCCTTCCACAGCCGGCGGCTGGATCACCTGCGCCCGGATGGGGCGGTCGCGATAGAGGATCGAGACCGAGACGATGGGCTTCTTCTGGCTCAGCGTGGTCGAGGCGGCCGAGGCAATCTGGTTGCCGAGGTCCTTGATCTCGGTCTGGGTCAGCGGCGTGCCGAGGCCTTGCATGAAATGATCGCCCTGGAACTCGCCCCAGACCTGCCCATCCGGGTTGATGCAGACCTCGATCGTGTCATCGCGCTGCACTGTTGCGCCCAGCCGGTCGAGCGATGCTTCAAGATAACTCGCCGCCATGTCAGAAGATCTCCAGGTCGCGGTCGACCATGACCGTGATGCGCGTGCCCTGATCGACATGGATCACGGGGCGGATCGCGAGATAGTCCTGCATCACGCCTTGGGTCGCATCGCGCAGATCCCCAGAGACATCGCGCGCGGCACCTGCAGTTGTTGTGTCCTCGATCTGGCCTGCCGCGACCGATGGCAGCGCGCCGATGAGAGAAATCAGCGCGGCCGATCCGAAGCGCTGCGCGAAGCGCGTGTCGACAAAGCCGGTGGTGCCGGTGCGGCCCAGCTCGTCCCCGCCGAAGGCGCTTATCTCCACAGTCTGGTTGTCGGGCAGGATGATCCGGTCCCAGGCCACCATGACGCGTGACTGCGCGAGCGCGACATCAGAGCGGTAGCGCCCGATCAGCCGTGCCCCGCGCGGGATCAGGACGCGGCTGCCGTCGAAGGAATGGACATCCTCTGAAACGATGGCCCGGATCGCGCCGGGCAAAGTGCTGTCCAGGGCTGTTTCCGTCACGGCCTGGATCATCGTGCCCTGCACAACCGTGTGCGACGGGTTCACGATCACCTCGGCCCGTGTCACCGGCGCGGGCCTTGCGCCAGCGCGTACGAAGGCCTCGTCCGCGCTGAGCCGTGCCTGTTCCTGCGCATCGCCGCGATCAGCGGCCTGTCCGGCCCCGGACCAGGCGATCATCGGCGAGGCCACGCGGGCGGCCTGCGCCTCAAGCTCGGCAAGGCGACGGCGTTCAAGCTCGGCCAGACGCAGTTCCTCCTCGTCAGGTCCGATCCGGGCGGGGGTGGGCGGGGTCAGGCGCGCGACCTCAAGCTCCATGCGCAACTGGTCAAGCTGGCGGTCGCGTTCGGTCAACTGGCGTTCGAGCGCGCGCTGCGCCTCGGTCGATGCCGATTGGAGCGCCGCGATCTGGGCTGTGAGATCGGCAATCGCGGCCTCGGTGCGATCATCGGGCACCTCGGTCGGACGCGCGCGCAGTTCCTCGAGCTCGGCTCGCAGGGTTGCGAGGCTCTCCATCAGGGCAAGCTCGGCGCTGGAAGGGCCAGACTCGACCGGTTCAGGGGCGGGTGGCGGATCGGGCTGGCGCATTGGCGCCAGATCGCCAAACCCTGAGCCGAGGGTCTGGAACTCATCCGGGGCGGCGGTCACCAGCATGGCCTCGGGCTTGGGCTGCAGCGCGATCCACATCACACCGCCAAGCGTGGCGATCCCGCCGACCCCGAGAAGGGCCGTCAGAACGCTGGCACTGCCGCGCGCGCGGCGCTTGCCGGTCGCACCTTCCAGGGCTGCAAGACGGGTGGCGAGGTCTTCGGTGTCCTGGCTCATGACGTTGGCGCCCCCATGTCCTGCACACAGACCTCGTCTTCGCCCAAGCGCAAAACCCACTGGCGGTTGACGCCGGAGACCCGGATCACGCCATCGCTCAGGACGGTGCTGTTCACCGCCCGCTCGCCGCCGTTGGCATAGCGAAAGATCGCAGGCACGGGCGCGTTCCGCGCAAAGCGGAAATAGGTGAAGGTGCCGTCATCCCAGATGGCCGTGGGCGTGAACTCGCGGCTGCTGCTGACGGCATAGTTTGCGTTCGGGGCATCGGCCGCCACGGCGCGGGCGGGCTGGACCCGGGCCTCGGGGTAGCGGAACTGCACGACATAATGCGGCGTCTCGCGCGCCTCGACGACATGGAAATAGTAAGAGCGGCGGTTGGTATAGACCGTGATGTTGGTGGCAACCCCCGAGGCCGCAGGCTTGATCGCGAAGGCCCGACCGCCGGGGACGCCGTCGAACTGGAAGCCCACCGTGTCGCCTGCGATGATCGAGCGGATGGTCTCGCCCTCGCCGAACTCGACCGTGGTCACGCGGGTGAGGCTGGTCACCACGCGGTAGACCTGCCCCTCGGTCCAGGTTGCGATCCGGACGCGGTTATCATGGGGGCCGGGGCGCGGGGTCACTTCGGGGAAGGCTGCGGAGGCTGAAATCGCGCTGGCGATGAGGGCTGCGGGCAAAAGAGCACGGGTCATTCGGAACGGTCCGATCGGATGGCATATTGGGTGACGGTGAAGCCGAAGGGGTTCTGCCAGACATCATCGATCGAGCGGGTCCGTTCGGGGCGGAAGGCAAACATCAGGGTGGCCGTGAACATGCCTGCCTGCGCGCCCTGCGGGCTGGTCAGGCGCTTGCGCAAGCGAACCTGGGCGCGGTTGTCGCCAATGAGCGTGATCGAGGCGATCTCGACGGCCATCTCCGCCGAAGGGCCGTAGCGCGTCGGCGGATAGCTCTCCTGGCCCGAGGTCCACATGGCGCGCATGCTGGCCTCGGCCGCTCCGGTGGACTGGGCCAGCACCCGGCGCACGCGAAGGTCGTTGTCGAGCTGGTTGTAGGCTTCGCGGTCGAGGATATAGCGGTAGATCTGTGCCTCGATCACAGCGGGCCGCTCGGCGAGCGAGACGGCTGCGACCGTGGCATTCGGGAGCGCCATGCCCGTTTCCGGGTCATAGGGCACGACCACGGGCGGCGGGGTCTCGATCATCAGGGCGACGGCGGCGGCGGCAAGGCAGCCGATCACGCCGAACCCTGCGCCCCCGATCCCGATCATTTGCCAGAGCCGCTCGCGGCGCAGCGCGCCGTGGATCAATTCCTCTTCGACGAGTTCTCGGGTGCTCAGTCCAGTGGTCATGTCAGATGCCCCGCTCATGGCCGCAAACTCGGCAGGGTGAAGTCCATGTAGCGGCGTTCCTCGGCGATGGTCGCGGCATCGACCACCCCGGCATTGCCCGCGCCGAGGGTCTGGATCGCTTCAAGCTCCCACATCCGGGTCATGGCGATGGCGAGTTCTGCGGTGACACGGGTATTGTGGTCCATCGCGGCCTTCAGATCCTCCATCTGCGGGATCATCGTGACGAGCCGCTCGACGCGTTCGAGGGATTGGGCGGCCTCGGCATGGCTGTTCTGGGCCGCAGCCGACATAACGGCACCGGTCGTGGCGCGCGTGGCGACACCTTCAGCGCCGGGATTGCCGCTGGTCGCGATCTCACGCAGTGAGTTCTCGTCAAAGCCTGCGCGGGCGAGCACCTGCTCCATCTGCGTGCGCATGGGGCCCGCAGTGATGCCCAGAAGGTTGCTCCAATCCCCTGTCTGGATGCCGCGGATCAGGCCAGGCAGATCGCGGAACTTGGCCTCGAGAAGACCGTCGAGGCCGTCGCCCATCACCATGCCGAGGATGCTGCGCGGCCCGGTGAGCGAAGCATACATCTCTTGGAGCTGGTCGAGCTGGTTCTGGACGACCTCGAGCTGCTCGAGCGCGTTGTCGAGAAGATCGGTCTGGATCCCGAAATCCTGCAGCATCTGCTGCAACTGGCGGATTTCCTGGGCGATGTTCTGGGTGTCGACCGTGGGCACGCCTTGTGCGCTCACAGGACCCGCAAAGGCGGTGACCAGTGCGAGCGTTGCCGCACCGGTGGTAAGGGAACGGGACAAGCACCTGATCATCGCAAACTCTCCAGGGTGAAATTCATGAACTGCCGCTCGGCGGCCTGGGCTGCGGCCATGGCGAGTTGCTCCTCGCTGCGTGCTTCGGTATGGGCGGCCTTGATCCGGGTGCGGATCGCGACCAGCCGGGCCAGCTCGGCGCGCGCATAGGTGTTGAGCGCAACGGCCTCATGCAGGTCTTCTGTCTCGCCGATGCGGCGGATGATCTCCTGGACCCGCAGGGCGGCCGCTTGAACCGAGACCAGCGAGTAGTCGCCATAGACGCCCGCGCCATGGGCCGAGAGGCTGAAGCTGGCATTCGCCAGAAGGACCGGGTCGATGGTACCCAAGGCATCGATGCCACCGACAGCGGCGAGGTAGCGGTTGTATTGCTGCGGGATCACCACGACGTAGTGTTGGGTTTCCGCGAAAGGCGGGACGCCGCCATATTGCTGCACCCGTCCCGGGCCGGCGTTATAGGCCGCGAGCGCATGGATGATGTTGCCATCGAACATGTTCAGCATCTGCGCGAGATAGCGCGCGCCGCCGGTGACCTGCAGCCAGGGGTCGTCATAATAGGCCGGGTAGATCCCGAGATCCCCCGCAGTGCCGGGCATGATCTGGGTTAGCCCGAAGGCCCCCACGGGCGAGCGCGCGCCCACCTGAAACCGGCTTTCCTGCCAGATCAGCGCCTGCAATAGGCAGCGCCATTGCACGAGCGAAAGCCCTGCGCGGCTCACCCCGGGCAGGCTATGCGTGTGGCGCGCGGCACGGATGATCAACTCCTCCACCCCTTCGCGGGCATCGCCGAACATGCGGGCCGCAGCCGGGTTGTTGTCCTCAGGCGCATAGAGGCTGGCCGCGGCCGTGCTGACTCCATTGGACTCACCCTGCCCTGCCTCAAGCCCTGCGACCGTGCCTCCGACATCGCCCGAGCCGAGGGTCATCGCATCCATGATCCCGTTCAGCGCCGCGAGTTGCTGCCGTTCGATTTCGGCCAGTTCCTCTTCGCGGGTCAGGCGATCTTGCTGCAGCGCCAGATCCTGTTCACGCTGGTCGATGATCGCCTGCCGGCCCGCGAAAAGGCGCAGATCGAAGGTCGGCACGCCCTGTGCGTTGGCCGGGGCCCCGAGCCAGACGCTGCAGGCGCCGGCGGTCGCCCCTGTCAGGAGTGCGGCGCTGGCCAGGTTTCGGATGCGGGCGGTGGTCATCGGATCAGCCGCCCGCCCCCAGCAGCACGAAGTCGCAGGATGTATCGCGCCGGGTCGCGATCTCGCCGCTGGTCGAGACCGTCACCGCGGAGGCAGTACGCGCGGGCGCATCGCGAAAATTGAAGCAGTTGGCCTGCGCGGGGTTATGCTGTGCGCAGGCTGTCAGGGTCAGGCCGAGGCCAAGCAGCACCGCGCTGCGGGTGAGGATACGGGTCATGTCACTCTCCAGAAATCGGGGCGGTCGCGGTAGCCGGGGCCGACAAGGGCCTCGCCCTTCTCCATGCCGCCGAGGATGGTCACGAGGGGGCCGAGCGCGCTCAGATCGGCATCGATCACGACCGAGCCACGGTCGTCGCGTACAAGCGCGAGCCGCGAGGCCGAGCCGACGCCCAAAAGCACGTCGAGTTCCTTCTCGCTGAGGCCGAGCATCGCGTAATCCGCAGCCGAGGCGCGGATGTTGGGCAGCAGCACCTGCGTCGGCACGGCTTCCACGATGGTCTTGCCGGTCCGGGTGCGTTCGAGCTGGCTGGCATACTGGGTCATCATCACGACGACGGCGTTCTGCTTGCGCGCCGTCACCAGCCAGTTCGAGAGCCGCTCGGCGAAATAGGCGTTGTCGAGCGCTTTCCAGGCCTCGTCGATAACGATGATCGTGGGCTTGCGGTCCTCGATCACCCGCTCGACCCGGCGGAAAAGGTAGGACAGGACCGCCATGCGTTCCCGCTCGCTCTCGGAATCGAGGATACCGGTCAGATCGAAGCCTGCTACGTCCCCGTCGATGCTGAAGCTGTCCTTGGTGTTGGCCCCGAAGATCCAGCCATAGCGACCATCGGCGGTCCATTCCTGCATCCGCTCGAAGAGATCGCCCTCGTCATCGGTTGAAACCAGAAGCGAGGCGAAGTCCGACCAATTGCGCAGCCCCGCGTTTCCGGCGCTGGCGTTCTGGCGCACGACCTCCTGCAGGCGATTGGTCTGCACCGGGGTCAAGGGTCGGTCGCGGCGCTCGAGGAGGCTTGCGAGCCAGTCGGCCAGCCAGGCCTGTCCGCGCGGGTCGATCTCTGTCTGCAGGGGATTGAGGCCCGTGGGCCGTCCGGCCCGCACGGTCGAATAACTGCCGCCAAGCGCACGGACGGCCATTTCCATGCCGGCGCGATAATCGAAAACGAAAAGCCGTGCGCCTGCCCGCCGCGCCATGGTCATGAGGAACGCCGCCAGCACGGATTTGCCCGACCCGGGGCGGCCGAGGATCAGCGTATGGCCACCCGTGGGCTCGCGGTCTGGTGCGCCCTGTTCGTGGAAGTTGAAGCGGAACCCGCTGCGCTCCGGCGTCGGGAAGAGCGTGATCGGCACGCCCCAGGGCACTTGCGCGGCCGTCTTGCCAAGCGGCGTGCGGTGGAAGGTGGCGAGATCAGCGAAGTTGTGGTTCGTGATCGCAGCCTTGCGGCTGCGCGCCCCGGTATTGCCGGGATGCTGCGCCATGAAATGCGCCCGCGCTCCGAAGGCTTCCGAGATCAGGTTGATGCCGGAGGTGGCCGAGATGTTGCGGATCTCGGCAGCGATGTCGTCGAGAGCGGTCTGGGTCCGCGCATAGACGGCTACGGTCATGTGGTGCTCGCCGAAGATCAGGCGCTTGGATTCCAGATCGTCCTGTGCGAGCTCCAACTCCTGCGCGAGGCTGACAGCGCCGTCATTGGCCGCCTGCATCAGCCGCAGCTGCCGCTTGATCCGTCCCGCCATGATATTGGCATTGATCGGCACGAAGGAATGCGTGACCACCATGTCGACAGGCAGGTTCAGCTCGTCGAGCATCAGGCTATCGGTCTTCGCGGGGTAATTCTTGACCGCAAAGATCGCGCCGAGCTTGTCACCGACGGCACCGTCGGAAAGAGCGATGGTCGTGCCGCGGAAGGTGACGCGGGTATTGGCCACGTCTTCGGCGATCACGCCGAGGCGCGACCGCGGGAAAAGCGGATGCTCTTCGCCTGTGTTGAGCGAACCAAGAAAGCCCAGTAGCTCGCCAGTGCTGGCAGCAAGCAGACGGGGCTTCAGCTCATCGAAGGACGACAGGAGAAACCCGACGACCTCGTCGAGCTTGCGCATCCGCCGTGTCGTGTCAGCCGCATGTCGGGCGCGGGACGCGCCCAGACCGAAGGGCAAACGGCTGCCCGCCTCGGGGCGCTTGAGCACGGTCAGGGTCAGCGTCTTGTCGCGCAGGCCGGATTGACCCAGATGTGCCCGCCATCGCTGGTCCACGGCGGCGGCAAACCCCTCGCCCGGGATGGGCGGCAGAGTGACGTCGACCGCTTTCGAGACCTTGTGCAGGTAAAAAGAGAACTCGGTCCCCACCTGCGCGACGATTCCGGCGAGAAGCCCGCCGATCCGGTCGAGATGGGTGTCCTCGCTCGTGGTGCTGTTCACCCCTTCCAGCCGGATGCATTGCATCAGCTCGTTGCCCCGCGTCCGGATCGTCCGGTCGGTCACGAGGCTCACGTAAGGAAGCATCGACGAGAGCCGCTTCTCGCCCTTGACCCATGCAGGCAGGGCGGTCAGCGGATCGAGACCCTCCGCCACCTCATCGGCAATTCCATCACGGGGCATAGCTGTCGCCTCCGTGAAGCTTGCGGTTCGTCGTGGGCGGGGTTTCCTGCAAGGTGATCACCAGGACGTCGAGGAAGTTCGGATCCCAGTCCGCGGCTTTCCAGAGCGCAGGCCAGGCCAGCCCCGCGAACACAGCCACCACCCAGCTCTGCACCCAGAGGAACAGGAGCGTCGAGCCGAAGAGCCAGACCATGGCGTACATGATCGGCAAGCCCATAAGCTTGGGCGGCCTGAGAAGGCCGATGAACACGCGGGACTGGTCGGACATGGCCGAGACCTCCGGAAGCTCTGGCTCAGGTTGTCCAGATGGCGGCGACGATGGTGGGGGCTGCGGCGATGCCCGCGATCGCGACCACGACCCAGAGCGCCTGACGGAAGTCGAGGATGCCGAAGAGCCAGGAGAGGAACACACCGATCAGCGCCAGCGTGCCGATCACGATGCCCAAGGGGCCGGTGATGGCGTTCACGATGCCCTGCAGCAAGGTCTGGACCGGCGAGAGATCGATGCTCTGCGCCAGTGCCGGATCTGCGAGCACGATGAGGGCCATCGCGCCCATGAGCGCGCAAGTCACCGCGCGGGCGGCAAAGGGGGAAAGTCTGGATGTCACGAGAGTTCTCCTCTGAGCCGCTGGAACACGGCAGTCACACGGGCCACATGGCCCTGGGTTTCGCGGAAAGGGGGAATGCCGCCATGGCGGGTGACCGCCTCGGGTCCGGCATTGTAGGCGGCCAGCGCCAGTGCCGGATCGCCGAAGCGCTCGAGCATCATCAGAAGGTACCGGGCTGAGCCGTCGAGGTTCTGCGCGATGTCATGAGGATCGACGCCAAGATCGCGCGCGGTGCCGGGCATGAGCTGGCCAAGCCCGATGGCCCCGACCGGGCTCAGCGCGCGCGGATTATAGGCACTCTCGACCTCGATATTGGCGCGGTAGAACAGCGTCCAGTCGGTGACTGACAGACCCGTCTGACGCAGAGCGTCATGGCTGCCATAGCGCAGCGCGGTGGTCTCGATGGCGTGGAGGATTTCGGGGGAGGCGCGGACAGCACGCGGTGTCACGGCAGCGGCCGCAACCTGTGCCAGCGGCTGATCTGCGTCCGACCGTTGCGGTCTTGCGAAAAGAAAGAGGCGGCCCGTCTGCGTCCCATCCGGGGCGGCGTCGGAGGTGTCGAACGCCCGCAGCGACTGCGTGCCGTTCGCGATATCGATCAGCTGCCCATCGGGGCTGACCTGGAAGATGAAACCGTCGGCGAGGGCCAAGGGTGCGGAACAAACACCTGTACCCAATGCAACGACGAGCGCGAACGCGCGGTCAGTCGTCCTTGACCAGAACCGGGCCAGTACGCGGCTGTGCCACGCGGCCAGGAGCGGCGTGACGCTCGCGTCCGCCTTCTTCAAGGGGAATGCTGGCGGTTGTGCAGCCCATTTCGGCGAGGAAGCTGACAAGACCGACGATGGTCTTGAACTCGCGCACCTTGAGGTAGCTGCGGCTTGTGACGAGCATCTTGTCGGCCCGACCGTCTTCCGCGACGGCGCGCGCAACCCAGGTGCCGTACCAGCTGTTGTGTCGTTTCTCGCCAGCTTCCTTGCAGACCACCTCGAGGAGGTAGCCATCTGCAAGCAGGCTTCGCAGTCCGTCTTCTGTAACCACATTCGGGGCTTCTTCTATCATGGCCTTCCCTTGGGTCCTTTCCTGCCTGGGGTGCAGCATCGGCCCGCGGGGTCGTAACACCGCGGTCGATACGAGACAACATGAACGATAGCAAGACAATAATAACGACTTGACGAAAATCGCCTTGCTCTGATAACGGTGCTACAGGACGAGATTGCAACATTAAAGGCGCAAAAGGAGTTTTGCCCTGCACATGTCATGTGCACGCAACGCTATTCTTGCGCTGATGATCGTGGCGACACCAGCGCAAGCCGCTGTGGCTGCACCCTGTATCGCGCCCGAACGCCCCTTCCTGCCGCAATCACGCGAAGACATGCGCCGCTACGCCGATCTGCTGCGCGCGGACTTCGAGACCTACATCGCTGAGGTCCAGACCTATTTCCGCTGCCTCGACGAAGAACGCGCGCGCGCCTTTGTTGAGGCACGTGAGGTGGTCGAGCAGTACGGACAGTTCCAGCACGCGCTCGAATAGCGTCTGAAATCCGGTAAAGCCTGGCCCGGGCGCGGTTTTTCCGGTAACATGTCTGCAGTCTGCCCGTCTTGCGCTACCCGGATGCCCGTTGCGGATCGAGGCTAGGAAATTTGTTGCCTCTCAGGCCACTACGGGAAAGTTCATGCGTTTTCTTTTGGTCATCGTGCTTTTGATTGCTCCACTGCTCGCGCGTGCAGAGACACTCCGGATCGCAAGCTGGAACATCGAGCACTTCGTTGCCGATACAGGTCAAGGATGCCGGCCGCGCAGCGAGGCAGACTTCCAGCGCGTGCGTGATGTGATCGCGCAGGTGGATGCTGACATCTGGCTCCTTCAGGAAATCGAAGGGGAGCCCGCGCTGGCCAGGGTCTTCGATCCGGCAGAATGGGTCTTCCATCTCGAGGACCGCCGCCGGTCCCGCCGTTACTCGGAGTGTCGCAACACGCCCGGCCAGCGGCTTTCGATGCAGTCAACGGCCATCGTGATCCGGGCCGGAATTGCCCATCGGCGCCTGCCGGACCTGTCGGCGCTTGACGTGTCGGGAAGCGGGGCCTTGCGCCAATGGAGTGCGCCCCTCGGGCTGGACAGTTTGAGCTGAAGATATTGACTGGGTCGTGGTTCTGATAAGGAGAACCGCATGACCAAGAAGCACCGTCATCACAGCACGTCCAAGATACGCGAAGTTGTCGAAGCCTATTTCAACGGCGAGTCGATGCGCGCGCTCAGCCAGAAGCACGATATCTGCCGCACGCTGATCCCGATCTGGATCGGCAAGTATGAGCGCGGCGAGTTCGACGATGACGCCATCGAAGAGGAATTGCTTCCAGACTACGAAACGCGGATCGCGGCGCTCGAACGGCTTGTCGGCCGTCAGGCGCTCGAGATCGAGTTTTTAAAAACGGCGCGGGCGCGCGCACGGTCGCAGAGGAACGGATCCACATCCGTGATCACCGGCCCAACGGCCTCTCGATCAGACGGGGGTGCGAGCTGATGGATCTGCCCCACTCCAGTTTCTATGCCGCTTCCGATCCGGTCGCGGAAGATCCTCTCATCGGCGAGATCCGGTTGGTCATGGAATCCTGCCGCAACTATGGGTATCGCCGTGTCACTGCCGAATTGCGCCACCGTGGCCTTGTCGTGAACTCGAAGAAAGTGCGGCGGATCATGCGTGAGAATGATTTGAATCCACAGCGTAAACGCCGCTATGTCGCAACCACCGACAGCAGCCACGATAGCCCGATCTATCCGAATGTTGCCAAGGGGTTTGAAGTCCATGGACCAGATCAGCTCTGGGTCGGGGACATCACCTATGTCGCCATCGAGACCGGCTTCGTCTATCTGGCCGTCATCCTGGACGCCTGGTCGCGGAAGGTCGTGGGCTACGGGCTGGGCCGCAACATCGACGTGCGCCTCACAGCGGCGGCGCTGAAGGCTGCAAACGCATCCCGGCGTCCGCTGCCGGGATGCGTTTTCCACACCGACAGGGGTGCCCAATATGCCGCGTCCCGGCACCGCCGCATCCTCGAGCACCACGGCTTCTTCGGGTCCATTGACGTTGCCCCCAACTTTTATCCAGCGTGAGCGAGACTCCGGGTTTGAGTTTTGCCTGTTTGGGCGGGTTGGGCAAAGGGGGCTGGCGCGGAGCTTTGCGGGTTGCGCAGCGTCAGACCCCGTTGCGGGGTGAAGGTCTTGGCGAACTCGGCAGGCGTCTGCCAGCCGAGGCGAGAGTGCGGGCGTTCGGTGTTGTAATCCTTGCGCCAGGCCGCGAGCGTGACGCGGGCATGGTGCAAGGACGGGAACAGGGTCTCGTTCAAAAGCTCGTCCCGCAGGCGGCCGTTGATGGGGAAGACGGCCCCGCTCCTGAGAAGGGACCGTATACTGGTCCTACTTTGCAGAAGGAGCATTCCCATGAACCCAGCCACCGTGGGCCTTGATCTGGCCAAGAACGTGTTTCACGTCCATGTCGCCGACGCGTCCGGCAGAACACTCGAAAGCAAGCGGCTTACGCGTCGTGAGCTTTTGCCTTTCTTCGAGTCACTGCCCTCTTGCCTGATCGGTATCGAGGCGTGTGCGACTGCCCACAACTGGGCACGTCAGTTGCAGAGGCTCGGTCATGACGTGCGCCTCATTCCTCCAGGTTACGTCAAACCCTTCGTGCGGCGGGGCGCGAAGAACGACGCCACGGATGCGGCAGCGATTTGTGAAGCGGTGACCCGCCCCAACATGCGCTTTGTCCCGATCAAATCGCGCGAAGATCAGGCATTCCTGATGCTGCACAGAGCCCGAGGACTTCTGGTCCGACAGAGAACGATGGCAGCTTGTGCATTCCGGGCACATTTGGCCGAATATGGAGTTATCGTCCCACAGGGTAGGCACCGGGTCGATGCCCTCGTCGCAAAGCTGGACGAGATACGAGAGGATCTACCGGAGGATGCCTGCTTCGCTTTGGATGCTCTCGTCGGGCAACTGGACGCGCTGAATCAGCAGATCGATGGGATCGACATCCGGTTAGCGGAGATCCACAAAACCAATCCGATCTGTCGCTTGCTTGCGACCATACCGGGGATCGGGCCGATTACCGCAACGGCCTTTGCCGCGACTATCCCGGACCCGTCGGCGTTTCGATCAGGGCGGGAGCTTGCTGCCTGGCTT
>CAZCAX010000041.1:0-25219 GCA_964496915.1 uncultured Rhodobacter sp.
TTCCGTGTGAACAATATCAATCACTTACGCGATTAACTGTCGAACCTGGGATGTCTACGGTAGCACCGGGGGAATCGTGCTGGCGATTATAACCGGTGCTGTTGTCGGCCTAGTGAATGGGGGGTTGCTGGTTTATCTGAAAGTCCCATCATTCCTTGTCACACTGGGGATGATGTCGGTACTGGCGGGTATCGCAGGACATCTCTCTGGCGGCATCGCAATCATTTACCAGAACTGGGGTTACACCGATCTGATAAACGGCTCGTTCATTGCGGGGGTGCCAAATGTTGCAATGGTCGCGCTGTTGTCAGCCGCCATTCTGACCTTTGTCGCATTGCGCACGAAGTTTGGCCGCTACCTTTACGCAATCGGTGGCGGTGAGATTGTGGCGTCAAACTCGGGCGTGCCGATCGCGTATTACAAGATACTTGCGTTTATCGCCTGCGGTGCGTTGTGCGGTCTTGCGGGCGCGATGCTGGCTGGGCAGGTCGGGGCGGGAACCCCGGCTGCCGGATCGTCTATTCTGCTAAATTCGATTGCAGCGATTGTCATGGGTGGAACCGCCCTGTCAGGCGGGGTCGGTGGCCCTCATCGCACCATTCTGGGCGTTCTCCTGATCGCAATCCTGTCAAACGGAATGGATGTAACGGGTGTTGGTGGCTTCACGCAGGACATGATCAAGGGCCTTGTGATCATTGGCGCTGTGGCTCTCACGACCGATCGCCGGAAATACCAATTCATCAAATGAACCCCTGCCCCGTTGCTTGCAAAGCGTGTGGGGGGCCAATGCTAATGCTGGAGGAATGACTAAGATGAAACGTGTGGAAGCGAAAGTTGCGATTGTGACCGGCGGTGCGCGGGGTATTGGCAAGGCAACGGCAATACGCCTCGCTGAAGAGGGAGCGTCGGTCGCGATCTTTGACATCCTCGACGAAGCAGAACAGGTTGCCGCTGAATTGCGTGACGCGGGGCATCCGGCGACGTTCGTTCGGGTCGATCTGACCAAGGAGGCTGACGTTGAATCGGCCATCCAGAAAGTCCTGAAGGAATTCGGAACGGTAGATATCCTGGTCAACAACGCCGCAACGCCGGGTGTGAACAAGCTTGTTCACGAAATGAGCGAAGCGGAATGGGATCTTGTTTTCAATGTGAATGTCAAAGGCACGTTCTTCTCAACGAAACATGTCCTTCCGACAATGATGGAAAAGAAATCGGGCTCGATTGTCAATTTCTCATCCATCTACGGCTTGATAGGCTCGGCCGATCTGCCCGCCTATCATGCAACCAAGGGTGCTGTCATGCTGATGACCAAGACGGATGCAATTTGCTACGCGCCATATGGCATCAGGGTCAACGCGGTGCATCCGGGTTCGACCAAGACCGAGTTGTTCATGCAGGCCGCTGATACATGGCCGAAAGGCCGCGAGGACTACTTGCGGATGATGGGCGAGAAACACCCCTTGACGCTGGGTGAGCCGGTTGATGTGGCAAACTGTGTGTTGTTCCTTGCATCTGACGAAGCGCGTTTCGTGACAGGTGCCAGTCTTGTTTGCGATGGCGGTTATACCGCACAATAAAGGGGAACGTCATGGAGTTGAAGAACAAGGTTGTTGTCGTAACCGGTGGAGCACGCGGAATCGGCGAAGCTATCGCAGAAGTCGCCTGCAGCAATGGCGCGCATGTCGTGATCGCGGATCTTCAAGGCGCACCAGAAGCCGCAGCGCGCTTGCGGGAGAATGGCCATGAAGCATCCGGTATCGAGGTTGATGTTACAGACAGTTCTGCTGTCGATGCATTGATTGACACGGTGGTCCGGCAAAACGGCCGGATCGACGGCTTTGTCGCGAATGCGGCGCTGGTAAATTCCAGCGCGATGCTGGATCACACCGACGAGGAATGGCGCAGTGTCATGTCGGTCAATCTGGACGGAGCTTTTTACTGTGTCCGGGCTGCTGGGCGCCAGATGGTCAAAGCTGGTTCAGGCGCGATTGTTGTCATTTCATCCATTGCTGGTGTCAAGGCGGTAAGGCCAGAGGTTCACGCGGCATATGACGTTTCCAAAGCCGCAGTTGCCCATCTTGCAAGGGTTGTCGGTGTTGAATGGGCAAAATCCAATGTGCGCGTCAATGCCGTTGGTCCCGGCTACACCGAAACCGATATGCTGAAGGCGGTCGGCATCGCAAATCCTGAGATCATGGCGAAATGGCTGGAAGATATGCCTACGGGCCGCCTGCTCCAGCCTAAAGAGATTGCGAATGTCGTCGCCTATCTGTTGTCGGATGCGTCTTCGGCGATCAATGCACAGTTGATCATGGCGGATTCAGGCTACAGTTCGTTTTGACATGCCTGTGCACCGGGACCGTCCCTCGCTGATAGCGCGGAACCGTCCCGGTGCTTCAGATACTACAAGCTTCTGTTAAGGAAGTCAGCGGAAAGCCGGATCGGCAATTCGCCCCGGTTCCATCGCACTTGCCTGCGGGCCGCCTGAAAGATGTCTTTCACAACCTTCTCGGCCCCGGCTTCCGTTGTCACGGTTGTGCGCCATGATCTGTCGCGCTGCCGCCTGTTGTCCGGCAGGTTTTGACAATGGCAAAATAGCGATGCGACAGCACCCCACCCCCGCGCGTTCTTGTTTCTATGTTATCAGTAGCTGTTCGAGGGCCCGAATACGCTCCCTGACATCAGGCGGCAGCGCGACAGATCGTCCGGTGAGCTGGTTGGCCAGCACGATGGTGAAGCTGGCGGAAAACGCCTTGCCGCCCTGAAGCCAAAGCGCGTGTTCGGTGTCCAGACTCGATCGTCCCATCCGAACCGTTCGGCAAGTCATTACGCCCCGCTCACCGTAAGACATGGGTGCATGAAACTCGGCTGACGCCTTCACCACCACGTAAGAGGGCTGGTCAGGCGCGGGAACCGTCAGGCCTGTATCCATCGCATACTGGACGCGGACATCGTCGCACCAACGCCAGAATGCCGAATTTGTTACATGACCAAGCTTGTCCAGATCCCCCCAGAGGGCGTCGACAGGAATGCCATAAACCCAATCCTTGGGGATCGCAAACAGGGCACGTAGCGATCCCTCGCCAAGCAGGTTCTTCGACGCGATGCGTTGCCTGTCTACTTCGTTCATCATGCTTCTTCAGAAATGACACAGCCCATGGACGACCTCGCCATTCTAGCCTTTCCTTCGCGACTCGAAAAACCCTGAAAGATACATCCCCACTGCGATCGCACACCCCTGGATTATCATCTGATAGGACGTGGCCAGGCCAACCAGCTTGAGCATCTGGCCAAGTTGCGTAAGGAAAAGCGCAGCCCCAAGCACAGCCACCATCGAGCCGATCCCGCCACTGACCGAGGTCGCACCCAGCACCGCCGCAGCAATTGGCGCGAGCAGATAGGGATTGCCGACCTCAAGTGTCGGATTGCGAATGAAGGCCGAAAGCAGAATACCCATGATCCCGTAAAGCAGTGCAGCCGCGATGAACGCGCCAATCTGATATTGTGCCACACGCAAACCGTTGATGCGCGCGGCCTCGGGGTTGGCCCCCACCGCCTCGAAGCGCCGGCCGATCAATGTGCTGCGCAGGATTATTGTAATGAGTACAACCAGGATAAGGGTCAGCCACACCGACATGTTGAGGCCCAGGACAGACCGGCTGCCAAAAGTCGAAATTGCCGCTGGCACTGACGCTTCAGCGGGCAGTCCCTGCCGATACCAGAGCGTTACACCACCGACGACTGCGCCGATCGCAAGCGTTACGATGAGCGCGTTGAGCCGGAACACGGCAACAAAGACGCCGTTTACAAGCCCCACGAATGCCGCCCCGCACAATGCAACGATTATGCCGGGAAGGATCAGATCGTTGGAACCGCTTGTGACCCCAAGCAGCAGGGTGCTCGAGAGTGTAACGATGGCGGGTGCAGACAGGTCGATACCCCTGACCATGATGACAAGCGCCTGTCCCATCGAGGCGATCGCCAGAAAGGCCGCGAAGGGCAGCATTGAATGCACCGCCGAGGCCTGGATGCTGCGCGGCAGGAAAACGGCGCCGATCACGACCAGTACGAACAGTGCAATCCATATCGCGGCAAAGCGCATCTGGATGTTCGGCAGTCTGTTCCCCGAAGGCAGCGCCCTTCTGCGGACAATCGGCGCGGTGACTTGAGTCTCCATCTCGCGGACCTTTCGTTACTGGATACGGGCGGCAAAAGCCCTGCGTCGCTTGAAACCATGGGCAATTCGCTCGACTTCAGCGACGCCTGTATAAAGGAAGACCGCCAGTAGCGTCATGAGACCACTCGCAATCACACCGACAGAAGTGCTCAGCCCGAGGATCGAGATCACGTTGATCGTCAGTGTGAAAAAGAAGGCCCCGAACAGTGCACCAGAGAACGAGCCGCGCCCGCCCGAAAGCGCAGCGCCACCCAGCACCGCCGCAGCGATGCTCGCAAGCGCATAGTTCTGCCCCACCGTTGGGTGACCGACCCCGACCTCGGAGGCCAGAAAGAAGCCCGCGACAGTGGCAAGTACGGATGCTAGGATATAGGCGCGCAGTTGAACCCGGTCGACCCGCACGCCATTGCGCCGCGCCGCCTCTTCGCGAAAACCCACGGCCTTTGTCTCAAGCCCGGATCTGGTCCGATGCAGCCAGATGTCGCTGATCACCGCAACACTCAACAGGAAGAATACGGAAATCGGAAGGAAGCCGACACGCATGCGCAGAAACTCGGTGAAGTCCTGGCTGACAAGCCCGCCGGGCGTAGGCCGATATACCAGCGCAATGCCCTGCAGCACGCTGAGCATTGCGATCGTGGTCAGGATGGCGTTGATGCGCGCGTAGCGCACCAGAAGCCCGTTTGCGAGCCCCACCGCAACACCGATCAACAGACAGAGGCCGACACCCAGAACAACGGCCTGCAGCGGCGCCTGAAACGCGAGCAGGAACGATGCTGCCACCACTGTCAGGCTCATCATTGAGCCGACAGAAACATCAAGGCCCCGCACCAACAGAACATGCAACTGCGCCATCGCAACCAGACCGGCGGGCGCCAATGCAAGAAGAATATGGCGAATATTGATCGTTCTGAGGAAAACCTCGCTCTCCGATGCCGCATATACACCGACACCAAGTGTCAGTATTGCAAGGAAAACAAGCGGAACCCACCAGACCGTTGCCCCGCTGAAGAGCGAGCGAATGGCAACAGACGCGGCGGATGGCTCTGGCGTGGCTTCTTCAGCCTGTTCATGCACCTTCCGGTCCGTCAGGAAACTGCCGACAATCCCGCTTTCGGTCACCTCGTCGCCGACAAGCTCGCGCACTATGCGCCCGCGTGAGAAAACCAGAACACGGTCGCAGATCCCGGCCAGTTCCATCGCATCGGAGGAATTGACGATACAGGTTCCGTCTGCGCGGATGTTCTCACGGATGGCCTTGTATATCTCGAACCGCGCTCCGGCATCCACGCCCTGCGTGGGTTCGTCAATCAGCACAACCTTCGCGCCGCTCCGGAAAGACCGCGCAAGCGCCACCTTCTGCTGATTGCCGCCCGAAAGCCGGTTGACCTGCGTATCGAGCGATGCGGTGACAACACCAAAGTCGTCCACCATCTTGCGCGCGTTTTCCCTTTCTTTCTTTGCCGAAACGAAACCCGACGCGGCAAATTCCCTGAGGCGTGTCAGAGTCATGTTTTTCTGGACATCGAGCTCTGGATAGACCGCCTCGCCAATCCTGTCGGCACTCAGGAAAAGCACCCCCGCCTGAAGGGCCTCGCGCGGGGTCAGTGTATTTATTGTCTGGCCGTACAGGGTGACCGATCCTGTCGAATCCTCAAGGCCCACGAGCGCGCGCAATGCCTCACGCTGCCCGTTTCCCTCTGCTCCGGCGAAACCGAGAATCTCTCCCCGGCGCGCGAAAAAGGACACTTCATGGAAATGCTCGCCGTCCAGGCCGCTGACCTCGAACACCGGCGAACAGCCCGTGAGATCGGGTTTGGCCGGGTATTCACCTTCAATGTCGCGCCCAACCATCAACGAAACGAGCTGGTGCTCCGAAACTTCTTCCGTCACCGGAAATGTGCCGCGGAAGATGCCGTCACGCAAAATGGTGACACGATCAGCCAGATCCAGAATCTCGGGCAACCGGTGGCTTACATAAATCACGCCCGTGCCACGAGCGGTCAGCGCCCGGATCATGGACGAGAGTTTTCTCACGCCTTCCAGATCCAGTGTCGACGTCGGTTCATCAAGAAGCAGCACCTTCGGGTCATGCAGCAATGCCTTGACGATTTCGACAAACTGCCGGTGTGCGGGGGTCAGATCGGCAACCGGCGCCCTTGCGCTCACGGGCAGATCGAAGCGATCAAGCTGCTCCTGGGCCCATGCATTCATCCGGCCGTAGGCAACCTGCCCCGGCCTGGTGCCCAGAAAGAGGTTCTGCGCAACCGAAAGTTCGCGTACCAGCGAGTCATCCTGATAGACCGTCGCCAGCCCCAGATCCCGCGCCAGCCTTGCGTCGGATGTTGCGAGAGGTTTTCCACCAACTTCAACCGTTCCGCCGTCCGGCGTGACCGTTCCGCTCGCGATTTTCATCAAGGTGCTCTTACCCGAGCCGTTCTCCCCGAGAATCGCATGGACCTCACCGGCAACGCAGTCGAGGCTGACATGATCCAGCGCCCGGACGGTCCCATAGGTTTTCGACACATTCTTAATGCTGAGAACAAGATTCGGCATTGCACCCTCCAGAAGAATGAATGCAGCCGAAAGCCCGGCTGCATTCTGGACCGTCATGTCAGGGGTCAGCCGCCGAACATCGCCTGCAAGGTCTCTTCATCAACCAGCGTCGAAACCGAGATCTCCATCGGCAGCTGCGGGTTGCAAAGGCCCACTTCGACGGGCTTCATCGCGAAAGGCACGTCGATACGCGCATCGACGCTTTCGCCGGAAGCGGCAAGCATCCCTGCCGTCAGTGCGATCCTCGACTGATAGTTCTGACCGGAAGCGAAAAGCACGTCAAAGCTTTGCCCCGCCTCTTCCCAGTCGCAGAAAAGCCCCTGCTCGTCAGTGCGGACCGAAAGCACGAACTCCATCGGGCGTTCGGCCGCTTCATAGGCCCGAAGTGCGCCGCGGAAACCATCGGCATACTCGGAGATGTAGCCGTCAATTTCATCAAACCTCGCGAGCGCAGCCGAGGTTGCAGCGAACGTCCCCTCCTGCGTCCAGTTGGTATCCTCCGCGGCCACGATCTGGATTCCGCCGATCGCATCCGCGCGTTGATTGGCACACCGCTGAACCGTTGCGCTGAGCGGGTTTCCAGGCGTGCCGCCGAGTGCCACAACATTCTGCGCATCCGGGTTGGTATCACGGATTGCGTCGATGAACGAAGCGCCGAGCTGGCAGATGTCTTCGGTAACGTTGGCGACATAGTCCGTGCCCGCCTCACCAACCTCGGTACCGCCGTATACAACGACCTGAATGCCGGCATCGCGCGCTTCACGGACGGTGGGGCCCAGGGCTTCGCCATGATCGGCGAAGATAATGATCACATCGACGCCCTGAGCGACAAAGGACCGAAGGTCCGAGATCGCCTTCGCGGCATCTCCGCGTGCAGAGGAATACAGCACACGACCAACTTCAGGATAGGTCAGCGCTTGCTGGATATACTCCATCGCCGTAACCCGGCGCCAGACATTCTCTCCGAACCCGTCAGCCATCGCAACGGTCATTGTCCCACCGGTGCCAGTATCACAGGCACCAGAGGACCAGCACTGGAGCGCCATTTCCCGCAACTCGGGCGTAACGGGCAGTGCCGCCCGCTCGAAGGCTTCGACGATAACCGCGTTGGCATCCGTCGTGCCAAGGCGACTGTTCATGAGGTCCTCTCCCGTCTGGGCAAAGGCGAAACCGGGCAAGAACGCTGCAAGCGTCAAGGCCCCCAGATTATTTCGGTTCAATTTCATTATAGTATCTCCTCTCCTGCTTTTTGATTCAGATGATCCATCGGAGATTTCCGCCGATGCTCCGCCATTCCGCAAACTGATGTCTGCGGCTCAATGTTGCTCAGGTCTTTTATTCTGGCCGGCTCACTGAGCCAGATAGCCACCGTCGATCACAAGATCCGCCCCGGTCATGAAGCTGGATTCGTCGCTCGCCAGGAACAAAGCGCCGTTGGCAATCTCATGCGGCGTGCCTGCCCGCCCCATCGGCGTTACCCCGACAACATAGGCGTTCACGTCCGGATCCTGCGATTGGGTCAATGGCGTGTCGATAAACCCCGGAAGAAGCGAGTTCACCCGGATACCATCAGCCACGTAAGTGATTGCGGCGTTCCTGGTCATCATCAGCACCGCACCCTTGGTCGCGTGATAAGCATGCGCACCGGGCACGGCAGCGTTCCCCCAGATCGACGAGACGTTTATGATCGAACCCGCTTTCTGCTTCTGCATGCCGGGAATAACGGCCTTCATCCCCAGGAACACCCCACTCTGGTTCACCGCGACAACCTTTTGCCAGGACGCCATGTCAAGTTCGCCAAGCGCTTCGTAAGCGATGATTCCGGCATTGTTGACCAGCACATCGATCTTACCGTGCTTGGCCAGGGTGTTCTGCGTCGCGTGCGCCCAGTCGGCTTCGCTCGCGACATCCAGCACCACACCCTCGACCCCTTCGTGTACGCTGTCACATGTTCTGATCTACGTTGTCACTTGGTTTGATCCGCCGGGATTATCTCGGACGTGGTGGCATCTGGTGGGACAGGATGCCGTTTTCGAACGCCAGTTACAGGCCGTTTAACTGCCGGTTGAGGGTGCGTTTTAGGCCCCCGATCCGGTGCGCGTAGCGGTGCAGGCTACTGCGACTTGGAGCCTTGTCTCCGAAGCGCTTGCGGCATTCTTCGGCGAGCGCGCTGAAGGTCATCGTGCCGATACGTGCATTGACGAACGCCAGAACCTCAGCATTCCGCATGGCCATAGGCATAGCCCCGCCCTTCCGGGGCAGGCTGACCAGCGTGGCGCGGATGCGATCTTCACCCCAGGCATCGGAACCGAAGCGCGCCGCGCATTCCTTGGCGATCTCGCCATGGGAGAGGCCAGCGGGCTGAACGATCAGCCAACTGGCAATCTCCATGTCCTTCGCACCCAAGGCGGGCATGTCAGCCGCCTTCGCGCTGAAGCGTCTTGCGGAACGCCTCTTGCGACACGCCCAGGCGCGACAGAATTTCGTGTTCGTCACCCGTCCCGCCGCTGGTCATGAGGGTCAGCTCTTGCCGGTCACGGGGTAGGCCGCGCCCCGCAATCTGACTGCCGGGGCTCAGAACCGGCACCATCTGGCGAGCGAACTCGTCAAACCGCTCCGGGTTTTCACGGCAAAGGGAAAGGCCCCATTCGCGCAGGTAGGGCGGCAACTTGCCCGAAGTGATTGCGCCATCCACGGCGGCAAGAACCATGGTTTCAGCTTCGCGCGCCCGTACCCGGTTCAGCTCAAGCGCCAGTTCCATTGTGCCGCCATCCATCTCCTGGCGTTGTTGTGACGGCTCCGGCGCAGGCTCGCTTTCACGATTGACCAGGGCTGACACCGCTTGCAGCAACGCGTCATCCTCGACGTCTTCCGGTAAGGCGAGCATCTGGATGAGCTGCCCGCGCAGATCAGCCGCCGCCAGTTCGGGCGGATCAGCCGGTGGGTTTTCCTGACTGGCGAGCGCCGTGAGGTGAAGGTTGGGGTTGTTCGTCAACGCGGCGCGGTGAAGGCGCATGATCTCTCCTGTGGTCTTGTGGAACGTGAAGACAGGGCTGAGGAACCGATATTCCTTGCTGGCCAGATGCTGGCGCGCCTTGTCGGTCCATTCGACACGTCCCCAGATGCCCTGGGCATCGGCCTTCAGTTCCTTGATCCAGCCCGCCGCCGGAGCAGGCTGGCCGTTCTTGGTGGCGTGGTCGATCTGGTGTTCGTAATCGACGGGCAAATCCATGCCGAGCTTGTGGGTCGCGGCAATGATGTTGGTGGCATCGCGCACCGTGTAGGGGCCGCGCCCATCGCGCCCATTGAAGGTACCAAGAGGCAGAAGGTGAACCCAGTCTTGCGCTTGGCCGGATGTGGCCAGTTCGACAGACCAGGCGGACTGGCGAAGGGAAGTCATCGGCGGAGCCCCTCTGTGAAGTGATCTTCGATGATGCGCCCGATTTCCTGCCGGTTTTTCTCGTTCAATCCGAGGAAGGGGCGCGCCGGTATGGTGACACGTCTTCCGCGCCCTGCCTGTCCGCCCATCTGGTGGATGCGTGCGTAGGCGCGGTTCGTCCCGACCGCGACCTGAGATTGCGAGGCGCTGTAACTCAAGGAGCCATAGAGGTGTCCCCGGTCGCGCAATTTCTTGGCGCTGGAACCCCGGCGAAGCAGTGTCACCGGTGAGTGTCCGACCCAGCCCGCCCCGTCAGGTCCAGTTTCATTCTCGAAGTTGCTTTCGACTTCGGACTGAAGATAGCTCCCGATTTCGTGGAACACCGATTGCATACTTGACCCGCGTTCCGCGAGCCGGTTGAGCGCATCCCTGAAGCCATCTTCATCAATGACCTGAATGTTCATCTGGAGCCCGCCCTGGGCAATACGCCCAAGCTCTGCCAGACCGCCCGCGAAATCTTGCATCGCCCCAGCTATCTGGGTGTTGCCCTTCGCGGCAGCACGGTTGGACCGACTTGCTGCGCCTCGCGCTCCACCTCCTGCCATTGCCCTGAGGGCCACGCCCAAGATCGGCCATACCATGACGTTTTCCCCTTATGCAGCCAGGTGAGATGCGACGATCAGCTTGGCGCTGTCCGCCCATTCATTGGTCACGGCGACATGCTGCCCGCCGACTTCGACAATGGTCGATCCGTTCTTCAGTAGCCGAAGCGCCGCGCCTTCCAGTTCCGGCGGAACGACCAGGGCTGTGGGGCGCACGTTCAGAAGCTGGCCATGATCCCCGCGCAGGGTCATCATCGCAGTGCGCGCCGCTTCGTAATTGTCCTTGCTCAGATCGGCTTTGCTGGCATAGGCCAGTTGCCACAGGCCAAACCCGGCATTGACCCGCGCACGCACCCCGTAGATGTATTCGTCACGCATGAACACATGCTCATCGGTGTCGCGGTCCAGGGCGGTGAACTTGTAAGGCACCCGCTCTTGCCAGATGATCGGACGCACGGCGCGGCTCAGATCGAGAAGGTACCACGCCGGGCCACTGCCCGCCTGCATGTTCGAAACGCTGACCTCTTCGCCCTGGGCATTCGTGCCGAGGTGATCGGTATCGAAGAAATACTGGCCGTCATAGCAAGCTGTGCTGAAGCCGCTGGCCAGCAGGCGGAACACCAACTCGTTGGGATGGTCGCGCGCCTCGCGGCCCATTTCCGAAATCATCGGCCCGAAGACACCATAGGTGTCATCTTCGAGCGCATCGCGCGGCACGGCGATGGTGCTTTCGAACTTGCGGTTCTTGATGCGCCAGTCATGCACCGACAGGTTGCGAATGACGCGATCACCAATCCACTCGCGCAGGCGGGGGAAGCTGCCGAGCCATCCGTAGATTTCTTCGGCATTCGAGCTGGGCACCCGCATGGTGATCTCTTCAAAGTGGCTTGGCGCATTGTCGAACGCCTCATTGAAGACGGTCTGGAAGCCACGAAAGACGGTGGAAAGGTTTCCGGAATTGACGATCATGGTCTGGACTTCTCTTTCGATTTGGGTTTCTGGGGGCGATGCGGCAAGGCAATGCCCGCCTCACGCATTTTCTGGATGATGCGGCGCACATTCCTTCGGCTGACGCGCGTCAGCTTTGCGATATCGACGGTGCTCAGGTTGGTGTTGACGATCAGGCGGCGTACTCGGATTGTCTGGGCATTCTTGCTCGACATGGCCCCGTGCGGGACTTCCAGCGCACCGCTGCCGAACTTGGCGGTCAGCCATTCCAGAACATCGCGACCTACCAGCTTGCTCACCGGGTGATCATCGGTGGCGCTCAGCGGCACAAACAGCTCATCACCGCCGAAATTGTCCAGGAAGAGGCGGGCGACGTGATCCCCGAATTGCTCTGCAAGCTCGACCTCCATATGCGCGACATAGAGACCAAGTTGCCGCCTTTCGGCGATAGAAGGGTATTCGTTGGAAAGCACTGGTGCCGCCCGCCTCGCTCGCGTGATCATCAATGCAGGCGACGCTATCCGGACGCACGTCCCGGATCACCCCGGACAGCGTTCCGGTTATCGTGTCAGGGGTGAATGGAAAGAAGGTTCCTTCGGACTGGGACTGGGCGGCGGCGGGTCAACTGCCGCCGCTTTCCTTTTCCCGCCGCTCCTGGAGCGCCACCAGTGCCGCGCGCAAGCTCTCCAGCGCGGGCAGAAGGACCAGCTTGCAGAACAGCGCCACCACGAACCTCGCGACCACGAACAGCACATAGGCGATGCCAAGGAGCGCGCCGATGCCGAAGAGCAAGAAAAAGGTTCCGAAGACTTCCATCTGTGGCCTCTCTGTCAGCGGTCAGGATAGGCGCAACACCGCGCCGAGATCAATGCTTGAGTGCGGTCGCGCCTCAAATGCCCCGTAGACCCCCCTTAAACGCGTTTAACAGGCGTTTAAGGAATTTCCGGCGGCGAGGGGTGCCCAGAGACAGGAAGCCGCTCAGCGGGCCTCTGAGGCGCTTGGAGCAAAAAGGGGCGATGCCGCGCACCGCCCCCTTCATCGTCACTCGCGCCGCACATGTCATGCGGCCTTGTCGCGTGCCTTCATCTTCTTCAGGGCGGTGATCACCTTGCGCGCATCCTGGGCCGTCACGAAGCGCAGGCTGGAAACACCGAAGAACCGTTCCAGCCAGACCGCCAGACCGTCATCAACATCGGCACCTGACCATTCCTTCCAGATCGTCCTTATCAGTTCGAGCTGGGCGAAGCTGGCCATGCCGTCGCGCGCGCCATAGTCCGGTCCCTTGGCGGTCAACGGCTCGAAGCCCAGATATTCGAACAAGCCCATGAGCGCCGTGAACCCGTCCTGGTCGAGCTCCGTCACGGAGGTGACCCCGCAAAGATCGACCAGGCCAGACCGGAACTCCGCTTCGGTCAGCCTCAGCTTGCTTTTGGCCACATGGATAAGGGCGATCTGTTTGTTACTGATCGACATTGCCCGCCTCCTTTCCGTTGCGCGTGGTGGCGCTGATCAGATCCACGATCTGCTTGTGCATGCCTTCAAGATCGGCCTGGACGCGCACGCCCATCTCCGCGCCCGCCTTCGCGGCGGCGCTGATCATGTCGATCTTGTGGGAGTGGTGCCGGGAAACCTCCAGTTCCGTCACCAGGTCATCCACCAGCTTCAGGAGCGCCGCCAGCGACCCCACGTCAGCGATTGCATCGTTGGATGCCATGTAAAGGCCGTCGCGGCACAGGGTCAGCGTTGCCTTGGGGTTTTCGTGAGAGGTGATCATTGGACAATTCCTTTATTTTACGCGCAGTTGAGCAAGGGCGGTGTTGATGTGGGTGCGAGTAATGTCTCCTTGCTGCGCAAGGATCGCTGCAAGCTGAAGAACCTTCACGACGCTTCGGATTTGACGCGTTGCGGTTCCCTCCTGATTTTCACCAGAGAGGGCGGCGAGCGCGGATGCACACCGGACCCCGTAGGAATTAGCGATCTGTTGAAGGTCTTGCGCTGTTGCGGCACCGAGGATCAGCTTTGGAGCCGCTCTGGTCCATAGCTTCGAGAGCCGCTTGAGCTTTTGCGCAAGGCTCATGTCGCCGATCAGCGCAAGGTTTGCGCCAGCCTCTTCACAAGTGATGCGCAGCCATTCAAGACCGGTTTCGCTGAGATTGTTGGCTTCGTCGAAGATAATGGTTGCGCCCGAAAGCTGCCGCCCTTCCCGAAGCGATCGCCGGATCGAGGTTTCATTCTGGTACTCGTATGCCACATGACAGTGTGAGGCGAGGAGCTCTGCGGGCTCACGATCTCGGGTTTTTCGATTACCACTCCCTGCCGCAGTGAAGATCAGAACATTTCTGTTCGTCACCTTGAAGTACTTGGCAGCCTCAGTCTTGCCGATGCCTGGGACACCAGCGATCATCGCCATCTGCGGACCGGGCAGCACCGTGATCAACTCAAGGGCGTCAACAATTTTCTGAGCTGTCGGCGTGGTTACAAACCCCCCAGGCTCAGGTGGCGGATCGGTCTTGGCAAGAAGGATAGGTTCTGGCATGTTTGCCTCCTCTGAGTACGCGGGCTCGCCCGCATTAATGGCATGAGAGGCGGGTTCAGCGCTTCTCATGCCTCATTCCTTTTCTTCAAACCTTCGGTCTTGAATTGTTGCAGCACCGCCAAGATTTTCGGGTCAGAAGAGGGTTCTGAAGTCGGTTTTTTCGATCCGCGCAGCGGTGACGCAAAGTGCCCGGAGACAACTTTGCTGTTTTCGATTTCTGTCGAAGCGTCGTTGCATCCGGCTTCGTCCAGTTCTGCAAGCAATTGCTGATATTCATGATCAGCCATTCGATTGGTCGCGGCGTCTGCTTCGTGGGTTGCTTTTCGGGCAGCCTTCTTGTTCTTGCTCGCCTGTTGGACGCCTTCGGAGCTGTCATAGTCTCCGCGCTTTACGTGCGCGATGTCAGCACAGATAAGCCGCATACTTTCGTCATAAGCTACGCCTGGAGCGCTGAAGTTGGTCGGATCGTATCCGAACAGAACCTTCTTTTTCGTTTCGTGGTGCGGCATCAGTGCGTTCACCGATGTATGATCACCATAAACCCAGTTGTTGATCTTGATGCGGCCATGGAGGTCAACGGCCCGCCATTCGTAAGTCAGGCTGGCATGATAGAGCTGTTGCTCCGTCGCTTTGCGCGATACTCGACCCGCCATAAGATCATTGAATTGCTGATTGTAAGAACGTCCATTCGCGCCTTGGTTGCGCCGTCCTGCCTCTGTATTGTGCCGTTCGACCTCGCGCGCGATCACAGAACGCGCGAACTCAAAAGTGACGGGCGTGACGCTGCTATCTGGCTTTTCGCCAACGCTGTGGCCAGCATGCGCGCCTTTGAACTCAGGTCGATCATCTATGCTGCGTGATAGGGTTCGAAAGGTTCGCTCCGCCTCCTTGGCGCGACCATTCCTTGGAAGTGCGAAGTGCATCTTGATGCCCAATAGAGCGCAAACTCCGGGCGGCGTTGTGCCGATCTCCAGCTTGCGCTTCTTTCTGAAATGGGTTGGGTTGCCGCCTGCAATGAGGTTCCCGGCAAAGGCGCGGCCGTTGTCAGTGTACAGCTTGTCAAACAGGCCAAATTTACGCACGGTCTCGACGATAAGCGCCTTGGTTGTAGCGGCATCTTCGGCTGAGGCCAGCTTCCAGCCAAGAACCTTGGTGGATGCCACATCAACCAGAGCCAAGAAGGTAGGCCGAAGCGGGCTGCCATTCGTCCCCTCAATGAAGAAATCAAGCGTCCGGCCATCCAGCGAAACCCATTCCAGAGCGTGAATGCTTGTCTTGTCGCGCAACACAGGCTGCGAAAGCCGCTTCTGTGCCTCCTTCGCGCCCACCCGTGCAGTCAGCCTTTCGGTGTATGGCAGCGCCTTCCAGCGACGATTGACTGTTTCATATGCAGGCCAGCGCCAGCCCTTCTTCCGCGCGACATCGCGCGTGTCCCGCCATGCTTGAATGATCGGGAAATCCTTGGAGGCGTCAACAATGGTCTTCAGGAAGAACTTCCATGCTTCCTGGCTCATTTCCGCTTCGACGGTCCTGCCGGTATGCCCGGTCAGCAGTGCCGGGGGATAGTTGATCGGGGCAACGTCCTGCACTGCCGCCAACAGGCGCTTCAGCGTGGGGACAGAAGGTGTGTCGCCTCCAAACCGTTCGATCAGGCGCGCACGGCACTCGTGCCACCGCGCCCGGCCCTCGCGCAGCGCTATGAGAACATGCACGATCTCCGCTTTGCGCTGTGCGTCGGCACGGCGCGTCGGCACCGCCGCCCGAAATGCTTCCCAGGCTGCGCCATCATACTCGCCCTGAACGGGACCATCCTTCGGGCACAGCGCTGCCGCATATGCCTGACGCTCCGGCTCCGGCAGTTCTGTGGGGTCGATTTCCAGTCTTTCGCCGCCCTGACATGGTTGGCGGTGGATTGTGACATGTTTTCGCTTTAGCCAGGCTTGGGCGGAAGTGAAGTGCTTGGGGATACGTCCTAGGCCGGCTATGTCTCGAACAGGGGTCATGCTAAGCATCCACCCCACTGGCTAGGGCGATCTTCCTGACAAGTTCCGTCGCCTTGGGGCCTGTCCACGTGCCCAGCAATGCCGCACGAGCATTGGGCATGGCTACGCCATTATCTGAGCACCAAGCATGAAGGGATGTAGCTTGTCTCGCGAACCCTGCGCGGACATTGTGGTAGCGCTCGACGCTGGTTTTGTGATAGGTGTCTGACGCAGGATTCACGGTGTAAACCATCTTATAAGAACCTTATAAAGTGGTTATACACCCTTTAAGGGTGCAGTCAAGATGGAAGATAGCGCTGAGCAGACAACGGTAGCCGAACGGCTAAGGGCGCTTCAGTCACAAAACGGCATGACCATCGCTGAGATGGCCGAGACATGCGGGCTACCTAAGCGATCACTGGAGAATTATATGAATGTCCGAGTGCCGCAGCGCCCCGGCGTAGACGCTTTAATCGCAATCGCTAAGGGTCTCGATGTGTCAATCGACTGGCTTGTTGGGTTAACCGATACACCAGAATTTAGCCACCATCAGCGCCGGTATGCGGCTCTTGGGGCGTTCTCTTCCTCGGTGGCATTTCTCCGAAAACTTGCGCTGTCAGACCCCTCTACAGGCCCCATTGTGCCGGGAGATGGAACAATTCTTGGTCGCTCTCCCGATCAGGTAGCCGCTGAAATAATGATCGACACGCTTAACTATTATGATCGCTGCATGTCGGACTTGACCTTGCGTGATCCTGTTGCCCGAGATCATCAGAAAATCGTCATGTCTGTTTTGGATGACTTTGCCGCGGAAGCTGTCAAGCGGAAGTAGGTGTGCGGTCTGCGGAAAAACCGCATACCTACGTCTGTTACGGGTGTTGATTTGTAACGGTTTTTCGCCGCCCGCCCTGACCGAACTTTCCCTGATTTCGCGACCAACCGTACTTTCGTATCAAATCAAGTGACAACGCCACTCGCTAAGTCATTGATTTTAAATGACCTGAAATCAGCGCTCGTATCAAATCATGTGCCCGCCCGCACTTCGGGATAAATACCCGCCGGGTTGCTTCGGCTTCCGGCAATGACAATGGCGCCTTCAGCCGCAAATTTTTCGACGATGCCAAGCCCGATACCGCGAGATGCGCCGGAAACGATCGCCACCTTCCCTTTCAGTCGCATGACCTTCCTCCTCCTGTGTCGGACACGACGAAGATCGCTGGCCGCCGTGGCCGGATGTTAATCATACTGTAATACGGTAATAGCGCAAATCTTTTCTTCGTTGATCGCAGCCGTCAGGCAGGCCTCAGCCGACAGTTACGCCGCCGCAAACGAAAAGAGTCTGTCCGGTTACGAAGCCCGCGCGGGCATCGCAGAAGAAACTGACAGCATTTGCCACATCCTCCGGCTCACCCATCCGGCCTACGGGAATTGCATCGACAATCGCTCTGGTTTTGGGTGCGTTGCGCGGGTTGTTTTCCCAAAATGCCGTTGTCGCGATCGGGCCGGGCGCCACACAATTCACCGTGATCCCGTCATGACCAAGTTCAAGGGCCCAAGTGCGCGCCATCGCCTGTGCGGCGCCTTTCGTGGCGCTGTAAAGCGTGCGGTCCCGCTTGCCTTTGGTAACGCGGCTGGTGTTGAACACGATCCGCCCCTCACCATGCTGGCGCATGCCAGGCACCACCGCCTGCGCGCATACGATCGATACGCGCAGATTGAGATGCATCAGTCGGTCGAGATCATCCAGATCGACCTCATCAAAAGGTGCAGGCGCAACGATTCCGACGTTGTTTACAAGGCATACGACCTTGTGATTTGCGGCAATCGCGCTGACTGCCGCCTTCGTCGCCTCGACATCCATCAGATCAATCTGGATTGCGTCATCGCGCAGCGTTTCCGCTTCCGGTGTGACGACGTCGAGCACAAACACCCGATAGCCATCTTGCTGCAAACGGAGCGAAATCGCCTCACCGATATTCCGGCCGCCCCCGGTAACAATCGCGCAGCGCCCTGTCATGGCTGTGCCTCCCAAATGAAAATCGCGATCAAAGGCGCGGGGTTACCGGCTCACCATGGAACCTGTAGCTGCCGTCTTCCACACGCTCGAGATCGCCAATTCCCGGAAACGGAAAATGGTAGCCATGATAGCGGATGCCCTCATCGACAACGCGCGCGAAGATCTCGGCCTTTGCATCGGCGCCCATAGCGGGGTCACTGTCGTAATCCATGTGGAAGAACCACTCGGGATGAACGGGGTCGAAAACCTGGTGATGCGCGACATCGCCCGTGAAAACGACTTTCTCGCCGGCACTCTCAAAAACGAACGCGGCCTGGCCAAGGCTGTGCCCGGCGACTGACATCGTCTTGACACCCGGCATGAGTTCGTCGCCCAGTTTGAACAGCTTGAGGCGCTTGCGATACGGCGCGACTGCAGCCAATGTGCCCTCGGTCCATGGGGCCTTGTGATCGTTCCGCTGGAGGTTGGCTTCGTCCGTCCACTCTGCCCAATCGAGGTCGGACACATAGAGGTCGGCATTCTTGTAGATTGCGTTGCCCGCCGCATCGATAAGACCGTAGGAGTGGTCCGGATGCAGATGGGTCATGAGCACGACGTCGATGTCATCGGGATTGATCCCCGCAGCAACAAGATTGTCGACCGCATGCCCCATCGTGTCGCCGAACATGTCGGATGACTTGCCCATGCCGGCGTCGATCAGGAACAGCTTTTCGCCGGTATTGACCACCACCGGGTTCAGATCCATCGGAATGTGATCCTTGGGAAGCCGGTATTCTTCCTTGAGGCGCTCCATCTCAGCGGGGTCGGCATTGGGGAAGATTCCCTCATAGCCGTGGTGGATGTAGCCATCCCAGATGGTTGTGCATTCCAATGCGCCAACCTTGAAACGGTACCACCCTGCATTCTGAGTGTTGAGCATTTTAGCCGGCATACGGTCCTCCCTCCATAAACACTGGATTGCGTCGCGGGCATTGCCGGTTGCAAACCATGGATCCTCGATTATCGTATTACCGTATTATCGACTGTTCGTCTATACACTTTTCTAACGATCCAGTAAGGAAGCGGGTGAAAACACCAGATTCAAACGATGCCCGACCCATGCCGCAGTCGCATGAAACTGCTCTGGAGACTGTCGGCGTCTGCCTTGAAACGAAACTGGGTTTGCAGACTGACATGTTGCCCACAGGCCACGCGCATTCCAGACCCGGAAAGCCGCGCACACAGCCTTGGCGACCGAGCTTGCCGGACTTTGCTCACACGCGTCAGGCTTGGATGCAGAATGCTATTTCTGCATCCTGCATACCGCCGCGGCCATACTGCACGCCTGAAATTGACTGGGAAAAACCTCGGCGTCAGGTTTCAAGAACTGCCCGGTGGCGCTTCAGGTATTCTTCAATCGCCAGATCGCCAGCCAGAAGGATATGGTGCTCGCAAGCCTGCCAGGCTGCAGCGCCATCGCGGTTTACCGCCGCCTCCCGGATGATCGCTTCCAACTCAGAAATCGAAGGCTCGACACGCGCCTCATCGACAAAAGCAAAGCGCCTGAACATCGCAATCCGGGCGTGCATGCTCCTCAGGCTGTCTGCCAGAATCTCGTTTTTCGTTCCCTCGGTCAGCAGACGATAGAAATCTGCCTTGATCAGTTCCCGGCTCTGCACATCGCCCTTGCGATAATCCTTGTCGAGCCGCTTGCCGATACTGATGAGTTCCTCACATTCCTCGGGGCTGGCGTTTTCGGCAAAAAGCTTGCCAGCCAGCCCTTCGAGCGTGGCGCGCACAATATAGATTGACTTGATTTCCTGCTCGGTCAGCACCGCAACGATTGGCCCGAGGTTGGGAACCACTGTAATCAGGTGCTCTGATTCAAGCTGCCTCAGCGCCTCGCGAACCACCGTTCTGGACACGCCGTAGGCTTCGCAAAGAGCGCTTTCAACTAGCCTTTGCCCAGGAACGAGGTTGCCCTCAAGAATATCTTCCCGAACCAGCTTCACGACCTGTTGGCGCAACGGCGCGGCAGTGCGTGAAATTACTGTCGACCTATCCATGTCACTCTCCGAATCTTCCAGTTCCCTGCACGGCATGCTGCACGCACAGTAGCATATTTTGACGCGCCTATCTGTCCACCGGAACAGGGCCGCAGTGTTCCAGGCACAAATCTTCCCGCTTCGTACACATCTTCTGGCGTGCAAGGGCCTCTGCGAAGCCCGGATTATGCCACTACGACTGAAATATAATACTGACTTATGATAATACCGTCAACGCGCATTCACAGAGGAGATTGATACATCCGGCGCTCGTCAGTTGTCAAAGCATTGACAGCCTGCCGCGGCGGGCGTCATGGTTTATCCCACCAGCTGCGGTCCCCTGCGACAGCCCGGCCAAGCAAGGCACTGACGGATTCCACTGTCATTGGGGCGGGATTGTTCAGAACCAGCCGTTTGGCCTTGACCGATGATGCCGCGATCTGTTCGAAATGCGCCGCCTTGATCCCGAGCGAAGCGATCTCAAGCGGTGCACCTGCGGCTTCGAGCAACGCTTCAATCCGGGTGATCCCTGCCCTGGCTTGATCAAGCTCCGACATGGTCGGATCAGCCACCCCGAGCGCGCGCCCGATCTCTGCGAATTCTGCAACGCAATAGGGTAGATTGAACCGCATGACATAGGGCAGAAGCGCACCCACGCCGAACCCATGTGGCGCATGACAAATGGCAGACATCGGGCTTTGGATCGCATGGGCCGCCGCCGTACCGGTCGTGTTTATCGCCATGCCTGCACAATATGCCGCAAACATCACATCGGCGCGCGCAGCAAGATCCGACGGCTCGGAAACGACGGTTTCCAGTGCAGCATTCATGAGGCGCAATCCTTGCAAGCAGAACATGTCGGTGATCCTGTTCTTGCCGACATAGATTTCCCGCGCAATCTGGTCGGGGCCCGGATTCTTGGGCCTTGCCGTGAATGCCTCGACAAGATGCGAAAGCGCATCTGCCGCCGTCGCCGCAGTCAGCCCCGGCGGGCAGGTCAGCGTCAGTTCGGGATCGATCAGCGCGATGGCCGGTGCGATATGCGCATCAGCAATCGCCATCTTCATCTGCGTCTCGTCATCATAAACGATAGCAAGGCTGGTAACTTCGGCACCGGTTCCGCCCGTGGTCGGGATCGTGATGATCGGCACGCCCGGGCCGGGAACAGCGAATTCCCCGAAATAGTCTCGGACATCGCCCCCATGGGCCAGGACCACGGACACCGCTTTGGCCAGATCCATGCACGAGCCGCCGCCGACCCCCACGATCACATCATGCGCTTGCTGGGCATGCGCCGCAACGACGTCCAGCACGTTCTGCCGCGGCAAATCCGGCAAGGCACGATCGAAGATCGCGACCGAAACGCCCTGACTGGCCAGATCCTCGACCATGCCCTTGAATTCAGGCGTGGTCGCCATGCGCTCATCCGTGATCATCAACGCCGAGCGGCCAAATCCACGCGCGTAGCGGCCAAGCTGCCGACGCTGCCCCGGCCCGAAAAGCACTGTCCCGGGCTGACGCACCAGCCCGAGACCCATATGATTGTCGAGTTGTGTCATCAGAGATCATCCGCCACTGTCAATGCCATGTACTTCGGCTCCATGAACTCGTATATCCCGTTATGGCCCGCTTCGCGCCCGATGCCCGAGGCCTTGGTGCCGCCGAAGGGCGCCGCCGGATCGGCCATGATCCCGCGATTGATGCCAACCATGCCAAAGGCCAGCCTCTCGCCGAACTGAACCGCGCGCGAAATATTGCCGGTAAAGACATAGGATGCCAGACCGTAATCTGTGTCATTGGCCAGCGCGAGAGCTTCTTCCGGGCCATCGACAGGGAAGATCGTGGCGATCGGCGCAAACAACTCGTTCGAGCACATGATGTCATTGGCGCCCTCGAACCGAACCACTGTCGGCTCAAAGAAGTATCCCGCACCGTCAACCGGCTTTCCGCCAACAAGGGTCGCCCCTCCGGCATCATTCAGCTGCGACAGGGTCGCCATCAGGCCGTCACGCTGTTTCGCCGAGATCATCGGACCCACGTCCACAGGCCCCATACCGTCGCCCACGGTAAGCGCCTTGACCCGCGAAACGAACTTCTCCGTGAATTCGGCCTCGATTGCGCGATCAACGATGATACGATTGGCGGCCACACAGGCTTGCCCGGCGTTGCGGAACTTGCAGATCACCGCCTGTTCGACGGCCAGTTCGATATCGGCATCGTCCAGAACAATGAACGGCCCGTCCCCGCCAAGTTCCATGGAACTGTTGACGATGTTCTTCGCACCCAGCCCCATCAGCAAGCTGCCTACGCGCGTGGAGCCGGTGAAGGAAACCTTCCGCAAACGCTTGTCCTGCAGAAGTGGCCCCGACACGCCGGACGACTTGGTGGTGTGCAGCAGGTTGGCCACGCCGGGCGGAAAACCGGCATCATGCAGAACCTGCGCAAAAAGCGCCCCGGTCAAAGGCGTTTCCTGCGCGGTCTTGGTGACAGTCGTGCAACCGGCTGCCAATGCGGCCCCTGCCTTGCGCACGATCATGAGCAGCGGGAAATTCCACGGCGTGATCAACAGGCACGGACCGACGGGCCGATGCGTGACCATGATTCGAAATCCGCCATGTGAGCTTTCGGAATAGGTTCCATGAAGATGCGCTGTCTGCTCGGCAAACCAGAGAAGGAAATCGACAGAAAGGTTGTATTCGGCCCGCGCCTCGGTAAGCGGCTTGCCGCTTTCCAGCGTCATGACGCGAACGAAGGCTTCCTCACGCTCCAGCATCAGCTTGTGCGCCTTGTGCAGCAATGTCGCCCTCGCCCGCGGCGCAACCTTGCTCCAGGCGTCCTGTGCAGCAACGGCGGCGTCAAGTGCGCGCATTGCATGATCGGGCGTTGCGTCCGAGACCGAGGCCACCGCTGTCCCGCTGGCCGGATTGACCACATCGAACTGGCCGTCGCCATCAACCCAGGCGCCGTTGATATACAGGCGCGTGTCGGGGAAAAGCGCGCTCAGCGCATCGGATGTGAAAGTGTTTGGATGGCTTGTCATCTTCGGCTCCTCGTCAAGGCTGCAAGTATCCATGGCAGATACGGCAATGGTTTCAGTAATACAGCATTGCGATAATATCGTAATACAGTCTTATCGCGCTGACAAGACACTTCGCTCACGCGCGGAGCACGCGGCAACTCACACGGCTGCGCGCAAGGCTGCCACAGCCGGAGCGCGCGCTGACATGGTAGCGAGGGATATCGGATTCGAAGAATTGTGTTGCGAAGCTTGACTGTATTACCGTATTACCATATCACGCCGATTGAATTCACCCCTTGCCCCCGCCCTTCGAGGCGCTACCGGCAAAGGACAGTGAATCCGGGAAGCTTGATCGACGAAATGGGAGGTCTATCGTGGAAGGCACAACTGCAAAAGGCGTGGAAGGTCTTGAACTGGACGTTGCCGTGATCGGATCTGGTGTAGGTGGCCTTTACGCCCTTCACCGTGTCCGCAACGAACTGGGGCTGAATGCTCAGGGGTTCGATGATGCTGGCGGCGTCGGGGGCACCTGGTACTGGAACAGGTATCCGGGCTGCCGCGTCGATACCGAATCCACCGTGTATACCTATTCCTTCGACATGGACATGTTTCAGAACTGGGAATGGTCCGAACGCTATGCCAAGCAGGACGAAGTTCTCAACTACCTCAACGCTGTTGCAGACAAACATGACCTGAAAAGCGCTATCAACTTCAATACGCGCATCGCGAAGATGGAGTGGAACGATGATGCCAACAGGTGGACACTGACCACCAAGTCAGGCGACACGTTCACCGCTAAATACGTGATCGAGGCCGTGGGGCTGCTGTCATCCTCTTACGCCCCGCAATTCCCGGATCAGGACAAATATGAGGGCGATATTCTGGTGGCATCAAAATGGCCCCATGAAGAACCCGATCTCTCGGGAAAGCGGGTAGGCGTGGTCGGTACCGGCTCTACGGGTATCCAGATCATAACGGCAATCGCAGCCAAGGTAGGCCACCTCCACGTTCTTCAGCGCACACCGCAATGGGTAGTGCCGCTGGGGATTGGCCCCTTCCCGCAAGAGACACGCAAGAAGATCCAGAAAGATCCGGTCGGTTTTCGTGACTGGGCGCTGAACACCGCGGCTGTCTTCGGGTTCGTCGAAAGCACGACTTCAGCGCTTGAATTGCCGGAACAGGAACGCAACCGCGTCTATGAGGAAGCCTGGCAGAAGGGCAATGGTTTTGCCTTCATGCTTGAGACCTTCTCGGACATCACGGTCACACCTGAAGCGAACAAGACAGCGACCGACTTCATCAAGTCCAAGATCGACGCAATCGTAAAGGATCCGAAGGTGGCAGCAATGCTTACGCCAACGGATTATTACGCCAGGCGGCCCCTCGCGGCGGACGACTATTACGAGACTTTCAACCGCGAAAACGTAACCCTGCATGACGTCAAGGCAAACCCGATTGAGCGATTCACCAGGAACGGTCTGATCGTTGGCGGCAAGGAAGTGGAACTTGACGTCATAATCATGGCAACCGGGTTTGACGCCATGACCGGGAATTACCTCAAGATCGAGACGATCGGCCGCGATGGTGCCCGGCTTGAAGAGGAGTGGAGCGACGGCCCCCATACCTATGCCGGCATGTCGGTCGCCAAGTTCCCCAATCTCTTGATGGTCTTTGGCCCGTTCAGTCCGTTCACAAGCCAGCCGCTCGTTCACGAATGGCAGGTGAACTTCCTCACCGACTTGATCCTGAAAGCCGAGCAGGGCGAGGGCGTGATCGAAACGGACTACAAGGCGCAGGAAGAATGGGTGCAGCTATGCCAGGAGGGAATGTCCGGCACGCTTTTCGAGGTGACCGACAGCTGGATCAACGGCGCCAACATTCCCGGAAAGCCACGCACCTCCATGTGGTTCATGGGCGGGATGAACGTAAGCGGGAAGGAGACCCCGTGGGTTAATGCCGCTGGTGATCTGGGATAGTTT
>CAZCAX010000042.1:0-24643 GCA_964496915.1 uncultured Rhodobacter sp.
AGTTTTAGATGATCATAACCCACCCAAGTGGGTCACTTTTGCATGCCGATTCACAACCCTTGCGGCCCCGGAAGGCGAAGACCGCACCGCCGGTCGGCTTCTGGCGCAACACGTCTTGCGCCAGCGCCGCCAGCCCGCCGATCCCCTTTCTCATGTCGGTCGCACCGCAGGCCAGATATACCCGCACCCCGGTTCCCGGACCGATCATGCCGCATCCACCGCGCGGATCAGGCGCGACAGCGCCACATCGTCGATGTTGCTCTCGAACCGGAGCACGCGGCCCTTCGCGAGCCGCAACTCAACCCATGCTGCCGGGGCGGCGGCCCGGGCTGGAGGCTCCACCACGGCCAGCTCCATGGCGGGCACCATGCCGGCGGGCAGGAACAGCGCCCCAGCATCAGGCGACCATAAACCCTTCCGCTTCAGCTCGTGACGCCAAGCGTAGATCTGCTGGCGCGTCACCTCGTGGCGCTGCGCAACCTGGGTCACCGTCGCGCCGTCGATCCCCACGGCGCTCACGACCGCCAGCTTCACCTCATCGTCCTAACGCCGGCGGCGCTCAACACCCAGAACCTCACCCCGCATCGCCCCTCCGCGCATAAGAGACGTCGTTTGCGACGTCGCTATGCACCTGACTTAGAGCCTCACGCCGAAATCCGGCAGGCGGTGCCAACCGGCTGGTTACGTTGAGAGCCGCGATCAGGGCCCTCAACGTGGCGATAGCGTCCGTCGGCAGGCCGCTCTCCGGGTCCTCGACGATGGCGATCAAACGCCTCACGTTGGCCGCGCCCTGCGGCACGATCTGACCAAACCCGGTCAAATGCCCGCGCAGGGAATTGATTGCCTGCGTCCGTTGCCGGATCAGGAACTCGCGGATGCGGAAGACCATCGCGGCCCCTTGGGTCTCTTCGCTCTTCACGGGCACGAAGCGCATCGTCGGACGCTGGGCCGCCTCGCAGATCGCCTCAGCATCGGCCGCGTCGTTTTTCTGCGCTTGACGAATGGCTTGACGTAAGCGGGCGGGACCAGCCGCACCTCATGGCCCAGCTTTCCGATCTCGCGGCCCCGGAAGTGGGCACCGCCGCAGGCTTCCATCGCAACAACGCATGGTCGCAATTGCCCGAAGAAGGCCAGCACCTGATCCCGCCTCAGCTTCTTGCGCAACGCGGTCCATCCTGCGCTGTCGGCTCCATGCACCTGGAACACATTCTTCGCCAGGTCGAGCCCGACTGTGACAATCTCCGACATGACCGCTCTCCTTTGTGGATCCTCACAGACCGACCTGGGCACATTGATGCCGTCGGGGGCGGTCACATCATCAACGTCGCACGAGCTGCGTCTGCTGAGGAAACTCTCGGCGACCAGCCCGACGATATCCGCCGCGCCGTCATCTCACACCTGCGGGAGCGCGTCGCCAGTGAGGCACCTTGACAGGACAAAAGACGCGCGCCACAATTTCATCGCATCGCCCTCACCCGCACCAGGGAGGAAGAAATGCACAGGGAACTTGCTGCTTATCGACGTTTTCTGGCGATCGCCTATCGACAGTATCTTGAGGCCGACCAAGCTCTTGCTTCGAGGTTAGGAGACATGCGCGCCTTTTTTCCTGCCGATTGCATGCCCTATCGTGGCACGATCGGCGCACCAGGCTCTCCTGTCCGCCGTCTGTACGAAAATCGCGACCGCGCCCTGATGAGATTGAGCGCCGCGCGCAAGGAATTCAACGCAGCGAAGGCGCGGCTCGATCAAAGACATCTACATCGCACGAAAGTATTGTTCCTGACCGCACGCATCGAAAAAGCCGCGTCAGTCTGACGCCGGGATGAACCGGCCTGCCTGACCCGTTAAACGTCAGAACCCTGCCCCTCTGCTTACGGTCTTGGCTTGTCGTTTCCCCCTGCCCCGCCTTCGACGCAACTTTTCATAGTTTTCAAGAGCGAAGTTTGCGTGGTTGTTTGCCGGGCTTTCGTCAGCGCCAACGCAGGACGGCAGCGATCTGACCATTGAAGAAGATTGGCAGTGCCGGCAGCCAGTCCCGGCCACCTTTGCAATCGATTGCGCTTGACCAGATCTTTCTGGTATTCAACCTGAAGTTTGACAGCAATCGCGGCAACCCGGAAGCCGTGGGCAAGTGCGCTGACTGGATTGCCGCGCACGCGGGCATTCGTCTCAACCCTTCGGCCCGCATCCTTGCGCCGCGGTGGCCGAGACACCGGGGCTGGCAAGGACATGGTCTGACACCGTTGCGCAGCATGTCGCACAAACGTGACACTTCAGCCGGAATGTACCGAAAGAATACGAGGCCGGTGTGTCAGTCGCGTCTGAGCAGCTCTGCCTTGTCACGAAGCTTTTCGTAGAACGGCCAATGGTGGTCCAGAATTGCGCGCAACCGTGGCGCTTTCCGGGCAACCGCTTCAAAGACTTCGTCGGCATCCGGTAATGTCTCGGCAGGGCGGATCGCATCGTTCGAAACGGCCTCGGTGTGCCAGTCAGCGACACGTTTCCAGTCGTCCGGCATTCCCGCGCGGTCCAGATTCAGCGCATGGTTCGCAGGCGGCAAACCCGAAGCCGCGAACAAAGCTTCGGCCGCCAGGGCGGGATCGGCCTGCACGCGCTCGGCTTCCAGCACCAATGGCCAGCGGCCATCACGTTGCGCAACATGCTCGGCGTGCAGATACAGCGCCTCCAACCCCACCTCCTCAAGGCTCAGTTCAGGGTCCAGCTTGTAGTAGGACGCGATGGAGCGGCGGGGATCACGTACCAGAAAGACATTCCTCAGCACATTCTGCATCGACATGTCGGAAAAGACGCGCGGAACGACATAATAGCTCATGTCCTTGAAAAACACCGGCCCGGATTCGGCTTTGCGCAAAAGCATTGCGCAGATATCCGCGTAGCGTCGCGGATGTGCCGGATCGGGGTCGAAATGGGGAAATCGTCCGCGTCCCTCATCGAGGTAATAGTGATACATGAAAGGTTCGTGGAAACAGGTGACATCGCCGCGCGCGCGCATCATGCGCTCCATCGCCGTCGACATTGAACGCGGATGACACCACAGGGCAATCAGTGGATGCATGACCCCTCCTTCACCAGATGTCCGTCAAAACCAGACGGCTTTGCGCGGTTTGTCGGACAATAGATGCATTTCATGTCCGCCCAGTGCGCTTGTCTTCCCTGAATGGCCGATTTCCATGGACCTGTGGGGGCTTGCGGGTTTTCCAGGGTTTGGCCTGTTCCAGCTGGCGGGCAAGACGCAACAGCAAGATGTCCTCACCGACACCCGCCGCGAACTGCATGCCAACGGGCAGCCCGTCTGCGGCCTGATGCAAGGGCACCGACATTGCAGGTTGCCCGGTCAGATTGAAGATCTCGGTATAGGGGGCGAAGGCACCGCTGCGGGCGGCCCAGTCATCGAAGCTGTGTTCAGACAACCCGCCCAGCAATCCGGATTCCACCGCCGTTTCTGTGGTGACCGGTGTCAGGATGACATCGAACGCCTCGGTCGCCTTGGCGATGCTGCGGCGGATATCCCATCGACGCAAACGCATCCGCGCCATATCGAGCGCGCTGTGGCGTGTCGCCTGATCAATGGAATACCGCACCAATGGCCCAACCTCGTTCGGCCGGGGTGACCGGCCCAGGCTTTGTGCCCGCCGGTCGATTGCCAGTGCAACCTCGCTGGTCCAGAGGGCAGCGGCGGCATCCATCGGATCAACATCCCCCGGCCAGTCAAAAGGAATAACGGCATGCCCCAGGCTTTCGAGCAACGCACCGGTCTGGTTGAGCATCGATGCAATCTCTGCCGTTGGCACGTGGCCCGACGGCGCGGTGGCGCACAAGCCGATACGCAGCCCCTCGGGCGGCAGATCGACAGCGCGTAGAAATCCGCCCTCGGGTTGTGCCCAGGCAGTGGGTGCCCCAAGCGCCGAACCGGCCGTGTGATCAAGCATGGCCGCAGAATCGCGCACGCTCCAGCTTATGACGTGATCACAATTCAGCCCGCCGACCAGCGGGCCGATATCGGCGCCGGAGGCGACCAGACCGGATGTGGGTTTCAAACCGAAAAGCCCGCAGCAAGCCGCCGGCACACGGATTGAGCCACCTGAATCTGACGCATGCGCCATCGGCACCATGCCTGCCGCAACCGCGGCAGCCGCCCCGCCGCTTGACCCGCCTGGCGTGCGGTTGGTGTCCCAGGGGTTCAGGGTGGGGCCGTAAAGCTCTGGCTCGCAGACAAAATCGGTGGCGAATTCGGGCGTGTTCGTGCGCCCGGCAACGATCAGCCCGGCCTCGCGCCAGCGCATGGCAAGCTGACTGTCGGCACGGGCGGGGGCGGCATCGGCAAAGAAGCGGCAAGCATGGGTCAATGGCCAGCCCGCCACATTCACATTGATATCCTTGACCAGAAACGGCACCCCGGCAAAGGCCCCGGCCCCCGACGGGTTGCGGGCATCGGCGCGCGCGCGTGCGTCATCGCGAATGATCACCGCATTGAGCGCGGGGTCATACCGGTCAATCGCGGCCAGAGCGCAGTCGACAAGTTCCGGGGCCGTGACCTCGCCACTGCGGACAAGGGCTGCCAGACCAAGTGCATCCTGGGCGCAGTATTCTTCCGGGGTCAGAATGGCATTCCCTTTCGTCTGGGCTTCATTTCCGGGCCGGTTGCTGGCTGAACGTCTGCATCATCCGGTCTACCAGCATGGCAATGACCGCCATTCCGATCCCGGCAATGATGCCGACACCGAAATCGCCGTCACCGAGCCCGATATAGACCAACTGGCCCAGATCGCTCGTTCCGACCAGCGCGGCGATAACCAGCATGACAATGGCATACATGATCGTCTGGTTCAGCCCCAGCATGATGACAGGCGCCGCCAGCGGCAGCTTGACCCGCCACAACAATTGCCAGGGTGTGCAACCACAGATCCTTCCCGCTTCGATCGCCTCGGTCGGGACATTGCGGATACCAAGCTCTGTGTAGCGGATCGACGGCACGATCGCATAGGCGATGATCGCCAGAAGCGCCGTGAATTCACCAATCTTGAAGATCATCACGAAGGGAATGAGGATCACGAACAGCGGCATGGTTTGCAGCGTGTCGTTGATCGGCCGCAGAACGGCAGAAACCGGCCGGAACTCTGCCGCAAGTACCCCCAGCGCACCGCCAATCACAAAGGACAGCAGCACGGCAAGGCCACAGAGATAGATCGACAACATCGCCTCTTGCCAGATGCCGGTCGTCAGCAGGAAACCCATGCCCGCGGCCATCCCCAGCGCCAGCCGCCTGCCTCCGACCTGATAGGCCAGCAAGATGGCCATGCCCGCCATCGTCGGCCATGGCATGCCGGTTATGCCAACGAAAAGCATGATGCCGACAAAGGCCGTCAACGTGGCGATCCGCCAGCCCCACCGCAGCCAGGCCACGCCCGCCAGAACCACAACCGCCACGCCATAGGCCACCTTCAACGTATCGGTAAAGGCAAAGCCCCACGAAAACGGGCTTATGGTTCGCTCCAGACCCATCTTGACCGGCAGCATCACATAAAAGAACGCCACGCGCTTGATCATGTCGATGCTGCTGGCGAATTCAGTAACGATATAGGTGACGGCGGCATTGAGCTGAGCCGCAGGGTAGTATCGCCATTCCCTCGGATACTCGCTCAGGAACGGCATCACCTGTGCCAGCGCTGACAGGCCAAGGGCCAGGACCAGCGCGATGATCCAGTATCGGTAGCGCTGTGCGAAACCCTGGTCGCGGCGGTCACTGATCTCGCGCACGGCGATCCGGGCGGTGAGCCGGTCCATGATCATTGCCATCAGCGCGATCACCAGCCCCAACAGCAGGCTCTCGCCAAACAAGGCCCGGCGAATGGCGGTCAGGACCTCCCAGCCGATATCAGCCGTTCCACCGATGATCGAGGCGATGATCACCATGGAAAAGGCGGCCATGGTTGTCTGATTGATCCCCATAAGGATCTGTTGCTTGGCACAGGGAACCTGAACGCGCCAGAACAACTGCGCCGTCGTTGCCCCTGACATACGCCCTGCTTCGACTGTTTCGGCGTTGACCGAGCGCAGACCGAGCGTGGTGTTGCGCACCATGGGCGGGACCGCATAGAGCAGGCTCGCAATCAGCCCCACCACCGGCCCAAACCCAAACAGCAGCAGGATCGGCAACAGATAGGCAAAGGCCGGGACGGTCTGCAAAAGGTCCATTGTCGGGCGGATTGCCCGGTCGGCCCGCTCTGAAGCGAAGCCGAGCGTTCCGATCGCAAAGCCGATGATCACCGCGATCGGCACCGAAAGAACAACAAGCGCCAGCGAATTCATCGCCTGAGTCCAGAAGCCGATAACCACCATGTAGAGCACGGCGGCAAAGGAAAACAACGCCAGCCGCCACCCCGCCAGGGCGAAGGCGGCGACGGTGACAAGCGCTAGCACAACTGACCAGGGCAAAGCGTTGATCACGTTGCGCACCAGCCGCATGACGACCGCAAGCGTATCCGAGAAGGCGCGGAAATAGGCGCCGAAATTGTCGATGACCCAGTTCATCCCAGAATTCAGCCATGGGGTCAGCGGAACGACCCATGCATCCGGATATCGGATCGACCATGCCAGTGCATCACGAAAAACCAGGAGGCCAAGGGTCAGCGCGATCAGTGCAGCCCAGGCATGCGGCCCGAAGAGCCATTGCCGAAACCCGCTCATCCGGCACTCTCGGCAAGCGTTTCTTCCGTGCCGCGCATGGCGGCGCCGTGCAGATCGGCACGCCGGGCGAGCGCATCAATCAGGCTTGCCGGGGTAACATAGCCGATGCGCTGGTTTGCGCGGGTCACGCTCAACCCGTCATGCCGACCGGCCAGCATCGGCAACAGGTCTTCGATTGTTGTCTCGGAATCGACCTCTGGCAGGGTATCACTGCCCTCAGGGGCGGCATCTACCAGAACATCCGCCGCTTTCAGCACCCGCACAAGCGGCACATCGCGGGTAAACTCGGCAACATATTCATCAGCGGGATTGATGATCAAGTCGACCGGCCTTCCAATCTGAACGATCTGACCGTCCCGCATGAGCATGATCCGGTCAGCGATACGCAAGGCTTCAAGGAAATCATGCGTGATGAACACGATGGATTTTCTGAGCTTTTGCTGAATGTGCAGGAACTCGTCCTGCATCTGACGCCGGATCATCGGATCAAGTGCCGAAAACGGCTCATCCAGAAGCCACAGCTCCGGTTCGGTCGCCAGCGAACGCGCGATGCCGATGCGCTGTTGCTGCCCCCCCGACAGCTGGTGCGGGTAACTGGCTTCGCGCCCTTCCAGGCCGACAAGGGCGATGACCTTCTCAACCCGGCTGCGTCGCTCGCGCTCCGCCATTCCTTGCAGACGCAGCGGAAAGGCGATGTTTTCAGTCACGTTCAGATGCGGCATCAGACCGAAATTCTGAAACACCATACCGATCTTGTGGCGCCTAATTTCGATCAGCTCGCGCGCGGATTTACGCAAAAGGTCTTCGCCATCCAGCAAGATCTCGCCATGGGACGGTTCAACCAGACGCGAAAGGCAGCGCACGACGGTGGATTTGCCTGAACCGGACAGGCCCATGATGACGAAGATCTCGCCCTTGGCGACGTCAAAACTGACATTCACCGCTGCCGGAATAAGCCCGCTTTCACGCATCCGCGCCGCAAGCGCCGCCGGATCGGATCTGGCCGCCTCATCCTGAAACCAGGCTTTCGGGTTCGATCCGTAAACTTTCCAGAGATTCTTGCAAGAAAGCTTGGGAACCGATGAAGTGGATTGCATCACTTCAGCAGGCACATGCTCGACTGTCGGCATTATGTATCCTCTGCGGGGTCGGGGAACCAGGCGCGCACCGGAAATACCCCGATGCACTGGTCGCTCACGACGGGCCGGAATGGCTGGGGGCACAATCAGCGCCCCCGCCCTGTTGCCAGGCGCGCTCAGTCCTGAACGGCCAGCGCCGCTTCGACCCATGGCGACCAGACCGCCTCGTTGGCTTCGATCCAGCCTGCGGCAGCGTCTTCAACGGACATACCTTCCTGATCGACCTGAAGGATCATCGCGTTTTGCGATGCGTTGTCCATCTGGAAAGACTCGACGAAGACATATGCATCCGGCCAGGTTGTCTGGAAACCACGGTTGACCAGTTTGCCGACATTCGCCTGGTTGAACCCGCAGGCATTGCCGCGTGACTGGTTGGATTCGTCGCACATTCCGTCGACTTCGTCGAATTCGACCCAGTTGAAATCGAACTCGGCAAACAGCCAATGCGGTTGCCAGAACATCATCAGAATCGGTTGCTCAGTCGCCACCGCGCTGCGCAGTTCCGCGATCATCGCCCCTTCACTGCCCCCCGCGACGGGCTGGAACGGCAGGCCGATCTGCGCCACAAGGTCGCGCGACCGGGTGCCCCAGTCTGCGGGATAGGTGATCAGCCGACCGTTGGGAAACGTGTCAGCGGCGGCAAAAGCCTGCGCGCAATCATAGAGCGCCTGATAGGACGGCAAACCGGGGCAGCGCTCCTCCATATAGGGTGGATAGATCCAGCCTTCCGCGGATTCGATGCCGAGTGCTCCGACGAGGACGATGTCGCCGCGGTCCACAGCATCATGGTAGATGTCACCGACGTTGTTGTCCCAGAATTCGGGCTGGAAATGCAGCGAACCCTGCGCGATGGCGGCCAGTTGTGGCACGGCCCCTGCGGTCACGTATTCGACATCATAGCCAATGCGACCGAGCAATTGACCGGCAATCTGCGCGGTCAGGTTCTGCCCCGTCCAGTCATTGAGCGGTATTCGGATCGTGTCAGATTGCGCAACCGTCGCGGCAAATGCCAAGCCAATTGCGGCGGCGACGGTGATGGAGTTGTTTGACATTTTTTTTCCTTTCGGGCTCCCTGTTTACGTCAAGTTCTACGGCCTGATCCCTCATGATTCAACAAGGCATGCGGAAAATGTCAAATATTGAGTTCTGCAAGGGGGAAGGGTTTGTAATCCGGAGCCGATCAAATACTCAGAGAACCGGACAGGGAGGGAGGCTCGCATGTGCCTCGATATTGCCAGACAATGGTACGAAGCCGAGACATTCACAGATGGCGTGACACTGATCCGCGAGACGCATGTTGCCCCTTGGCTGCGCTGCAATATCTGGCACATTCGCGGCCGTGACAGCGACCTGGTGATCGACACCGGCATGGGCCTGCGCCCGCTGGTGGAAGCCATGCCCGGTCTGGCCGAGGCCCGCCCTGCGCTTGGCATCATCACCCATTCCCATTTCGATCACGCCGGGGGGCTGCATCAGTTTGACCAGCGTTGCGGGCATCGCGAGGAGGCGGCAATCATGGCGGCACCGGATGCGCGCAACACCGTCGCCGACATCGGTTATGTGCGTGCCGAGACCTTTTCCGCACTCCCCTATGAAGGGTTCAGCTACACCGATTTCGTGGTCAAGCCGGCGCCGCTGACGCAATTTCTGGATGAGGGCGATGTGCTGGATCTTGGCGACAGGGTCTTTCAGGTTTTCCATCTGCCGGGTCATTCCCCCGGCTCCATTGCGCTTTTCGAGGCGCGGACGGGGCTGCTGTTCAGCGGGGATGTGGTCTATGATGGTGATCTGATCGACAATCTCCACCACTCTGACCCTGAGCAACTGGCGGCATCAATGGCGCGTTTGAAGGACTTGCCGGTATCGGTGGTCCATGGCGGCCATTTCAGGTCTTTCGACCGTGCCCGCATGGTCGAGATCATCGACGAATATCTGGCAGGTGGGCGCCGGATCACGGATGCTGACAGCTGGCTGTCCGGCGCGGTGCCCGGCAGTGACCTGCCGTGAGTGGATTGCCCCGACGTTGACAGGCCCCTGCCTGTCAAAATACCTGTCTTCGAAACGCACCCTTTACCCAACCCGGAGAAAACAATGGATATTCTGCAACCGGTCGACTGGAGTTTTCCCGTTCCTATCCGGCTTGGCCCCGGTCGGTTGCGCGAAATCGGGCCGTATTGCCGGGCCGCCGGATACACTGCGCCACTGATCGTGACGGATCGCGGATCGCGCGACCTGCCGTTTATCCGGCAGACTTTCGATATCCTGTCGACCGAAGGGCTGCGTCCGCAGATCTTTGCCGATGTCAGCCCCAACCCCACCGACCAGGACGCCGAAAAAGGCAAACAGGTTTTCGACAGCGGCGGGCATGATGCCGTCATCGCAATTGGCGGCGGCTCGGCGATGGACGCGGCCAAGGCCATCAGCCTGATCGCCGGTCACGACAGACCGCTCTGGTCGTTCGATTTCGATGTTCCACCGCCCGCCGCGCATGCCTTTTCACCGCTGATCTGCATCCCAACGACCGCGGGAACCGGGGCGGAAACCGAAAGCACCGCGATGATCACGGATACATCGCGCGGCATAAAGGGATGTGTCTGGCATCCGGAACACCGGCCAGTTCTGACGATACTGGACCCCGAACTGACGGTCGGACTACCGCGCAACCTGACGGCCTGGACAGGCTGCGATGCCCTGACCCATGCGATCGAGGCCTATTGCGTCGATATGTTCCACCCGATGTGCGATGGTGCCGCGCTGGAAGGACTGCGCCTGATAAACGGATCGATCCGGCAGGTCGTGAACCAGCCCGACGATCTGGCCGCGCGCATGGCGATGCTGTCGGGTTCCTGTCTGGCCGGTGTAGCCTTTTTGAAGGGCCTTGGAATGGTGCATGCCATCAGCCATATGGTCGGCGCGATATATGACACACAGCACGGGCTGACCAATGCAGTGATCCTGCCGACCGTCCTGCGCTTCAACCGCCCGGCAATTGAAAAGCATGTGCCGGCAATGTCTCACGCGCTTGGCTTGCAGACCCGCGATTTTGACAGCTTCTACGCAGCGATCTGCACCATTCTGGACGATCTGGAAATACCCCGCTCCCTTGCAGATATCGGTGTCGGGCGTGACCGCATCGCCGAGATTGCGCAAAAGGCCCATGCTGACCCGGCGGCGGGCACCAACCCGCGAAAGGCCGATATTGCACAGATCGAAACCCTCGTTCAGGAGGCGATCGAGAAGGCGCGCTGAGCATCAAGAACGGCCCGGCATGACACAGGGCGCAAGCAGTCCCCTGCATGCGCCCTGCCCTTTTCCTGCCAATACTATACGCACGCGCATGGTGAGCGTGCAGGTTCCGCTCTTATGTCACGAAACCTCACTTGCAGGGCGCGGATTGGGGTTCGGCACGACGCCCTCGATCCGGACGTCGTGCTGCTCCAGGATCGGACGCAGTTCGTCAAAGGTGTTCTTGTAGCGATACCAGGGAATGCCCGGCATCATGTGATGAATGAGGTGATACCCCTGTCCCAGCAACAACGCGTTACCGCCCGGCATTTCCACCACGCGGGTATTCCTGTAGCGGCTGGTTTCCTTGTGGTCATGATGCGGTGACCATGTGAACATCAATAGCATGACGCTTTGGCCGATCCACCAGGGCACGAACCAGAGCGTCAGTAGCTCATAGCCATAACCAAACGCGACGATCGCAAGCGCCAGCGCGGTGTTGAAGGCAAATCCAACCATGCTGCGCAGCGTTCGTCCGCGCGACATCTGCAGCTCCTGGCACCGACGATACAGGGCAACCGGGTTGAAATAGCTTAGCAATACGACCGGCAGCTTTAAGAAAAGGTATCCGAACAAACCGGCCCGCGCCGAGATGTCAGGGTCGTCATCGTGATTTGTGGCGCGGTGATGGACCAGATGATCCGCGCGGTGATGATCGAAGAACTGCCACAACAGCACGCCTGCAAGGCTTCCGAGCGTATAATCCACCCACTGAAGGTTCTTGCGTCGGGAACTGATGTTCATGTGCACGGCTTCGTGCATCACCGTGTAGATGGCGTAGATGACGATGGTGTTGATCGCCGCAGCCGCCAGATAGGGAATTACCCCGTTCACGGCCAACAAGACAGCCCCCGTGAATGCACTCAGCAAACCAAGTGCGAGGAAAACCGTCGGCCAAGAGAAATCGGGCGTATTCGCACGCCCTACAGACATTTCATGCCGGATAGTCGAGTCAGTTTTTTTCGGCATCGTCATCCTTGCACCTCGTTCTGGTTGCGGCTCCATCGCAGGAATAATTGGTTGAGTATTCAGTTTTCTGGTCAAACAGTCAATCTTTCTATCGCCCGCCCACAAAACTGGACAGTCGACCAACGCTGCAATAGCGTGTGAATGCCCTTCCGGTATCGCCCTGCAACCAGTGTGCGACCGATCACACTCTCAAAGGAGCCGCGAATTGGCAGGAACGAAACCGAAGCGTACCGCAGCCGCACGCAAACGATCGTCCATTGCCGATATCCGGCGCCGTGAACTGGCGCAGGCCGCGCTGCGGGTCATCGAGACGCATGGCGTCAAGGGGGCAACGGTGCAGCGCGTGAGCGAAGAAGCAGGAATCTCGCACGGGCTGGTCCATTATCATTTCAAGACCAAGGCCGACCTGCTGGAAGCTGCGGTGAAACTGACCAATCGGTTGATCACCGAGGAAGTGTTGTCGCGGCTGAAACAGGCCAGAACGCCCCACGAGCGCATCCTGTCGGTCCTTGAGGCAAACTTCAGCGCGACCGTTTTCAGCAAGGAAACGGCGCAGGCCTGGGCGTCGTGTTCGGGCGAAGCGGCGTTCAATCCCAATTTCGCGCGGATCATGAACATGATCGAACGACGCCTGACCAGCAACCTCACCCATGACCTGCGAAAGATCATGCCGACCGATGAAGCCAGAAGGCTCGCCCGGATCCTGACGATCATGAGCGATGGTGTATGGTTGCGCGCCGCGCGTTGGGACGGGCCGCTTGACCGGGCCGCAGCGACTCAACCGATCTGGGATATCCTCGAACACACCCCGGTGCGGGTTCTCTGATGCGCTCTGGACCCAGTGCCCTTGATTGCATAGCATCCGCGAAAGACACCTGACGCTGCAAGCAACCGGCAGCGACATGAGATACTGAAAGGGCTCGGAGCCAGACCATGCAATACGTTTCACCAAAGACCCTGGACGAAGCCGTCCAGGTCCTGCGCACAGCGCCGGGTGCGTGCCGGATACTGGCCGGGGGGACCGACCTCCTGGTGCAGATGCGCGCCGGGATGAAAAGGCCGGATACGCTTCTGGACATCAAGCGCATCGACGCATTGCACGACATCACCCGCGTTGATGGCGGATGGCGCATCGGGGCGGCGGTCAGCGGTGCGGAGCTGGGCGAACATGCCGCGCTTGTTGCCGAATGGCCGGGCGTTGTAGAGGCTGTGAACCTGATTGGTTCGACACAGATCCAGGGCCGCGCCACGATGGCCGGAAACCTGTGCAACGCCTCGCCCGCCGCTGACAGCGTGCCCGCGCTGGTCGCCGCAAATGCGGTTGCGCATCTGGTTGGCCCGCAGGGCGCGCGCGACGTTGCGGTGCTCGATATTCCGGCGGGGCCGGGAAAAACCACGCTGGAGAAGGGCGAGTTCGTTGCCTCGATCTTTCTTCCCGCGCGCGGTGAGCGCAGCGGCGATGCCTATCTTCGCTTCATTCCCCGAACAGAGATGGATATCGCGGTTGCCGGCTGTGCCGTCTCGCTGACGCTTGACCAGACCGGCATCTGCACCGCTGCGCGCGTCGCTCTCGGTGCCGTCGCCCCGAAAGTGCTGCTGGTGGAAGCCGCCGCACAGGCGCTTGTGGGAAGTCGGCTTGACCCCCCTGCCCTTGAGGCCCTCGCCGAGGTCTGTTCTGCGGCAGCAAAGCCCATCGACGACAAGCGCGGCACCGTCGAATTTCGCACGCAGGTTGTTGGCGTTCTGGCCCGCCGCGTCGCACTTATCGCAAAGAACCGTGCCGGAGGAACAGCATGAGCGCGATTCACGTCACGACCACCATCAACGATGAAACCACCGAATTCCTGTGCGCGCCCGATGAGACACTGCTCGATGTGTTGCGCGACCGGCTTGGCCTGACCGGATCGAAGGAGGGCTGCGGCTCGGGCGATTGCGGGGCCTGCTCGGTCATGCTGGACGGACGGCTCGTCTGCTCGTGCCTTGTGCTGGGGGCCGAGGCCGAGGGGCGAACGGTTGCGACCATCGAGGGGATGGCTTCGGGTGAAACCCTCCATCCGCTGCAACGCAAGTTCCTTGAACATGCCGCGTTGCAGTGCGGGATCTGCACGCCGGGCTTTCTTGTGGCCGCCAAGGCACTTCTGGAGCGCCACCCCGACCCGACCGAGGAAGAGGCACGCTACTGGCTCGCCGGAAACCTGTGCCGCTGCACCGGATATGACAAGATCATTCGCGCCGTCCTCGATGCGGCGGCAGAAATGCGGGAGGCAGGTTGATGGCGCTCGACAGCAAGGCAGACACGGGCAAACGCCACTTCAAGGTCGTCGGCACCCGGCCCTTGCGGCCAGACGGTGTTGACAAGGTCACGGGTCGCGCGCGGTTCGGCGCTGACATGTCGGCCCCCGGTATGCTGGTGGGCCTGATCCTGCGCAGCCCCCATCCCCACGCGCGGATCAGGGTGATCGACACGACGCGGGCCAGGGCGCTGCCCGGTGTCCATGCTGTCGTGACCCGCGCCGATTTCGCAACAGTCGACGATGCCGCGCTTGCCGATCTCCTCGACAACTGCATGGCGGGCGAAAAGGCGCTTTATGACGGACATGCCGTCGCCGCGGTTGCCGCAGCCTCGGGCGCAGTCGCCCGCCAGGCCCTTGATCTGATCGAGGTCGATTACGAGCCCCTGCCCTTCGTCACCGATGTCGATGAGGCGATGAAACCGGACGCGCCCGCCCTTCATCCGGGCCGCGCCAACGAGACCGTGCCACCGGGGCTGTCGGCCAATGTCATGGCGCGCCATGAGTTCGGCCATGGCGATATCGAGGCGGGGTTGGCAGCGGCCGACCGGGTGCTCGAACGCAGCTACCGCACCGGGGCCACGCATCAGGGCTATATCGAGCCGCATGCCTGTCTTGCCTCGGTCGGTCCGGATGGAAAGGCGGATCTGTGGTGTTGCACGCAGGGCCACTATATGGTGCGCAACACCTGCGCTGCGATCCTGGGCATGGAACAGGGCAGTCTGCGCGTCACCGCATCAGAGATCGGAGGCGGGTTTGGCGGCAAGACGACCGTGTTCCTGGAACCCGTCGCGCTGATGCTGTCAAGAAAGGCCGGTCGCCCGGTCAAGATGGTGATGAGCCGCAGCGAGGTCTTTCGCGCTACTGGCCCCACGGCATCAACCTCGATCGACGTGCGTATTGGCATGACGAAAGATGGCCGGATCACCGCCGGATTTGCCGAACTGCGCTATCAGGGCGGCGCCTATCCGGGGTCGCCGGTCGATATGGGGTCGATGTCTGCGTTCGCGCCCTATGATCTGGAGCATGTCAAGACCATCGGCTGGGATGTGGTCACCAACCGCCCGAAACAGGCCGCCTACCGCGCTCCGGGCGCGCCGATGGCGGCCTTTGCGGTTGAAAGCGCGATAGATGAGCTGGCGCGCGGCTTTGGCCTGGATCCGCTTGAAGTACGCCTGAAGAACGCGGCGCGCGAGGGAACGCGGGCGTCCTATGGCCCCACCTTCCCGGCAATCGGGCTGGAAGCGACGCTGCGTGCTGCCAAGGATCATCCGCACTGGTCGGCACCGCTTGGCCCCAATCAGGGGCGCGGCGTGGCCTGCGGGTTCTGGTTCAACTTTGGCGGAGACACCTGCGTCAGCCTGAACATCACCCCGGACGGCACCGTGACGCTCTCCGAAGGCAACCCCGATATCGGCGGCTCACGCGCCTCGATGTCGATGATGGCCGCCGAGGAACTGGGCATACCTTACGATAAGGTGCGCACCATCATCGCCGACACCGGGTCGCTGGGCCAGAACGATGTTACAGATGGCAGCCGCGTGACCTTTGCCGTCGGTCTTGCCACAATCGAAGCCGCGCGCGCTGCCAAACGCGAGATGTGCAAACGCGCTGCCCAAGTCTGGGGGATCGAAGCCGATGCCGTGATCTGGGAGAACGGCGCGGTACGCCCGGCCGGTCCGAACGCCGGCAAGCACCCGCCCATGACGCTGGCCGAGATTGCCGCGATTGCGTCAAATACCGGCGGGCCCATCGCCGGGCATTGCGAGGTGAATGCCGAGGGCGCGGGCGTCAGCTTTGGCACCCATATCGCGGATATCGAACTGGACCCCGAAACCGGCACGGTGAGAATCCTGCGCTACACGGTCTTTCAGGACGCCGGAAAGGCGGTGCACCCGGACTATGTGGAAGGTCAGTTTCAGGGCGGCGCGGTACAGGGCATCGGTTGGGCGCTCAACGAGGAGTATATCTATGGCGACGACGGCAGGTTGCAGAACGCGGGCTTTCTTGATTACCGCATTCCTGTTGCCTCGGACCTGCCGATGATCGACACCGTGATCCTGGAGATACCCAATCCGGGCCATCCCTACGGCGTGCGCGGTGTTGGCGAAACCCCGATCGTGCCGCCTTTGGCTGCAGTCGCAAACGCGGTCTCTCATGCAGCCGGGATCCGGCTGACGCATCTGCCCATTTCGCCGCCGAGGCTGCTGGCAGCGATCAGGGAGAAATAGGGGCGCGCGCGCCATGCCACGGGTCCGACTCTGGGGTTCACTCGCCGCGTCCATCGACGGCCAAACCGAGGTGCAGGTTGAGGCCGCGACACTGCGAGAGCTGCTCGACAGGCTGAAGCGGGATTATCCGGCGCTGCGCCCGCAGCTTGAACGCGGTGTCTCGGTAGCGATTGACGGCGTGATCTATAACGACGACTGGTTCACCCCGATCAACGATGACAGCGAGGTTGTGCTGCTTGCGCGGCTGAAAGGCGGTTAGAGCACACTCTCGAACATGCACCAGGTCGGATTCCATCGGCCCTTCATTCATCACGAAAGTCCGGCAGTTTGGCCTGCTGCCGGTTTCGTGGACAGGCCTGCTGCCGGGAAAAACGAAGCAAGCCGGTTGGTCAGGGAACGGGTCAGGGATGACGTGCTGCATGCACGAATCCGCTTTGTCACAGCGCGACAAGAATAAGAGCGCGAAACAGCCACGGTGCTTGAATTCAGCCTCCCCGAATGCAAGACTTCCCGTTGATAAATGAGACAATTTCATTGTGTTACTACCGGATGCAGCGCAGTAATGAGCCATAAGCGATATGGGGCAACACTGTGACTGATCGCGCTATCGAAACGACTCCAGAGGCTGTGATCGCTGCGTTTTAACGTGCCTGCCATTCAAGAGGTTTTTCACCATGTCTCAATCCAATACATCTGGCCGGCCGTTCGTCGGAAGTGCCGTGTTTTCTAGCCGGCGGACCTTTCTGAAATCCTCGGCCGCCTTTCTGGGCGCTGTTTCCTTGGGGGGCCTTGGAGCGCCAAAGGCATGGGCAGATGGGGTCCGGCGCTATCCGATCGACACCCCTGCGGTCACGACGCGCGAGAGGATGCTGTCTTTCCCGCTGACGCTGACGCCCGGCCTTGAGAAGAACGAACTGCACCATGTTTCAAGATACGAAGAATTAGGCTACGGGGAATGGTCTTTCGGCTCCGGCCTGCCGGTCATGGAGCGTCTGGATCTGATGCCGGTCGACTACGTGCGGCCTGACAATCTTGAAAAGGAACGCCTGCTCAGGTTTTTCTCCTTCGCCGATGTTCATACCACTGACAAGGAAGCACCCAATCAGCTGATCCTGTTCCAGCAGATTGACCCCGTTTCGTATCGAAACACGTCAATCTATTCGCCTGTCATGCTTTACTCGACACAGGTTCTGGACGCCGCCGTGCAGACGGTGAACGACCTGCACAGCCGCGATGCGTTCGACTTTGGCATCACCTTGGGCGACGCCTGCAATAATTCCGCATACAATGAAACCAGATGGTTCATCGATGTGCTGGATGGAAAGGTGATTACGCCCAGTTCCGGCGCGCATGTCGGTGCGGACAGCATTGATTATCAGATGCCGTTCCAGGCGGCGGGGCTGGACAGTGATATTCCCTGGTACATGGTATTGGGAAATCACGACCATCTGTTCATCGGGTCGTTCCCGCTTGATGCCGAACCCTCGCTGGGGCTCAGAGAGTCCTATACGGCAGACAGCGTCTGGGCCGCGGGCAGTCCGATCCGGATGGAGGATTTCTCTAGCTTCCCGCCCCTGTTCGATTACCGCAATCTGCGCGCTGATCCCCTGTATTATCCGGGCCTACTGGATGGAACCACGCCGAACGGCGACATCATCCAGGCCGGTAGCATCGCTGACCCTGCCTTCGGGGGCCAGGCGCCGCGGGTTGCCCCTGATCCTGATCGCCGGCCGCTCGTTCCGTCGGAATGGATGGAGGAGTTCTTCAACACCACATCCCATCCCGTCGGCCATGGCTTCAACCTGGTCGACCGCGACCCCGGCAACCCCGACGACGCGAGGTTCGCCTGCTACAGCTTCATGCCAAAGTCCGAGATTCCGCTGAAGGTCATCGTTCTGGATGTCACGCAATCAAGCGACGATGGTTCGTTCGACATCCATGGACACGGCTATCTGGACCAACGGCGCCTCGACTGGCTCAAGGCCGAATTGGACAGTGGACAGGCTAATAACCAGCTCATGATCATCGCAGCCCATATTCCGATCGGTGTTTCGGCGATCGGCTCGCATATGGAATGGTGGATGGGGGACGAGGACACCAAACCCGGCTACGAAAATGCTGTCGATCTCGCGGCGTTGGTTGATATCCTGCAAGGCGCGCCCAATCTTCTGATGTGGCTTGCCGGGCATCGCCACATGAACGTTGTCAAGGCGTTCCCCTCCGCCGATGCAAGCCGTCCAGAACAGGGTTTTTGGCAGGTCGAGACATCTTCGCTGCGGGATTTCCCACAGCAGTTCCGATCCTATGATGTGTATCTGAACAGTGACTACACAGTGTCGATTGAGGCTGTGAACGTGGATGTCGCCGTGGCCGAGGGGACACCCGCCTCGCAGTCGCGCAAATACGCCATCGCGGCGCAGCAGATCATCCAGAACGACATCACGCTCAATAACCCCAATCTCGCCACGGCTGGCGGGCGCGGAACGCTTCCCATTCCCAGCATGGACCCGACCCGCCCGCAAAGTGATGATCCGACCGCCCTCGATCCGTCGATCCGCTACGAGGACCTGTCGACGGCCGAGGTTCCCGTCCCCTATCATGCGTCGTGCAACGCGGAATTGGTGAAACCTCTCAGCGCATCGATGGCAAGCTATCTCCGGCAACGGTTTCCATTCCCGAACTGAAGGTGCTGGACTTCATCATCTGTCCGGAGGGGTGATGGGCGGAGAAAGCCGGGGGAAGTCTTGCAAGCGTCAGCGTTGTCCAGAGCCGCATTGCGCAAAACATTCCCCCGGTCCCGCCCCCTACCCTTGCGACTGGCATTCGCTGACCCGGAAACGACAGCACTTTCCAAGGCTTGCAGGTCGGTCTGCGTATTGCCCCCGGCGCCCGGTGACATCAAACCGGAACCACAGGTCCTGGACCTTTAACGCGCCGGGAAAACCATGCTGTCCTTGACCGTGCCATAGGCGAAACTTGTATCGATCGACCCGATACCGCCGAGGCGGTGCAATCGGTTGCGGATGAAGTTTTCATAGGCTTCAAGCGATTCCACGGCGACGCGCAACTGGTAGTCTGTCTGGCCGGTCATCACATGACACTCCAGAACTTCATCCATGCGCATCACTTCGCGCTCGAATGCCTGAACCGCCTGTCCGTCATGACGCTCAAGCCGGACACGGACGAAAGCGGTGATCGGCAGCCCATAGGCTTTTGCATCCACGCGCGCAGTATAGCCAAGAATGACTTTGCTCTTCTCCAGATTGCGCAACCGTCGCAAACAGGGCGAGGGTGACAGGTTGACGGCTGCTGCCAGATCCTGATTTGACATGCGCCCGTCGCGTTGCAGGGCGCGGATGATCTGGCGGTCCTTCTCGTCCATTCTCAGCCTCATGTTGGCAGATTCTGCCAACACCATATCCATTTATGGCATAATACGCAATTTCACAGATGATCCATGCCGCTATCCTGCCTCGAAACAGGAGAATTCATATGACCCTTGACAAAGGCTTTGCTACCCGTGCCATCCACCTTGGCTATGATCCGCTTGATCACGAGGGCGCCCTGACCCCGCCCTTGCACCTGACCTCGACCTTCGCTTTTGAAAGCGCCGAGGTCGGTGGCGAGATCTTCGCCGGCGACCGTGCGGGCCATGTCTATTCACGCATCTCGAACCCGACGCTGGACCTTCTGGAGCGCCGCATGGCGGCATTGGAGGGTGGCGAGGCCGGTCTGGCCCTCGCATCCGGGATGGGCGCCGTCACATCTGTTCTGTGGACACTTCTTTCCCCCGGCGACGAGGTGATCGTGGACAAGACCCTCTATGGATGCACCTTCTCCTTCATGCATCATGGGCTGCGCAAGTTCGGCATCACCATCACGCATGTGGATCTGACGAACCCTGACAATCTGGCCGCCGCGATAAGTGACCGTACCCGCGTGGTGTATTTCGAGACACCGGCTAACCCCAACATGCGGCTGGTCGATATCGCGACCGTGTCCGAAATTGCCCATGCGGGGGGCGCGGTTGTGGTGGTGGACAACACCTATGCCACGCCCTACCTGACCCGCCCTATCGAACTTGGTGCCGATCTGGTGCTGCATTCGGCCACGAAATACCTTGGCGGGCATGGCGATCTGGTTGCGGGTGTCGTGGTCGGGTGTGCCGATCGGATCAGCGAGATCCGGCTTGTGGGGATGAAAGACATGACAGGGGCTGTCATGGCCCCTTTCAACGCGATGCTTGTGCTGCGCGGGCTGAAAACCCTGGCGCTGCGGATGGAACGGCACTGCGCCACGGCGCAGGTGGTTGCGGAATGGCTGGAGCGCCATCCGGAAACCGGCGCAGTATATTATCCGGGGTTGAAAAGCTTTGAGCAGCACGCGCTCGCCAACCGACAGATGGCCTTGCCGGGTGCGATGATCGCCTTCGAACTGAAAGGCGGGCTGGAGGCCGGGCGACACATGATGAACAATCTGCGCATGATCAAGCGCGCGGTGTCGCTGGGGGATGCGGAAACGCTGATCCAGCACCCTGCGTCAATGACCCATTCCACCTATACCGCCGAAGAGCGTGCAATCCACGGTATCAGCGACGGGTTGATCCGCTTGTCGGTCGGGCTTGAAGATGTGTCCGACATCCTCGACGATCTGGACACTGCACTTGCGCCCGCGCGGATCGTGCGCACCGCCTGACAAACCGGAGGCTCCTTCATGAGCGACGATGCCCAACACCTGAAAACCATCGAGCAACGTCTGCTGTGGCTGTCGCACTGGATGATCCATCACGCCAATCACATCCGGCCCAAAGTGGATGGGATCAAGACGGGCGGGCATCAGGCATCCTCGGCCTCGATGGTGTCGATCATGACCGCGCTCTATTTTTCGGCGTTGCGGCCTCAGGACCGGGTTGCGGTGAAACCGCATGCCAGCCCGGTGTTCCATGCCATCCAGTATCTGATGGGCAACCAGACCCGCGAGCGGATGGAGAATTTCCGCGGCTTCGGCGGCGTGCAAAGCTATCCCAGCCGGACCAAGGATGTGGACGACGTGGATTTCTCGACCGGCTCGGTGGGCCTGGGCGTTGCGATCACCGCCTTTGCGTCCCTGGTGCAGGATTACATTGCCGCCAAGGCATGGGGCGCCGATCTGCCGCTGGGCCGCATGGTGGCATTGGTGGGCGATGCCGAGCTGGACGAGGGTAATGTCTATGAGGCATTGCAGGAGGGCTGGAAGAACGATCTGCGCAATTGCTGGTGGATCATCGATTACAACCGCCAGTCGCTGGACGGAATTGTGCGTGAGGGGCTGTTCGCACGGGTCGAGAAGATCTTTGATGCTTTCGGCTGGGATGTGGTGCGGGTGAAATATGGCGCGCTGCAACGCGCGGCCTTTGCCGAACCCGGCGGCCATGCGCTGCGCGACTGGATCGACCGCTGCCCCAATGCCGAATATTCGGCGCTGACCTATATGGGCGGCGCGGTCTGGCGCAAAAGGCTGATGGATGATCTGGGCGATCAGGGCGATGTCACCGCGCTGATCGAACGCCGCTCGGATGCGGAACTGGCCGCATTGATGGAAAATCTGGGCGGCAATTGCGTGGAAACGATGGCCGACACTTTCGCCGGCATCGACCATGACCGTCCAACCTGTTTTCTGGCCTATACGATCAAGGGATGGGGAACACCGATCGCCGGCCACAAGGACAATCACGGCGGCCTGATGACCAAGGCCCAGATGGCCGAGTGGCAGGCGCATATGGGCGTGGAAACAGGCGCGGAATGGGAGCGCTTCGCCACGGTCAGGGATGTGGAGGGGTTGCATGCTTTCCTTGCGCAAGTCCCCTTCTTCGCGAAGGGCGCACGGCGCCATGGCGATGATCGGTTGTCCGTGCCCGCGCTGTCGGTTTCCACCGACCGCGAAATCTCGACCCAGGCCGCCTTTGGCAAGATCCTCGACGATCTGGCGCGCGGCACCAGCGATCTTGCCGCGCGGATCGTCACCACCTCGCCGGATGTAACCGGCACGACCGGGCTGGGGGCCTGGGTGAACCGGCGCAAACTGTTCTCGCGCACCGAAACGCCGGATGCCTTTATCGAACATCGCATCCCGTCCACGGCAAAATGGAACTTCGCGCCCGACGGCCAGCATATCGAACTGGGCATCGCCGAGATGAACCTCTTTCTGCTGCTGGGGGCGGCGGGGCTGTCGCACAGCCTGTTCGGCAAGCGGCTGTTTCCCATCGGCACCGTCTATGATCCTTTCGTGCATCGCGGCCTGGATGCGCTGAACTACGCCTGTTACCAGGACGCGCGTTTCATCATCGCCGGCACGCCCTCGGGTGTGACGCTGGCGCCCGAAGGGGGCGCGCATCAGTCCATCGGCACGCCGCTTACGGGCATGGCGCAGGACGGGTTGGCCAGCTTCGAGCCTGCCTTTGCCGATGAACTGGCGGTAATCCTTGAATGGGCCTTCGACTACCTGCAACGCGACGGCGAGGGCGATCCGGATGAACGCACATGGCTGCGCGATGAAACCGGCGGTTCCGTTTATCTGCGGCTGACGACCAAGCCGCTGGAACAGCCCGGAAAACGCCACGATGACGCGTTCCGACAGGGCGCAATCGACGGCGCCTACTGGCTGCGCCCGCCGGGACCGAACTGCGATGTCGTGATCGCCTATCAGGGCGCTGTCGCGGATGAGGCCATTGCCGCGGCAGGCATGATCGGTGCCATGCGGCGCGATATCGGCGTGCTTGCCGTGACCTCTGCCGACCGGCTGAACGCGGGCTGGACCGCCGCGCAGCGCGAACGCGCGCGCGGAAATCCGAACGCCCATGCCCATATCGAGAAGCTACTGGGCAATCTGCCACGGCATTGCAGCCTGGTCACGGTGATCGACGGCCACCCCGCAACGCTGGGCTGGCTTGGCTCCGTCGCCGGACACCGCACCATCGCCCATGGCGTCGAGCATTTCGGCCAGACCGGCACCATCGGCGATCTCTACCGGCATTTCCGCATTGACCGCCACGCGCTGACCGATTCAATCGATCGAATGACAACCGGTGCGCCCAGCCGAGGTTGACCATAGCGCAAGCGTTGGTCTGACGAGCTGGCCTGTGACAGCCGGTTTGCGGTCACCGCCCGGCCGCTATTGCGAAACGTCTGACCGTGCGCGATGTTTTATCGCTTGCCGGGCTTCGCGCAGGATTTTGGCCACCGCCATGAAGCGCTTCACATGCGGCGAGGATTTGCGCCAGGCCAGCACGACCTGACGCGGGCAAGCCGCCGGGATCTCGGTCAGTGCGATGGCATGGCCTTCCGCGGCGCCGGCATCAATGGCGAGGCGGGGCAGCAGGGTGATGCCAAGACCCTCTTCGACCATCGACACCAGCGTGGGCAGGCTGGTTGCCGAAAAACTCTCGTCCTCGTGCAGTTCGCCGCTGGGCAAGGCCGACAGTGCGTGGCGTTGCAGACAATGGCCGCGCTCCAGCAGCATCAGCGAATGCTCTGCAAGCTCCTGGCCCGTCAGATCCTTGCGCCCTGCCAGCATGTGGTCCGGGGGGGTCGCAAGAGCATAGCCATCTTCAAACAGCGGCTCCACCTGAAGAGAACCCACATCATGGGGCAAGGCGACCAGTGCCAGATCCAGCCGCCCCTCCTCCACCCCGCTGACCAGCGTATCGGTCAGTTCCTCGCGCAGGAACAGTTTCAGATCGGGGTAGCGCGCGCGCAACAGCGGCAATGCATGGGGCACCAGATAGGGGCCGACCGTGGGAATGGCACCCAGACGCAGGCTACCGGTAAACGCACCGCCGTGGTACGCGGCCAGCGCCTCGATCTCGGCGATGTCGGCCAGAATCCGTCGCGCCCGCTCGGTTATCTCGTCACCGGCACTGGTCATGCGCACGGAGCGGCGGGTGCGTTCCACCAGCATCACGCCCAGTTGCGTCTCCAGCTCTTTCAACCCTGCGCTGAGTGTTGGCTGGGTGACGTGGCATTTTTCGGCGGCGCGCGAGAAG
>CAZCAX010000043.1:0-20169 GCA_964496915.1 uncultured Rhodobacter sp.
AGGCCGATATACGAAATCCGCTCAAATCACGCTCCGATGTGTCGAACTTCGGGGGGATAATCTCTCGGCTCAAGATGGTTCTGGTCGATGGCACCCCTGATGCCAATGAAGCGGATCTATCAGAGCGCATTTCCATCAGAGACCTGTTGGATGCGCCTGATCCGGGTCCTTGTGACTTCCCGGAAGTCCACGCGAATGATGCAGCGTTTCTCTTGCCGGATCTTAGCAGGAATGACCCGGAAGGTGCTTTCCTCCATTCGCATCTGGACATCCTGAAATGCGCCCGACACGCTCGGGTATTGCTTGAGATCCGGCCTGCTGATCAGGTGCTTCTCCTGCCTGCGCAGCCCCGCGCAGTCATGGCCATCCAGATTTGGCGCATCTTGCTGAACGGTGCATCCCTGGTTGTTCCTGTCGACGATGTCAAAGCCCTGGAAGAGAAACTGGCTGACGGCGATGTCAGTGTCGCGTTGCTTGACGAAAGTCATCTCGATGCCCTCGCCCTCGGCGGCACCAAAATTGCGCGCAACTTGCGTGCCATCGATGTGATCGGGCAAGCGCCCAACGCATTTGTTGTGCGCGAGATACTGGCGAGGCCCGGTTCCCCGCGCGTTTTCTGCAGCCGTATGATGACCGGGTCGCCAACCCTGTGCGAGACGGTCGAGATTACCCTCGAAACCCTCTCTGACCAGCCTCCCCTGGCTCTCGACGAGACACAGGAACCAGCGGCTGCACCATTTCGTCCAACCCAGGCTGACAAAGGTTCCATGATCATGCTGCCTTCGGAACAGAAGCAACCAGATGCCCGCGCCATTCGCGAGCAGATCGCAACGGTCTGGGCGGACGTGCTCGGTTGTCCCATCCCGACCGGCAACGTGACCTTTTTCGAACTTGGTGGCACCTCCATTCAGTTGCTGCCCACGCAGATCCGGTTGTCGGAGCTCCTTGGCGTGCGGATCGATGTTACAACGCTTCTGGAAACGCCGCGCCTGCATGACCTTGCACGCCGCATCGCCGGGCAGATGCCACATTTGCCGAAATCCGGTGCAGCGCACGCGCAGGAAACCACCAACTCGGATGTGACGGCATTAACCGAAGAATTTCCCGATAACGCCATCGCCATTATCGGCATGGCGGGGCGCCTTCCGGGTTCCACCTCGCTCAACGATTTCTGGAAATCGCTTTGCGCAGGCAAGAACCTGATCCGGCGCTTTTCCGAAGATGAACTTGAAGATGCTTTCACCGACAGCGAAAGGCATGACCCCAACTACGTTCCGGTGCGTCCGTTTCTGGAAGGGGTGGACCAGTTTGATGCCAGGTTCTTCGGTTTTCTACCACGTGAAGCTGCGGTCATGGATCCACAGCACCGCTTGTTCCTTGAAATCTGCTATGAAGCTCTTGAGGATGCCGGTTATGATCCACTGGCAACACCTGGCCGGGTCGGCGTTTTTGCCGGGCAAGCGGCAAACACCTACGCGCTCAACAATATCTTTTCCGACCGGGCAAAGCTGGAAGATTTCACCTCGAACTTTCAGGTCGGGAACTATGCCGAACTGACCGGCTCGTGGGTGGACAGCCTGGCGACCCGGGTATCGTTCAAGCTGGATCTCAAAGGCCCGGCGCTTACCGTTCAGACTGCTTGTTCAACCTCGTTGACGGCTATCGCGCAGGCCTGCGAAAGCTTGCTGGCGGGTGCGAGCGACATGGTGCTGGCGGGCGGGGTGTCGATAACCTTCCCGCAGCGCCGCGGATACATGGCGCTTGAAGGGGGTATGGTATCCCCTGATGGCACCTGTCGGCCTTTCGACGCCGAGGCGAACGGCACAGTCTTTGGCCATGGTGCCGGGGTTGTCTTGCTCAAGCCGCTGAAGGCCGCATTGCGCGACAGGGACAAGGTTATCGCGGTCATCCGCGGTGTTGGCATCAACAACGACGGATCGGACAAGATTGCCTATACCGCGCCATCGATGAACGGTCAGGCCGGCGCCATTCGCGCGGCCCAGAATGCGGCAGGGGTAGATCCAGCATCCATCAGCTATATCGAGTGTCACGGCACCGCCACGCCACTTGGCGATCCTATAGAGCTTTCGGGGCTGGCACAGGTGTTTGGCAACGGGTGCGAAACAGGCTCGGTTGCTGTCGGCTCGGTGAAGGGGAACATCGGCCATCTCGACGCCGCCGCCGGTGTCATCAGTGTGATCAAGACCGCGCTGATGCTCCACCACCGCCAGATCCCGCCAGTTGCGAACTTCCGTGCGGCCAACCCCAAGTTCGATTTTGCTGCCAGCCCCTTCCACGTTCCCACCGAACTCATGGCCTGGCCCTCGGGCAGTGGTCCGCGCCGTGCCGGTGTCAGCTCGTTCGGTGTCGGCGGGACGAATGTTCATCTGGTGATGGAAGAATCCCCCGCCCGGCCTGAAACACAGGCCGCACCGGGCCCCCATATCTTGCCAGTGGCGGCACGAAGCCCCGAAGCGCTCGACACAATGCGGGCGCAGCTGGCAAACTATCTGGAAAGCGATAGGCCCGTTCTGGGTGACCTGGCCTTTACCTTGCAAGAAGGGCGGCATGCCTTTCCCTATCGCTACGCGGTTGCTTGCATGGATTCCGACGACGCTGTTACGCAGCTTCGTCGCCCACTTGCAAAGCCACGCCCCGCGCCCGAAGACCCGCCGCCGGTGGTGTTCATGTTCCCCGGTCAGGGTTCGCAATATCCGGGTATGGGAAGCGATCTCTACGCAGCAGAGCCCGTGTTTCGGGAATGGATTGATCGGGGTGCGGCTATTCTGCAACCGCTTCTTGGCCTCGACATCAACACGCTTCTCTGCTTCGGTGACGTGTCCGACGAACAGGCTGCCCGCGCCCTGCGCGAAACGCGCCTGACACAGCCGGCGCTTTACCTCACCCAGGTGGCAACCGCGCAGCTATGGATCGCGCGCGGCATCCAACCGGCAGCAATGATCGGCCATTCTGTCGGGGAGTTCGCTGCGGCCACCATCGCCGGAGTGATGGATTTCGAAGCGGGCCTTAGCATCATCGCCGCCCGCGGACGGCTGATGCAGGACCAGCCAGAAGGGGCGATGCTATCGGTCAGGGCCGATCTGGCCGATATCGAAAACCTGCTTGATGGCAGCGTAGAAATCGCCGCGCGCAATGCCCCAAGGCTATGCGTGCTGGCAGGAAGCTTCGATGCTGTTGCGGCGATGGAACAGAAGCTTGAGAAGGCAGGCATTCCGAATTCCCGCCTGCATACCTCGCATGCGTTCCATTCACGCATGATGGATCCGGTGACCGCGCCGCTGCAAGAAGAGGTCCGCGCGTTCACGCTGAGCAAGCCACGCATTCGGTATGTGTCTTGCGTCAGCGGCACCTGGATTACTGATACTGAAGCGTGCGACCCCGGCTATTGGGCAGCCCAGGCGCGCGCCACAGTGAACTTCGTGGCGGGCCTTCGGGCCGTCACTGAAGGGCAGGTGCCGGTATTGCTGGAAGTGGGGGCTGGCAGCACCCTTTCGGCATTCGCCGGTCAGACCCTGCCGCGAGGAAGCCATGGCGGCATTTACAGGTCGTTGCCGGATCACACCCGTTCCGCCAAGGATACTGTCGCCATGGCTGACTCGGCCGGAAGCCTTTGGGCTGCCGGTGTGGCGCTTGACTGGTCGCAATGGCGCCATTCCGACGCCCGGCGCATCAGCGCCCCAACCTATCCTTTCGAGCGCCGCCGCCATTGGGTCGAAGCGCCGCCGCCGCTGCGCCGCCAGGCGCCTGCGGCGTCAACGTCGTCGCTGTCCCTCTCGGCAGGCGCGACATCAGCAGAACCTCCTCTTTCAACGAGTATCGAAACCATGCCCCAGACAGCTTGTTCCGAATCGCAAACGTCTCCTGAACAGCGCAAGCCCCGGCTTGTGGCCGAGTTGTGCGCGCTATTGTCAGAGCTGTCTGGCGAGGATGTGGGCGTCGGCGATGCCGATGCCTCATTTCTGGAACTCGGTTTCGACTCATTGTTTCTTGGTCAGGTCAGCCAACGGCTGAACAAGGATTACGGCGTTCAGATCACCTTCCGGCAGTTGCTTTCGGACCATCCCACAACAGCCGCGCTGGCCGAGCACCTGGACAACGCGCTTCCTCCTGAAACCGCCAAACCGGCGCAACCTGCCGCACAGGTATCCGCGGCCGTTTCAAACCCCGCCCCCCAGCCAGCGCAGATTCACCCGGCTGCTGTGCCAGTGCCGGTTTCGGCAGGAACAGAGCCAATGCGCAGCAGTGCCGTGGTGGCGCCGGGGCTGGAGGGTATTGTTCAGCACCAGATCAGCACCATGCAATCGCTGTTCTCCGAACAGCTTCGCCTGATGGCCGGTGCCGGAACCATGTTGGCAGCGCCGGAGCCTGAAACGGTATCGGCACCAGCTTCCGCACCGCCCGCCCCCGCGCTGGTGCCTCAGGCACCGACCACGGCGGCAGAAACGCCTTCCGGGCAATCCGTGCAGTTGGAAAGCGTCGCAGGCGAGGATGGCCCCGTGCGCTACACGATCGGACGCGGCGTGTCCGGCAATGCGGGTGCATTAAGCGATACCCAGCGCCGCTTCGCCCAGGATCTTGCGGAACGCTATAGCGCCAAGCACCCCGGATCGAAGGAGCGCACGGCACGCTATCGCAACACGCTTGCCGATCCGCGCACCGCTGCGGGCTTTCGCGAGGAATGGAAGGAACTGGTATTTCCGATCGTTGCCGAACGCTCGAAAGGCGCCCGGATCTGGGATGTGGACGGCAATGAGTTCATCGATATCGTCAGCGGCTTTGGCCAAACCGCCTTTGGTCACGCGCCGGATTTCGTACTTGAAGCCCTGCAGCGACAGATGGACAAAGGCTTTGCCATTGGCCCGCAATCGGATCTGGCAGGCAGCGTTGCCGAGCATTTCGCCCGTTTCACCGGCCATGAGCGCGTGACCTTCTGCAACACCGGCTCCGAGGCGGTGATGGCCGCCATGCGCGTTGCGCGCGCCGTAACCGGCCGCGACCGGATCGTGGTTTTCGCCAATGATTACCACGGCCAGTTCGACGAAGTGTTGATCAAGGGGCGCAACCGGGCGGGGCCACCGGCGGCACTGCCCATCGCGCCGGGCATTCCCCGCAGTGGCCTGACTAATATGACGGTTCTCAACTATGGCGGTCCGGATTCTCTTGAATGGATCAGCGCGCATCTTGATGAAATCGCGGCAATCATTGTCGAGCCTGTGCAGAGCCGCCATCCCGAACATCGCCCGGTCGAGTTCGTCAAGGAATTGCGCAAGCTCGCCGATCAGGGCGGCGCGGCGCTTGTCTTTGACGAGGTGGTAACAGGCTTTCGTGTCCACAAGCGGGGCATGCAGGGCGTGTGGGGCATTCGTGCGGATCTTGCGACCTATGGCAAGGTTGTGGGCGGCGGCATGCCCATCGGGGTACTGGCGGGCGATGCGCGTTACATGAATGCCCTTGATGGCGGGCCATGGTCCTATGGTGACGCGTCCAAGCCCGAGGCATCGCCAACCTTCTTTGCCGGCACATTCGTGCGCCATCCGCTGGTGCTGGCCGCCGTTGATGCAACGCTTCGTCACATGGATGCCCGGGGTGATGAACTGTGGACCAATGTTGCCGCGCGCACCGAAGCCCTTTTGGCGCGCTTCGATGCCATATTCGACCGGCGCGGATTGCCCCGCCTGATCAGCGGATATTCCAGTTGGTATGCGTTCAACCTGATGCAACACGCCCCTTCAGCAGCACTCGCCTATCCCATGTTGCGGCTGGCCGGGGTGCATGTGCAGGAGGGCTATTGCGGCTTCATGACAACCGCCCATTCCGAAGCGGATTACCAGCGCATCGGCGAGGTGATGGAGAACGTCATCGATCAGTTGCAGGAAGTCGGCATTCTGGAAGGCCAGCGCCCCGAGCCTGCTGTGGCAATGCCCGCCGCCGACAAGCCCGAAACCGCGCCCGCCCTGACCACTCCGCAGCAAATACCGCTTACCGCCGAGCAGCGCGAAATCTGGATGACAGCGCAACTTGGCGATCTGGCTTCGACCAGTTTCAACGAGGGGATGAGCGTGCAGCTGCGCGGCACACTTGACGCCGGAGTGCTGTCGCGCACCCTGAACACCCTGGTTGCACGCCATGACGCGCTCAGGCTGCTCTTCTCGCGCGATGGTGAAAGCTTCGAGGTGGCCGAGCCTTATGAGGTTTCGCTGCCTCTGCACGACCTGCGCGGCTCCGAAGACTCCGCAGCCGCCCTGCGCGCCCTGGTGGATGAGGAGGCACGCGCACCTTTCGATCTGGTGGACGGGCCGCCGTTCCGGGCTTTCCAGGCCCGAACCGCAGATGACGAGCACTGGCTGGTCCTGAACGCACACCACATCGTCTGCGACGGCTGGTCCTACAACGTTCTGCTGGACGACCTCGCCAAGATCTATTCCTCGCTCGCGGCGGGCAGCACGCCAGACCTGCCCCCGGCCCCGTCCTTTGCCCAGCACGCCATCACACGTGCCGCGCAGCCCGCATCGGCGGCTGTGGATGCCTACTGGCGCGCGCAATATGCCACGCCTCCCACCTTGCCCGAACTGCCGACCGACCGGCCACGCGGCAGCCGCAGAACCTTCAATGGTGCGACCTTCAGCACCCAGTTGGGCCCGGACCGGATGAAGCAGTTCCGCGCCGCCGGAGCACGGCACGGCTGCACCCTGTTCACCACGCTGTTCGCCGGTCTGCATATGGTTCTGGGCAGGTTGAGCGGTGCCAGCGATCTTGTTATCGGCGTTCCGACCGGCGGACAGGCCTTGCTTGAGAACCCGGCCCTGATCGGCCATTGCGTGAACTTCCTGCCAATCCGCGCCAGCTTTGACCCCAAGACCCCTGCATCGGCCCATCTGGCCCATGTCCGTGATCAGGTCTTTGCCGCCTTTGAGCATCAGGACACAACCTATGGCGCGCTGGTTCAGTCGCTGAATATCGAGCGCTCCATCAACCGGCTGCCGCTGACCGAGGTGCAGTTCAACCTAGAGAAAGTGGCCGAAGGCATGGCCATCGACGGTCTGGAGATCGCGGTCACGCCCAACCCCAAGACCGGGGTCAACTTTGATCTGTTCTTCAACATGATCGAAAGCCGCGATGGGCTGCGAATTGATGTCGATTACAACACCGACCTCTTTGATGCTGACACCATCGCGCGCTGGATCGGCCATCTGGACGCCCTTTTGCAGGCCATCGCCGAAAATGCGGACACGCCGGTTGCCATGCTGCCAATGATGAGCAACGAACAGGCGCTTGATCTGGAGCGTCGCCATAACGCCACCAAGGCCGATTTCCCGGCCGAAACGCTGCACGAGCTGTTGCGCCGTGCCGCTGCGGACAATGCCCAGTCTATTGCGCTGGATGCACCGGACGGCTCGTTGACCCACGCTGAGCTGGACGCCCAGACCGATGCGCTGGCGGCCCGGATTCAAACAGTTCTGCCAGAACCCGGCGCGCGCATTGCGGTTGCGCTGGAGCGCTCGATGGCAATGGTGATTTCGCTCATTGCGGTGCTCAAGGCCGGGCATGCCTATGTCCCGCTTGACCCGCGCCAACCGGATGCCAGACTTCAACTGATCCTTGAAGCCGCGAATACGTCGGCGATCATTACCGAGAATGGAAAACTTCCGGGTTACGCTGAAGGGATGGGGTTGGCGGCACTGGCACCACGCGCAGAGGGGGCTGCGTTTTCGCCAATCCGTCATCCGACCGACACCGAGGCGGCGGCCTATGTGATCTTTACCTCCGGCTCTACCGGAACGCCCAAGGGTGTCGAGGTCCCGCACCGCGCAGTTGTCAATTTCCTCACCTCGATGGCGCGCAAACCAGGTTTCGGACCCGGGGATTCCATTCTGGCGGTGACAACAATCTCGTTTGACATTGCAGTTCTCGAAATCTTCCTGCCGCTGGTGACCGGAGGGCGCACAGTGCTGGCGCGTAGTGACGATGTGCTTGATGCATTCCGCCTGGTGGACCGTCTGGCGCTGGGGGATATCACTGTGATGCAATCAACGCCCACGCTTTGGCAGATGCTTCTGGAAGCCGGTTTCAAGCCGCGCGCCGGGATCAAGATGCTGGTTGGCGGCGAACCCCTTCCCGCTGATCTTGCCACGCGCCTTTGTGCAAACGGGGCGGAACTTTGGAACATGTATGGCCCGACAGAAACCACGGTATGGTCCGCCGCACACAGGATCGAACCGGATGCACCGCGCATCACCATCGGCCATCCGATCGACAATACCCAGTTGCATATTCTCTCGCCTGAGGACCAGCTGGTCCCGCAAGGGGTTATCGGCGAGCTGAATATCGGCGGCGACGGGCTTGCACGCGGCTATTTCCAGCGCCCGGATCTGACCGAAGCGGCATTTCGTGATGTTGACCTGCCGAGCGGTCGGCAGCGCCTTTACAGGACGGGCGATCTGGCACGCAGGCTGCCCGATGGCACCATCGAGGTGCTCGGGCGCATCGACAGTCAGATCAAGCTGCGCGGTTTCCGTATCGAACTGGGCGATGTCGAAACGGCCATGCGGCAGCTTCCCGGCGTTGAAAAGGCCGCCGTGGCGCTGCGTCCGGGCCATGACGGCAGCATGCAACTGGTTGGCTATGTGGTGCCTGAGCCAGGCGCTGCGCCTTCCTCGACAGATCTGATGCGCCGGCTTCAGGCACGGCTGCCGGCCTATATGGTGCCCACGGCCTGGATGATGATGGAGGCCTTGCCTCAGACAATGAACGGCAAACTGGACCGCAAGGCCCTTCCCGTGCCCGGCAGCGAGAAGGTGGTCGTGCCGCTACGCAGCCCAACCGCCCCCGAAACCGATCTGGAACGCCAGCTTTCAGCGATCTGGCAAGATGTCCTCGGCCTCGACATGATCAGCACTACTGACACGCTCTTCGCCCTCGGCGCGGATTCGCTCAAGGTGTTCAGAATCGCCTCGCGGATGCTGGATGCCGATCTCAACCTCGAAGCGCGTGATCTGCTGGAGCATCCCTCGATCCGGGAACTCGCGGCCTATGCGGAAAGCCGCGACGACAGCAGCCGCAGCGGCCCGTCGCGTCCGTCATTGCGGGACTTCCGCAACGGCGCGAGGCGCAAGCCGGTGCAAGGCGGGGAGGCGGCCACGCAGTAGCGGCGCCGTTTACCGGGCAGCAATATGGTGGAGTGGAGGTTGCCGATCTCGATAAATCACCCGAATGGCGACCGGGGCCTTAAGCGCGATCGCCCCGGTGAACCCCGGCCCCAGATCCAGATGGGCAAGCGCCCAGTCGTCAGGTTGGCCGGAATCCTTCCCGGCGTCAGCCTCTATACGCGTGATCCGTGGCTCTTCGTCGAGGGAAAGGGTGACATCGAAACTGTCCAGCCGTTGCCACAGCCCCGTGCCGCAAGCCTTGAGAAAAGCCTCCTTCCGGGTCCAGCAACGGAAAAAACCGCTCTGCCATTCCTGAGCGCCAAGCGCGCTCAGTGCCGCCACTTCCCGAGGCGAGAAGAAATTATCGGCGACAGCCCTTTCAACCGGGCGACAGGCTTCGATATCGACGCCGATGGCCGGGCCGGGGCTGACGGCCAGCGCCGCCCAACCGGCGCTATGGCTCAGATTGAACGGCGGCCCGCCTTCCAATCCCGGCTTGCCCTGCGCGTCATATCGAAACAGCAGGCTGGCAGGCGGCTGGGCAATCAGCCCCGCAAGGATCTCGCGCATGCGCCCGCGACCGGCGACAAACCGCCTGCGATCACGCTCAAATACGAAGGATGCGGCGCGGTGGGTCTCATCAGCAGAAAGATGATGCGAAAGCGCATGAAAGCGCGCATCGTCAACATCAAGAGGCCAAAGCCAGAGATCCACCGATAGTTCCATGAAGTAATAACCGCTTGGGCGTACTGCCTGCAAGGTAACCACAATCCCGCAAAGGCCGAAAGTGAAGATCCCGGTAACAGGCCCCAGACTCTTGCTTCTCGCCCTCGCTGTGATCACCATCGCAGTGGTCGCTCTGCGCACCGTGCCGTTTTCTGAGCGGGTTGAACGCCTCTTGTGGCGGTATTCGGGAGGCGCGGTTCTGGGCAGCGCGCGGGTTGATCGAAACATAATGATAACCGCATCCGATGGCGTGTCCCTGGCCACTGATATCTACCGCCCGGCCCGCGCGTCATCGGAACTGCCGACGCTGATGATCCGGTTGCCTTATGGCAAGGCCGAATATGGCGAAGTCCATCATTATGCGCAGTTGTTCGTGAGCCATGGCTATGCCGTTGTCGTGCAGGACATGCGCGGGCGCTTCGGCTCGACAGGCGTGTTCCAACCCTATCGCGACGACGCGCAGGACGCCGTCGCCACGCTTGACTGGATAACGGCGCAGCCCTGGTCGAATGGGCGCGTCGGCACCATTGGCTGTTCCGCGCTGGGCGAAACACAGATCATTCTCGCCGCAGAGCGCCATCCCGCCCATGCCGCAATGATCCCCATCGGCGCAGGCGGCGCTATTGGTTCGCTGGGCAACAGTCACGGCTATTTCGCCTTTTTCGAAGGTGGCATCCTCAATCTTTCATCGGCTTTCGGCTGGTTCGCGCGTTGGGGCGGCAAGACCGGTGAGCGCATGGGCGGACCGGATATTGACTATGCGGCGGCGGTGCAGGGCCTTCCCGTGATCTCGCTGGTTGGACAGCATCGTGACGACCCGACCGATTACGAGGCGCTGATCGAGAATTTCGCCAATGACGCCGTGATGCGCGCATGGGGTTATATCGATCAGACAGACCGTTTCGCCACGCCCGGTCTGATGATCGACACCTGGTATGACACGGCGATCAGCTCCAGCATTCGGCTTTCGTCGCATATGCGTCAGACAGCGCCCGATCAGCACCTGATCATCGCGCCCGGCACGCATTGCCAGTTTCATGGCGCGTGGGGGCAAGTGGGCGACATGCCTTATGGCCCCGAGGCCGCGCGCGACTATGACGAGTTGTTCGTTGCCTATTTCGACCATTGGCTAAAAAATGCGCCACCGCCTGATCTGCCGCCCTTCACCTATTACATGCTCGGCGCTGACCGCTGGCTTGAAGCGAACCACTGGCCGCCAGAATACAGCCAGCCGATGGCTCTCACCCTGTCAAGCGATACAGAATACGCCCATTCTGGTCGCTTGCTGACACCGGAAGAGGAACCGAGCGAGGGAATCGTTCACTACATCTCGGACCCTGATGATCCGGTGCCGTCGATCGGCGGCGCGACCTGTTGCACCAATGATCCCGGCACCATCGAAGGCCCCGCCTGGCAGGACATGATCGAGGGCAGGCCAGATGTGGTGACATTCACCTCGGCACCGCTTGAACAGCCGTTGCGCATTGCCGGGCCGGTCTCGGCGGTGCTGCATGTCTCCTCCGATGCGCCCGATGCCGACATCATCGCACGGATCAGCGATGTCAGCCCCGAAGGGCGCTCTCTGTTGATCCAGGAGGGTGCCCTGCGGCTGCGCTACCGCGACAGCTTTACCGAGCCGGCCTTGATGGAGCCGTGGTTGCCTGTCGAGGCGCGCATTCCGATGCGCGATATCGCCTATCAGATTCCCGCAGGGCACCGCCTGCGCCTGGCCATCGCCAGCAGCAACTTTCCCCGGCTGGAGCGAAATCTTCAGACGGGTGGCCGCAACTTCGATGAAACGCAAGGTCAGCGCGCGGAAATCCGGATTCACACCGGCACGGCAACGCCTTCGCGGCTACTGCTGTTCGTTCTGGCAGAGGATTGATCCGCAAGCGCATAACGCACAACCGCCTCGAACTGTGCGTGAAAGCGCGCGGCTGAAAACTTTTCGGCATGTCCGGCAATCGATGCTGGGTTGAAGCGATCTTCCAGTTCCTCGAAACGGCCTATCGCCTGGATCAGGCTTTCGGGTTCTTGCCGGTCAAAAAACAACCCTGTCTTGCCATCGACAACGCTGTCAAGCGCGCCCCCGCGCCGATAGGCAACCACCGGTGTGCCGCAGGCCATGGCCTCGACCGGGACAATGCCGAAATCCTCCTCGGCGGGAAAGATCAATGCACGCGCACCCTGATAAAGCCCCGGCAATTCCGCAAAGGGCACACGGCCGCGCATCTGCACATTGGGGGGCAGGTGCTTTTCCAGGGCCTTGCGTTCTTCGCCATCGCCAACCACGATCAGCGGCTTGTTCAGCCGCCTGAAAGCCTCGATTACCAGATCGGCCCGTTTGTAGCGGACAAGTTCGGAGACAAAGAGGAAATACTCGCGCTTGCGCGCTTCTGCCGGCAAGCGATAGGCATCCAGATCAACAGGTGGATGCACGACATCGGCGTCACGCCCGTAATAACGCCTGATCCGGCCAGCGACAAAGCTGGAATTGGCGACAAAACAATCGACCCGTGCGGCGGTTGTCACATCCCATTGGCGCAACCTGTTGGCCAGCACGGAAAAGTAGAGTTGGCCGACCCAGCCGAGGCGCGCGGCATAATCGGGGTAATGGTCCCAGATATAGCGCATCGGAGAATGAACATAGCAGACATGCACACTGCCTGGAGGCGCGATGACCCCTTTCGCTGGCCCGCTTTCGGACGAGATGATCAGATCATATCCGCGCAGATCCAGTTCTTCGAGCGCACGCGGCATGAAGCCAAGATACTTCTGATAATGGCCACGGGCACCCGGAAGGCGCCCGACAAAGGTCTGGGTGATCCGGTGCCGGGCAATGCCCGGTGAGATCTTATGCGGATCTGCGACATGGGTGAAGACATCGGCCTGCGGAAACAGACGCAAGATCTCTTCAAGAACTTTCTCGCCGCCGCGCATGCCGACCAGCCAATAGTGAATGACCGCCACCTTCAAGCCGCCAAGATCGCCATCAATAGTTTGCATAATCGTAGATTTCACTGGAAACTGCGTCCTTCCGGCGCACTTGGCTTAGCACGGTGCCGACGACAACAGCCCCCGCTTCATCAAGGCGCTGAAGCGCTGCCTTGACCATCGTGTTGCTGGCCCGGTTGGTTTGCACCATCATGAGCGTCGCATCCGACTTGCTTGAAATGACAAGGGCATCAGGCACTGCAAGGACGGGTGCCGTGTCAATGATGACAACGTCATAGCGCGCCGAAAGATACCGTATCAGCGTGCCAAAACCTTTCGAGGCGATCAGGTCAGCGGCATTCGGTACTGAACGCAGTGGCATCACCATATCAATGTCAAGTTCGGGCAAGTGCTGCACGACCTTGTCCGCACCGATCTTTCCCTCCAGATAGTCAACAAGGCACCCGCCTTCAGGATCGGCACCCAACTCGTTGGCACTGACCGAGCGCCGCAGATCGGCGTCGACCAAGACCACCGAAAGCGAAGCGCGTGTCAGTGAGTATGCAAGTGTTGCGCTGACTGTCGATTTCCCTTCGCCCGCAACCGAAGAAGTTACCATCAACACCTTTGGCCGCCCGATGGTGTGCACGTCAAACAGCCGTGCCCGGATCGTGCGGATCCCTTCCATGAACAGCGATTGGTGATTATCGCGTATTTCCTTCAGGAGCCAGCGCCGATCACGCCGCTTGTGTGAAACATACGGCAACAGGGAAATGACCGGCAGATTCGAAAGTTGGCGGAGAGCTTCGGAGGAATGCACCGATTTGTTCAACGCCTCACGGATAAAGGCGATTGCCACCCCGAATGACAGCCCGAACACCCCGGCAATCGCCATGAAGACCATTTTGCGTGGTTCAGAGGGGGCGCTTGGTGGACGCGCGATGCTGATTATCTGGGCATCCGCGCGCTGATATTCAGTCTGTGCGGCGGTTTCCATGAATCGGGTCATCGTGGCTTCGTATGTCTCACGGATGGCTGCGGCTGACCGTTCCATCTGATCAAGCGTGACCATCGCAGCAGAAATTCTGGACATTCGATCCTGAATTGTCTCCATCGCTTGCAGAAGAGAGTCCACACGATTGGCAGCCATGTTCATGTCGCTGCGGATCGCCTCGATGCGGCGCCGCAACTCGGCTTCGATGCTGCGCTCGATATCCTCGATTTGGGCGCTCATGCCAACCATCTGGGGATGGCGAACACCCAGCGTGCGGGCCAGTTCCGCCTGGCGGCGTGCCAGTTCCGCCCGTTCACGATCCAGCGTTTCCAGAAGCGGCGAGCTGACGATATCGGCAACAGCTGCGTATCCGCCCGTTTCATATAGAACCTGAACCATCTGGTAGCGGAATTCAGCATCCGAGCGCTCAACCCTTGTCGCGATATAGCGACTGTTGAGATCGGCCAGCAGTTGCTCGGTGGCCTCGGCATCACCGCCCAGTTCTGCTGTCAACGCTGTGCGAAACGCTACAACTGCCTCGTCTGCCTCTTCCAGCTGGTCGCTCAGTTCTGCTACGCGCTCCTCCAGCCAGCCGGTTGCGCGTATCGTTGCATCGCGTTTTGCAGCAAGCTGATCCTGAACATACTGTTCGGCAATCGCATTCGCGATCCGCGCTGCCTGTTCCGGGGAATCGGCGCGCGCTGTTATGCGGATTGCATAGGATATCCCAACCTGAGAAACGGTGACAGCGGCCTGAAGCTTGGAAATCGTTCTGGCGCGGATATCATCTTCTCTCATTAGCTCAGCCTCTGTGGCTGGTCGCGTAATCAGAGAACGAATACCGTTCACGATCATTTCCGGAAATCCCGGCTCTGGCGGTATTCGCGGATCGAAAGCCGGGTGGTTTACAAGATCAAGCGCATCGACAACCTTACCCATCAACAGGTTGGAACGGATTAGTTCAACCTCGCCAGCAACGACATAGTTGGACGCCGTCAGATTGGAGACAACCTGTTCGGTGTTCAACACACGCTCCTGCCGGGTATCCAGCAAAACCTGGGCGCTTGAAGTATATACTGGCGGAACCCGCTGCAAATGCAGGAAAGCCAGCACAAGTGAAGCTATGATCAACCCGACAACGAGCCATTTCTCGCGCCGCAGGACATCGACAATAAACCCAAAGTCAACCAGGTCAGTGACTGTTTCACGGTTGATCGAAATACCCAACGGAGCGCTCGTCTTGGTTGCTGCGCTGGACGTTTTCCTACGGTTCGAACTCATTGACTCAACCTCGCAACAACATCCGGTGGCCTTACAGTCACAATCAGCAGATCACCGGGTAAAAGTTCTGCCAAACCGTCAATATCGAACGTATTGACCCCCTCGGGCGCGCGCCGGCGCACACGGTATTCCACACGCGCTTCCAGTTCCGCATTCGCAGCGGAAGAGATCCATTGTCTGAGAAGGTCGAGCCGGTCGATAATCGACTGCCGATTTGATTCCAGCTTTGCAATCTCGCTCCAGAGGCTTTGCCCCTCAGAGAGGAGCCTTTGTTCACGATTGCTTTCAAGGCGCGAGGCCTCGCGCTGAAGATCGCCCAGGCGCCGTCTGGCCGCCGTCTGTTGCGTTCGGATCTGAAGCAACAGATCTTCTGCCTCGGCTGAGATCCGGTGCAATTGCGAAAGAGTACCCGCCGCCTGGATGCCTCGGTCGGCCAGTTCCTGGCCGCGGGCAATATCGGCCTGCGCCCTCTCGGCCGTTGTTACCTGCGCACTTTCACGTTCCCGAAGCAAAGCGAGCTCGGTCTCGGTTTCGGCAATGGCCTCATGCAACAGTCTGGTCTGTGTTTCATGGTCTCGCCGCTCCAGAATGATGATCTCGTCTTCGACGGGCTTGAGCGCCAGGAAGGCATCTTGATTGATGAAAGGACGGACAGGTGCAGGCAGGTCTTCCCAACGCACCTCGTCGCCACCCTGGACCTGCGCACGAACCCGCGCGAACTCTGTTGCATACCGCGCCAGATCAGCCTCGACAGCAGAAAGCGACCCTTCCAGCGCGCGCCGTTCCAGAACACGGGTTTCGGCATTGTTGACCGGAACCACCGGCCCCCCGGCAAGCCCCAGCGCCTGTTCGGCACTGATGAAAAGCCGGAACTCGTAAAACCCCGGATTGCGAACATCCCCCGTCACGAAAATGGGCCGATAAGCGGCGATGGACAGGTCGATCATGGGATTGACGAATATCTGACGCGTTACATAGGTTTCGCGGATCAGTTCACGCGCTTCTTCAAGCGACAGGTTGACGACCTCAAGGCCGCCGAGAAGCGGCAACCGCACCGCGCCGTCGCTTCCTACGACAAACCGTTGCGGCGGATCTGAATCATCGAGGATATCGAGTTCCAGTTCATCGCCGATCTTCAGAAGATATCCGTCCTGGGCAACAACCGGCGCGGCGATCAGGATCGACAATGCGACCGCGATCAGCCTGAAAACAGAAGAAAGTCGGATACAGGAAACACTCACACTCATCAGCACACCGTTCTCCGCCTTTCAGGCGGCCTATAGTCTGGATTTCTTGGTCACACAGGTTTCAAATCTTTCATTGTTTCAACGAGGCCGCGCCAGCGAATGGGGTGAATCTGAAACCGTCGCTGTTTCCGGCTCGATCGAGTCGGAAATAGGGTCGGGATTGTCAGAAAAGGAAACCGCGGCAAACCGACTACACAGAACGTCGGAATAAACCTGCATGATTTCCGCACACCATTCTTCCGTGGATTTTGCGAACTGATTTCCAGCCGACAGGGCATTGCGCGACATCCTTTCCACAAGGCTGTCATCCATCGCAACGCGGGAAAGAACCCGCGCGAGATCGCCACTCTCGCCTGCGCGAAACGTCAGCCCCGCGCCAGCCGCTTCAATCTCCGGGGCAAGCAACGCCCGGTCGGAAACGATAACCGGCAATCCGCAGGCCAATGCCTCGACAAGCGTCAGCCCGAAAGGCTCTGGCCCCAGAGTGGGGACAACAACTGCTCGAACCTGACGCGCCAGTGCCGCCAACCCTGCACGGTCCTGCCACCCTGCGTAGTGAAACTCCGGGAAGCGATCTTGCAGACCGGGTCGATCTACGCCTTCCCCTGCGAACCAAAGCGGCACTTGTGCCTGACGCGCCGCTTCGGCCAGATCAAAGACGCCTTTGTAGGCGTGGATATCCCCAACAAAGAGGAACGCCAGCCGGGAGCGCGGTTGCGCGGGTGTGGAAAGAAAGGGTTGCGCCGGGTTGCGAATTGTCGTTGCCTTTGCAATCTGACGACCGCCCCTTTCCAGATAGGAGAGCATCCGCTCGTGGATCAGAATTATCCGCGATTGGGTCAGAAAATCTGCGGTCAGCCTGTTCTGGACAACCTGCCGGACAAGGCGCCACACTTTCTGCGGATAACTCCGCTTGTCGCAATGACGCCGGATGCACGCGTTCGAGATCGGCGTTCGCCCGCATTCCGTGCCGCTGCGATAGTCGAAGAAGGCACCGTTGGGGCATGCAAGAAAGTAGTCATGAGCATGGATAACCACACGGCTGCGAACAGGGTGCAACGCAGCAAAGATCGCGGGTGAAAGTGTCTGCAGAAAGCCGTGAACATGGTAGATCGTTCGCGGCGTGTCGGTCTGACGGACAACGCGCGCCAAGGTATCGCGCGCTGACCGGTTCCAGATCCCGCGCAACATTGCACTGGCTTTGCCCTGTTCAAGAAGAGATGTGCCGCTAATGCCGGTGAATTCGATTTCGGACGACTGGCTTTGCGCGCCGTGATCGCCGCAAAACACACTCACCGGGACGTTTCGGCCCTGCAAGGCAAGCGCCAAGAGCAAGGCCAGCCGCGACGCACCTCCGCGTTCGGTGGCATAATCGCTGATCATCACGACCTTATCGGGAACAGAGGATGCGAGATTCATTCTACGCCTCCTGCACGTTCCGGACACAACCGCCCGGCAATGAGATCCTTGAATGCAATCAGATTACCACGCAGCCTCCCCCGCCGGTCGACCCAGGGCTCAGGTCGCAGGGAGCGAATGATGTTCATCGTCATGTTGCGCATCAGCAATACTGCGGCGCGATGCACCGCCATCGTCCCTTTGGAGGCCAGGTAAATCGGGTTGGCGACTTGCGAATAGCCCAGTTTGACACCCGGACTCCTCCAGGTCTTGGTGCCCAGATGCACCCCTCGCATCGAGGTTGACATGACCAGAAGGCCATATCCGGCCAACTGGCGCGAGAAATCGACATCTTCCAGCCAGCCGTAAAACGGCAAACGCTCGTCAAACCGCAATCCATGCTCAATGATCGGCGCAGCCCGAACCACCATATTGCATCCGTAGCAATTATAAACCGAATGCAACTCACGCCGTTCGAACAATCCGGCTTCGCTTAGATAGGACTCTGCCTGTTCGAAGGTCAATCCGGGCCCAATAATCCCGTCGGCAAGAACCTTTCCTGTCGCCATCACGATGGCAGGGTTTTCATTAAATAGTGCAAGCGCCTCCTTGCAATAGTCCCGCATCAAGAGAAAATCATCATCAATGAAAATCAGCAGATCATCGGGATGAAGGCGGTCAAGAATGGTATTGCGTTGCCTGGTCAACCCGCGTTTGGAAAGAAGTATCTCTGTCGGAATGTCCAGCGAACCCAGGCTCTGCGCATCGATATCGGTTTCGCCTGCGACGCAGATCAAGATTCGATCCGGCCTGACACTCTGCTGCGTCAGGCGCATCACCGTCCTGGTGACGATAGCGGGTCGACCGGTCGAGGCTATGCCAATCACCAGTTTCATTGCCATGCTTCCTCTTTTCGGAACACCGGTGCACGACATTGGCAGGAATCCGCCACATTCTTGCCCAGGTTATGCGTTCTAAAAGCAGTGTGATTGTTTTCGTTTCGTGGCGCAGGTAGAGTGGATTGTGTTGTGTTGGAAGCAGAGTGCAACTTGGCCATGAACCGGCTTGTAAAAAAGAATGAAGCTTTGTCAGAAGCCAGCATAAGCCGCTGCCCAAAATGGGCCAGGCGTATCATTGCCCTGGACGCGTCAGTTCTTCGCTTGCTGGTCATTCTCGGTTGCTTTGCTTTCTGGATAGGGCTTGTTGCTTTTTTCTTGGGCTAATGGCTACTCCTGATATTAGCGGGCCCCGTCACGCCGAAGCACAACGAAGATTGTTTTGATGATGATCGCCAGATCCAGAAAAACGCTCTGTCGGGCGATATATTCGCAATCCAGAAGGACGCGTTGTTCATAGGTGGTATCACTTCGCCCACTCACCTGCCAAAGACCGGTTATTCCAGGGCGAACGGATGTGTATTCCTTGATTTTGTCACCATAATGCCAGGTCTCGGACGCGACGACCGGTCGCGGACCGACGATCGACATATCCCCCTTCAGCACATTCCAGAACTGGGGCAGTTCATCCAGGCTTGTCTTGCGTAGAAACGCACCCAGACAGCTTATGCGCGGGTCATGCACCAGCTTCTGCGTCTGGCGCCACTCTTCCCGGGCAGCCGCGTCTACAGCCAGCAGGTCGGCAAGTATTCGTTCCGAATTGCGGTTCATCGTGCGGAACTTGTAGCAACGGAACATCCGCCCACCCCGCCCGACACGCATCTGGGAAAAGAAAACCGGTCGGCCGTCGAACGCAACGATGAGCAGCGCAATGATCAGCAGAAACGGTGCAAAGAACACCAAAGCGACCAAAGCCATTAGCCGGTCAAGCATCAGCTTGGCCGCCTTGCTCAACCATGATCTGGTTGAAGCCTGGCGACCACGGTCAGGATGCGGAGGAACGAGATGAACGTCTTGGCTTGGTTCGGTGAATATACGCATGCACTAAGCACAAAAGTGCCCCCCCCGAAACACGGTCGCATACGAATCACACCCATCTCGAGTCTACTATGGAAAATTCGGTTGAGGAACGTTCGAACTTCGGTGAAAAGGAAGAAATTCGGTAGAACCCGGCATCTCAACGCAAGCCGGATGGCTCCGAAACTGCGCCCTGATGACCGCTGGCAGAGCAGTCGCGCAGCCGAACAACATATGGTTGTATTCATTCCCTGCCACAATGACTGCACATGCTTGCAACCTTCCTGAAGTATCCCTGCAAAGCGGATCGCGAAAGCCCGGTGCCGCGCCATTTCCGATCCCTCTCAGCTTCTTTACCGGCAGGCCTCGGGCCGTTCAGGCATAGAACCAGCGCACTAAAGCCCTCTGCCGGTAAACCGGGCTGGACAGGAGCGTGAATGAAACACTACTGGATATCCCAGGTTCGACAGTTAATCGCGTAAGTGATTGATATTGTTCACACGGAAATC
>CAZCAX010000044.1:0-19211 GCA_964496915.1 uncultured Rhodobacter sp.
AAACTATCCCAGATCACCAGCGGCATTAACCCACGGGGTCTCCTTCCCGCTTACCTTGAAGGCTGATAAGGGATAACAATAGCTCATAGTTATGTGGTCTGAAGATCGGCAACGAATGTTAGAATCGCTGGAACGCGGCGAGGCACCGATCGTCCTCAAGACGTCCGAACGCACGGCGCGCAACACGCTGAGCAAGCCGACCTCAGCCAGCTGCCTGTCATCCGCCTCGCCGAAAACGCCCGTGCGACTGGCATTCCCTCTCGACTACCGAGAGCGCCTTTTCCCGAACCTGTTCGCTGATGGGGCCCTTCCCGGGTAATGGAAGGGCGTCCTTTGGACGGCGCACACATCGCTCTGGGTTTCAGAGGCACCTCACAGTCAAATGATAAAACCAGAACAACATCCTGATATCTTCTGTTGGGGTCGATTTTTGCCGTTGGTATGACCGAATGTGACGGGGGCCAGGATCACCATACATGCGTGCAACTGGACGTGGGACCATGGGCAACATCGTTATTCTAGCCAGCGCAGGGGGTTTGATGATGTCATCCTCCTCCTATGTGGATCCTCGCATACCCACCTGGGCACATCGACGCCGTCGGGGGCCGGTCACATCATCAGAGCCTTTCAGATTGCAAAATTAACCGGAACAAGCCCGCAAAAACAAACCTAGAAGTTCTGCCAATCTGCATCGTCCCTGCCGGCAAAACTGAGTGCCTTCATGAGCCTGAGCATAGCCGGCGCATAGCCTGGAACCGATGGCTCGCCCTCAGCATTCATGAAATGTGCTTCTACCATTTTCATTGCCTCAGGTCCAAGTTCTGGGTGAATATCGAGGAAGATGCAGCCTGGCCCGCCTTCAATCCAGACGGTATTTTCGTCAAAGCCCGCACAAAGGCTCCAACCGATCTGCCTCGCATCCAGCCAGTCCGTGATTTCAGAAACATCCGTGTAGATGTCCCTGAAGCCACCGGCCTCGTTGACGAGCGCAAGATAATACACGTCCCGACCGAGGCGCCGGGCAATCCCGTCGATGGTTTCAAGTGCTTCGGCCATTTGGCTCTCCCTCAATGTCGCGTTACATATTTCTGGCGAGGGTAGCGTTGCGCCCGCTCGCACTTCTCTTGCATTCAGTAGGTATTGAACAGGTCTGGTCGGCTTTCGATAAGTTCTGCCATATGGTCGAAGCGGTGGGATCCACCCTCGAAGGTGACAAAAGGCAGCCGTCTCTTGACAAAATCAAGCGTTGCCTGCGCGTTCAGAATTTCATCACCCATATCGAGAACTATGGTGCCCCGTCCGTCCATGCGAAAGTTAAGAGCTTCATAAGCCATTACACAGTCTTCCATCAGCTCATACGGGACTCCGGCGTGGTTGACCCCACGACCAACGTAAGTTTGCAGAGTGGTTCTCGGTTTGATCGAGGGATTAATCGCAATAAATGGACGGCCAAACTCAGCACCCAGCCAAGCGGCAAAGAAGCCGCCTAGGCTTGTTCCGACGACAAGCGCTTCAGGATGACGCTCTAACTGTGCTGCAAACGTCTCGAAGACCAGCTGTGGATGGAGGGTGTAGTCGACGGTAACGCCGTCAACCGGGCCCATCTTGGAAAGGGCACGGATCTTGTTCTTGCTGGGGTCGAAGTGTGAACCCCAACCGTGGCAATAGAAAATGTTGACGCCCTCACTTTTACCCATAGCCCTTGACTGACCGTACATTCCTGCGCTCCTGTTTGCTGGACCTATCGTCTCAGAGACATGCGTCAGATTCGGACAGATCAGCGATCGCCAGCCGGCACAATGGCTTGCGTGAAGAGCCATCCTTGGGGTAGCGGCAGTAAACCCCTTTTGCATGAGAATGACATAATGCAACCAGAATATCTCGAACTGCCAGAGGCCAAGGATCCCACCTGTAGTTTCAGGGTCTCCGTGACGTTGGAAGACGGCGCCATGATATGTAAGCGTGACATTTGCCTGCCAAGCTTTCTCAAGCTGATGAGCGGCCAGCAGTATGAGATGACATTTGACGAGCATCCCTATGCAATCACGCGATTTGACGTCGATATCTCTAAAGGCTCGGTCAAAATCTATGCCAGGCCAATGCTTTAATTTTCGAACTCCGCATATCAGCAATTCATCGAGTTATCTTGCCGTTTATCATTCGGCTCTTGCAGAGACCTCCACGTCGCTGACGCCCCTGCGGGGTGTGCGACTCTTTCCAGCCTGCCCACAGGTTAAATCTGATCCGCTACTTGGCATTATCAGTTCCGAGGGTTCATCGCAGTCGGCGTATCGGGGGCTTTGGTTCAGAGCTGCAAACCTCTGTCCATTTCTGACGTATGGTTGAGGCATCTCTGTCGTAACGATGGAGATAGACAATGACCCATGAACAACACCTCGCTCTTGACCTAATCGCCCGGCTGGCCGACCGTTTCGGTCCGGCAAGCCGCATCGCCAAGGAATTGCCCAGCTGGCTGGAATACCTGACCGAAGTGAACTGCCCCGAGCGGCCCCGTACCCGGCCAGGCATCCAGTGGTGGAACAAGGTCCGGGCCATCGCTCGCGACCTCGTGCCGAGCGCCGGGGGCGGCGAGGGCGAGATCGTGCAGCGCAACGCGGCCCTCTTTGGGGATCACTTCGGGTTATCCCCGGTCGAGACATCCATGCTGACCTTTGTTGCCCTCTACAAGCTGTTCGACGGGTTCGAACATGTTGTCGACGGGGCGTTGGAAACCAGGGAGGTCACCGTCCCGCTGCTTTTGTCGTGGTTCTGCGCGGCTCCTGAGTCTGAAATCCGGGTCGCGATGCGCGCCTCGGGCCGACTGACAGGATCGGGGCTGGTGCAGCGCAGCCGCGGCGGGCGCCACAACCGGATGCCGTTCGACCTGTCGGACCGCTTGATCCTCGCGCTGCTTGCCGAAGTGCATAGCATCTCAGACCTGATCGCGCTGATGTTTCCGCCTGCGGCAGCGCCTCAGGCTGAATGGCAGGATTTCGAGGGACTGGGACGGGATGCAGACCTGATGCGTGACCTGCTGTCCCGCGCACTCGCCGAGCGCAAACCGGGCGTACACATTCTGCTCTACGGCCCTCCCGGTACAGGCAAGACCGAATTCGCCAAGGTGCTGGCGCGCGAGGTTGGCGCGGACCTGCGCGCGGTGGGGGAAACCGATGATGACGGCGGGGAACCGTCTCGTCGGGAACGGCTGGCTGAACTGTCCATGGCGTCCCGCATGCTGGGTCAAAGATCGGACACCGTGCTGCTGTTCGACGAGATGGAAGACCTATTTGGGGCGGGGGGCTTCCCCTTCATTCGCGAGGCGCCGTCGAAGGTTCATTTCAACCGAGTCCTTGAGACAAACCCGATCCCGGTGATCTGGACCACGAATTCAGTCAATGCCTGTGATCCCGCCTTCCTTCGGCGGATAAGCTATTCGGCGCTGATGCGCCCACCATCGGGTCGGGTCCGGACGCGGATCTGGCAGCGACTTGAGGACCGGCATGGCGTAGGCATCCCCGACGCCGCCCTCCCGCAGATGGCAGAACGACATGATCAGGCTCCGGCCCTGGTATCGGACGCGATGCTGATGGCTAGGCTTTGCGATGGTGGGCAAATGATCGTTTCTCAGGTGCTGGATGCAGCCGCCCGTCTGACAAAGGGCGGGGCGGACATTGCCCCGCGTCACCATGCTGATGTGCCCTGGCAACCGCACCTGGCGCGCGCCGATGCCGATCTGGGCCAGATCGAGGCGCGGCTGGCGGCCCCAAGCGCGCCACGGCGGATCAGTTTCTGTTTGGAAGGTCCAGCAGGGACCGGCAAAAGCGCATGGGCAAGGCATCTGGCCCGGGTCATCGGCATGCCGGTGATCGAAAAGCGCGCCTCGGATCTGATCTCGAAATGGCTTGGCGAAAGCGAGCAGAACATCGCGCGGGCCTTTTCCGAGGCGCGCGCCGAGGGTGCAATGCTGATCTTCGACGAGGCGGACAGCCTGCTCGCCGACCGTCGCGGCGCTGAACGCAGCTGGGAGGTGAGCCAGGTCAATGAAATGCTGACCTGGATGGAAAGCCATCCGCTACCCTTCGTCTGCACGACCAATTTCATCGAGAAACTCGACCCCGCCACGCAGCGCCGGTTCACCTTCCGTATCAGGTTCGACTACCTTTCCGCGCGCCAGCTTCCACTGGCCTGGGCCGCGCATTTTCCGTGTTCGCCTCCGGCTGGGTTGTCCGCGCTCGATCGACTTGCACCCGGTGATTTCGCAAATGTGGCTCGCAGGATGCAGGCACTGGGCCATTCGGACCCACAGCACATCCTGCGCGAGCTGATCCGTGAGGATGCAGCAAAGATGGAGGCGTCGCGGCCGATCGGCTTTGGCCGTTGACGCCATAGTTTTGCGCCGCAATGGTGGCTCTACCTTGCCAGGAGGACCAATGCGCTACGCCCGCCAAGAAGATCTGCAGAAACTGGCTCTGAACATGCAGGGTTCAGCGGAAGGTGTTTCCCTCAGCGATATCGAACGGGAATTCAGCGTATCGCGCCGCACGGCAGAACGCATGCGCGATGCCGTGCGCAACGCATACCCCCAGATAGAGGAGATTTCCGGAGAAAACGGACGAAAATACTGGCGTTTTCCGCCCGGCTCATTGGGCCGGATGGTCGAGCCGACGCTCGATGAGCTGACCGCTGGGCACCGCGCAGCTGCCATTGCAAGGCGTGAGGGGGATGAGGTAACGGCAGACACGCTGGAGCGCCTGCTGACAAAAGTGCAGGCAATGTTTCGCGAGGATCGCCGCCGGAAGATTGCAGCTGACCTTGAAGCGCAACTGATGGCCGATGGCGTCGCCTTTCGACCTGGGCCGCGTGAAAAAATTCCCACTGAGATTTTATCTGCACTTCGGGAGGCAATTCTCGCTGGGGTAATGGTTTCCGCCGACCATCGCGCTCGAGGCACCGCAAAACTCTCACGAAATACCCGGCTCGGCCCGATTGCGATGCTATTTGGCCAGGGGCGCCAATATCTATTGGCTTGGAGTGAATATCAGGACGATCTGCGTCTGTTTGCACTGGCTGGTTTCGAACGGATTTCATTGGAGCCTGATGTCTATGAGCGCCCCAAAGAGTTCGATCTGCAGGAGTGGTTGTCAGAAAGCTTCGGCGTCTGGCGCGAAGAACCGCAGGACGTCGTCTGGCGCTTTCTGCCTGAGGTCGCCGATGAAGCTGCTGGATATGTGTTCCATCCGAAACAGGAGACCGAGCGTCTTGAAGACGGATCACTGATGGTCCGTTTCCGTGCTGGTGGCCGTCAGGAAATGGAATGGTATTTGGTGAGGTGGGGCGATCAGGTCGAGGCGCAGTTCTTGGCAGCTTCTGGTGACCCAGTTTCCGATACGACCGAAAGTGACGCACCCCAAGAGTAACTTCAGCTCGAATCGACAAAGAAAGTACAGCGCTTGCTTCGTGACAGCATATCTCACCCCATTCGCATCGACAGCCTGCCGATTGGCAACGGTCATCTCGGTCTGACCCTTTGCCCTGGCAAGAAAGGCGACAGCGTATTTGGCGAGGGATGGGACCGCGATCTGGATGTTGATCTGGACGTGATAAGGGCTTGGGGAGCGAAAGCGGTCCTGACCTTGATCGAGGCCTCTGAGTTCGATCTGCTTTCTGTCATGGGTCTTGGCAATGCTGTAAGGGCACGCGGCATGGACTGGCATCGCGTCCCGATCCCCGATCTGGGCGTGCCAGCGCCAGAGGCCATGGCGCGCTGGCGCGAGTTGTCGCCCCAACTTCATCGCATCCTGGAAAATGGCGGCCGGGTGCTGGTCCATTGCCGGGGCGGGCTGGGACGCGCGGGAACGATTGCCGCCCTACTGCTGGTTGAGCGCGGGCGTCCAGCGAGCGAGGCCATGACCCGCGTCCGCGCAGCACGGCCCGGGGCAATCGAGACGCGTGTTCAGGAACGCCTTGTGAGCGATTACGCCCGACATGATGGACTGCCTCTGATCCGACTACATGCCAGTCTACTAGGTGGCGCTATCGGCGACAGTCTGGGTGCCGAGATCGAATTCCTGTCGCTCGCGGAAATCCACCGTCGTTTCCCGGACGGCATTTCGGAGCTGCCCCGGCACATGGGGCTGCACGGCGCCATCACAGACGACACCCAGATGACGCTGTTCACGGTCGAGGGGATCTTGCGCGCGCGGGTTCGCGGCGCTCTGAAGGGTATCTGCCACCCGCCGTCCGTCATCCATCACGCGCTGTTGCGCTGGTACAGAACTCAAGGCGGCAATCCGAAGGTTCAGACCGACGATGTGGGGCTGATCAACGACCCTCGCCTTCGGGTCTGCCGCGCGCCTGGCAATACCTGCCTGTCATCCTTGGCGGCGAGCACACGTTTTGGGGACTTGGCACGAAATAACAGCAAGGGTTGTGGGACCATCATGAGGGTGGCCCCCATTGGGTTGATGTTCCCCCGCGACCAGGTGCGCGCGATGGCCATCGAGACATCCGCCCTGACGCATGGTCATCAGACCGGCCAGCTTGCAGCGGCAGCTTGGGCAGAAATGCTTGCCGATGTCACCGCAGGCGCCAAGCTTGAGGAGTGTGCAGCCCAGACTGCGGAGACCTATGCGCGACTGGCTGGGGGCGAAGAGACTGCACAGGCAATTCAAGCTGCGCTTCGCGCGCCTCGAGACGGTACTGGGGAAACAGTCGAATCCTTGGGTGGTGGCTGGACCGCCGAAGAGGCCTTGTCGATCGCGCTTTATGCCTGCCTCGCCGGAGGCTCCTTCGAAGAGGCCCTCCTGATTGCAGCCACCCATGGTGGGGACAGCGATTCAACTGCGGCGATTGCTGGCAATATGCTGGGCCTGATTGATCCTGCTGCTGTCCTTCGACACCGGTGGGCGGAAATCGTCGAAGGTGCGGACATCATTTCGCAGGTGGTTCGGGATTACAGGCAGCTTTCATCCGATATCGATGAGGCAGAGGAATTCTTTGAGGTCTATCCGGGTGGGTGATCGTAGGGTCAAACATCCGAAAGCGGGCTTGTCAAGCGCGCAGAAGAGAACGGGAATAGTCGTATAAACCATTGAGTCAGAATGGCATCCCGTTACACTATACAATTTATGCAGCGAGATCGAAACTCATGTTCTACCCTTTTCTCGTCGTCGATCCTCGCTCGGGCCTGCAGTACCGGCTGACCGATACCGGCCTCGCTGAGCTTTCCCTTTCACCCAAAGCACCAGAATGGGCGCCGGGGCGGGCGATTCTGGAGAACCCCGATCCGGTCTGGCGGGATAGCCTTGCCAATGCGCCGGTCGAGACGATCTCGGCCGTTAGTGCGGCGCTGGAGGGTCTGGTGTTGGCCACTGGCGATCTGCGCGCCCCAGCGGCGGGGACGATGGAGGACAGCCGCGCACGGCGGCATCTGGATGCGCTTATCGACCTTTGGCGCAAGCTGGGTGATAGCTTGCCCGAGGGGCTGGTCCCGGTGCGCCATGTGCTGGAGCTGCCGCATGGGCGGTTTCTTGACCCGCTACCGGTGGTTCAGGGATCGCTCGATCCGCATGCGCCAGCCGCAATGAAGGCTCTTTACGCACGGCTTCAGCAGGAATTCGGGGCTGTAGAGGCACCCGCCAAGGGGCGCACGGCGCGAAAAGGGTCGAGGCTGCACGCCTTGCAGGGCGGGGTGGCCGAGGCAGCAATCGAGGCAGGGCCAAAGGATGACAGCCTCGCCTTTTTTGGTCTGCGCGATTTGGCGGCCTGCGCTGATTTTGCCGCCGCCCGCGCGCGTGTCCTGATCGAAAGCGGTATCTCGGCGCGGGAGATTGCTGTGCTGACCTCGGGTGACCCACGCCAGATCGCCCGCGCCTTTGCCGAGCAGGGAGTGCCGATTTCCGGGCTTCCCTCCAGCCTGCCCGAGCGCGACATCATTGGTGAGACAGCCCTTCAGCTGGCACTGGCCAAGCGAACACCCACACCTGCGATGGTCCTTGCCAGCCTCGCCTTGTCCCCGTTGATGCCATGGTCCGCACAGACCGGGCGCGACCTCGCGGAAAGCCTGATCGGCGGTGACTTTCGCGGCGATGTCCTGTCGCCCACCCCTGCGCACAAAGACCTCTGGACGGACATTCGCGCCTCGGCTGGCAGCCTTGCGCAACTGCGTTTCCTGATCGACCGTATCTGCGAGCGCATTGCGAACGGGAACGAGGTCCGCGCCCGTCTGTCGATCCCGCCCGGCGAGGGTAGCCCAGACTGGGAAGCGATCCTGCGCGGTATCCAGATTGCATCCCCGTCAAGTGCCGATCCAGAGCGCAACCTTGAAGGTGTCAGCCTCTGGTCTGCACAGGAAACTCCGTGGCGGCCCTGTCGGCATCTGATCGTGACGGATTTCACCGATGGTCTGTATCCGACGCGTCCGCGCGCCAATCCGATGTTTCTGGACAGCGAAATCATCACGATCCGAGCCTCGACAGGGCTGCACCTTCGCGGCCGGGCTGAGGGTTTGGCGCAAAGCCTGTCTCTTTTCGATCAGCAACTTCAGGCGGTTACCGGCACAGTTACCTTTCTGATCCCGTGGCGCGATCTGTCTGGGGCACGGCAGCAACCCGCGGCCGGGCTTTCCCTAGTCGCGCGGGCGATATCGGGTGTCGAGGACGCGCAGGATCTGATCCTGGACCTATCGCGATTGCCGCCCGGCGATTGGCCTGTGGCGCACCACCGCCTGCCGCCCTTGCCGGAACCAGACGATCTGCCCGAGGCCCTGTCTTTCCCCGGCCTCGACCTGCTGGCGCTGCGCCGCAAAGATGATGGAACTACCAAACCTCAATCGCCCTCTCGGCTGGAAACGCTTCTGGTCAGCCCACTGGCCTGGCTGTTGGAAGAGGTTGGCGCGGGCGACATGTCCTGGTCCGCGGAGGAACTTGATGTCATGGCCAAGGGCAACATTGCCCATGACGTGTTTGAACATGTATTCCTCAAGGACCAGCCTGTGCCAGAACCTCCGGCACTGACCGCGGCGGTTGCCGAAGCCTATGATCGCGCGCTCACCCGCCACGCGGGGTTTCTTCGCAGCGCATCATGGGAAATGGAGCGCAGCGGCCTCGAACGCGAGATTCTTCAGGCAGCGCTGCGCTGGCGCGAACATCTGCTGGCGCTTGGCGCAAAGATCATCGGCAACGAGATCTGGCTGGCCGGTGAGGCGCATGGCATCAATCTGCACGGTAAGGCCGATGCGATCCTTGAGTTGCCTGACGATGCGCTGCTTGTCGTCGATCACAAGAAAAGTGGCACAGCGGCCCGCCGCAGGCGCATGGAGGCTGGGTGGGATCTGCAAGCAGGGCTTTATCGCGACATGCTCGCGCGTCCCATTCGGCGCGACGGCGACGGGATGGACCCACTGATCGGCCGCAAGGTGGGTATTGCTTATCACCTGATGAATGATGGTGGCCTCTTAACTTCCGGCCTTGTGCCTGCAGAAGGCTCGCCCGCCCGCGACATGGGCGATGCCGTCAATGATGCGGCTGTTGCAATGCTTGCTGAACGGATGGCGCAGCTTGGCGCCGGGCGGGTGGTGCTGAACACCTCGGCCGACGAGGGGTTTTTCAAGAAAGAGGCGGGGTTCACACCTTATGCGCTGACTGACGGCTCGACCCTGGTTACCGCGTTCATTCGCCAGATCGAGGAGGCATGACCATGGACGGAGCAGACTCAGACCGAGGATTGGTCATCGTGCCCGCCGGCGCGGGCGCAGGGAAAACCCATCGTATCAAGACCCAGCTTTCCGACTGGGTGAAGCGCGGCGTGGTGCGGCCCGAACGTATCCTCGCAGTGACCTTTACCGAAGCCGCCGCGGGCGAATTGCGCGAACGTATCCGGGCGGGTCTTCTGGCGGACGGGCTGGTCGCCGAGGCCATGGCCGTTGAGCGCGCCTATGTCTCCACCATCCATGGTTTGGGGCTGCGGCTGTTGACGGAACACGCGCTGGCGGCGGGTGCCTCGCTGCAACCGCGCCATCTTGGCGATGCCGAGCGGGACCTGCTGATCCGGCAAGCGCTGGCGCATGCCAAGGCGCTTGACCCGATCAAGGCCGAACCTGAGCGGTTCGGATATCAGCCTAACTGGCAAAAGGGCGAAACGGTCGAAGATTCCCTTCGGGGCCGGGTTCTGTCGATGATCGACCTGTTGCGGGGGCTGGGTGACAAGGGCCGTGATCCGGGCCTGATCGCACCTGCGTTGGAACGACTCGATACGATCTATGGCGAAGTGCTCGCGGATCCCGACGCCGCCCGTGATGCCTTGGCGGCGGCGATTTTCGCCATGCTTGCCGCCTTTCCTGAGGGCGGCATGGCCACCGTTACCGCCAAGGGCCCCCGCGAGACGCTGGAAAAGAATCTTGCCCTTTTTCGTCGCGTTGACCGCGAGCCCACGCTGCTGGACCGGGACTGGAGCCTTTGGCAGTCCCTGCGTAGCCTCTTCACCTCGAACAGCCGCACGAAGACACCCGAGGGGTACGATGACCTTGCCCTTGCGATCATGCAGGCTGCGGAGGTGCTGCCTTCACATCCCGGTCCATTGGCCGATGCCAAGCTGCACTTTCGCTGCCTGATCGCCTGTGCGCAGGAAGTGATGGAGGCTTATGAGACGCGCAAAAAAGCACTTGGGCTGATTGACTATGCCGACATGATTGCAGGCGCAGAACGGCTACTGCGCACCGATCCAACAGTGCTCCAAGCTGTGCTGAATGAGATCGACTGCGTCATCATCGACGAATTTCAGGACACCAATCCAGTACAGTTCGCGCTACTATGGCAGTTGGGTGCGCGCGCGCCTCGGACGCTTCTGGTAGGCGATGTGAAGCAGTCGATTATGGGGTTTCAAGGGGCTGACCCGCGCCTGTCGCAAGCACTTGCGGCGGCCAACCCCACTGCGACGCAACCCCTAGATCGCAACTGGCGGTCAACACCGGCGGTGATGGACTTCGTCAATGCCATGGGCACCGGATTGTTTGGCGCGGCCTACAATCTGCTGGCCCCGACCCGCGACCCGGTGCCTGGTCCGGCGCTGGAAGTGCTGAACATCGTCAAAGGGCGCGGGGTGAAGAATTTCTCGAAGCCTCAGGAGCACATCGCCGAGCGCATCGCCCGCATCCTCACTACGGGCGAAACAATCACCGACCGGCACACCAAAGCCACAAGGGCCGTCCGCCCCTCTGATATAGCGCTTTTGGTTTGCCGGCACGCTACAGCCGCCCGTTATGCCGAGGAATTGCGCGCGCGCGGCGTTCCTGTCCGCATCGCCGAAGATGGCTGGGCGACGAGTCCAGTTGTTCAAGCGGTGCGAGCGGCGCTCAGTTATGCAGCTAACCCTGCCGATACGAATTCCGCATTGGTCCTGCGTACTCTCGGCCCAGAACCAATTAGCCTGCAAGCCGCCATGAGCGCGCAGATCCAGGGGCGTTTGGCGGATGATCCAGTGCTGATGCGGCTGGCGACCCTGTCGGGCTGCCTTGCACGCGTGCCGATTTCCAATGCAGTGGACCTTGTGATCAATGCCTCCGGACTGCGACTTTGGGCTGACCGTCAGCCAGATGCGGCTCAGGCCCGAGCAGACCTTTTGCGGTTTGAAGCCGAAGCTATCGACTTCGAATCCGCGCATCGCGACTTAAAGGCCGCTGCTGGGTTCCATGGCGAAAGCGCCAAGGTTTTCCTGGGCTGGCTGGATGCCCGTGCGGGTGAGCGCGATTTCGACCGCCGCCCCGACCCTGCGGCTAACAGTGCTGAAGCGGTAGAGATCGTTACTTGGCACGCTTGCAAGGGTCGTGAGTGGCCGATCACCGTCGTCGCTGAATTCGACCACGGGATCGAAGAATGGCCGGGTAGCACTGCGACCCAGTTCACTGCTCTGGACAAGATCGACGATATGGAAGCCGTTCTGGCATCGGCCGCGCTGATCCACACCCCAGGATTTGCTGCGCCCGAAACCGAGCGGCGGTTCATTGAGGATCGGCGCACAGATTTCGAGGCCAACGCGAAGAACCTGCTGTATGTCGCCCTGACACGGGCGCGCGACCGGCTGGTGCTGGAGTGGCCGGGTTTCCTCAAGGAGCGGGACGAGGAAGCCCCGGAAGCCAAGTGCCTCTTCCATGTTTTCACAGATGCCTGCGCGCCGCAGATCGGTGGTGATAAATTGCGCATCGGCGGGATTGATTGCCCGGCCATCATCAGGCAATTGCCCGAACACGCGGGCTTCACCGCGTATTCGGAGGCCGAGATCACGGATACACCACGGCTCGGCCGCGATACCCCCTTGCCTGCTGTGGACTTGACCCCTTGGAGGTTGCAGCCATCGCAAGCTACCACGGCCCTGTCTGCACCAGAAAGCCAGGGTATCAAATTGGGAACACCATGGTCCCGTACAGTTAGTGACGCGGCCCGTGGGACAGCGATCCATCTTGCCTTGCGTACTTGCCTGACGCGGCCTGATCTTACTGAAGCCCTGCCCGCGGCTACCGGGTTGGACGATACAACTCTGGAACTGGTCGCGGAGCGGGCGACAGTGCTGAACGCCTGGCTTGCGGCCGATGGCTACACCGATCTGCTTTGTGAAATCCCTCTTCTAGGACGTACTAAAGAGGGTGCGGAAATTCCCGGAATGATCGACCTGCTGGCAGTTGGGCCGAAGGGATGCCTGTTGATCGATCACAAGACCGGCGGTGCAGGTGAGGGTTTTGGACTCTACTGGCCACAGCTCTCCAGCTACGCCGCACTGGTGGAAAGACTGTTCCCGCAGCATCCGCTTCAAGGAGTGGCCGTGTTCTGGGTTGACCATGGGCTATTGGAATTGGCCAAGCCACAATATCTCGGGGAGGAATCTGACCTCACCGTATCCTGTTAATACGTGAGTAGCCGATGTCCTACCTTGCCTGGATCGATTTTGACCCTGAAGAACGGCGTAGAGCTCAAACCCTCATAGATCTGTTCAAGCAGCCCGAAGCACGTGATGAGCTTGGTCTGGGTACGATCCGCGACGGGCTGGCTGATCTCCTCTTTCCGGGCACCAGCACTATTCAAACACGGATACGCTACATGCTGTTCGTTCCTTGGATCTATCGGGAAGCACAGCAGCGAAGGGCAAGTCAAGCAGAGCGGACGATGATCGCTCGGGAGCTCGAGTTCGAACTGAGCGAAGCGCTTCTGCGCGGCGGAGAGCGCGAAGATGTGATCGGCCGCCTCGCTGGACGGAGCCTAAAGAGGCTCCCGTCGAGCGTCTATTGGGCTGGCATTTATATGTTAGGCATCCGCACATTAGCGGGTAATCAGGCGACATTCTTGTCCTATGGGAGCGAGAGTCTAAAGGATCATGACCTCAGATTATGGTGCACAAGTCTCCCCGATGTGCCCGAAAAGCTGTTCGAGCAAGTGAACTTTAAACTTTTGCCCAAAGAGGCAGATTTCCTGCGTGATCGCATTGCTGCGAGTGCCAAAACAAGCTTGCTGAACGAACTGGCCTCGAAACAGAAAAAATTCAGCGCGGATTGGGCTTGGCAAGTCCACGAGGACTCGGTGTCCGACCGGAATCGATCCATTATCCGTCATGCGGAGCGCTTTTCGGGTGTGATGCACGGCGCAAGCATCCTCTACAATCTGCTGCTTGCATTGCGAGCGGCGGAGCGCCCTAATGCCAAGGCGCATGGCGAAGCAGCCACATTGGTCGAAGAATACCGACAATCGCTTGAGACGTGGCGCGGAGAGCTTAAGCATCTCGCGCTTCAAAGTTGGGACTTGGACGACCTTTTCCAGATCGTTGGAACGACTAGTCACAACCTTACCCAGTCCTCTCGGGATTTCGTTCGAACCTGGCTCGAAATTACGCTTCAAAGCAACAAGTCACTGGAGAGAGACCAAGAAGCCATCGATCTTCTGAGGCAGCGCGAACAGACGTTGAAGCGGATGAAGGCCCGGTTACTTCACGATGCACCCCTAGAACGCTGGTCAGGCGCTTCAGGTCTCGCGCGGCTGGATTTCCGCTGGGCAGTTGCGCGCCGCTACCTAGGGGAGCTTGTAGATGTCGGCTGACTCGCCATTCGACCCTGAGAACCGTGAACTCTATACTGCGCTCGTGCGTGCACCGGATGGCTACAGCTTCGGGCATGCCATTACCACTACGTACTCGCTCGATTTTGAGACGGCGCTTGCCATTCCGATTAGCATCGTGTTCCGCGATGCGGAGAACAGAGACGAAATGATGCGAAGCCCTCTCGCGTTGCTGCAGAGTGTCGAGCGGATGGCCGACCGCATCGCCGTCTACTGCGATCGAGGCCGCATAAAGGAGGCAAATCCGAATACTGCGAGGCTGATGGCACTCTACGAGAAGACCATTGTGGAAGTCGCGGCCCCGGGTGGAGGCGCATTCCATCCAAAGCTTTGGTGCATTCGATTTGAGCCCCAAAAGAAGTCCGATCCTGTTCGAATGAGAGTGGCTATCCTTTCAAGGAATCTCACAAATGATCGCTGTTGGGACCTCGCATTGGCTCTCGATGGTGCCGTACACGATGAAGCGAATAATGGTAACCGCCCACTCACAAAGTTGCTGCGCGCCCTACCAAGGCTAACGAATCCAGCCACCCGACCTGCACCTCCGAAATTCTTGCCTTCGCTAATCTCGGATTTGGAACGAACTTGGTGGGAGGGTCTCCCTGCGGGTGCAACAAAGGTCAGCTTTGCGGTCAATGGCCTTGATGGTGACGGTTGGGTTCTTCCCCACGGCGAAAAGCTTGCGGTTCTTTCTCCCTTTGTCACCGCTCCCGTGCTCGAAAGGCTCACCAAGGGGTACGGATCGAGAGAGAATCGCCAACTCATCTCGCGGGCAGAGGAACTCGACGGCATAGATCCGGAAGTGCGAGAGCGTTTCTCGGTCTCGACGCTCGATGAGCGTGCAACTGAGTATGAAGCCGAAGCGACGGATGGGCCGAAGTCGTCAGATCTCGAAGGTCTTCATGCAAAAGCCTACCTCGTGGAACGAGGATCCCGGCTTCAGATCCACCTCGGTTCGGCAAATGCTACCACGGCTGCGACGATTCCGACGAAGGGCGGAAGGACGCAAAATGTCGAGGTGATGGCAACATTGGACGGCCCGAAGTCGCGCATGGGTACAATCGACGATGCCCTTTTCTCCGAAGCGTTTCAGAGGTTGCTTGCGATTTACACGCCGAGCGATCCACCGATCCTGGACGAGGCCGTAAAGGCGGAAAAGAAGCTGGAGGAAATAAGGGCGGGCATCTCGGCGCTGCCACTTGATCTCTGTTGTTCCGAATTGGACGACCTGATCCAACTTGAGTTGCAACTGGCCACCAAAGACAAGCGCGTTTTGCTGCCGGATGGCGTCAGATGTTTTGTTAGGGCGATCACAATTCCTAATGAACAGGGATACGATGCGAGCAGATTGCTGTCTGGTTCTGATACAGTGCTTGCATTGGGTGCTGTACCTCTTGGCGATGTTACACGCTGGCTCGGAATTCGACTGCTTCATGAGAAGACGAAGGTGGAACTTACGTGCACACTTGGTGCGCGCTTGGTCGGCGTTCCAGAGGGCCGTGACGCAGCCGTTCTTCGTGCCCACATCGCGAACGTCGGCAACTTCCTACGCTATCTCAGTCTGCTGCTCGGCACGCTTGGTGAGGGAAGCTTTCTGGAAAGCGATACGGGTGGCGAAGGTCAGTGGCTTCGCAGCTTGGGCGATGGAAACACTTCGCTTCTCGAGCCGATGGTGCGAGCGCTGAATCTGGAAAGTGGCGAGCTAGACGAGATCGGCCGCCTGATCGAGCGGCTCGATGACCCGGCCGGTAACGAAACCATTGTTCCAAAGGATTTTCTCGCGCTGTGGAAAAGCTTCGAGCCTCTTATAACGAGAAAGAGGGGACGCAGGTGACCTATATTGCTGACGAACACCTTGCGTTGTTGAAACCGTTTCAGAAAGCGACCGTAGAATACGTTTTTCGAAGACTATTTACAGATCCGTCTCCGACAGATCAGTTCTTAGTCGCTGACGAAGTCGGGCTGGGCAAAACCATGGTTGCCCGCGGTGTGATTGCAAAGACCATCGAACAACTGCAGGGCAAAGTCGATCGCGTAGACATCGTCTACATCTGCTCCAATCAGGCTATTGCTGAACAGAACATCAAGTCGCTCAATGTGGTGGGCTCTGCAACCAAACCTCTGAACACCCGCCTTACGCTGTTGCCGCTTGAGATCGAGAAGGAAGGCGGTATTGCTTCCCGACCCATAAATTTGATCAGCCTCACCCCTGGAACTGCATTAGACCTCAAGTCTTCCCTTGGAACTGCGCCTGAACGGGCGCTGATCTTTGAAATGCTCCGTGCGCGGATAGGTTTGCGCCATCGCGGCATCCAACGAGTGTTCCGTGGCGGCGTTTCTGAGGAGAACTGGCGGGGCTGGACGACATGGATCCGGGGTGAACGGATCTCGCAAGACATCGCTGATAAGTTCAACCGGGTGGTTGATGATAAATTCATAGAAAGGCTTCGTGAGGCGGCGGACCTTGCCAGGCGGCACAAGCATCCCACTTATCCCGACGACCAGCGCCCTGCCGCGATGATCGGTGAGCTGCGACGAATGCTTGCGAAGATCTGTGTGGATGCTTTGACACCGGATCTCATCATTCTCGACGAGTTCCAGCGCTTCGCTGAACTCCTGCACGATCATGATGACGAGGTCGCGCCTGAAAAGGCAGCGGCTGCTGAATTGGCGCGAGCTTTGTTTTCATACAATGGGGAGGATGGATCGAAGGCGAGGCTCCTACTTCTGTCCGCCACGCCTTATCGCATGCTAACGCTTAGTAGCGATGCACCAGAAGAGGGCGAACACTACGACGACTTTTTAAGGACGATGCGCTTCCTTTTCGGCGATGTTGAAGCTCCGGCGCGTGTACGGGAATTGAAAAGCGAACTTGCCAAGTTCAGGCGAGCGCTCCAGTCGATGCCGAGTGCTCGAGCGATAGCAATAGAGCAACGGGATAGATTACATGGTATCCTGAGCCGGGTCATTGCCCGCACTGAGCGCGTCGATTCTACCGAAGATCGCAATTCTCTCGTCCAAGAAGTCATACCCGAAATAGCTATCGACACCGATGATCTGCGAGAGGCGAAAGCAGTAGCAAGAGTTGCAGAACTCGTTGGGGCCCCCAGCATCATCGAGTATTGGAAATCGGCGCCTTATCTGCTGAACTTCATGCGGGGGTACAAGCTACGCGATCGGCTTCAGGCATTGAAACCCAAGCCGGCCGCAGAGCTGCGCAAGGCCATTCGTGAGGCATCAACGCACTTCATCAGCAAAAAACAGGTTGAGGAATACGCGGCGATTCCATTTCGCAACGGGAGGATGCGCGCCCTTGCGGATCTGGCGTTTAATGACGCCCTTGATCGATCGCTCTGGATCCCGCCATCGCGCCCCTCATACGGCACGCCAAGATCGGCCACAAAGGCATTGGTCTTTTCAGATTGGTCGATGGTGCCGGATGCGATCGCGGCTTTGCTTTCGCACGAGGCGAGCCGCCGAATGGGTATGTCGCCGGACCTTGTCAGCCGGACCAGCAGGCCGATTGGCGTCGATGAGCTTATGCCGATGCTCTACCCGTCGCCGTCGTTGGCAGAGCTTGTTGATCCTCTCGCTTTGGAGCGGCGGTTCGGCCGCGCTGAAAGCTACGATATTTTGCACGCTCAAGCCTGCATGGTTCTGCGTGAACAGCTTGCGGTGGACGCCATCGCGGAATTCGCTCAAACAAGTGACCGGCTCCTCGCACTTGCCCTGGACAGGACTCTCGAGCGCGAAGTAAAATGGTCGAACGTCGGCATCGTTGACCATAAGGGGCACGACGAACATGGTGCGATGTCTCGGACCATCGCCACACTTCGCGATGCACTCCAAACTGACGAGCATCAGGGCGATGTTGACCCTGACATAGTGATCGAAAAGCTCGCCAGCCTTGCGCTTGGCTCGCCTGCGGTATGTGCGCTGCGTGCACTTTCGCGACTTTGCCCGGAAATCGCCACAGACGACCCCGTATTGATCAGTGCATCAATCGGGATCGCGCTCGGTTTTCGCAGCCTATACAATCAACCCGAAACCCGCGCATTGCTCGCTGAAACCTCGCCTCTCAATTATTGGCGCGATATCATAGAGCACGCCGCACGAAACGACCTTCCGGCGGTTTTGGACGAATACCTTCAGCTGGTCCTGGAAAGCGAGCGCGCCGAAAAATTAGCCCCGCAGGATCGCGCGAGGATCATTGCGTCAAACGTGATTGCTGTGGTCGCCTTGCGCCCTGCCCAGATCACGTTGGACCACTGGTCGACAAAAGCGGGCCGTCTGTATGATCAGACATTCGAAGTGCGCGCTCGTTTCGCCATGCGTTTTGCAACAAAGGCCGAGGAAGAAAAGGGGGTACGCCGAACATCCGTGGTCCAGGCAGCTTTCAAGTCGCCGTTTCGGCCATTTGTTCTCGCTTCCACGTCGATTGGACAGGAAGGATTAGATTTTCATCCCTACTGCTCTCGGATTGTGCACTGGAACCTCCCGAGGAACCCTGTTGATATCGAGCAGCGTGAAGGACGGGTCCACCGTTACAAGAACCATGCTGTTCGGCGCAATGTCGTCGCTACTTTTTCGGCCACTCCTCTCGCTGTACAGAGCAGGCAATCACCTTGGGTTTCCATGTTTGAGGCTGCGCAAGCTGATGAGGTTTCAAAGGGCCACTCGGGAGACATCATTCCGTTCTGGATCTACCCAGGTGATCACAAAATTGAGCGGGTCGTCCTCATTCCGCCCTTCAGCCGCGAGAAGGAACGCTACAAGGATCTCATCACATCTCTGGCCACTTACCGGCTGGCCTTTGGCCAACCGCGCCAAGATGAATTGATTAACCTCTTTTCGGGTATGGACGACGACTTTATCCAAGAATTATCGGAGCTTCAGATATCGCTTAGGCCAAACTGACGCGCCCCGCCGAAAGGTCACACCGGCACCTTTAGCGAGGGCCGAGCAATCCTGTTCCTTCATGGCTAACGCCTGCCTCAGAGCATTCAGCTCGTCGCTCGCCACATCCGGTACCGCCCCTTCCCAGTCACCTCGCGGATCAAGCGTAAGCGGGAAGCTGAGGCCGTTTAGGGTCTGTAGTTCCAAGGCATGAGTGCG
>CAZCAX010000045.1:0-18795 GCA_964496915.1 uncultured Rhodobacter sp.
CGCATAGAGCTTCTCATACCCCGCCGCATCAACATGCGCCCGCGCAATGAAATCCCCTGATGCGCTGTAACGCTTGGAATTGGCCTGATCAGACATGACTGCTCCTCCTGTCGTGCGGTGCGCAGGAAGATTGCACATTTCCGTGCAAGCCCGCGTCACCCTCCTCCATCCTGGGCGGAGTGTAACGCATTCGTCAATTTTTTGGTAACTCTTTTTTTACAAAGGATTTTTTTGTAAATTTTTTGCGATTATATCCTATCAATCGTCAATTCATTGACAGTTCGCACGAATACTCCATGCTTTTCAGGCCAATGCATGTCACGGAGCCGTAATATCACCTGCCCAGCCGTCAAGCCCGGCCATATGTCAGGCTTGCCCGGGGGGCGACGCATTGCTCACGACAAACTGGCATAGCGAGACCGAAAATCCCGACGACAATTGCGTAACGCAGTGATTCGCACCATGCTGAAACGCAATAGGCCGACGCATTGCGCCGGCCCATCCGCCTCTGCTCATCCGTTCAGAGTGGGTTATCCACCCGTATTGTCATCACCACACGCCCACGTGTCGCGCTGGGCCATGTCAACCGGACCTGATCATTGTTGGAGCCCTGCTGCACCGTAGTATAGGGCATGGCCGTGCGCACCTCGTTGCCTGGCCCGTTTGGCGCGCCCTCCATCACGAAAGACTGCACGGTTCGCGCCCACCCCTGAAACGGCAGCTTGTCACCGGTCGAGATGGTCCAGTTGCTTGCGGCTGTGTTCTGGTTGTGGCGCAACACCAACGGGCTTTCGGCAGTGTCGTTGATGCCATTATAGGCATTGTTTTCCCAGATCACATTGCGAAAACGCCCGAAGTCCAACCCGGCAAAAGTGGTGTCGACCCCTTCGACCCGCGCAATCGCGCCGTTGAGCGTTCGAAAGACGTTTCCGCTGACCTGCAAACCTTGAAGGAAATGGCCCGGCCCATAGGGTTTCACAACAAAGAACCGGAACCACGACCCCACATTCGAACACAAAAAGAAGTTCCCCATCATTGTCAGCCCTCCGAACGAGAACTGTCCGCGCCAGGACGGATCGGCGGAATGCTCGTTGGTCAACTCAACAAAGCAGTTGTCAACGTAGTTCCCGCTCACCGTGCTCAACAGGTTGAGGCGCGTGAACACCAGCCCGGCGGTACGCGTCGCGTTTGACTCGGTGTCACCCTGAAAGAAATGGTTGCCCGTGATGATATTGCCAGTGCCTCCAAGAACGGCAAAATGTGCAAACCGGACAACCCGGTTGTTGCGCAGTTTTACATCGTTGGCATTGGTGTTGATTGCCACCGAACTGCGGTTCTGCGCCGGCAAGGCCATCTCATTTGACAGAAACTGGCAGTTGTCCACAAGAAGCCCCTGACAGCCCCATCCGGTCGAGGTGATGGCCTTGTCGCGCGGGCGATTGAAGGTGCACAGATGCGCGGTGAAGATCGAGCCTTGTGTCGGCAGACTGATGGTGCTTGCCTCACCCTTGCAAAGAAATTCGATCTGGGAGATCTCGAAACGCTCCAGCGTGTCAAAGCCCGACAGATCAAGGACATGCTGGAACTTGGTGAAGGTATAGGTTTGCGTCCCCGATCCGCCATGCAAGGGCTGGCTCAGCGTCAACGTCCCGGCGGATACGTTTTTCGCGCGCACATATACCTCGCGCCCCACACCCACGCCGGACACCCGTGCCCCCACCGGAACATTGGCGATGTTTGCAACATTGCTCAACTGGTTGTCTTGTCCGGTGCTGTAGCTGGCCTGCGATGTCACGACCTGGTTGTTCCACGCCGCGCCCGATTCCACCTCGATCTGGCCATTGCATATCTGACGACGTTGCGCATAGGCAGTCAGGCCTGCAAGCGCCGACACATCCACCGGCGCGTTAACTCGTACCCGACGACCGCGCAGGTCAAACCGCACGTGATCGGTGAAATGGAACAATGCCTGCAGGCCCTTGCGAAAGCCCAGATCATCATCGCCAAAGGCTGCCGCATAAGATGGAAAATCGTAGGAACGGCTCAACTGCAACCGGCTGGCCTCATCCATCACCAGCGTGCCCATGAAGCGCACCGGCACTTCGATCGTCAGAGTTGAACCGATGTAATAGCTGCCATCCGGGACCAGCAGCGACACTCCTTTCTGTGCCGCCTCGCTCGCAGCTGCGATAAAGGCGGGGCGGTCGTCGGTCACTCCGTCGCCCACCGCGCCATGATCGCGCACATCGACCCAGTCCATCATGTCACGCAGATAGAAGGCGGTAACATCCTCGATCTGGATATCGTCAATCCGCACCACGCCGCCATTGGCCCCGGTCAGATCCAGCCCCAGATGACCATAGGCCACACCGGCCCAGTCCATATTGACCCCGCCACGCGGGCCGGTGCCAATGATGGCGCTGACGGTGAACACCTTGCCGAACTGGTCCAGCGCCACGCTCGGCCCCTGGGTGGTGACACCTGTCACCGCACCGCCGCCGCTGTTGGCCGCAAACCCGGCGATCCGCGCTGCAGGCATCGCCCCGCTCAGCAGCTTGATCTGCACAGTCACCCGCACATACAGCCCCGGCAGCACCGGCACCTGCCCCATCCAGCGCAGACGCTGCGTGGTCTCGGTCTTGATCAGTTCCAGGCAGCCACCGAAATCGGGATCCGAAGGCACGAAAGCGGCATTGGCCGCTCCGTCATAGGTCGGCGAGCCGGGTGTGCCATTGCCGCTGGACCAGACATTCAGCCCGTCCTCGAATGGTGGCGGCATCAGGATCAAACCCTCGGTGACTGCCTTGTTCATGAAAGACCCCTGTATTTTGAAACCTCTGGAAGTGCCGCAAAGGAGCCGATCCACTGCCGGTCTTCCGCAGGCCACAAGAGGTATCAATCAAGGGTTAAAAGGGGTTGGCGCCAGCGTTCGCAGCTTCCCGGCGACGCGCAACCCCCTGCGCTTCCTGGTCAGTCCAGCCGCAACCCGCGACCGCGAAACAGTTCTTCGGCAATGATCAGGCGGCGCACCTCGCTGGTGCCACCGCCGATCGAGGCGATCTTGGCGTTACGATAGTGCCGGTTCACCTCGGTCTCCCAGACAAAGCCGCTACCGCCATGGATCTGCACCGCCTTGTCGGTGACCGAGCCGATCATTTCCGCCCCGAAAAGCACCGTCGCCGCGCACAACTTGTGGATCTCACCGCGCCCGCCCTCGCCGCGCGCCATCGCATCGCAGGCCGCAAGCGCACGATAAGCGAATGTCCGCGCCGCCTCGATCTCCGTATACATCTCGGCCAGTTGCGCCTGTATCATCTGAAAGCTTCCGATCGGCCGGCCGAATTGCTTGCGCGTTGCGGCATAGTCCAGTGACAGATCAAGACACCGTTGCGCGGCACCGATATAGGGCAGGCCCAGAAACGCCCGCTCGATATCTAGCCCGCTCATCACGATCCCCACGCCGCCATTCTCCGCGCCCAACAGGTTGCGGGCAGGCACGCGCACATCGTCAAACACCAGTTCCCCCGTCGGGCAGCCCCGCCAGCCCATTTTCTTCAGGGTCTGCGCGACCGAAAATCCCGGCGCATCCGTATCGACAATGAATGCCGAAATCCCCTTGGCCCCACGCTCGGGCGCGGTCTTGGCATAGGTCAGCACCACATCGGCGACCGGCCCGTTCGAGATGAACATCTTGCGCCCGTTGAGCACATAGTCATCGCCTTCGCGCACCGCTTTCAGCGCCATGGAGCCCAGCGCATCCGACCCCGCGCCGGGTTCCGTCAACCCCAGCGCACCCACCTTCCGCCCCGCGCACAGATCGGGGATATAGCGCGCGATCTGATCATCATTGCCGTTGCGCAGAATGTTGTTCAGACACAGGTTCTCATGCGGACCCCAGATGAAACCCGCGTTCAGGTTCCAGTAGCCAAACGCCTCAGCCACCAGCCCCGCTGACATCAGGTCCAGTCCCGCGCCGCCCAGTTCCGCCGGCGCCGTCAACCCGCAATAGCCATCCGCCCCCAGCTTGGCGATCAGATGGTCCGGATACCAATCCTCGTCATCCATCCTCGCCAGCAACGGGTGCAGCTCAGCCTCAGCATAGCGAAAGGCCGCGTCGTAAACTGCGCGCTGGTCGTCGGTCAGGTCAAACTGCATGTCACACTCCGGGCAAGGGGAAGCCATGGGTATTGGCACGCTGAAACGCCGGACGCGCTTTCAGCCGCTCCAGATAGGCGGCGGTCTGGGGCTTGTAATGCTGCGCGAGGCCGATCACCTCGCCCAGATAGAGCGCATAGCCTACCGCGATATCGGCCACCGTAAAGCGATCGTCACAGAGCCATTCGCGCCCCTCGATATGCGCGTTCAACAACTTCAGCCGCGCCAGAAACCACTGCGTGTAATCCTCCACCACCTGCGGCTGGCGGCGCGCCTTCGGCTCAAACCGGCCGTAACGAAGCACCAGCGTCTGCGGGAAAGTCAGCGTCGCATCCGCGTGATACATCCAGTTCAGAAACGCACCGTATTCAGGATGATCAGGGGCCACGGCCAGCGTCCCATCGCCAAACCGGCACACCAGATAGTGACAGATCGCGCTTGACTCGGTCATTCGAGTTTCACCATCGACCAGACAGGGCACAGTGCCCAGCGGGTTCACCTCGACATAGGCCGTATCACTGAGCCGCGGCGGGAAAGTCAACAGATGCAAGTCATAATCGAGGCCCAACTCCTCCAGCGTCCATAATGGCCTGAGGGAACGTGAATCCTTGCAATGCCACAGCTCGATCATTCTTCATCTCCCTCGATTTCCAGCAAGACCTGCCGCGCCTTGACCTGCCCACCAACCGCCACCGATACCGCGCCCACCCGGCCAGCAACCCCGGCGCGCAGCGGATGCTCCATCTTCATAGCCTCCAGCACCGCCAGCACCTGCCCCTTTTCCACCGCATCGCCGGGCACAACGGCAACCGAAATCACCGTTCCCGCCATCGGCGCGCGCAAGGCAGCCTCGCCACGGGTATCCGCGGCTTCGGCGGGGGCATGGGTGACATCGCGCAGGGCCAAGCCCTCCAGATGCAGAACATCGCCATCAAAGGCAAAGACCAGGCTCCCATCACCCCCACCGCTCCGATACCGGCACAGGCCTTGCTCAAGCGTAACAGCCTCCAGAAGCCCACCGTCATGCACCAGTTCCAGCCCGGCTACGCCGCGCCGGAAGGTTACGACAACCTCATGCACCGCGCCCCCGTCGGTCAGCCTGAAGCGCACAACAGGACGTGGTCCATTGCCCCAGCCAAAGCGCGGGTGACCGGGGTCACTTGCCCCACCACGCCGCGCGGCAAAGATGAACGCAGCCAGCGCAAGCACTTCGCCTCGGGGCGCGGCTGGTGCAAGGCTCGCATCGCCCGCAAACTCCCGCTCCAGAAAGGCTGTGGTAGTTTCCCCGCCCGCAAAACCCTCATCACGCAACAGATTGACCAGAAAGGCCTTATTCGTGCGCAGCCCCAGCACTTCGGTCTCTTCCAGCCCCCGGATCAGCCGCTGCCGCGCCGTGTCCCGGTCCGGGCCATGGGCGATCAGCTTGGCCAGCATCGGGTCGTATTCTGCCCCGATCACCTGCCCCTCCGCCAGCCCGTGATCCACCCGCACCCTCGATGCGGGCCGCCAGCGCAGCAACCGCCCGGTCTGCGGCAGAAACCCCTGCGCCGGGTCTTCGGCATAAAGCCGCACCTCGATGGCATGGCCGCTCAAGGTAATCTCATCCTGCCGCCAGGGAAGCGCCTCGCCCTGCGCCACCCGTATCTGCCATTCAACCAGATCAATGCCCGTAACGGCCTCGGTCACCGGGTGCTCGACCTGCAGGCGCGTGTTCATCTCCAGAAAATGGAACCCGTCGCCGTCGAGCAAGAACTCCACCGTGCCCGCGCCGACATAGCCGCAGGCACGCGCCGCCTGCACCGCCGCCGCCCCCATCACAGGGCGCAGCGCTCCGTCAACGGAAGGTGAGGGCGCTTCCTCCACCACCTTCTGATGCCGCCGCTGCACCGAGCAATCGCGCTCCCCCAGATGCAACACATTGCCCTGCCCATCGGCCAGCACCTGGATTTCCACATGGCGCGGCGCTTCCAGCGCACGCTCCAGAATAAGCGTACCATCGCCAAAGGCCTTCACAGCTTCCGAGCGCGCGCGCTCCAATGCCTCGGCCAGCGCGCCTTCCTCGCGCACCAGCCGCATGCCCTTGCCACCGCCGCCCATCGCGGCCTTGACCATCAGGGGAAAGCCGACCCGCGCGCCCTCGGCCAGTAACACCGCATTCGACTGGTCCGACCCGGCATAGCCCGGCAGGCATGGAACCCCTGCCAGCTCCACCACGCGCTTGGCCTCTGCCTTCGAGCCCATCAGCGCAATCGCCTCAGGCCCGGGGCCGATGAACACCAACCCGGCATCGCGGCAAGCCCGTGCAAAACCGGCATTCTCTGACAGGAAACCATAACCCGGATGCACCGCCCCTGCGCCCAATCGCAGCGCGGCATCAATAATCCGCGCGCCATCCAGATAGGCCATCGCCGCGCCAATATGCACGGCCGCATCCGCCGCCAGCACATGGGGCGCGCCCTCATCAGGCCCGGTATAAACCGCCACCGTCCGATACCCCATCGCCTTTGCCGTACGGATGATCCGGCAAGCAATCTCGCCACGATTGGCAATCAGGATCGTTTCAAAGCTCATAGCCGCGCCACCCCGAAAGTATTGCCCTGCAAGGTCCGCACCTCGGCCTCGCGGCAGATGTTCAGAACCATCGCCAGAACATCGCGGGTGTCACGCGGGTCAATGATACCGTCATCCTCCAGCCGGGCCGAGGACATCAGCGCCGTTGTCTGCGCCTCCAGCATCTGCGCGGTGCCAGATTCCAGCGCATCCAGCTTCGCCGCGTCCACCGCCCCCGCCGCGCGCATCTTCGCTTCGGTGACAATGCGCAGCACCTTCCCCGCCTGCGCGCCCCCCATCACCGAGGTGCGGCTGTTGGGCCAGGAGAAAATGAAGCGCGGATCGAACCCACGCCCACACATCGCGTAATTCCCGGCGCCATATGAACCGCCCACAACGATGGAAATCTTCGGCACACGCGCATTCGCCACCGCCTGAATCATCTTTGAGCCGTGCTTGATGATTCCCGCGCGCTCCGGCTCGGTGCCCACCAGAAAGCCGGTGGTGTTGTGCAGGAATAATATGGGCACATTGCCCTGATCGCAAAGCTGAATGAATTGCCCTGCCTTGGCCGCGCCCTGCGCCGTAATCGGACCATTGTTGCCGATCACGGCGCAGGCCAGACCTTCGACTTTCATGTGTCCGCAGATGGTCTGCGCGTCATACTCGGGCTTGAACTCCAGAAAGACCGAGCCATCCGCCAACCGCGCAAGGATCTCGCGGCAATCATAGGGCTGGCGCGCGTCTGCCGGAACAATTCCCATCAGATCAGATGCCGGGTAGAGCGGCGGCACGAATTCACGCGCAGGCGCGGGTGGCACCGCATCGCGCCAAGGCAGCGCTGCCATTACCTCACGCGCCAGCCGGATACCATCGGCATCATTCTCGGCCAGATAATCCCCGGTCCCGGCAACCGTGCAATGCATCTCTGCCCCGCCCAGTTCCTCATCCGTGGCCACTTCCCCGGTCGCAGCTTTCAACAGCGGTGGCCCGGCCAGATACATCGTCGCCTGGCCCCGCACCATGATCGTGTAATCCGACAGTCCGGGCTGATACGCCCCCCCGGCCGTAGCCGAGCCATGCACAACAGTGATCTGCGGAATGCCCAGCGCCGACAAGCGTGCCTGATTGGCAAACCCGCGCCCGCCGGGAATGAACACCTCATGCGCATAGCTCAGGTTCGCGCCACCGGACTGGCTGAGCGAGACCAGTGGCAAGCGGTTCTCGCGCGCCACCTCCTGCAAACGCAATTTCTTGGCCAGCCCGTCAGGCGTGACTGTCCCTCCCTTGACGGCGAAATTGTCGACCACGACCACACAGCGCACGCCGCTCACCCAGCCAATTCCGGCAATCGCCCCCGCGCCCGCCCCGGTTCCGTCCCTGTCGCCGTAGCGCATGTATCCGGCCAGCGCGCACAACTCCATAAACGGCGCGCCGGGGTCGAGTAAAAGCGCCAGCCGTTCGCGCGGTAACAGCATCTTGCGTTTTGCATACCGCTCGCGTTGCGCTTCTGCTGCGGCCTCCACCTGCGTCTCGACAGCGCGAAACTCTGCGACCGCCTCGCCCATCCGCGCCGCATTCAACGCGAATGCTTCCTCCTCGATCTGGCTGGTCAAGATCCCCATAGCCGCGCCCTCATCTGTTCATAAGTGTCCCGGGAGACGGCACCGCAAGCGACAGGGCGCCACCCCTTCCACAAAGACCACCCCTCATGCCAACCCGAACAAGGCCCGCGCCTCGATGGGCGAGGCCACTTCCCGCCCCGCATCGCGCGCCACATCTGCCAAGGCTTCGACCAAGGCACCATTGCCGGAGGCTCGTGTGCCATCCGGAAGATAAAACGTATCCTCCACCCCTGTGCGCAGATGTCCACCCAGAGCAGCCGCGCGCCGGTGCAACGCCCAAACCTCGGCCCGGCCGATCGCGGTAACCTGCCAGACACTGTCGGGGCGCAGATACTTCAGTACCAACGGCAACAAATCCGGGTCGGCTGGCATACCCGAGGCCACCCCCATCACAAGATTATACTGTGGCCGCGCCACCATGCCTACTTCGGTAAACATGCCCACCGAGCGCACGATCCCCAGATCGAAGCATTCAAACTCAGGCCGCACACCTTCTGCGCGCATCACCTCCAGAAGTTCGTCGATCTTCTCCACCGGGTTATCGAACAGCATCGGCGGCCAGGCCCATCGGCCATCGGCGCGAACCTTCAGATAGTTCAAACTCCCCGCATTGCAGGCCGCGATCTCGGGCTTTCCTGCGCGGATGCACGCAAGGGGACCGGACTGGTCGCGCCCGACGGTGCCGGTGGTAAAACTCAGGATCACCCCGGGGCAAGCCGCACGGATCGCCCGCGCAATCTCGATTGCCAGCGCCGGTTCCCAACTGGGCAAATGTCCCTTGCCTTCGACTTGCTGACGAAAATGCACATGCATGCAGGCCGCTCCGGCCTCGAACGCCTCGCGCGCAGAATCCGCCAGTTCATCGGGTGAAACCGGCACCGGATGTTGGCGCGGATCGGTCAGAACCCCGGTCAAAGCACAGGTGATAACAGCCTTCTCCATCCGCGCTCCTCTCCAAATCGGCTGAATGAATGCTAGCAACGCGGCCCAAACCAAGCAAGTGCTTGGTTGTTTTCCGCTGCGTCACAACCTAAACTGACGCAAAACCAGAAGTGCATCACCGTGACCAATCCTGCCCCCCTGTTCGACCCAGACACCGCACGCGGTCGCCTTCTGGCAACCGCTGCACGGCTGTTTCGGGAAAAAGGCTATGCGGGCACAACGGTGCGCGATATCGCGGGGGAAGTCGGGATTCTCTCGGGTAGCCTTTTTCATCACTTCAGCAGCAAGGAAGACATCCTTTTTGTGGTCATGGAATCAGTGATCACCGCCATGCTGCACGATCTGGAGGTCGCACTGGCTGACGCACCTACGCCGCAAGGCCGGGTCCGCGCCCTCATAGCGGTCGAGTTGGCCTACCTTCACGGTCCCGCCAGCGATGCCACCTCGGTCTTGTTTCATGACTGGCGCGCCCTCTCGCCCGAACGCCAGACACCACTCCTGCAAGGCCGCAACGCATATTTCTCCCTCTGGCATGCCACCTTGTCCGAGGCCCGCGCGGAGGGGCTGACCACCCTTGAACCCGAGATTCTGCGCCAGTTCCTACACGGCGCGCTGGCATGGACAAGCTTCTGGTATCGTCCCAACGGCGGGCTCACACTTGGTGCGCTGACCGACCGCGCCGTGGCACTGGCGCTTGGCGCGGCTGATACCGATGCGCTCTGACACCATTCACACCACATGCAGCCCATTGGCTTGATTGACGGCATCGCCCGCCTATTTGGCGCCCATGAACAAAATCAGCTTTCATCGCCGCCTGAATGACATGCGCGACAGGGCCTTGCGTGATCCGTCCTATCGGCTGGTCTATGCCCACGCCTTGACGGTCGCGCATATGCGGCAGAAACTGATTGCCACCGATCACCCAAGCTGGGCGCGCCTCGAAGCGGCGCTTGCCGAAGCGAAAGACGGAAACACTGACGCGCTGGATACGATCCGCCGCGAACTGTCGAGGCTACGCGAAACAACCCGCCCCTGAACCAATGGCCGTAGCCAACGCAGACGGTCCGGATTTCGGCTATCAGTCAAGCACTGCTCGCGCAGGTGCCCGGAACCGCCAGTTTCTTGAGTTGCAAAGGCAGGAAGTGACCGGGTTTCAACCGACGAAAAATGCCGGTTCCCGGTCCAGCATAAAAAGGCCTGATCTGCCTCCGGAGCGGCGCATGAAGAAGGTAAGGCCAGGATCGCCAGAATCATCCAGCCGTTGCCCGGAATGATCGAAACCTAACACATGTTCCAATCAGTTCCGGGCTGCGCCTTGATTGCGGACAGTGCCAGCTTCCGGCAAGCCCAAGCTATTCTATCACCCCTCCCAATCTTCACCGATGTGGGTGGTGAGATATTCAAGTATGATCTCTCGAACCTCTGGTTCGGGTTCCATCATGCCCTGATCTTCGACCATCCAGTCCAGCAGCTCGTCCCAGACCCGTTGCGAATAACCGCCATTGGTGACTGTCCGCAGGCTGTGGCAGGCAATACAGGCGTAATAGACCTCATCCACACCCTCGCCCGGCGGAAGGGGGTAGAATTCGAAATCTTCGGGCACATCTGCCAGGCTGGTGATACGCTCTTCTGCGCTGGCCTGAATTGGCGCTGCCAGAAGCAGGGCGGCACAGGCCGCCCCACAGGTTAACAGAATTTTCCGCATGTTTCTTACAATCCTCAGACAGCCATGACGTGGATGCGGTGGCAGGAATTGTTCAGATAACCGCGCGGGTTCCAACCCGGCACTACCATTGGCTGACTGTTGCCATGATTGTCAGTCCCGCGCGCCCAGACCTCGTAGTATCCGGCCATCGGCGGGATGATGGTCTGCCGCCAGCGCTGCCATGAGTAGCGGTTGGGCGGCGCGCTCAGTTCGGCGGTCTGCCATGTGGCGCCGAAATCGATCGACGTTTCCATCCGTACCACATGGTTGTCCCCAGCCCAGGCCTGACCACGCACCTCGAAAGGCGCACCTGCGCGTACCTCGGTTCCCGCCACCGGATGGGTGATCGCCGATTTCACGATCATCGAGCCCATAACCATCATGTCTTCATGTGCGACTTCGGCACCCGGTTCCACCGGATGGCGCGGCATGCGATAGCTGAGCCCGGTCATGCCCGCCCCGTCATGTTCGCGGTCACGCACCCAGATCCGGGTAACCCATTTCTGACTGACGGATCCAGCCCAGCCTGGTGCCACCACACGCGCCGGGTAGCCATGCTCTATGGGAATATCCTCTCCATTCATCTTGAGCGCGACGATGGTATGCGGGTCCATCATCTTGTCGATTGGCCCGCCGCGTGAAATCGACGAGCGGTCCGGATCCCCCGAGAGATGCTCGTCATAGCTGAAATGCCCCGTATAGACAGCGGAAGGCTTCAGCCCCGCTCGGCGCAAGATGTCTGAAACACGCACACCGGTCCATTCGGCATTGCCTATCGCGCCAATGGTCCAGGGGTTGCCACGCGGCAGCGGATTGAAACCAGCCCGCCCGTTGCCGCCACATTCAAGTTGGGCGCGCATCGTAACATGCTCGAAATCATTCATCAGCTGATCATAGGAGAGTTCAAGTTCTTCATTGACCTCGCCATCGATCTTCAGCCGCCAGTCGGCCTTGCTCATGGGCATGGGCATGGTGCCGTTGTTACGGATGAAGTGATGCGCCGCCGGTGTGACATCGTCATCAAGCAAGTGCACCGCTGCTTCAACATTCATCGGGCGGTCGTTATGCACGATCATGTCCGCGTGTTTGGCGTCAAGCGTGAATTCATTGATGGTTTCAGCCAATGCAGCTGGCATCAGCCCGGCAGGCATATGGGCACTGAAGGGGATTGTCGTGCCCAGCACGGCCCCCATCGAGGCAAGCCCCGCCCCTTTCAGAAACCCGCGTCGACCTGGCCCGGCCTTGCGTCCGAATACCAAGTACTCCGCGCGTTCGGGGTCTTCGTGATAGAGTTCGATAAGTCCGCGTTCTTTCTGTGACATACCGTGCATCCTCCCATGTCCAGTGTCTGTTCATGAGGGTGCCAGGAACTGTAAGAAAACTGGCCCCTCAACAGATAAGACGATTTGAAGATGCACGTTATTCCCTGCGGTCAGGAAAAAAACTGAATCAGGCCGTGCAGGGCAGTCGGGCCGCTTGCAATAATGCGATCCGCAACGCCGCATCAGGGGCGTGATCGTGGCTTTCCCTGTGCAGACTGGTTGCAACGGCTGCAAAACGGGCAGAGGCCATGTCTCGGGCGATCATCTCGAAGGCAAACCCGTCAATCTGCCAATGCGCATGCTGCACACGCTCGGACAGCGTCAGTTGCAGGGGGCTGTCATGATGTGTTGATGTTGTCATGAACAGGCTGATCCGGCAGGCATTCTGACCCTTGAAGCCGAAATGTTGCATTCCGGCACCCTGTGCCAGATACACCAGTTGCAAGCCGCTGGATTGCATGACAGATCCCAACCAGGCAAAGCCGTCGGGGAGGTCAAGACTTGCGCTCCCGGTCTCTTGTCCTGCCCAATGATCATGCTGCGCCATCAAGGGCAGGCTGGCGGCATCCGATACCGGCGCTGGCTCTGGTGCCGGTGCAGACCAGAACAGCAGCATCAGCATCGCAGCCACCCCGGCCAGTCCAACTGCCACACGCCAGAGTGATCTGGGCTGGGGCTGGGTTACGTCTGGCAGAACCAGATCATCGGCCATTGCAGCGATAGCGGCTTTCGTCTGATGCAACCGGGCTACGCGCTGCGCTATCATGGGACTTGTCGCGATCACGGAAGCGATCTGTGCAGCCTCCGGCGGCGACAATTCGCCATCGACAAAGGCATTCAGTTGATGTTCAGAGACGTGTCGGCTCATTCCTTCTCTCCGCGAATGCGCAACGGGCGGCGCAACGGCAAAGAAATAATGTTGACCTCCTCTCGCATCTTGTGTGTGAGAGCATTTCTGGCTCGACTTACCCTGCTCATGATCGTCCCTGGTGGCACCTGCAACAATTCCGCCGCCTCTGCATAACTGAAGCCGCAAATATCAACCAGTGCCAGAATGTCGCGATGCGCCTTGGACAAGGTCTGGAATGCCTGCCTGACGGCAAGCGCGTTGACCACCAGATCATCACCACTGCCTTCAGCGATATCGTCAATCTCGGTCACGTCATCGAACTCGGGCAAACGCCCCTTGGCGCGCAAGCCGTCGATCCAAAGGTTGCGCATGATCCGGAAAACCCAGACACCATAAGCAGTCTGATCGGCGGGGGCAGAGCGGGCAGACATCGCGCGCAACAGCGTTTCCTGATACAGGTCTTCTGCGCTGGGGGTATCCTGACACAAGACGCAGGCATATCCAAACAGCTTACGCCGCATCTGGAGCAATACATCCTTGTGTGTCTGATCAAACATTCCCGCCCCCTGTTTGTCAGCCCGGCAAGAATATGGCTAACACATATTGGTGCCCCCAATCGGAATTTCGATCAAGGCTTTCATAGTTTTCGGCTCGGGGCACTGCGACACCAAAAGGGAAATGCTGAGACATAGAACCGTAACCGGTTCAGAAGAGTGCTTGGCGACGCCAGAACCACACCAGGCTCCCGATGCGAAAGGCGCTGGCTTCGGAATGAATGGACACAATTATCATGGAGCCACAAAGACACCGCTGGGGCAACAAACGCCTTCCCAATCGTCGCTGCCCGCATTTTTCACTGGAAAACTATTTGAGATGGTCGGGCACTGCCTGAACCCAGCAATGACATCCCACCGGAACATTCCGCCCGAAAAGGAATGCGTCCGCAGCAGCTTACAAATGGTGGCCCCTGAGGGACTCGAACCCTCACGCTCATACGAGCCTCAGATTTTAAGTCTGGTCTGTCTACCAGTTCCAGCAAGGGGCCTAACGCTGTCCTCTATCCGCAACCATATGGTTTCTCAAGATAAATTTCCTGGCACGGTGTTGATCTGAACGACACGAAAACTCACAAGAGCATGTTTTCATTGCCGAATTCTGGAAGAAATATCAGGCCTTACGCCCGAACTGACTACATTCCGGTGATCAACCGCCCACGCCCATCCAGCATCTTAGCGCGCGATTGCATGGATGTCTTCGATCTGTACAGCCGTGTCGCGCGCGGCATACGATTGATCAGGGGCCGGACGCAAGCTATGATTTGTGCAGTTCAACCGGAGGGGATCATGACCCGGTATGTTACGCTCATCTTAGCGTCCCTGCTTGCCATGCCCGCCGCAGCCGAGATGAACCTGGCCCTTTCGTTGGGCCTTGGCCAGAATACATCGGTTCAGACTGCGGCCTATCACTGCAGCGATGACACAATGCTCTCCGTTCACTATGTCATCGCCGGGCCCAACAGACTGGCCGTGATGCCGCTGCAAGGCGAAACGCGCCTCTTTGTCAACGTGTTATCGGCATCAGGTGCGCGCTATGCTTCCGGCGCTCTGGTGTGGTGGAGCCGTGGTGACACGGCAACGCTTGAGAACCTGCAAGACGGTGAACCGATTGAATGTGTGAGCGTTCCATAACCGGGCAATACCGAAACTGGCATGGCTCAACCAGACACACCACGCTGGCGCGCATAATCGACAAACCAGTCAAAACTGCCCGGATTTGCCATTGAATCGCGGTTAACCACCCGTGACGGATCACCGCCGAGCAGCAGCTTTTTCACGGGAACCTCCAGTTTCTTGCCTGAAAGGGTGCGCGGCACCTCGGTGATGGCTTCGATCACATCGGGTACGAAGCGCGGCGAGACATCAGCGCGGATGCAAGCCCGGATCCGGTCGCGCAAGGCGTCATCCAGCACCACATTCGGCGCGGTGACGACGAAAAGCGGCATGAAGCTTTCACGGCCCAGAAACTCCAGGTCCACGACCAGCGAATCCTGCACCTCCTCCAGTGCCTCGACTGCGCGGTAGATCTCGCTTGATCCCAGTCGCAGACCGTGCCGGTTGATCGTGGCGTCAGAACGGCCATAGATCACCGCACCGCCCTCGGGCGTGATTTCGATCCAGTCGCCGTGCCGCCAGACACCCGGCCAGGTGTCAAAGTAACTCTCGCGGAAGCGTTCGCCGTCATCGTCGCCCCAAAAGCCCAGCGGCATCGACGGCAGAGGCGCGGTGCAGACCAGCTCACCCACCTGGCCGATCACCTCCTGCCCGGCCTCGTCAAAAGCGCGCACCGCATTGCCCAGCATCCGGCACTGCATTTCGCCGGCGCGCACCGGCAGCATCGGGTTGCCGCCCACGAAGGCACCGGCAATATCCGTGCCCCCGCTCAGCGGCGCCAACCACAGATCGGCCTTCACATCGCGGTAGACCCATTCATACGCCTCTGGGCTGAGCGGCGAGCCGGTAGAACCCACTGACCGCAACGCCCCCAGATCAAGATCGCGGCCCGGTGCCACCCCCGCTTTCTGGCACCCCATCAGAAACGCTGCCCCTGCGCCAAACGAGGTCAGGCGCTCACGCGAGACCATCCGCCACACTTCCAGCATGTCCGGATGGTTGGGCGCCCCATCGAACAACGCCACACTGGCACCCTGCACCAGCGCAAAGAACTGTGCGTTCCACATGATCCAGCCAGATGACGTCAACCATGCAAAACGGTCCTCGGGCCCCAGATCCAGATGCAGCGCGGCCTTGGCACATTCCAGCAGGACGCCGCCATGGCCATGGACGATGGGCTTGGGGTTGCCCGTGGTGCCGGAGGAATAGACAATCCACAAGGGATGCGAAAACGGCACAGCAACAGGCGCTGATGACACGGACTGGGACAGCAGATCGGCCCAGCCCAGCCAGCCCTCGGGCACATCCTCCAGCGCGGGCACCATTACCCGCTGCGCAAGGCCGGGCAGTCCTTCGGCAATCCCTGCCACCACCGAACGGCGATTCATCTTGCGTCCAGCCAGATAAAAGGAATCTTGCGCGATCAATACCTTGGGGTCAATCTGGCGAAAACGATCCAGCACGGCAACCGGCCCCATATCGGGCGCCGCCAGCGACCAGATCGCCCCCAGACTGGCGGTCGCCAGAAACGCAACCACAGCCTCGATGGTATTGGGGAGGATCGCCACCACCCGGTCGCCCTGCCCCACACCCAGGCGCTTCAACCCGCTGGCCGCCCGCCCCACCTGATCGGCCAGCTCGGCCCATGTCACGGTGCTGCGGCCAAATGTTTCGGACTGGCTTATCAACGCCACCGCATCGGGCCGGGTTTCGGCGTGGCGCAATACATGGCGCGCGAAACTGACCTCGGCCCCTGAAAACCACTCGGCACCAGGCATCGCACGCTTACCCAGAACAGCGCGCCAGGGTGACACCTCAAGGTCGAAATAATCGATAATCGCCACCCAGAATCCATCAGGATCGGTCACCGACCATTCCCAAAGCGCCGGGTAGTCAGTAAAAACCAGCCCGCGCTCGGCCTCCAGCCAGGCGATGAACCGCCCCATTGTCGAAGCTGCGGCGCGCTCAGTATCCGGCGCCCAAAGCACTGGCCTGTTCTCGATCATTATCACCCTCCCTGACAGCTTGTTGCCCGCCGCGCGCGGGCGCCGGCATCCTCCTGCACTTTCGTCGCCGATCCTGTTCGCGCAATCAAGCGCGCAAGACCACCGCATGACGCAGGGTCAATCTCTTCGCGAGTCGATCCATTGCTTGACCGCCAACTTCAATCGGCTACCCATAGAGGAAAATCGAGGGAGGACCCGATGCAAGGTCAGATGATGAGCCAGCCGCTGTTGATTTCCAGCTTGCTGGTGCATGCCGAACGCCACCACGGCGAACGCGAGATCGTCTCGCGCCGGACCGAGGGCGACATCCACCGCTATACCTATCGCGACCTTGCACGCCGTTCGCGTCAACTGGCTAATGCGCTGGCCGGGCTGGGGGTGGAATTCGGCCAACGAGTGGGAACATTGGCATGGAACGGTTATCGCCACCTTGAACTGTATTACGGGGCGTCGGGCTCGGGTGTGGTTCTCAACACGCTCAACCCGCGCCTGCACCCCGATCAACTGGTCTGGATCGCCGATGACGCCGAAGATCGGGTGATTTTCTTTGACCTCACCTTCCTGCCCCTGATCGAGGCCACCGCCAGCCGCTTCCGCACCGTGCGCCAGTTCGTGCTGATGGCCGACAAGAACGCCATGCCCCAGGACAGCAAGATCAAGGGACTGATCTGCTATGAAGATCTGCTCGAAGGCGCATCCGATCACTACGACTGGCCGCTCTTCGATGAGAACACCGCCTCGTCGCTATGCTACACCTCCGGCACCACTGGAAACCCAAAGGGCGTTCTCTATGCCCACCGCTCGACAGTGCTGCATGCCTATGGCTCGGCACTGCCCGATTCCTGCGGGCTGTCGGCGCGTGATGTGGTCCTGCCGGTGGTGCCGATGTTTCACGTCAACGCCTGGGGCACGCCTTATTCGGCGCCGATGGTTGGCGCGAAACTGGTGTTCCCGGGCCCGGCACTGGACGGCAAATCGCTCTATGATCTGTTCGAGGCCGAGGGCGTGACATTCTCGGCTGGCGTGCCCACCGTCTGGCAAGGATTGCTGGCGCATGTCGAGGAGAACAACCTGCCGTTTTCCACCATGAACCGCACGGTGATCGGTGGCTCTGCCTGCCCGCCTGCGATGATCGAGGCTTTCGAGCAGAAGTTCGGTGTGCAGGTGCTGCATGGCTGGGGCATGACAGAAATGAGTCCGCTGGGCACAGTCTGTGCCTTGAAACCTGGGCAGGACGAACTGCCGCAAGACGCACAAATGGCGATCAAGTCCAAACAGGGACGCGCGATTTTCGGCGTGGACATGAAGATCGTCGATGCCGAAGGGCAGGAGTTGCCGTGGGATGGCAAGACCTCGGGCGAACTCATGGTGCGCGGGCCGTGGATCATGCAAACCTATTTCAACCGCGACGATGACCCATTGGTCAAGGATTCCGCGGGGCTGGGCTGGTTCCCCACCGGTGATGTCGCAGCAATCAGCGCCGATGGCTTCATGCAGATCACCGACCGCACCAAGGATGTGATAAAATCAGGTGGTGAATGGATCAGCTCGATCGATCTGGAAAACATCGCCATGGGCCACCCGGCCGTTGCCATGGCCGCCTGTATCGCGGCGCACCATCCCAAATGGGACGAACGCCCGCTTCTGGTGGTTATGCCGAAACCGGGAAAAACGGTAACTGCCGACGAGATTCTCGCCTGCTTCGAGGGCCGTGTCGCGCGTTGGTGGGTGCCCGATGACGTGGTCTTTGTTGATGCGATCCCGCTGGGCGCGACAGGAAAGATGCAGAAGAACAAGTTGCGCGAAACCTTCAGAAATCATCGCCTCCCCACTGCCTGACCCGACGCAGATCCCTTTACCCGGATGCTGCTTGCGCAGCGTCTGGTTGCCCCCTTTCGCGTCCGGCATCCGGGGCATGCGGTGCTGGTCTGACGTGGTGGGGATCAATGCGAAGCGCCGCCTGTCCCGGT
>CAZCAX010000046.1:0-18793 GCA_964496915.1 uncultured Rhodobacter sp.
TGGCTTGGACTGACGCCGCGACAAAACTCATCGGGGGGCAAACGCAGGCTTGGTGGCATCACCAAACAAGGTGACAGGTATCTTCGCCATCTGCTGGTCCTGGGAGCGCGCACTGTGGTCCGGTATCCAAAGGCCCGCTCCCGCGTAGATGGTCCGTGGATCGAGGCTTTGCTGGAACGGCGCCGACCCATGGTCGTTGCTGTCGCGGTCGCAAACAAGCTGGCGCGGACGATATGGGCGATGCTCTCCACCGGAGAAGTGTTCCGAAGCGCTCAGCCGTGAAAGATCGATAAACCAAGAAACACTGAGAAGGCACAAGTGCAATAACAGCGTGATGGCAAATCGGCAGAGCTGAGGATCGAGAAAGCCCGAAGAGCTTTAAGCGCGCCAAAGCGCGTCCCGTTGATGAGGCCTCGATCCGCGGACACCATCAGGGCCAGCAGTCATGTAGAAGGCTGCGAAAACAGGCCGAATACATGAACGCACCGGCCGATGAAGATCACGCTCAAAACACTTGCGCCCGCGGGGCCGTCTATACATGAAGCTCTCGATGAAGGCATTCTGGGTCGGATTTCCGGGCGCGATGTAGTGCCAATCGATCTTTCGGTCATCGGCAAAGGTCAGGATCGCGTTCGAGGTGAACTCGGTCCCATTGTCGCTGACAGTGGTTCCGGGCTTTCCACGGGCCTCGAACAGCGTTGCCAGTTCCCGCGCAACCCTTGCGCCGGACAGGGACGTGTCGGCGATCAGGGCGAGGCACTCCCGCGTGCAATCGTCGACCACGGTCAGCACGCGGAAGCGGCGGCCATCGGTCAGCTGGTCGGACACGAAGTCGAGCGACCAACGCTGGTTCGGCATCAGCGGCAGCGCCATCGGGGCTCGCGTCCCTATCGCCTGCTTGCGCCCGCCGCGACGCCGGACATGCAGCCGTTCCTCGCGGTAGATGCGGAACAGGCGCTTGTGATTCACCTCATGACCCTCACGGCGCAGGAAGACATGCAGTCGCCGATAGCCGAACCGGCGGCGCACACGCGCCAACTCCTTCAGCCTCTCGCGCAGCACCGGATCGTCCTGTCGGATGGCCTCGTAGCGCATGGTCATGCGACAACAGCCGATCACCCGGCACGCCCGCCGCTCGCTCATCCCGTGGCCTGCCACCAGATGTGCGACCGCTTGCCGCTTTCCGGCGGGCGTCACCACTAATGGGATGGTCCGCCCCGCACCCCAGCGTCAGTATTGCGGCATCGCAAAGCAGAAGGAGAGAAAGGATGCGAACCAAACCAATCCCTGAGACTGCCGCCTTCGGCATTGATATCGGCAAAAAGGTCTTCCACGTCATCGCGCTGAATTCCGCGGGGGCCATTATCCAGCGCGCCAAGTTCTCGCGTGAAACGCTGATGGCGTTCTTCGAAGCGGCGCCGAAGGTGCTGATCGGCATGGAGGCCTGCCCGGGCTCGCAGTGGCTGGCGCGACGGCTGGCCGCGATGGGCCATGACGCCCGGATCATCCCGGCGACGAGCGGGAGTTCAGAAACGGGCGTCATCTGGCGGCATGGAAGGGACTGGTGCCAAGGCAACATTCCAGTGGCAGCCGGCAGATCCTGATGGGGATCAGCAAGCGCGGCGACAAACACCTGCGGACCCTGTTGGTTCACGGTGCCCGTGCAGTCGTCAGGGTTGCCGCTGGCAGGTCCGACCCGTTCAGTCGCTGGATCAATGCCCTCCGTGAGCGTCGAGGCGTGAACCGCACCATTGTCGCCGTCGCCAACAAGAATGCCCGGATCATCTGGGCTATGTTGCGACGGGATACCGAGTTCCAGCCCGTCGTTTAGGGCTGGTCCGAAGTTGCAAGAAGATCCGAGAAATGTGACCGACCGACCTGATCCGGTGTGTGAGGAACCTGGCTTTTATAATGGTCCGTTGAGGCCGACCACTTGTTGAGGCTCACCACGCGGAATTCCCATTTGGGCGCGCCTATATCCGGCGACGCCGGATAGATGTTCGCAACCTGGGATGCAGGTCAGCACAGATCGACGAAACACTTGCAACGGGAGAGACGTCCATAGATGTAGACCGTCGCATCGCTGACGCCGTGCTTTCGGCACAGATCAGCGACGGAAACCCCGGCCTCGTGCTCCTTCAGAATGCCGATAATCTGATCTTCAGTGAACCTGCTGCGCTTCATCTCTGGTCCTCGCGGTTGGGCCAGAGTCTATCTTAAACTGGATTAGGCGGAGGGGGCAACGTCACCATGAGCCGTCGAGGGAATCCGTATGATAACGCACAAGCCGAAAGTTTCATGAGGACGCTGAAGGTCGAGGCGGTCTATGTGACCGAATACGAGACCTTCGATGAAGTCGCGGCAGATTTGCCAAACTTCATCGACAACGTCTACAACGCCACCAGGCTGCATTCCGCGCTCGGCTACCTGAGCCCCAACCAGTTCGAAGAAAGAAACGCCGCGCCCCGGTCAAAAAGAGCCGCCTGACTGGTCCAGCCCGAGGGCGCACTCCACGCTTTTGGGGAGAATACATCAAGCATTCACACCCGATCCGCAGATCACCATACCGGACAGCGACTTCTAAGCGTTGGCGGCCGCGAAATATTATATATTCGATAATTATTTGAATTGGTGGCTTTTCGTCCTCTATCAGTTACTGATTCCGTCACAAACTTGACAGGAGATTACTCTTGAAAATTGAATTAGACAAACGCGTTGCGGTTGTTACCGGTGCCGGAGCGGGGCTGGGGCGCAGTCATGCCCTACTCCTCGCTGAGCGTGGGGCCGCTGTTGTCGTCAATGATCTGAGTGATGCGGCCGATGAAGTTGTCGCGCATATTCGTGCGAAAGGTGGAAGGGCTGTTGTCTCCAATCATAACGTGGCAGAGCCAGAGAGTGCTGCCGCTATTGTGGATGCGGCTTTGCAAAGTTTCGGCCGCATCGATATTGTGGTCAACAACGCCGGGATCCTACGCGACAAGACATTCGTCAAAATGACGATCAAAGATATAGAACAGGTGTTACGCGTGCATCTGTTCGGCACGATGTTTGTTACCCACGCAGCCTGGCCATATTTGCTGTCGCAGGGCTACGGCCGGGTTGTCCTCACTTCATCATCTTCAGGGTTGGCGAACAGTTTCGGTCAGGCCAACTATGCAGCCGCAAAAGCAGGGATGCTCGGCATAATGAACAGCCTGAAGAACGAAGGCCGCAAAGTAGGAGTTCTGGTGAATGTCATTGCGCCGGTTGCCGCAACGCAGATGACCGATGGGCTTCTTGGAGAACGCCTGTCATCGATATCACAACCTGAACATGTCTCGGCCGCAGTCGGCTGGCTGTGCAGCGAGGCATGCAATGTTACCGGCGAGGTTATCGCGGCAGGGGCTGGTCACTTCGCTGCGGTGAGAATGATGAAGGCTTCGGGCGTGGTATTGGACCCGGACAAACCCGCCACGATCGAGGAATTTGCCGCCGTGCTCAGCGAAGTTTTCAACATGGAAGGCTGCGCACCCTACCTTGGAACGCTTGATGCCGAAGTGCGGCGCAAGCTTGGCCTTTGAGCGGCGTGGCCGACGATTATAGCCCGTGCATATCAACGTCCGATGAACACGGGCTTTCGCTTGGTCATGAAGGCCACGCGGGCTTCAGCGTGGTCGACAGTTGAGGACAGGAGCGGCTGCTGATGCAGCTCGATCTTGAACGCTTGCTCCAGATTGGACGGGAGCTCGGCCAGAGCCGCCTTCGTTGCCGCTATCGTGAGCGGGGCCGTATCAAGATATTCACTGGCTTTGGCTAACGCCTGCGTCAGCGCGTGCCCGGTTGGAACCAGAAGATCGGCCATGCCAATGTCGGCAGCTGAACTCGCATCCATTGGACGCCCTGTGAAAATTAGATCACGTGTGCGCGACAACCCGATCCGCTGAGGCAATGACCAAAGCAATCCACAGTCCGGTGCCAATCCGATCTTACCAAACGCAGCACCCAACCGCGCGCCTTCACCAACTATCACGTAATCGCAGGCGATCGCCGTCGACAGCCCCGCGCCGAATGCCACTCCTTCGACAGCTGCGATCACGGGTTTGGGGCCGGTAATGATCTGGCGGACAATGTTCTGAAGCATGGCCAGGCGCTGCCGCGAGCGCTGTGGGTCCGGGCGGTCGTCTGCTGACTGCATCTGGCGGACATCGGCTCCGGCTGAAAAGTTTCCGCCATTGCCGGTCAGGACGATCACCCGCACCTTGGGATCAGACATCAGATCCGCCAGTGCTGCGCCGAGTCGCTCGCGCATGGCGTCCCCCAAGGGGTTCATGCGTGCCGGTTCGTTCAGCGTGATGACTGTTACCGAACCGTGATCTTCGCGGAGAACAATTGCGTCGGAGATGCTTTCGCTCATGCTGCTTTTCCCAAAATGGAACGTGCGATGATGTCGCGCTGAATTTCGTTCGCACCGCCGTAAATGCTTGCCGGTCGTGCAATCATGAAGACCTTTCGTAGATCCTCGAACTGTGAGCCTATCTCGCATTCGTTCCAGACCCCGGCATAGGAGCCGGCTATCTGCAGTGTTGCGTCACTGATGCGCTGAAACAACTCGGTTGCAAGGATCTTCAACATTGACATCGATTCAGGCGAAGCCGTTCCTCGGATTGCAGCGTCAGACACCGCAGCATAAAGCGCCTGCAGATCGTGCAGTTCGCAATACAAGCTCGCATGCAGGGCCGCAGTCGCGGGATAATCGCTGACCCCCAATGCAGTGGCGATGCGCTCGAATATTCTGAACGCATGCTGCGACAGAGATGGACTACCGGTAAAAATGCGTTCATCGCCCAGCAAGGCTTTGGCTACGTTCCAGCCCTGCCCTTCGCGATGCACAAGGTTCTCGGCAGGGACCCGTACATTATCGAAGAATACCTGTCCGAATTCGGTATCGCCGGCTAGATTTTGGATCGGGCGGATTGAGATTCCAGGAGAATCGAGGTCCAGCAGGAAGAATGAGATGCCTTGTTGCTTGCGCTGCTCCTGGCTGGTGCGCGCGAGAAGGAACATTCGCTTGGAGAACATCACCATCGTGGTCCAGATTTTGGTGCCATTGATGATGTAGTGGTCGCCGTCGCGTACCGCAGTGGTACGCAAGCTTGCCAGATCCGAGCCAGCGTTGGGTTCGGAGTATCCCTGCGCCCACAAGACTTCACCGCGTGCGATCTCAGGTAGAAATCGCGCCTGTTGCTCGGGTGTCCCATATTTGATCAGAACTGGACCGAGCAGAACGCCCCCCGAATCCAGAGCGCGCGCTGCCCCATGGCGCTCAAGCTCTTCATGGTAGATAAGCTGCTTGGCCAGTGACAGGCCCATCCCGCCGTGCTCTTTCGGCCAGGTAGGCAAGCGCCAGCCGTGTTCGTGGAGCATCCGCAACCATCGCCGCTCGTCTTCGTCTTGAAGGCGCAAAACGATTGGACGACGCCACTCCTCGGGATAATTGGTCTGAAGCCAAGCGCGGAACTCCTGACGGAACGCTTCATCTGACATCGCGTTACGATCGAAACTCTTTTCAAGCATCGGCTCTGCTCCAGTTCTTGTACCAGGAAAGCGCGGCGCCTTGTTGACCTGCCGGACTTCCGAACTGCGAGGCCCAACGCAGTGCGGCATTGCTATACAGGCCAATATCGGCATCTTCGGTGTAACCAAACGCGCCGTGGTACTGTATTGCAGATTTGCCAAGCAAAAGTGCGGTTTGACCGCAGCGGGCCAATGCTGCGTAGATTGCTCCTTCCGCTGCCTCGAAGCCGCCCCCTTCAAGCTGGCTCGCCGCGTGGCGCCAACTGGCCCCCGCCAATTCGATCTGCATATGCAGGTCGACGATGGCGTGCCTCAGCACCTGAAAGCTTGCAAGCGGCTTGCCGAACTGCTCTCTTTGTTGAAGATAATCCACCGTCATTTCATGCAGTTTCTTCGCAAGACCTTCCATTTGCGCCGCTAACGCAAGCGAACCTCGTGCCAGCGCCAACTGGATCGCCATGGCGGCTTCCCTGCCCGCTAAAAGAATCTCGTCATGGTTGACCTTGACCCCCGAAAATCGGAAGTCAGCGGATAACGTACCGTCAGACATTTTGCGCTCAACGATTGAAACGCCTTCGGCCCCGGACGCAACCAGAATGACGACGACCTGATCTCCCATTATTGCCGAGAGAAGCACCGGAGAACCACGCACCCATCCTGGCGCGAAAATCTTGGTTCCGTTAAGAACGAGTGCACTGTCGCCTTCGAGCTTGCATTCTGGTTGAACGAAGCCTGCATCATCGTGCTTTTCCTGAAATGCCGGACAGATCGTGACGCGCCCTTCGATCAACCTTTCAGCCAGCACCTTCCCGCGGGTCCCGGCACAACCAAGAATGGTTGCAGATATGATCGCTGATGGAACAAAAGGTTCGGTGATGAGATTACGGCCAAAAATTTCAGCGAGAGTCAGCGCGGGTCCCAGCCCTAACCCCGCACCTCCAAGTTCTTCGGGAAGAAGAATTCCTGTCCAACCCAGTTGAGCCATGGCTTTCCAGGCATCAGGATCAAATCCGGTTTCGCTGGCGCGCAGCTTGCGGAACCGCTCCAAGCTGTGTTCGCTGGCGGCGAAATCCTCCGCACTGTTGCGAAGCATTCGCTGGATGTCGTCCTCAGTCCTCCACATCGATCATGTCTCCAAACAATATTGTTCCCAAGAACAACGCCGGCACCAATGCGGGTGCGTCTTGGGAAAATTAGCGATTCCGGTCACCTGCATTCAATGAAACCTTTCGATTTCAGACCATTCATCAGCAATGTGCTATGTTCAAAACGGCCGATTTGATGCGGGGTCAGCTTGCGGGGCGCGTTTCGATTACTGCATCCAGCGCGATGACACCGTTGCCTGTGGACATTACCCGCAGGGGATTGATCTCAACCGTCTGCACAATGTCCCGGTTGACATCCGCGAGAAGGGATACCGCAGAGATGGCCTCGGCCAGTGCTTTTATATCTGCTTTCGGCGCACCGCGAAAACCGTCGAGCAACGCGAAGCCGCGGATCCCTCTTATCATTGCTTCGGCCTGCTCGACATTGACAGGTGCCCGGCGTGCGACTGCGTCTTGATAGAGTTCCACAGTGACCCCACCGATACCAAACATGATCACCGGGCCGAAGACCGGGTCATTGTGAACACCGACGAGGCATTCCACGCCACCCGATACCATCGGCGAGATCAAGAAACCTTCGATATTCGCATTTGGCGCGGCCGCACGCACAGAGCGGTTCATCGCGCTCACAGCCTGCGCAACATCCGGGGCGGACACATCGAGCGCAACCCCACCCGCATCGGTCTTGTGAACAACATCGGCAGAGACGACCTTGATTGCAAACCTGCCGTCGAGACCGGAAACATGAGCCGCAGCGGCAGCAGCGTCTGGCACCACAACTTCGCGCGGGCAGGGAATGCCGATTGCGTGCAGAACCTGTTTGGCTTCCAACTCGTTCAGCGCTCTGCCGGCTGATAGGGACGGGAGTTTGTGGGTCACCATGGGCGCTGGTGATGCAGGGCGATCCCAGGCATCTCGGATACCGGTCAGTGCAGAAATCGCGCGGATCGCGCGTGCGGGCTCGCTGAACGTCAGGAGACCGGCTTCTTCATAGGATGTCACAACCTCGGGCGGCGCTGTCACCGTCACGGCGATCAACTTGTCGGAATGCGTCCGAGCGACCTTTTGAAAGGCCTCGAGCAGTGGCTTGACCAGAAAGGGCAGGCCTCCGATCAGTCCGATATTCACATAGGCTGAATCAAAAAGCCCTGTGGCAAGCATCGCATCGGCGGCGAGGCCCATCTTTTCAGGCTCGTTGGCAACCTGACCTGTGGTGTCTACCGGATTGAGCACCGAAGCATTTGGCAGATGTTCGAGAATCGTCGCCTGCGCCGCCTGTGGTGTCAGAGGAACCTCAAGTTTGTCGTCGCTGGCATAATCCGCCGCCTGAATGCCCAAGCCGCCCGAATTCGTCAAAATCGCCAGACGCCGACTTTGCGGATAGATGCCACGCCGCAAGGCATAGGCGACATCGAGCATATCTTCGGTCGTGCGGGCGCGATGCACCCCGTATTCACGAAACACCATGTCATAGATTTCATCTGACCCGGCAAGAGCTGCGGTGTGAGAAGCAGCTGCCTTTGCTCCTTCAACGGTTCGGCCAACCTTGAGCAATATTACTGGCTTTCGCGCCAGGCGGGCCGCCTCCAGGCCTTCCAGAAAGTCCTTTGCGTAGCGAATTCCCTCGATGTACCCAACGATTGCATCGACATCGGGGTTCTCGACCAAAGCGCACAGAACCTCGCCGAATTGGATATCGGCTTCATTGCCCGTTGTTACCCATGTGCCGAATTCAATCCCGCGTGTGCGCGCATATTTGAGCACTTCACCAGCGTAACCGCCGCTCTGGCTTACCAGCCCGAACCGACCCCTTGTTCCCCGGACATCATCAAAGACTCCAGAAAACGTAAGGTATGCACCGCTGTGTACACTGTATGCGCCCAGGCAATTGGGCCCCAGGACGCGCATGTCATGCGCGCGTGCAAGTTGTGTCAGTTCCGTCTGACGCGCCAGCCCCGCCCCATCGGTTTCGGCAAATCCTGCACTGAAAATGACAAGCTGGCGCACTCCATGCGCCGCGGCGGCGCGCACCGCATCCATCGCGGCGTCGGGCGGTAGCGCAATGATTGCTGCGTCGACCTGGTCGCCGATCGAACTCATCGACGGGAAAGAGTGAAGCCCCTGAACCTCTGTTCGGGTGGGGTTGATTGGATAGATGCTGCCTGTGAACCCGCCTTCCTTGAGATAGCGCACCGGCCGCCCGCTAATCCGCGTTGCGTCCGACGAGGCGCCAAAGATCGCCACAGATTTCGGGCTGAATAGGTGTTCAAGGCGGCTGGTCATGGAAACCTCGACAATGGCGGAGCGACAATCCCGGCGCGCAGGCGCAGCAGGATGAAACGATCTGATACGGCAAGGCCGCTGCAGTGACAGCCTTGATGGGTAAACCATCACCTATCTGGAGAACGAGCAAACATCACACTGCGTGATTGTGGAAACCGCGCTAGCCGTCTTAGTCAGACAACGTGTCGTGGCAACAGGCTGCAAGAGAAAGCTGGCGCAGAAAGAACAGGAGTGAGCCTAATGACCCAAGCAGTTCTGACGATTGAACCCGCCCCCGGCCTGCCAGGGGTGCTGATCGCCACAATGGACAATCCGCCTGTCAACGCGATTAATCTATCACTTTTCAAACTCGTTCGGGACTTTTTCAGCGAGATTGACGAAAAACACCCTGACTGCTGTTGTGTGGTGCTGACTGCCCGGGGGAAAGTTTTCTGTGCCGGCGCAGACGTCAAGGAGATCTCCGAGCGAACAACCGAAAGCCAGATCGCACGGTCAGCGGTTTCGCGCGGCGCGTTCGATGCGGTCCGTCGGTGTCCGGTTCCGGTTATTGCGGCAGTCAATGGCGCAGCGGTCGGCGCCGGTGCTGTCGTTGCTTCCTGTGCGGATATTATTGTCGCGTCCGATAGAGCAACGTTCTCGCTGCCCGAGATTCTGGTCGGTGTAATGGGCGGCACCCGTCACATGGCGCGACTGCTTCCAGACAAGATGGTGCGTTATCTGGCACTGACCGGGCGCAAGCTCGACGCCGCTACTCTCGAGCGCTTTGGCGCGATCCAGCAACTGACAACAGAAGAAGGGCTGATGCCGGCCGCACTGGAGTTGGCCGGGGAAATCGCAATGCACAGCCCGGCCGCCGCGCGCCTGATGAAGGAAGCCATAAACCTCACGGAAGACATGCCGCTGACCGAGGGCTACCGCGTAGAGCAGCTGTTCACCACGCTGGCCTCTTCCATGCCCGATTCACGGGAGGCCGCAAGGGCATTCCTCGAAAAACGCAAACCGATCTGGGGAAAAAAGGAGTCACCATGAGCGATCGCTATGCCGATATGCCCCATCCCATCAAGGATTTCACGGGCTACCTGTCGCAGGGCAAATTCATGCTGCAGCGCAGCCGCGAAAGCGGAAACTATATATTCCATCCTCGCGTGGCCGAACCCCTGACCGGCTGCACCGATCTGGAATGGGTCGAGGCATCAGGCATGGGCACTGTGTATTCGACAACCACGATTCGTGTGAAAGCCCCGGCAGCCGATTACAATCTGGCGCTGATCGATCTTGCCGAGGGGCCTCGCATGATGAGCCGGGTTGACGATGTCGCACCGGATGCCGTGACCATCGGGATGAAAGTCAAAGCGCGGATTGTCGAAGAGGATGGCAAACCGCTCGTCGTCTTCTCGCCAATCTGAAAGTTGCGCAAAGGAACGGAACCATGGAGAGTTTTCCCCGCGGCAAGACTGCAATTGTCGGTGCTGCAACCTTCGGAATCGGCGAGGCACCGGGCTTTACAGCAATCGATATTGCGGTTCACGCCACTGTGAAGGCGCTGGCACAGGCAGGCCTCAAGCCTTCGGACGCGGATGGATTGTTCATCTGTCTGCCCGACGACTTCCTGTCTGGGCTGACGTTTGCTCAGTATCTTGGCATACACCCGAAGATCACTGACAACAACCGGACCGGCGGCTCGGCCTTCATGACGCATGTAATGTGGGCAACGCTAGCGCTTGAGGCGGGTTTGTGCGATGTGGCGGTTGTCGCCTATGGCAGCGTGCAGCGTACCGCCACGGGCGGGTTGCAAAGCGCCGCACGAACTGATCCGATCGAAGGACCGTACAGACCTCGACTGCCGGTAGCCGCCTATGCCCTGTCCGCCGCGCGACATATGCATGAGTACGGAACCACGTCCGAGCAATTGGCCGAGGTCGCGATTGCGGCACGCGAATGGGCCAAGCTGAACCCCGACGCCTTTGCCCGCGGCAATCTCACTATAGATGACGTTCTGTCCGCACGCAGGGTTTCTGATCCGCTGGGTGTGCGCGACTGTTGCCTGGTAACCGATGGTGCCGCTGCAATCGTGATGACCCGTGCAGATCGGGCACGCGACCTGTGCAAGACACCGGTTCACGTTTTGGGCGCAGCGGCGGCAACCTTTCACATGGCGATTTCCGCAATGCCCGACCTGACTGTCACGGCTGCCAGCGAATCCGGACCCCGTGCCTTTGCGCAGGCAGGCTATCGTCCGAAAGACATGGATGTGGTTGAACTCTACGACGCTTTCACGATTAACCCTGTTCTTTTCCTTGAGGATCTGGGATTTTGCCCAAAGGGAGAAGGCGGGAGGTTCGTTGGCGACGGAAAGCTGCGCCCAGGTGGCGGGTTGGCCATGAACACCAACGGAGGTGGCCTATCCTGCGTACATCCCGGGATGTATGGACTGTTCCCAATCGTTGAGGCCGTCGAACAGATCATGGGCCTGGCTGGAGACCGGCAGGTCAAGGGTGCGAAACTCGGCCTTGCCCATGGCAACGGCGGTTTCTTGTCTAGCCAGGCAACTGTAATTCTGGGTGCTCCGGAAACGGTCTGAAACTATTCCAAATACAGCAGCCAACCCTCCCCGAAAGCGGCTGCGTATTGCGGAAGCTGTGTCGAGCCTCGTGTTCAGGCTCGACACAGCTTCCGGTTTTCAAGAAATCCCGCGCGTTCCCGATTCAACAACCGGAACTGCGGGGGGAAAAATATAGCGCATATGTGAAACATATCGTCAATACCTTTACCCGCCCAGGTGCTGTGCGCAATGAAGAAAAGACCTGATCAAAACGAAGGGCACTGGTGCCATGGCCATTGACTACGATCGTCTGCTATCGCTTCAAATTCCTGACCGCGAGCAACGTTACACTTGGCGCGACACAGCGCTTTACGCGTTGGGTCTGGGTGCGGGGCTTGACCCACTGAAAGCAGACGATCTGCGTTTCGTCTACGAAACGGAGATGCGTGCCTTGCCGACGATGGCCGTGGTTCTGGCGCATCCTGGCTTCTGGATCCGGGATCTGGAAACCGGAATTGACTGGGTACGTGTCGTGCATGGTGAGCAAGGGCTGGAAATTCACCGCGAATTGCCAGTTGAAGGCACGGTCGTCGGGCAGAACCGCGTGATTGACGTCGTGGACAAAGGCGAGGGTCGTGGCGCCTTGGTGGTGTCGGAAAGGCGCCTGTTCGACAAATCCACGGGCGATCTGCTGGCAACAATTCGGCAGGTAACATTCTGCCGCGCAGACGGGGGCTTCGGCGGTCCGGCGCGCACCCTCCCACCGCCGTATGCCATTCCGGATCGCGCCCCTGATCTCGTTTTCGACATCTCTACCACGCCGCAGTGTGCGCTTGTTTATCGACTTTCAGGTGATTTCAACCCACTCCATGTCGATCCGGCGGTAGCGAAATCGGCCGGGTTCGATCGACCGATCCTGCACGGGTTGGCGACATATGGCATTGCCGGCCGTGCCGTTCTGGCAGGGCTGTGCGAGAACGATCCTTCGCGAATGATCGGCCTTGATGGCCGGTTTACAGCTCCAGTCTATCCTGGCGAAACGTTTCGGACCGAGATCTGGCGCGATCCGGCGAACTTTTCTCAAGCCTCGTTCCGCGTCCGCTGCGTGGAGCGCGACATTGTCGCCATCAACAATGGACTGGCGGTCCTGCGCCGCTGAGAAGGGGAAACAATGACTGATAACTCCACCGCTGTGTTCGATCCGGCTGCCGATGGCTGGACTGCGGTTACGGGCGGTTCTTTCATGAGAATGGTCGGCCCGGTCTGGCGCAAGGGGTTCGGTCATGAAGTCCGTTTTGGCCTGTTGCCCGAAGCAAAGCACGGCAACCATCGAAACATCGTTCATGGCGGCATGTTGATGACGCTGGCGGATTATGGGCTTGGCTCATACATGTCTGAAATCACCGGTAATCAGCACCAAGTTACCATACAGCTTGATGTGCAGTTCAACAGCGGTGCCGTTCTCGGCGAGTTCCTCGAAGTCAAATCCGAGGTGACCCGTCAAACCTCGCAGCTCTACTTCTTGCGCGGGCTTATCATGGCGGGTGAGCGCGTTGTGGTTTCGGCCAGCGGCATCTGGAAATCTGTCAGACCGCTTTGAGCACAGAAAAACTTCGCATTGTTTGCGGCAACCGATGATCGGAACCTTATGATGAACGAGAAACTACCCCCCCTGCAATCTGCAAATGGCGCGTTAGAAGGAATCCGCGTCATAGATCTTACACGGGTTATTGCCGGGCCGCTTTGCACGCAAACGCTGGGCGATCTCGGGGCTGAGGTGATCAAGGTGGAGCGCCCTGGCGAGGGTGATGATGTGCGCCGCGTCGGGCCGCCCTGGATGCCTGGACGCGAGGCGGAAACCTCGACCTACTTTCAGGCCGTCAATCGCAACAAGTATTCTGTGACGGTAAACTTTTCCGAGCCCGAAGGAGCCGAGCTGATCCGTCGGATGGTAAGTGAGGCTGATGTTCTGGTCGAGAATTATCGCCCCGGAACCCTGGCAAAGTATGGGCTCGGCTATGACGATCTACGAAAGATCAATCCGCGACTGGTGTACTGCTCAATCAGTGGCTTCGGGCAGGATGGCCCCTATGCGTCGCGTTCCGGGTATGACTATCTGGCACAGGCCATGGCTGGAGCCATGAACGTGACCGGTCTGCCGGACGGAGTTCCGGGTGCCGGACCGGCCCGCGTCGGAATTCCTATGGCAGACATTTTCGCCGGTTATCAGGCAACGATCGCGATCCTTGCTGCGCTGATGAACCGTACTCTGACGGGCGAGGGCCAGTCCATCGACGTGTCCCTGTTTGACGCGCAGTTCGCGGCCATGCTCAACCCCGCAGCCTCATGGTTGAACGCTGGGATCGAGATCGGACGCACCGGCAATGACCACCCCTCGGCCGCCCCTTATGGGGTATACCCGGTCGATGATGGCTATATCATCATCGCCACGTTCAACGACCGGGAATTTGTCCGGTTGGCGGCCGCATTGGGGCATCCCGAATGGTCAGAGGACGACCGCTTCTCACGCAATGGTGCGCGCGTTGCGAACCGCGAGGCCCTGCGCCATGCAGTCACCGAAGCGCTCAAGGGCCGGACAAAGCGCGAATGGGTGGAACTGCTGACCAATGCCACGGTTTCCTGCGGCCCGATCAATACGATACGCGATCTGGAGCAGGATCCGCATGTTCTTGCCCGTGGCATGATCGCTTCGGCGGAACACCCGGAACTGGGAACCGTTCGCTTTCCCGCCAATCCCTTTCGGATGTCCGCGACACCCACGACTTACCGCAAGGCCCCTCCCCTGACCGGCGAAGACACCGAAGCTGTGCTCACGCGCGTACTGGATCTGACTGAGGGTGAATTCACTGAATTGCGCAAACGTGGCATCGTGTGAGGAGCAGAGCACATGTTCGACCCATATCGCTTCGATCCCGTTCTAATGCCCGAAGGCGCCGAGTCCCTTCGTGAGGAAGTGCGTGACTTTCTGAACGACTGGAGACCGCGCTGGTCACCACGCGATCTGGGTCTTTCATGGATGCGGTTCGACAAGGAGTTCTCGCGCGCAGTGGCCGCCCGTGGCTGGATCGGCATGACATGGCCAAGAGACTACGGTGGCGGGGGGCGTTCAATGCTGGAGCGGTATGTGGTCATTGAAGAGATGCTTGCAGCTGGCGCGCCGCTAGGGGCGCACTGGATCGGCGATCGCCAAAGCGGGCCATTGATTTTGCGTCTGGGCACCGAGGCGCAAAAACGAAAATATCTTCCTGCAATGATCTGCGGCGAAGCCTGTTTCTGCATAGGCCTGAGCGAACCCGATGCGGGTTCGGATCTCGCTTCGGTTCGCACCAAGGCCGAGCGTTGTGACGGTGGCTGGAGGATCAACGGTCGCAAGATCTGGACCACCAACGCCCACCACTCTGACTACATGATCGCGTTGGTGCGCACGCAGGGTACCGTCGAAGACCGCCACCGTGGGTTGTCGCAGTTGCTAATCGACCTCGCCACACCCGGGATCGACATTCGGCAAATCAGCGACCTGACAGGCGAAGCCCATTTCAACGAAGTGACGTTCGATGATGTCATCGTTCCCGAGGACGCGCTGGTGGGAACCGAAGGAAATGGTTGGGAGCAGGCGACCGCCGAACTCGCGTTTGAGCGTTCTGGGCCTGATCGCTTTCTGTCGTCGATGCCATTGATCGAAACCCTTGCAGACGAGATTGCCGGTGCGAAAGCCTTGCCGGACAGGATTGCAACCCGTGGAATCGGGCAGATTGCGGCTGAACTTGCGGTTTTGCGCCGAATGTCGGTCTCCATTGCCGGGATGTTGGAGCGAGGCGAGATGCCCAACCAGGAAGCGGCAGTGATCAAGGAACTGGGTGTCGAACTCGAACAGCGCGTTCCCGAACTGGTTCGCAGCCTGGTTGACGCGCCAGTGGGGCGAAGCGTGGAGAGCGCTCTTTCCGAAATACAGGCGATGGTGCTTCAGGTTTCACCGACGTTCTCGCTGCGCGGCGGAACGCGCGAAATCGTTCGCGGAATCATGGCGAGAGGGCTGGGTCTAAGATGAGTGAACAACTGACATCCGACATGCTCAAGGATCAGCTTGACAGGGTGCTTCGAACCTACGTCGACATGCCCCTGCTTCGCACAGCCGAAAGGGGTATCCGACCCGTCGCACTTGAAAACGCTTTGGCCGGCCTCGGATTCGGGACAGCGTTGGTCGCCGAAGATCAAGGCGGCGCAGGTCTGACCTGGTCCGATATCGCCGGCGTATTCGAAACCCTGGGCTATCATGCGGCACCAGTTCCTCTGGGAGAGACGATGCTTGCGCACTGGGCACTGGCACAGCTTCACCACCGATTGCCTGAGGGTGTTGTGCCTGCAATTTCGCTGGACACATTGCCCTTTGATTCGAACGGAAAGGTAAACGGGACGGCGCAAGTGCCGTGGGGACGTCAAGCCACACATGTGCTCGCCGAGCTGCATGGCAATGGCGAAACGCGGCTGGCATTGATCGACGCAACCGCGGCGAAGATATCGGCAATTCAGACCGTTGGTCGTGACCCGTCTGCCAGACTGGTCCTCGAAAGCGCACCAGTTCTGGCGTCGGCTCCGGTCGGCCCGATCGGACTGATCCCGGCGCTCGCAGTACTGCGTGCAGCGCAGATTTCCGGTGCCTTGTCGCGCACGCTGGAACTGTGCATCGACTATGGCAATACCCGCGTGCAGTTCGGCCGTCCAATCGGAAAATTTCAGGCAGTGCAGCATTTGATTGCCGGTCTTGCCGGAGAGGCCGCCTGCGCAAAGGCTGGGGTTCAACTTGCACTTGCCGGATTTGATTCAGGAAATGGCTGGGAAAGCGCCGCAATTGCCAAGATACGCGCATCTGGCGCAGTAGCCAAATCGACCTTTGCCGCGCACGAAGCGCATGGTGCCATCGGGGTCACCGAAGAACATATCCTGCACTATTTTACTCGCAGACTTTGGCAGTGGCGCGACGAGGGTGGGAATGAACACTACTGGTCCGAACGGCTCGGAGAAAGGCTTCTCGCTGATCGTTCGACCTCCTTGTGGACGCATATTGTCGATTGGTCGAAAGGCTGAATGCGTAAGCGTCCGGCCTGACCGCTATCCGTTCCAGCGCCAAGGCAGCAGGTCATCGACCTTTGTGATCTTGTAGTCTGGGATTCGGGCGAGGGTGTCGGCGAGCCAGGCGTGGGGATCGACGGCGTTCAGTTTAGCCGTTTCGATCAGCGTGTAGGCGATGGCGGCGGCCTTGCCGCCTGCTTCCGAGCCGACGAAGAGGTAGTTCTTCCGCCCGAGGGCAACGGCGCGCATGCCGCGCTCGGCGGCGTTATTGTCGAGTTCGAGGATGCCGTAGTCGAGGTAGGGTCGTAGACGTTCCATCCGGGTCAGGGCGTATCGGATTGCTCCGGCCAGCGGGGATTTGCCCGAGATCGTGGTGAGTTGCATGGCCAGCCATCGCTCCAGATCGTCGAAGATCGGGGCGGCATGGGCTTGTCGCAGTGCGGCGCGGAGGTCTGGTGGCGAACCTCTGGCCTCCTTCTCCACAGCATAAAGCTGGGCGATCCGGCCGATGGCCTCTTCTGCGATCGGGGAGCCTTGTGATCGGTGGATGTCGACGAACTTTCGCCTGACATGGGCCATGCAGGCGACCTCGCGGATCGCTCCGCTCCGATAGAGATCCTCGAACCCGGCATAGCCGTCGGCATGCATCCAGCCGCGGAAGCGGGCGAGGTGATCCTTCGGGTGCTGGCCCTTGCGATCACCGGAGAAGCGATACCAGGCTGCCGGTGGCGCGTCGCCGCCCCAGGGGCGTTCGTCGCGGGCATAGGTCCAGAGCCGTGCCGTCTGGGTCTTGCCGGTGCCGGGGGCCAGCATGCTGACCGGCGTGTCGTCTGCGAAGATCGCCTCAGCCGACAGAACATGGCGGCCGATGGCGTCGGCCAGGGGTTCCAGCAGGGCGGTGGTCTTGCCGACCCAGTCGGCCAGCGTCGAGCGATCAAGATCAAGGCCTTCGCGGTCGAAGATCTGGCTCTGGCGATACAGGGGGAAGATGGTCGGCATACTTGCTGACCAGAACATGGGCCAGGAGGCCCGGCCCGGGGCGACCACGTTCAATGGGGCGCGAGGGCAGCGAGGCCTGGACGAAGCGTTCACAGCAGGCGCAGGTCAGCCGGGGGCGCACGATCCGGTTCACGATGAAGCGGCCGGGGACATACTCCAGTTCTTCGGTGACATCCTCGCCGATCCGGCGCAGGCGGCCACCACAATCGACACAGGCATCGGCACCGGGCGTCAGTTCCACCACCATCCGCGGAATGTGGTCCGGGATCGGACGGCGCTTGGGTTTGTCCTTCTCCTCGATGTCGGGCAGCTTCATCCGTGCTGTCATCGAGGCGGCTGCGATCTCGCTGGTCTCGAGCGCGAGTTGCAACTGCTCCGCCGTCTCGGAAGACGCGCCAAACCGGTGCGCCCGGTGCCCCGCCAGTTGATGACGGAGCTTCTCGATCAGAACCGCCTGTGCCTTCACCTCGGCCAAGAGCCGCGCGGTAAAGCTGCGCAACTCCTCGGGGTCTTCCGGCAAAGTGACGGTCCGATCCAGCATGAATACAGTTTATCTCACTGTATTCGTTGTGGGAATCGTTGATTGCGGGACTGGCAGATTATCCTGCCGCCAAAGGCCGCCACGTCCGCTGCGGCGCCCGCCAGTCGATGCCTTCGAGCAGCATCGACAACTGCGCAGGCGTCAACGCCACCTTGCCCTCCTTGGCCGAGGGCCAGACAAACCGGCCCTTCTCCAACCGCTTCAGGAACATGCAGGCCCCCTGGCCATCCCACCAGATGACCTTGACCAGATCGCCACGGCGGCCACGGAAGACGAACAGATGTCCGGCAAACGGGTCCTGCTTCAGCACCGCCTCGGCCTGTGCCGCGAGCGCCGCAAAGCCCTTGCGCATGTCGGTGACGCCCGCCGCCAGCCAGACCTGCGTGTTGGCCGGAACCGGGATCACGGCGAGAGCCCCCGGATCAGTCGCGCCAGCGCCTCGGGATCATAGCTGCCGCTGATCCGCATCCGGTGCCCGCCCGCAAGTTCGATCTCGATGTGGTTGTCGGCGGCGGGCATTGCCATCGGCGCCTTCGTCTCCGCGACGATCTCGACCGGCAGAAAGCGCGGCGCCTCCAACACGGACGACGCCAACGTCGGGTCGGCCGCATAACGCGGATCACGCGTAAGCGGGAAGCTGAGGCCGTTTAGGGTCTGTAGTTCCAAGGCATGAGTGCG
>CAZCAX010000047.1:0-18667 GCA_964496915.1 uncultured Rhodobacter sp.
AGGCGCGGCTGGCCGCCCTGCCCCTCGAAGGGACGGCCGAGGCCGCGCGCGCCCTGCTGGAGGCGCCCGGGGCGGGGCAACTGGCGTTGGCCGTGACGGCGACCGAGCGGATGGGTGCGGACATGACGCTGTTCCGCCTGCGGCTGACCAACACCGGCAAAACCCCGCTGCCCGCCCTGCGCATCGAGGCCGCGCCGCAGCGCGCGGTGGCGGGCGGGGGCGTGGCTTGGTCCGGCGGCGGCGGGGCGCTGACGCTGGCGGCGGGCGAAAGCGCCGATCTGTCGCTGGTCGCCACCGGCGCCATCGGCGCGGCGGTGGTGCAGGTAGCCGCCCCCGGCGGCATCGCTCTGACCCGGGCCCTGGCGGTCGATCACGCCGAGTCCGTGCCGGACCTGGCGCCGGAGCCTGACCCCCCGGCCCCGGCTGAAACCGGGCTGATCGACCTGCCCGCCGTGTTCCGGGGCGAGTCCGTCGGCCAGAACGGCCTGAGTGTGGACAGCGTGAGCCTGACCACGAGCATGAGATGCGACCATACGCTCACCATCGAGCACGGCGGTCAGTGGGCCTTTTCGGGGGGTTGCTCGGGTGAACATCCGGTCGTCGGGGCAACCGACCCCGAGGCTGGAGTTGTCACCGTGCTGGTTCCCTATCCGCTTCCGTCCACGCAGGGCAACGTGACGGGCAGTGTCAGGGTGGAAAACGGACAGACCACGGCCGGTTGGCTGAGAGCCGGGTTGCACGAGACGTTCTCCACGTTGTTGCCCGCGCCCTACACCGCCGAGGCCAGCGTCATCGCCACCCCTGAGTCGGTCACGATCTTCTGGCGTTACGAGATGGTCATGCAGACGGGTGGCCGGACGCCCCAGCGGTGGCACCAGTGGGCGGAGCATCGGACGGTCCTGCTCTACCAACCCTGAGCCGCCCCCCCCCCGCTGGGGCTGGACTTGCCCCCGCAACCGGCCAAAGATGCCGCCATGCCCGCCCCGCATCCGTTCCTGGACCACCCGATCCCGCTGGCCATCGCCCACCGCGGCGGCGGGCTGGAGGCCGAGTAGAACACCCTGCACGCCTTTACCCAGCCGCTGCGCTGGACCGAGTTGCGCCTGTCCTTAAGCAGCTTGTCACGGATGCGACGCCGCACTGCCCAAAGTCCGCTAATGGAGGTTGCTGCGGATGCCACGCCGCGCGTGCATCAGGCTGCTTTCCGCCCGACGCTAGGACATTTCGCCTAGGTCGTGATATACAGTCAGCGTCGGCAAGACCGAAGAAGGGCGGGACCGGTGGACAGGAGGTAGTTCCATGTCCGTCGATCTTCTTCCCGCCCTCCGTCCTGCCCGGGTCGCCTGGAACAAGGGCCGCATCATCGGCCAGAAGCGCCCGCTGCTGCCGCGGCACGTCTGGTCCATCAGGGTTCGCCTCGAGATGGCAGGCAACGCGCGCGATCTTGCGCTGTTCAACTTGGCCGTCGACAGCAAGCTGTGCGGCTGCGACCTGGTATGCATCCGGGTCTTGGACGTCTTCGCGGCTGGGCGCGTGAAGGAGCGCGCTTCGATGATCCAGAGCAAGACGGGCAAGCCGGTCTGGTTCGAGATCACCGAGACCACCCGCCTTTCCCTCGAGCGCTGGATAAGCGATCCCGAGATGATCGGCCTCGAGTTCCTGTGGCCCAGCCGGATCCACTTCAGCCCGCACCTATCGACCCGGCAGTATGCTCGGATCGTCCGGGGGTGGGTCATGTCGGTCGGCCTGGAGCCGAGCGCCTACGGCACGCATTCGATGCGGCGGACCAAGGTGGCGCAGATCTACAAGAAGACCGGAAACCTGCGGGCGGTCCAACTGCTGCTTGGCCACACGAAGATGGACAGCACGGTGCGTTACCTCGGCGTCGACATCGAGGACGCCTTGACGCTCTCCGAGGGGATCGACCTGTGACGGACTGCCCCGACCGGCATGCAACGTGCCGGTCGGCCCACAGCGGCCAGTCGAACTTCCTTGTCGCGCCTGCGTGAGCGGACACTCGGTCAAGGCGCAGCGCTGCTGGTAACTCTGGGAATAGCCCGCAATCAGGATGCGTCCAAAGATGACGTATCCAACTGTCATACCGTCCTCATTCAACGCGGGGACGCCCATGACACGTTACGAAACCCTGACCCTTTTGACCTGCGCGCTTCGCGTGGCCGAGGGCTTTTCCCATCGCAGCCGCCCCGCCTCGGAGCTGTCGGACTGGCTGGAGCGCCAGTCGCTAGGCATCAACTGGGACCCAGAGCCGATGCCGCTGGCGCTTACCCGGGTCTCCCGGAATGACTGGGAGGGCTTGCGCGCGCAGCTTGCCCGGGCGGTGGCCGGGATGCGGCAGGCACGCCCGGATGCTCTGGCGCGCAACTGCGCCGAACTGGCGCGCTACCTGCGCCTCGGCCGGGTCGAGGCCGACATCTTCCTGCTCTCGGCGAGGGCAGCACAAGGCGGGCCACTCTCGCGGTTGATCGACGCTTTGGTCGATGACGCGCGCCTGCCGGTCGATCAGACCACGGCCTGCCTGACCGGGCATTCCGCTGCGGCAATCCGCAGGGCTATGGGGACGGGCGGCCGACTGATGACCGCTGGCCTGATCTCGCGCGAGGGCGGGCGGCACTGCAACCATGGCCTGAGCCCGAGCACGCGGCTGGTCCGCGCGCTGGAGCCGCCCAGCCGGGGGCTGCAGGATATCCTGCACGGGCTTTTTACCACCCCGCCTGCACCGCAGACCGACTGGGCGGATTTCGCCCATCTGGGCGAGGCGCGTGATTTTTTGGCACGGCTGCTGAAAGGGTCCCTTGCGCGCAAAGCGGCGGGCGTGAACATCCTGCTCTATGGCCCGCCGGGCACGGGCAAGACCGAGTTCTGCAAACAACTCGCCGCACATCTTGGGGCGCAACTGTTCGCCGTTGGCGAAACCGACGATGAAGGGGATGAACCCACACGCACCGAGCGGCAGATGCAGTTGCGGCTGGGGCAGCAGCTGCTCGCGGGGCGGCGTGATGCGCTGGTGCTTTTCGACGAGATGGAGGATCTGCTGCCACAGCCCGACCTGGCGTTCCTGTTCGGCGGCAACCGGCGTGGCGGCTCCAAGGTGCATTTGAACCGTTTGCTGGAAACCAACCCAGTGCCTACCCTCTGGACCACGAACAGCATCGCGCAGATCGATCCCGCACTTCTGCGCCGCGTGACCTTCGCGCTGGAGCTGCGCAAGCCTCCCCAACAGGTGCGGGCCCGGATCTGGGCGCGGCTGTCGGACAAGCACAGGATGAAACTCGACCCCGCAACACAGGAGCAACTGGCGCGCGAAAGCGACGAGGCGCCGGCCCTGGCCGACACCGCACTGCGCGCCGCGCGGCTCGCTGGCGGGCGCAAGGCCGATCTCCCCCTGACGCTGCGCGCCGCAGCAAAGGCATTGCGCGGCGGGCGCGAACCTGCCCCGGTAGCGCAGGCCGAGGCACCCTTCGTCCCGCAGCTTACCCATGCCGATATCGACCTGACCGCCATCCTGCGGCGCCTGACCTCCGAGGGCGCCCCGCGCGCCGTGTCGCTTTGCCTGTCAGGCCCGCCCGGCACCGGCAAAAGCGCCTTCGCCCGCCATCTGGCCGAAGTCATGGGGCTACCCGTGGTGCAAAAGCGCGCCTCGGACCTGCTGGGCATGTTCGTCGGCGAGACAGAGGCGCGCATTGCCGATGCCTTTGCCCAGGCCCGGCAGGAAGGCGGTTTCCTGATCTTCGATGAGGCCGACAGCCTGCTGTCCACCCGTGAGAGCGCGCAGCGCAGCTGGGAGATCAGCCAAGTCAACGAAATGCTGACCTGGATGGAAAGCCACCCACAGCCATTTGCCTGCACCACCAACCTGGCCGACCAGCTGGACCCGGCCGCGCTGCGACGCTTCACCTTCAGGGCGACGTTCCAGCCTCTCACGCCCTTGCAGCGGATCGCAGCCTTCCGGCAGTTCCTCGGGGCGGTGCCGCCCGCAGGCCTGCAGGCGCTGGATTTGTTGACACCAGGCGATTTCGCCGTGGTGGCCAAACGCGCCCGGCTGCTCGATATTCGTAAGCCCGCCGATCTGCTGGCGGAACTGGAGCGCGAACAGGCGGCCAAGCCGGGGGCGCGCACGCCGGTCGGGTTTCGAAGTGCTTGATCCGAGACGCAAAACAGGTCAGCATCGCGCAAAAAGCGAGATCCTGATGCGCTATGCCCGCGTGACCGACCTGATCCGGCTGGCCTTGAGGATGCAGGGGACAGCTGAAGGTATATCGCTCAACGACATCAGCGCCGAGTTCGAAGTTGCGCGCAGAATAGCCGAACGTATGCGCGATGCGCTGGTCGACGCCCTCCCACAGATCGAGGTTCTGGGCGAGCCGGGCCGCGAAAAGCGCTGGCGCCTGCCACCCCGTTGCCTCGGCGGCATGACGCAACCAACGCTGCACGAGATCGCGGCCTTGCATCGCGCCTGCGATCTGGCCGCGCGCGAGGGCGACACTGCGACCGCACATGCGCTCAGCAGCCTTACGGCCCGCCTGCAGGGGCGCTGCCTGCGCCTGCGCGCACCCGGTTGGAGCCGGATATCGCCGCTCTGCTGGAAGCCGATGGCGCGGCCCTCCGCCCCGGCCCGCGCGAGATGATCGCGCCCGAGATCCTGCAGAGCCTGCGGCAGGCGATTCTGGCCGGGGTCTGGGTGAACACAGATCACCGCGCGCGGGGCAGCGGCAAGCTCAGCCGCGATGTCTGGCTGGGCCCGCTGGCGCTGTTGCTGGGTGAAGGGCGGCAGTATCTGGTGGCATGGAGCGACTATCAGGAGGATGTGCGCCTGTTCGCGCTGGCGGGTTTCGAGCGGATCGAGCTGGGAGACGAGGCCTTCGAGCGGCCCGAGGGCTTCGACCTGCAGGCGTATCTGGCGCAATCCTTCGGGGTGTTTCAGGAAGAGGTGCAAGACGTGGTCTGGCGCTTCACCCCGGAAGCCGCCCCCGAGGCCCGTCGCTTCCGTTTCCACCCCAGCCAGGTGCTGGAAAACGCCTCCGATGGCAGCCTGATCGTGCGGTTCCGCGCCGGCGGGATGCTGGAAATGTGCTGGCACCTGTTCCGATGGGGCGATCAGGTGGAGGTGCTGGAGCCGGAGGGGTTGCGGGAAATGTATGCGGGGATGCTGGTAGCAGCGAACCGTTTTGTCACCTTTAAGCAGGGGAAAATTGATGGTTGAGTTTCTACATGGAGAAGGGCTGAGCGAGAGGATAAGGGAAGTCGTTCAGGGAAGGAATGTTCGCTGCGCAGTTGCCTTCTGGGGCCTCGGGGCGGTGAAAGAGCTATTTGGAACCGATATCCTCGAGCGTGCCGACGTGCATGTCGCCTGCGACTTGAGCATGGGCGGAACGAACCCGGCCACCCTGCGTGCGCTCGGTGCTCCAGACAATCAGAATATCAGGTTTCGCGATGGGCTGCATGCCAAGGTTTTCCTGTCGGCGAATGGCGCGATTGTGGGCTCTGCCAATGCCTCGAACAACGGCATCGGTTTCATGGGAGGCAATGCACAATTACTGGAGGCGGGCACTTATGTTGCCCCGAACTCCGATGCATGGCGCTCAATCGGTGGTTGGTTCGCAAAACTTTGGGAACAAGGATCTGTGCAAGTAGATGCAGTGGCGCTCAACGCTGCTCAGCTGGCATGGAACCGTTGCCGCAGAGCCGGAGCACTAATTAGACCGCAAGACCATCCGGGATTTCTCGAATACAACCCCGAAGTCGACGGATTGGTTCATGTTATCTGGTATACGAGATTTGCCGAAGATCCCGATTACATCGATGATGCATATGGAAGGGACGGGGTTAATATGGCACCTAAAGATATCGATTTACGCCAGTCTTGGGTATGCACGTTCAGGGTGACGGATGATCACTTCATGGATCGTCGCACCAATCCGGAGATTTTTTTTGCAGATGCTCTCCTTGAAGACGCCACCCAAGAAGACGAAGAATATAAAAACCTTCTTACTCAGGCCCAATATAATATTCGTCCGAACCCGCCATTCAATTTTCAAGACCGCGTTCTGATCTCTGCGTTTAAAACAGTGATCAATGATCCGCAAAGGCCCTATGGACCCTTAAGAGGGGAAGTCGAAAATAGAAACATTGTTTGGCTGGCGCGAGATCATATCGAGTTGATGCACCGTTTCTGGGGTGACGTTCAAGACGAGTATCGGCGCAGACAGAAGAAAGCCTGATGCACCTCTCCCCCCGCATCCTCCTCTCCGCCACCGACCTCTCCCGCTTCATGGGCTGCCAGCACGCCACCGTGCTGGACCTCGCCCATCTGCGCGGTGAGGGACCTGAGCCAAAGGCGACAAGTGCGGATGCCATGCTGTTGCAAAACCAGGGCCACAGCCATGAGGCCGCGCATCTGGACAGCCTGAAATCCGACGGCCGCAGTATTGTCGAGATCCCGCGCGGGCCGCTGGCGCAGACGGCCGAGGCCACACGCGCGGCGATGGCCGAGGGCGCCGATATCATCTATCAAGGCGCGTTCCTGTCCGGCCGATGGGGCGGCTGGTCGGACTTTCTGGAGCGGGTGGAGACCCCATCGGCCCTCGGCCCGTTCAGTTATGAGGTCTCGGACACCAAGCTCAAGCGCCGCCCGCATCCGAAACACGTCCTGCAACTGGTGCTCTATTCCGACCTGCTGGCCGAGGTTCAGGGCCGGGCGCCCGAGCGCGGGCATCTGGACCTCGGCGACGGCAGCCGCGCCACGCTGCGGCTGGCCGATTACGCCTCCTATGCCCGCATGGCGCGCGCCAGGTTGGAGGGTTTCGTCGCTGACCCTCCGCAAACCCTCCCCATCCCCTGCGCCGATTGCGCGCTCTGCCACCGGGAGGAACATTGCCAGAGCGTCTGGGACAGTCAGGACAGCCTGTTCAACATCGCCGGTATCGCACGCAGCCAGGTCAAGAAGATGGAGGCCGCCGGGATTACCACCATGGAGGCGCTGGCCGTCCATGACGCCCCCGTGCGGGGCATGGCCGCGCCCACGCTCGACAAGCTGCGCGCGCAGGCCCGGCTGCAACATGCGCGCAAGTCTGGGCCGCCGACTTATGAGCTGCGCCCCGCCCTCCCCGGCAAGGGCTTCGACCTGCTGCCGCAGCCGCAGCCAGGCGATCTGTTCTACGATATCGAGGGCGATCCGCATTACGAGGGCGGGCTGGAATACCTGCACGGCGTCTGGTTCGATGACCAGTTCCGCGCCTTCTGGGCGCATGACCATGCCGAGGAAGCGCAATCGTTGGACGCCCTGCTGGATTTCTTCCGCGCCCGGCTCGATGCCTTCCCCGAGGCGCGCATCTATCATTACGCCCCCTATGAGATCACCGCGCTGCGCCGCCTGACCACGAAATACGGGATCGGAGAGGCGTTCCTTGACCGGCTCTTGCGCGAAAGGCGCTTCGTGGACCTTTACGCCGTGGTGCGCGGCGGGGTGATCGCGTCGGAGCGGAACTATTCCATCAAGTCCATGGAAGCCTTCTACGATATCGCGCGTGAAGGCGAGGTCACGACGGCGGGCGGCTCGGTCGTCGCCTATGAGGAATGGCGCGAGACCCGCGAGCAACGCATCCTCGACGAGATCGAGGATTACAACCGGATCGACTGCATCTCGACCGAGCGCTTGCGCGACTGGCTGGTCGTCATCCGCCCCGAGGGCCCCTGGCCGGTGTTCGAAAAGGATGCCCGCGCACAGGAGGTCGAGGAGGACGCGGCGACCACGAAGCTTCGGCAGGCGCTGGCGGGTTCCGGCCTGCCAGAGGAACGGCAGGAGATACTGTTCAACCTCGCGCAATTCCACACGTGCGAGGCCAAGCCCACTTGGTGGGCGATCTTCGACAGCCTGGGCAAGGATGACGAGGATCTGATTGATGACCTGGATGCCTTGGGCGGGTTGGTCGCCAAGGGCAAGCCCTTCTCCATAAAACGCTCCACCGCGCAGCGCTATCGCTTCCCGCCCCAGCAAACGAAGCTGCGCGGTGGCAGCACGGCCAGCGTGCCGACACCTGAGGGCTTTGCCGGCGTCACGGTAGAAGAACTGGACATGGACGCAGGCCATGTGACGCTGAAGGTCGGCACTGCCCGCGCCGATGTCCTGCAGCCGCGCCTGAACCTGCACCCGAACGCGCCGCTCGACACAAAGGTGATGCGCGCCGCAATCGCCGATGTGATCCGCGACCAGTGTGGCGCCCGAGCCTTCCGCGCTGTGGATGACCTGTTGTCACGCACGTCACCGCGCCTGACCGGGCCAAAAGGGGACATCCTGACAGGCGAGGACATCGTCGCGGGCGTGATCGACGCTGTTTCACGCATGGATGAAACCGTCCTGCCGGTGCAGGGTCCGCCCGGCACAGGCAAGACCCACGTCACAGCGCGGGCGATCCTGGCACTGGTGCGTAAGGGGCATCGGGTAGGCGTCGCATCGAACAGCCATGAGGCGATCCGCAATGTCCTGATGGGGTGCTTGACGGCGTTAGAGGATCAAGACCTGCCGATCGATCTGGAACTGATCCACAAGGTCTCCGGCGATCAGGACGGCTATCCCGAGGATTGCCCGGTCCGCCGCACCAACAGCAATGACGAGGCCGCAACGGGCACGCATGTGGTCGGAGCCACCGCCTGGTTCTTCAGCCGCGACGAAAACGTGCAGGCCTTCGACTGGCTGTTCGTCGACGAGGCCGGCCAAGTGGGCCTTGCCAACATGGCCGCCATGGGCCGGGCTGCGCGCAACATCGTGCTGGTGGGCGACCCGCGCCAATTGCCACAAGTCATTCAAGGCGCGCATCCCGCTCCTGCGAACCTGTCGTGCCTGGAATGGATGCTGGGCGATCATGCGACCGTGCCGCCGGACCGGGGGATTTTTCTGGGCATCACCCGGCGGATGCACCCGGACGTCAACCGCTTCATCTCGGAGCAGGTCTATGAGGGTCGGCTTACCAGCCATGCCGACACGGCCCACCAGCGCGTCACGGGCACATCCTTCCCCCCGGCCGGGGCGTTCTGGGTTCCCGTCGCGCATGAAGGCAATGCCCAGATGGCCCCTGAGGAACTCGAGGCGATCCGGAGGGCCTGCGAAGATCTTCTGAAAGGAAGCTGGACCGACAAGGACGGCCGGACGCGCCGCTTGCGCCCAGACGACCTCATCATCGTCGCACCCTACAATCTGCAGGTCAACGCACTGCGCGCAGCCCTGCCCGACGCGATCCGCGTGGGCACGGTCGACAAGTTTCAGGGACAGGAAGCCCCGGTCTGCATCGTCTCGATGACCGCATCATCGACCGAGGAAAGCCCGCGCGGCATGGAATTCCTGTTCTCGCTCAACCGCATCAACGTCGCGGTGTCGCGCGCAAAGGGGCTGGCGCTCGTCTTCGGCGCGCCACGTTTACGCGAGGCGAAATGTGAAACCGTCGAGCAGATGCGGCTGGTGAACACGATCTGCGCCTTGGATTGCCGCCCCATGCCATAGCTGTCAAACGGAACCGGTCCTTCGACGATCAAGTCATCCAGATTCCAACACCAGCCGACCGCTATGAAGCAATGCTGCGGTGACTATGCTACAAGATCACCGTCGGCTTTCCGCCCGTCGCGACTGTGGCGCCGGTTGAGAAGTGCTGCGTTGAATGTCTCGGACGTGGCTGGGTAGCGGTCCCCGGCAGCACTGGGCATAAGCGACCGTGTCGGGAAGCGCACCATTCTCGCCCGACCAACTTCAAAGGGCCGAATCTGAACTGAACATTCGCCAGCGCTTCGATGCTCGCATTTGCTGCCTCTCCTATCTCAAACTATCTACCATCGCTCCACTATCTGCTCGCAGAGCCCTCTCAGGGCGGCATGATCGACTTTGGCCGTCAATGCATCCGTTTCCAGCAGACCACGTGTCAAGTAAGGATGGAACTTTTCGAAAACCAGGTTGGTCTGGACATCGAACAGGTTGACAGGTTCCCCGGCAACGATCCGCTTGAGAGTGCCGTTCAGATCAAATGCATCGTCTTTGGATGAGACCGTCAAAAAGCCATCGTGGGTTTCCACCATGAATCCGGAAGCACGCAGGGCCAGTGCCAGGGTCATGGTTTTCGTTGTGCCAACCCGCGTGGCAAGGGCGTAGCGGTTTTTGCTCAATACAACGACTGACGATGTCGCCAGCCCGATCTGAGAATAGTGCCGACGCGCCTCCTCCAGCAGGTCGCGCGCGGTCCTGTCCATATAGGCTGGAGCGCCCGTCCCTTCCAGAACCTCGAACATCCGTTCGATCACACGGTCATGGATATCACCGGGATCACCGCCGAAAATTGGCGGTGTGCCACCTTTCGAGGGGTTCACCATGATGACTTTATCGCGGTCATCGATCTCCTGAATCGCCCAACGGCGCCCTGAAAAGATCAGCATCATTCCGGGGGCCATAACATTCACAATGGGCAGCGTTCCCAGTTCTTTGCCGCCCGAGATCAGGCGGTATTCCTCGGGGGTCTGGAAAACGGCATAGAAGGTGTAATGCTCGACCAGCTTCTCGCCAGCCTGACCCAAGAGCAGCATCCCGTCATCGCTCTGTTCGATCAGGCCAGCTTCCGGTTGACCCAAAGCCTTGAGGACCTCCATGAAAACAGGCACTTCCACCTTCTTGAAAGGCCCCTCCTGGCATAGAATCCGATAAAGGCGTCCGGCCGTGGCGCCGCCGCGTTCCGCGATAACGGACAGGATCTGATGCACGAGCGTGGAAAGATGCAGCGCCTGCGGGCGGGGCGGCTCGCACCATTTTTCCAACAGCAGATCGATCATTGCCACAGAACGGACAAGCCCAAGGCGCAGCCGGTCAACATAGTTGCTTTCCGGGGTCAGGAGAGTTTCTACCGAATACTGACGCAGCACAGCGGGTTGCCCTGCCCTGCGCCCCGATCGCCCGAGGCGTTGCCAGAGCGACGCCACACTGAAAGGCGCGCCGATCTGCGCCACACAGGTGACATCACCAATATCAATCCCAAGCTCCAGCGTGGAGGTGCAGATCGCCGTGGTTGGCTTTGATCCGTCCTTCAGGCGCCTTTCGACAAACTCCCGATGATCGCGGGAGAGGCTGGCATGGTGGGGGTAGAACTCTTGCGGAAGGCGCTCGTCCTCGCACAGCCTTCGCAGATGATCGGCATAGATTTCAACCGATTGCCGGGAGCCCGCGAAGACCAGGTTATCACTCCCGCGCAAGTTGGTGAAAAGATGCTGTGCAATCCGGTGGGTGGCGGAAGGGGTTTCTTCGTCCTTGTCGCCCGCAATATAGCCCCGCAGTTGAAGCCTCAGTTCTGCATCGCCGCCCTCGGCTTTAAGAAGTCCGACACCGTCTGGATTATCAGGGCGCAGATAGGCGCGCGCCAGTTCCATGTCGCCCAACGTTGCCGACAGCCCCACCCTGCGGATGGGGCGACCGATTGCCAGCTCCATGCGGGTCAGGAGGGATCGCATCTGCACCCCGCGTTCGCTGTCGAGGACCGTGTGCAACTCGTCGATGATGATCGCGCGGGTTGCGCCAAACAGTCGGGGAATCTCCAGCCCGCGCCGGATGAACAGCGCTTCAAGGGACTCAGGCGTGATCAGGAGAATGCCACCAGGGGATTTCAGCGCGCGGTTTTTTACCGAGGCGGAGACGTCGCCATGCCAGGGCGTGACAGCAAGGCCGGTTTCGCGGCAGATATCTTCAAGCCGGTGGGCCTGATCGGAAATCAGCGCCTTCAATGGACCGATATAGAGTAAATCGAAGCCACCCGCCTGTGCCGGTTCATCCAGAACCTGCGAGATCAGAGGCAGGAACGCGGCCTCGGTCTTGCCGCCGGCTGTGTTGGCAGCAATGATCAGGTCAGCCTTGCCCCCGATGATCGCATGAACCGCCTGAGACTGGATCTGGCGCAACTCGCGCCAGCCTTGTGACCGGATCCACTTCTGGATCGGGCGTGCCAGTCTCTCGAAGGCTTGAGTCATCTGAACGTCTCAGAGACGAAAGCTGGTCAGCTGATCGTCATTGTCAGTCTGTCGCGCCCCGGTCGCCTCATCCAAGTCGGACATATCATCGCCCTGATCCGGTGTGACCTCAATGCGCTCAATCAGATCGTGCCATTCGACGTCCCGGTTCTGCTCAAGCACGGCGAGCAGATTCACGAAAGCTGTTACCGTGTTGCGGGGCGTGCGGAAATAAGCCTCGCCGATCCGGTCCGAGCAATGCGCCATAAAGGCCTCAAGCGCGGCATCCGGCAGGGCATCGTCTGCGTCCTGCATGATCGCCCGGATGTTTGTCAAAAGGACGAACAGATCTTCCGGCGTCAGACTGGCCAGCCTGACGACCGGGCCGGAGAGGTCCACCAGACCGTCGCGGGCAAAGCTGTTTTCGGCCAGCCGGGACTGAAGTGCCTCATAGCTGTAGAGGCCCCGACGTGTGTTCATCAGAAATTCCGGGGTGCCGCCCATGAGGAAACCCAGATGCTCGGCGCTGCCTTGCAAAACATCGTTCAGGATGCGCAGAATCTGTTCGTAATTCGCATTGCGCGCCTGCGACGAGGTCAACTTGTAGAGGTTCACCATTTCATCAAGGCCAACCAGCAGCCCTTTGTAACCTGCCTCGCGAACGAATACCGACATCAGCTTAAGGTGGTCATAGACATTCGCGTCGTCGATGATCGTGCGCACGCCGAGCGCCTTGCGCGCATCGGTGCGGGTTGCATACTCACCCCGTAGCCAGCGTAGCGCGGCCGAGGTCAGTTCGTCATTCCCGGTCTCGTGACCTTCCCAGTAGCGGCGTATCACCTCGGAAAACTCAAAACCGCCGGTCAGTTCTTCGAAATGGGCCAGGCGATCCCGGATCACGCTGCCCGTGGGTTTTCCGTCTGCCTCGGCATCCCGATGCGCCTGTGATACAAAGCGCTCTACGACACTTGCCATGGCGCCGCCATCGGGCTTGGTGCGGGTCGAGAAGTTTCTCGCCATCTCCGCATAGAGGCCCCGTGCCTGACCGCCGGTCGCGTGGATGCGCCTGTCCGGAGCAAGATCGGCGAACATGACGACCATACCCTTTTCAAGGGCAATCAGGCGGATCAGGTTCATGAAGAACGTTTTGCCGGATCCATATTCACCGATGACAAACCGGATGGCCGCGCCACCTTCGGCGATCCGGTCCATGTCTTTGACCAGTTCCTCAATTTCGCGCACCCGTCCCACCTGAATATGTCGAAGTCCCAGTTTGGGAACCACACCGGCGCGCAGGGCCTGCACGATTGCATCGCGTTCGCGGGGTTTCAGCCTCGACATTTCAGTTCTCCTTCTCAAACGCATCCGCCAGCGCATTGGCAATATCGGGGGACACGTCGTAACCTTCATATTCTTCCAACAGGGCCTCGTCATGAACCCCGAAGGACCATTCGTTGACGGTTTCCAACGCACCTGCGGCCATCAGTCCATGCCGCCCGGCCAGCGCTGAGAATTCTTCTTCGGTCCAATGCGGACGGGTGATCGCCTCGCGGATCAGTGCTGTGTGCTTTTCGTCAAGACCGGCAAGGGACGAAGGGGCCGCCGTCTGCTGAATCTCCTCAGGTAAGTCTGACGTGAAAATATCCGCCAGAACCGCTGAAACGCGATCAGTGTCTTGCCGGATGCTGGCGATGCGCGCGGCGTCCAGCCTCTGGGTCGGCACTTGCGGCTCCGCCGGGATCGGTTCGCCGGGGGCACCGGGTTGAGCCGCACGCACACGCATTGGCGCGTCCGGCACTTCCCCGGCGTGCAGGTCGGAATACACAAGGTTCGGATCCAGCCCGAGCGCGCGGTAAACCTTTTCGATCTCAGTGACCTCTTCGGGCTTGACGATCCCGTCGGCGTGGGCCGAGGCTATCAGCGCCGCCCGTATGGCCGATTGCTGATCTGGCCCTGTTTCCTTGAGCTTGCGCCGCAAGAGCGCCATGTCAGGCGGCACGGCAATATACCACGCAAGGTTGGCGCGCAGGCGTCGCGCTTCATGATCCGTCAGGCCAGTGACGGACCGAACCTGCGCCTCAAGGCTCACCCTTTCGCGGTCAGAGATGACCCCGTCTGCATGGGCCACAAACGAGGCCAATGCCAGCTCCATCAGTGCCGCCTTGTAGGAGGTCGAAACATCCTCAAGCTGCTCGACCGGGCCGCCCAGTTCGAAAAGGACCACGGGTTCATTTATGGTCGGTGAGCGCAGTGCAAAACGCGGATCAGGGGCGAGCCCGAAGCCCACCCGGGCCAACGCATCTGCGGCCCCGGTCAGCTGACGCTTACCGGGCTTTTCAGGGCGCGCGCCCTCAAGGCGTTCCAGAACGTCACCCACAGGCACCAGCCCCCCCGCTTCGATGACATCGGCCGCCCAGGCCCTGATTTTTTCCAGTTCTTCCGACGGAAACAGGCCGCGCAGATCCTTTGGCAAAAGCGCATGTGCTTCGACGCTGCCGCGCCCCTCGGGTTTGCGGCCCAGATATCTGCTGAATTTCTCAAGATCGTCCATCACCCCGTCGGCAACTTCCTGGGCGATTTCGATGGGTTTGCGCAGACCCGAAATATCAGGGATCGGTTTGCCACCCATAGTTGGATCTACTGTGCCCTCAAACTCGCGCGAGGCTGCCTGATAGCTGGCTTTAAGGGCACGTTTGGGTTTGTTGACTTTCAAACCTTGTGGAAACCGCCCCTCGAACCGCAGGCGAAACAAGGCCATGAACTCATCGCGACACCTTTTGGCCGAAGTGCGCAGGTTTTTCTCCGGATGGCAAAGAAACCAGCTAAGCACCCAGTGCGCATCAAGATTTTCGCCCTTCTGCAAGCGTGATCCGATCGCGGTTTTGACAGAGAGTGGAACTTCCCAACCGGAGTTGTCGTAAACCGGCTGGAGTGCTGAGACTTCGGTGGTAGCAACAAGTGCAACCTCGATGAACTGCCCAAGATATCGTTGTGCCGAATGGTTATCGGCATAAACTTCGACCAGCCGACGCGCCTCGGCCAGCAAGGCGCGTTTCTCGTCAATTCCCGGATCATCGACAAACAAGCGCCGTTCCAACCCATAGAAATACAGGAACATATAGCCGGGGCTGTAAGACCCATCAGTAGCGCCGCCCGCGAGCCAATCCAGATAGGTGGCGCGGCATTCCGCGGGGATGCTGGAGTAACCGGGCCAATAGGGCATCCCTTCTCCGGCCTTGTCGTTGCCCTCGCGCGCCACAGGAAGGGATGGATCGATATAGGCGCGGCATTTCTCGCCATAGCCGAATTTGTTCAGGGTCGGGGGCGTGCCGACATACACCATCCCGCCGATGTCACGCCCGCGCACTGACACAGTCTGGCCTTTGGGCACCCATCCCTGCTGCCGGGTAGATGCTGAAGGCGATGGACTCGCCTGCCGGAAGGAGCTGGAAACGGGTATGTTTGCCGCGCGGCTGGACTCAACCCTTGCGCGGGATACGGGCGGCGGCGCTTTGGAGGCGCGTGATTGCATCGGCTTAGCGCTTTGCTCGATTGCCGTGGACTTCGTCCGCGCTCTCGCCGCGAGGCGATTTTCGCGCCACCAGACCACCAGCACAGGAGCTATGAACGCAAGGAGAAGCGTTAAGCCTTCCTCTTCCGGCTCGGAAAAAACCGCGACTACGAACAGGGCAATGAAGAGGAAAAAGAAACAGGATAAAACGATCCTGATGAATTTCAAATCGATACGCTTACAAAAACAAAGTAATTTTATGGTAAGGCGACTCTACCAATCACACAACTCTTGATTGGATGTCAGGACGACACCAGCTAGAATTGCGGGTCGTTGGCGCTGCATCGGCAAGGGCGCAGAGCGATGCGCGCACCACCGCGTTTTTTCTGTTCCCTTGCGGGCAGGCTATGCATTCCTGAAGGAGAATTTCATCAATGACGCTTTGGGATTGGCTGTTTCGCGACGATCCTCCGACGGTCAGCCCTGATCAGCAAGCAAGCGCCCCGGCTGTGCCGAGCCGTGGGGGAGCATGTGACATTCCGACGGGGGATTTCCGCTTCATCGCGCTGGACGTCGAAACCGCCTGTAGTGACGCGGCCAGCATCTGCCAGATCGGCCTCGCATGTGTGTTGCCGGACAACCGGATCCAGACCTTTTCGACGCTGGTAAACCCCGACACACGGTTCGATCCGTTCAACATCCGCCTTCACGGCATCGGGCCTGAGCATGTTTCCGGCGCGCCGAGGTTCAGAGACGTATTTGAAGACCTGTTCCCGCTGCTCTCGCGCCACCATCTGGTGCAGCACAGCAGTTTCGATAAACAGGCGATGACAGCCGCGTGCCATTCCTGCGGCATCGAGCCCCCAGATTTTCGCTGGTCCGACAGCGTGATGATCGCCCGGCGCGCCTGGCCTGCGCTGAAAGGTAACGGCGGGCATGGACTTGGGAACCTCAAGAAGGTGCTGAACCTGCAGTTCCGGCATCACGATGCTGGTGAAGATGCGCGTGCGGCCGCGATGGTGGTTCTGCACGCTGAAGCGCATCTTCGGCTGCCCTTCGACGCCCTGACCCGGCCTGCCCCCAGACGCCGCTATCCGCCCGCGGTCACCAAAGAGGGTGATCCTGCGGGTGGCCTGTCCGGAACATTTGTCGTCTTCACCGGTGCGTTGAGCCTGTCACGAAGCGCCGCAGCCGGGCTTGCCGCGGCTGCTGGCATGTCTGTCAGGGCCACTATGACAAAACAGATCACGCATCTGGTTGTCGGCGATCAGGACCTGACGGTTCTCGCCGGGCATACGAAAAGCAGCAAACACCGGAAGGCCGAGGAAATGCAAAGCGCCGGGCACCCGATCCGGATTATGGGTGAAACGGAATTCAGGGCGCTTGTTGCCGGTGCCGGGTCAGACTGACCGCTTCTCATCCGGCATTCCGGGCAGATGATCACTATGGTTCGATCTCGCCCAGTGTCGCTTTTCGCCACATCCTCGACGGTCGGCAGAAGGTATCCGTTCACACCCCTTTCAGTCTTCGGTGCTGTCCTTAGAATCCGGTGTCTTCCTTCGTTCCTGCATCACCTCGCTGACCGCGCCCGCGATGATACCGGCTGGCATCGCGATCAATCCGACGCCCGCGATCGCAGCAAGCGCACCGACCATGCGATCCCATGCGGTGAAGGGAACCACATCGCCGTAGCCCACCGTGGTCAAGGTCGCGATTGACCACCACATCGCGCGCGGGATCGAGCCGAAGGCCTCGGACTGTGTTGCGCCTTCGATCAGGTAGAGCAGTGATGATGTGATCACAACGAGCGATAACGCAAGTGCCACGCTCATGCCAAGCTCATAGCCGCGGTTGGCGATCGCGCGTGTCAGTGTTTGCCAGGCGCTGGTGAATCGCTCCGGGTTTGTCGGAGACCATCAGCTTAAGTAAGGATGATGGTTATGACGAAAAGCAAAATGGCAAACCGTTACTCACCTGAGGTCCGCGCGCGTGCGGTCCGGATGGTGTTCGAGCATCAGGGTTCCTATGAAACGCAGGCGGGCGCGATTGCGGCCATTGCGCCCAAAATTGGTTGTATCCCCCAGACCCTGCGCGAATGGGTCAAGCAGGCCGGGAAGGACAGCGGTATGCGCGACGGTGTCACGACCGAGGAAAGGGATCGGATCAAGGCCCTCGAACGTGACCTCCGCGAGTTACGCCAGGCGCATGAGATCCTGCGCAAGGCGTCAGCTTATTTTGCGCAGGCGGAACTCGACCGCCCACTGAAGCGCTGATCTCCTTCATTGAGGATCAGCGCGTTGTTTATGGCGTCGTGTCGATCTGCAGAGTCCTGCCGATCGCGCCGTCAACATTGTATCACCGCCTCGCATGTCGCGCTGATCCATCCAAAGCATCAGCACGACATCAGCGGGATGCGGAATTGCGGCCAGAGATCGAAAGGGTCTGGGATGAAAACCATCAGGTCTATGGGATCCGCAAGGATGAGCCATTGCCCGCCATTGATGAGGTGGATGGCTCCCGCTTCTGGCATCGCAATGTGCCATGTTGGGTGCTGTGAACACGGCCAACAAAGGGAGCCATCCATGGACAACATTACCACACTCGGGGGCGATCTGGCGAAGTCTGTTTTCCAGCTGCACGGCGTTGACGCCGAAGGCCGCGTCGTATTGCGCCGTCAGTTGCGGCGCAGCCAGATGCTGGAGTTTTTCCAGCGACTGCCGCCCTGCCTGATCGGCGTGGAAGCCTGCGCCAGCGCGCACTACTGGGCGCGCGAACTGGCCAAGTTTGGCCATGAGGTCCGACTTATGCAGCCCAGTTACGTGAAAGGCTATGTGAAGCGCGGTAAAACCGATGCTGCCGATGCCGAGGCAATCTGTGAAGCCGTGTCGCGCCCGTCCATGCGGTTTGTTCCCGTGAAGAGCGAGGGTGAGCCCGCGAACGCGATCCGTCCGAGAGAGCGGGCGAACCAGGCATTGCTGATGACCCATAAAGCAAGGGAATTTCTGGTGCGCCAGCAGACGCAGATCGTCAGCGCGATGCGTGCGCATTTGGGTGAATTTGGCATTGTCGTGCCGAAGGGCATCCACAATGCCGAGCGTCTGATTATTGCTTGTGAACAGGCAGAGCTGCCCACAGCCGCACGCAAAGCCCTGCACCTGCTCGCGGATC
>CAZCAX010000048.1:0-16975 GCA_964496915.1 uncultured Rhodobacter sp.
GCCATGGGCGTTCTCCACAGCGTCAAGCGAAACCTGAACGGCCGTCACGCATCGCCTACCCACTATCAATGGTGGACACTATCCGGCCCTCTCAGACTGCGGCAGAGCGGTCAGAGCGGACGCTTACACCAAATCGCTCAATAACTACAATGCCTTGCGCCCTGCCGATTGGTGGGGCTTCATGCGTTGCGCTGAACGTGTCCGCGCCGTGTCCGAAATCCCGCAGAAAGTCACCGGCACCTCAGGGAACAATCAGGCAGCGCGCAAGGGACGAAAACGGGCGGAAAACAGCCTTGCGGCGACGCAGCACGGCAGTTGAACGATCTGGCGGAAGCAGACAATTGGCGCGCTCAATGATAACCATGGCAGTGGGTGAGGCAGGCCCTGAGATCAAGAGAACAATGAATCGATCAAGTACAGCGGAAGCCCGGGAGTTAACGTTCTCTGGGGGGCTTTGCGCTGATGATCCGAGTGTTGCATCGTGTCAGAGATTATCCCGGAGGCACAGGTGCCCAGGGTTTCCCACCGGTCAGTTCGGCGATCAGGTGATCGACCAGTGCCCGGAGCTTGGCAGGCATAGGAGATACCGGTGGCCAGAGCGCCAGGATCGGCAATTCGCGGGTCTCGAATTCGGGAAGCACCTGTCGCAGCCTGCCGGCCGCGATCTCCGGCGCGGCGATGAAGCGCGGAATCATCGCCAGCCCCAGTCCGGCAATGGCGAAATCGCGCATGGCCTCGCCATTGTTCAATGTCAGTCGGCCCTGAACAGGTGCGGGCGTCATTTCTCCATTGCGGCCAAACAGCCAATGGCGCGAATTCGGCAGATGTGTATAGCTGATCACCTGATGCGAGGCCAGATCGTCCGGCACATCCGGTCGACCGTGCCGCGTGAGGTAATCGGGGCTGGCGCAGGCCACCATCCGGTCGGTGCACAGCTTGCGCCCGACCAGCGCGCTGTCGCGCGGCTCGCCGATCCGGATGGCCAAATCGTAGCCGTCGCGCGCCAGATCACGGGCGCGGTCGTCATAGTCGATGCGTAGCTCGAGCTGCGGATGACGCGCGGCGAAGCTTGCGAGGATCGGCCCCAGATAAAGCGTGCCAAAACTCATCGGCGATGTTATCGCCAGCCTGCCGCGCAATGATGCCTGGCCGTCCATCTCCCATGCCGCGCTTTCGGCAGCAGCGCGCAGATCGGCCACCGCCGGGCGCAGCCTTTCGGCGAGGCGCAGCCCGGCGTCCGTGGGCGTGACCCGGCCTGCAGTCCGGAGGAACAGGGCAGCACCCAGAGCCGCCTCCAGATCGGAGATCCGCTTGCTGATGACCGATTTCGACAGGTTCATCCGCGCCGAAGCGGCGGTGATCGTTCCCAGTTCGATCACACTCAGAAAGGTTTCGATCTCGTCCAGCGTGTAGCGCATGATGGCACTATAGTCGCGGCGCAACCGTTCGACAATCGCGAACACCGGGTTGCGGGGGCGGCCCCTGCACGCGCAACCGGCAAGCTGCCATATGCTGCACAAGGAAAGGAGGCCGTCATGGATCTCACCGGCATTCACCACCTCACGGCCATCAGCGCCGATGCGCCCGCCAATAACCGTTTCTATACGCAGGTGTTGGGCCTGCGGCGGGTCAAGAAGACCGTCAATCAGGATGACACTTCGGCCTATCATCTGTTCTTCGCCGATGGTGCCGGCAGCCCCGGCAGCGATCTGACCTTCTTCGACTGGCCGGTCGGTCCCGAACAGCGCGGAACGCGTTCGATCAGCCGCACCGGGCTACGCGTCGGTGCGGCCAGCCTCGACTACTGGGCGGCGCGGCTGCACGAAGCCGGGCTGACGGTCGGCAAGATCGGCACCACCGACAACCGCCCGAGCCTCGATTTCGAGGATCCGGAGGGCCAACGCTTCCGGCTGACTGCCGACACGTCCGGCCCCGCCCACCCCTGGGCACACAGCCCGGTTCCCGCCGAGCACCAGATCCGCGGCCTCGGGCCGATCACCATCTCGGTTCCCGAGCTGGCACCGACCGAAGCCGTGCTGACGCAGGTGATGAACATGCGGAAGGCGCGCGACTATCCCAGCCCCGACGGGGCGGGTCAGGTGCATGTGTTCGAGATGGGCGCGGGTGGGCCTGCGGCCGAATTGCATGTTGGCGTCCAGCCCGGCCTGCCGGTCGCAAGGCAAGGGGCGGGGGCGGTGCACCACGTCGCCTTCCGCGTGCCCGACCGTGCGGCGCTGGAGGCATGGGTGCAGCGGGTCAACGGTTTTCGGGTGCCAAGTTCCGGCGAGGTCGAGCGGTACTACTTCCGCAGCCTGTATTTCCGCGAACCGGGCGGCAACCTGTTCGAGCTGGCGACCGACGGGCCGGGTTTCGATGTCGACGAACCCTTCGAGACGATGGGCGAGGCGCTGTCGCTGCCGCCCTTTCTGGAGCCGCAGCGCGCCACGATCGAGGCCGGGCTGAAACCGCTGGACTGAAGCGAATGACCACATCTGCCGTCGGATGCTGTCCGGCGGCGATCTTTGTACGTATCAGCGAAATCTGGCTTTCATGCGCGGCGCCTTGATTCACGGTTCTGCTCATCTGCCGCGCGTTGCAAAACAGCAAACTGGAAGGGGACTTTGATGGCGGTGGAAGGATTGGGACCGGCAATAGGACCGGCGGTGGTGCTTATGGGGGCGGCGGTGGTGGCGGTGCCACTGTTTCGCCGATTGGGGCTGGGTTCGGTGCTGGGCTATTTCACCGCCGGGGTGCTGGTCGGGCCGTCGGCTCTGGGGCTGTTCACCGATCCCGACGCGATCCTGCATTTCGCCGAGCTCGGCGTGGTGATGTTCCTGTTCGTGATCGGGTTGGAGCTCCGCCCGCAGAAGCTCTGGGCGATGCGCGGGCAGATCTTCGGGCTTGGGCTGGTGCAGGTCTCACTGGCGACCGCGCTGCTCACAACCGCCGGGATGCTGGTGTTCGGCTTCGCCCCGGTCACGGCTTTCGTCGCCGGTGCGGGCTTCGTGCTGTCCTCGACCGCGGTGATCATGTCCACCCTGCAAGAGCGCGGCCAGTTCGCCAGCGCCGAGGGCCAGCGCTCGGTCTCGATCCTGCTGTTCGAGGATCTGCTGATCGTGCCGCTGCTGGTGGTGGTGGCGCTGCTGTCGCCGGTGGGCCAGGGCGAGGGCGGGGTGCCGGCGCTGGCGCTGGCGATGGCCGGGCTGGCGGCGCTGCTGATCGTCGGGCGCTGGTTGCTGGACCCGTTCTTCGCGCTGCTCGCCCGTGCCCGCGCGCGCGAGGTGCTGACCGCCGGCGCGCTGCTCGTCGTTCTCGGTGCCTCGCTCCTGATGGAGGCGGTCGGCCTGTCGATGGCGATGGGCGCGTTTCTGGCCGGTGTGATGCTCTCCGGCTCGAGCTATCGCCACCAGATCGAGAGCGACATCGAGCCCTTCAAGGGCTTGCTGATGGGGCTGTTCTTCCTGGCCGTCGGCATGTCGCTTAACCTGTCCGTGGTGGTGGCCGAGTGGGTGCTGCTGATCGCGATGCTGGCTGTCTACGTGCTGGTTAAGGCCGTGGCGATCTATGCCGTGGCACGCCTGTTCGGGGCGGGCAACCGCACTGGGCTGAGACGCTCCGCGATGTTCGCACAAGGCGGCGAGTTCGCCTTTGTGCTCTATACCGCAGCGCTGGCGGGCGGGGTGATCGACGGGCGCGAGAATGCGATTTTCTCGACCGTGGTGATCCTGTCGATGGCAATCACGCCGCTGATCCTGATCGTGGCCGACCGCCTTCTGCGGCGGGAGGCCGCCTCGCTCGACGGGGTCGAGGCGGCCGACGGACTGCGCGGGCAGGTGCTGATGATCGGCTTCGGCCGCTTCGGGCAGATCGCCATGCAGGTGCTGCTGGCGCGCGGAGCGCAGGTTTCCGTGATCGAGTCGAACCCCGACCGCATCCGCGAGGCCGAGCGCTTCGGCTTCAAGGTTTATTACGGCGACGGCACACGGCTGGGTATCCTGCGCACCTCCGGCGCTGGCGAAGCGCAGGCGATCCTGATCTGCGTGGATGACCGCGGCGCGGTCAACACGATCACCGAGCTGGCGGGGCACGAGTTTCCCAACGCCGCCCTGCTCGCGCGCAGCTACGATCGCGGCCACTCGATGGAGCTGATCCGCGCCGGCGTCGATTTCGAGATCCGCGAAACGGTGGAATCGGCGTTGCTGATGGGGGCGGAGGGGCTGCGCCGGCTGGGATGCGCCGAGGCTACGGTGCGCGAAGCGCTCGAGGATATCCGCCGCCTTGACGCGCAGCGCCTGACCGAACAGGTGCAGGGTGACATCATGTCCGGGCGTGACAGGCTCCTGACCACCCCGAAGCCCGAGCCGCTGACGCCCGGAATGACAACAAAGGAGAAAACCCCATGACCAGCACGATACTGGGCCTTTCGGGCAGCCTGCGCCGGGCCTCCTTCAATTCCGGGCTGCTGCGCGCGGCGGCCGAGCGGGCACCCGAGGGCGTGAGCGTCGAGATCGGCTCGATCCGCGATCTGCCGCTCTATGACGGTGATCTGGAGGCGGCCGCGGGCTTGCCGCCGGCCGTCGAGCGCCTGCAGGCACAGCTTCAGGCCGCGGATGGCGTGCTGCTGGTGACGCCCGAATACAACAATGGCATCCCCGGCGTGTTCAAGAACGCCATCGATTGGATGTCGCGCGGGCCGGGGCTGAAGATGTGGGCGGGCAAGCCGGTCGCGGTGATCGGCGCCTCGCCGGGCGGGTTCGGCACGATCTTGGCGCAGGCGCATTGGCTGCCGGTCCTACGCACGCTCCAGGCCGATCTCTGGGCCGAGGGGCGCCTGATGGTGTCCCGGGCAGGCGATCTGTTCGATCAAGATGGCAACTTGACCGACGCGAAGAGTCGCGAGCGGCTGGCCGAATTCATGGAAGGCTTTGCGCAGGTGCTGTGAGCGCACCCTCGCAAGCGCACTGCACTACGGGCCATGAACGGGACAGGGGCAAGCGCGCCCCTGTCCCGGTTTGCGCTCAAGCGTGCGCGGCAAGCCAGTCCCGAGCGGCTTCGAGGTCGGCCTGGGTGAGGTCGTGCCCGGCGTTGAGCACCCGCGCATCGAGCGCCGCGCCGGCTGCGCGCAGCACCTGTTCAAGCGCCGGAGCCATTCGCGCGAACGGGTCTTGCGCGCCCGAGAGCAGCAGCACTTCGGTCCCGCCCAGATCGGGCGCAGGCGGCTCGTCCAGCGCCGCAATCCCGCGCAGCAGGATCGCCCGACGCACCACACCGAGATTCAGCAGAATCACCGCGCCCAGCAGATTGGCACCGTTTGAATAGCCCAGGAAAGTCAGCCGATCCGCATCCAGCCCATAGCCGCGCAGCGCGTCCTCGATGAAGGCCGCGAAGGCCTCGGCCTCGGCGCGGATATCGTCCTGATCAAAGGACACGGCGTCAAAGCGGCGGAACCAGCGGTTGATACCTTCCTCGGTCGACCGCCCCCGCACCCCCATCAGCACGGCGCGTGGGTTCAGACGGTGAGCAAGTGGCATCAGGTCAGCCTCATTGCCGCCGGTCCCATGAAGATGCACGATCACCGAGCCATCGGGGTTGTCCGGGCGGTGCAGACGGTGGATGAAGGAAAGGTCGCGAAGCGGCATCCTTTCCGCACCCGGTCGGGCGAATTGCGGCAACATCACGCGCAACTCATCAGCACGGGCGGCATCATGGGGCGGCACCATCAACTGCTCGCCCAGCCTTCCGGGAGGTTCGTCAATGGCAAAGCCCGGCGCATCGGTGGCGTATTCGATCAGCAACCCGCCCGGATCGCGTGCATAAAGCGACAGGAAATAGCGCCGGTCATGCACCTCGGTCAGCCCGTCGGCGTGGCCCAGCGTCTTTCGCATAGCGCGCACCGCGTTTGCATCCTTGGCGCGAAATGCAACATGGTCGATCATGCCGGTGCCGGGGATTGCCGGCACATAGCCTGCCGCGTCGCGCAAATCGACCGCGTCGTTGGCCGAAACCATACGCCGCAGCGCGCCGTCGCGTGCGGTTTCCCGATAGCCGAAACTTTTCAGGAACCCGGCGCTAGCCTCGGCCGCGTCGCTCAAGAGGGTGACGGCGCGCAGCCGCGTGGGCGCGATCGGGTCGGGAAGGGGCGCGGTTGCGGGCAGGTCCGCGCCCACCAGCTTGACGATGATCCCGTCGGGGTCCTTCAGTCGCAAAACCGGCTCACCAAATTCGCGCTCCGGCCCCTGCACCGGAACTTGCGCTGCAAGCGCACGCGCCAGCCATTCGCCGATGCTGGCGGTCGGCACGGCAAAGGCGATTTCCGAGGGCTGGCCATGTCCGGTGCGCCCGCGCGCGCCCGCCTCCCAGACCAGGAAGCTCACGATGCTGCCGGGGCTGCCCGCGGCATCGCCGTAGAACAGATGCAACTGCTCGCCATCAGCGAAACCGGCAGTCTGCTTGACAAGACGCAGCCCCAGAAAGCCCATGTAGAAATCCACATTGGCCTGAACCCGCGCCGTAATCGCCGTGACATGGTGGATGCCGCTGGTCATGGTCTTGGTCCCTTTACCGGTTTCGTCCGCAGAATTGGCACTGCCAGTCGCAGATAGGCAGACATCCGCACCCGCCCAAAGGCTGCCAGCACGAAACCCGTGTTCGCTCCAGCCGAACGGGAAGTGATTGCCCGCGCTGCTGCCTGTCCCTACACTTTTCCGCAACCAAAAGAGGAGTGCGCGCGATGAGCTGGAACCCGACACTTGACCCCGGCTGCCCCGAGGATCTCGGCGCCGATGCCATCGAAACCCTGATCGTGCCGCGCGCGCGCGACCTTGGCGGGTTCGAGGTGCGCCGCGCCCTGCCCGCGCCCAAACGGCAGATGGTGGGGCCTTTCATCTTCTTCGATCAGGCTGGTCCGGCCGAATTTCTGACCGGGCAGGGCGTCGATGTGCGCCCGCATCCGCATATCGGGCTGGGCACCGTCACCTATCTCTATCGCGGCAGTTTCCATCACCGCGACAGCACCGGCGCCGATCAGATCATCGAGCCCGGCGCGCTCAACTGGATGATCGCCGGGCGCGGTGTCACCCATTCCGAACGCACCCCCAAGACCGCGCGCATGGGGCCGTCGAGCCTGTTTGGCATCCAGACATGGATTGCCCTGCCCGAATCGCATGAGGATGACGCGCCCAGTTTCGAGCATCATGGCAAGGATAAACTGCCCGAGATGACCGATACCGGCATCACGGCGCGGCTGATCCTTGGCACGGCCTATGGCGTTGCCGCGCCCGCGACACTGCATTCGGAAACCTTCTATCTGGATGTGGTGCTTGCGCCCGGCGCGCGCTTCCCGCTGCCTGATGAGCACGAGGATCGCGGCCTTTACATCACCGAAGGCGCAGTCAGCATCGCGGGGCAAAGTTTCGAGGCCGGGCGTATGATGGTGTTCCGGCCCGGCGACCGGATCACGGTTCAGGCCGGGGCGCAGGGCGCACGGCTGATGGCGCTGGGAGGTGCGACGATGAACGGGTCGCGCTATATCTGGTGGAATTTTGTCGCCTCCTCGCGCGAACGGATCGAGGCCGCCAAGGAAGAATGGCGCGCCGAACACTGGGGCGAGGGCCGCTTCGACCTGCCGCCCGAGGACCGCGATGAGCATATTCCGTTGCCCTGACGCCCTGCCTCAGCCAAGCTGCCTGGTCAGGATGATATCCACCGTGCGCATGAAGTGCTCGCGGATCAGCCGGCCCGATTCGGCAACGTCGCGGTCGAGCACCGCATCACGAATGGCGCGGTGCTCGGCCAGATCATCGCGCGGGGCGGTCAGGTAGTGCACGGCGATGCGGCGGTAGCGGCGCGCTTGCAGGTCGAGAATGGTGCGAAAGCCCATCAGCTTCGGCATGCCGCATTCCGACACCAGCGCATCGTGGAAGCGGATGTGATGGCCTTCCCATTCGCGGTCGATCTCGCCATCCGGGCCGATCTTGCTGCGTTTCCGAAGGGCGTGGAAGGCGGCGATGACCCGGCCTTCCCACAACTCGTCGCCGCGCCGGATGCTCTCGGCAATTGCCAGCGCGTCGAACTCGCCGCGCAGCTTGGCAATCTCGCGCAGATCATCCTCGGATACTGGCGCCACCCGATAACCGCGCCGCTCCTCCGACACCACGAGCCCTTCTGACGCCAGATGCATCAGCGCCTCGCGCAGCGGCGAAATGCCGACATCATAACTTCGGCGCAGTTCGTCGAATCGTAGCCGCGTTCCGGGCTGCAGACGGGTTTCGAGGATGTCGGTGCGCAAGACATCAAGGATCTCGGCGGTCCGTGTCGGACTGCGCGCGGCTGAAACGGATGTTTGCTCCAATGCAGTCTCCTTCGCGGTATATTTTGGAAAAATATGGCAAATCTCCAAGAAGTCAACGCTTGTGGAAAACCTCATGCAGTAAACACACTTATCAATGATCCGAAATATTTTCCAAAATAATTGACTTTTGGAAAATAAGAGGTATTTCGGAACACAACTCATATTGCAAAGGAGCACAACATGCGGCTGATGACCTATTCGAGGGACGAGGCTGAGGGGGTTGCCCTCAAGCAAAGGGGAAGCTGGCGCGACCTTGGGGCGATCGACCCGGTTGCTGTCCTGAGCGGTGACCCGGCGATCAGGGACCGGCTTGCAACACTCGAAGCTGCGCCCGAACTCGATCTGGCTGCAATACGCGTGCTGCCGCCCGTGCCGCGACCGGGCAAGATCATCTGTGTCGGGCTGAACTATGCCGACCACACGGCAGAGTCGCCCTATGCACAGCCCTCCTACCCGACCCTGTTTCCGCGCTTCGCAACCAGCCTTGTTGCCGACCGGGCGTCAATCATCCGGCCGCGCAGCTCGCAAGAGCTGGATTTCGAGGGCGAGCTTGCAGTGGTGATCGGTCGGCAGGCGCGCCATGTCTCACGTGACGAGGCGCTGCACCATGTCGCGGGCTATTCGATCTTCAACGACGCCTCGATCCGCGACTACCAGTTCAAGACCCCGCAATGGACCGTGGGCAAGAATTTCGACGGCACCGGCGCCTTTGGCCCCGAAATCGTTACCCCGGACGAACTGCCCGAAGGAGCAAAGGGGCTTGTGATCACCACGCGCCTGAACGGCGAGACCGTCCAGAGCGGCAATACCGGCGACATGCTCTATTCGGTGGCCGATCTGATCGCGATCATTTCCGAAGCAATCACACTGGAGCCCGGCGACGTGATCGCCACCGGCACGCCCGCAGGGATCGGCTGGGCACGCGACCCAAAGCTGTTCATGAAGCCCGGCGATGTTGTCGAGGTCGAGATCGAGGGCATCGGCATCCTACAGAACCAAATCGAAGATGAAGCCGTGGCCGCATGAGCGCGGCGAGGGAGGAGAGAAACCATGCAACCGCTTGTTCAACGTCTGGGCTATGTCGCCCTTGATGTCGCCGATATCGACGCCGCCATTGATGATGCGCAGGCCGTGATGGGGTTGTCGCTTGTCGCACGCGATGAATCGCACGCCTTGCTGACAGCCAATGCGCGCCATGCCGAACTTGTGTTTCATCAGGCCCGTGAGAGTGCGTTGCGCACCATCGGGCTTGAGGCGCTGGACGGCGCGCAGGTGGACGAAGTCACCCGGCGCGCCCGCGCGGCAGGCGTGGAGATCGTAAGCGAGACGCCCTCGCTGCCGGTGATCGCGCGGGCGGTGACACTGCGCTTTCGCGAGGGCCACCAGATCGAGGTGCATACGCCGATGCGGCGTGACCAGCCGCTGCGCTATCCCGGGGCGGGCATTCACCCGCGCTATATCGACCATGTCAACCTTGCCGCGCGCGATCCGGCCTTGGCGGCAGAAGAGATGATGCAGGTGCTTGGCCTCAAGCTGTCCGAGCGCACCGCCGGCTGGGAGATTTCCTGGATGCGGGCCGGCGACGGGCGTCACCATACCCTGGCCTTTGTCAAGTCAGAGGCGGCGGGGCTGCACCATTACAGTTGGGAGTTTGCCGATTTCGCCGATTTCAAGCGGTTGGGCGATGTGCTCGACGCGCTTGATCGAACGCTGGTCTGGGGGCCGGGGCGGCACGGCGCGGGCGATAACCTGTTTGCCTATTACGTCGATGCGGCGGGGTTCCTTGTCGAATGCACCGCCGAGATGGAGGTGATCGACGATCCGACCTTCGAGGCGCGCATCGTCGATCCGGGCGAGAACCTGTCGAACTACAAGGTCGTCAATCGCTGGGGGCAGTTGCCGTCAAAAGCCTGGATGGAGCATTTCAACCCCTGCGCAGCAGTCAGGGAACCGGTGTGATGGGCGTGACCGAACTGACGCGCGATGTTGCGGTGCTCGAAGAGAAACGCCGGATCGCCCTGCTTGGTGCGGACACCGCCGCGCTGCGACGGATGTGTTCGGGGGCGCTGATCTATATCCATTCGCGCGGCGAGGCGGATGACCGCGACAGTTATCTCGAGAAGGTCGAAAACCGGCACTTCACCTATCACCGGCTCAACTTCGCCATCGAGGGCGTGGATGAGTTGCCCGGGGTGGCAATTGTTCATGGCCTCATGAAGGGCGCGGTCGATGTTGCCGGCACGCCGCGCGATCTCGATTGCCGGTATCTCGCCGTCTGGGCCCGGGAAGAGGGCGCCTGGCGGTTCCGCGCCTACCAGGCCACGCCGATTGCCCGGGGCGGGTGAGTGGCGGGAAAGGAGCACGACATGCTGACACTGCAGATCATTCTGGGAAGCGTCCGCGAAGGGCGCGGTGGCGCCGCCGTTGCGCGCTGGTTCGAGGAGACGGCGAAGCGCGACGCCCGTTTTCGCACCGAACTGGTGGATCTCAAGGCGCTGGCCCTGCCGCTGATGGACGAGCCGAACCACCCGCGGTTGGCGCGCTACACGCATGATCACACCTGGCGCTTCAGCCGGATCATCGATCAGGCGGATGCCTATGTCTTTGTCACCACCGAATACAATTTCGGCATTCCCGGTGCCCTGAAGAACGCGCTCGATTACCTGGCGCGAGAATGGAAGGGCAAGCCGATGTCGGTGATCAGCTATGGCGGGATCTCGGGTGCGCTGCGTGCCGCCGAGGATCTGCGCCGGGTTGGCGTGGCGCTCAACATGGTGCCGCTCAACCACAATGTGGTGGCACCGCTCTACCGCCAGCAATGTGATGATGCGGGGCAATTCACCCCCAACCCGACCCAGATCGAGGCGGCGCGCGACATGCTCGATGCGCTGGCGGAATGGGGGGCGATGCTGCGCGAGCGTCGCATGCGCCTTGAGCCTGCTGGTGCCGTAACGGCGGCCACCGGCCCCTGATCAAACCGGATTCACGCAAAGGGAGGAAACCATGAAACGTACCATCTCGGCGGGCCTTGTGCTCGCAGCCAGCCTCGGCACCGGCACGGCGCAGGCCGACACTTATCGGCTGACCATCGCGTCAAGCCATACCACGGCGCTGCCCTGGGTCGCACCGCTTGAAACCCGGGTTGTTGCCGAAGCCAATGACCGGCTCGAGGCGGCGGGCTCGCCCAACCGCATCGACTGGACCGAAGCCTTTGGCGGTTCGCTCTATGGGTTTGGCGACACGCTGGCGGCGGTGGAACTGGGTATCACCGATATCGGCTGGGTCGGCACGCTGTGGGAGGAAAGCAGCATGCCCTACCAGAATGTCACCTTCTACACGCCCTTCACCACCAACGACCCGCAGCTTCTGCTCGACACGTTCAACCGGCTCCATGACGAGCTGCCGTTCCTGGCCGAGTCCTGGGATGAACACCATCAGGTGTTTCTGGGCGCATCCGCAGCCGACACCTATCACCTGCTGACGAACTTTCCGATCCAAAGCGTTGACGATCTGCGCGGCCGGCGCATCCTTGCGCCCGGTGCTTCGGGGGCGTGGCTGTCGGCCGTCGGTGCCGTTCCGGTCAGCGGGGCGCTGACCACCTACTATAACCAGGTCGAGACCGGAATCGCCGACGGCGTTCTTGTCATTCTGACCGGCGCCTATCCGCTGCGCCTTCAGGAGGTTGCGCCCTATGTAACGCTCGTCGGTCTGGGTGCGAACTTCATCGGTGCCATGTCGGTCAACCGCGACAGTTGGGAAGGTCTGCCCGACGACATCCGAGAGGTTCTGGTCGAACTGGGGCGCGAATACAGCAATGAGAATGGTGCGCTCCTGCAAGCGCGATATCAGAACGTCATCGCCGCCTATCAGGACGATCCCGCTGTTACCGTAAGCACGCTGCCGGAGGAGGAACGTGCGCGCTGGGCGGAAATGCTGCCCGATCTGGCTGGCCAATGGGCGGCGAACCTGCCCTACGGTGCCGAACTGCTCGATGCCTACATGGCGGCTGTCACCGATGCGGGCGAGACGCCCCTGCGCGACTGGTCGCAGTGACCATGACCACGGCCGCACGGCACTGTCCGTGCGGCCTCGCGCGCCGGGGGAGCCGGCGCCAACTGGGAGGAGGCCACAATGCAAGCGCAGATGACATTCAAGAGAACCGGAACAGCTATCACACAAATGTATGATCGTCTTCTTGCCGCGTTGGCCGCCTTTGCGACCTGTTGGATCCTGTTGTTGATGTTTCTGATCTGCGCGGATGTGATCGGCCTGAAGCTCTTTGCCAGCCCCATCTACGGGGTCATCGAACTGACCGAGAAATCCATCGTTCCGATCGTCTTTCTGCAACTTGCCCATGCCGCGCGCACCGGCCGGCTGACCCGGATCGACTTTCTCTACAGTACAATCGAACGGCAGAGCGTGTTCTCGGCGCGGGTGCTCGATATCCTCTTTGCGGCCATGGCAGCCGCGGTCATCGGCATTCTGGCCTTGCATCTGCTGCCCGACTTTCAGCGCGACCTGGCGCGCGGAACCTATTTCGGCACCATGACGGTATTCAGCGCGCCGATCTGGCCGTTCACGCTGGCAACGCTGATCGGTGCGGTGGCGCTGGCGGTCGAATTCGCCCGACAGGTCATCGCGCCGGCCCAGGAGTTGCTGTCAAGGCCCGTCCGGACCGGGACTACTCTTCGCGAGGTTCTGGTGCTGGCCCTGATCCTGGCAACCGTCATGCTGGTTTTCGCCGGCGTCGCCAATGCCGGGTTCGACAGGGTGACCATCGGCATCTTCTCTATTGCTTTCCTGTTCCTGCTGCTGCTCAGTGGCATGCCGGTCGCCATCGTGCTCTGCGTGATCGGCCTGGGCGCGATCTGGCTGGTGCGCGACAACCCGGCGGTGGCCTTTCGCACGCTCAAGGTGGCCGCGACCGGAACCATAGACAAGTTCGACTTCGGCGTCGTGCCGCTCTTCGTGCTGATGGGGCTGTTGACCGGCATCGCCGATATCGGGCGCGATGCCTACAAGGTCGCGGCGTGGTGGACGCGTCGCCTGCTGGGCGGACTGGGCGTGGCGACAGTGGTTGCCAATGCGATCTTTGCTGCTGTCACCGGCATTTCCATCGCCTCGGCCGCGATCTTCTCACGCGTGGCCGTGCCGCAGATGATGGCGCATGGCTACACGGCGCGCTTCGCGGCGGGCACGGTTGCGGGCTCGTCGATCCTCGGCATGTTGATCCCGCCAAGCCTGCTTCTGATCATCTTCGCCTTTGTCTCGGAAAGTTCTGTCGGCCGGCTCTTCATGGCCGCGATCGTGCCCGGGATCCTCCTCGCCTTTCTGTTTTGCGTCACCATCGTGATCCTGGCGCGCTTCGTGCCGCGTTTCATCGGCGCGCCCGAAACCGGCGACGATCTGGAACCTGAAACCCTCGGCTCGTCGATCCGGCTACTGGTTCCGATCGCCATTCTGGTCGGCGTCGTTCTGGGCGGCATCTACATGGGCTGGTTCACACCCACCCAGGCGGGTGCCATCGGCGCGTTCGCCGCGCTAGTGCTGGCGGCGATTCGCCGCAAACTCAACTGGAACGCTTTCCGCGATGTGCTGACCGAGACCGCGCAGATCACCGTTGCGGTGCTGTTCCTGATCATTGGTGCCAGCCTCTTTTCGCGAGCACTGGTCATGACCGGGCTGCCGATGCACCTGGTCAGTCTGGTCACCGAAATGGGTCTGGGTTTCTGGGCAATTCTCTTTCTGTTCATCGGCATCGTGATCCTGATGGGCATGTTCCTCGATTCCACGTCGATCATCGTGATCACGGTTCCGCTGATGCTGCCGCTCGTCACCTCGCTGGGCAGCGGAATCATCGGGCCCGAAGTGGTGATCTGGTTCGGCATCGTCACAATCGTTGCGGTCGAGATCGGACTTCTTACCCCGCCCTTCGGAATTGCTGCCTTCGTGGTCAAGGCGGCGCTGGGCGACAGGGTATCGCTGGGGGATGTCTATCTGGGCGCGCTGCCCTATCTCGCTGCCATGCTGGTTCTGGTGCTGCTGATGCTCGCCTTTCCCGTGCTGGTTATCGGCATTCTCTGAACAAGGCGGGCGCGTGTTTGCACCCGCGAGACTGCGAGCACTCGAAATGAAACACCACTCGGCAAAGGAGGGAATTACCATGGCACAACACGCGATGCCGGCACAGGCGATCCGCGATCTGGTCAAGAAAAAGGGGATGCTCGGCAAGCAGCTCTATATCGTTCACACAACGACAACCGGCGATCTGGACGCGGTGCTTGCCGTGATCGAGGATCACCTCGCCTTTCAGGTCGATCTCGAAAGCCGCGGCATCATGTTCGCCGCCGGACCGAACTGGACCGAGGATGAACAGGAATGGCGCGGCGACGGAACCGTGGTGATCAGGGCGAACTCGATGAATCAGGCGCGCGAGATCATGGAGGCCGATCCCATGCACAAATCCGGCGCGCGGCGTTACGAAATCCGTCCCTGGTTGGTCAATGAGGGCAAGCTCACCGTCGAGATTTCCTATTCCTCTGGTGCGGTCAAGATAATGTAATCATTATACATTGTGCGGCTTAATGCGGTCTTTGCCACGCAATAGTTCAGAAGCCTTGCCCTGTTGATTTGCACTGAGAAGTGCCCCGGGTAGGCGCATAAGTTTCATTGAGATTTGACCGATGTGACCCTCCCCCGAGCGAAGAGCGAGGGGGTCAAAGGAGTGATCGACATGGGACTACTGAACGTTATCCGGGATCTGCGTCTGTGTCTGCGACTGGGCTTACCGATCCGGGAGATCGAGCGCCGCACTGGTTTGTCGCGTAATACGATCAAGAAGTATCTGAAGGTCGGCATGATCGAGGCCAAGTTTGCGACGCCGGAACGGTCGAGCAAGGTTGATCCGTTTGCCGAGAAGCTGGCAGGCTGGCTTACGACCAATTCCAAGAAGGGACGCAAAGAACGGCCGACGCTGAAGAAGATGCATGCCGATCTTGTCGCTCTTGGCTTCACAGGTTCCTATGCCCGTGTGGCGGCCTTTGCGCGCCGGTGGAAAGCAGATCGGCAGCGCGAACAGCAGACGACGGGGCGCGGGGCTTTTGTGCCGTTGTATTTTGCCACAGGGGAGGCGTTTCAGTTTGACTGGAGCGAAGACTTTGCGGTTGTCGGCGGCGAACGCACAAAGCTTCAGGTTGCCCATATCAAGCTGTCGCACAGCCGGGCCCTTCTCTTGCGCGCTTAAGGCCGAACTGGCTGAACGCGAGGTGCGTTCCATCGCTTACCACATGAAGGCGGCGCGCTTCCCAGCCTACAAGGACCTCTCAGGCTTTGACTTCGCCGCCAGCGAGATCAACGAGGCCACTGTCCGGACCCTGCATCGCTGTGAGTTCATGGACGGCGCTCAAAATGTCGTGCTGATCGGCGGCCCGGGAACCGGAAAAACCAATGCCGCCACCGCCCTCGGCATCCAGGCGATCGAACATCACCGCCGTAAGATCCGCTTCTTCTCCACGATTGAACTGTTCAATGCCCTTGAACAGGAAAAGGCCAAGGGAAAGGCCGGGCAAATCGCCGAAAACCTTACCAAACTCGACCTCGTCATCCTGGACGAGCTCGGATACCTGCCGTTCAGCGCATCAGGCGGCGCGTTGTTGTTCCATCTGCTCAGCAAACTCTACGAACGCACCAGCGTCATCATCACCACCAACCTCAGCTTCAGCGAATGGGCCACGGTCTTTGGAGACGCCAAGATGACCACAGCCTTGCTCGACCGCCTCACCCACCGCTGCGCTCGCCATCGGGCTTGAACCGATGGCGCCTCGATGGCTCGCCCTTGAAACCGGAAGCGACAGCTTCCGCTTCAAGGCAAGCTCAGCCGCAGCGGCCCGAAAAAAGAAGGAGTGAAACCCGCCCTTGACCCACGCATAACCCAAAATCCATAATCAAAGGTGGGTCAAATCTCGATGAAAAACCCGGGTCACTTCTCAGTGCAAATCAACAACTCGGCATTCCGCAGCACCTTCTCGCTCAGTTTCACCCGTCTGGCCCTCCTTTGCCGATGGACACAGGCGTGGATCCGCGCCTCTATCAAGTCAGATCACGGGGCAGGGGGCGGAAAACAGGAGGAAGGTGGAATTGAAGCGGACGGTGAGTTCCTGACATATTTATCAATGAGTTAGAGTTGGCTCCAAGCGCAGGTGGGTTACGAGTCGCGGAAGTGTCGAGGGGAAAATCTACCTCATTTAGAGTTGTTCTCTCATCGGAAAATTTGCGCAATCCGAGCAATCACGGCCTTGCCTTAATCGCCTCGGCTGGACAATTCGGTTGCGACGGAGTGGGTATCACCGTCGAAGCCGCGCTGAGACTAAGATGCACAGCGTTAAGCAGCTTGGCCAGCGCCTCATCGGACGCCAGTTCGACCGTCAAGTCGACGAATTCCAAGTGCGTGTCTCCGATCTCGGCGGCTTCACCGTGTTCGGTATCCCTGTAACAGAAACAGTGGGCTAAGTCTGTCTGAGGGTAAGGGAAGTCCGCTCAGCAACCGATTTGCGCAACAACATTGGACAATGCCCCCGAAGTTCGACACATCGGAGCGTGATTTGAGCGGATTTCGTATATCGGCCT
>CAZCAX010000049.1:0-16424 GCA_964496915.1 uncultured Rhodobacter sp.
CGTAAACACCAACCGGGCTCCGGTCGCGGCTGGATGAAAGTTCAGTGGCAGGTCAACGAGAACCCAATGAACGTGCTATCCTGCATATGGTCTCTCCCCCATTCTTGAGGCTCGGCACCGGCCCATCCGGCGCAACCCTCGAACGCAGAATGCCGCGGGAGAGACCACCGAGCCAGTCAGCTCAGGGCGCGATCATGCGGTCTAGAGATGAAGGTCGCCAAACGCTTCGGGTTGGTAGACCACCTTCTCGATCCTAATGCGGCGCGTTCGTTCTGCCATCGTCCAGTCGATGACATCGCCTTCCTGATAGCCCAGGATCGCGGTGCCAACCTCGGAGAAGACCGATACCTTTCGAGCGCGTTCGTCGGCATCTTGCGGATAGACAAGTGCCACTTCCTGCTTTTCGTCGTCGAGGCGCAGCACGACCCTTGAGTTCATCGTCACCACATCACCCGTGACGCTCTGCGGCTCAACCTCAATCGCCCTTTCGATCTCGTGTTCAAGGTCCGCCAGCGGCCTCTCTGCGCCAAACGCAATCAGGCTCTGGAGCCGAGCCTTGTCGATCTCCGTGACATAGATCTCGGACGTATCCGCCATGGCGCCTTCGCGTAGGAGCTGCAAATACCGGCCAGAGGTGATGGAAAGTGTATTTAGTGCTGGCGTTTCGATCCGAGGAATAAAACCGCAGCGCTCGAACCCCTTCTGCGAGCGCGTGTTGTCCGGGTGAATCCTGGCGATGACGGTCTCGGCGCGCATGTCCAGGAAGGCAAGCTTCAAGCCTTCCCGGATTGTCCTCCCGCCTAGTCCGCGCCCCCAGTTGTCATGGTCTCCGATGACCAGAACTATTTCGCACTCAGGGCCTGTCTTGACCAGACGGACGAAGCCGACCGGAATATCGTTCTGGTCACATGCCATGAAGAAACGGCCGCCCTGGTTGAACAGGTGCGTCAGGATCGGCATCTGTGTCCGATCGATCGCATGCGCGATAAACCCCGACACGCTTTGGGAATCGCTCAGGTAGCGCGTGACGCGCTCGTCCTCCATCCAATTCATCAGGATCATTGCGTGTCGCCGCGTGATTTCTGGACGCAACGAAACAAAAGGCTTGTTCATCTTCGCCACCTGGGTCGCAAGAATGAAAGCCTGTCACGGCCACTGCCGTGCTGGTTCTCTCAGGTCAGTGTTGAAAAGCGGAAAGCACATACTAACAAAGTTTCCGACGAAGGCCAGCGGTGAAGCGCGCGCAGACGAGCCTGTTATTTGGGGGCCGCTCGCCTGTGGGCCCCATCGGAAGGTTTGTGCGTAGGATTGCTCTAAGCGAGAACCTTCATCGAACACGGTCGGTTTGCCGTTTTCCCTGATCGCCTTGTAAGGCTGACCATCGACGCGTCCATGCCGCCATACTTGGCCCGCCACTTAATGGGATGGACGTCTCTCCCTCCGACGCACACGCCGGGGGAGAGGTAGCTGCATTCGCTACCCGGTCTGCACAGCAAAGTCGCGGTTACCATCGACCAACCAGAACTCAAAGAATCTATCTAATAAGGTAAGACAGCGCGGTCCTTGGAAGTCTTCTTGAGGTGTTTGTCGTTCAAGATAATCCCACTTGATTGCCGAGAGAGGCTGTGTTGCAACAGAGCCACCGGAACTGAATGAATTATCGACGGGTGTCGATGAGTGCATTCAAGATTTCCTCGGTATCCTGTCCCCTTACCGGAGGATCTGAAGGTACGCATACGGGGCTGTTTGAAAACCGCGGTGCGGGCATCGCTTGTAGCATTCCGAATGCCTCGACCCACATCCCGCGATCTTTGTTGATTTGATGGTGGGCGGCCTGATGCGGGCTCAGGACCGGGGCGGCGCAGGCATCGGAGGTTCCGAACGCGCGTTCCCAGTCATCGCGCGAATGTGTCAGGAAACACGCCTCGATTATCGCTGCCTGTCGCGGCCACCTTCGCCGGTCCATCTGTCCAGCCATCTCGGGATCATCCTGCAGGCCTAGAACCTTCAGGAATTCCCGATAGAACTGCGGCTCGATGCATTGCACCGAGATGAATCCGCCATCGGCGCAGCGATAGCTGCGGCTCCACGGGGGGCCATCCAGCAGGCTCTTGCCGCGCTCTTCGGACAGCATCCCGCTGTCGGCCAAGGCCATCAGCAAGTTCAGGCTGTGGGCCGAGCCATCGACGATTGCGGCATCGACTACCGTACCCTGTCCAGTCTGCCGGGCCTTCATGATGCCCATGAGCAGACCGATCACGAGATACAGCGCACCACCACATATGTCTCCGAGTATTGTCGGCGTGCCATACGGTTCGACACCCGGAGGGGAGGCATACCACAGCGCGCCGGACAGGCTGACATAGTTCATATCGTGCCCGGCCGCTCGTGACAGGGTTCCATTCTGCCCCCAACCGGTCATGCGGCCAAAGACCAGCTGCGGATTCGCTGTCAGGCATTCCTGAGGCCCTATGCCTAGGCGCTCCATCACACCTGGGCGGAAACCTTCGATCAAGGCGTCGGCTGTCGCGACCAATTTTAGGAAGGTTTCAATATCCTCCGGATTCTTCAGGTCGAGCGCGATGGACCGCTTGTTTCGGTCCAGCAGGCTTCTTGTCGGATAGCCGGGTGCGAGTTTCGCATCCTTGCGATGCACGACGATCACATCGGCGCCGTGATCAGCCAGCGTCATGCCGGCAAACGGCCCCGGGCCAAGCCCCTCGACCTCTATGACACGCAAACCTTCCAGCATTGACAACGCTCCATCAACAGCTTGAGAGCGCACGCCCGGCTTTTCGGATGCCGGGCGCGCGTTTTGTTTCAGAACGGCAGTTCGCGCTGCAACACGACCCAGGCGCTGTTTTGCACTTGCATCAGGGCTTGGGCATCGATCCCGAACCGCTTTTCGCGGCTGAACGAAACCGCCGATCCTCCAAAGGGGTCTGGAACGTCCTGCAGGCTTTCCAGCCCTGCCATGAAGCTCTCGACGGTCAGATCCGTGCCGGCGATCTCCAATGCACGAATGACAAGGTCGGCTGATACATAGCCGACCTGAGCCTGAACCGCAGGCTCTTCGCCGAATCTGGCGACATAGGTTGCATGGAAGTCCCGGCGGAACTCATCGCCATCGTCCCATTCAGCATTGATCAGCGGCGAGACGACATAGAACCCCTCCATTGCGCCGCTTGCGGCCTGTGCGACAACCGGCAGGTAGGAGACCATGTTGCCGACGATGGGCACGGTGACTCCTAGCTGACGAAGGGTGACGTAAAGTGCGATCGTGTCGCGTCCGCTCGTGCCCAGATAGACCATGTCACAGGCGGCGTTTCGCAGGGCAGTGGCCGCCCCCGCGAATTCGGTTTCGGTGGTCCGGTGGGTGCCGATATGAACAAGCTCGAGACCAAGGCCATCGACCGCCAGCTGAACACCTGTCGTGACCTCTTCGCCATATTCGCTGGTTTGCGTCTGCAAGCAAATGCGTTGCATGCCGTCACGTTCATGGAAGTAACGGACTGCTGCACTGGCCTGATCACGATAGCTGCTGATATAGGCAAGATGCAGCGGGTGATAGGGATAGGCCATGGCCAATGCACCCGTCATGGGCAGGATGTTGGGAATGCCTGCCCGATCCGTGACCTCGAAGGACGACAGCGCCTGCGCCGTCCCGACGCCGAGTATCATCGCAAAGACGTTGTCACGCTGTACCAGCCGGTTGGTTGCCCGGATTGCTAGCGGGACCTGATACTGCATGTCCTCGACCCGGAAATTGATCTGACGACCATGAACGCCCCCGGCTGCATTCTGTTCGTCAAAGCGCAGCGTCGCGCTGTTCGTCGCAGGCACGCCCCAAGACGCAAGCGGCCCCGAAAGATCCGAGATCATGCCGAATGTGACGGACGTATCGGTCACGCCCTGGGTCTGGGCTTGCGCAAGGGTTGCGCTGGCGGCAATCGCAAGGGCGGCCGCGATGGTTCTGGGTGCAGATGGCATGGTTTCCTCCTCCAAAGGTCAATCATGTCGGTTGGCGGGTCAGTACATCGTGTCGATCAGCTCCGCGTATTTGCGGATCACCAAGCTTCGTTTCAGTTTCATTGTGGGCGTAAGTTCCTCGTCCTCGGGGTTGAGCAGGACATCGATCAGGCGAAACGCCTTGACCTGCTCGACCGACGAGAACCGGGAGTTGGCCTGTTTGACCTCGGCCGCGATCAAGGCTGTGATCTCGGGACGGGCGCAGAGGGACTTGTAGTTGGTGAACGGGATCTGCGCGCGCTGGGCATAAGTTTCCACGTTTTCCTGATCGATCATGATCAGGCAGGTGAGGTACTTTCGCTGGTCCCCGATCACGATGGCATCGGCGATATAGGGTGAGAATTTCAGCTGGTTCTCGATCTGGCTGGGGGTGATGTTTTTGCCGCCCGAAGTGATGATGATGTCCTTCAGCCGGTCGGTGATGCGCAGGGATCCGCTATCGTCCCATTCCCCGACATCGCCGGTGCGCACCCAGCCATCGACCAGCGTTTGCGCCGTGGCCTCGGGCAGGTTCAGATATCCTGCGAACAGGCCAGGCGAACGGACCTGAATTTCCTGCCCCTCGCCCAGCCGCACCTCGACACCCGGGCCGGCATGGCCAACTGTTCCGGGGCGGAATTCGCCGCGCCGGGTCATGGTGGCAAGGCCGGTTTCAGTCTGGCCGTAGACTTCGGTCATCGGCAGACCCAGGGCCAGAAACCAGCGGATCAGATCCGGGGAAATCGGTGCCGCGCCAGATAGCAGAAACCGCGCCCGGTCCAGCCCTAGCAACAGCTTAACGTTCTGGAATACCAGCTGATCGGCAATCCATGCCGCAAGCCGCAGACCTGCCGATGGTGTTGTGCCGTTGATCACATGCGCCGCGCGGCGGTGGCCGATCTTCATTGCCAGCGCATAACCCGCGCGGCCCGCCCAAGTCGCCTCAGCCATGGCCGAACTTAGGCGTGAATACATCTTTTCCCAAATGCGCGGCACCGCGAACAGAAAGGTGGGCGACAACTCCTTGATGTTCTGGAAGACCGTTTCGGGGCTCTCTGCGAAATGGATTACATGCCCATGCGCGAGGTTCATGCACAGTGACAGGATCCGCTCGGCCGCATGGCACAGAGGCAGATAGGTCAGCGTCTCGTCATCGCCGGTAATCGGTATGGGGTCCGGGGCATTGCCCATCTGAAACAGTAGATACTGATGCGACACGCAGGCCCCCTTGGGCTGCCCGGTCGTGCCTGAGGTGTAGATGAGCACCGCCGTATCGCTGGCGCAGCTTGCCGCGATCCGATCGTCCAGAATAGCCGGGTCGCGGTGCAGGGCGGCTGCACCGGCCTGATAGAGATCGGCAAGGGGCCGGACCACTGGATCTTCGAAACCACGCAAGCCCGTCCAGTCAAATACATAGACGCGCTGCACCCGTGGCAGGCGGTCGCGCACTTCCAGATACTTGTCGAGTTGTTCTTCGTTTTCGACGAACAGAAAGCTCGCCCCGGAATCGGTAAGGGTGTATTCCAGTTGTCCGGGCTGATAGGTGGGGTAGACTCCGTTGACCACCCCGCCCGCCAGCAGGATGCCCATGTCGGCAAAGACCCATTCCTTATTGGTCTCGGACAGGATCGCGGCCACGTCGCCTTTCTGAAACCCTTCTTCCACCAGCCCTGCACCGAGTTTATGGGCGGCGATGGAAAAATCGTTCCAACTGTGAGCTTTCCAGACTCCCAATTCTTTTTCGCGCATGGCGATCCGCTCACCCCACTGGGCAACGCGCGCGCGAAACAGCCGGGGCAGGCTGTCATGTCCGTCAATAGTGACGATGCCGTCCTGAATACGCCGGTCCACCATGCTCATCTCCAAGTCTTGCGCTTTTTCCAGCGCTTTTCACCGCGCACGCCGGCATCGGACTTGCCCAGGTAGAACTCCTTGATTTCGCTGCTTTCCAGAAGTTCGGCGCAGGGTCCGTCCATGACGATGCGACCCAGTTCCATGACGTAGCCATGGTCCCCGACCTGCAGCGCGGCATTTGCATTCTGTTCGACCAGAAGGATCGAGACGCCGCGTTCCTGATTGATCTGCCGAAGTATGCGAAAGATCGTTCGGGTCAGAAGGGGTGACAGACCCAGCGACGGTTCATCGAGGATCATCAGGTCTGGAGCGCCCATCAGCGCGCGCCCGATCGCCAGCATCTGCTGCTGGCCGCCAGACAAGAAACCTGCCATCTGGTCACGCTTGCCTGCAAGATCGGGAAAATAGCCGTAGACCTGTTCCAGATCAGCCTGCACAGCGGCGCGGTCTCGTCGCCCCCACGCGCCGACGGCCAGGTTCTCGGCTACCGATAGGAAGGGGAAAACCTCGCGGCCTTCGGGGACATGGCCAATACCCCGGGCGGCCACCTGATCAGGGGCTCGGTTGTGCACCTCCTGCCCCTTGAAGATAACCTGCCCCTTCTTGCAGTCGATGGCGCCTGAGATTGTCTTCAGAAGCGTGGTCTTGCCCGCCCCATTCGCCCCTAGCACCGTTACAATCGATCCGGCTCTGACCGAAAGACTAATGCCGGAAATCGCCATGATGGGGCCGTAAAAGGTTTCAACATTTCGAGTTTCCAAGAGTGCTGCGGTCATTCCACTGTCCCCAGATAGGCTTCCTGAACACGCGGATGGGACTGAACCTCAGCGGCGGTGCCGGTGGTGATCACCTCGCCATTGGCCAGCGCCATAACCCGGTCCGAAGCGCGGCCAACCAGATGCATGTCGTGTTCGATCATGATGATGGTGATGCCCAGCTCTTCCTTGATGTCACGCAGCCAGAACACCATGTCCGATGTCTCTTCGGGGTTCAGCCCCGAGGCCGGTTCATCCAGAAGCAGTAGCCTAGGGTCGGCGCACAGCGCGCGCGCCAATTCAACCTGCTTGCGCGCACCATAGGCCAGATCGGACACGCGCTCGCTGCGCAGGTGCTGCATGTTCAGAAGATCCAGAACCAGCTCGACCCGGTGTCTGGCGTCAAGCTCCCGTAGCCGTACACGCGGCAGGAAGAAGAATTCCGCCATCATGCTGCGCTGAATCCGCGCATGGCGACCGACAAGCAGGTTGTCCAGGACCGTGGCATTCTCGAACAGTTCGATGTTCTGAAAGGTCCGCGCGATCCCGGTCTGGACCACCTCATGCGGCTGGAGGGCCAGGATGTCCTTGCCGTCATAGCTTACCCGGCCCCTGGATGGCGCATAGACCCGGCTGATCACGTTGAAGATCGTGCTTTTTCCTGCGCCGTTGGGGCCAATGATTGCGTAGATCTGGCCCGGCGTGACGGAAAAGCTGACGTCGTTCAGCGCGACATTGTTGCCAAAGGCCAGTGTCAGATTCTCAACCGATAGGATGCTCATTTGAACCTCTCGGTCTTCAGGTAACGCTTCTGGCGGCTGAAAGTGGCGCGCTTGTAGTAGGGGTAGGTTTCCAGAAACAACCTCAGCTTGCGCCAGCGCCCGTACAACCCGTCAGGTTCGAAGATCACGAAGCCGGCGATGATCAGGCCAAACAACAGCGGCTCGAACCCAGACTGAAACGACATTGATCTGGGCAGGATATCGTGCAGCATCAGGATGATGTTTGGCAGGAACGACACGAACACCGCGCCAATCAGCGCACCGCTGATCGACCCCAGTCCGCCGACGACGATCATCAGCAGAAGCTTGAGGGATTCGTTCATGTCGAAAGTTTCGGGCGTCAGGAACAACAGCTGGTGTGCCATCAGTCCACCCGCAATGCCGGTGATGAAGGCGCTCAGCATGAAAGCCTTCAGCTTGACCTTGGCCAGATCGACACCTAGTGCCTGGGCTGAGGTTTCACTGTCGCGCACCGCGATCATCGCGCGCCCGTTGGCTGAGCGCATCAGATTGGCCACGCCCCAGATGAAAAATACCAGAACAGAAAGGTAGAGATAGTACTGGATGATCGGGGCCGAGAGATCGAGGCCAAAGAGCGCCATATCGGGGACGACCTTGCCGATATGCCCTCCGGTCAGGGGGCGGGCTGCACCGATGACAGTTTCGACCAGAATGGCAAAGGCCAGGGTTGCGATTGCCAGATAGAAGCCGTGCATTTTGCTGGCGGCCCGCCCGATCAGCCAGCCCATGGCAGCCGCAACCAACCCTCCCAGCGGAAGCGAGAGAAAAAACGGCACGCCGCGTTCCATAAAATACACATGGCCATAGGCCCCGATGGCCAGAAAGGCAGCGTGCCCGAAAGAGACCTGCCCGGTGAATCCAGTGAGCACCATCAGCCCGATACCGGCCAGGGCATAACAGAAGAACAGGTTCAATTCCGCCAGCTGGTAGCCCGACAGGACCAGTGGAAGCAAAAGTGCACCGGCGAGAAGCGCCAATACTCGGAACCGTTCACCCGGGTGGACAAGGTGGTCGATATCAGCGTTGTAGCTGGTCTTGAACAGCGTCCGCATGGCTCAGACCTTTTTCTTGAATGTCTGCGGCAGCAGGCCCTCAGGCCGGATTGCCAGCACGATCAGCATGATCGCATAGGCGTAGACGCCCTGAAGCGGCGGATACATGAAATCCAGGAAGGGCTCTGCCACGCCGATCAACAGGCATCCCAGAACCGCACCGGGGATCGAACCGAAGCCGCCGATGACAGCCCCAGCAAGCGCCTTGATCCCGATGATTGCGATTTCCGGGCTGACCTGCGTGATCGGCGCCATCAGAACCCCTGCCAGAGCGGCAACCATTGCGCCGATCCCCCAGACCACCGAAATCAGGAACTTCACCGGAACGCGCGAATAATAGGCTGCCAGCTGGTTCTGCGACGCGGCCTGTATGGTCAGCCCCAAAAGCGTGCGGGTCAGGAACAGGTAGAGCGCCACACAACACAGGATCATGCCGACAATGATGGCAAGTCGGCTGGAGGAGATCGCAACGGCCCCAATCTGCACGCTGCCGGCCATCGGGCTGGGCAGGACTTGCGCGGGATATCCCCAAATGATGCCTGCCAATGCCTTCAGCACAACGCCGATCGCAACTGTCAGGATGAAAACGATCGAGGGGGATTCACCAACCACGCGCCTCATCACGACTGCATCTAGCAGGAAACCGAAAAGCCCCATTGCGACGACGGCAAGCGCCAGCCCGAGCCAAAACCCTAGACCCCAACTACTGACAAAGGTCAGAGCGAAGAACGCCCCGAACATCATCAGATCGCCATGGGCGAAATTCACGATTTCGGTGGCCCGATAGATGAATACGAAGCCTATGGCCACAAGCGCATAGCCGCTACCTTGGGCAAGGCCGGATACCAACAGGAAGAGTGCGTCGGAAAACTGCATCAACTCGATCCCCCAAAATCGCAGTCGGTGCCGCCGGAATGACGGCACCGCTTGTCATGTATGATCAGATCGTCAAACCGCCGCCGACGATAATGGTCTGGCCTGAAATGTAGTCGGATTCTGGCGTACAGAAGAGATACACGCCGTTCGCCGCCTCTTCAGGCGTGCCGGAACGTCCTAGTGGGATCATCATGGACATGCCTTTGGCCAATTTCTGCGGAATGCCGACCGGAATGGCGTTTCCGCCGACGTCGATCTGTTTCTTTTCATCAGTGGCTTCGGTCAGCCGGGTCTCGATATAGCCGAATGCCACGCAGTTGACGTTGACCTTCATCCGGCCCCATTCCTTGGCCAGTGTCTTGGTCATGCCCAGGATGCCGGATTTCGCGCTGGAATAGTTGGTCTGGCCAGGATTGCCGCCGGTGCCGGCCACGGACGAGATGTTCACCACCTTGCGGAACACTTCGCGCCCCTCCATCGCCTCGGCCTCTGCCGCCTTGCGGATGAAGCCCGAGGCCGCGCGCAGAATGCGGAACGGGGCCTTCAGATGGACGTCGATCATCGCGTCGAACTGTTCATCGGTCATCTTGCCGATGAAAGAGTCCCAAGTGTAGCCCGCGTTGTTTACGATGATATCGACGCCGCCAAAGGTTTCGATGCCGGTCTGGATGAACCGCTCGGCAAAGCCGTCCTCCGTGACACTGCCAACCACGGCAACGGCCTTGCCACCTGCCTGTTCGATGGCAGCCACGACGTCGTTCGCTGGGCCTGCGTCCATATCATTGATTACGACCGCCGCCCCTTCCGAGGCCAGTTTCAGCGCCAGCGCCCGGCCGATCCCGCGGCCCGAGCCGGTGACGTAGGCGGTTTTTCCCTCGAGTTTCTTCATTTCATCAATCCTCTGGTTTCTCGGTGCGTGCTCAATCGATGTCGATCGACCGGGCGACGATTTCGCGCATGATTTCGCTGGTCCCGCCATAGATCCGCTGGACGCGGGCATCGGCATAAAGCTGGCTGATCGGATATTCCTCCATGTAGCCATAGCCGCCGAACATCTGCAGGCAGGTGTCGATGGCGCGGCACTGGAATTCGGTGGACCACATCTTGGCCATGGCGGCGCGCTCGGCCGTCAGGGTGCCTGCGTTTTGTTCGGCCGCCAGACGATCCAGAAACGCAGTCAGCATCTCGATCTCGGTCTTTATCTCGGCCAGTTTGAAACGGGTGTTCTGGAAATCCATGACGCGCTTACCGAAGGCCTTGCGTTCGCGCACTTGGGCCAGCGTCATTTCGAAAGCCGTGCGCACCATGCCGAGCGACACGTAGCCCAGCATCAGCCTTTCCCACGGCAGTTGGATCATCAGATGGAGAAAGCCGCGCCCCTCCTGCCCGCCCAGCACATTCGCCGCAGGAACGCGCACGTCCTCGAAGAACAGCTCGGAGGTGTCCTGCGCCTTCAGCCCCAGCTTCTTCAGATTGCGGCCGCGGCGAAAACCTGCGGTACCTTCGGTTTCTACCACCAGCAGCGAGATGCCGCGGGCCCCGGCGTCGGAGCTGGTACGGGCGACGACGATGACCAGCCCAGCGTTCTGGCCATTAGTGATGAAGGTCTTCGAGCCGTTCAGAACGAAATCATCGCCCTCACGCCGCGCGGTGGTGCGGATCGACTGAAGGTCGGATCCGGTGCCAGGTTCGGTCATGGCGACGGCGCCGACCAGTTCACCTGAAATCATGCGCGGCAGCCAGCGGGCTTTCTGTTCCTCGGTGGCCAGTTCCACGATATAATGCATGACGATGTTGTGAACACCGAAGCCAAAGCCCATGTCATGGATACGGCATTGTTCCAGCAGCGTCACCAGATCGAAGCTGCGGGGTAGCCCCTGGCCGCCATACGCCTCGGGGGCCGAAGCACCCAGGATTCCTAGATCGCCCGCCTTGCGCCAGAAGGACAGATCGACGATCCTGGCTTCTTCATAGTCGGCGCGGCGGGGTTGGTACTCTTCAGCGAAGAAGCGGCGCACACTGTCGGCGTAGGCGCGGTGGTCTTCGGTCATCCAGTCATGGTTCAGGTGCGGATCGCTCATAATGCCGCCCCCGCCCTCACTACTGCCTCACCGGCCAGTGTTTTTGCGCTCTGTCCCTCGGGAACGGTGATCTGTGCCAGCAGCGCGATTCGCAGATGCGGGACGCCGTCCTCTTCGAACCGCTCGGTCACCTCGCCGCTGCAGACCAGCTTTGCGTTGACCGGGGTGATCGATAGAAAGCGCGCTGACAGGCTGACGATGCGGTCAACGCCCGCCCAGTCCGAGACCACGCGCGCCATTACGCCCATCGACAACATGCCCTGTGCAAAGACATCCGGCATCCCGGCCTTCCTTGCGAAATCGCTGTCGATATGGATCTGATTGTGGTCGCCCGAGGCCCCGGCATAAAGCGCGAGGCGCGTGCGGCTGATGCGGCCAAAATCGACGCCGGGCAGTGTATCGCCTGGCTGGGCCGTCTGGATGGAAACGGTCATGGGTGCCTCTCCTTACGTCAGGCGATGAACAAGGCTGCGGGTGATGGTGACCAGCAACCCGCGTTTGGCGTGCCGGATCTCGGTAAGCATATGAGCGAATTCCAGCGCACCGCCCTTCTTGTCCTCGAAGCCCAGAATCTCGGTCGATACGCTCAGCCGGTCACCGGCAAAGATCAGGCCGTGATAGTCATAGCGTTCTTCACCATGCAGAAGCCGAGTGAAATTGCAGCCGATCAGCGTGGGCAGCGACGCTTGGCCTGCCCGTTCCGCAGCGCGGCCGCTTTCGGTATCGACCACCATCGCAAAGGTCGGTGGGGCGACGATGCCGGGGTAGCCTGCGGCGCGAGCCGCATCCGCGTCGTGATGGATCGGGTTCGTTTCGCCAATCGTTTCGCAGAAGAAGGAAATACGCCCGGCCTCGACGTCGAAGCTGATCGGATCAGTCACAATGCCCTTGGTTTCGCGGTTGAAGAATCCGCGCACGGCCTCTGAGGTCTCGCCCATCGGCAAGGCTCCTTTCTTTCAGTTGGAATGTGGTTGTGCGTCAATGCGCCTGATACAGGGTTACCACGCAAGCACCGCCCAGCCCCAGGTTATGGGCCAAGGCAGTGCGTGCACCCGGCACCTGTCGAGCCTCGGCGGTGCCGCGCAACTGATGGGTCAGCTCATAACACTGCGCAAGACCGGTCGCGCCCAGCGGGTGCCCCTTGGAGAGAAGACCGCCCGACGGATTGGTAACCACCGCCCCGCCGTAGGTGTTTTGGCCATCGGCGATGAACTTCTGCGCCCCGCCCTCGGGGCACAGACCCAGCCCCTCATAGGTGATCAGCTCGTTCTGGGCGAAACAGTCGTGCAGTTCCACTACGTCCAGATCCGACGGGCCGACACCGGAGGCCTCGTAGACCTGCCGGGCCGCTGCAGCGGTCATGTCATAGCCGACGACTCGTATCATGTCCCTGGCCTCGAAGGTGGAAGGGGTGTCGGTGGTCATCGCCTGCGCCGCAATCCGAACTTTGGCGTTCAACCCGTGGCGTGCCGCAAATTCTGCCGAGACCAGAACGGCCGCCGCCGCACCGCAGGTTGGCGGGCAGGCCATAAGACGGTGCATTGCCCCTGGCCAGATTTCCGGCGAGGCCATGACCTGCTCGGCCGTCACCTCCTGGCGCAACAAGGCCAGCGGGTTATTCACTGCATGGCGGCTAGCCTTGGCACGGATGCGCGCGAAATCCTCAAGCGTGGTGCCGTGGCGCTTCATGTGTGCCAAACCCGCCCCGCCGAAATAGCGGAGCGCCAGCGGAATCTGAGCGTTGCCTACCAGTTCCTCTGTGGCCGCATCAAAGAGCTCGAACGGGCTGGGTCGATCCTCGAATACCGCGCCCAGGGCGCCGGGACGCATCTGTTCGAACCCCAGAGCCAGCACGCAATCGGCCGCACCACTTTCAATCGCCTGACGGGCAAGCCACAGTGCGGTGGACCCGGTCGAGCAGTTGTTGGTCACGTTGATGACCGGGATTCCGGTCATGCCGACCCGGTAGATCGCCTTCTGCCCGCAGGTCGAATCGCCGAAGACATAGCCTGCATAGGCCTGCTGGAGAGCGTCGAAGTCCAGCCCGGCATCGGAAAGTGCCGCCATAACCGCCGCCGCAGCCATCTGGTCATAGGGATCGGATGCACCTGGCTTGGTGAAAGGGATCATGCCAACCCCTGCGACCACAGCCTGATTCTGTCTTGAATTTGTCATCTTTGCCGACCCTCCCCTGTCGGTTGTCGAAGCAAAGGTTGCATGCCCGGCGCGGCTAGTCTAATTCATAACGATCCGACAGCATTCTAAACAGGAATACCATGGATGCCCGCAGACTACGCCACGTCGTTACCGTTGATGATTGCCAATCGGTTACCCGTGCGGCCGAACGCCTGGGCCTGACGCAATCTGCTGTCACCAAAAGCATCGCCATGATCGAGCGGGATCTGGGCTATCAACTGTTCGAGCGTCAGGCGCAGGGCATGAGGGCCACAGTCGAGGGGCGTCGTTTTGTCAACCGTGCACGCCGTATTGTCGGTGATCTGGATCAGTTAGCCGAGGATTCACGCGTCGACCGCGATGAGCGCGAATTGCTTCTGCGAGTCGTTGTTACACCAGCCTCGCTTGAGGGCCCGCTCAGCCGCTCTGTCCGGCAGTTCATCCTCAGGAACCCCGAGTGCAGGATACATCTTTCCGGCCGAACCATCGAAACCGGCGCGCGGCTGTTGCAACAGGGCGATGTGGATATCTGCATCGAGTCCACTGCAGGTCTGGCGGCCTCGTCCGATTTTGATCTGCACGAACTACCGGATCTGAAGGTCAACTTGTTTGTCCGCAGGGGGCATCCGCTGGCGGAAAAGAAGGGACTGAAGCGTGACGATCTGGAATGCTATCCGATCATAGTTCCGGACATGCAGGGACCGTATACACAGGGCTTGATCGAACCCCTGAACCCGCTGTCGCGTCAGACGCGGCGCTTCCACATCGTCGAAAGCTTCACCCTGGTGGCCAGCGTGGTCGAGGCTACGGATGCTATCGGCATCGTGTCGCGAAGCTATGTCGCCAGCGGTGCATTCGCTGCGCGGTTCGGGACGCTCGACTTCGATTTCGGACCCTCGATGGCGTTGTCTGCCGCGACCAGGAAATCTTGGCATAACACCCGCCAGATCAAGCGGTTCATCACCGCGATTAGAGAATGCTTTTAAGATACTTTTTTGGCCAGAGGTGCGCATGGCGGGCTCAAGCGTTGCAAAGTCGGACCGTTGCTCTGACTGCCGCGATCGCGAAGGAGACGACGGTAAAAACTGCGCACCTGTTCTATCGGGGCCGAGCGCTCGCCCGGCTCGGGTTGGCTGACGCTGCCATCGACGTGTTCACCCTCACGCTGCGCCGCCGCAAGGACCGTGCCGACACCCTCCTGCGCCAGCTGCGCTACGAGCGCGCGGTGCTCTACGATCAAGTGGGCCGCAAGGCGCAGGCACGGCGCGAGCTGGAGCGCGTCTATGCCGAGGATCCAGGGTTCGAGGATGTGCGTGAACGACTGGGGCTGGGTGAATGACCGGCGCGGGTGACGATTCAACTGCGCTGGCAGACGATCTGCGGGCGCTGCTGTCGCAACGAACCCCGGTCGACCCCTGCCTCACCTATCAGGGACTGGCCACGGCGCTCGGCCTTCAACCGCCCGGTACGATCCAGCGCGTCGCCGCCGTGCTCGAGCAGACCATGCGTGAGGATGTCGCCGCTGGTCGGCCGATGATCGCCGCACTGGTGATCAGCCGCGCAGGCGACATGCCTCGGCGAGGCTTCTTCGATCTCGCGGTGGCGCTGGGCCGGTTTCCGGAGGATCCGGGGCAGCACCGCGCGGCATGGCAGGCCGAGTGCGCGGCGGTCTTCGGGCCGCAGGCCGACGCTTCCTTCTGAAGCGGATTGACTCGGATCACCTGATCTCGAACCAACTCATCGCGGTCTGAAGAAGATGATCGTAGTCGCCCACCATGGCCTCGTCCATGAAGGCAGTGATTTCGTCATCGGACAGCCCGGCGTCCCGAGCAGCTTCGCGGCATCGGCCGAGCACGGCAAAGGCATTGCCGTCCTGGCCGGTCAGCGTGACGGTGATGTCGGGGTATTTCGGGGGCATTCCGTGCGGCTCCATCGACGCGGCACAACGACATCAGGCGTGACCCGCGCGCATAGTCCAGTTGATTGTCGGCAGTGAGCGACAGAGAGCCCTGCAGGGCACTTGCCCGAGGGTTCGGCTGTCCTCGAAGGGCTCTGGGTCGGCCTGTCGTGGCGCTATTCCTGCCCGCGGCTGATCATCCGCAGATCGATTTCTGGCTCGTCCCATTTCATCGCAACGCCCATCCAGCGCTCGATGGTCGCCTGCAGCTTGGGATCGCTGGCCTCAAGATGGAAGGTGTAGAGGCGGTTGACGATGTCCTGCATCAGCGCGCGCATTTCGGCGTCATCGAAGCGCGAGACCTCGGTCCAGGGGATGCGCGTGCCGTCTGCGTCGACCACGAAGACATCCGAGTAGTCGCCGGTCCGGGTCACGGGGGTCAGTCCGGCATGCAGCGTCTCGAGCTGCGTATTGCGCACGCAAAGCATGGCCATGATCCTGGCCAGCCTTGCCGAAACGCGCTTTTCGTCGTCTTCGTTCATGGCCCGAGAATAGCCGGATGCCCGCAGTCGCGCCATGATTTCGAACGGGGCTCGAGACTACGTTCTCGCACAGGCCCGCGCCTGACCGCGCATGACGGCGTAATCGGCGAGCCGGCCGACGATCAGCGCCCCCTCGGGCAACGCCGCCACCTCGTCGGCCACAAGGGCCTGCTCAGCCTGGCTGTACGCCACACCGGACGGGCAGGTGCCGGACGGCGCGTCAGAAGTCACCCCCGCGCAGGCGGTCAAGAAGATCGCCGCGGCTGCGAGGGCGGCGGGTGGCGGCGTCCAGCATCTGGCGGTGGATGGCATCGTCGAGCTCCAGGGTGAACTGATGCGGTGGATGCCCCCACGCAACGGCATCTCTTGTGCCATGATGGT
>CAZCAX010000050.1:0-15973 GCA_964496915.1 uncultured Rhodobacter sp.
GACAGCGAGGCACCCAAAGCTGCACCAAAACTGAGTCAGAGCCAGTTTTGAATGCAGATTGACACCCTAAGTTCAGGTTGCGAAAAAACCGTGCCATGCCTACGCTCAAGACTGACAACCATTTAAGGACCATGGCGGCGAGGCAGAAAGCCGACAGAAACAGGTCGGCGCAGCGGTGGTAGTGGGCGGCGATGCGCCGCCAGTCCTTTAGTCGGCCGCAAATGTTCTCGATCCGGCGGCGTTCCTTGTAGAAACTGGTGACGCAGTCAATGGGCGTCTTGTGCGCCTTACGGCCCAGAAGACATGCAGGATTTCCCGCTCGATCAGGGCGTTGCGGAACCAGTCGGCATTGTAGCTATGGTCGGCGAGCAGCGCCTTCGCCTTCGGCTGAAAGCCCAACATCACCCGCGCGCCCCACTTCCTGCTCCAGCCGACCCAGCGGTTTTGGAGGGTCTTCGGTAGGCCGTAGGCACGTCCCGCCAGCATCAGCCATTGGGGTTGAAAAAAACCATGGCAGGTCATCGCGAGATTGTTCAGAGCTGACCCGACTATGTCGCCAAATGCGTTGCGCGGTCAGGTTTCCTCGATTTCGCAAACCACATCACCCGGTGCAATTTCCGCCCCATCGGCACCGACATAGCCTGTAAAGGTCCCGGAAATTTCCGCCTCTATCGGCAGGAAAGACTTCATGACCTCTACCAGTGCCAGCGTGTCTCCGATAGCGACAGTATCACCGCTGATCTTGAAAGGTGGCGAGTCCGGGTCTGGGCGGTGGAAAAGGACGCCCGGGAGGGGCGAGTTGATCTGAGCCATGGCAGCTTGCCTTTCAGTTGTTTGAATCAAAGCTTGCGTTCAAGCACACGATCGAATGCCGCAAGGAATATTTCGGCATCAGGTTGCGAGAACACGAGGGGTGGCCGAATCTTCAGCACATTCGCAGCCTTGGCACAGCCTGATATCAAAACGCCCTCTTCACGAAGGCCATTAACCAGCGCGTTGGCCGTATTCGTGTCAGGCACCTTCGTCTGAGCGTCCGAAACCAGATCGATGCCTATAAACAGACCCGCTCCGCGCACATCGCCAGCGATACCGTGGCGCTCCATCTGCGTCCGCAGACCCGAACGCAGATAGTCACCGATCTTGCGCGCATTCTCAACCAGACCGTCACGTTCAATTACATCCAGCACTGCGGTCGCGGCGGCTATCGCCACGGCATTGCCGCCGAATGTATTGAAGTAACGTGACTTTCGCCCAAAATCCTCGACGATGTCGGAGTGCATGGCAACGCCGGCTACTGGATAGCCATTGCCCATCGGCTTGCCCATCGTCACCAAGTCGGGCACGACGTCATGGCGCTGGAAACCCCAAAGCGCATCCCCCGTGCGCCCGAAGCCCGACTGAACTTCGTCGGCGATATACAATGCACCGGCCGCATGTGCGGCGTCGACTGCACCTTTCAAAAACCCGCGAGGGCCATCGAACACGCCGTCGCTTGCAAAGATACCGTCACATATGAACAGCGCCGGCTTGAATCCGTGGCGCTTGAGATCAGCAAAGGCTGAGGCAACGGACTCGGCGAAACGCCCTGCCATTGCATCACCCTCACGATAGGCATCGGGCGCTGGAACGGTGCGCACATGCGCGCCCAGATCGACGCCGGCGCCGAGGGATGGCGAAAACTCCGACACGGCCTGCGTGATCCCGTGATAGGCGGTTTCGGTCACGACGATCCCGCGCCCGCCCGTAAAGGCCTGCGCAATTCGGATCGCGAGATCGTTCGCATCAGACCCGGTGCACGTAAACATCATATGACCCAGCGAGTCAGGCATCGTCGCCAGCAATCTTTCGGCGTAATCAAGGATCGCGCCATGGATGTAGCGTGTATTCGTCGCCAGGATGGCCGATTGACGCGAGATCGCCTCGACCACAGTCGGATGGCAATGACCGATCGAGGTGACGTTGTTGTAGGCGTCCAGAAAGGCCTTGCCGTCGGCGTCATAAAGCCAGACCCCCTCGCCACGCACAAGGTGAAGCGGCTTTTCGTAAAACAGCCTGTAGGCCGGTCCGAGCACACGCTTGCGCCGCGCAATCATCGCCGCGGTTTGCGGGTCAAGTTCGGCGGCGCCTTCACGAAAGGCATTTACCATGCCCCCATCAGTATTCATGTGTTTACTCCATGTCGCAGGCGCGCATCAGTGCGCGCGTGACCTGTTGTCTGGGCAGCTTGGCAAAATGCGCCATCGCGGCGCGCGCGGGCCCGTTGTTGCGCAGAATGTAAGCTGCGTTTTCGGGGTAGCGCGAAGCGCGCCAGGTTGTGATGATGATCGAGGTGATCAGTCGCCCCACGATCAGATCGCGAAGCAAGGCGACCTCCTGCACTTGTAGCGGAGTTACTGCATGATAGGCAGCCACCATGCGGCAGATCGCGCCCACCGGATCTTCGGAATCTGCCAAATATGAGGCGGCCACCGCCACGTCGATCGCCAGATGCGTTTCCACCATGTCGCCGAAATCAAGCATTCCGACGATCCGCTCACGGTCTGAAGGATCGACGAGCAGGTTGTGATGGTTCAAGTCGTTATGGACGATCTGCCTGCGCAGCGCCGCGAGAGGCGTGGCAACATGATTGACGAAGTAGTCGAGCTCGTCGCGGACCATCTGACCCACGGCATCGTCTGCAAGTGCTCCGGTAAGTGGACGCAGGCGCGGCACGTTGGTGATGTCCCACAACAGCGCATGCCTGGCACCCGGATGATCGAAAGCTGAAATGGCCCGCCCGAGCCGCGCCAGGATTGCGCCGATTTCCGTGTGCATCTTGTGCGTGATTGTTACCTGATGCATGGGTATACCATCGATCCAGCTGAGCACCCTTGAAACGCTTCTCCGCCCGTCCGGAAGCGCAAGGGTCACCTCATGGCATGCATTCAATGCGGGAACGCTTCTTGGCACCGGCAGACCAGGATCAGTCTTTTCGACCCAGCGCAGCGCCTCGGTCTGAAAATTGGTATTCTGTGGGTCTTCATGCGGGTTTGAAAGCTTGAAGATATACCCTGACCCTGACGGAGCTTCGATGCGGAAATTCTGATCGCGCTCGCAGGCGATCTCTTTCGCGTGTCCCACGATCCCCCAATGTTCGCGCACAAAGCTCTCAGCAGAACTTGGCGTGATTTTCGGAGGTCGGCTTGCAAGGAGCCCGGCAAGAAGCGGATCGCCCTGGAGAGCCGTATCGTCAAGACTGTGTATGTCAGACACGTTCGAGAACCTCTGGAACTGTTTTCGCATCGATCTCCGCGCGCATCACTCCTGCTTCGGCACGATCGATCTGCCGAAATCTCAGCACCTCACCCGGCTTTGCCTGCGCGAGCTTCCAGAATGCGGCGCTCGCCACAGTGAAGGGGTTGATGAAACCACCCGTGCTCGGCGAGTCGTTGACCAGGATGATCGGCGTTTGTCCGGCAAGGTTCACCGCACCCATCGGATACCCGTGATCAATGATGTTCGACGGGTCTTGTCCGTGATCGGGCTTCTTGTTCAACGCCTTTTCGGAAAAGGAGAATTCCGGACCCGTCAGACGAATCCCGGTGCGGCTGCTCTTGGCCTGAATTGACCAGTCGGCGGCAAAGAACAGGTCGACACTTTCCTTGCCCAGCCAATCGTCATTCGGTCCGGCGAGAGCCTCGATCGTCCATCTGCCTTCGGTGGTGATCGTCGGGCGGGCAGATGCCTGCACGGTAAAGCGCGTGGAGGCATCGCTGTCACCCAGCGGCAGGGTCTGCCCTTCCTCCACAGCACGCCCGCCGACGCCGGCCTGATGAAAGACGGCGCGCGAGCCCATGACCGGGATCGTGGCGACACCCCCAGAAAAGGCGATGTATGCCCGCGCTCCACTTCGAGCAAACCCCAGGCAAAGGATTTGACCCGCGTTGGCGGCGATCGTTGTGAACATCGGTATCGGAGTGCCATCGAGCGTGGGACTCATGTCAGCGCCCGTCACCGATAACATGCAGTCGCTCACGATCCTTAGCGTCGGTCCGACAAACTGACACTCCAGTGCCGCCGTGTCACGGTGGTTGCCAACCAGAATATTTGCCTGACGGAACGACCAGATATCAAACGGGCCCGAGATCGGGAAACCCTGCTCCAGAAAACCAAGCCTGCCCGGAAGTTCCTGGACACATGTTTGCAGGCCTGGCTTGAGGATGGTGATGCGTCTGCTCATGCTGATGCCTCCTGCGCCTTGGCCCAGTCAAGATAGCGATCCACCGAGAAGACCTGGTAATCGATGATGTCGTGCTCAAAGCTGCCCTCGGCGACACGCGCTTCGATTTCGCGATACTCGTCCATTTCTACCGGAGCAAAACGGACACGATCACCGGCACGAAAAAGCGCAAGGCTGTCCTTGAAATCACGCAGACGCTGGGTGCCGTCATAGGTCGGCGCAGGCGTATGCCCGATGAGTTGGTAGCCACCCGGGGTGGCGTCCGGATAGATACAAGTCAGGGCGCCGCCGATTCCTATGGCGCCCTTGGGCGTATCCGTCCGTGGCGGATCATATTTCGGCGCGATGATACGCGAGCCCGGTCGAAGTGGCAGGAGCGAACACAGACCTGGCCAGAACCCAAGGGCCGCCACCCAGTATTCTGTCGTCGAATGGCACCGCTTAAGCGCGGCAAGATCGGGAATGCCGTTCAATTCGCGGACAAGCTCAGGATCCGGGGTCTTGTCGGGGTATTTCTTGCGGTAATCTGATATGCAGGCCGTTGTCTTCGGATCAAAATACAGCACCGGGATCGTGATAAGGCGGCTAGCCAAGCTGCCAGTCACTCCCCGACCCAGCTCGGAATAGAGTGTCTCGATCTCGGTGCAGAGATCTTCGTATGAGATGATGTCAGAGTCATAATTGACCTGAAAAGACGCAAGCTCCGGGATCAAGTCAACAACACCGCGAATCTCGGATTGGCGAACCGTCGAAACCAGACGGTGCACGATGAAGTTGATTGAGAAATCCATCCCATCGCCGAGTTCAACCTCGATTGCGCGGTCCCCGCCCGGGTAGAAGCGCAAAGATTCATGCAGCATTTCGCGGGTCTCCTCTTGGTGTCAGACCAGAATCCCTGGCGCTCAAATCTCTGGTACAGACGTTGATTGTGATATATAATATATCAAATCTGGTCAACGCGAATTCCGTATGGTTTCCATGCAAGCATTCGACTAATGCATGAGGGATCGAGGGCATGCCAATGAAGAAAATCGAACATCAGTCGCTTACGGGCCAAGCATACAACGCCATCCGCGAGGGTTTGCAGGAGGGTGTTTTTCAGCCGATGGAGCCACTTATCATCCGGACAATGGCGTCGGAATATGGTATCTCGGCTACGCCGATCAGGGAGGCGCTTCAGCGTCTGGTAGCCGAGCGGCTGCTGGTTGTTCTGCCGAACCGCTCGATCGTCGTGCCGCGTATGACGCAACAACGATTCCGTGAACTGATGCCGATACGCGCTGCGTTGGAAGGTATGGCCGCAGAGCTTGCGGTGCCGAATTTCACCGATGCGGATATCAAGGCACTTGAAAGACTGGTCGCGCGCGCCGATGCTGCAGCCAGGGCACGAGATGCGAGAACCTATCTGACCCTCAACCGGGAATTTCATTTCACCATCTACGAGAAGGCCGGAAACCCCGAGTTGTCGCAGTTGATCAGCGGATTCTGGCTCAAGGTCGGGCCGGTTTTCACGGGTCTTTTCGACGACGACTACTTTCAGGATCATGCGAATGATGAGCACCAGAACATCCTTGCTGCGATCAAGGCAGGTGACCCGACGGCAGCCGGAAAGTTCATGCGGCAGGACATACAGATTGCCGCTCAGGCCCTTTTGCCCCTGATGGCTGAAACTGACGATATTCACTGAGCCTCCTGTCATTTCGCCAATCTGCTTCGAGCCTGGCGCCGCGATCTGGGTTCGTTGCACTGCGTCATGTCTTGTTCAGGCGCACGAACAGCAACCAGAAAACGCCGCTAAGCAACGGCAAGGTCAGGATCAGAACTATCGACGAAAGCGAAAAGATGATCGGCACCTGACTTTGTTGCGCCGCTGCCTGCACCCAGTTCCAGACCGGCAGAGTTTCCGAGGTGCCGCGCAGGAAAATGGTTCGCATTACCTCATTGAAAGACATCAGGAAGCCAAAAAGTCCGGCGCTGAAGATCCCCGGCATAAGCAGAGGAAACTCGATGTCGCGAAAGACTTGCCAGTCTGACGCACCGATGTCGCGGCCCGCTTCGATCAGTGTTTGATCGAAGCGCAACGTGACCACGAGCACAATGAGTAGAGCAAACGGAAATCCCCATACATAATGTCCGAGCGCGATAGACCAGAACCCCAGATTGAGGCCCAGCACCGATTGGCTGAAGATGAAGATCGCGGCCCCCATCGACATCCCGGGCACAAAGAGCGGTAGAACGAAGACCAACAGCATCGGAACAGGCCGCGACATGCGCGGCACCGCGCGACCGATCACCGTTGCCGTGACAGCGCAGACCGCACCCACGATCAGGCCGATAATAACACTGGCCAGCAGTGGCATATGCCAGGCAGAACTGGCAAAGAGTGCTCGATAGTGCTGAAAAGAAAAATCGCCGGGAATGCCCGAGAGCGGATCTCGCGATACAGACAACAGAACCAGCCAGATCAGCGGGAAGTAGATCAGCATAAGCATCGAAAGCCCGAGCCATTTGCCAAGCCCTTTCCAGAATGGACTGTAGCTGGGCTCGAAGCGTTTTTGGTCGGATGCGGCGACGGTTGTCTGGCTCATCATCAATCCCCCGGTCAGTTCCATGCAAGCCTTACACCGCCCAGGCGGCGCAGGATCAGGGTCATCAGACCTAGAATTATGAGCAACAGCCCGATCACGAATGCAGACAGCGCTGCAACCACGGGGTAGCGCAACGCCGTGTAGGCACTCTCGATCGAACTTGAGAGCAGGTTCACGAAACCGCCCCCCAGCATGCCCGGTTCGACCCATGCGGCCAGTGCCGGCCCGAGCGTGAAGATGAAGCCCGCCATGACGCCCGGAAATGACAGAGGAACGATTACCCGCCAGAGTGTCTGCGCCGGTGTTGCACCAAGATCGCTGGACGCCTCTAGGAGTGAGTCATCGATCAAGGTCATGGAAATGTAGATTGGCAGGACCATCGGTGGAAACAGGGCAGGCAGCATGGCAAAATGCACGGAGAACTCGCTATAAAGAAGCCAGTTGACCGGTTCGTCCGTTATACCGATCGACATCAGGATCGTATTGACCAACCCATTCTGGCCCAGGATCGCCCGCCAGACGATGGTGCGCGATGAAAGATCAAGAAAGAAGGGAATAGTCAGAAGTGCAAGCAGGATGGCACGCCCCACCTTTGTGGTCGTGCCTTTCGCAAGCCAGAGAGCGAATGGGAAGCCGACGATGAGCAGGACAAGGGTCACAGTCAGCGCGATGCGTAGCGTTCGCAACGTCACCTCCCAGCGACCTGATGAGAACAGGCCGGCCCAAGTGGAAAGAGTCGGTTCATAGACCGTCTGGAAGAATTGCGTGCTGAAGAAACTGTAAACGAACAGGATGATCAGTGGCACGATCACAAGAACGAACCACGCCGCACAGATTGCCCAGAACACCGCTACGGAAAACGACAGATTGTGCAAACTGCGCCGTAGCAGGCCGGTGCCCCAGCGCGCCTGTGCCAATCCATTTTCCGGTCCGACCTTCATTGCCATCTCTGTTTCCGTGTTTCCACACCGTTGCCAAGGCAAGAGTGATTGCCCGACGCAAGGTGAAGTGGCCCCGAACAGCGTGCCGCGGGACCACTCCTTGCAGGTGATGCCTTATGCGTTGAGGAAGCGCTGCCAGTGTTCCTCAATGTCCGACGAGTGCTGTGGGGTGGTGGTGGAGGTGAAGGGCTTTTCGTATTTGCGGTTGACCTTTGCCTCGGTTTCCTGAAGTTCGGCGATCTGTTCTGCGCTCCAGCCGTTCGCTTCGGCATAAGCAACGCCCAGGTCCATGTTCGGCCCTGCATAGCCACGGTCACGTGCCTGAAGCGCCCGATATTCGCCATCGAGGAAGTAGTTCAGAACCTTGTAGATTGCATCCACATTGTCGCGCTGCATGGCCGGCGCAGCCACATATGCACCGTGGCCCCATTTGAAATAGCCCTCGACGGTATAGGCGTAGCGCGTGGCATCCGGACCAAGCACGAGGTTCGCTTCGCGGACTGCGGGCTCCCAGCAGTTGATGACATCGACTTCCCGATTGGTAAGAAGTTGAATCTGCTCCTCGAACGCACCGTAGAGAGTTCGGAACTGGCCAGCGCGTTTGCGTTCAATCAGGAAGTCTGCAACAAGGCGCGCCTCATCGGGTGTCATGTCAGCGACATTTTCGATTTCAGCCTGACCGCTCTCTTTCAGATAGAGTGCCGCCGACGGCATGGAGTAGCTCCAGGCGTTACCGTAGGCCACTCGTCCACGCGTCTCTTCGTCCTCGAACATCAGCGACCAGGAAAGTTCCTCTTCGGAATCCGGCGCAATGCCGAGACGGTCGGGGAAATAGCCGAAACTGTCGGCATTGCCGATCACGGGCACACCCCATTGACGCCCATCATCGCCGGTTACGATCGCGGTGCGCTTCCATTCGTTAGCCGTGCGATCCCAAAGCGCCAACTCGGGATGCGCCTCATCAATCTCGGCATAGAACCCGCGTGGCCCGAGGATGTTCTGGGTTCCACCTTCGAAAATATAGATATCGGTAGTCTCGCCAAGGTTAGTGGCCATGATGTCGCGCATGAACACGCCAACATCATTAGAAGTGCCGCTCAACTGGCCGCGCACACCAATGCTGGCCTCCATGGCCCCCCAATCGGTCGGCGCAGCGGTCGGCACGCCATAGGCGCGCACCACAGGCACGGTTTGTGCCGAGGCAGAGCGAATTGTGAGGCCAGCTGCACCGCCAAGGGCTGCGGTCCCAGCAATTGCGCTGATGCCTTGCAGCAGACTGCGGCGGGTCAGTTCGACCTGTTCGGTGATGGAAAACTTATCCTTCATCGTAGTCTCTCTTGTTGTTCGTTTTGCGAGGGTTGTGGGTAGTTCAAGCTGTATTTCCGGGAAAAATCACCGCGTCCGAGGCTTTCCAGCCGATCTTGTCGAACGGCTGATCTTCATCCGGCGCGCCATGCCAGCTTCGGAGCCGGAAATCGCCGGCAGATGTTTTGACCACGAGATCGGTGTATTTCCCGCGATAGACTTTGTTTGCCAGTGTCGCCTCCAACCCGTTCTCCCGACGGATGCCGGAATTGACACGTTCGGCACGAACGGCGAGGTTGATGGGATCCCCCGGCTTTATTGCATCCGAGGCCAGCGTTCCCTGAACGACTGCGCCGCCATGCAATTCCACCTGGCCAATCATCCCGTCGCGGTTGAGAAGCTTCCCGTCAAGAATGTTCTCGTATCCCATGAAATCCGCGGCAAAGCGGGTCACAGGGCGATCAAAAAGATCCAGCGGCGCACCACTCTGCTCCACCTGCCCATTACGCATCAGAACAACCCTGTCACTCATGGTCAGGGCTTCTTCTTGTGAATGGGTAATGTAGACGAAAGTCATGCCCAGCTTGCGCTGAAGATCCATCAATTCAAGCTGCATGTCCTGACGCAGCCTTTCATCCAGTGCTCCAAGTGGTTCGTCGAGCAGCAGAACCGACGGTTTCGTTACCACCGCCCGCGCGAGCGCAACACGTTGGCGCTCACCACCAGAGAGCTGATTGATGGAGCGATCCGCCTTTGCACGAAGCTGGACCATATCCAGCGCATCGAGGGCCTCAATGAGCGCATCCTGTTTCGAATTTCCGCGTATTTTCAGACCATAGGCAACATTCTCGACCACTGACATATGTGGAAACAGCGCGTAGTTCTGAAATACCGTGGTGCAGCTTCGCTTGGCCGGCGGAAGGTTGGCGACATCCACATCGCCGATACGCAAGCGCTTGACCGAATATGGTGTCTCAAGACCAGATATCACGCGCAGCATGGTTGTCTTGCCCGACCCGCTTGAGCCGAGGATGGTCAGAAATTCTCCTTTTCGCGCCGAAAGCGACACATTGGAGAGCGCAACAACTTGTCCATACTTATGGACGACATCTTGGGCTTCCAGCATCAGTTCGGTGTCGTTGTCCTTCATCTGAACTCCTCGGAGGGGCATTCGTTATTTTTTGCGCAGCACGGCGGACTCTAGGGACAGCAGCTGCAGCGCCAGAGACAGGGCAGTATCGAGTGCATCGCGCGACAGCCGCGAGGGGTCTTGCAGGCCATCCGCGGGAAGAGTGCCGTCAAGCGCCTCCAACCCGGCGTTGCGGCGCAGGTGACGACCGGGTGCGCGCAGGGCTTCGATCACGATCTGCCGCGCAGCACTGACCAAGCCTCCCCCGCGATTTCCGCTCTCGAGAAGTTCCGCAACCGCTGTCAGGCCGGCGCCAGCTCCGTCAATCGAGCCGCCCATGCGCGCCGATCGAACAGAGGCAAGCGCGCGCGACAGTTTTCCGAACAAGTCTGGATTGCCGGGGTTCTCCCCAACCAAAAGCTCGACCCAGCACCCCAATATGCGAGCGTGGCGCCGTTGTGCGTGCTCACGATCCAGTGCCAGATAGCGGTTGCGCTGGATCTCGGCTTCAATCTCGTTCAGGCGCATTGCAACCGCGACTGGATCGCCGCCGGGTTTGGTCAGAGTAATGCGCCTTCCTGATCGACGGAAACTTTCGGCAAAGCCCAGCATTTCAGGCGTCAGCGTTTCAAGTGTCTGCCCGGTCTCTTCGCTCACCATGCCGGCGCCGGTCGCGCAGGCCAGATCACGCAGGATTTCGGCTGCGCGTGGCCCTTTGTCGGTCGGCGTTATCGCAGCGATACGTAAGACCCCAGCCTTCCGATTGCGCTCCAGCAACTGTCTGGCCGATCCCTCCAGACCGCGCGCGGCAATCACCAGCGCCTTGTCGCTGCGTGCAAATCCCTCAATTACCGGCGCCAGGCGACGAAAATCCGAGATTATATCATTTGCAACAAGCAGATAAACTCGGTCCATATGGCCCATCTCGCCCGACAGGAGCGGCTCCATGTCGGCCGTGAAGCCCTCGATATGTTCCAGCCGAAGCTCCCGATCAGTGGTCCGGGTCAGTTCCACATGCCCGTCGGGCCCTGCAAGGCGCAACGCCTCGTGCAAGTGGCACTGCATCGAGGCATCAAGACCCGCTGCAAGCAACACAGCCTCGAAATCCGCGTTAACGCGCGTAACAGCCGCGAAATGGACGCCGATCTCGTCGCGCAATGCAGCAACGTCTCGGATCAACTGTGTCGGATGCACGCCAGCAGCAACCATCCGAAGCCCTGCGCGATAGGCGGCTTCGGCCATTACGGCAAGCCGGGCGGTCCCGTCCCCCATATCTCGCTCAGCGGCGACCATTGCCTCGCGAAACAGGACCTCAGGCGCCGCATTTCCGGTGAAGCGACGCGCGATGTCAGTGCCGCTCGTGGCCCGACGCGCTCCCGAGCCGACCGAATAAAGCGCCGCGCGACCATTGGGACCGAGCGAGAGCGCGATGGCTTGCATGGCCGGAGCCAACTGCGCCATGACGCTCTTTCGCAGGGCATCGCCCGATAGGGTGCGGATAGCGTTCATGATCGGCTCAAGACACCCTCTGCACGCAACGCGTCATGAACAGCGCGCGCAACTGTGACGGCATTGGGGGTATCCGAATGAACACAGATGCTTTCGGCAACGACGCGCACATCCTTGCCGGAAATTGATCGCGTCAGACCCTCGCGCACTGCGCGCAGCACCTTTTGGGCCACCTGCTCCGGTGCAACTGCGGGATGGCCACGGGAAATGATCTGGCGCCCGTCATCGTCATAGTCCAGATCGGCATAGAACTCGCAGGAAAACGCTATCCCGCGGCGCGCAAAGACTTCGGACATGCAGCAGTCCGAATATGCGATCACCGGCAGGCCGAGTATTTCAGCGGCATCGGCGATGCCCTCGGCAATTGGCTCTTCGTTCTGGGCCATGCCGAACAGTGCGCCGTGTGGTTTGATATGTGAAAGAGACACGCCTTCGGCTTCTGCGAAAGCCTTCAGCGCACCGCTTTGATACAGCACCAGTGCCGATACCTCATCACGGCGCATTTTCATCGCTCGCCGCCCAAAGCCTTCGCGATCAGGAAGGCCAGGATGAGCACCGATCGCCACGCCAGCCGCCTTTGCCTTACGGACGGTGTCGCGCATCACGACAGGATCTGAGGCATGAAACCCGCAGGCAATGTTGGCATGCGTAACAAAGGGCATGCACACGGCATCATCGCCAAACGAATAGATGCCGAAAGCCTCACCCATGTCGCAGTTGATCGTTACCATGCCAAGTCCGTTATTTGATATATGATGTAGCGTATATCACACTGAATCACATTAAGCTGTCAACCCCGCAGGCAACAAGTGCCGATGCAGCAGAGTCGTTTCAGTTCAACAAGAACTTACTTGCGTGAAGTGCCGAGGTTTCCAGAGTAATCCAAGACAATGAGGGGCAAGGAAGCGCCCCGACCACGCAGGGCGCGCAGTCGAGACGATACATTGCTACCCGGGAAGGTTAGCTGTGCCCGTTGGGTCGGACGAGCGGTTCACCTTCCTGTTGTGCCACACTTGGATATTCAGCCCATGCGCCGGAGCACCCCAAGCTGCTGACCACGCTCAATCAACCGCTTCATGCGGCGGCGTGCGTTCTTGACGGTCTCGAAGCGCCCATTGGCATCACAGGGATAGAAATTCCGCGTGCGAGAACCCGCCAGTATAATGGTGTTGTAGGCGAGAAGGTCCCTGAAGAGCGCATCAACCTGCGTTTTGGGCATTCTCGACAGCTGCCTCATGGACGGGAGCTTTTTCGGGCGCGGCGGCAGAAACTCGATCCAGTTGTCCGGATGAACGTTCTCGGGTTCGGTGGGTTCGGTCCAGCGCAGCTTGATCGGCGCCATCGCGTAGGCCTCAGGATGCTTCCGTATCTGCGCGACGAGAGCGGAGCGCGTGGTTTCCGGCATCCGAGGATAGGAGACCTGCTTGTCCAGGTAGGCATCGATTTTCTTGGAAAGGCTCATTCTATTTCTCCTTCTGGGTTTTGATGTCTTGGGCCCGGGATGATCATGTTTGCGGTGGTTCACCCGCCCACCGTTCGCGCGGCGGACCACCCGGACCGCTCTGATTTTGTTGACTTTTGATGGCCCGTTGGTCGCTTGTTCGGCCGGACCAGCCGGACCAATGCGCTGGCCCGCGCCGGTTTGTCGTGTTTCAGGCGCCTTCATTCGGCGGCGAGGCAGGATCGATGCCGGCGCGCCAGACGGCATGGCAGCGCGGGCGCCCGGGAATCCGGCGCGGCATGTGCCATTTCAGGCCACTCTCATTGGTCGCCAGCAACTGCCGGGACTGAAGCTGCCGTCCGACATCAAGAAGATCCTGTCCGCGGTGAATCTCTGCCCAGGCGTCAGACGTGAAATAGTAGCGATTCTGGTCAAGCCATCCCGCGAAGCCCTGCGGCAACACCGCGTTCGCGGTGTCCAGCGGGACGAGCCGGTTCTGGTTGGTGCGGACATAATCGGCGAGCCGCCGGATCGTCGCCGAAACTTCGTCACCCGTCGCCAGGTCACGGCCCAGAACCCAGAGCCTCAGCGCTTCGATCGCGGCATCCGTTGCCTCTCCATGTTCCCAGCCGGTGATCTTGAGCTTGGTAGCAAGCTCTCCGGCGAACCTCCTGCCCGGCCTTCGCCATCTTGCCGGCGCCGGACATGTGTTCAGCCAATGACACCTCCCCCGACGAGAGAACCGCCAGCCGCCACTTCAGGTCCTGAAGCGTGATAGACGAGGTCAGGCGCGACCTGCCCTGACCATTCGCCAGGGCGTAGGCGGTGTTGCCGACGCTGCGGCCATCCGCTTCTCCGATCTCGTCCAGCGCCAGCATGCGGCCCGAATGGCTCGCGGCAATCGCTTCGAGCGCATTTTTCGTCCCGTTCCAGGTGCGCAGAGTCGCGGTCTTACCCCAGACCGAATTGGCCAACCGAAGCAGCGTAGACTTGCCCGAGGAGGAAGCGCCGCGAAGATGCAGGCCGCCGCCTTCCATGCCCAGCGGCTCCAGGAGGGGCCCACTGAAAGCCTGCGAAACAGCCGTGATCATCAGCGGATTACCCGAGCAAAGTGCGGCGACTTTGCTCCTCCAGTGCCCAAGCGTGCCGCTGACATGATCGTTACCGTCCAGAAAGGCGGCAAGGTAAGGCCGGGGAAGAACCTTGGCGTCACCGACCACCGAACCATCCCCGAGCACGAAGGCCGAGAAGCTGGCGTCGGTCCAGCCCAAGCTGCTGACGAGCCGAGGGTTCCAACTCCGCAGAAGCTCGATCAAACCTTCGCGGCTCTGCTTGTTGCCCGAAACAAGCAAGCCGCACTGCACCAGTTGCTTTATGACCGCACCGGTCCCGGCATGAAGATCGCCGTCCGGCAGAGCCAGATGGCGCATCACCAGGTCCTTGTCCAGGAAACGCGCCACCGTGCCCATAATGAACCATCGCACTCCTATTGACAGGATTTTTGTTTTAGAATCAACGCTATGACAAAATTAGGCACCAGAATTTCGCGCCTGTAGGTATACCTACAGGGGGGTGTGGGCAGTGACTTCGGCGTCGATAGAGCTTCTGATGCAGGACTGACTCGCCCTCGTCGTGGAAAAGCCGCTTCGCCGATCTGCTGACGCAGATCGTCTCATTCAATCTCAAATGGTATGGTGGGATAGATGAGGGGTCGACTTTCCAGCGTCGCGGCAAGTCATTGATAAACATGCCAAAAATATGAGAAATGGCGGAGACGATGGGATTCGAACCCACGAGACCCTTCCGGGCCTACTCCCTTAGCAGGGGAGCGCCTTCGACCACTCGGCCACGTCTCCACTTGCGGCAATAACCGGGTTTCGTGGGGCGATACAAGAGCAAATTCGATCATTGAACGAATTGGAGAGGTGGTTCGGTTGATCTGCACAGTTGCCGGGCGTTTTCTAAGTGGTTTTCCGTCTCGGTTACGCCGCTACCGCCGCGGGCATCGGCTGGTTGAAGTAGGCTTGATCGGGAGGTCTTCCCGTCAAGCGAAGAATTCGGGCGGTGGCTGTTGTAGAAGCCAGGATATCGGCCGATCCCGGCGCGGGCTTCTGAGGCGCTGGCAAAGGCCCGCAGATAGACCTCCTCGTATTTGATGGTCCGCCATAGCCTCTCGACGAAGACGTTGTCGCGCCAGGGTCCTTTACCATCCATGCTGATCCTGATCTCGCGGGCGGCCAGCACCTTGATGAAGTCGATGGACGTGAACTGGCTGCCCTGAGGAGTCGTTTGCATCAGGCGGTCAGCGCCAGGCCCACGCCGCCAACCGCTGCCACGATGACAACCGCCCAGGGCGGGGCCTTCCACGCCATCAGCAGGACGAAACAGGCGAGTGCCAGCGCGAAGTCCCGCATGTCGCCGATCGCGCTGATGAACACGGGCGTGTAAAGCGCGGCACCAAGAATGCCGACGACCGCGGCATTCGCACCCTGCATCAACGATTGCGCCGACGCCATGCTGCGGAAGCTGTCCCAGAAGGGCAGCACACCCACCAGCAACAGAAAGCCGGGCAGGAATACGGCCAGCAAGGCCAAGGTCGCACCCAGGATACCATTCGGCGCCGGCCCCAGCACAGCACCCAGATACGCGGCGAAGGTGAAGAGCGGCCCTGGCACCGCCTGCGCTGCGCCGTAACCGGCAAGGAACTCGTCCGGCGTGGCCCAACCAGGCTGCACAACCTCGGCCTGCAGAAGCGGGAGGACGACATGGCCGCCCCCGAACACTACTGTTGCGAGTCTGACACTTCCTACCTGTTTCCCCTGATTTCGTCCAAGGCGTCGA
>CAZCAX010000051.1:0-15558 GCA_964496915.1 uncultured Rhodobacter sp.
GACACACCGCCTGTCAGATGCCACAGAACGCCGCCGGCTGCATCACGCGGACCCGGTCACGACAGGCTGCGCCTGTCCACCTTCGGCGCGAAACATGATAGATATCACACCAAATCGCGCAGCGTTTCCGAGATCATCGAGTGCGATTGCCCCCGTCTTGGGTGCCATACACACCCTCAGCCGCACCCTTGACGCAGCCGTCGCCGCAACCGTCTGCACACTTTGCCCATAGGTCGATCCAGGACCCCCGCGGCTTCCTCCTTGGGAGGTTTCCCAACGCGGGTCGTGGTCGCGCCAGTGCGCAGCGTTCCGCCGCGACCCGCATCAGAAAACCTTCACCATTGCGGACGGTCGAGCCATTCTTGGGTTGGACCTGGAAGTTGCCGTTCGTTTCGAGGGCGGCTACAACAATGTGAAACAGGGAGGCTCTTGCATCTGGCCACTCATCTTCCGGAGGCGATGCTTGAGAGGCATATTGTAACAGGGAGAGCGTTCGAAACGACCTATTGACATGATACGGCTGTAACATCATGTTTGAGCCATGACAACATCATGGCTGCTCCTGACCTACAAGGTCCCACCTGAACCCGCCGCGCGGCGCATCGCTATCTGGCGCAAGTTGAAGGGCATGGGGGCGGTTTATCTGCAGAACGGCGTCTGCCTCCTGCCCAAGACTGACGAGCACCTGCGTCGTTTGAAGATGCTCGAAAAGGACGTCGAGGAGGCGCATGGGGACAGCGTGCTGCTGGAAACCGTCGCACTGGACCGCGGGCAGGAGGACAAGGTCGTGGCCCGGTTCCGCGCCGACCGCGACGAAGCCTATGTCGAATTCATCGACAAATGCGACGACTTTGAGCGCGAGGTCGCCAAGGAAATCGCCGCCAGCCACTACACCTATGCCGAGCTCGAGGAGAACGACGTCGACCTGAAGAAGCTTCAGGGCTGGCTCGCCAAGATCGAGAAGCTGGATTTCTACGGCGGCGAAAAGGCCGAGGAAGCGCGCACCCGGCTGAAGGGCTGCGAGGCGGTCCTCGACGATTACGCCCGCCGCGTCTTCGATGCCCACGACGAGAACAAGTGAGGCTCCCATGGCCCTGTCCTCTGCCGTTCCCATTTCCGTCGTTGTGGGGCTCGCCGGGGTCACCGCGATTCTCCTGTCGTCCGGCGGGCGGCACGGGGCTGCGCTTCTGGGCCGCTTCCTCTGCTGGCAGGATCGGCAAAGGCAGAGGGCAGCGTTTCTCGACCTGGATGACCGGCTCCTGCGCGACGTCGGCCTGAGCCGGGAACAGGCCGAGCACGAAGGCCGCCGCCATGACTGACGGCGGGCCGGAAACGCAACCGGCTGACTCCCGCGCGACCTGGCGTCGCCTGCCGACCGGGATCTGGGCGCTGGGGTTCGTGTCGCTGCTGATGGACGTCTCGTCCGAGATGATCCATGCGCTCCTGCCGGTCTATCTGGTGGTGGGGCTCGGCGCGACAGCGTTGACGGTGGGCATTATCGAGGGGATCGCCGAGGCGACGGCGGCGATCACCAAGGTTTTTTCGGGTGCGCTCAGCGACCGCCTTGGCAAGCGCAAGGAACTGGCGGCACTCGGCTACGGGCTGGCGGCCGTCACCAAGCCGATCTTTCCGCTCGCGCCGACGGTCAGCTGGCTGGTCGCCGCGCGCTTCATCGACCGGGTCGGCAAGGGCATCCGCGGCGCGCCGCGCGATGCGCTGGTGGCCGACATCGCTCCGCCCGAGTTTCGGGGTGCGGCCTTCGGGCTCCGGCAGTCGCTGGACACGGCCGGGGCCTTCATCGGCCCGCTGCTGGCCATCGGGCTGATGTGGTTCTTTGCGGACGATTTCGCGTCCGTGTTCTGGGTGGCGGTGATCCCGGCCTTCGCGGCGCTGGCGCTGATCCTGTTCGTCGTGCACGAACCCGCGCGCCCGGCCGGACTGCGCAAGGTGAAGAACCCGCTCAGCTGTCGCGAACTGGCCGGGCTCGGCGCGATCTACTGGTGGGTCGTCGCAGTGGCGGCGGTCTTCACGCTGGCGCGCTTCAGCGAGGCGTTCCTGATCCTGCGGGCCGAAGGCATGGGCCTGTCGCTGATGTTCGTGCCGCTGGTGCTGGTGGTCCTGAACATCGCCTATGCGCTGACGGCCTATCCGGTGGGGGCGCTGTCCGATGGAAAGAACCGCATCGCGATCCTGATTATTGGACTCGTCCTGCTGATCGCGGCGGACCTCGTGCTGGCCTTCGCGCCGGGCCTGTGGGGGATCATGGCGGGCGTGGTGCTCTGGGGGCTGCACATGGGCTTCACCCAGGGCATCCTAGCGGCGCTGGTGGCTGACAGCGCCCCGCCCGAGTTGCGCGGCACGGCCTTCGGCATGTTCAACCTCATGACCGGCGCAGCGCTTCTGGCCGCGAGCGTGATCGCCGGGGTTCTATGGGACGCCTTCGGCGCGCAGTGGACATTCCTAGCTGGGGCCGTGTTCGCTCTTCTGACCATCGTCGCGCTCATCCCACTTCACGGCAGGTTGAATGGACGCACGCTGAACTCAGGTGACGGCAATTCGACCGCCGCAGCGGAGCGGCCCGACCGCAAGTGAAAGGGGGCAGGTCAGACCAAATGAAGCGTGTTGCATGAGAAATCTGGACGTCAGGAGCGCTTTGCCGCCGAATGACAGCTCTGGCGAAGGCAGCATGCAGCGAAGGTTCTCACGGAGCGACCGCTCTCCGCCCTAGGCAAGGACAACTCGCTCCGGACCGGGTATCCTGAAGCCGTCGGCATGACCGAAGAAGGGTGGGCCCTGGGGACAGGAGGTAGTCCCATGTCCGTCGATCTTCTTCCCGCCCTCCGGCCTGCCCGCAGCCCTTGGAACAAGGGCCGCATCATCGGCCAGAGGCACCCGCTACTGCCGCGGCATGTCTGGTCCATCCGGGTCCGCCTCGAAATGGCCGGCAACGCTCGCGACCTCGCACTGTTCAACATGGCGGTCGATAGCAAGCTTCGTGGGTGCGACCTCGTCGCCCTGCGGGTCCGCGATGTCTTCGCGGGCGGGCGGGTTAAAGAACGGACTTCGATGATCCAAAGCAAGACGGGCATACGAAGATGGACAGCACCGTGCGCTACCTCGGTGTCGACATCGAGGATGCCTTGTCGCTCTCGGAGGGGATCGACCTTTGACCATCCTTCCCGACCGGCGCACCATGCGCCGGTCGGCCCAAAGCGGTTTTTCATCGTCGGGCGCACGAGCTTCGGCTTCGGTCCGGCGGACCGCCGCACGCTTTTCGTCAGACTATGCCTACAGTTACGGCAAGAACAAACCCACCAGCGACGATAAGGATCAGCCCCACAGCCAATGATCCGAGGTCTTTGGCATCGCGAGCCATTGCGGACCATTCGGGTGAAATGCGGTCGGTCAACACCTCAATGGCGGTGTTCAATGCTTCGATGGTTAGCACGAGGGCAAATAAACCTGCAGCCACCAGCCAATGCCAGATCTCTGCCCCACGCAGCAAAAACGCCAAGACGGTCAGCGCCGCTCCCAAAAGCTCCAGCTTTGCAGCAGTTTCCGCCCAAAGCCTGCGGAAGCCCGCAATCGAATAGCGCGCGGCATCGGCGACATGCAAAAGGCCATCGCGCGGCGGGATGATCGTCCGTTGGTTGTCATGACCTGTCTGCATCAGCCAACGCTCCCCATCCGGCAGGAGCTAACAAGGTCCAGTTCCCCGTCACGGGCAGCGGTGCGGATGTCCAGCAGGCCAAGGACGCTGTGGAACAGATTGTCATGGCTGACCGGGCGGCTTCCCGCTTCGCGCAGGCAGGTGGCATTCAGCCCGAGGCTTTCCTCAAAGCTTGAGGCAAGCCACATCACCATCGGCACCTTGGTCTGCACCTCGGGTGCCATGAACTTTGGCGCGGCATGCAAGTATAGCCCATTCTCGCCAAGCGACTCGCCATGATCCGACAGAAAGATCAAACCGGGCAAGACGCGGTCGGATGCAGCCAGAAGGTCAATCGCCTGTGATAGGACATTGTCCGTCTGAAGGATCGTGTTGTCATAGGTGTTGACGATCTGTTCGGTCGTGCAATCGGCAAAGACGGCCGTAGCACATTCGGGCTGAAAGCGCGCGCGTTCAGGGGGATAGCGCAGGTGATAGGCCGGGCCGTGGCTACCGATCATATGCAGCACCAGGACCGTATCGGTGGTGATCGTGGCAAGCCTGTCGCGGATAAGCGGCAAAAAGACCTCATCCGTGCATTCGCCTGCGCAAGCCTCTGGTGCCAAGGTGGCGTCCACGCGCGCCCATCCGGTCCGGGTGGCAATTCTTTGGTCGCCCGTGTTGTTGTCATACCATTCGACCGCCAGTCCGGCATGGGAAAGGACGTCGAGAAGGTTTTCTTCGCCGAGAAAACCCGCGCGGGAATAATCCGCCGCCGTCAGGCGCGAGAACATGCAAGGCAAAGACACGGCGGTAGAGGTGCCGCAGGCGGTGACATCGGGGAAGTTCAATACCCCGCGCGCGGCAAGGCCGGGGGTCGTGTCACGGGCGTAGCCGTTAAGGCCCCAGTTCTGCGCCCGCGCGGTTTCGCCCGCGAAGATTACCAGCAGCACGGGCTTTTCTGCCCCGGCCAAAAAGGGGCCGGGCTGGGCGTCAGTGCCGAGGGGGCGGGCCACGGGATCGGTGGTTTTCCACTGTTCGCTGCCATAGCGCAGCACGGCGCCCAGCGTGGCCCCCGGCTGATAGGCGGCCATCAGGTCGTGACGGGTGCGCAAGGCTGCAGCAAAGGCCTTGTAATCGGAAAACAGCGCACCGGCCATCAGTGCAAAGGTCAGCGCCACGCCCAAGGGCCAGCGCCAGAGAATATGCCACGGCCCAAGCCGTCGCACTTTCGGCCAGAAAACCAGCACCGCAGGCAGCACGCCGGTCAGCCCGATCCAGAGGATCGCAGAAACTGTAACCAGATGCTGCGACTCCGTCACCGTGGTTTCCATCACGTTGCGCACCATCTCGCGGTCGATCAGAACGCCGAAGTTCTGCTCGAAATAATGTGCGCCGGCCGAGATCAGGATCAGCCCCGCTGCCACGGGGCGTTGCAGACGCCAAGGGCCAAGAAGTTCCAGCAAGAGGAGCGTCAGCCCAAAGACACCCGCGCCGAAAAGTACGGGTTGCAGGGGGGAGGCTGGAAAGACCTCTCCCACTCGCTGCCAGAAGCCGGTGTTCAGCACAGCCAGCACATAGCCGGCAACAGTCAAGTTCAGTGTCGTCTGGCTGATGCTCGGGCGCGGCAGCGCGCCCCAAGAAAGGCCAAGGCGGGTAGGCAAATTCAGGAAGGTCATGGGGCACTTTCGGAACAGGTTGCGCGCAGGTTGCAGGCTCGGCCCGAAGAAACAGAAGTGGGCCTCGGGTTTTCCGTCCGACGCCCCCTCTGGCCGGGCCTGCGGGGCCTTATTCCGCCGTGAACCTTGCGCCAGCCTTACAACTGCCCCTCGCCAGACACGGATCGGCAGAGTAGAACAGGCCATGCGCCTTCTACTTGTCGAAGACACCGATGATCTGGCCCAATCCGTCCTGCGCTTTCTCAGGGCAGAGGGGCACGCCGTGGACCATGCGCCCGATGCCGCCACCGCCGAAGAGGCCATGGCCACGACGGATTATGCCTGTGTGATCCTTGACCTTGGCCTGCCGGATCGGTCGGGGCTGGACGTGCTGCGCGCCCGCCGCCGGGCGGGTGACCGGACGCCCGTCCTGATCGCCAGCGCGCTCGACCAGATTAGCGACAGGATCGCGGGGCTGGATGCGGGGGCCGATGACTATGTGGTCAAACCTTTTGATCTTGGGGAATTGTCCGCCCGCCTGCGCGCCCATGCCCGCCGCGGGCAGGGCCTTCCCGAAACCCGCATCGTCATCGCCGGGCTGGAGGTGGACCGCGCCGCCGCTCGGTTGTGGAAAGCGGGGACGGAAATCCGCCTGACCGCACGGGAATGGGCTGTCTTTGACGCGCTTTTGGGCGCGCGGGGGCGGGTCTTGCCCAAGGCGGCGCTGGAAGAGGCTCTGGGCGGGTTCGACACGCTGATCGAAGGCAATGCGGTCGAAGTCTATGTCTCGCGCCTGCGGACAAAGCTTGGCCAAGGCGTGATCGAAACGCGCCGCGGCCTTGGCTATGTTCTGCCATGACCAGCCCTGACCGCCCTTGGTCCTTGCGGCGCAGGCTGACAGGGAGGGTGCTGGCGCTTGTCGCGGGTGCGTGGCTTGCGACGGTGGTCCTGTCTGCCCTGGTGCTGGATCACGAAATGAACGAGATGTTCGACGAAGAGCTGCGCGCGCTTGTCGAAACGACCGTGCTTCTTCTGGATACCGCGCCTTCCGGTGCCATCCCGCGCACCTTGGGGGTCGAAACTAGCGATGGCGAAAGGGTGTTGCGCATCCTTGCCGCTGACCGGACCGATACCTCTGCCCCATGGCCCGCGCTTGACGGCGACGGGTTCCATGATGCGGGAGGCTGGCGCATCCTGCGCCAAAGCGCCGAGGGCGCGGTGATCGAGGCGGCCCATGCCACCACATGGCGGCGCGAGGAAATGCTGGAGGCGGCCTCAGCCTTCCTGATCCTGGCCCTGCCGCTGATCGGGCTGCTGCTCTGGTTCTTGCGCGGCATCGTGGCTTCGGCAACAGCACCTGTGGCCAATCTTGCCCACAATGTGGCGGCGCGTGAGCCCGATGACCTCTCGCCCATGGCGGCCACATCCTTGCCAGAGGAAGTGCTGCCCTTGGCAGTTGCTCTGGATGGCTATCTTGTTCGGATCGACGATCTGCGCCGGTCGGAGCGGGCCTTCATCGCCAATGCCGCGCATGAATTGCGCACGCCGCTGGCCGCCCTGCGCAACCGTCTGTCCCTTTCGTCTGATCCTGATGCCCGGGCCGCTACGGCCACTGTCGATGCCCTGACCCGGCGGGTGGAGCGGCTTTTGCAGCTTTCGCGGCTGGAGGCCGGGTTCGGCCTTGACCGGGGGCCTGCAGATCTGATCCGCATCCTGCGCTTGTTGATCGACGATCTTGGCCCCGGCGCGCGCCATGCGATCCGGCTGGACGATAGTGATCTGGACAGGCTGGAGATCGCCGCCGACCCGGATGCTCTTGCCATCCTCTTGCGCAACCTGATCGAAAACGCGCTGGAGCACGGCACTGGAGAAGTGCGAATCAAGGTCGCCCCGGATGGCTGCCTTGCCATCGAAAACCCTGCGGATCATCCGCGCCTCCCTGATCGGCGCCACAGCCCCGGCCCCGGATCACCCGGCGCGGGGCTTGGCCTATCGATCATCCGTGCGCTGGCGGCCGCGATGCAGGTGCACCTGACCGAGACGGCTGGTCCGAACCGGGTCACGGTCGAACTCAGGTTTGAGCCGCAACGCGGACAGTGACTTTGGCAGTTTTGGCTGACGAGCACCCGTGTTGGTGCAAGCTGCAAGCGAACCCTGATATTCGATGAACGTCCGCTCACCGCCCGTCGCCCCCGCACCCGGCCAGAAACGTGGTATCCTGTAGTGGTCGGCATGACTGAAGAAGGGTGGGCACGGTGGACAGGAGGTAGTCCCATGTCCGTCAATCTTCTTCCCGTCCTCCGCCCTGACCGAGTGCCTTGGAACAAGGGCCGCATCATCGGCCAGAAGCGCCCGCTTATGCCGAGGCATGTCTGGTCCATACGCGTCCGCCTCGAGATGGCGGGCAATGCGCGCGACCTGGCGCTGTTCAACATGGCAGTCGACAGCAAGTTGCGCGGTTGCGATCTCGTCGGCCTCAGGGTCCGGGATGTCTTCGCCGCCGGGCGGGTCAAGGAGCGGACCTCGATGATCCAGAGCAAGACCGGCAAGCCGGTCCGGTTCGAGATCACCGATACCACCCGGTTATCCCTCGAGCGCTGGATACGAGCCCCCGAGATGATCGGCCTAGAGTTCTTGTGGCCCAGCCGGATCCATGGCAGCCCTCACCTTTCCACGCGACAGTATGCGCGGATCGTCCGGGGCTGGGTGATGTCGCTGGGCCTGGAGCCGAGCGCCTACGGCACGCATTCCATGCGACGGACCAAGGTGGCGCAGATCTACAAGAAGACCGGCAACCTGCGCGCGGTCCAGCTGCTGCTGGGACATACGAAGATGGACAGCACGGTGCGCTACCTCGGTGTCGACATCGAGGACGCCTTGTCACTCTCGGAGGGGATCGACCTTTGACCAATCTCCCCGACCGGCGCTCCTTGCGCCGGTCGGCCCAATTTATGTGCCACCTGCTGTTTTTCGGAGCGCTCCCTACAGTTCCAGGATCTCGACGGAAAGCCCCCGCTTTTCGGCGCTTGCCCGCACCGCCTCGCGAAGCGCTTCGCTTCTTTCCAGTAGTCGCCGGAAGCGAACCTCATCCAGCACAAGCAGTGTCGAATGGCTGATTGCCGTGATTTGGGTGCGCCGGACCTGCCGACTCAGAAGCGACAATTGCCCGAACATGTCGCCGCGACCCAGCTTACTTTTCTGACCTGCTGTTTCGACCTCGACGGCCCCGGAGGCGATGAAGTAGACCACGCGGGGCACGTCACCCTTGCGCATCAGCACCTCACCGGGCTGGACATAGCGCGCCTTCAGGGCCCGGGCGAGGCGGGTCCGGGAGGCATCGTCCATGTCGGCAAAGAGTGGGAACTGGCGCACGAGCTCGGTCTTCTGCACCGCAAGATCCAGTGCCGGCCGCGCTTCGGCGCGCTTTCGCTTCTCGGCCAGTTCCTGCTTGAGCGTGGTCAGAAGTTCCCGGCCGATCAACCCGTCCTGATAGAGGATATCGTATTCTCGTTCCTCCAGCCGAAGTGAGGTGCGGCGGATGAAGCGGCGTTCGATTTCTTCGGCATAGCCCGGATATTGCAGGCGCAGGCCATCGAGCGCCGATTGCGTTTCATCCTCCCGCCGCTTGAGCAATTCGTGCAAAAGGTCGGCCACGCGGCGACCGTGGATGCGCCGGATCTTGCCGTCGATATAACTGTGCAGGTCGCGCAGGATCAGGCGCTGGTTGAGGAGGATCTCGAACCGGTCCGCGGTCATCCGACTCAGCAGGCCGGACAGACCCAGCCGGTTGTGCAGCAGAATGGCGAAGCGATACCAGCGCCCCTGCGCCAGGCTGAGGCGCCCCGCCGTTCGGTATTCGTCGCGCCCCCCGGCCCGCGTGCGTTCGATCAATCGGTCAGCATCCGACAGCATCGCATCGACAAGGCGCGCCGAAATCTGCTGTTCGCGGAACGCTTCCAGGATCATGTCACGTTCGCGCCCGGCGAGCGCGACAAGGCCCAGCGTGATCCGGTCGCGATCCGCGATCTCGTCTGCGCCCTCGGCCTTGACCATGGCATCGTCCAGCCGCTCGGCAAAGCGCTTGGCCTCAGAACGGACAATCTCGCGCGTCAGTTCGTGGCGCTTGGCCGTATTGGCGACTTGCTCGCGCACGTTCTCCAGCGCAACGGCGATCACCTGGTTCGAAAGCGCCCGGTCTAGCCGCGACAGCTTGTCGAGCCCCAGAAACGCGATGATCCACCGCAGGGTCGTCCCCTGCACGAGAAGCGTGTAGAGCGTGAAGCCGGTGGCGAGGATCCCCACCTCACGCTTGATATCAATCGAAACGCGCAGGTTTTCGGTCACGGCAAGTGCAAGTGCCAGCGTGACGGCCCCGCGCAACCCGCCCCAAAGGATGGCAGCGCGGTAAGGCCGGTCGACGCGCGGTGAGAGTTTCATCGCGGTAAGCAACGGCAGGACGAGATACAGCATGAACAGCCTCGCCGCCGTGGCGGCAACAATCACCACGCCGATCAGCGCGAGGTCGCGCAACTGGACATCCCCCAGAAGACGGGGCACCAGGAAGGCCGCAAGCAGGAAGATCAGCGCCCCGGCCCAGTGCGCAAGCACATTCCAGAGTTCGCGCAGATAGGCCCAGCTGGATGGGGCAAGGCGGCCGGGACCAAGGTAGTTCAGCGTCATCCCGGCCATCACCACCGCGATCACGCCCGAGACGCCGAGGATCTGATCGGCCACCAGATAGGTGACATAAGGCAGTGCCACGCTGAGCGAGACTTGCGCCAGGGGATAGCGGCTCATCAGCGCAAACAGTGCAACGCAGATCCGAGCGAAGATCCAGCCGATGCCGATCCCGCCGAAGACCAGTAGCGGAAAGCCGACCAGCGCATCACGCAGCGTGGGGTTGGGCACGCCCATCATGACGAATGTAAGGAAGAAGCTGAACAGCGCGATCGCGGCGGCGTCGTTCAGCAGGCTTTCGCCCTCGACGATCCGGGTCAGCCGCTGCGGGGCGGCGATGTTGCGAAAGATGCTGACCACCGCCGAAGGATCGGTCGTGGCCACGATCGCCCCCAGCATCAGGCAGGCCATCAGCGGCAGCGTCGTGAAAGGGGTCAGCGCAAAGCCGATGGCGAAGGTGGCCACCACCACGGCCAGCACCGCCATGACGAGGATTGGCACCCAGTCATCGGCCATCCGGCGCAGGTTCAGCCCAAGCGAGACCTGGAACAGGAGCGTCGGCAGCAGGACATAAAGGAAGACGCTGGCGCGGATGTTGATCTCGAACATCTCTACGGCCAGCGGCAGGCCGAGGATGTCACGACCGTGATCGACCAGGAAGACGGCGCCAAGGCCGATCAGAGTGCCGATGCTGGCCAGCACCACCGTGTAGGGCAGCCGGGTTCGGTCGGCCAGGGGCTCGCTCAGGGAAATGACGATGAACAGCGCGGCAACGATGCCGACGAGCGAGATGACATCCATGACAGGACCAATGACCGCATGTGCGGCCTTGCGAGAAACAAGGTGGGGAAGCACCGCCCCGAATGCGTTCTTTTGGCCTGCAGGTCAATCCTTGCCTGCGTGATTCCTGCCTTCCAACGCCTTGATCTGCCGCATCAATCCGACCGCTTCTTCAACATCGATCTGACAGGCGATCCCGGCGCCGCGTTCCGTCTCGAAGCAACCGACGCTGGAGATGCGCGCCAGCACATCTGCCGCCACGCTCTCGTCCACCAGCCAAAAGGCCAGGTTGCGGTGCGATGCCACCTCAAGCCCAAGGAACTTTCGCTCCGGTTCAAGCCCTTCGCCTCGCGCAGAAGTGATGACGGTGGAGCCCGTCGCTCCGGCGGCGCGCGCCGCCTTGAGCACCTCCTCAAGGCGATCGTCGGGCAGGAAGGCAACGATCAGTTTGAATTTCATATGTTTCCCCTTTCGGTATCGCGGGCGCCTTGCGCCCTGCGTCGCATGCGTTCGGTCACGATCGCCGCGGACAGCACGGAGATGCCGGAGCAGATCATGGCCAGCACGATCATCCCGAACCCGTCGGCCAGCCCGCTGCGCCCGGGCAGGGTATCGGCCACCGCCACGCCATAGGCCGCGATGATCGGAACCGTGACCACTGAGGTCGCGACCGCGCCGCTGTCGAGCGCCAGCGGCACAAGAACCCGAGGCGCTAAGGCCGCGAGCAGCGCCAGCAAGACGACCGCAGGAGCCAGAACCATCGCGAGCGGCAGCCCCCAGACCAGCCGCAGCCCGGCCAGCCCCAACCCCAGCCCGAAGCCCAGGGCCACGGCGATGCGCAGCACCATCGGTCGGACCGTGCCGCCGGTCAGGTCGCGCACCCTGTCCGCCGTGGCAACCAGGGTCGGTTCGATCAATGCGGCAGTCGCACCGATGGCGACGGCAAAGCCCGTGACCGCCAGCACCTGCGGCCAGTGCGGATCGGCGACCAGCGCTGCCGCGAGGCCGCGCGCCAGATCGCCCGCCAGCGGCAGGAGCGCCCCGTCAAGGCCGAACCGGAACAGCGTCAGCCCCACCACCAGATGCAGCCCGCCGATCAGGACGCGGCGCATCAGCGCCCGGTCGCGGGTCAGAAACCGCGCAGAGAACAGGCCAAGGATCAGCACGATGGGGGCAAGGTCGAAGACTGTTCGGATGGCTTCGCGCAGGATCAGGTCCAGCATGTCAACCCCCCGGAACCAGAAGGAAGGCGGCGGCGAGGAACAGCAGCATCGGCGTCAGGCTGGCAATGACCACCATGCCGAAGCCCTCGACCAGCGCGTTGCGGCTGCGCAGGACCGAGGCCAGTCCGATCCCGAGCGCCAGCATCAGCGGGATGTTGATGGCCGAGGTTGCAGCGGTGCCAAGGTCCAGCGCCACGGCAACGAAGGGCGCATCGGTGAGGGCTGCAATCAGGGCGATCACGCCGTAGCCCGGCAGCACCAGCCAGATCAGCGGCCAACCCTTGAGGATACGCCAGACCCCCAGCATCAGCGCCAGTCCCAGCCCGAAGGCCACGCCATAGCGGATCTGCACGGTAAGGGCCGCCAGCTGCGCCTCGGTTGCCGGGAAATCGGGATCGGCAACCATGGCAGTCGCCGCCTGCGCGGCGACTGCCGCCAATGCGGGCTCGGCCACGGTGCTGCCGAAGCCCAGGGTAAAGGCGAAGCCCAGCAGCCAGACGGGATGGCCGCGCCTTGCCATGGCATCGGCCAGCGCCTCGCCGATGGGAAAGAGGCTCATCTCCAGGCCGCGCACCAATAGCGTGAGGCCGATCAGGATCGCAACCAACCCCGCCAGCAGGCCCACCGGGTCATCGGGCCAGACCCCCAGCACCAGCCCCTGAAACAGCGCAATCGTCACAAGGATCGGCGCCATGTCACGAAGGGTCGCGAGCAGGGCCAGAGCAAGAGGTTGCAATCCATGCATGCGTTCCGGGCGCTTTCTGGTTTTCTCGATTTTGTGTCAATGCAATACTGCCAAGAACGTCCTCACTTGACCAGAAGCCTGCACGCCCATGCTGAAATCCATCCTCGTCGCCTCCGACCTGTCGTCCCGCTCAAAACCCGCCGTGCAGCGCGGGGTGCAGCTTTCCGAGGATTCCGGTGCGGCGCTCTGCGTTCTGCATGTGGTCGAGAATGACCTGCTCGAAGACCGGATGCGCCATGAAATCCGGAGTGCCGAGGATTACCTCACCGATCAGGTGGCGGGCTTTGGCACACCGCCCGCCTGCGATGTCGCGGTGGCCATGGGCCATGCTTTCCACGTCATCGGGGAAGAGGCCCGCGCCCGCGAGGCCGATCTGATCGTCATGGGGGCACATCGGAGGCAGTTCCTGCGCGATGTCTTCGTGGGCACGACGATCGAACGTGTCACCCGCACGGCGGGGCGACCTGTGATGATGGCGAACTCGAATACCGGCGAACGTTGGCGAAAGGTGTTCATCGCAACGGACATGTCCGAAACCTCGGGCCATGCGGCCCGCAAGGCGCACGCTCTCGGCTTGCTGGACAATGCCGATGCCACCTTCGTGCACAGCTACGCGCCGATCACGCGGCAGATGATGACCCATGCCGGTATCCCGGCCGAGCGGGTCCATGAGGAAGCCGAGCGCGAGTTTCAGTCCACGCGCCGCGAGCTTGGCCGGTTCATTCAGGGCCTCGACCTCGGCGATCTGAACTACAACGCCCGCATCATCGAGGGCGTTGGCGCCGATGCCATCGCCGGTCTGGTGGAGCAAGCGAAGCCCGATCTTCTGGTGATCGGCACACGCGGGTTGTCCGGCGTCAAGCGCCTGTTCCTCGGCAGCGTTGCACAGGAGCTGATGGGAAGTGTCGAGATCGACGTGCTCGCTGTTCCACCGGGGGCATGATCCGCGCGCAGGTTTTCACGTTGTAAGATATCAAACCATCCACTGCCCCGCCTGAGCATCCGCTTCGGCAAATTGATTCTATGGGGATGCTGCGGTGCCGCAAGGCGGCTTCCCGCCCCCTGTGACCTCGGGGTCGTGCTCGGCCCACATCCGTCGTTCGTCATCGGTAGCGTGCTGCATTGCCGCTTCACCGAACCGGCCATTCGTGTATCGCGCAGAATTCATTGCCATCGAATGTCGCTGATGCGGACGAAGCTGCATTTCGGACTTGCTTGCGGGTGTTCAGCCTGATAGCAAGCGGGTCCGTTCGCACCTCTGGCTCCTACAGGGAGTTTGGTGAACGAGGGCGCACAGCGCGTCTAAGACCCCTAAAATGTCAAATTAGAGGTTGATGATGCAAATCCTGCATCCTTCTTATGTCCATAATAAACGCGCATCTTTCGATGGCTTGGAACGGTATTGCGCCGAGGTCCTCCCAAAGGGTGACAACGCGCCTAAAGTGGACAACTCATATAGCTCCACTGGCGGAAATATCAGTCTGGAAGCGCAAAACAACCAAATCACCATCGGCCGCCTTCTGGCGGTCTATAATTAACTGACAAACTCTGTTCGAATCGAAACCTTGTTCGTTGAACATGGGCAACGTGGAAAGAATATTGGCGGTTGCTTGGTGAAATATCTTGAAGATGATGCTCGCTCTAAAGGCGTGCAGATCATCTTCGCTATGACAGCCTTCCAAGTCGGTGTGGTGCCATCTTGAATCCGCACCGGCGTGTCTTGTTGATGGATGTAACTTTCTGACATGTCTACTGAAAACACTATAGACAACATCTCGCCGACGCGTGCGGAACTGGAACGAATTTGCAGCTCTTCGGCGGTGGTGGTCTTCCGGTCCTGCAACTTCGAATCCCTCGATATGAGTCGCCTCGACATAACCAGTTGGCGATTCGAAAAGTGCAACCTATCTCGCTCACGCCTAACTGGGGCGCGGTTGGAGGATGTCGTATTCGCCGATTGTCGTGCGCCTGCCATTTCTTTCGCCGGGGCAGTAATGACGGACACATATGTCACTGGTGGTGATTTTGGAAACGCCAATTTTCTAGGGGCGCGTCTGTCAGGAGTCAGATTCGAACGATGCAAGATGACCGGAGCTAATTTTAGTGAGGTTTCTGCCCTAGACACAGTATTCGAGGAGGCACTGTTAGTTCTGGCGCTGCTGCCGAGTTTCTCATTTCGAAAGATGGAAATAACGGGGGTAGATTTCAGCGAAGCCGATCTGAGTCGATGCGATTTCAGAGACGCCGTGCTTACAAATTGCTCTCTTAGAGATGCAAACATTGCCGATTGCCGCTTTCAGGGAAGCGATCTTCGTGGAGCAGATTTGGGAGGATTGAAGCTGACGGATGTCAACCGATTCAAAGGTGCAATAATCTCCACGCGTCAGGCCGGCGACCTACTCGGACAACTCGGCCTCAAGGTCCTATGAGTGTCCGCAATGGGCTTAGGCTGTGTGGAAACTCCTGCGCCGCAGGGAACCTGCGTTCTGGATGGTTCGCGGAAGGTGCTTGGGCCTGCTTGGGTTCTGGGGGCCCGCTACCGGTGCGTATACTGCGCCGATGAGGACAGTTTGACAGGTTTCGGAGGCGATTTTCATCCTGTCAGGCGGGAATGGCCGCCATCAGCCGCTTGACCCCGACCAAGGCGACCATGCGCTTGATATTGTAGGCGAGAACGTTCAGCGCCATTTCGGTGCGCACGTTCTTTAGTCGGCGCATCAGGAAATGGGTGCTGCCCATCCAGGCCTTGATCGTCCCGAACGGATGCTCGACCCCGAAGTTCGACACATCGGAGCGTGATTTGAGCGGATTTCGTATATCGGCCTT
>CAZCAX010000052.1:0-15472 GCA_964496915.1 uncultured Rhodobacter sp.
AGCCGGGGGCTATACGGGCTTGAACGCGCAAAGGGAAGGGGGCGTCAGGCAGCAGATAAATCAGAATGATCACCGGGATGGGAATGCCGATGAGCCAGAGCAGGATGCCGCGCATGGGTTGTTCTCTGTCTTGGGCCTGCACAGACAACGCCAAAGCTCGGAAAGCGTTCCCCCGAGGCAGGTCGTAATGCGAAACGCGCGATTCAGTTCCCGATCGTGTGATTGCGCCGGGGCGAAATGGCCTCTACGCTCGGTTTTCGCTGCTTGCTGCAAGGTGTGGCCTTGAGGAGGATGGAGGACATTGATGAAGATACGAAAGCCCGGCGCGACCGACCGCGAAGAATGGGGCGCACTTTATGCCGGCTACGCCGATTTCTACGGTGTCGAACAGACCGAGGCGATGCGTGACCGGGTCTGGGGCTGGATTAATGATCCGGCCCATGAGACCGAGGCGCTGGTGGCCGAAAATGGCGGTCGATTGGTCGGGTTGGCGCATTTCCGGCCTTTTGCGCGGCCTCTCTCGGCCAGCACAGGCGGGTTTCTGGACGACCTTTTTGTGGATCCGCAGGCGCGCGGCTCTGGCGCGGCGCGGGCGCTGATCGATGCGTTGGCCGATGAAGCGCGTTCGCGGGGCTGGTCAATGGTCCGCTGGATCACCGCCGATGACAACGCCCGCGCCCGCGCGCTTTATGACAAGATGGCTGTGGCCACAAAATGGGTGACCTATGATCTGAAGCCCTGAGCGGGCGCTAGCGCTTTCGTCTAGACGCCTTCTCCGCGATACCGGATTGGCCTTCGCGGCGTGATAGTTCGGCCTCGATATCAGCCAGCGTGACGCCGCGCGATGCGCACATTACCAACAGGTGGTAGAGTACGTCGGCGGCTTCCGAGGCCAGGCGCGCAGGGTCGCCCTTCACGGCTTCGATCACCGCCTCGATAGCTTCTTCGCCAAACTTCTCGGCGCATTTTTCGGGCCCCCTGGCAAGCAGTTTCGCTGTCCAGCTGCTGTCCGGGTCTGCGGCCTTGCGGGCGGCGATGGTGGCGGCCAACCGCTCCAGCGCGCTCATGTCAGCCGCACCGGGATGCCTGCCGCGGCCATATGTGCCTTGGCCTCGGCAATGGTGTAGTCACCGAAATGGAAGATCGAGGCCGCCAGCACCGCCGAGGCCCCGCCAATGGTGACCCCTTCGACCAGATGGTCCAACGTGCCCACGCCTCCCGAGGCGATTACCGGAACCGGCACGGCGTCAACGATGGCGCGGGTCAGCGGAAGGTTGAAACCGGCGCGCGTGCCGTCACGGTCCATCGAGGTGAGCAGGATCTCGCCCGCGCCCTTGGCAGCCACGGTGCGCGCGAATTCCACTGCGTCGATCCCTGTTGGTTTGCGCCCGCCATGGGTGAAAATCTCCCAGCGGCCCGGCGCGACCGTTTTGGCGTCAATCGCCACGACGATGCACTGGCTGCCAAACCGGTCGGCCGCCCGCGCCACCACATCGGGGTCTGCGACGGCTGCTGAATTGAAGCTGACCTTGTCCGCCCCTGCCAGCAACAGCGCACGTACATCCTCGGGGCTGCGCACCCCGCCACCAACGGTCAGCGGCATGAAGCACTGCTCGGCGGTGCGGGTGACAAGGTCGAACATCGTGCCACGGTTTTCATGCGTGGCGTGGATGTCAAGGAAACACAGCTCATCCGCGCCTGCCGCGTCATAGGCCTTGGCCGCCTCGACCGGGTCACCGGCATCGATCAGATTGACGAAATTCACGCCCTTGACCACGCGGCCATCGGCGACATCAAGGCAGGGAATGATACGCGTCTTCAGCATGGCGCGATTTACACCCCACTCCGGTGCCGATACAAGGGAAAGATGCAGTTCCCCGCCGCCCTGACCCTTGTCCTGCCCTTTGTCCTGTCGGCCTGCGCCCTGCCGGGGCGGCCCCCACCGCCTGCCGCTGATCCGCACCGGGACCAGATCGCCAGTGAATGCCGCCTGCTGGAACGTGCCAGCGCCGAAATGGCGTCGCGTGGCGAAAACCCGCAACCCGATATTCTGGTGGGCTGCCCTGGGCATGAAGTGCTGCGCGATGCGATGACGATGGCAGAAATGTCGGCGGCAACCCGGCGCGCCAATGCGGTCCAGCCGCCAGCCTCGGTGGAGGGGCCGCGCGCTGATATGGTCTATCGCCGGATGATCACACGCGGCGTTTCGCCCGGCGTGGCCGCGGAAATGGCGCGAACACCGGAATTTGCCGCTGCTGTTCGCTGAGTGCCTTTCACCCCCTCAGCGCTGCCAGCGCCTCGGCCAGATCCAGCTTGCCGTCGTAAAGCGCGCGACCTGAAATCGCTCCGTCCAATGCCACGCCGCAATCGCGCAACGCGATCAGATCGGCCAGCGAGGACACCCCACCCGAGGCGATCACCGGAATCGACACGGCCCGCGCCAGCGCCGCCGTGGCCGCCACATTCGGCCCCTGCATCGCGCCGTCTCGGTTGATGTCGGTGTAGATGATCGCCGCGACACCGGCGTCCTCGAAGGCGCGGGCGAGTTCGGTTGCCTCGATATCTGTCTCTGTGGCCCAGCCGCGCGTCGCCACCCGGCCTTCGCGCGCATCAATCCCCACGGCCACCTGTCCGGGGAAGGCCCGCGCCGCCGCGCGCACAAGTGCCGGGTCTTCCACCGCGACCGTGCCCAGAATGACCCGCGCAAGGCCCTTGTCCAGCCACATTTCAATCGTCGCCATGTCGCGGATGCCGCCACCCAACTGACAGGGCAGCTTGACCGCCGCCAGGATTGCCTCCACAGCCTTGGCATTGACCGGGCTGCCCGCGAAGGCGCCATTCAGATCGACCAGATGCAGCCATTCGGCGCCCTGTTCGGCAAAGGCGACGGCCTGCGCGGCGGGGTTGTCGCTGAACACTGTCGCCTGTTCCATGGCGCCCTTGTAAAGGCGCACACACTGGCCGTCCTTGAGGTCAATCGCGGGGTAGAGGATCATCGCGCGCTCCTGTTTGCTTGACGTCCTGTAGCGCCGGGCGCGCGCCAATGCAAACCGCTCGCGCATGGGCTGCCTGTGCGGCTTCTGGCCGCAGAAGGCTTCCCGCAACGGAAACTCTTGCACGAATCGGGCGCGCGCCCGAACGTGCGCACGCAGGAGGAGAAGAAAATGAAAAAGCTGATGCTTGGTTCGGCGGTGCTTGTCAGTCTCGCGCTTCCGGCACTTGCCGACCCGGTCCATGGTCACTGGCGCACCGCGCCGGATGACAATGGCAATACCGGCATTGTCGCGATTGCCGACTGCGGTGAGCGGATCTGCGGCACCCTGATTGAAGCCCATGACGGTTCGGGCCAGACGATGACTTCGCCCAATGTCGGGCGACAGATCATCTGGGACATGGAGCCGCAGGGCAATGGCCGCTACCGCAATGGTCGCGTCTGGGCCCCGGACCGCGACCAGACCTACAATGCCCGTCTGGAACTGGAAGGCGACAGGCTGACGGTCTCGGGCTGCGTGCTGGTGTTCTGCCGCGATGCCGTCTGGAGCCGCGCGCGCTGAAAGCGCACCGCTGCTGATTTCATCTGTTCAAAAATATCCTGGGGGTGAATGGGCCGAAAGGCCCAGAGGGGGCAACGCCCCCTTGCCTGTTCAAAACACGCGTTGGCGTTTCTGTTCAGGGCTTCCAGCGCAGGAAATTGGCGATCAGACGCAGACCCGCCGCCTGGCTTTTTTCCGGGTGGAACTGTGTGCCCAGAATGGTGTCGCGTCCCACGATCGCGGTGATCGGCCCGCCATAGTCGACATGGGCCAGAAGATGCGTGGGGTCCGCAGTGCGGAAATGGTAGGAATGTACGAAATAGGCGTGATCGCCAGTCTGCAACCCCTCCAGAACCGGGTGCGGCTGGTCGATCACCATGTCGTTCCAGCCCATATGCGGCACTTTCATCGACGGGTCAGCCGGGCGGATCGGCACCACATCGCCATCGATCCAGCCCAACCCCCTTGTATCGGTATATTCGTGCCCCGTCGTCGCCAGCATCTGCATGCCAACGCAGATGCCCAGGAAAGGCCGTGCGCGCCTGATCACCGCCTCTTCAAGCGCTTCAACCATTCCCGGCACTGCCCCCAGCGCAGCGCGGCATGCCGGAAAGGCGCCGTCGCCGGGCAGCACGATGCGATCCGCACGTGCGACGTCCTCGGCATGGGCCGAGACGATGACATCGCCTGCGGCGGTTTCCAGGGCCATCCGCTCGAAGGCCTTGTGCGCGGAATGCAGGTTGCCGCTCTCATAGTCGACGATGACGGTCAGCATGGGGGCCTCGGTGCCTTGTCCCGGCCTTGGCGCGCATTGCGGGTGCGGATGCCTCCGGCGGGGATATTTATTGAACAGATGAAAGGGTCAGAGCATACCCTTGGTCGATGGAATTGCCTCGGCCTTGCGGGGGTCGATCTCCAACGCGTCACGCAGCGCACGGGCGACGGCCTTGAAGGCGGCTTCGGCAATATGGTGACTGTTCAGGCCGTGGAGCTTGTCCACATGCAGGGTGACACCGCCGTGGGTGCTGAATGCCTGGAAGAATTCGCGCACCAGTTCGGTATCAAAGCCGCCGGTCTTTTCGGTAGGGAATTCGACATTCCAGACCAGAAAGGGGCGCCCCGACAGGTCGAGCGCTGCGCGGATCTGGGCGTCATCCATCGGCAGATGGCAGGCGCCATAGCGCCGGATACCGCGCTTGTCGCCCATCGCCTGCGCCAGCGCCTGACCGATGGCGATGCCTACGTCCTCGACCGTGTGGTGATCGTCGATATGCAGATCGCCCTCGGCGCGCACCTTCATGTCGATGAGCGCGTGGCGTGCCAACTGGTCCAGCATGTGGTCAAGGAACCCTACGCCGGTACGGTTGTCATACTGACCCGTGCCGTCAAGATCGAGTGTGACCGAGATGTCAGTCTCGGCAGTCTTGCGAGAGATCGTGGCGCTGCGCATGGTATTGTTCCGTCGCTTCCTTTGGGCGCGGTATAGGGCAGGGCGGTGTGGTTGCCTAGCCCTCATACCCTTCGACGATGACCAGATCGCCGGTCGATACCGGGTCACGGATGGCCTTGGCGGCCTGATATTCGGGGGAGTGATAGCACTCGGTCGCGGCTTTCAGATCCGGAAACTCGATGACCACGGTGCGCGCCCGGGTCTGACCTTCCATCTGGGTTTGCGGTGCGCCGCGGATCAAGAAGCGCGCGCCATATTTGGCGAAAGCCGCGGCATTGGCTTCGCGGTAGCGGGCGTAGGTATCGGGGTCGTTGACATCGACATGGGCAACCCAATAGGCTTTGGGCATGGAGGGGTTCCTTCTTTCTTTCTGGCGGCTGCAGCGTGGCGCGTCGCCGCGGCGATTACAAGAGCCTTGATCGGCGCTCAGATCACCATCTGCGTCTGGGTCACCAGCGCGGCCATCTTCCCGTCCCCCCGGCTGATCGTGGTTTGCCAGACCATCGTGCGCCGTCCGCGGTGCAGCGGCACGGTGACGGCGCGGGCGGTATCACCCAGCTCAACCGGGCGGAAGAAGTTGGTCTTGCTTTCCATCGTTGTCGTTCCCTGACCGGGCGCGAGGTTCAGGAAGGTTGCGGTGCCGCCCATGTTGTCAGCCAGCGCCATGATTGCGCCGCCGTGCAGCATACCGTTGCGGTTGGCCAGTGCGGGCGTGACGGGCAGTTCGGCCTCGACCCGGTCGGCGCTGACCGAAACGATGCGGATGCCGAGCGTCTGCGAAAAGGGCGGCTGGTCAGAGGCAATCTGGTTGATGCGGTCTTCTTCGGTCATCTTCTTCTCGCTTTGCAAGGCTTCAGGCGGGGCGGCCCCAGAGGTCATATTCACCCGCCTCTTCGACAACCACGTTCAGGATATCGCCGGGGTTCAGCCCCTCGAACCCTTCGTCGATGAACAGATTGCCGTCGATCTCGGGGGCATCGGCCCAGGTGCGGGTGCTGGCGCCCTCGGTATCCACCTCATCGACGATGACCTGCAATGTCTGTCCCACCCTGGCGGCCAGCTTCGCCTCGGAAATCGCCTGAGCCTTTTGCATGAAGCGTTCCCAGCGGTCCTGTTTCACCTCGTCGGGCACATGGTCTGGCAACTCGTTCGAGCGCGCGCCCTTCACGTTCTCGTATTGAAAGCACCCCACCCGATCGAGCTGCGCTTCATCAAGCCAGTCGAGGAGCGTCTGGAACTCTGCCTCGGTTTCGCCGGGATAGCCGACGATGAAGGTGGAGCGCAGGGTGATATCCGGGCAGTCAGTGCGCCAGCGGGCGATTTCATCAAGGGTTTTCGCCGCCGCCGCGGGCCGGGCCATGCGCTTGAGCACATCGGGATGGGCGTGCTGGAAAGGGATATCCAGATACGGCAGCACCAATCCCTCTGCCATCAGCGGGATCAGGTCGCGCACATGCGGGTAGGGATAGACGTAATGGAGCCGCACCCAGGCACCGAGTGAGCCCAGATCGCGCGCAAGATCGGTGATATGCGCGCGGTGCCCGCGTTCCTCGGCATGCCGGATATCCACGCCGTAGGCAGAGGTGTCCTGGCTGATCACCAGCAGTTCGCGCACCCCGGCCTCGACCAACTTTTCAGCCTCGCGCAGCACGGCATGGGCCGGGCGGCTTTGCAGTTTGCCGCGCATGTCGGGGATGATGCAGAACTTGCATTTGTGGTTACAGCCCTCGGAAATCTTGAGGTAGCTGTAGTGGCGGGGCGTCAGACGCACGCCTGAGGCGGGAAGCAGGTCGATGAAGGGGTCCGGCTGTGGCGGCACGGCGGTGTGCACGGCGTCGAGCACTTGCTCATACTGATGCGGGCCGGTGACGGCCATAACGCGCGGATGGGTGCCGGTGATATACTCGGGCTCCGCCCCCAGGCAGCCGGTGACTATGACGCGGCCGTTCTCGCGCAGGGCCTCGCCGATCGCCTCCAGGCTTTCGGCCTTGGCGCTGTCCAGAAATCCGCAGGTGTTGACAATCACCGCATCGGCGCCCTGATAATCGGGCGCGATGGCGTAGCCCTCGGCACGCAGGCGGGTAAGAATGCGCTCGCTGTCGACAAGCGCCTTGGGGCAGCCAAGCGAGACCATGCCGATGGTCGGCTGGCCGGGGCGCGGTGCCTCGGTGATGCGGGCGCGCGGCGCGAGGTCCGGGCGTAATTCTGGCGGGTTCTGGCTCATGGCGGGCATATAGCCGTTGACGGGCGCTGCGGGAAGGGCGGTTTTGCCCTTTATGCCCCTGTTCAGCGGGTGCCGAACCACATGCGCGTCATGATGCCGTCGCGGCGGACGAACTGATGCCAGAGGGCGGCGGCGATATGCAGGGCGATTACCGCCATGAGAAGCCTTGAGGCGATGCCATGCACCGCGCGCGCCGGATGGGCAAAGCTTTCGGGCATCGGTCCCGTGCCAAAGACCGCATCAGGCAGACCCGAGGCGCGGGCGAATGTCATACCCGAAAGCGCCATGGCAAAGGCAAGGATATAGAGCGCCCAATGTGTCAGCGGTCCCAGCCGGTCGATCAATGCATTGCCGGTGCGGAGGCGCGGCGGAGTGCGGGTGGTCAGCCGCACCGCCACGCGAAGGACGAGCAGGAACAGCGTCACCAGTCCCAGTGCCATGTGCAGCCGGAAGGACATGAGCTTGCCCGGATCGTCATTGGCCAACGGCGCAAGAATGGTAGACCCTGCAATCAGCAGGCCGATCAGGCAGAAGGCGAGTACCCAGTGCAAAGCGACGAGGGCGGGGTGATAGCGGCTCGGCATGGCTGGCTCCACTGTGGCGGATGGCTTCAGAGCCCGGCAACCATGCCGGGCGACAAGGGCAAAAGCAATGACCGATGCGCGGTGGCGTTGGCTTTCAGCGCGCGTTTTCAGCGAAAGGCGGGCGGACGTTTCTGGATTTCGGCCATCACCGCCTCGATCTGGTTGTCGGAGCCGATGATGGCGGCCTGAAGCGTCGCCTCCAGCGCCAGCCCGGCATCATCGCCCGGCCAGCACCGGCGCACCAGTTCCTTGGCGCCGCGTGCGGCTTCGGGGTTGCGGCCGGCAATGGCTCGGGCCAGGGTGCGGGCCTCGGTCAGTGGCTCGTCGGCAAGGCGGGTGGCAAGCCCCAGACCGGCGGCCTCGGGCGCGTCCAGCACGCGAGCGGTGAGCATCAGCTCCAGTGCCTGATCGGCGCGCATCAGACCGGGCAGCAGTTTTGTCAGCCCCATATCGGGGATCAGGCCCCATTTGGCCTCCATGATCGAAAACCGGGCTTCCGGCGCGGCCAGCCGGATATCGGCCCCCAGCGCCAGTTGCAGCCCCGCGCCAAATACCGGCCCGTGCAGTGCCGCGATCACCGGCACCGGCAGATCGGCCCAGACGGTGCAGGGGTGCTGGAAGCGGTTGGCGGCCTGCCCCTGGGGCGGGGTGACGATTTCAGCGCGCAGGGCCTCGATGCGTCCGGCAAACGACATCAGAAGCCCCGTGTCGATCCCGGCACAAAAGCCCTTGCCCTGACCATAGAGGATCACCGCGCGCAGCCCTTCAGTTTCGGCAAGCCGCCGCCCCGCTTCGGAGAGGGCGGCAAACATTGCCTCATCCATCGCATTCAGTTTGTCAGGCCGGGCAAGCGCGACTTCGGCGATACCTTCTTCGATGGTGATGGCAAGGCGGTCAGATGTCATGCGCGTGTCCCTTCGGATTGATGTTTCGTGTGCAGGGTGGCCCAGGCGCGGGGCTGCGGGCAAGCACAACGTTGGGGCAGAAGATCGCCGCATCGTGACGGGCGCGGTGCCGCTGTCGCTTGTTAAATGCACTGGCTTTGTTAAGCTTCCAGCGCGTGGCATGGTCTGGCCGCGTTATCGGGGGTCGGGTTGGGCAAGGGGGCTGCATGCGGTGGGTTTTCAGGGCGATCGGGGTGGTGGTGTCATTGCTGGTTCTGGGGGTGGCAGGGCTGTTCCTGATTCCGGCTGAACGCATCGCCGGTATCGCCGCGCAGCAGTTCGAGGGCGCGACCGGGCGGCAGTTGACGATTGCCGGATCGGTCCGGCCAAGCATTTTCCCGGTGATTGGTGCGCGGGTGGAAAACGTGTCGGTGGCTAACGCACCCTGGGCCGAAAGCGGCCCGATGCTGCAGGCCGAGGCGGTTGATCTGGGGCTGGATCTGGCAGCGCTGATCCGCGGCGATCTGGTGGTGCGACATTTCGAGGCACAAGGCCCGCGCATCGTGGTCGAGCGTTCGTCGGATGGGCGGGTGAACTGGCTGTTCGATGGCGCAGGCGACGCTGCTGGAACGCCGGGCGGCGGTGTATCCGGATTGAGCGGTCTGTCGCTGGAGCGTGTGCAGGTTACCGATGCCGCGTTGCGGGTTATCGACCGCGAAGCGGGAACCGATGTGCAGCTTGAGGCAATCGAGATGTCGCTGTCCATGCCGCGTTTTGACGGGCCAGGCGACCTGCAAGTTTCGGGTCGCCACAATGGGCAGGATTTCACCGCCGAGGCGAATATCGGCTCGGTCGCGGGTGTGCTGAGCGGCGAGGTGACGACACTGACTGCGGTTTTGCGCGCGGGCGGTGCCTCGGCCTCGTTCAATGGGCGAGGTGGCTTGCACCCCCTGGCTGCTGAAGGTCGGGTGGCGCTGGAAGGACAGGGCCTGGCGCCGCTGATCGCGCTGGCAGGTGGCGCGGGCGAACCGCTGCCTCTCGGAGCGCGCCCGCTGGCGCTGGCAGGGCAACTGACGCTGGCACCCGCAGGCAGCGTGCATCTGCGCGATGCCAACCTGTCATTCGGGCAGAACCGGCTGGCGATGGCGCTGGATCTGGCGCTTGACGGTGCGCGCCCGCGCCTGAGCGGCGAGGTCAGTGCCGCATCGCTGGACCTCACGGCCTTTACCGGTGGCGATACGGGCGGCGCGCCAGCCGGTGCGTCGGAATGGCCCCGTGATGTGATAGATGCTTCGGCGCTGGGCCTGATGGACGCGGCGGTGGCGTTCGCGGTCGGGCCGGTCCAGACCGGGTTTGCCGATCTGGAATCGGCGCGCGGGTCAATTTCGATTGATCGCGCGCGCGGCGTGCTGGACCTGCGCGAAGTGCGTCTGTTCGATGGCACCTTGCGAGGAGAACTGGTGGCGAACAACCGTTCGGGCCTGTCGGTCGGCGGTAATCTGAACGCCAGTTCTGTGGCACTGCTGCCCCTTTTGCGCCAGTTCGCAGGGTTTGAACGCCTCAGCGGCACCGGCGGGTTTGACCTGCGCTTTCTCGGTGTCGGCAACTCGGTCGATACGATCATGCGCAGCCTGTCAGGCGAGGGGCGGCTGGCGCTGGGGCAGGGTGAGATCATCGGATTCGATCTGGCCGGAATGCTGCGTAATCTCGACATGGCCTACATGGGCGAGGAAAACCGCACGATATTTCAAAGCCTGACGGGAAGTTTCACCATTGAGAACGGGGTCTTGCGCAATCAGGATCTGGCGATGCAGGCCTCGCGCATCAGCGTTGCCGGGCGTGGGGCGGTCGATCTGGGGGCGCAGGTGCTGGATTACCGCGTTATCCCCGAGGCCCTGCGCAACGCCGAGACTGGCGAAGCGCTGCGCGTGCCACTTCTGATCACCGGGCCTTGGGCCGCACCACGCTTCCGCCTGGATCTGGAGGGGCTGGCCGAGCAGCGTTTGCGTGAACAAGCCGAGAGACTGGAGGCACGCGCCCGCGAAGAGGCCGCGCGGCTGGAGGAACGGGCGCGTGAAAGGGTCGATCAGGAGTTGCAGCAGCGGCTCGGGATCGAGCGGCAGGAGGGGCAGAGCGCCGAGGATGCGCTGCGCGACGGTGGGCGCGAACGGCTGGAAGAGGAAATCGGGCGCGGCCTGATGCGCCTTCTGGGCGGCAACAACTGACAGCATGTCTTAAAACAAGGAGAGCGAAATGGCCTATTCGCATGACCGATTGGTAACGGGCGAGGATTTTGATGCGGTGGATGCGCGGGTGCGCGCGGCCTTGGCCGAAAGAGGGTTCGGCGTGTTGAGTGAAATCGACGTGAAGGCAACGCTGAAGGCCAAGATCGGTGCCGAGATCGCGGATTACCGCATTCTGGGGGCCTGCAACCCCGGCATGGCATACAAGGCCATTCAGACAGAGCCGCGGGTGGGGGTGATGTTGCCCTGCAATGTCATCCTGCGCAAGGTCGAGGGGGGTGTGGAGATCAGCGCGATCGACCCGGTGGAATCGATGAAGGCGATTGAAAACCCGGCGCTGACCGAGATCGCAGGCGAGGTGCGCGCAATGCTGGTGGCAGCTGTGGACGCGGCCTGAAAACCCCAGTTCAGGGCCGCTGAAACTGCCCTTCTTCGCGCTCCTGCGCCGTTCGCGCTTCCTGAAAGGCGCGTATTTCCGGCGGCCAGGTGCTGCGAATGAAAGCAAGGATTGCCTCGATCTCTGAATCTCCCAGAGGCCCGTCAAAGCCCGGCATGCCTGATTCAAAAGTCACGCCCAGTTCGTCCAGCACTGCTTGCCCGCCATGTTTGGTATAGGCGAACAGGAAACCGTCACCGTGGTGCCAGGTGTGTCCTGTCTCATCATGCGGCGGCGCCGGGAAAAGGCCGTCCGGGCCGGGGCGGCGCCAGTCGTGCGCGCCCTCCAGTTGCGCACCATGGCAGGCGGCGCAATGCTCGGCATAGAGCGCAGCGCCCGTTTGCTCAACCGGCGGCTGGGCGAGGGCGGAACCGGCGGCGGTGACGAAAGCAAAGGCAAACAAGGTGCGCATGGCGTCATTCTGGCTGCAAGCCTGCAACAGCGCAAGTGGGTGTCAGTCCCTTGCGCGCCATTCTGACAGAATGCCGAAACCACGGAGGAAACCCATGAAAGACAACATGTTGACGCAGGTTTTTGCGCATATCGAGGCCAGCCGAGACAGCTATATCGCCCGGTTGATCGACTATGTGCGCCATCCGAGCATCAGTGCGCAGAATATCGGCATCCGCGATGTGGCGACACTGCTGGCGGGGCATCTGCGCGCGCTGGGCATGTCGGTGGAAGAGATCGAAACCGAAGGCCATCCGATGATCTTTGGCCAGCTGGGCACTGATCCCGCGCGACCGACGATCCTGCTTTATGGCCATTACGATGTGCAGCCGCCCGAGCCGCTGGAAGAATGGCTCAGTCCGCCGTTCGAGCCGACAATCCGTGACGGCAGGATTTACGCCCGCGGGGTGGCCGACAACAAGGGCCAGCACTTCGCCCAGATTCTGGCTATCGAATCACTGCTGGCGGTCAACGGCACGGTGCCGTGCAACGTGAAGTTCCTGCTGGAAGGCGAGGAGGAGGTCGGCAGCCCCAATCTTGCCGAGATGGTGCGCCAGCACGCCGACAAGCTGCGCGCGGATCTGGTGGTGACAGCAGACGGACCGATGCACCCTTCCGGGCACGGGACGATTCTTTATGGCGTGCGCGGCATGGTCTCGTTCGAGTTGCGCGCACGCACGGCGAAGCGTGACGCCCATTCGGGGAATTTTGGCGGCGTGATGCCCAATGCGATCTGGCAACTGGTGCATCTGTTGGCCTCGATGAAGGCACCAGACGGGAGGATCACCATTAAGGGGTTGGCCGATTCGGTGGTTGCGCCTTCGGCGATGGAGAAAGCGGCCATAGACCGGTTGCCGCTGGATCTGAAGGCGCTGATGGCGGATATGGAGATGGCGACGCTGGATGCCCCTGCGGAGCGCGGCTATTTCGAACGGCTGATGTTTCATCCTACGCTGACCATCAACGGTTTGCATGGCGGCTATGGCGGTGCGGGGTCAAAAACCGTGTTGCCCGCCGTGGCCGTTGCAAAATGCGATATCCGGCTGGTCGAGGCGATGGAGCCCGAGGCCGTGTTCGCGGCGGTCGAGGCCCATGTGGCGCGCCATGCGCCTGATGTGCAGGTGGTGCGCCAGGGCGCGATGGCACCGTCGAAAACGCCGATGGAAACCCCCGTGGCCGAGGTGCTTCGTCAGGCTGTGGCGGCGGCGCGGGGCACACCAGTGCTGGAAATCCCCTCGATGGGGGGCAGCTTGCCGGATTACGTATTCACGAAAATTCTGGGCGTGCCGGCCTTCGTGGTGCCCTATGGCAATGCCGATGAAGCCAATCATGCGCCCAATGAGAACCTGACCATCGATTGTTTCATGGGCGGCATCCGCACCGGCGCCGCGCTTCTGGCAGGTTTGGGCGGCTGGCGTGGTTGATAGCCTTCGGGGAATGGTACCGACGCCCCGGCTCGAACGGGGGACCCCCAGATCCACAATCTGGTGCTCTAACCAACTGAGCTACGTCGGCACTTGGGCGCCGTTTAGCGCCGCAATCGAATGAATGCAAGTGCTCTGTGCTTGAAACTGCGTCAAGCCTGCCGTAACGCTTTCGACCTGACCGCCAGCCCATCGAAAGGAGCCCTTCATGGGGATCAACAAGGAAAGCGACACCGCAGCCAATCTGCAGATCGGGCCGACGACTCTGGGTATGGTGCGCCTTTATGTCGAGGCTGAGGGCGTCGATCTGCCGCTTGATTTCGATCCTGACGAGGCTGACGAGATCGCCGAGGAACTGCGCGCCGCCGCCGAGGCCGCGCGGGCGATGACTGCGCCAAAAGGCAAGCCGAAAGGTGGCGCAAGGCCCCGGCGCTGATCCAGTGGCAGGTCCGGGACGGGGGGCTGTCTGCCCCCCACGCCGCTACGCGGCTCCCCCCGAGGATATTTCTGAACAGATGAAGGAGCGCCACCAGTCGCGTGTCGTCGATCAGGCGGGGACGGTGAGAGGCCGGGCACGACCCAGACGGGTCTCGTTGTGGCTGCTTCCTTCCGGACCTGACCAGATTGGCGAGGCGCCTGCCCGCGCCGACCTCTCGCGTTTCATTTATGCGTTGGTGTGGGGCAATGCAAGGGGCATCGGCAGGCTCCGGGCCCGCCATTGCGCAGTGGCCGGGGGTAGGGTAGGGAAGCTGACACGCGATTGGAACCGGGCCAGATGAGCAAGCGCGGCTATCATCACGGGAATCTGCGACAGGCCCTGGTCGAGGCCACGCTGTCGCTGATCGCTGAGAAGGGGCCAACCGGCTTCACCATGGCCGAGGCAGCGAAACTGGCCGATGTTTCGGCCGCGGCACCCTATCGCCACTTTACCGGCCGCGAAGAGCTTATCGCCGAAGTGGCGCTGCAGGGGTATGAGCTGTTCGGCGATCTGCTTGAATACGCCTATAATGATGGCGAGCCCACCGTGCTGGCCGCTTTCGAGGCTGTCGGGCGCGCCTATCTGGCTTTTGCGCGCAAGCATCCGGGCCATTACATCGCCATGTTTGAAAGCGGTGTTTCACCGGGCCAGACGCCGGCACTGGCAAAGGCGGCCGAGCGGGCGAATGCGGTGCTGATTCGCGCTGCTGAGGCACTGTCCTCAAGGATCCCGCCCGAACGCCGCCCGCCACCGGCGATGTTTTCAGCCCACGTAACGGCGCTAAGTCATGGAATTGTAGAACTTTATGCCCGAGGCAAGCCCGGCGCGCGGGCGCCTTTCACACCCGAGGAATTGCTGGAGGCCGGAATCGGCATTTATCTGCGTGGTCTGGGCCTGATCGACCGCGACTGCTGAACGAACCCCGAAACGCATGAAAATGGGCTGCCTGTGCGTCGACACCAATATCTGCAGTGATGCCGGAAGATCCCGGGGCATCGTGGAAGACCGTGGATAGGTCAATAAAACAAGGGGATTGAGAGGGTGGGGTGCGGTCCCTAAGGGGCTGCTTGCAAAGTTGCAGAAAAAGCCGGGTTCGGATCGACGGCTTTCTGGAAAGACCCGGGCGGACAGCACTGAAAGCACCCTTAAAGACTGTTTTCAAAGAGGTTTTTACGGAAACATCAAATGCGCGAGGCGTCTGACCATGCACGGCTTTTCTAACGAAAAGCCGCACGGATCAGCGGCTCTATCCGATCCTTCAGATGGAAGATGGAAATCGTGTCGCCTTCCACCTGTTCCATGCGATCGATTATCCTGAGGCACCCAAGCTCATGGATCGCGCCTTCTCCAAATTCGTCCGTGAAGCTCCAGGCTTTCCTGACGCTCGTCAGCGTCGCGTTCCATTTCCAGGCCCATAGTACACTTTGAACGATACACCCTGCTGCAACTTTCGCTGTCAAGACGCAGCATTCCGCATAGCGTTCAAGGTAATGACATGATCTCCTGAAACCAGCGCGAAGAAGTCTGTGTTATGAAAATTCTCGTCGTTGCCTGGCCGGCGTTCGCGCAGCGTGCCGATCGGTGCTGGTGTCATGTCGATCACCCCTACGCCCTGCTGCTCCGCGTATCGCGCGCAGTGGATCGCGAAGCCGCTGGCTCCATGATCAGCGGAGGTCTGAATCGCTCCGGGTTTGTCGGAGACTGTCAATCAGCATTCAAAACTGGCTCTGACTCAGTTTTGGTGCAGCTTTGGGTGCCTCGCTGTC
>CAZCAX010000053.1:0-11038 GCA_964496915.1 uncultured Rhodobacter sp.
CCCCAAAAAGATCGAAACCCAGGCGCGCTATCTCGTCGACAACCCCGAGGTCATGGGGTGTATGTCCCAACAGGCACGGGCCGGAAGCGGGCTGACCTTTACCAAATGGGCCTGGGGCGACACGGTGGCCCTTCTGCGCGACAACATCTCGTCGTTCATGGCACGCCACAAGCCGGTTTTCGCGCGCGTCGGCTATTGGGATACCGCGCGCTTCGGGGCTGATGACGAACGCATCCGCCGCATTCGCCGCACTTTTGGAGAGGGGGCGGTGCATCGGCTGCAAACCGGGCCGCTGGCCTTTCAGCGCGATATCGCCGGGTCTGCGGTTGCCGATGGCCCCTTTGGTGCCGATGGCCGGTTCTTCGGTGCCCGGCTTGACTACGCGCAGGGACAGGCGCACCACCATGATGTGCGGAGACAGTTGAATTATGCGGATCGGCGGCGTGAAACACGCTTTGCCACCTGTGCCGCGATGCGCCCCGACAGGGTTGCCGGGCAGGAGCGTTTCGACGCCATCATCGGCGCGGACCTGCGCGACGGTGCGCGGCTGCAAGAGTTGCTGAACGAAATCGACCGGCGCGCCGATGCAGGCGAGCGTCTGGGGCTTTTCCAGCTTTCACGCTACGATTTCGCATCCGCCGATACCAGCGCCGAGATCAGAGAGCGGCTGGAACGCACCCAAACAACGCTGCTGGTCTTTGGCGAGCGCGCGGTCAGTGACCTTCTGATCCTGATCGATCCGCATTGCCTGATCCATCCACAACGGTTCCTGCCCGCAATCGAGGCCACAGAAATTCGCCTGCATGTGGCCTCCGGGCCTCTGAGCCTTGAACCGGACGCAAACCTTGTCCGGCAATGCGAGATGAATGTACGGGCACAGTTCGGGAAAACTGCCTCATGGCACCCGATGATTGCCGGTGCCGCCGCAAGGCTCAAGGCAATCGTACCAGCAGATCAGGCATGATCAGATAATCCCGCCCTCATCCCATGGCCTTCATCAAGGCGCCGATCTGAAGAACATGAGATGCGGTGCGGGCATCATGTGACAGTTTCTTTGCCTCGGTCAGTTCCGCCCTGGCGCGCCCCATCTCTTCTGTAGAGAACACACCGCTGTCCATGGCTGCCTCGCCGACATCCGAAAGGGTATCGGACAGAACCTCCTTGATGGATTTCGAGCGGGGCTTCTTCCCTTCCTTGTTGCCCCTCGCTTCCTGCATCCCGTTGTTGTCTCCGTAGATTTTCATGGCAATGAGATCGTCAGCGTCGAAACTGATCGGCTTGCCCCAGAACTCGGACGCATGAAGGGTATGCAGCGGGATGGCCTTTGACGGTTTGTCGAAGGGTTCGGCGGCAAGGAAATTGTCGATTGCCAGAAGGAGATCCGGGTAGAAGTTCTCGATCGGGCGGCCAGCTTGATGATAGAGCGTGTAAAGGTCGCGGTCGATCAGGGGCGTTATGCGTTGCGTCCGGTGCGAGGTTGACCAGTCCCGACCGTAGTGGAACCGTGAACGGAAGTTGATGTAATGCGCCTGCATCGATTGCGGCGCGGCGATATCCAGCCTGGCGTGCCTGAACCAGGACAGGAAGCTTTCCGACAGCGCCTCTGCTGCCTGCTTCGTCACGCGACGCGCCGCCAGCTTTGATACAAGCCGGCCTGAGATCGTTTCAGGAGACTGTCGTGCGAAGGCTGTCGCAACGAAATTCCCGCCGTGATAGTCAAATGTGCGCCCATCGTTCTCGCCGGTGGAAACATAGATCGGCAGATAGACCCCTGCCGCGCCATAGAGCCATCGCTCGACTGCGCTCCGGGCATCGATCCGACTGTCCGAAGCCTGCTTGCGATTGACGATTTCAACGCCGTAGTGTTCGCCAACCCGGCTTGCGACCGCCCAGTCGTCAGGTTTCGAGGACTGGGAAAAGACGGCGAACTTGTCCGGCGCGATGCCGGATCGAAGCATCAACCCGAACACAATGCGCGAATCCCGCCCGCCGCTGAGATCGCATGACGTTATTGCCCCTTCGATCCGTGACAGGGCTTTCATACGCGAGCAGGCATTGATCAGGAAGGTCTTCAACGCCTCTCTCACGTCCAGCATGCCGGGCGGGTTCAGTTTGGCGGGTTCCACCGGTCTGCGCAGGGTGAGCGTGTTGTCGGCCCTGCTGATTTCCAGGCAGCAATCCCTGTCCAGAATTGCAATCCCTTCGACAGGGGTCTGCGGTTGAAAAAGCTGGGCGGCCAACCCGCCGCCATGCATGTACTTGAACCCGAATGCCGCAGGTTTCCACAGCTTGAGCGAAACCCCGGAGCGGGCAAGATACCCCGTCAGTGCGAGCAGCGAGTTCGAGACCACCGCACCTTTCCCGCCGGGGCTGACCCAGTAGTAAAGCGTGTCCTGCGCCATCGGATCGCAGAAGATTTCGGCTTTCTCGTCATCCACAAGGACAGCAAGAAAACGCCCCGCGATCAGATCTTCACGCCTGATGGACGCTTGTGCATTTGCCTCGGCCCAGCCACGTTGGCCAAGGATGGTCTTGTCGCGGGTGAACCCGATGCCGCAGAAGATGGATTTTGTTGGCCAATGATCGCGGAAATCAGCGACGAAGGGTTTTGTGGCGCAGATTTCGGACATGCCAATTCGGCTGGGTACCGGCGCACAGGCCCGCAACAACCGGCTCACGGGTTGGCGTCATCGAACAACCTGTTCCAAAGCAGTCCCAATTCCGGATCATCAGCGGCGGTGATCCGGGCGCGCTCAAAGCGCTCGGCGGTTGCTAGCTGATCGCTTTCGCATGGATCAGTGCTGAATATCTGTGCTTTCGGGCACAGGCTTTCGGCATTAATTATTCTGGCTTGAGAGAGCGGTCTTTGCATGTGAGCCTCCTGACTTGTGCAGGATGGCGTTTCTTCATGACGGAAGGGCGACGCGGCCGTGAAACCTTTGTAAATCCGTGCCTTCGGTGTGGCTTTTGACTCGAAAAAAATGAACGCCTTGAACTGGAAATGTAACAACTTTATGACTGCTTCGGATGTTTGTTGGCACCGAGCGGCAGAACAAGCGCGGAAGTTTGGCATCACTGGCGAATTTTACCACCCCTGGAGTTACAATGAATAAATCAGTTTACGTCGGCATGAGCGCCGATCTTGTCCATCCGGGACATATCAACATCATCAAACATGCTGCCACACTCGGCGATGTCACGGTCGGATTGCTGACAGATAAAGCCATCGCCAGCTACAAGCGCGTCCCCTTCATGCAGTGGGATCAACGGGCAGAGGTGATCGGCTCATTGAAAGGGGTTGTCCGTGTCGTGCCGCAACACACGCTGGACTATGTGCCGAACCTGCGCGAGTACAAGCCGAATGTGGTGGTTCATGGCGACGACTGGCGCACCGGCGTTCAGGCGAAGGTCCGCCAATCCGTGATCGACGTGCTGGCCGAATGGGGCGGTGAGCTGGTTGAGGTGCCTTATACCAAGGGCATATCTTCAACCCAGTTGCACGGCGCGATGAAGGAGATCGGCACCACGCCCGATATCCGCCGCTCCACCCTGCGCCGGATGCTGGCCGCCAAGCCCTTGCTGCGCTTTCTGGATCTGCACAACGGCCTGAGCGGGCTGATCATCGAGAAGGTGGGCATCGATACCCCGACCGGGCGGCGCGAATTTGACGGGATGTGGGCCAGCTCGCTGACGGATTCGACGGCCAAGGGCAAGCCCGATATCGAGGCGGTCGATACCTCGGCGCGTATCACCACGCTCAACGAAGTGCTGGAAGTCACCACCAAGCCGATCATCTATGACGGCGACACCGGCGGCAAGCCCGAGCACTTCCAGTTCACGGTGCGCACCCTTGAACGCCTCGGGGTGTCCGCGATCATCATCGAAGACAAGACGGGGCTGAAGAAAAACTCGCTCTTTGGCACCGAGGTTGAGCAGACACAGGACAGCATCGAAGCGTTTTCGGACAAGATCCGCATGGGCAAGGACGCCCAGCAGACGGATGATTTCATGATCATCGCCCGGCTTGAAAGCCTGATCCTTGGCAAAGGTGTCGATCATGCGATGGAACGCGCCGAAGCCTTCCTGAAGGCCGGTGCGGACGGCATCATGATCCATTCGCGCGAAAAGACCCCCGATGAAGTGTTCGAGTTCTGCGACCGTTACAACAAGCTGGAAAACCGCAAGCCGCTGGTCGCCGTCCCCTCCAGCTACAACAAGACGACCGAGGATGAATTGCAGGCGAAGGGCGTGAATATCGTCATCTATGCCAACCAACTCCTGCGGTCCGCCTATCCGGCAATGCTGGAAACCGCGCGCTCCATCCTTGAGCACAGCCGCTCGGCGGAATGCGATGCGCGGATGATGCCGATCAAGGAAATCCTGGAACTGATCCCGGGAGGTAAGTGATGATCTCGCCCAAGGCTTTCCATGAAGCGCTTGCCGCTGAAGGTGTGCGCTTTCTGACTGGCGTGCCGGATTCGCTGCTCAAAGAGTTCTGCGCCTATGTCGACGCGGCGCTGCCGCCGGAACTGCATGTGATTGCCGCCAACGAGGGTGCGGCGGTCGGGCTGGCGGCGGGTGTGCATCTGGCCACCGGCGATGTGCCGATGGTCTATTTGCAGAACTCGGGATTGGGCAATGCGGTGAACCCGCTTCTGTCGCTTGCCGATCCCGAGGTCTACAGCCTGCCGATGGTTGTGCTGGTGGGTTGGCGCGGGGCGCCCGGCGTCAAGGATGAACCGCAGCATGTCAAGCAGGGCCGGGTGACGCCTGCACTTCTGGACGCGATGGAACTGCCGTGGCGCGCGCTTGATGGCGACCCGCAGGCCGCCGCCGACGCCGCGAAATGGGCCGTCAGCACCGCGCGCGAAACCAGTGCGCCGGTCGTGCTGCTGGTGCACAAGGGCGCTTTCGGCAAGGCCGAGGCAAAGCGCCCCGCCGCGCCTGTGCCCGACAACATGCTGACCCGCGAAGCCGCGATTGCGCTGATCACCGGGGCCCTGCCCTCAGACAGCACGATCATCGCCACCACCGGCATGATCGCCCGCGAACTTTATGAACAGCGCGGCGCACTGGGTCAGGACCGCTCGTCAGATTTTCTGACCGTCGGCTCGATGGGGCTTGCGTCGCAGATCGCGCTTGGCATCACGCGCGCCAAACCGGCGGCACAGGTTGTTTGTCTGGACGGCGACGGTGCCGCGCTGATGCATATGGGCGGCATGGCGACAATCGGGGCCAGCGACACCGGCAACCTGTTGCACATCGTGCTCAACAACGGCGCGCATGACAGCGTCGGCGGCCAACCGACCGTGGCCTTCCACGTCGCGCTGACCGGCGTGGCCGGGGCCTGCGGCTATGACGTGGTCGAAGGCCCGTTCGAGGCCGAGGGCGACATCGCCGCTGCCATCGCGCGGCTTGCCGCGCAGCCGGGGCGCCGCTTTGTCGAGGTGCGGGTGCGTCCCGGCTCACGCAGCGACCTTGGCCGCCCCAGGGAAACGCCGGTCGAAAACAAGGCGATCTTCACCGCCCGTCTGCGCGGCTGACAGCACCGGGCGGGGCCACACCCGCCCGACACCTCTTGAAAGGGAACCCCATGCAGGCACCGTCGGCAAAGCCGTGGTCATTTCACAACCCCACGCAGGTGCATTTCGGCGCCGGTTGCCGCACCGCACTGGCGGCGCGCGTTCAGGGCCTCAAGGCGCTGGTGGTCACCACACGGCGGGGCCGCCAGCAGTTTCTGGCCGATCCGGTGCTGGGCGCGCTGGATGCGCAGCTTGAATGGGTCGATTCCGTCACACCCAACCCCGGACTGGCCGAAACGCAGCTGGAGATTGACCGCCTCGCCGCGCAACGCTTCGACTGCGTGATCGCCTTTGGCGGCGGCTCGGCGATGGACGCGGCCAAGGCGCTGGCGGCGGCGCTGACACCGGCGCTGGAATGCCGGGATCTGGCCACGCTGATCACCAATCCCGGCGCGCATCTGACGATGCCACTGCTGCCGATCCATGCCATAACCACCACCTCGGGCACGGGGGCCGAGGTGACACCCTTTGCCACGATCTGGGACCATGTGGCGAAAAAGAAGCTCTCGCTGGCCAGCCCGCGCCTGTTCCCGCAGACTGCCATTGTCGATCCGGAACTGACCCATGATCTGCCGCGCGCGGCGACCTTCTCCACCGGCCTTGACGCGCTCAATCAGGCGCTGGAATCCGTCTGGAACCGCAACCGCTCGCCCATGACAACGCTGATGGCCAGCCGTGCTGTGACCCTTGCACTGACCGCGCTGCCCCGCCTGCACGCCAGCCTGGATGACCACGAGGCGCGCGCCCTGATCGCCGAAGCCAGCCTTCTTGCCGGACTGTGCATCAGCCAGACCCGCACCGCCATCTGCCATTCCGTCTCATACCCGTTGACCGCCCATTTCGACGTGCCCCATGGTTTCGCCTGCGCCTATACAATGGCTGCCGTGGCCCGCCTCTGCCTGCGTGACGCCCCCGAGGGCCTGGCCGAGATCGCAGCCCTCACCGGCCACGGCACCCCCGGGGCGCTGGTCGATGCTTTGCAATCGGTTCTGAACCAACTCGACCTGCGCGCCAGCGTGCGCAGTCAGTTGGGCGATGACAACGCGGTGCTGGCCCTGCGCAGCGAGATGTACACACCGGGCCGGAGCGACAATTTCGTCCTGCCCGTCACCCATGACCTGCTTGCCGATGTGATCCGGGACAGCTGACATGAACCGGTTTTCTGCCGACGATAGGGCTTTCAGGCTTTTCTGCATGAACCCGGGTCTGAAAACCGGCAACCATTCGGCAATTCCGGTGGTTGGGGCAATGGATGACGCGGCCCTGCATCAGACAATCGCCACCAACACCGGGCGCGCGCAGTATCTCGGTATTGACCCCAATGACGCCGCACTTTCCCGACCTGGCCATTATGCCAGCGGTCATTGGCGCTGCCGCTTTGCCCCGCGCTCGTCTGGAGGGCTGCGGCTCTATATTCTGGGTGAAGGTATCGATCCTGACGAAATCTTCATGGTTTTTGTCGATGATCTTTTGCTGCATATCTCCAAACCACTCGGCAAGGAGATCCTGCGCATCAATTTTGGTGAGGCGCTGGCGCCGGAACATCGCCTGACGGTTGTCGGCCGGTCAGGCGTATTGGCGCACAAGGAATGCGGTGATTTCTGGTTTCCTGATCCGGCGGCAAAGGGGGTAGAAACAGTCACCGACTTGCACGCAGCCATCAGCGCCGGGAAGTATGTGACCAAGAAAGGCAGTGTCCTCACGCCCAAGTACCGGATGCAGACCACCAAGAGCAGGCTCGCCGCCCTCTATGCGTCGGTAAACGCGTGTCTTGAGCAGAAATTCGGCTACCAGATCCATGCCAGCCACGGCACCTTGCTCGGCTTGGTGCGCGAGGGTGATCTGATCGAACATGACGATGACTTTGATTGCGCCTATATTTCCGATCTTGAAACCTGTGCCGAAGTCTCGCAGGAACGCTTCAGGATCATCGATCACCTGATCGCATCCGGCTTTCGGTGCAAACTAGGCGTGACAGGGCATATCAAAGTAAAGGCCAAGGGAATTGAGATAGACTTGATGCCAGCGTGGTTTGATGCCGAAACCTATAATGTATCGGGCTTTACAACCATTCCCTTGGGCCGCGAAGCAATGCTGCCGCTGAACCCCTTTGACTTTCATGGCGCCGAAATCCTGATTCCCGCCGTCCCCGTAGAATTCCTGGCCGGGAACTACGGCGCCGGGTGGCGGGTGCCGGACCCGTTCTACAAATCCGTTCCGAGTGCGAAGGCGATGAAGCACCGTAAACAGTTCAAGGCCGACCAGCAAGCGCGGCCTGAACTGCTTTAGGTACTGGTTCGCATTGATTGAAAGGCATCGAGATCAATGCAGTACTCGGCGAGTTCTTTTTCAATGTAGCGAATCTCGTCTTGATTTTCGTAATTTTCGAACAGGAAGACATTTTTTTCAGATTCCCATGGCTTAAACCGCGAGTATTCATCCTGTTGCGCAAAGTCTAATCCAGCCTTTTCTGCAAGATTTCTCCTGTAGTTCCGATCCATTACGAAGTTTTCGAATTGAACAATCTGAATTCCCATGCCGTCTTCATTTTTCAGTTCATTAGAATCAGCAACGGCACAAAGTTTTTTATCTATCGATCGTCTTTTGGTTCTATAGTCTAAGATAAAACTGTCAATCTCTCCAGAGAACATCCTATCTTCCTGAACTCTTGCAACATAGTTGGATCTAGGATCCCTAAAAGTACAAAACGCTGAAAAATTGTTGATCAGAGAAAAACACTGAGCATTTTGTATGTGTACAATATTATCAAAAAGCGGAATTGTGTCTTTTGGAACATTCATCAAAATCATTTGAAACTCAATATATTGCATCACAACCGATTGCAGGCTTTCTATTCCAAAGCCCTGCTCGGAAATACTTTCTTTCATGGTGTTGATTATGTTTTTGACCAATTCTGCGTAGGAAGCGCCTTCTTTTCCGGACGTTAACTTCTTCGTAAACCGGGTTATCTTCCCAACTGATCTGTCTTTCGGCGGATGGAAGCCAAAAAGGCTAAAGAAAAAGAAATCCAGAAATCGTTTTCTCGCAGCATCTCGATTTTTTGTTTCGAATAGAGATCGCATGCCGAATTTCCCTTCTATGAACGGAAATTCTCCTTTGATTCTGGTCACGCTTTCAAACTCAGACAAGAAATCGTAAACGGCCCCAGATCCGGACCAGCCCATCCCTGATGCAATCAAAACTCTGGATTTTTGTTCAGTGCTTTTGACTGGAGCCTGCGGAAACTCTACTGATGAGTCCCCTTTCAGAAGAGAAGAAGTAGCAAATGCCATTCTGAAGCACTGAAGCCACTTCTCGATCAACTCTTCTTCCTTAAAGCAAACAGCAAGCGCAGCTCTAAAGCTGTCTTCGGCGGAGTCTTTGTGGCCGTTGGCCATATACTCGTATGCATGCATAGCATGACTGGCAGCCGGCCCGGTGCTATTCTTGATCGAATTTGATCGTTGCTCCTTATTAAGAGTTTTAAGAATTTGATAGTATCTATTATCTGTGTGCCAATCCGATTTCAGCTCAAATTTTTTCTGGATGGTTTCGAGCCTTAGCAAACTCGCTGCTAGATCTCCCATCAAAAAATACAACTCTGCTTCTGCCTTTAAAAAAGCAAAATTACTCTTGAACTCCTCAGATGCGTTTTTTACGACAGAAATTCCCAGATCAAAATCGCGATCCATAGCGAGTGCCATAATGAACGGTGGGTATAATTCCTTGGGCAGGGTTCCGTGATTTTTTTTGTACATCGGTTCGATTATCGCCCGCAACTCACGCCAGTTCTTTTTCTTACTAGCGCGGGAAATAGCCGCTAAAGTCTTCTTGTCCAACGCGTCATTGATTGTCTTCATTGTCCGGTCTTAATGTTAGAGGATCTAGTTCCCTAATTGTCACCCAATCTTGCAATATGCGTCGCATGACTAAAGTTCTTCTCGACATAGTCAAACGCCCTGCGAACCTGTCGCTCATAAGCATCCGGGTCAGCGTACAGCTTGCGCGCAATTCCAGCCACTTCATGCGGCTCTGCATAAATCGCGGCTTCTCCGAAAAGCTTGCGATACATCGGCGGCAGGATACAGGGAACGCCTACGCACATCGGCTCGAATATCACCCGGCCGAAAGATTCAATCCAGTCCGGGTGGGTATAATAGACGAAAATGTCCATTCCGGTGAGGAAATCACGCGGATGCACGGACCCAAACTCCTGAACCCTCCAGTTGTCGGGCAGATCGCCGCCCAGAACCGCTCGCACCGTCTCGGCCCCGCCAAGAATATTGATTTCGAATTCCGGATCGCTCGGATACGCCGCCAGAAGTGTTTCGTGATCGTTGGGCCATTTGACATACTGATCGCGGGAGTGTCGGCAAACCCGGATGGGGCGATTGCCTGGTTCCGGCCGCTTGTCACGCTTCCATTCCTCAACATTGATGATATTGGTCCAGTCGGTATCGGCCAGATTGATATGGCGCAGGTCTTTGGAATGATGTTCCACCAGCGCGTCGCGCACCAGGGGGCCAATCGGATGCCAGATGCCATCGACACCAAACATCTCGCGTATCGCCCCGGCGCAAGCTTCGAGGCTGTAAAGCGTTTCCCCGGTCTCGGAATAATCGCGCTTTGGCGGTTGATTGATGATCACACGAACATTTCGCGCCTTGACCTCCGGAATGTACCGCTGAGGCCAATTGAAACACATCGGCTGGCGAATGATCAGCGTATCGCATTCGACGGTTTCACCATAGCACAACAGTTCCGCGTCGCCATTGGTGATCTGCGCGCGGATTTTGGGGTTCATGGGGCGATCAACATTGAGGTCATAGTTTGAAAGTTCCACAAGTGCGGTTGTCAAACCATGATTTCTCTGCGCCTTGATTTCTTCGGAATTGGAACTTGTAGTGCCACCCGGAAAACGGAAATCAGATGCGATGATTACGTCAAAATGCCTTGGGCCGGCGCTTTTCTTCCACCGGCCGGGTAACATCGGGTTAGGCGCAAAGAACGCGCGTTTGTCCGCTTGTCGGCCAATGTAAACTGTTCCAGAAACAGCTAACCAGTCAGCATTTGCTTCTTCGTATTGCTTTCGAGCGCCGAACTTGAAGCCGTCAAATCCGAAAAATTTATCACCAGTTGCTGAATCCGGCGTCGCGCGCTGAAAAGCCAGAGGTCCGGATGGAAGATCCTTCACAGCCTCTTCATTGAAGGCTTTCCTGATACGATTAATAAACTGTACATCGGCGCCAAAACGTACACTGTCCCAATAACCAACTTCGCGTTTGACGGGCTCTCGCCGATACATGAAGGATGAAATATTGGGGATGATAAAATTCCCCCGGCGCCGGAGTGTCGAGAAGATCAACTCAGGCGAAGTTCTTGCCTGTTCGGAGGTGCATCCCATGACCTCTGGGTTTTCGACGAGATAGCGCGCCTGGGTTTCGATTTTCTGAGGA
>CAZCAX010000054.1:0-10964 GCA_964496915.1 uncultured Rhodobacter sp.
TCCTTTGCTGCACATTACGTGATCAACGAAGCGGCACCAAACCGTGACACGTCCAAAGAGATCCTTATTCGAGATCTCGATCTTTCGGCCATTCCGAATGAAGTCGATCCCGAACTCGGTGTTGTGCAGATACCGCTGCAAGCCAATCCAGCCGTGAATCCGCCGCTCCGTTTCGACGATCTGGCAACTCGGGCTCCCTGTGGGGCATTTCTCCTCGCTCGGCGCCAGGGTGCGCATGCAATGAGTGCAATATCGCCGTGGCGCCAACTTGACGTCGATCATCTCGACGGCGCGGGCGACCGTTCCATCCGGATATGAGACAGTTCGTTCCTCGTTCCACACGCAGTGCCGGCGCGGCGCTAGCCGGGTCCCGCCAACCATCAACCGGATCTTTCCGGCCTCGGACTTACCGAGCAAGGAGGAATAGGCTCGCGAAAGATGCTTACGGATGGTCTTTTGGTTGTTGCTTCTCGCCAGATAGGCTCGTTGATCCGTCTTAAGCCCGGTAATCACAATGGTGGTGCCATGGGCATTGTGATCCGGTTTGGCCCGGGTTTGCCTGGGAACCTTGAAATTTCCAGTGGCGCGCAAATCGTTCAGATCGATCCTGACACCCACCTCCTCCGGGTCACCCGCCCGGCTGGTCCAAACCTCGGTCACAAGCCCAAGGCGAGCGGTCGCGATGTTGAAGCCCATACCGAACAAACCGAGACTTGAAAGCGGGCTGTTCCCCGACCAGCCAGCCTTCACCGCGTTCTCAAGAAGGTCGAACGACATACCCGGCCCGTTGTCCTTGACGACAACCCGGGCGTCCTCGTTATCCGCCGTTGGAAGGCTCACGCCAATCTCCGGAGCATCAACCGGGATCCCGAGCGGGCGGCATGCAGAAATCCGTCAATGGAATTGTCGATAAGCTCCGCCAGGCAACGCCATTGGTGAAGGTTGATCTCGCCCAACATCTGTAGGACCCGCGGGTCCGGCGTGAGATCGAAGTCCTGGTTCATTTCCTCACCTGTCCTTGCCTTTCGCCAATCGCGCCCTGACTATATTCCGCACCTTGTCGGCGAGCCGTGCCAATTGGTCGGACTTGGACTGACACTCCCAAACCTCGATCACCGCCCAGCCCAGTTCCTCCAACTCCACCCGAACCCTTTCGTCGCGCGCGCGATTCCCCTCCAGCTTGGGCCGCCAGAATTCCAGTCTCGATTTCGGCATGCGCGCGAGCTTGCACGCCGGGTCCGGATGCTGGTGCCAAAAGCAGCCGTGAACGAACAAGACAACCCGGGCGCGCGGGAAGACTATGTCCGGCTTGCCCGGAAGGCCCTTCGCTTGCAGCCTATACCTTAGGCCTGCGGAGTGCAGCGCGCGGCGCACCCGCATCTCTGGCTTCGTGTCACGCGCCCGAATGCGCGCCATCTGGGCACTGCGCGCATCACGCGATTCATTCGTCGTCAGCACCACCAGCCTCATTCGGTTGAGGCCCCTCCGCGTCGTCACCAACCGGGGGAGTATGGGTTTCAACCGCCGCGTCCTCCTGTCGGAAGCCCTCCAGCATCTCTTCCAGCAGCGCGGCATGATCCCGGCGAACCGGCACCCTCTCCAGGGTTTGCGCTATTCGTTGCCTGATCTGATCAGGCGTCAGCGAGTTCATCAAACGCTCGTCAAGCGCCCAGGCCCGACCAGGATGCACGACATCCCAAGGCGAACGCTTATTCGCCCTGGTCTTGGCGGCGTCCCCATGCTTGCTCATGCCCCAGCAGGCCTTTGTCTCGGAGTTCCATATCGGCCAGAATGTTCGAATGAGATGCTTTTCAGCGACCAGTTGAGCGTTCGTCGCGCAGACCAGTCTTCTGCAAACGAAATCTCGCAGGTGGATCGGCGATAGATGTGCTGGCAATTGATCGGTGTAGGCCTCGGCGGTTCCGATTGTGCCGGCATGCTCCAGAAGCCGTGCGGTCAGCTTCGCGCCCTGCTCCCGCGCCGTGCTCGCGTCATGATTGGCTGGGTCAGCCTTTCCCACGTAAATGGGGGTCTCGGATCCCGAGATGCTGGCGTAGAGCGGGTGCTCGCCGCGATAGTAGATCGCATACACCCCCGAACCATAGGCGGGCTGGATATCCTCGAGCGCGATCAACGGCTGCGCCAGAAGCGCTATCGAGACCATCCGTCCAATCGCCTTCGGGTCCGCAGGATCAAACGTAGCGCGCGGCATTTGGATTGGATCGGTGGATGAGCGCGCCGCCTCCACGGCCTCCGCGTGCGCGGCGAGTCCGTTACGAATACGCCGAACAACTGCCGGAGGAGGATTATCCCCGACGGCCCCTAGCACCGCCTCCAGCGCCTTCTCCAGCTCATTGATCGCTGTCCGATCCGGCGAACGCGCCATATTCCAGACCTCCCGGTTTGCCGATACGAGGTCTCTCGGTCGCGATTCGCCCCCGGCTGTTTACATCGGCAATACTATGCCGCCTTCCGATTTGAATCCAATACGCTCGGACGTTGCTTGTTAATCATCCCAGAAAGCCATCTTCCCGCTGCCGCTCCAAGCTGCGCCGGCACCGCGTTTCCGAGCTGGCGCATGCTCTCCGTCCAAGAGCGCGGAAACTCATAATCGTCCGGCAAGCCGACCAGACGCGCCGCCTCACGAGTGGTGAAGTAGCGAACCGAGCCGTCATCGCGAACCATCATGTTCTCACCGCCAGGAACGCCATGGTCACCAGCCTTCAATGCCTTCGCCGGAAGATCCAAGGGACTCCCCGTATGTCCGGGATAGACCTTGGCCCCTGGCTGAAACACATGGTTTCCAACACCATTCGGATCGCCCAAATCGGCAAGGGCGTCGCGAACCGTCACCCAGGGCAGCCCCTTGGGCTCGCGGCCCTCGCGCCTCAAGGCCGCCACCCTCGTTTGATCCTGCCGCAGTTGCGGCTCGGCTCGAACCTTGATGCCGTTACGCGCCCAATATTCTCCCGTCACATATTGATCCCAGAGCAATTTTTCACGGGAGTGAGTTGGGGTCATTGGCAGCGGGACCACACCCATGTCGGCGCGAACCCCAAAAATGAGAACGCGATGCCGGATTTGCGGCGCGCCGAAGTCAGCAGCATTCACAAGCTGCCACACAACCCGGTATTCCGGCTTCGATCGTGACGCGTGCAAACGATCACGATGCTCATCATGCGTCTCGCTGGCCTTACGCTGTATTGAGGGTCGCGCGAGATGCGCGAGTATCCAATCGAGATAAGGCCGGAAACGCGGCCCGGAAATATTTCGCACGTTCTCGAACAGGAAGGATCGCGGCTGGGCCTCCCGCACCGCGCGAATCGCCTCCGGCCACATGTCACGGCCATCCTCCTGGCCCAGCTTCTTTCCGCCAATCCCGAACGGTTGACAGGGTGGACCGCCCGAGACCGCGTCCAGGGCTTCAAACACGCTCCAGTCGATTTCCCGAACATCCTGGAGATACATTGGCCAGGCACGGACATGCTCAACGCCATTAGCCTTGTTGTGCAGAACGGTCGCCACCGCATCCCGGTCGAATTCAGCCATGTGGCGATGTTTAAATCCAGCACGGGACATTCCCAAAGCAAGCCCGCCGCATCCGGCGAAGAGTTCAGCGCTTTCCATCCTCGCCCCTTTCCAGCTCAAGCGGGAGCATTGGCCCCCCCGCAGCTTCTTCCAAATAACGCTCGACCGCGCGACGGACGAGCCAAGCGACCTTCACGCCCTGCGCCTTGGCAAGGCGATCAAGCTCGGCCTTCTGCGCTCTGGTCAAAGTCGTGGTAACGCGCTCGGCGTCCTTACCATCCTTGCCCACTTGGAACCTCCGCGGCGATCCGCAGCATTCCGCGGCGCAAAGCCACTTTGCCTCAAGCGCTCCTAGATAGCAAGGTAGCAGATGAAAGTGAACAAATAAAGAACATACGGTCGGGCGACCCGCTTGCGAGAGAGCGAGAGGATAGCTTCCAACAACTTATATGTACATTTTTCTACTTCGTCGCGTGACTCCCGATGGGCCGCGATTTCGCCGAGGTGTCCAGGTCCAAGTTCTCACGTGGAACAGTTACGCCGCGAGCGAGCTGCCGAGATCGGCACACTACTCCAGCATATCCGGCGGAGCACGACCACAGCTCACGCTCCCCTGCTGGCTAACGAGATCAGTCTGTATTGAAGAGCAAGGCGCCGAAGAATAAGACCCTAAGCGGCATTAGATCAATGTGGCGCACCCCGTCGCGCGAACGAAAAGGAAATAGCACAAGAACCTTCGTGTGCAAAATTTGCACACGGTCGAACGCAAATCATTGATATTTATAAGTGATCATTCCAATCCATCATAGGAAACAGCTTCAGCCCCGTCAGCCGGCCCCGCGCAAAGGGTTGATGAACGGGATCCCCTCAAAATCTTTCCCGTTGTCCGTCACCACCACGCAGTCGTTGGCACCGGCTATGGCCGCAATAATCATATCCAGCGCACTGCGCGGACGTCCGGCAGCCCTCCCCTCGGCCATGAGCCGTGCCCATATCAGCGCCGCTTTGTCGTCAAAGGGCAGGATCCGGCCCACGAACAGTTCCTGCGGTCCCTCCGGCCCGGAAAACCAGCCATCAAGCGCATCGTGCTTCTTGCCGCGTGGCTTTTCCAGAATGCTGCGCCGGATTTCAGCGATGGTCAACGAAGCGATGAACAGGTCCTCGTCCTGCTGCGCCGCCATCCATTCCAGCAGAGAATCCGACGGCTGCGGCTTGACGATATTGCTGATGATGTTGGTGTCGAGAAGGTAGCGCGTCACAGATCGACCCTGCGCCCTTCATCGCGCGGGCGCGAGAGATCAAGTTCAGCCCCGACCAGGGGCGAGCGGCGCAGCGCGGTAAGAATACCGCCGGGCTTCGGCGGCTCTCCCGCCACGACAGCCTTCACCGCCGCGCGCGCCTCATCCGCTTTCGGCCCCTCTTCAGCCAAGCGGCGAGCAAGGGAGCGGATCAGTTCGCGGTCGGTTTCGAGCGCCATGACTTCGAAACGCTTGAAGCCCCGCTGCGTCAGACGCGCGCGATAATTCTTGATCGCCCTTTTTTTGCGCAGCGTTGCTCATCACCGACCTCCGTGCTATATTATAACATATAAACCGATTTCACCCGTCTTTCAATGGCCTTGCCGGCGGTCGAGGGGTTGCGCCAGGATGAGCACACGACACCCGACTCGGAAAAGGCGCGACAGAAGTAAAATGTACATCGCGATAAGACAGATAGTGATATTTTCAGCCGCCGTTATTCACGACGAGGCGCTATCCGGCTCTGCGACACGGCACGAAGCGGCGCACCGAGATAGCCCCCAACACGCTGTTTTTACATGCGATTTCACCTTGAGAGATAGTGCCGACATGTCATCCTACGCCTTGCGCACCTCAACGCGCAGGAAACGGATGGCTCACTCTTGGTACGACAGCGGCAAACCACAGCGGAGGCACTGCACCTCTCCGTCGAAGCGACGGAAGCCGACGCCGCGCGTGTGGCAGACGCCAAGCCCGATCCGCGCCTCATCGATCTGGTCCGCCTCCTGGCCCGTCAAGCCGCGCGGGATTTCGTCAACGCCGAGACGGCACGCCATGAGCAGGACCGCCTCCCTGAATAAGGAGGCCGCCGCATGAAGGTCGCGCTCTACGCCCGTTATTCCTCTGATAACCAGCGCGATGCCTCGATCGCCGACCAGTTCCGGATGTGCCGTCTGCATGCCGAGAAGCAGGGCTGGCAGATCGTGGAGGAATATTCGGATCACGCGATTTCAAGCGCCTCGCTGCTGCGTCCCGGCATCCAAGCCCTGATCTCCGATGCCTCACGTGGACGCTTCAACCTGATCCTCGCTGAGGCGATGGACAGGCTGTCGCGCGATCAGGAGGATATCGCCGGCATCTTCAAACGCATGTCCTATGCCGATGTGAAGCTGGTCACTCTGTCCGAAGGTGAGGTCACACATCTGCATGTCGGCCTCAAGGGCACGATGAACGCGCTGTTCCTCAAAGACCTCGCCGACAAGACCCGCCGCAGCCTACGCGGCCGGGTCGAGAACGGCAAGTCGGGCGGCGGGCTCTGCTACGGCTACAATGTCGTGCGGACTGCCGATCCCGACGACCGGGGACACCGCGAGATCAATGCGGCCGAGGCCGCCGTCGTGCGGCGCATCTTCCAGGACTATCTCGACGGCCAGTCGTCGCGCACCATCGCAATGACGCTGAACCGTGAGGGCGTTGCCGGCCCCCAGGGCAAGGAATGGGGACCCTCCACCATCCACGGCAATCCCAAACGCGGCACGGGCATCCTGAACAACGAGCTCTACATCGGGAAGCTGGTCTGGAATCGACTGCGCTACATGAAGGACCCAGACACCGGCAGGCGCGTCTCGCGCCCGAACCCGGAAAGCGAATGGGTGACCCAGGAGGTTCCCGAACTCGGGATCGTCGATCAGACCCTCTGGGATGGGGTGAAGGAACGGCAGGCGAGCCTCGCCTTCGACAAGTCCGAGACGAGCACCAACCCGATGAACAACCGGCGACGCCCGAAGCACCTGTTCGGGGGGCTCGTGCAATGCGGCTGCTGTGGCGGGGGCTATTCGATGATCTCGAAGGACCTCCTGGGCTGCTCGACGGCGCGCAACAAGGGCACCTGCGACAACCGGGTGAACATCCGCCGCGATGCGCTGGAGGCCTCGATCCTGAACGGGCTCAGGAAGCATCTGATGGAGCCGGAACTGTTTAAGGAATTCTGCGCCGAGTTCACCAAGGAGGTGAACCGGCTGCGCATGAAGCGCGGCGCCGATCTGGAAGGGTGGAAGAGCGAGTTGGAGCGCACGGACCGAGAACTGGACAAGATGGTGGATGCCATCCTTCAGGGGTTCCCGCCCGCCAAGCTGAAGGACAAGGCCGAAAAGCTCGAAGCGCGCAAGGCGGAGCTGACCGAACTGCTGGCCAATGCCGACGAGCCACCGCCCCTGCTGCATCCCAACATGGCGCAGATCTATCAGGATCGGATCGGCCAGCTCTACGAGAACCTTCAACACGAGGATGAACGGTCACAGGCGGTCGAGGTGTTCCGGACCCTGGTCGATCAGGTGACGCTCGTTCCCGAGAATGGGGAACTCGCGATCGTCCTGCGCGGTGATCTCGGCGCTATCCTGCGCTTTGCGGCGGGCAAGAAAAACCCCGACTTCCTTGCGGAGGCCGAGGCTCTGGACAACCTGCTATCGCAGGGATCGTTGGTTGCGGGGACGCGCAACAGACGATCTCTGCGGAATGGGTCTGGAAACGCAAAAACCTCTGCGGCGGAGCCTACGGAGGTTTCGCAATTATCGTTGGTTGCGGGGGTAGGATTTGAACCTACGACCTTCAGGTTATGAGTTTGCTCCGGACCTTTTTCGCCACGCTATCCGCCTCTACGCTAGAGCCGCAAAATTCCGTATAACACGATGTTTTTATTGACATATTTAGATTGCCATTCTACGCTATCTTGCGACTGAAAACTCCGCGGTTTTCTCCCAAATGATTCCGATTTGATTCCGGGGATTCCGGCGTTCACGAGGTGTTCCATGCCCAAGATCACGAAACGTTCCGTCGATGCCGCAGTGCCCGGAGACAAAGAATTTTTCATCTGGGATGACGAGCTGAAGGGCTTTGGGCTGCGTGTCTATCCGTCAGGCCGCAAGATGTACCTGGCGCAATTCAGAGCCGGCGGACGGCTTCGTCGCGTCAATATCGGTCTTCATGGCGCACTCACCCCCGACCTCGCGCGTACCGAGGCGATGAAGCATCTTTCGCAGGTGCGACTTGGCGGCGACCCGGCAAACGATCGGGACCGCCGCAAGGCGTCGCCCACGATGAAGGAGTTCGGCAAGCGTTTCCTAGCCGAGCATGTTGCACTTCACTGCAAGCCCTCGACCTATGGCGAGTACAAGCGGTCCGTCGAGTTGTTCATCAATCCAAAGCTGGGGTCGCATCGCATAATCGACATCACGCGCGCCGATGTGGTCGGGCTCCATCAGTCCATGAAGAACGTCCCCTACCAGGCGAACCGGACGCTCGGCGTACTCTCCATCATGTTTACCGTCGCCCACACCTGGGGCGTGCGAACCGATGGCGTGAACCCGTGCTGGAAGGTGAAGCGATACAAAGAGGTCAAGCGCGAACGCTATCTGACCTCCGATGAACTCGCCCGCCTCGGCAAGGTGCTGCGTGAGGCCGACGAGGAGCCCGAAGCCGCCAACTGCATCCGCCTTTTGTTGCTGACCGGATGCCGACTTGGAGAGATCCAAACCCTCAAATGGGAATAAATCGACTTGAAAACAAGTGTGCTTCGCCTGCCCGATTCCAAAACCGGCGCGAAGCTGGTGCCGATCGGCAAGGCGGTCATCGAGGTCTTAAAGTCGATTCCCAGAGTGAAGAACAACCCATACGTCATCACCGGCCGGGTCGAAGGGCAGCATCTTACCGACATGCAAAAGCCGTGGCGACGGCTGCGCAAGCGCGCAGGGCTGGACAATCTGCGCATCCACGATCTACGCCATTCCTTCGCATCGGATGCTCTGCAACTCGGCCAGGATCTGACGATGATCGGAAAGCTACTCGGCCACACGCAAGTGCAGACCACAGCCCGCTATGCACATCTCAAAACCGATCCGATCAGATCGGCTGCGGACAACGTGTCGGAAGCCATCGCTCTCGCCCTCTCGCGTCCGCCCACCGACGATGAAAAGGACGAGGATGTCGCTGCCTGAAACAGATATGATAAATCACAGCGTTTCAGGACCACTGGATTGAGTTTGCATAGGTGCGTCGAGAGCACACCAAAAGCGGCGTGATGTTGAAATCGTCTAAGTAATTAGGTCAATGTCCGCCGCGGTAACGATCGCGGTCGGGGTCGGCCGTCGAAAGGAGCTCAGGCATCAGAGGAAGCCTACAGGCAGGGCCAGGACGAGATCGAAAATGCGATCGCAGCTCATCAGGAGCGCCTGAGCTATGACCGTGATCGGGACCTTGATAGGGGAGGATGACAATGACAGGATTCCATTTCGAATGCGAAGCACTTAAAAGAAGGCCATCCGGGTCTGGGGATTGCGAGTCAGGATAGAAAGAGGCAGACGCTTCGGTTGGTATATTCGGGGGATAGAAGCCGGATCAGATCAGGAACGGGATCGCAAAACTTGACCCGACGCGAATCGCCAACCTAAGTATAGAGGAACAACATAGAGAGGGACTATTTGTTGATCTCCTACAATTCCCAGATTCTTCAAGAAATTTGCTTTCGCACTTCCACTGCGATACAGTATCTGGGAGAGGAGGCGGCAATTTCTTTGCAGGCGCGACACTCTGACATTCAGGCAGCAAGCAATGTGTTTGAACTACCGTTGGGACAGCTCTCGGTCGATGACAACCTTTGCACGCTGACGGTCCCGGATGTCCTTTCAATCGTGATGGCTCCCAACTATGCAGCGGCGGACGACGGTAGCTCGTACGACTGGTCAACGGTCGGACGGGTCAAGGTGATGGGGATCAACGATGTCAGATAGCGCAGTCATGGAGAAACCCGATTGGGTGTCCCCGCCTGGGCATACCATCGTCAGCATTCTCGAAGAGCGGGAACTGACGGTCGAACAGTTTGCCAAACAAATCGGACGAAGCGCAGCTGTAGCGCAAAAGATTCTGGACGGCGCTCATGCGATTGATGCGAACCTGGCGCGTCAGCTGGCGAGCACAGTTGGCGCTTCGGAAACATTCTGGCTATCACGGGAACACGATTACCGGGCAAGCGTCGCACCGCCCGAGGATGTCAGTGTCACGACTCTGTCTGACCTGATCGGCAGGCTGCCGATCGGCGACATGCAGAAATTCGGGTGGATTGGAAAGGCCCGATCCAGGGACGATCAGATCGCGGAGTGCCTCAGTTTCTTCGCCGTTTCGTCGCTCGCGCAGTGGCAGGGCCGATACGAGAATGCTTTCCAAACTGCGGCCTATCGGCGCTCAACGGCATACGCCTCATGCGAAGTCGCAACGACGGCCTGGCTTCGTCAGGGCGAGATTGAGACGCACTATGATGAGGTCGCAGTCTGGTCGCCAAAGGTGCTTGAAAGCCAGATTCCTCATTTCCGGCGTCTGACCTGGTATAAAAGTCCGGCCCTGTTCTTACCGAAACTGAAAGAGGCCTTCGCCGCTGCTGGCGTGAAGTTCGCGATTGTCAGGGCGCCCAAGGGGTGTTCTGCGAGCGGGGCTGTAAGGATTCTTTCCGATGGGACGCCGCACATTCAACTCAGCTTCCGTTACCTCTCGGACGACCAGTTCTGGTTTTCATTGTTTCATGAGATCGCGCACCTGCTGCTGCACTATGACAAAATGCCAATTCTGGAGAACACGGAACTGACTGAAGACGAGTGCGAACGAGAAGCGAATGAATATGCGGCTCAGGTCATCGTTCCCATGCCATATCGTGAAGAATTTCTCTGCCTCGGCGGATCAAGGTTTCCGATCATCAATTTTGCTAAAAAGGTGGGCGTGGTGCCCGGACTAATCGTTGGGCAACTTCAGCATGAGGGGATTATCCGGTTTAACCAGATGCAGCATCTCAAGCGCCGCTTCCACTGGACCCACTAGCCCCGGAAATAGATGTATTTCTCCGGGCTTTTCTGCCAGTTACAAAGGGCATCCTCTATGACTTGCGGGCTGACATCCAGATGCTCGGCCAATTGCGCACAGGCGCCGTCAAGAGCACCGATACTCAGCCCATTCCCGAACAGCAATTTCGCGCCGTCTGCCGGACCTGTTGAGCCGGTGATGTAAGGCCTGTCGGCTAAAATCGGGGCGATCAACAGGTTACTGAGATTGCACAGCAGGTCGAACTTGCCCAGACGTCCAAGTTTGGCGACCTTGTCCAGGTCTCCGAAGTTCGACACATCGGAGCGTGATTTGAGCGGATTTCGTATATCGGCC
>CAZCAX010000055.1:0-9532 GCA_964496915.1 uncultured Rhodobacter sp.
TTGCGTATGACACACCCCAACGCCATTGGGAATCTTGTGGCAGGTGACCAACACTAGCGCGCCAAAACACTCCTTGCGAATCACACAACGCAGTTTCTCTTTTCGCAGGAGTTTTTACATAACCTAAGCCCATCGCGCTAAGGTTTCGAGCGATCGGCCATACCTCCTCCTCGCCTAAGGCATTAGAAACTTGAGCTTTTTTTCTCTTGCAATATAAGAAATAATGTTACAACCTGATTACGGAGATCAACAAAGATCTCTACACAGTCAAGGCACCATAGCCCTGCATGATAGCATCACAGATGATGCTTCGTGTGGGGTTTTTTCGTTTTGGCGCTCACTCAAAAAAATAACTAGCAGGGAGAGTAAGATGAAACGTCGGACTTTTATCAAGAATGTCGGCGCCATGGGCGCGATGGCATCCGCCGGAGTGCTCAGCGCGCCAGCACTGATTTCCGGAGGCGGACGCGCCTTTGCTGCTAATGGCGAAATCCCGGTCGGCCTGCTGTTTTCGCTGACTGGTGAGGTCGCTGTAGTCGAGCGCACGCTTCACGATGCGGCCTTGCTGGCGATCGAAGAAATCAACGCGGCCGGTGGTGTGCATGGCATGCAACTTAGAACCTTCATCGAGGACCCCGCATCGGACCCGGCGACCTATGCCGATCGTGCGCGGCGACTGATGATCCGCGACAATTGCGTCAGCGTATTCGGTTCTTACACATCAGCCAGCCGTCAAGCGGTCCTTCCTGTGGTGGAAGGTCGCAATAATCTCTACTGGTACCCGACGCTTTATGAAGGGCGCGAGTGTTCGCGCAATGTAATGTATGGCGGAGCCGTTCCAAATCAGCAGCAGCAGGATTTCGTGCCTTGGCTGAAGGAAAACTTCGGCGGCCGTTTTTATCTGATCGGCAACAACTACGTCTATCCACGCGAAGAAAACAACGTCTGCAAGATGATCCTCAACCAAATCGGGGGCGAGGCTGTTCACGAGGAATATGTCCCTCTAGGGCATTCCGATTTCAGCTCGGTTATCAACCGGATCCGGGCAGAACAGCCCGATGTGATCTTCTGCACCCTGGTCGGCGACTCCGATGTGGCCTTCGCGCGACAATATCACGCCGCTGGCTTTGACCCGGAAACCATGCCTGTCGCCAGCCTCACACGCTCGGAGGTTGAGGTCGCGGCCATCGGGGGCGAAGCAGCAGTGGGGCATTTTTCGTCAGCGCCTTATTTTATGGGACATCAGTCGCCTGAAAACGAGCGCTTCGTAGAAGCCTACCGTTCGCGGTTCGGTGCGGACCAAGTAACGCATTTTGTTTCTGAAGCAGCGTACTTTCAAGTCTATCAGTTCAAGGCAGCACTTGAGAAGCTTGATCCTGCAAACATCACGCCGCAAGCAATTCGTGATGCATCGATCAACATCACCACTATGGCGCCACAGGGCGAAATTGTCATTGATGCCAACCTGCACACGCATCTGTGGCCCAAGATCGCTCGCTGGAAATCCGATGGGCAGGCTGAGGTTCTGGTGCAATCGGAGACCCGCGTAGCTCCGGAGCCCTACTGGGCCTATGAAGGTGAAACCTGCACCGGCGATGGCCTCGTGCGGGGTTAACCCGATCCAATCAAGCAGTGCGCGCCGGGCGGCTATGGTGCCCGGCGCAAAATTCGAACCATACCGGAATGAAGCATGCTTCGTTGCGAAGGTGCGCTTGTGCGCGGCTCAGGACCGAACTCGCTTTCTCCGAAAATCACAGGGACATCGTCGATGGACGCGATCCTAAATCAGGCATTTGCCGGCCTCAGCATGGCGTCGATACTTTTGATGGTCGCGCTCGGGCTGGCCATAATCTACGGCGCAATGGGCGTGATCAATCTTGCACATGGCGAATTCGTCATGCTGGGGGCCTATGTCACTTGGGCCATGCAAGCCTATCTCGGCGTGGGCTTACTTCTGGCGCTGCCTGTCGTCTTTCTTTCCATTGGGCTGATGGGATGGTTAATCGAGCGCGGCATCGTGCACCGACTGTATAAGCGGCCTCTTGACACTATTTTGGCGACCTGGGGAATCGGGATCGTACTGCAACAGCTGGTGCGAATGGGTATCGGCTCGGAATCGCGCTTTGTCGCAGGGCCGAAATTACTCGAGGGTAATCTGGTCATCGGCAATGTCTACATGTCGAATTACCGGATCTTCGTAATTGTCTTCTCGCTGGCCGTTCTGGCTGGAACTTGGGCGCTTCTGGCCCGTACAGAGTTTGGTAAGAAACTGCGGGCCGTCATCCAAAACCGCGAAATATCGGAATGCTACGGCATCCGTGCTGAAAAAGTCTATGCGTTGACCTTTGCCTATGGCGCGGGCCTTGCAGGCGTTGCAGGTGCATTGATTGCGCCCCTTGTCAGCACCACCCCTTCGATGGGCACCTATTTGGTGGTGGACGCCTTCCTCGTAGTGATTATTGGCGGTGTGGGGTCCATCGCTGGCACGGCCCTAGCCGCCGGAGCGGTAGGCGAGGCAACGGCGTTCTTCTCGATGCTGATGAACGACACGCTTGGCCGGATCTCGGTTCTGGTTGCTATAATCCTGTTCATCCGGTTCTGGCCAAACGGCCTGTTCCCGCAATCGGTTCGCCGGTGAGGAGGACGTCATGAACCGTACACACAGATACGACTTCCTCGGCTACATTGCCTTTGCACTGCTGATCCTACTGGTGGTGCCATCGTTGCTGGGGTTCGACGGGTTCGAATTGAACACCTTCGCGCGCTACCTGGCACTGGCAATGGTGGCAATGGCGCTGGCGCTGTCCTGGGGCACGGCCGGAATCCTCAATCTCGGTCAGGCCGCGACATTCGGCATCGGCGCCTACATCATGGCGATGCATCTGAAACTGAAGAACAGTGTTAACAACCCTGGTGGCATGCCAGATTTCATGGGCTGGACCAATGTGGAAAGCCTGCCATGGTTCTGGACGCCGTTCCATTCGCTGCCTGTGACGCTGATCTCGGGCTTCGCCGTGCCGGCGCTTGTAGCCGGGCTTATGGGACTGTTCATGTTTCGCGGCCGGGTAACGGGCGTGTTTGTGGCGATCATCATGCTTGCCTTTCTGGTGGCGCTGCAACTGCTGTTTATTGAAGAGCAGCGCTACACCGGCGGGCAGAACGGCCTGACTGGTCTTGCGCCGCTGGAACTCGGTTCCTGGCGTGTCGATAACTACAGTATCGAGTTCTACTATCTGGTGGCCGGCTGTCTGATTGCCGCTTTGGCGCTCGGGCTTCTAGTGACGCGCTCCAAGGTCGGACTGATCCTGCGGGCCATCCGCGAAGACCAGATGCGGGTGCGTTACTTCGGTTATGACGTGGCGCGCTACGAGACGGTGGTGTTCTGCATGTCGGCGGCGATCGCGGGCTGGGCCGGGATGCTTTATGTGCTCGTGCTTGAGTTCGCCTCACCCACCTATATGGGAGTCGCCTTCAGCCTCGCCATCGTCATCTGGTGCGCCGTTGGCGGTCGCGAGTCGCTGCTGGGTGCCGCGATCGGAGCCATCCTTGTCAACTTGGCGGAAGGGCGGCTGTCCGACGCCTTTGTCGAAGGCTGGCTGTTGATTCTGGGCATGATGTTCATCTTCTTCGTGCTCTTTCTGCCGCGCGGGCTGTATGGGCTGATGCGCAGCGCCATCGCGTTGATCGGTCGAATGAATCTGCGCGGTAAAAAGCAAGATCGCCCCGAAGCAGAGGCCGAAATTTTCAAGGAATCCGCGTCATGAGTCTGCTGGAAATACGCAACCTGACAGTCCAGTTCGGCGGGCTGAAAGCGGTGAACGATCTGACCCTCGATGTACAGGAAGGGGAGTTGCGCTGCCTGCTGGGGCCAAATGGTGCCGGTAAATCAACAACGCTTGATCTGATCTGCGGCAAGACCAAGGCGACTTCAGGACAGATCTTGTTTCAAGGCGAAGATATCACCTGGCTCAAGGAATACAAACGTGCCCGTCAAGGCATCGGTCGTAAGTTCCAGGTACCGTCGGTGTTCAAGAATCTGACCGTGCTGGAAAACCTCGAAGTCGCCAAGTCGAAACGGGCCGGCGTGTTGGATGCGCTGCGAGTTTTCCGAACTCCGATGCGTGGCCGGGTCAAGGAGGTTCTGGAGCGCGTCGGTTTGATAGAGATGATCGACACGTCGGCGGGAAACCTATCGCATGGCCAGACACAATGGCTGGAAATAGCCATGCTTCTGGCCCAGGACAGCAAGCTGATCCTGATGGACGAGCCCACCGCCGGCATGACCATTCAGGAAACCCTCAAGACCGCCGAGATTTTCAATGCGCTGAAAGGCGAGCACACTCTGATCGTCGTCGAGCACGATATGCAGTTCGTGCGCGAAGTGGCCGAGCGCGTCACTGTGATGAATCGGGGCAGCGTGCTAGCCGACGGCTCCATCGCCGAAATCGAGGCGGACCCGCGGGTCAAGGCCGTGTACCTCGGACATTAGGACAGACAGATGCTTCACGCGAACAACCTCTATTCCTACTACGGCAAAAGCCCGGTGTTACAGGATCTACGTCTCGATCTGGAGCCTGGCAAGGTACTCAGCGTTCTAGGCCGCAACGGTGTCGGCAAGACCACGTTGATGCGCACCATCATGGGGTTGACTGATCGTATTACTGGCACTTTACAATTCGATGGTCATGACATTGCCCGAATGCCGACCAGCGATCGCGCAATGCTCGGGATCGGCTATATCCCGCAGGGACGCGAGGTGATCCCCCGCTTTACCGTTCGCGAGAACATCGTGATGGGCACCTATGCCCGCTCTGACGGCAGCCGCGACATTCCAGATTTTGTCTTTGAGCTGTTCCCGATCCTTCGGGAGTTTCTGGACCGGCGCGGCGGTGATCTGTCGGGCGGGCAACAGCAGCAGCTTGCCTTCGCGCGCGCCTTGGCGATGAGGCCCAGACTGCTAATTCTGGACGAGCCGACCGAAGGCATCCAGCCCAATATCGTCCAGCAGATCCACGACGTGATCGTGCGGCTCAACCAGGAGTTCGGGCTAACCATCGTGCTGGTCGAACAGAACGTGCCCTTTGCCCGCAAGGTATCGGATCGGTTCCTAGTGATCGACAAGGGTCGCGTTGCGGTCGCCGGCACCAGTGCGGAGCTGACTGACGAAATCGCCGAGCGGCACCTCACATTCTGACAAGCGGGCTGGCAGCTGCACCGCTGGCCAGCCACGTCGAGAGTTCAACCCAAGGAAGAAGAAGGAGACTTCCGAAATGCGACACGGAGACATCTCAAGCAGTGACAACACCGTTGGCGTGGCCGTGGTGAACTACAAAATGCCTCGGCTGCACACCAAGGCCGAGGTAATGGAGAACGCCGAAAAGATCGCCGATCTGATCATCGGCATGAAACAGGGCTTGCCCGGGATGGATCTGGTTATCTTCCCTGAATACAGCCTGCAAGGCATCATGTACGATCCTCAGGAAATGATGGACACCGCTGTGTCCATCCCGGGGGATGAGACCGAAGTGTTCGCCCGCGCCTGCCGCAAAGCAAACACCTGGGGCGTCTTCTCGCTAACCGGCGAGCGCCACGAGGATCACCCGCGCAAGAACCCCTACAACACGCTCATCCTGATGAACAACAAGGGCGAGATTGTCCAGAAGTACCGCAAGGTTCTTCCCTGGTGTCCGATTGAGGGCTGGTATCCGGGCGGAGCAACTTATGTCAGCGAAGGGCCGAAAGGATTGAAGGTCAGCCTGATCATTTGCGACGACGGCAACTACCCTGAAATCTGGCGCGATTGCGCAATGAAGGGAGCCGAACTGATTGTGCGCTGCCAAGGCTACATGTACCCCGCCAAGGAACAGCAGATCATCATGGCCAAGTCTATGGCTTGGGCAAACAACTGCTACGTTGCGGTGGCCAACGCGGCTGGCAACGATGGCGTGTACAGCTATTTCGGCCACTCCTCGATCATTGGATTCGATGGGCGCACGCTTGGAGAATGCGGGACCGAGGAAATGGGCATCCAGTATGCGCAGCTCTCTATCCCCGAGATCCGTGATGCCCGTGCCAACGATCAGTCGCAAAACCACCTCTTCAAGCTGCTTCACCGCGGCTATACTGGAGTGCATGCAGCCGGTGACGGTGACCACGGGATTGCTGATTGCCCGTTCGAGTTCTACCGCACCTGGGTCAATGATGCGCAAAAGGCCCGCGAGCAGGTGCAGGCATTCACTCGCACTACCGTGGGGGTCGCCCAGTGCCCGGTCGGATCTTTGCCGAACAAGGCAAAGGAACAGGAAGCCTGAGCCATCTTCAGATTCGGGGGCGGATCCGTTCCGCCCCCGAAGTACCGGCAGGGCGTCTGATGCCAGCACTGGTGCTGCGCCACATCGATGACAGGTCGCGCCTCGCGCGATTGAGGAGTTCCGTTATATGCCTTTTCTCAATGACATGCTGGAGGATACCGAACGCCGCCGACGCGACGCCCAGGCCTTGCAGAGTGAAACCCTGACCTCGGATGACGTTTTAAGAGCGCATCAAGCATCCCAGGGCATCAACAGCCGCTTCCGCTTCGACATCGATGTGATCCGCCAACATCTGCAGCACGAGATCATCGGTCAGGACGATGCGGTCGCCGGGGTTCTGGACATGCTGAACATCGTGCGCGCTGATATCGCCGATCCACGCCGCCCGCTTTATACAAGCCTCTTGCTCGGCCCCACCGGTGTAGGCAAGACAGAACTGGTGCGAGTTCTGGCAAAGGCGATGCATGGCGATGCCGATGCCCTTTGCCGGGTCGATATGAACACGCTGGCGCAAGAACATTACTCAGCGGCGATTTCCGGGGCACCTCCGGGTTATGTAGGCTCGAAAGAGGGCCGCACGATCCTTGATCAGGCGAAGATCGAGGGCACCACCGGAAAGCCCGGAATTGTGCTGTTCGACGAATTCGAAAAAGCCAGCCCCGAGGTTGTGCTATCGCTTCTCAACGTGTTCGATAACGGCATTTTGACGGTCGCATCGGGTGAGCGCGTTTATTCCTTCCGTAATGCGATCATCTTTATGACATCGAACCTTGGAGCCGAACAATTGCGCAAGGAGGCAAACAGACAGTCCAGACCATGGGGTGGGTTGCTTCGTGGAACCGCCAGATCCCGCAAGCAGCGTCTGCACGGCATCGCCCAATCCGCCCTTTTGGGCAAGTTCCCGCCGGAATTTGTCAACAGGATTGACCAGATAGAGGTGTTTAACTGGATCGATCGGGAAGATGTTGAAGTGCTAATCGGTCTGGAAATGGAGAAACTCAATCGCCGTCTCAAGAAACATGATTGTCGGCTTGAAGTTTCCCCTGAACTGCGCAAGCATATTGCGCGAAATGGGTTTGACCGTCAGTTCGGAGCGCGCTCGCTCAGGCGTGCGGTGCGACGTTTCGTGGAAGTGCCATTTGCACGTTTTTTGCTGGAAAGCAGCGCAGTCGAAACGGCAGAAACAGGGCGGAATCATTTCAGCGCGTGTCTGGAAGCAGGCGAGGTTATGATCCGGCATTCGGATGGATCTGGAAAAGAATAACATGAGCATTCGAAAAAACGGAGATTGCTGGAAACTCGGAATCCTTTTTTCCGAAACAGGCGCCACCGCGGTAATAGAGAAATCACAGAAGAATGGTGCTCTGCTAGCGATTGAAGAGATCAATTCCAAGGGTGGCGTTGCGGGCCTCCCGATCATGCCGGTCAGCTACGATCCGGGCTCGATTCCATCCGAATATGGTCGATTGGCAGAAAAGCTCATCTCCGAAGACGGTGTGAGCCTGCTGATCGGCTGCTATATGTCATCTGCCCGCAAGGAGGTGCTGCCGGTTATCGAGCGGCGTAATGCGCTGTTCTTCTACCCGACACTTTATGAGGGGTTCGAATATTCGCCCAATGTGATCTATGGCGGAGCATGCCCGAACCAGAACAGCGTACCGCTTGCCAGCTACCTTTTGGAGAACTACGGAACACGTTTTTACTTCGTGGGTTCCGACTACATCTACCCGCGCGAATCCAACCGCGTGATGCGCAACATCCTGCGCCAAGGCGGTGGAGAGGTGATTGGCGAACGCTACTTGCCGGTGACCGCGGTCAAGGAGGATTTCGTCAGCATCCTGGAGGATATAGCCGAGACGAAACCCGATGTGATCTTCTCGACCGTGGTCGGCGAAGGCACGATCAATTTCTACAGAGCCTATTACGAGGCGGGTCATGATGCCCGCAAGGTTCCCATCGCCAGCCTCACGACCAATGAGGCCGAGATTTCCCGTATCGGTGCCAAGGCTGCGGTCGGACACATCACCGCCGCGCCCTATTTCCGCACCATCAACACCCCGAAAAGCCGCCGCTTCCTGCAAAGCTACGCACGTATGTTCGGCTCAGACGAAATGGTCACAAGTTGCTGCGAAAGCGCTTATTTCCAAGTGCACATGCTGGCCGAAGCACTGGAACGAGAGCAATCGCTCGATATCGAACGCTTGCGCGAGCAATTATTGGGAAGCACATGGGACGCACCTCAGGGCAAGATCAAGATCGACCCTGACAACAACCACACTTATCTTCACTCACGGATCGCAAAAGTTGATGACAATGGGGATTTCATTGTCGAAAGAGAAGTGAGGCGCCCGATCAAGCCGGACCCGTATCTGGTGACGCCGGACTTGAACGACCACCGCTTCCGACTTCGGGAAGCCTCGAAGCCAGTCCGCGCAAGCTGATGAGATAATCGAAGGGTATTCAGCATTTTGAAACCGTCATGGCAAACATGATCGCCGATCTTCGCAATCTGAACGTCCTTGTCCTTCATCCGCGGGATTCTGATTGTGACGATCTCATCCAGCAGATCATCCGGATCGGCTGCAACGTGGAATCGCTCTGGCCTCTTCCCGAGTCCCTTCCAGGGAATGTCGATGTGGTGTTCGTAGAAATCCGTGAGGCGATCTCGCCGGCTCTCGGAAAGCTCCTGTCGCAGCGGCCGGATAAGCGCCCGACGGTGATCGGGATCATAGGATATGAAAACCCCTCGGTATTGCAGGGCATACTCGATATCGAAGTGCAGACGGTGATCAGCAAACCCTTGCGTGCCTTCGGTGTGTTAAGTTGCATCCTGATGGCCCGCCGCATCTGGCTAGCCCAACTCGAGTCACACAAGACGGAGGAGAAGCTCAAGCAGAAACTCGAGCATATCCAGATGATTACGGAAGCGAAGTTCATCCTAATGAGACATCACAACATCAACGAGAAGGAAGCCTACAAGATAATCCGAAGCCACGCTATGTCGCGCCGCACTTCGACCATCGAGATTGCAAACGCAATCATCAATGCCGACGGACTTCTCAGCAATTTAAATGTCAGTAAATGAAGCAGCAGGGTCCGGCATCCATTCCATCCGGGAGAAAAGATCGATGACTGGTAACAGGAGTACGGCAATCAACCCATCGTCGGATTTCATTGCGCGGGCGCATGTTGATGCGGCGGGGTATGAGAAGCTCTATGCG
>CAZCAX010000056.1:0-3837 GCA_964496915.1 uncultured Rhodobacter sp.
TCGCATGCACGAAATCGCTCCAGCGAAAAACCGCGGCCCCCACGCACCGCTTACCGATGACGCGAAGCGCGGCATGGAGAACTCCCAGGCGCTGGACATGAAAACACCCGCAGCAGCATATGCATTAGCGGCTTAACCTGAGCAGATCCCGCCGGGTCGATACATGACGTCAGTAACGACGCAAACTAAGCCAACCGCATCACCCCAAGCAGGCGGCAACAACCGGGCGGTTACGTTCTACCGCACGGGGGAATGATTAGTCCATCGCACTGAACTCGCCCCCGTTCCCGGTGTTGGCCATCGGGTTGGCGGTTGTGCCGAGGTTGACGCCATCGTTCCAGTCCTCGACGGTCATTGTGGAACCCATCAGCAAGAACGGATTGCCCACCGTCGCCGGGTCGCGGAACTGCCCGTTGTTGGCTATGAACGCGCTCGGGGGGCGCACTACGCCGGTCTCCAGATACAAATCCCCGATGATGAACGCCTGCTCGGGCGGATCGGCTGGGAAAATCCGGTGCGAGGCGTTGTTCGTGAAGGCCCAATTCTCATTGAACTGGAAATCGCCATCGCCAGAGGTCGCCGTGACCATGAAGGGCATGATCCGTTCGGGCGGCAAAAGCCCGTCCAGATCGCCGACCCAAAGCTTTATGCGGTCTTCGGGGTTTACTTCGGTCACGTCCACATTGAGCAGATACCACCGAGCGCGATCCGTTCTCGGGCCCTGAAACCGCATGTATCCCCGCGTTCCCGTCACGCCCCGAGAGATATACATGCTGAGAATGCCGTTGGGCCGCATTATCAATTCGCTTCGCGCACTGGTGAATAGCGTTGCGTTTGCCTCGAACCGCGACCCGAAGATAAAGCTGATGGTGGCTTGCTTGATGAACGCTGACGACAGGATGTTGACGCTATTAGCGCGCACAAAGCCAACGTCACCCTCCGCAATCATCGGCGTCGGGACGTAACCCCTCGATGCGGCGGCAGCGGTGACAGTGCCAGCAGAGATAACAGTCGAGTCCTGCCCTTGGCTGTTCGTCAGAGTCACTTCGCAAGACAAAACCTGACCGGCCGCGGTGGACGGAATGTCAAAGTCTCGATCGTCCTCGCCCACGGTCTGCCCGTTGAGCATCCACCGATAGGATGGCGTTGGAAACGGAAAGCCGGTGTAATTCGCCCCACTCCGGGGCGGATCGACGATGACCACTCGGGCGCGGCTGCCCGCCGACATGAAAGATGATATTGTCGGTTCAGATACAAACTCGGGGCGCTCAAGCGCAAGCTGGGCCTGTGTCTGGCCTATAGCCTGCCCCGAAAACATTCGGCCATTACTCGCCCACTGGTTGCTGAACCAACCCCCTGTATGCGTCCGCGACCAAGCGCCAGCGCCAAGGGCGTTCTTCATGCGCACCTGAACTGCATACCACCTGTTTTCTTCAAGCCCGCCCGTTTCAAGCGGGCTGACCACATATTGCCGATCCTCGTTAAGTTCGATGTCTTCGATAACCACCCAAGGCCCGACAATGCTTTCCGAAGTGATGCCGCCTTCCTCATTGAAAGTGAGGGAAATGGGCCGGTATCTCAGGTCAATCCCGGTTATGGGGCTGCCGTTGTCACCATCATCAATCGGCACCGTGACGATCAGCGCAGTTCCGAACCCGGCGACTTCGGGCGATTGAAACAACCGGTTTGGCGTCTTGCTGAAAGGCGCTTCCAGAAGCGGGTTGTTCCGCACCTCGCGCCACCAGCGCCCTTGCGCCTGGATTTGCACCAGCGGGCGAGGATCTGTCAGGTATAGCCGGTCCAGCCAGCGCAGCAGCCCATTGTTGTTATACGCCGCATAAACGCCGGGGATCAGCCAGAGCGGGATCAGCGTATCACGCGCCGCCGTGGTGTTAATGTTGAGATAGCCGCTAGCCTGCCCCGGAAGGGCCGAGAACCCCTCTGGCCGTGACCCGCGCCCATTGTATGTCGCATGGCCGACAAGCCCTTCGACCGGCCCCGGCGGTGCGCTGTCGGGGTTGGGGTCTATCCAGTTCCACACGCCCCTATATGTGTGCGAGGAGTGCTTCGGAAGGATGTTGGCAAAGCTTGGGCTGAACTCGTCATTTTGCGTAATGACGTAGAAGTTCCGCTTATCCTCCCATGCCGATCCGGGCATGTAGTGATAGATCTCGGATGACGACCCCGGGCGCGGGGGCCATGACAGGTCCCACGCCTCTTGCAGCCAGTCTTTATCCGGGAGCGCCGCAAGAGCGAGAACAGTCGGCGCAGACCTGCCGGCATCCCAAGACGATTGACCGGATGCAGTGATGAACTCGCCCTTGGCGAAGAAGTGCGAAACCGCCGCTTGATCAATGCCAAGCTGGATCAAGCCGATCAGGATGTCCTTCTTATCCTGCCACGGGCAATCCGCGATCAGCGCCTCGCACATGCGCCGCATCGTCTCGCCAATCTCGCGCCGGTAGGGGATCACGCCGCCCGCCGCCTGCCAGATCGGGGTGATGTTCCTTACCTGTGTTGACCGCGCAGACCACGCCTGCCAATTGCGCTTTGCATCCCGCTGCATGATCGCCCACTGCGCCGGGTGGCTGGTCGGGGTGCGTAGCACGTTGAAAGTGAACTGGAGCCGCGGCAGGGCTTCAAGGAACGGCTGCACCGCGGCCTCGGTCCACGTCACCGGAAGGTCAACCGCGTTGCCACCCATTGGCGGGCGGAATGCGCCCTCTGCCGGGACGTTCTCGACCACCGTAAGAACGCACAGGAACTCTTGCCCGCCACGCGCGCTCTGCGACGGCACCCGGCGAGAGACTGCCTTGACCAGCGACTTCGCACTTTCCAACGGCACAGGGCCGCGCGGCGTGTTGACGGCGTGATCAGGGTTTGCCACGGCGTTTTCGTCCATGACGAATGCCGGGTCGATGTTCAGCGCCGGGGACCAATCAGCTTGAAAGTCGCCGCTGCCGACCGGGATGGAAGCGCGCGCAGAAACCCCGCGATGCGTGCGGATGGTGTTATTTGAAACGCTATGGCTGGTCCAACTGTCGAACCCCTGCTTGTCGGCGTCGGTAGGATCGACTTGCAGCCCGTGGATATACCTTCCCGTCAAATCTGTCCCAGATGTTGAGCGCCCGAACGGGTCATCGCCATTCGGGACCCGGCGGCACTCGGGCGTGACAGATACCAACTCCAAGCCAGGGACCGCGACCACGAACCAGTCGCCCGTGCAATACTGCCCACACTCGGCAGGCTGATTGAACGTCCACACAACGTCCTGCGGCGTGCCGTCCCGCAAGGGCTCTGTGACCGTGATGCTCGATAGCATCTGCGTCGGCGCAGGGTCGTAGGTCAGCGCCTCTTCGCGTTCCAGCGTGACCTGAAAGCTGTTCGCAGCATCCCCACCGGAATTCTGTGCTGTCACCGTGATCGTGTCGGTGGTCCACTCACGAGCAGTGTCGACGGTGACAAGGCCGGTGAAGGCATCGGTTATCACCCCAGCGGGACCACTGACACTAAACAATAGGTTCTTGCCGTCGAAATAGGCCTTTGTTTCAATTATCTGATCCCCGCTATAAGCATCTAGGATCAGATCCGGAATTTGCGCTATAATCCGCGGCGGCTCATCTACTATCTTCACGATCACCTGAAACGTCTGTGTCGCAGACCCGTGGTCGTTTACGACCCAAACCGTCACACTGCTATTGCTCGGCTGTGAACCGGTTGAATAAGTCAGCCGCCCACTGCTGATATCGATCAAGGCGTAAGACGAACCGGAAACGCGGTAGCGAAGTCCATCCCCCTCGAAGTAGGACGCCACCTCGACAATCTGATCGCCGCTAC
>CAZCAX010000056.1:3937-8959 GCA_964496915.1 uncultured Rhodobacter sp.
CAGCTTCGAACACTTGGTCCGGGATATGCGCCACAACTCGCGGCGGCTCACCCACCGCCTCCACAGCCACCCGAAATGTCTGCGTCACAGACCCGTGGTCGTTCGCGACCGACACCGTCACACTGCTATTGCTCGGCTGCGAACCGGTTGAATAGGTCAGTCGCCCGCTGGTGGCATTCACCGAGGCGCGAGACGAACCGGAGACGGTATAGCGTAGCCCGTCCCCCTCGAAGTAGGACGCCAACTCGACAATCTGATCGCCGCTACCAGCTTCGAACACTTGGTCCGGGATATGCGCCACAACTCGCGGCGGCTCACCCACTGCCTCCACAGCCACCCGGAATGTCTGAGAAACTGAACCGTTTGGGTTGCCTGCAATGACCGTGACCGCCTCGTTGTGCCACGCCATATCAGTCGGAATAACCAGCTGACCAGTGAGCTGCCCCACGACGACACCGGCAGGTCCTGACACGCTAAATTGTAATCCGTCCCCTTGGAAATGCCTGGCGATGTCGACGAAAAAATCGCCGCTGTTGGCCTTTAGATTTTGGTCGGGTAGTTCCAATGCAATCTGTGGAACGCCTTCAACAGGAGCGCGGCGTAGCTTCAGGATCTGGAGTGGCGAAAGCATCTGGGATTCCTAGCAAGATTAGCACTGTACGAGTCTGTTATCTCGGCATGCAACACAACATCTTACCCATAAGACACCGCATGAGTATTCATCTGAAAACACAATGAAATTGAATACTTGCTTGCAGTCAGAGGTTCTCGATGATGCTGCGTCTTTCCATGCCATAGCACGACGTCAGACTCAGTCTGCTCCATTGTTGGTTAATACTACGTGAAATTCTCATGGATTCCTTTGGGAAGGTCGACGTGTGTCTTCTTGAAACTCTTTTGATTGATCGACCTCATCTTCTTTAAGGTAAAAAAACTTTATTTCAGATAGATATTGCTCTGCAGGTCACGGCGAAGCTTATAAAGATGCGACAGCAAATTGCTTGAGTTGAATATCGGCCACCACCTCCCCCAGGTGTTCCCCCTGGATCAATTGAAGTCGAAGAATTCTGTAGTCGGCTTCCTGCGCTATGGTATGCAGCCAAGACATAAGATGCACAAAGTCAACATTCTGGAAACGTAGGGCGATCACATCATCTGCATTGTTACCAAGTTCCGCGATGGCCTCCCGTAGTCCTGCGGCGTGCAGGCTTGTCTCAATTCCACTCAGGCCGACGAGTTCGGAGTTTGAGGTGGGAGAGTCGCCCGCCTGCCGCGCGAGCCTCTGGTACTCGATCTGTATCTGTGCCAGCCAATTTTGTTCAGCTTGCACTGTGGCGAGTGCGCGAGATGCAGAATCTCGCCGCTCCATAGCGGGAAACGCAAGTCCCCAGATCAGAAGAGCAGGCAGCAGGAGTGCCCCTAGACAGGCAAAGAACAGGCGCTCTTGCAAACTTAGTCGGGCAAAGTGCCCTACTATCCACTCACTCATCGACAGTTCTCACTGGAATGAAAAGGTTGCCCCCCACGCGCCCCCCTGCTTCGGTTGTTGAACCGAGCATGCGCAGCTCACCTTCCGTCTCGCGCAGCCGCGCGGTTATCCTGTCAAGGGTTGCGAAATTGGGTGCCGAAAGGTTGAGGGAAATTCCCTCTCCTTCACGCAGGACGGCCGACACGATCTCAATATCGTCTTGGGTGGCCAGCACATGGCTGATCTGGCGAAACCGTTCCAGTAGTTCGACGTCTTTCCGCGAACTTTCAGCATGGCTCCGAAGGCGTTCCATTTCGCGCTCTACCTGAATACCTATATCGACGATTGGTCCCGAAGGTAGGAAATCGCGGCGAACTACCTCCAGTACTTCCTCTTTGATTGCTTGGGTCTCCGCCCGATACCGTTGGGTTTCCAGCTCGATTGATGCCCACCAAGCGATGATACCAAGCGCGATGAGCACCACGGGCCAGCGGAGGTTACGAACCTGCGTCGGCAAGGCCGTCGTGCCACGGCGCTTGGAATGCGGACGTAGATCGAGTACTTCCTCATGGTGTTCGAGAACGCCCGCCGCCGCTTGGTTCTCGGGAAGGGCCTGCAAGGACTTCACAAGATTCAATCCAACCAGTGCAGCTTCGATCTCAGGCTCCAGGGTATCTAAACAGAGCACGGCCTCAGGAGATGGGCGTGTTGATAGCGCCCGCATGAGCGCGAAAGCTGCAAGCTCGGCTTCGGCAGTAAAGCCGTCTGTCGGTCCAAGACGAACGTGCACGAGCGTACCGTCTACTGGCGACGATGCGGCGATTGTCCAAAGCCCTGGAGCGCTCGGGAGTGCCAAGTAATCAGGCAGGATAGCTCGGCAACGTGCATCTGACGCCCCAAGCCGTCGTTGCCATTCTGTTATAGCGTCCGCCCGCGCAACGAGGACGGAGGACCAGCTATCTCGCGTTCCCGAAAGAGACATCGGGAGCACCCGTAAGCTCTCTGGCTTGCTGTTCAATCGGTCGCAGACCTGACGAATTGCAACTTCTTCCCGAGCCCTACCCTTGAGCGTGGAGGGAAGAGAAACGGTCAGCACAATTGCATCCGTGCCTGGAACCAGGGTGATAAATCTGCCCTCGGCAGGCGGCGGTGCAGAGGATTGTACATGCCAGAAGAGAAGCGTATCCACGTCCGCATCCGCGCGCTTGACCGCCAAACCTTGGAAAAATGGAGGAGCCAAGGCGATCGTCATGGCGCGTCATCCATGGGGACATAGGCTACAAGCCGCGCTCCGGGTATGTTCTTTCCCCTCACGACAATTGTGGCTTCAACCAGGCCGATTTCCGTTGTTTTCTCAGCGACTTCCACCTGCCATTGGAAGCGGCCCATCTCAACAACCGTAGGCAAGCTCCGGCCGTCATGCATACCCACGAGCTTGAGCTCTGCCGCACGGTTCAGTGCCACCTCTTGAGCCAGAAGACGTGCCTCCTGCTGTCCGACGCCACGCTGCACAGTATTGATGACACGGAAAGCGGCCAACGCACCGATCGACAAGATAAGGATCGCGACAACGAGTTCTATCAGCGTAATCCCATATTCTCCCCGGTTCATCGGCGCAGACATTGGAACGCCTCCCAGCCATCAGTCGCACAGCGGATCAAGCCTTCTCGCGTTCGGATTGTCACTTCGAAGGGGGTTACCCGCCCGTCTTCCAAGAAAAAGATAGAAGGGGTCCAGTTTTTGTCGGGAGTGTCCAGAAGGGGCAACACAGGTTGTCCACCGATGATCCAAGTAGCTTCACCCTGACTGATCGCAGATCGAACTTCCTGCCACTGACCTTTCACCAGCCGGAGGATGTTCCAACCATCTTGCCGCGGCACCAATGCGTGTAGGCGGCGCCCGAAAAGCGCCTGGTCGCGCGCAAATGTTACGGCGCCTTCCAATGTGCGAGCGTGACGCTCAGCCCCATCCCTGCGATCACGTTCCATGACACCACTAGTGCCAAGAACCAAGCCAAGTGACAGGATCGAAATGATGGTGGTCGTAACCACAAGCTCTATCAGGGAAAAACCGGCACGAGAGTCAGTCAAACTGCCAGTTCCCGATGTCCGCATCCGCACCAGTTCCACCAGGCCGACCACTTGCCCCATAGCTAAAAAGATCGAATGGACCACGGACGCCCGGTGAAAGATACTGATACTCGTTTCCCCACGGATCCCGTGGAATACGGTCGATATATCCACCCGAAGCCCAGTTTGTTGGCATGGGTTGACTTGTCGGCTTTTGCGAAAGAGCACGAAGCCCTTGTTCCGTCGTCGGGTAGGCAGCGTTATCAAGACGATAGAGATTGAGCGCCGCAGAGAGAGCAGCGATATCCGAACGTGCCCGAGCCACCCTTGCCTGATCAGGCCGATCAATAACTCGGGGAACGACAACAACCGCGAGGATCGACAGGATCACTACAGCGACCATCAGCTCGATAAGGCTAAACCCACGATCAGAGTTCCTTGCCTTTGTCGTATTTCGTGTTCTGAATGACATGCCATATCCCTGCAGATCCGATGCAACGGCCGGTGCCGGATGGTTTGAGCGCAACACAACCTAGAAGAGAGCTACCGAGTTTTGGTGAACTTTCAGTTGAGTGACCTTCTGCCGGTACTGTTGGTCCTTGCCGGACCAGCCGTTGGATCTTTCGCAGCGCTTCTGGCAGACCGCCTTCCCCGCAACGAACCGGTTCTCATCGCAAGATCGCGTTGCCGTTCCTGCGGCAAAAAGCTTTCTGCTTTGCAGATGGTACCGCTCGTGTCCTATGCCGCTCTGAGGGGTCGTTGTTCTTCATGCGGGGCGCTTATCCCGGCAGAGCTGTGGCATGCCGAGTTTCTGGGCCTACTTCTCGGTCTGGCCGCCGTCTTCATGACTGACAGTTTGCCCGAAGCCATGTTTGGTGCAGGACTGCTCTGGTGCCTGCTTGCCCTTGCACTGGCCGACCTGAAACATTTTCGACTTCCGAACCAGTTGACTGCATCGCTCCTGATCATTTCTTTGGTGCTGGCAATCCTCCGCAATGACGGCGAAACATTCCACCATCAGCTAGGACTGGCTGTTGTTGGGGCGGGCCTTGGCTTTGGAGCCTTCTGGCTTATTCGGTTTTTATATCAATGGTTTGCGGGTCGGGAAGGGCTGGGATTTGGAGACGTCAAGCTTATGGCAGGAATAGGAGCCGCGGTCGGCCCGATCGCCATTCCTTACGTAACGCTGCTGGCTGGCGTCTCCGCACTGCTTCTTGTCGCGCTGCGGAACTGGCGAATCAGGCGAAAAATTCGGCGCACCGCGCGTGTCCCATTTGGGGCGGCTCTGTCGGTATCAGCCGCCTTGGTTTGGTTGGCCCTTGAGGGAGGGTATCTCTAGTGTGGAATGGCCTAGACAGACGATTTCGCTTAAGGAGCGCATCGAGAGCCGCCTTCTAATAGAGGCGGCCGCGCCATTAGCCTGAGACCATTGATCTTGCCCCCGTTTCACCGGACAGTCAGGCGGTTGCGATTTGAGCTGCGATG
>CAZCAX010000057.1:0-8332 GCA_964496915.1 uncultured Rhodobacter sp.
CGATTTCCGTGTGAACAATATCAATCACTTACGCGATTAACTGTCGAACCTGGGTTGTTCAGTGCCCCGGCCGCGAGGCATCGGTGATCGCGCGGTTACGCTGCTCCAGAAGGGCTTCCAGCGCGGCCTGTACCGTATCAGTTGGCCGAACGCGCCACTTGCTCCGCTTGACATGTGGTTCGAAGAGAAGCCGTCCATCGCGGCGCTGGTCACGCATGAACTTCAGTAGTGCCGCACCGCTCAAATGATTGGTCTGAACTCGCGCGGCAAGATTGTAGAGGCCATCTGAGGCCTCTTCTTCCTCGGCGGCGAGACGTAGCAGCAATTCCCAGGTCGAAGCATTGCGGCGGAATACCGACAATTCGTCGCAAGCTGCCAGCCTGAGTTCATGTTCGAGCTCGATCTGAAAAATCTGCCGGTTCACGGGTGAAAACCCTCCCGACACTGACATGCAGCGCCGTTCATTTGAGAGGGAGCAGAAGCCCGAATTACGATGTTCCTGACCAAAAATCTTTCCCGATTGATGCAAAACACTTAACAAGAAATGTAGCAGAGCAGATAAAGTTCCAGAAAAAATCGCAACTCAGTCATATTTTTCTGGGCGGAAACTGGCGCTGGCGAAGGGCAGTAGCGTCATTGGTGTGGCGCATTGCCTGGTGTCTTAACCTTGGGAGGTGCCATCGGTGCCAGCGGCGTTCTGGTCCTTTTCCAGGTTCAGACCAGGTAAAAGCGAGGGCTACGCCTTTTCTGAATTTACAGTGCAATAAAGGGGATAGAATGGTGCTGTGAGAGAGGATTGAACTCTCGACCTCTCCCTTACCAAGGGAGTGCTCTACCACTGAGCTACCACAGCATCGGCTTCGGGCGGGTGGATAGACGTAAATCGAATCCCGTGCAAGGGTTATCTGGACGGTTTTTCAACCTTGCGCTAAGACAGGCAGCATGAACACGTCAAAGCCCCCTTCGCGACCTGCAAGCCATAATGCAGCTTCCCCGCCCGACAAGGCCGGACAGGGGCGTGACGCGCGGCTGAAAGCTGCGCTCAGGGCCAATCTGGCGCGGCGCAAGGCGCAGACTCGTGCGCGCCGCCAGAATGGTGAACCCGATACGGAAGGAACGCCCGGTCATGGCTGACGCCCGGTTCGAAGAAGGGCAGGAGCGCCCGTTGCGGCTGATCGCCCGCGACAGTGACGATCTGAAAGTGATTTCGGCGCTGGTGCAGGATTCCGTGCTGGGCGCGCGGGATCTGAGCTTCAGCGGGCGCAAGCGGCGGTTTACGCTGTTGCTCAACCGCTTCCGCTGGGAAGACCGCGCGGCGGCGCAAGCAGCGGGGCGCGCCTTTGAGCGGGTGCGCGCGGTACTCGATTTCACCGACGTCACCCGCGTGACGCATCAGGGCTTGGACCAGCGCGATGCCGACACGGTCCTGTCGCTGCTGGCGGTTGAATTCAATGCCAACGATGCCACCGATCCGGCCAGTCCCGGTCGCGTACAGCTGATTTTCGCCGGGGACGGGGTGATTGCGCTGGACGTCGATTGCCTCGATGCCACGCTGGCCGATGTTACCCGTCCCTACGTTGCCCCCTCGCGGCGCGCCCCCGAGCACGGCCCAGAATAACAGGAAACCACCATGCCCGCCCTTCTTGACAGCCGCGACGACGGTTTCGATTCCGCGATCGCGGCTCTTCTCGGCGCCAAACGCGAAGAGGCGCAGGACGTCGATGATGCCGTTGCCGCAATTATCGCCGACGTGCGCGCTCGCGGCGATGCCGCCGTCATTGAAATGACTGCGCGCTTTGACCGGCTGGCGCTGACGCCGGATACGCTGGCGTTCACCGCCTCCGAGATCGAGGAAAATTGCGCGCGTGTGTCGCCCGAAGACCGAGCGGCGCTGGAACTTGCCGCTGAACGCATCCGGGCTTATCACGTCCGCCAACGGCCAGCCGATGCCCGCTGGATCGATCCGGAAGGGGCGACCTTGGGCTGGCGGTGGTCGGCGGTTTCGGCGGCGGGTCTGTATGTGCCGGGAGGGCTGGCAAGCTACCCGTCTTCGGTGCTGATGAATGCCATTCCGGCACAGGTGGCAGGCGTGGAGAATCTGGTGATCTGTGTGCCCACGCCGGATGGGGTGGTGAACCCCATGGTGTTGCTGGCCGCCAGAATCGCCGGGGTCAAGACCGTCTACCGGATCGGCGGGGCGCAGGCTATTGCCGCAATGGCCTATGGCACCGAAACCATCGCGCCGGTGGACAAGATCACCGGGCCGGGTAATGCCTTTGTGGCGGCGGCAAAGCGGCGGGTCTTCGGGCGTGTGGGGATCGACATGATCGCCGGACCGTCGGAAATTCTGGTGATCGGCGACGGCACCGGCGAACCGGACTGGATTGCGCTGGATCTGCTCAGCCAGGCCGAGCATGATGAGAGCGCGCAATCAATCCTGATCACCACCTCGCGAGATGAAGCGCGCGCGGTGACAGCCGCGGTGGAGAAACACCTTGAAACGCTGGAACGCCGCGCCATTGCTGGCGCCAGTTGGCGTAAGCACGGCGCGGTGATCGTGGTGCGTGACCTGACCGAGGCTGCAGCCCTGTCAGACCGTATCGCACCCGAGCATCTGGAACTCTGCGTCGATGACCCCGAGGCCTTGTTGCGGCAGATCCGGCACGCGGGCGCGGTGTTCATGGGCCATTGGACGCCCGAGGCGATCGGCGATTATATCGGCGGGCCGAACCATGTGCTGCCCACTGCACGCTCTGCGCGGTTTTCCTCGGGGCTTTCGGTGCTGGATTTCATGAAGCGCACCACCATCGCCGGGATGACACCGCAGGCGCTGCAAGTCATTGGACCCGGCGCTGAACGGCTGGCGATTTCGGAAAGCCTGCAGGCCCACGGGCTGAGTGTACGCGCACGACTGGACAGGCTGAATCAGGGGCAGAGCTAGTTCGTCCGAGGTGTTGGCACCTGTGGCAGCCGGGCAGGGGCTAGCCCCCTCTTGGCCTGCGGCCAATTCACCCCCCCCAGCGTATTTTTCTGCAAGATGAAGGGGCGGCGATCCGCCACTGCCACTGGGCGATTCACGGCTTGATCCGCCGGGCGCACTGAGGCATCAAGCGGGATCGACCCTGCCGACGGACACCCCATGAACCGCATCTGCCACATCGAGATCGACGATTCCGGCCTGCCAGCTCCCACACCCGAAATGGAGCAGGAGCGCCGCGTTGCCGTCTTTGACCTGATCGAGGACAACAGCTTTTCCCTTCCGTCGCGCGATGGGCGCGCGGTGCCGGAGGGGCCATATCGGCTGGGTCTGGCAATCCGTGAAAAGCGGCTGGTTGTGGATGTGGCGCAGGAGACGGGCGACAAGGTCGCGGAGTTTCACCTCAGCCTTGGACCGTTCCGGCAGGTGGTGAAGGATTATGACCAGATCTGCGCCAGCTATTTCGATGCCGTCAAACGCCTTCCACCCAGCCAGATCGAGGCGATCGACATGGCCCGGCGCGGCATTCACAACGAGGGCGCGCGCGTGTTGCAGGAGCGTCTTGAGGGCAAGGCCGAGATTGACAGCGACACTGCCCGCCGCCTGTTCACCCTGATCAGCGTGCTCAATCGCGGGGGCTGATTTGGGTTCAGGTTTTCCTCAGTCCGTCCTTTTCTGTTGCGACCACAATTCCGTGCGCTCGCCAATGGCAGAGGCGCTGATGAAGAAATACTACGGCCAACGGGCCTATGTTCAATCGGCGGGGGTGCATAACGATCTGGAGATCGACGGATTTGCCATCAGTGTCAGTGCCGAGCTGGGAATCGAACTGTCGCGCCATCGGTCTCGCAGCTTCGAGGAGATGGCGCAATGGGGTGACGATCTTTCGGGTTTCGATCTGATCGTCGCCCTCTCGCCCGCCAGTCAGCGTGCCGCGCTGGAAATGACGCGCTATGCTCATATCGATGTGGAATACTGGCCGATCATGGACCCTACGGGCCTTGGTGAAACGCGCGAAGCCAAGCTTTCTGCCTATCGCCAGACCCGCGATCAGATCCGCAGCCGCATGATTGCCCGTTTTGGGCCCCCAACCGAGGATCTGACCGAATGACAGCACAAGACGCCGCGCGTGACCTTATTGCCGCCTATTACGCCGCCTTCAACGCCGGAGATGGCGATGGCATGCTGGCACTGGTCAGCAATGACATCGAGCACCACGTCAATCAGGGCGACATCCGTCTGGGACGCGCCAAGTTTGGCGAGTTCTGTTCGCATATGGGTGTCAGCTACCGCGAAGAACTCAAGGATATCGTGATCTTCGCGAGTGAAGACGGCAGCCGGGGGGCGGCGGAGTTCGTGGTGCATGGCGAGTATCTGAAAACCGATCCCGGCCTGCCCGAGGCCAGAGGGCAGCATTATGTCCTGCCAGCGGGCACGTTCTTTGCACTTGCGGATGGCAAGATCACCCGGGTGACAACCTATTATAACCTGCAGGACTGGGTTGAACAGGTCTCAAGATGACCCTGCGGGTTAAGGCGCTGACCGGGGCTACGCTGGAGGCAGCCCTTGATGAGGTGGCGCGGTTACGTATCGCGGTCTTTCGCGCCTGGCCTTATCTGTATGACGGTGATCTGGCCTATGAACGCCACTATCTACAGACATACCGCGACAGCCCCGGTGCCATTTTGGCCGGGGCGTTTGATGGTGCGCGGCTGGTCGGCGCGGCGACTGGCACGCCGATGGAAGACCACGCGGAAGACTTTGCCGCGCCCTTTGCTGCGACCGGCATAAAACTGTCTGACATTTTCTATTGCGCGGAATCCGTGTTGCTGCCCGAATACAGGGGGCGGGGTATTGGGCATCGGTTTTTTGATATTCGAGAGGATCATGCGCGCAGTTTGAAGCGTCGCTTTGTTGCATTTTGTGGGGTTCAGCGGACTGACGATCACCCGTCAAGACCGCCCGAATACCGCCCGCTCGATCCTTTCTGGCGCAGTCGCGGCTATGTGCCGCTGCCCGGTGTGGTGGCCGAGTTTCGCTGGAAGGATATCGGTGAAACCACAGAGAGCGCGAAGCCTCTGCAATTCTGGATGAAGGAGCTGACATGAGCGATCGGGTTACCATTGCCGCCGCCGCCTATCCGCTGGACTGGTTCGACAGTTTCGAGCATTATGAATCCAAGATCACCCGCTGGGTGGCCGATGCGGCGCGACAAGGCGCGCAGCTTCTGGTCTTTCCGGAATACGCAGCGATGGAGCTTGCCTCGCTGGGCGGCGTCGGGATTGCCGCCGATCTGGAGGGCGCGCTGTGCGAGGTCGCTCACCACCGCCCGGCTGTTGATGCGCTGCATGTGCGGTTGGCGGCGGAACACGGCGTGCATGTTCTGGGTGGTTCGGGCCCGGTCTATGTCGGCGAACGACCGGTCAACCGTGCCACGCTTTATGGCCCGTCCGGGGTGATCGGTCATCAGGACAAGCAGATCATGACCCGGTTTGAGCGCGAGGACTGGGATGTTGTCGCGGGTGCGGGCATGACACTGTTTGACACCGGTCTGGGGAAGATTGGCGTGGTGATCTGCTATGACAGCGAGTTTCCGCTACTTTCGCGGCAACTGGCAGAAGCTGGCTGCGAGATTCTGTTGGCACCAAGCTGCACTGAAACCTGGGCTGGCTTTAACCGCGTTCGAGTGGGCGCCATGGCGCGGGCGCTGGAGAACCAGTGTGTAGCGGTTCACGCGCCGCTGGTGGGAAATGCCGAATGGTGCGTGGGAGTTGAGGAAAACACAGGCCGCGCAGCCCTTTACGGCCCGCCGGATCAAGGCTGGCCCGATACCGGCATTCTGGCAGAAGGCGCGCGCGACACGGCAGGCTGGACCCTTGCCACCATCTCACGCGCGCTGATCGCTGAAACCCGCGCCAACGGCGGGGTTCTGAACCACCGCGACTGGGCAGAACAGGCCGAAAAGCTGGCAGTTCCGCTGGTGCAACTTAAATCTTGAAATTTCGCCCGTTAAGGTCCATCTAAACGGCGCCCGCTTGCTTGCGGGTGGCATACCAATGGAGTGACCATGGCCAAGGAAGAACTGCTCGAATTTCCCGGCGTCGTCAAGGAACTCCTGCCGAATGCGACGTTTCGGGTCGAGCTGGAGAACGGCCATGAAATCATCGCACATACGGCAGGCAAGATGCGCAAGAATCGTATCCGTGTTCTGGCTGGCGACCGCGTTCAAGTCGAAATGACCCCTTACGATCTGACCAAGGGCCGGATCAACTATCGTTTCAAGTGATGAAGCTTGTTCTGGGCTCGGCCAGTCCGCGCCGGTTGGAATTGCTGGCGCAGATCGGTATCGTGCCTGACGACATCCGACCTGCGGATATCGACGAGACCCCTCTACCCCGCGAACTGCCACGGCCCTATTGCGTCCGTATGGCATATGAAAAGGTCATGTCCGTGCCGTCGGGCGCCGATGAGATCGTGCTCTGCGCCGATACCACGGTGGCGCTGGGCCGCCGCATTCTGGGCAAGCCCATGGATGCTGCCGAGGCCGCGCAATTCCTGCTTGCGCTGGGCGGTCGGCGGCATTCGGTGATTACTGCCGTTGCCGTTCGGCGCGGCGCGCAACTGTGGCAGCGCGAGGTGGTGACGGCGGTGAAGTTCAAACGCCTGTCCGATCTTGAGCTTAACGCCTATCTCGACAGCGGTGAGTGGCGGGGCAAGGCGGGTGGATACGGCATTCAGGGTCTTGGCGGGGCGCATGTTCCGTGGATATCGGGCTCGTTCACCGGCGTCGTCGGTCTGCCTCTGTATGAGACGGCGCATCTGTTGCAGGCCGCGGGTTATCGGAGGCAGGCATGAAGGGCGATGCGATCGTTCTGGGCGCAATCGACGGTCGGGAGATCGCCGCTTATCTGGTGGACGGACAACTCGAAGAACTGGCGTTGTCGTATGACGGTCTGGCGCCCGGTGCCATCCTGCGCGGCGTGGTGGGGCGGCCGGTCAAGGGGCTGGGGGGGGTGTTCATAGAACTGCCCGGCGGTGAACGCGGTTTTCTGCGTCAGCCCAAAGGACTTGCTCCGGGGCAACGCATTCTGGTGCAAGTCTCGGGTGTGACCGAGCCGGGAAAAGCGCTGCCGCTCAGCCTGCGGCTGATGTTCAAGAGCCGCTACGCCATTGTCACCCCTGGCGCGCCGGGGCTGAACATTTCGCGCGCCATTCGCGACGAGGACATGCGTGGCGCGTTGAGCGCACTGGCGACACAGGCAATGGAAGGGGCCGGTGACGATCTGGGCCTGATCCTGCGCTCTGCCTGCATTGATGCCGAAGCCGATGAGATCGCTGCCGATGTCGGGCAGATGCGCGATCTGGCGCTGGCCGTTCTGGCTGATGTTTCCGGCCCGCCTGAGCTTCTTCTGGATGGACCGGGCCCGCATGAACTGGCCTGGCGCGACTGGGGCACGCCCGAGTTGTTCGATGACAGCGCCGATGCACTGGACCACCACGGCGTGCGCGACCAGATCGACAGGCTCATGCGCGCTGAAGTTGCGTTGGGTGGCGGTGCTTCGATGGCGGTTGAGCCAACGCGCGCCTTGGTCGCCGTCGATGTGAATACCGGCAACGATACGTCGCCCGCCGCCGGGCTGAAGGCCTGTGTCGCCGCCGCCCGCGAATTGCCGCGCCAGTTGCGGCTGCGGGGCCTTGGCGGGCAGGTGGTGGTCGATTTCGCGCCCTGTCCGAAGAGGGATCGCCATGTGCTGGAACAGACATTGCGCAAGGCCTTTCGCCCCGATGGTGTCGAAACCACGCTGGCCGGATGGACGCCGCTTGGCAATTTCGAGTTACAGCGTCGCCGGGATCGTCAGCCACTGGCCCGCTGGATGGCGACATGAGTGTGCGCTGTCCTGTCTGCCGCAAACCCACTGACCAGGGCTATCAACCCTTCTGCTCGCGTCGCTGCGCCGATGTCGATCTGGCCCGCTGGCTGCGCGCCGATTATGCCCTTCCGGGCCGCGATGGCGAGGCTCTTAGCACCGGGGACAGTTCTTCTGACGACCCGCTGCAACACTGACGGCCCTTCGCCGCGCTGTTAAGTGGCGCGCGCCTTGCGCGGAAACAATGCCCGCATTCTTCAGGGAAATACCCGATTTGGGCCGCAATCGGGGCGTGGTTGCGGCGCATTCTGCCGCTAATCGGCGAACGAAGGCCGGGATTGGCCAGTGAACGAGAGGTATTGAGATGACCCGGAAAGACACGAACACACTGTCCGACGAAGAGATCCTTGCTCAGGTACAAGGCGTTGGCGATCCCGATGGCGTTATTCACGGCACGTCGGAGGGTGATCTGATTGATGCGGACTAC
>CAZCAX010000058.1:0-8204 GCA_964496915.1 uncultured Rhodobacter sp.
GGTGTCGGGCTGTTCTGACGCCGAAATGTTAGGGAGAGACACAGACATGCGAAAAAGACTTCAAGGACTGGCCCTTACGACGAGCGCGGTCGCGCTCTTTGCTGGGGCAGTTTCTGCCCAGGAGATCTCGGGTGGAGCGGTTCGGATCGGCGTTCTGACCGATATGTCCAGCCTCTATGCCGACAACACAGGAACCGGCTCGGTTCTTGCGGCCCAGATGGCGATCGAGGATTTCGGGGGAACCGTTCTGGGCGTTCCTGTGGAACTGGTGTCGGCCGATCACCAGTTCCGGGCGGACGTGGCTGCACTTCGGTCCCGCGAATGGTTCGAGGGCGGCGTTGACATGATTGTCGATCTTCCGGGTTCGTCCACCGCCGAAGCATCGAAGGAGGTCGGTCGCGAAATGCGCCGCATCACCATGATTACCGGTGCAGGTTCTTCAGCACTTACCAATGAGGGCTGTTCTCCTTACAGTGTTCACTGGACTTTTGACACTTATTCGAACGCAAACGCAATCGCCCCGGTGCTCGTCGAACGTGGGCTTGATCGCTGGTTTTTCATCACCGCCGATTATTCCTTTGGTCACGCGCTCGAAGAAGACACAGCCGCGGCTGTGACTGCAGCCGGGGGCACCGTCGTCGGATCAGTGCGTCATCCGCCAAATTCGGCAGACTATTCCTCTTTCGTGGTTCAGGCTCAGGCTTCCGGCGCAAACATCATCGGCTTGGCGAACACCGGGGCCGACGCGCTCAACACCATTATCGCCATGCAGGAAATGGGGCTCGTCGACCAGGGCATGCGTGCTGCACTGACTGTGGGCGACACACTTGAATACCGCTCCATGGGTCCAGAACTTGGCGAAGGTCTACTGTCGGTAATGGCAGCGTACTGGAACCTCAACGAAGAAACAGCCGCTTTTTCGGACAGGTTCCGCACTCGGCAGGGACGGCCGCCAATGAGCACCCATCTGGGAACCTATACTGCGGTCCTTCACTACCTGGAGGCCGTAGAGCGCGCTGGAACCGACGATTCAGACGCCGTGATGGCCGCAATGCGCGAGCTTCCAATCAACAATATGATGTGGAGCGAAGGTGAAGTCCGGATCGACGGAAGGGCAACGCATGAGGTCTTTGTTCTGGAAGGCAAGGCCGAAGGGGAAATGGCCGACGAGTGGGACGTCGCTGATGTGGTTGCGACTGTTCCCGGCGATGTGGCCTTCCGGCCGTTGTCGGACAGCCTGTGTGCGTTGGTCACCAACTGATCACCCGACTGTTTTCAAATGAGAAAGGGCGCGGCAATGAATGCCGCGCCCAATTTTTTCGGAGCACGCCATGATCGAACAGGATGATCTAACGGTCGAAAACCTCTGTCAACGAACGTTGAATCGGTATGCGATTGCCGTCGGGAAGCGCGACCACGTAGCCTTTGCCGATTTGTTCTGCAAAGAAGGGGTCTGGCAGCGGCCCGGTCAGAAGCCGCTGATAGGACGAACGGCAATTCGAAAGTTCATGAACGCCCTTGATCCACTGACTCTTGTGCGACATGTCAACGGGTCAGTCAGGATCGACCGGACCGGTGCCGATACCGCGACAGGGATCAGCTACACCACCGTCTATAACGCTGTTGATCATAAAGGTGGAATTGCATCGATGCGGGGGCCCGATTACATCGTCGAATATCACGACCGGTTTTTGCGAGTTCAAGAGGATTGGCTGATCGAGCGGCGCGATACCTTCATTATATTTCGCGCCGATCATGCCGCCGATCTTCCTGGCATCCCGAATGCAGCGCGCCGTTAAGGGCGCGCTGCGACGCCTCAGCGACCCTTAAAATTCGCTGGGCGTTTCTCCAACAGGGCGTCCACAGCCTCGGCATGGTCCTGGGTCTCGTGCGCGATTGCCTGATAGGCAGCGGACAGCTCCAGCAAAGATGCCAGTTGCATGTGTTCACCTTCGCGCAGTAGGCGCTTTGTAAGACGCAAGGAATGAACCGGGTTCACCGCGATCCTGGCGGCTAACGCCATGGCTTCGTTCATCAGGGCCTCGTGCGGTACAACACGGGAAACCAATTTCCATTCCAATGCGTCGGCGGGCGACAGTTGTTCGCCCGTAAAAGACATCTCTGACGCTTTCGACATGCCGACGACGCGTGGCAAAAGCCAGGCTCCGCCATCGCCAGGCACGATACCAACCTTGACAAAGCTTTCCGCGAAGGTCGCGCGATCCGATGCAATGCGGATGTCGCACATACAGGCCAAGTCGAGTCCTGCGCCGATCGCCGGCCCGTTGACTGCAGCGATTGTCGGGACTTCCAGGCGATGCAGCGCCAATGGAATGCGTTGTATTGCCTTGCGGTAGCTGTTTCTCGTGGCAATGGCCGACTCACGTGGAGCAAACCCCGACCGGTCGCGCATCTTCTTCAGGTTTCCGCCGGACGAGAATGCGCTGCCTGCGCCGGTCAGAATGACAACTGAGACGCCGAGATCATCCGTAACCTCTTCGCAGATCGTCTCGAACTCCTGGCAATCCTCGATAGTCGAGATGGCGTTGCGTTCTTCGGGCCGATTCATGGTGAGAATCATAACCGGACCTTCGCGTGTGACGGACAAGAATGGGTTCATCAGATACTCCATATTTTTTTCGCCAAAGTTTTCTCGCAAGCATTAGCTGTTCTGCGGTCGTGGCCCCATTGCAAAAGGCAAGCATCACATCTGTGCAGATCGGGCTTTCGAGGGTTCACAGAGGGCGACGCACGGCCATACTTGGCTCGCCTAAGGAGCAAGTCAGATGGACCGGTTTGATCCCACTTCGCAAGGTTGGCGTCTCGCCCCGCATCCGGGATTCGTGGAGATGCTTGGGGCGTTGTGGGAGCGTCCGGAAGCAGACACGCTGGCGCTCGGTCTTTTGGTATCGCCTAATCTGCTGTCGTCAACCAATCAGCTTGAGGCTGGAGCACTGATGACATTTGTCGATCACGCTATCGGACATGCTTCGATTCCCGTGTTTGGAACCTTTCAGGTTACAATACATCTGCAATTGAGTATTGTTGCATCGGTCAGGGCGGGCGATTTCCTGGAAGGCCGAGGGCGCATTGCAGGAATTGACGGATCGCTGGCTCATCTCGATGGCCAGATCACCTGCCAGGGAAAGATCGTTGCGACAGCAAGCGGTATCTGGAAGCGCGTGCGGCCTCTGAGCTGACTTACTGCCCTCCGGTCAGCATCCAGAACACTGGCAGCAGCAGAAGCGAGCAAATAAATCCGAACCACAGGTTCCACCCAGCAGACAACCGGCCAGCCGGATGCCCGCTGATGAGGCTCACGATAATCACGACCGTTGCAAAGGGTGAAAACATCATTGCAAGCGACCAACCGCAAGAGATTGCGAGCGCAATCAGGGTCGCATCGGCTGGCATTTCCGGAAAAGCGGCGAACAAGCTGCCAAAGAACACCGCGAGCATAATCGGACTAACGCCAAGAAGGCTCAACAACGAAACGGCGATAGGAATGAACCAGAGCAGGATGAATTCGGGCAGTTGCGAGAGACCCAACGCCTCTGCCAGTTTCTCGACTGGCACAATATCGGCCGACAGTCGTCCAATGAAACCGGATGCCGCCAGAGTAACCGCAACCGGTGTCGATCTTGGGAGTTGAACAATAAAAACATGCCGCAAAACTTGACCTGTCTCATTCACGGGCCGCAAGGATTCGGACCGTTTCTGGGCGTAAATCCAGCCGGCGAGCATGACCGGGCTCGCAGCCATCAAACCGAATACAATGGATTCTTCCGTGAGCCACGAAATAATCCCTGAAAGTCCGAATAACCATGCACAACTCAGCAACAGCCGCATCATGCCAGCGCGCGGAAATGGTAGCATTGCGACCGGTTTCGCGGGCGAAAGCACTGCCCGAAAGCGCAAACGGTCTTCAATCGATCCGACAAACAGAAATGCCACAAATATCACCAGTCCGATACCGATCCACAGACTTCGGTCAACACCAGGCAATATTTCCATCATGGCCAGCGGCGCCATGGCCGTCGGCGACCATATGACCGACCATGCAAACCCGCGCATCATCGCCGAAAGCTGGCGGCGTTCGTTGAGAGCGCTTAGTTCTGGAACCTTTTCTTCGGCTTGGACGCCTTTTTGGATCAGAGGCGTCAGAAAGCTGACGACGCCCAAGTTGAAGAGCACCGACATTGCTCCGGTTCCAACATACAGCGCCCGGAAGCGACGGCCGGGTGGTTGCCGAGTCAAGAAGGCCCCGACTTGTCGTACCGAGAGAGAGCTGGATGCAGCGTGATTGACCAGCCCGAGCAGCAGCACGAAAGCCATGAGGAAGGCCGCTTGCTCTGTTCCGGTTTCAATTGATGCCAATGGCTGTGGGTGAAGTCGCAACGTCAAGGCAATCAGCACTGCACATAGGAACAACAGATACCATTCGCGTCTGCCGTAGAGATGTCTTGCAAGAAGAATCGTTGTCGCGGCCGCGAAACAGGCAACAAGAACGGCCAGCCGGGTTGCCACAATTCGTTCGAGCAATACCGCCAACATCACGATGACCAGGCTTGCGAGAAGCCCGACCGCGCGAAACGGGACTGATTGGTCGGTCGGGTCGCGGGTCATGCTTTGATCCACATAATGAGCGACTAGCCAGGACCCACCTTGAATGGCGAAATCCCTAGCCCAACCTCTGTCTGCTGGCGATGAAACACCATGTGATCACCGGGTTGAATCCCATACATTACAAACGTGATGAATTATGACTCTCGTTGCCCGACGACCAGAACGTGCCGCATCATGTGGAAGGATTATGCACTTGGGGCATGGCGATTGCGCTTGAACCGTGTGGATGATGTAAAGGTTTTGGAGATGCTGATGGGATTGATAGGAGGGCTTGCCAGATACCTTTCATCTGGTGCTATACTGATAGCCAGCACTTGTTCGGTGTTGATGTGCTTGCATGTCGGTGTGGAAGTTCTCAGCCGATCATTTTTTGGTCGTCCGCTGGTGGGCACCATTGAGGCGGTTTCTTTCTTCTACATGATAATCGTTTCATTTCTGCCGCTTGCATTTGTCCAATTGCAGCGCGCGCACATCAGTGTTGATGTGCTGGCGAACGTTTTGCCGCCTATGGCGCTGCGGTTGGTGGATCTGCTCGCGAATATCGTCACACTTATAGTGGTGTCGATAGTGAGCTGGGCCGCCTTCACGATGGCCCTCCGTCAGACGGGGTTTGAAGAATCCACGCGTGCAGGGATGTATAGCTTGCCTATCTGGCCGAGCCGATGGGTTGTTGTGGCTGGGTTTGCCATTATGGCCCTGGTGCTCGCGGTCCAGATATACGCCACGCTGATGGGCAAGCGATCGCGCCTTTATGACTCTTTCGGAGATGTGGCCAAATCCGGTGGCACCCACAATGAGCTGGAGTTCGACAAATGAATGTTGAGCTTGGTTTCTGGGCCATCGGCGTCCTCGTGTTTCTTTTGTTCTTGCGTATCCCGATAGGGATCGCGCTCATCGCTGTTGCGATGTGGGGGATATGGTATCTGCGGGGATGGGGCACCGCCTTTGGCAGCTTGCGGACGATCCCGTTTGATTTTGTCGCACACTGGACCCTTTCTGCGGTGCCAATGTTCGTGCTGATGGGGGCGATTGCCGCGCGTGGCGGGCTGACCGCAGGATTGTTTGATGCCATGCGCGTCTGGCTAGTGCGCCTGCCCGGAGGATTGGCCATCGCGACATCATTTGCCGGAGCAGGTTTCGCCGCGATCTGCGGATCCAGCCTTGCTACAACGGCGGCAATGGGGCGCATCGCGGTTCCGCAGATGCTGCGTCAAGGCTACGATGTCGGCCTCGCCACTGGTACGGCAGCCGCAGTTGGAACAATCGGGGCATTGATACCGCCCAGCATTATCATGGTGATATATGCCGTCTTCGCCGAAGTGTCGGTTGGCAAGATGCTCATCGCGGGCGTTATTCCCGGGATCCTGACTGCGCTCGCTTATGCCATTCTCATTGTCGTCCGGGTCTCGCTCAAACCGGAACTCGCGCCACGCGTTGTGGACAGCGAAATTACCTATTCGAAAAAGATTCGCGCTCTCGGGCAGGTCTGGCCGATCTTTGCCATTGCCGCGGGTATCGTGTTTGCAATCTATGGCGGCTATGCGACCGCGACCGAGGCCGGCGCCATAGGAGCCATCTTGACGGCGATCCTGGTCGCAGTTCGTGGCAAGTTCACGCGCAAACTCATCAGTGAAAGCTCTTCGGAAACGGCAGCGACAGTTGCATCCGTGTTCCTGATTGCAATCGGCGCTACATTGTTGACCCAGTTTCTGGCGTTGACGGGGATGCCAGCCTATCTGTCTTCAGTGATGATAGAAGTTACCTCAAGCCAGATCCAAATCATCCTGATCTGCTGTCTGCTGTATCTAGTTCTGGGCGCCTTTCTGGACCCCCTCGGCGTGATGCTGCTGACGTTGCCTATCTTGCTGCCGATATTCAACGCCGCTGGCATCAATGGCATCTGGGCGGGCGTGATCCTAGTAAAGATGCTGGAGATCGGCCTTCTGACACCACCGCTTGGATTGAATGTCTTTGTCATGAAGAGCGTGATGGGACGATCCATCGGAGTGAACCGAATTTTCGGGGGTGTCTCTTGGTTCTTGCTGGCGGAAGTCGGTGTGATGACTCTTCTGATCGCGTTCCCGCAGATCATCTTGTTCCTTCCCAACCTGATGGGCTGAGGCGCGGACGAAGCCTGAACTGAAGATTTGCAATGGAGGAAAAGCAAATGACTGACAGAACTAACTTCTTGCGATCGATGTTTGCTGCGACGGTGGCCGTGGGCTTTGGTGCGCCCTTGGCAGCGCAGACTTCGATTCTCTATGCTAATTATTCGGCGCCTACCGCGACACTGAACGCGCACGGGATCATTCCGTTTCTGGAAATGGCCGAAGAACTTAGCGAAGGAACGCTCTCTACCCAGTTTGTCGGCGGTGGTTCAGTGGTAACAACCCGTACCACACTATTTGCCATGCGCGACGGACTGGTCGATGGCGTGTTTCTTGGTTCGCTCTATTTCCCTTCTGAACTCCCTGTGAACAATCTCTTTGTCGACATGGGGTCGGCTGTCGACAACGCAATGGCGGCTTCCGGCGCATTAGCAGAGACCTTCTTGTTCAATTGTCCAGAGTGCAGGCAGGAGTTGAGTGACTGGAACGTCCACTTCCTTGGAAGCTGGTCTACCACGCCCTATGACCTGATCTGTTCGCGTCCGGTTCAGTCGTTGAGCGATCTTCAAGGACTGCGGATTCGAGCTAGCGGGCATTCGGTGTCTATTACCGACGCGCTCGGGGCTGTCGCCACCAGCCTGACTGTCACCGAGATCTATGAAGCGCTTCAACGCAACCAAGTCGATTGCTCATTCGGGGTGCCGGGCTGGCTGGAATCGTATTCACTGGGAGACTCTGCCAAGTATCTACTCGACCTCAATGCCGGCGCTGTGATGAATCCTGTCCTTCTGAGCCTTCGCCAGGATTTGTGGGATGAACTAACAGAACAGCAGCGCCGCGCACTGATCGGTGCAGCTCCGCTTGGAATGGCTGGTGCCGTGTTCGGCTATATTGAAGAGGATGCCGAAGCTTTGACGAGAACTGACAGAGGGTATACCGTGCTCGAACCCGAGCAGGCCGTGCTGGACGCGATCGCTCAGCAGGCTTCGCATGATGTGCAGCGGGCGGTCGATACCGCTGCGTCGCGTGGCGTCTCCAATGCACAGGAAATCGCCGAAAACTTCCTGGAAACCTATGCGCGCTGGGTTCAACTCGTCGACGGGGTGAGCACACAAGACGAGTACGCCCAAGTCCTCCAGCGCGAGATCTATGATCGTTATCCGCTGGACTGACCATTCGTCACCAATACCACTGAAAGCCGCTGCAACCCTGTTGCGGCGGCTTTTTCGCTAAATGTTCTGGTGGAAGGTAAGGTGACCTGCTCCGTAACCGTCCGGCCTGACCGCACTGTCTCGGGGTGAGAATGCGGGTTACCGAAGCGCTTTCGGACCGAATAAGAACTGTCCAGACGGCTCTTTCGTTGCGCGTCGCGGTCGAAACCGAACTCGAGCTGTATGTCCGCGACGCCCAGTTGCTCGTAAGCGGGAAGGAGACCCCGTGGGTTAATGCCGCTGGTGATCTGGGATAGTT
>CAZCAX010000059.1:0-6583 GCA_964496915.1 uncultured Rhodobacter sp.
AGGCCGATATACGAAATCCGCTCAAATCACGCTCCGATGTGTCGAACTTCGGGGACATGGGCGCTGCGAGACAAGATGCCCATTCGCGAGATCGCGCGGCGCACGGGCATATCGCGTAGTGAGCGGTGACTGCCATCGGTTCGAAGGAACCGCGAACGATCAAGAAATATCTGCGGGAGGGGATTGTCGAGCCTGCGTTTCAGACGCCGGACCGCCCGAGTAAGCTGGATCCGTTTGCCAAGCAGCTGACAGCCTGGCTTGTCTCAGATCAGCGTAAATCGCGCAAAGAGCGCCGGACAGCGAAGCTGATGCACGCCGATCTGGTGAAGCTGCTATATGACGGTTCCTACGAGCGTGTTGCGGCCTTCGTGCGGGAATGGAAAGGCGAACGCCAGCGGGCGCATCACACGACGGATCGGGGAACTTTCGTGCCGCTGGTGTTCGCACCAGGCGAGGCGTTCCAGTTCGACTGGAGAGAGGACTGGGCCTATGTCGGTGGCGAAAGGATCAAGCTGCAGGTGGCGCATATCAAGCTGTCGCATAGCCGCGCCTTTCTGGTTCGGGCTTATCTGCTGCAAACGCATGAGATGCTGTTCGATGCCCATTGGCATGCGTTCGTTCGGGGCATCCTTGAACCAGTGGTGGATTGCCCCTCACCTTCGAGGGCGTCCCGGGCCGCGGGATCTACGACAACATGAAGACGGCCGTCGACAAGGTTGGACTTGGCAAGAAGCGCGATGTGAATGCGCGGTTCACCGCGATGACCAGCCATTATGTCTTCGAGCCTGAGTTCTGTAACCCGGCGGCGGGATGGGACTGCGCCAGTGTGGCGCCACCGGTTCGAGCCCGCTGGCGCAGGGGCAGGTCGAGAAGAATGTGCGCGATGCGCGTCGTCACGCCGGAGGCGTGCTTCCAGCACGACGCATGTGGCAGTTGATGCCGGCCTTTCCGGATCTGGACGCGCTGAATGATTGGTTGGAAGAGCGCTGCAAACAGCTGTGGGCTGAGACGGCACATGGCAGGTTACCCGGAAGCATCGCCGATATGTGGGAGGCTGAGAAGCCTGCGCTGATGGCGCTCCCCACAATGTTCGATGGCTTCGTTGAGGAAAGAAAGCGCGTCTCGCCGACCTGTCTGATCACCTTTGATCGCACCCGTTATTCGGTGCCCGCCAGCTTTGCAAACCGGGCAGTGAGCCTGCGCATTTACCCCGAGCGGCTGGTGATCGTCGCTGAGGGCCACGTGATTTGCACGCATGAGCGCATCATCGACCGGTCGCACCGCCAACCGGGGCGCGTCATCTATGACTGGCGTCACTATCTGGCAGTCGTGCAGCGCAAACCCGGAGCGTTGCGTAATGGTGCCCCCTTCGTGGAAATGCCTGAACCCTTCCGCATGTTACAGGCGAAGATACTGCGCCAGCCTGGCGGGGACCGCGAAATGGTCGATATTCTGTCCCTGGTGCTGCACCATGACGAACAGGCCGTGCTGTGCGCCGTGGAATTGGCTCTGGAGGCGGGCGTGCCGACCAAGTCTGGGTCTCGAGCACCACCTCCGAGGAACGCCCCATCCGCGTCATCCGCCGCGCCCCGGATCGCATCACAGACTTCGGCGCTGGGCGGTTTCTCAGTGACACGATGAAGGTGGATGTCCGCGTGTTCGACCTGCCATTACCCCGCCCCGGCGATCTGATCGTCATGGGCGCGGACAGCTTCACCATTCAGGGCGAGCCGGTGCGCGACCGCGAGCGCCTGGTCTGGACACTGGACCTGAGGCCGTCATGAAGCTGAAGGTCCAGTTCGACCCCGACCTCGTCGTCCTGATGCAGGCCGAAATCGCCGCCGGTGAAAAAGCAGTGTCTGCGGCCATGCGCGAAGCTGGCACCTCCCTGAAATCCGCCTGGCGCGGTCAGATCACCGGTGCGGGGCTGGGCACGGGACTTGGCAACTCCATCCGCCTCGCCAGTTTCCCCAAATCCGGCGACAGCCTGAACGCGGTGGCACTCGTCTGGTCTAACGCCCCGGTGATCATCGGCGCGCATGATACCGGCCCGCTGATCCGGTCCAAGGACGGGTTTTGGCTGACGATCCCCACCCCGGCGGCCGGGAAAAGCACGAAGGGCGGCCGGATCACCCCCGGCGAACGGGAGCGCCGAACCGGGTTGCGCCTGCGGTTCATCTACCGCCGCCGAGGGGCGAGCTTGCTGGTGGCCGAAGGACGGATCAACAGCAGGGGACGCGCGGTGGCGTCACGCACGAAGACCGGCCGGGGGCTGACCACCGTGCCGATCTTCCTGCTGGTGCCGCAGGTCAAGCTGCGCAGGCGGCTGGACCTCGCGCGGGATGCCGAGCGGGCCATCGACGCCGTGCCGGGGAGGATCGTGGCGGGGTGGGTGGAGGGCCGTACAATTCTCTAATCCGACGGTCTCTCGGCCCAAACCAAGAACTCGAAAGTTCCACCTTCACTCACTGCTTGGTCGACAATATCCATGACGTGCGCCCTCGACCGAGCTGGGTCGGAGAAAATTGCCCAACCCTCCTCATGCTCGGGCAGGACCAGAACGTCATAGTCAAGGCGTCGCCCAGTTCTTCCACCAGCCGTCTTTGTTGCCTCCATACGGGATATGCTGAATCCGGCATCTGCAAGATAGTTGTTGAAGGCACGAAGTTGATCCAACGACAATCGGACATACTTCTTTCCACGGAGAAGTTCGTGCATGAAGGCTTGCATCTTGTCTTCCATGACTACTCCAGCGGCCGAATGATTTCCTACAGATCGTTTTCCGGTGCGCGCGAGGGCACATTTCTGTTGCTTACCGCGACGACTTCGCCGTCCGGGTTCAATATCACCCAATGCCCGTCGCGGCCAGTAAGCAGGGTCATTTCCTGCCCTTTGTAGGGACCGAAGCCACGAATCACCCCGCTCAAATCAGGGTTAGGGTTCGCGATGATCCCATCGATCTGTTCGGCAGTGTGCCCTTTGCCTGTGATATACTCGGCCCCGTCGCCTTTCGGGCCGTGACCCCGGACGATGTTGCCAGCTGGCGTTGTGATGTTGGCTGGGCGCGCTTCGAGAATGCTGGGACCGGCAAGCTCTGGGATCGGCGTGGAGATGATGTAACCGGTAGGATCCTCGACGGGGGGCGATCCGGTGTGGTTCGGCAGGCCAAGGGTTTCGGCCGGGTAGGTTTCCAGCCATTGCTCGATGCGTTCGGGGTGAAGCCTGGAAGTTCTCCCAACCGACGCTCGCCCTCGGTGAGTTCCGGGAAAACCTCGATCCAGCCAGATGAAAAATCTCCAAGCTGCACCGAAAGACGACCGGTCTGCCAAGCTTCCAGTGCTTTTTCGACTACGCTCTGTATTGTAGCAATATCTTCTTGGTTTCCGGACAGCGCTCGTCCCAAGGCCCCTGGGTAAGAGAGTTCGTGCAGCGCAAGTGCTTCCGCGACGATCTCGGAACTTGGCCCTGACCTGTCCGCACCCGAGAAGCGACCAGAATTGAATTGGCCCCACGCATGAGCTCGAGCAGCCAGCACACCTTCAACCGTAGTAAGGTCGAGACCGAGGCGTTCAGCAGACCTCTGAACGGCAGCAATGCCCGCGCGACAGCCGTACACGGCCCCGTTCTGCCGTGCGAACACGTACTGACCGCTGCCGCCGTGGCGGAGAAATTCCCGTAGATTGTGCTGCATGGAACCTCCCGCCGACCCGCGGGATGGTTTTTAGAGGCAGATGGTAAAGAAGCGTTCAACTCACATCACGGTGCTCACAGCACGGCAACGCCCCAAGGAAAACCGCGAGGTTTGTGCCCATGCCCACCACCCGCGAAACCGTCCTCGCCGCGCTGCACGCGCGGCTTTCGGCACTGCCCGCCACCGCCTTGCGCGGGGAGGTGCTGCCCGAGCGCGTGCCCGCCGCTGGCCTCTTGATCCTACGCGACGGGGAACCGGGGGAGCCTGAGGTGACCTTATCGCCGCTGCGCTATCACTACCAGCACCGGGCCGAGCTGAAGGTCGTCGTCCAGGCGGGCAGCGGCCGGGCCAGTGCCTTCGATGATCTGATCGCCGCCATTGGAGCGGCGCTTGAGGCCGACCGGACGCTGGGCGGCCTCTGCGATTGGATTGAACCCGAGGCCCCGGCCTCGGTCGATTTGCCCATCGAAGGCGCGGCGGCGCTGAAGGCGGCGGTGATTACCGTCGTCCTGCACTACACCACCCCCGGCCCCTTGGCCTGACACCCCAACCAAAGGAGACCCCCATGGCACGTGCGCAAGGCGCGCGGGCGCAGATGGCGCCTGCGTATGAGACGGTTTTCGGCACCCCGCCTGTCAGTGGGTTCCGATTGATGCCCTTTGCCCGGACGACGCTCGGGTCGGAGCAACCCTTGCTGGAATCCGAGCTGCTGGGCTATGGCCGCGATCCGCTGGCTCCGATCAAGGATGCGGTCACTGCCGACGGCGAGGTGGTGATCCCCATTGATGCCGAGGCGTTCGGGTTCTGGTTGAAAGCGGCGTTTGGCGAGCCGGTCACCACCGGGACGACGCCCAAGACCGACACCTTTCAGTCGGGCAACTGGACGCTGCCCAGCATGGCCATCGAAACGGCGATGCCCGAGGTGCCCCGCTTCGCGATGTATTCCGGCTGCGTGCTGGATCAGCTGCCCTGGCAGATGCAGCGCTCTGGCCTGCTAACCGCAACCGCCCGCCTGATCGCCCAAGGCAAAACCATCGCCGCCGCGACAGCTGCAGGCACACCCACGGCGCTGGGCTTGCAACGGTTTGGCCATTTCAACGGCACGGTGAAGCGGAACGGCACGGCGCTGGGCAACGTGGTCTCGGCCGAAATCACCTATTCCAACAATCTCGACCGGATCGAGACCATCCGGGGCGATGGCCGCATCGATGGTGCAGATCCGACCATGGCGGCGCTGACCGGTCGGATCGAAGTGCGGTTTGCCGACAGCACTTTGGTCACCCAAGCCATCGACGGCACGCCTTGCGAGTTGGAGTTCGCCTACAGCCTCGGGGCCAATGCCAGCTTCACCTTCACCGCGCACGCCGTCTACCTGCCCCGCCCCCGGATTGAGATCGCCGGGCCCCAGGGCGTGCAGGCCAGTTTCGACTGGCAGGCCGCTAAGGCCACCAGCCCGGCGCGCATGTGCACCGCCGTTCTTGTCAACACCCTTGCAGGATACTGACCATGATCCGACTGAACCTGACCGCAACGCCTTAATGGCTGGACCTCGCCCCGGGCCTGCGCCTGCTCGTCTCTCCCCTGACCACCGCCCTGATGGTCTCGGCCCGCGCCGATCCCTCCATTGAAAGCCTGCCCGAAACAGCAGGGCAGGAAGACCTGGCGCTGGCCATGGCCAAGTCCGTCGCTCGGCGCGCGATACTGGATTGGGAGGGTGTCGGCGACGGCGCGGGCAATATCATCCCCGTTTCACCTGAAGGCATCGATGCCCTGCTGGAAATTTGGCCGGTCTTCGAGGCGTTCCAGACGCAGTATGTCGCCAAGGGGCTGATCCTGGACGCGGAAAAAAACGCCTCCGCGCACTCGCCGACTGGTCCTTCGGTGGGGGCGATCGGTACTGCGCGGCCTGCCAAGCTGCCTGCCCAGACTGTCCCGCAAGACTGAACCGCCCGCAGACACCGGAGGGCTGGCAGATCTGGGATCTGGTCGGCCGCCTTGGTGGGCAACTGCGCGTAGTCCCCGGCGCGGTGCTGGGCTGGGACATAGGTGCGGCGCTGGCGATGGCCCATGCCTGTCAATCTACATTCAAAACTGACCCGGGATGATCATTTGAAACTGACCCACCTCGAAGGATGCAAAGCGTCAGGTTCTCTGGCGGGATTTGCTTTGGGCGAAGCGGTAGGATGTGTTGCCGGTCTCGATGATGCTGCAATGGTGCGTGACTCGATCAAGCAGCGCAGTGGTCATCTTGGCGTCCCCGAAGAGTGAGCCATCGAGGCGCCATTGACGAAGTGGATGGCTCCCGCTTCCGGCATCGCAATGTGCCATGTTGGGTGCTGTGAACACAGCCAACAAAGGGAGCCATCCATGAATAACGTTACCACAATCGGGATCGAAGCCTGCGCCAGCGCACATTACTGGGCACGCGAACTGATCAAGCTCGGGCATGACGTCCGGCTGATGCAGCCCAGCTATGTGAAGAGCTACGTCAAGCGCGGCAAGACCGACAAGGCCGATGCGGAGGCAATCTGCGAAGCGGTATCGCGCCCGTCCATGCGGTTTGTTCCCGTGAAGAGCGAGGGTGAGCCCGCGAACGCGATCCGTCCGAGAGAGCGGGCGAACCAGGCATTGCTGATGACCCACGTCGCACCAGAGGTGCGCCTGAGGCGCAACGCGCGGGAGTTTCTGGTGCGCCAGCAGACCCAGATCGTGAATGCCATGCGCGCGCATCTGGGCGAGTTCGGGATTGTGGTCCCAAAGGGCATCCACAATGTCGAGCGGCTGATCATGGCCTGCGAACAGGCCGACCTGCCAGCACCCGCACGCAAAGCCCTGAGCCTGCTCGCGGATCAGCTGGTCGATACCCGGAAGAAGATCGAAGACCTGACAGCC
>CAZCAX010000060.1:0-5923 GCA_964496915.1 uncultured Rhodobacter sp.
ACGCACTCATGCCTTGGAACTACAGACCCTAAACGGCCTCAGCTTCCCGCTTACCCTTCAAGGGTGGGGTTTGCCGAAGTTCCTTACCGATCTTTGGTGTTGAAGTCTGCACAGCTAAATTTAGAGCGTCCGCAGCCTCGGCCTGCACCCTCACGACCGTCATCGCACAATTTCGCCAGCCATCTCAGTACGCCCATGGACCGCAAGCGTAGCCGTGAAACTGCTGGACCCAGTTGCGCAGCCATCCAGCGCAACCTTGCATGGATGGAAGCGCGAGGTCTGATCCGCGAGATGACAGTGCGGGGGCGATTCAGGACGTGATGCACTGTGAACGGAAGGTTAGCGTGGGTGTCACCGGCTCAGTCGGCAGCAGCGATTACCGAGAGCGCGCGGCAGGAAGCGCAGAAACTCACCAACGCTTAATGCATTTGTTGCACTTATTTCATATATGGTGGTAGAGAACAGAAACCGGAGAGGAGACCACCATGAACAGGCTGGCACACCGACATCTTCCGCCCACGCCGCAGGACGCAGCTATCGCGCGCGTCTCTGGCCAGGCATTGTCACGCTTCGCCCAGGCGCGCGCGCCGTTGAAGCTTCGTGTGACGGACTCCGAGCAGATGGAGCCGATCGAGCTTCCTGCGGGCGCCGTATCGCTGCTCATGGAGATACTCGAGGCGATGGCAGCGGGGCGGGGGGTCACAATCATCCCCGAGAACGCCGAACTCTCGACCGTACAGGCCGCTGAGGTTCTGAACGTCTCGCGTCCGTTCCTGATCAAGCTGCTCGAGGAAGGTGCCATACCGCATCGGAAGGTCGGCAAGCATCGCCGCGTCCGCATGGAAGACGTGATGTCCTACAAGGCTGCCATCGACACCGAGCGCGAAGCTGTGCTCGATCAACTGGCCGCCGACGCTCAAGAGCAGGACATGGGCTACCGCTCGACTTGAGCCAGTACACTGTCCTGTTCGACGCAAACGTCCTTTATCCCGCGCCGATGCGCGATGCATTGATGCAGTTGGCGGTCACGGACCTTTTCAAGGCCAAGTGGACGGCCGACATCCATCGGGAATGGATTGACGCCCTTCTGCACAACGAACCTCATCGGGACCGGGCGGCACTGGAACGAACCCGCGACTTGATGGACAGGGCCACACGCGACTGTCTGGTCACCGGCTACGAGACATTGGTTCCGGCCCTGACACTGCCGGACCCTGACGATCGGCACGTTCTGGCGGCGGCAATCGTTGGGCGCTGTGACGCGATCGTCACGCAGAACCAGAAGGACTTCCCACCAGAGACACTTGCGCCCTTCGGCATCGAGACCCAGCACCCCGACGACTTTTTCCGGAACCAACTGTCTCTCGCGCCCGGTCTGGTCTGTTCCGCGCTGCGGAAAGTTCGCGCGCGCCTCAAGAATCCGCCCAAAAGTGTTGACGAGTATCTCGCGATTCTGACGCAGCAAGGGCTGGTCGCCACGGTTGCCGACCTGGAGCAATTCGCTGACCTGCTTTGACCCCAGAACTGCCCTGACTGAATACGTTCTGGCCAGAGTTGCGGCACCCGATCCCTCGTCACCGCGAAATTTCGCCCGCCAGCACTGCACGCCCGTGGACTGCAAGAGTCGCAGTGAACCTAGGACAACCAAACTGCCGGATCACGGCGGCAATGCGCGTATCGTAAGCGGCTTGCCCGATAACGCGACACAGGTCTGACGCGTGAAACTGGCGGTTTGAGCTTGGGGCAGCCTTGATCTGTTGGTGCAGCTCGCGCTCTCGTGGCTCTTGAACCGGCTGTGGTGCGGGGAGAGCCGGTGTGCGCGTCGCTTCTCCAGGCGAGGTGCGCCACCGGCGCATGAAGCCAAGTAGGAAACCGGCCGGAACCTTGCTGTTCCCGCGGGCCCGGTTGAAGGCAAGGAAGCGTTCCCAGATCACCTGCGTGTCGACGTTCCAGCAGGGTAGGGCGCTCTTCGCGAGCTTGATCAGTTCGGCCCAGCAAGTTCGGAACACGTTCGAGCAGTCGTCAATGTTGATTTGTCCTGTGAATATAGTTTTGTTAGAATCTCTTCTAGATAGTGATGTGTCGCCTCCGTCTGACACGAGATCGTGGGTCTGTTCGCCGTCGTCAAAGGCCGCGAAGCGGAAAAGCCAGGGGGCGAACTTGCCGTTTGATTTCTCGCGCTCAAGCTTCAGTTCAGAAGTTTCAAGCTCACTCAGCAGAACGCTCAGGTACTGGCGCGAGACGCCCATCTTCGCCGCCAGAGAGGACAGGGTGAAGGCAGCCGTGCCGCGGGGCAGGCCGTTATACCCGTCCTTCCACGCGATTCCGTCGAGGATGAGCGTGGCCAGCTTGTGCGCCGAAACGGAGAGGTCTGTCTGCGTGTCGCGTAGCCCTTAAATGCGGCATACGAAAGTCAAGAAAATCAATGGGGCTGCTTTGCCATTAAATATGATATCTTGCTTTTAAATCCGACATTTTTGCCGTTACAGCTGACATAGGGTTCACGGGGTTGGACGGTTGGAAGCGATAGAAGGTAATGACGAAGAAGGTGGCGATTTTGGTGCTGAGGCGCAGCGCCGGGCATCGGTCCTTAGACCGCTTGTACAGGTGTATCTCAGCCGCGCCGGGAGCTTGAAGAGCGGTATCGGTGATGCAGTCTGGTAGCTTGGCGTCAGCAAGACCACTGTCTGGAGATGGATTCGGCGACTTGCAGAGGATGGTGGGCGCACAAGCGCGTTGATCCGTCGAAAACGCGGCCGCCGGTCGGGAACAGTCATGGTGGCCAGTGATGTCGAAGCCATCATCGAAGACCATCTGACCAGATATTACCTGAGGCGAGAACGCCCCAGCTTAGCTCGAGTGGTGAAGGAAATTCGCAGCGCCTGTAGCGAGCAGGGGCTTCAACCGCCTACGCGCCGGACCGTTCAACGCCGACTTGATGCGATGGATGCGCGCGCAGTCATGAGGGCGCGAGAGGGCGCGAAGGCGGCGCTTCGCGCCGGTGACGGGATACCACGTCAGCTTCGAGGCGCGTCTCGCCTTTCGGTGGCCTTGTGCCTCACGCGGGCGGTCGCCCCCAAAGCTGAATTTCTGGCTGACCTCGAGTGTAGTGTCCCGTGGCCCGCGCAGGGCAAGCCGGTCAGCATTCACGTCGACAATGGCCGCGATTTTCGGTCACGCGCCTTTCAATCGGCCTGCGCCGAATGGGGGATCAATCTGGTCTATCGACCGCCGGGAAGCCCTCACTTTGGTGGGCATGTCGAGCGGCTGATCGGGACCATGATGGGTGCGGTGCATCTCCTGCCGGGAACAACTCAGTCGTCGGTCGCGACTAAAGGCGGCTATGACGCGGAAGCCATGGCGGCGATGACCTTGCGAGAGTTTGATCGATGGTTTGCCTTGGAAATCTGTCGCTACAACAACAGCATTCATTCGAGCCTTGGCTGCACACCTGTAGCCAAGTGGGAAGCGCTCGCCGGTGAAATGGCCGGCGACATCCCCTTCGACATGGAGGCGTTTCGGGTGAGTTTCCTGCCAAGTGAACAGCGGCAGGTGCGTCGTGACGGCATCCATCTGTTCGACCTGCGCTACTGGTCCGACGCCCTCGCGGGTTATGTTGGTCGCCGGGACGGAAGGGTGGTCGTCCGCTACGATCCCCGCGATCTCTCGGCCGTCTGGGTCGAACTGGACAGCGGCAGATGTGTCGAGGCCCGGTACCGCAACCTGGAAATCCCGCCGGTGTCGCTGTGGGAATACCGCGAGGCCATGCAAAAGGCGCGGGCCATGGGCAAGGTGGGCACCAATGAACTGGTCCTCGCCGAATTGATCCGGCAGCAACGCCAGATCGAGGGTGAAAGCCGCGCACTGACCAAGGCAGAGCGCCGATCCCGTGAAAGGAATTCTTCGATGAAGGGTCTGGCCGCCGATGATCGGGCGTCGGAGGGGCTGCGACCGGTCGACACCGGTGATACATCGCGCCCCATGTTTAAAGTGGAGCGTTGGTGAATTGAGGGCAGAAGCAATAGAAGACGGCCGTATCGCCCTCATTCAATCGGACATCTGGATCGGCTTTCCGCGCGCGGAACAAGTACTGGATCGGCTCCATAGCCTCATCGAGATGCCACGGCAGACCCGAATGCCGGGCCTGCTCGTGCATGGGGCCTCTGGCATCGGTAAGACGATGATCGCACGCAACCTGTCGCGCAGGTACGCGGCGGAATACGACCCGGAATCTGGCATCACGCGCACTCCGCTGCTTCTTTTGCAGGCACCACCAGCCCCGGACGAGCGGCGGTTCTATATGCACATCCTCGCTGCCGTCGGCGCTCCGTCATCGGTATTGAGCTTGCGGGCCCAAAGCGTCGCCGCGCTTGAGGTCCGCGTTGTTGGCCTTCTTCGCGACCTCGGGCTTCGGATGATCATGATCGACGAAGTCCACAATCTTCTCGCGGGAACCCATCGCGAACAACGCCGCTTCCTGAATGTATTGCGGTATCTCAGCAATAAACTCGAGGCATCGCTGGTATGCTTTGGAGTCAGCGAAGCGGTCGATGCCATTCGCGGCGATCTTCAGCTGGCGCGTCGGCTGGACGAACACCACCTGCCGAACTGGCGTGATGACGCCGAGTTCTAGGACATGATCCAGACATTGATCGCGGCCATGCCGCTTTCCAAGAAGTCAAATCTGAAGGTCAAATCGCTCAAGCAGATACTTGCACTGACCGGTGGTGTGCTGGAAATGGTGGGCCTGCCCGAGGCGCTGACCGACCGGCTGCCGCACGAGCTGTCGGGCGGGCAGCGCCAGCGGGTCGCCATCGCCCGCGCGTTGGCGGTGGATCCGCAGGTGCTGGTGCTGGACGAGGTGGCCTCGGCACCATGCTTTCCGGACGGTGGCGGTGACGCTCTCCAGAAGCCCGTTGATCCTGGATCTGCGTAGCGACGTCAGACCGTAGCCTCGACCGCTCGTAGCACCCGCCTCACTTTCGGGTTGTGTCGAGAGGCGCAGGAAGGGAAGGCGTGGGTGCCGAAGCTGTCCAGTACTGCTTGCGAGTATACCTTGCCATTTGCCATCGGGCCCGGCCCGGAGGCACCTCGATGGTCATCCCTTGAAGTTGCCGATGATTCAGGTGTCGGCCGATGGCAGGTCGCCCGGTTTTATTCCATTTCTGGCTGGTCGCCTCCGCCTCGCCCATCAAGGCGCTGTCGATGGCCCGTATGGATGGGTGCTCAAGATACGAGCTCCGGCGGTTCCCGAAGTTGTCCAGCGGAAATCGTACCAGTCAACATGCCTTTCCCGAACCTCACAGGATCAGGTTTTCGCCCGGTGGACGAAACTCCCTGAAAAGGGCTTCCGCGATTAGAGGATAACCGCCTGCCCGCTGGACAGCCTGATGGCCGTTTCCGACGCTCTTGCTGTTCGCAAGATGATCAGGAGGTGTCGCGTAGCCCTTAATTGGGGTCTTCCTCAATTTGTGTGGCGGAGGGGCAGCATTCGAGCCCGAAGGAGTTCTGGTCCGGCACGGCCATACATGGCGCGCTTCAGGATTTTCAGACAATTGATTTGGCCCTCCGCTTGACCGTTGCTCCATGGAAGTTTGATGGCAATGCGCACGGCATCGATGTCGCGTCGCAGCGTTCGAGCAAAGCGCATACAAAGCGCATAATTGCCGGGATGGACTTGAAGATTTCCTTGCGCGATTGCCGATGCGCAAGCCGGGATCGCAGCAGATGGCTGGGTGTGCTGATGTTGTCTGCATCGGACAATAGCGCGCTGTCGTGTAGCCCTTAAATGCGCCATACGAAAGTCAACAAAATCAATGGGGCTGCTTTGCCATTAAATATGATATCTTGCTTTTGAATCGGGAGTGGGCAAAACTTGGTGGTCAAGCGGCCCGCTTTGAGACGCCTAGCCTTCCGTCAAGGA
>CAZCAX010000061.1:0-5115 GCA_964496915.1 uncultured Rhodobacter sp.
CGACCGCCTTGCGCCGGGCCTTTCGCTTGCGCACCGTCAGCCCTTCCTCGCGGTAGAGCCGATAGATCCGGTTGATCCCAGAGGGCTCGCCTTCGCGGCGCAGCAGCACGAAGAGCCGCCGGTAGCCGAACCTTCGACGCTCGTTGGCCAGATCCCGCAACCGACCGCGCAGCACTGTGTCCGGCGCACGCTGAGATCGATATCGGATCATCGTGCGATCCGCGCCGACGATGTGGCAGGCCCGCCGCTCCGACAGGCCATGTTCGGCCTGAAGATACGCGACGGCTTCGCGCTTCACGGCGGGCCCTACCACTTTTTTGAAACCAGATCCTTCATTGCAGCCAGATCCAGCATCTGTTCGGCCAGCAGCTTCTTCAGCTTGGCGTTCTCATCCTCGAGCGCCTTCAGCCGCTTGGCCTCTGACACCGTCATGCCGCCGAACTTGGCCTTCCAGTTGTAGAAGGTGCCTTCGGACATTCCGTGTTTGCGGCATAGATCAGCGCACTTCGCGCCTGCCTCGTGCTCGGCAAGGATGCTGATGATCTGTTCGTCCGTGAATCTCGTTCGCTTCATTGTCCGTCCTCAGGTTGGGCCGGACTCTAATCGAGCGTGGAGGAAAAATCCCGTGGCAGGTCAAGTTCGCTTGTTTGGTCTAGCTCGCTTTCAGGCATCCACGGACACGGCGCGGACACGCCTTCGAACGGCAAAAAAGCCCCACGCTGAAGCGGGGAGCAAGTATCTGATAATATTGGATTAAATGGTTGCGGGGGCGTGCAACCAACGATACTTGCGATTGGTCGAACGCCAAATCCCGAAACTCGCCGCTTAATGTAACTCGTTGCCGTCGTTTGGGAAACCCTGCTTTCGAGGTATTCAAGTCTCGCATTTAGCTGCAGAGACCGGTCAATCCCCGAACGGAGCGACAGCGGCGGTGGTGACTACTTGAACAGCGCTTCCAGCGCTGATCTGTGCTCCGCATGCTTGGCCAGGTTATCCCTCTTCAGCTTCTCCAGATTGATCAGCATCCAACGAACTGCAGGCAGATCAGCCGCGTGCGACCTCCCGATAGCATCGAAGTTTGCCTGTCTGCGGCAAGAGCCGTCCTGGAAAGAGACGTCAATCTCAGGGCAGGTCTTTTCAACGCGGTCAATGAGGCGAACCAAGAATTCGCGGCCGAACGGTGAACCGATGCCGATACGCAGCTTGTCGTTTCCTTGTTTCGCCGCGCGGTGCAGGTAAAGGCTTTTTCGAGGCTATCATAGTGGTCACGAACGCTTTCGATCCAGTTCCAGTGACAACAATATGGGATGCTGTGGTGAAAGCCATCAGGATCAGCCCGACGAGATTCGCCATCAGCATGAATCTGAACAGGGTCATCTACCAAGGAAAAAATAGACGAGACCCGCAGGTCCGCAGATCTCGGACAGCATTCGGTGGATTACCAGATAGGCCGGTTCGGCGACTGACTGTGCCCGACCCGGAACCAGGCGCCCGGAGCGCGGAACAACAACGAACAGGAAGACTACTGCCACCACGGTGACACCGAGCCAAAGGGTGACATTGGTCACGGTATACCAAAGGACATTGGTTCCTCCGAACAAGGGCCGGACGATAAACTGATCCATCGGATGAAAAGACGCGCCATTGGCGACGGGGTCCGTCGTCATTGTTCTGATCCTGATCGTTGCGTGTAGAAGTGCGGCGGAACCACCGTTCCGCCACCCGAATACTGGTCAGTGACTGCTGGAGAGCTTCATCAGCACGATCCCGCTCACGATGAGCGCGGCGGCGATCAGGCGCGTCGGATTGGCGGCCTCGCCCAGCACGATGACGCCGACCGCAAAGGCCCCGACCGCGCCGATCCCTGTCCAGATGGTATATGCCGTGCCAAGCGGCAACGATCGCATCGCTATGGAGAGAAGCGCGAAACTGCCGATCATCGTGACGATCATGATGACGCTGGGAACGATCTGCGAGAAGCCCTCGGACTTCTTCATGTAGAATGCCCAGACGATTTCGAGGAGACCCGCGAAACCCAGATAGACCCAAGCCATGACTATTCCCCATTTTCAGGTCAGCTGGGTCGTCCCGGCCAATCTTCCCGAAAAGGGGGAGGTCGTCCTCGCGGCAGGCCCTTTATCAGCCCGCGCTGTTCCAGGCAAGCCCCGGCTTGCCGGGGTACCGCGGCGGCAGTTGCCCGTCACTATCCGACAGCCGGGCATCGCGAAACTGCGGCGCGTGGGATCTAGCTCCACCCACCCGGGCGCGAGGCAAGGGCGACCGCGAGCGTGACAACCGCCATCATGGCGGTGACCAGGATCAGTGCCGTCGAGACCGGCGCAACCGTCAGCGCGGGGCTGGCCGTGATGATCCCGTTTGCATGGGCGGTCCGCAGCAGAGCGAACACCTCTGCACGCCTATGCTCTGGGGCAAGGTCTTCGAGGACAAGGGCATACCAGGTCGCCAATGGTGCCAGAACGGCACCGATCAACACCGCGCCGATCACCTTCAGCACGACCGACTGCCCGAACCCCGCGAATGCCGCTCCCACCGTCATGATCGCCAGCTTCGGCGCATAGCCGAAGCCGACCGCCAGGGCGACGGCGCCGATCTCGACGGCTGCAACCGTGGCCCCACCCGCCAGGGCGCAGGCCAGCCACAGCAGGATGGGCGGGATGAGAAGTCCGGTCTTCGCCATAGACCTTTCGGGATCGTAGCCCGCCTAGGCGATACTCGGGATCGCCAGAGCCGGCACGGCCCCAAGCACCGCCAGCTCAAGCACCTCGAGGATGGGCGAGGCGTCACCCAGAACCGATGCCAGCACGGGGCCAAGCACGAAGGTGAGTTCGTTCAGCGTTGCTGCGATTCCCAAGGCGCGGGGCAGATTGGAAGCCGGGGTGACGCTGTTCAACAGCAAGCGCAGATAGCCATAGGCCGCACCATTCACGGAACCTGCTAGCGCCACAAGGGCGATCAGCCACGGGAAAGGCGTCTGGTAATAGGCGCACAGCGTGACCAGCAGCAGACAGAGAGTGCGAAAGGCCACCAGCAGCCGGAAACAGGCCGCTGCCGGAAAGTTCCGCCCCATGCGGGTGATCGGGACCGACCCCAGCATCTGCGCAATGGTCATGGCGAGGATCATCGCCGCGCCGCCGCTGGTATCGCCGGTCAGGCTCAGGGCGAGAAGCGAGAAGGCGGACAGGACCGATGGCCTGCGGGACGTTCAGCATGGCTGATGCCGCCAGCCAGTGGGAAAGCCCTCCCTGCGGCGGGGCTTCCTGTGCGGTGTCGGTCAAGATCTTACGCGCCCAGCCTGACCGTCCGGCCTTCGGGCTGGCTCTGGTCGATGATCGCCGCCGTGACGGTGGCTCCCGGCGACAGGTCCATCAGGCCGAGAACCAGCGACCGGCCTGCTTCGATCACGACCTCGACCGGCATCGGCTCCAACCGCTCCAGCACGAACCACATGTCGCGCGAGGCTTCCGTCAACTGGGTGCGCCGGCCTTGCCGCCAGTTCCAGCGCCGGCAGGTGACGCCGGTTGCGTCGCACCAGATCACTTCGCCGGCCTCAGGGGCTTCGGTGACGGGCGCCCCTTCGGCCATCGTCTCGAAGAGCTCCGTGCCCAGGGCTCGGCGCAGGGTCGGGGTGCCGGCATAGCGGGCGGCATCCTCGCCCCCGACCGGGATCGCGTAGCGCAGGCTGACCGCGTTGTAGAGATCCACGACCGCATTGGCCGGGCGCAATTCGCCATCGCGCTGGACGCGCTTGCGCAGCGCCTCGGCGGAACAGGGGGTGCGCTTGGGCTTGGCGCCGAAACCGCGATAGGCGTCGCGCCAGGCTTCAAGATGCGCCTCGGCCCAGGGGGCAGCATCGAGTCCGGCAATCGCCTCCGCCAGCCAGAGGGCACTGGCCGCGTCGCTGGCCCGGTTGGCCCCGCCCTCGACCCCGATGCTGAGGGCCGTGAAATCGGGTCGGAGCGCGAATATTTCCGGGGCGATCACGGGATGGAGCGACATTCTGGACCTCGATGCGGGTGATCCGGCGCTGGTGACAGCTTTGACAGAGGGAGCCAATATAATGACCGGATCCCCTGCCTCCATCTAGTGACCGACCCGCCATGCCTGAAGCGCCTTCTCCAGGAGCGCCACCCCGCAGGTGATCTGCCGCGGGTCCAGCGCCGAATAGCCCATCACCAGCCCGGCCATATCCGGCCGCGCTTCCCCCTGCGCCGAGGCATAGAGCCGGGTGATGGAATGCAGGCCAAGACCATGGGCGTCGGCGGTTTCGACAAGACGCGCCTCCTGAGATTGCGGAATATCCCGGAACCAGACCACGACATGCAGCCCGGCATCGGCGCCATCCATGCGGATACGATCTCCGAAACGCTCGGCAAGCGCCTTCAACAGCACGCGCCGCCGGTCGCCGTTCAGCCGACGAACCTTGCGGACATGCGCCTCATAGGTGCCGGCTTCGATCAGTGCCGCCAGGGCCTCCTGTTCCGCCACCGGCGAATGGCGGTCAGTGAGCTGCTTGGCAGCCGCAAAGGCTGTCTGAAGCCCGGGTGGAACGACCAGATAGCCGAGGCGCAGGGTGGGAGAGAGCGTCTTCGAGACGGTGCCCAGATAGATGGTCCGTCCGGCCTCATCGAGCCGATGGAGCGGCGGCACTGGGCTGATGTCATAGCGGTATTCGCTGTCGTAATCGTCCTCGATGATCCATCCCGACATCTGTCGCGCCCATTCGAGCAACTGGTGGCGTCGGCCGATCGGCAGCACTCTGCCGAGCGGAAACTGGTGGGAGGGCGTGACATAGGCCAGCTGCGCCTCGATCCCCACCAGAAGATCGGTCCGCAACCCCTCTCCATCGACCGGAAGGGGCCAGGGCTCGGCGCCGGTGCCCGCGAACACCTGCCAGGCCATGGCATAGCAAGGGTCTTCGATGACGAAGGCGTCCGCCGGATCGAGCAGGAGACGGGCGCAGAGATCGAGCCCCTGATGGGAGCCGTTCACGACGATGATCTGCTCAAGGCCGCAACTGAGCGAGCGCGCGCGCCAGAGATTGGACCTGTCACGTATTTGTGGCGCCCCCAGTGCTCGTTTAGGCCACTTGGCATT
>CAZCAX010000062.1:0-4257 GCA_964496915.1 uncultured Rhodobacter sp.
ATCAACGAAGCGGCACCAAACCGTGACACGTCCATGCGGCACCGTGCGCAACAGGTCCGCCAGGGCGGCGAGGATGGTTTTGCGGGACGTAGGTATGGCTGGTCCATGTACTCCATGTTGCTTGGTTGAAGGTTGCTTGGCCTTTGCAATTCTTGACAGTTTCAGGACGATTCCGGTAACTGAACCCATGGGGATTGCGAGCTCCCCACGAGGCGCCAGCCGAAGATCGCGTTCCTGTTCAACCCCGGCGACGGAGGAACGCACATGCCTGCGCCCAATGCCATTTCATCCGACAAGCTTGCCCGCATCATCGGGACCCCGCGCGCACCGCTCCTGCTCGACGTGCGGTCCGAGGAAGATTTCGCCGCTGATCCGCGATTGCTCCCCGGTGCGACCCGGGTCGACGACAAGGCGTTTACTGCCCTGGCTCCCCAACTGGGCGGCCAGTCGTCCATCGCCGTCTGCCAGGGCGGCCATCGGCGCAGTCAGGGGACTGCCGCATGGCTTCGCGCCGAAGGTTGTCCTTCGGAGTATCTCGAGGGTGGGTTCGAAGCCTGGCGCTCGGCCGGGCTGCCGCTGATCGATCCAGCGAAGCTGCCCGCGCGCGACGCGCAGGGCCGTACCATCTGGGTCACCCGCTCGCGCCCCAAGATCGACCGTATCGCATGCCCCTGGCTGATCCGGCGGTTTCTGGATCCCCGCGCCATCATCCTTTTCGTGGCACCCGCCGAGGTTGTCGGCGTCGCCGAACGCTACAACGCCGCGCCCTTCGATATCGAGGACGTGTTCTGGAGCCATCGGGGCGAGCTTTGCACCTTCGACGTCTTGCTGGCGGAGTTCGGCCTGACCATTCCCGCGCTCGACCGCCTCGCGACTATCGTGCGCGGCGCCGATACCGCCCGTCTCGACCTCGCGCCCGAGGCGGCAGGGCTGCTGGCCGCGTCGCTTGGCTTGTCGCGCATGTTCTCGGACGATCTGGAACAACTGGAGGCCGGGATGCTGCTCTATGACGCCTTCTACCGATGGGCGCGGGACGCCACCGACGAGACCCACAACTGGCCCACCAACAAGCCGAAGGCAGAGTGATGCAGGATCGCGCTTATCCCACATTGGCCGAGGCCACCCGCATCTGGGTCCGCATCGGCCTTCTGAGCTTCGGTGGCCCCGCCGGACAGATCGCGCTGATGCACCGGATCCTGGTCGAGGAACAGCGCTGGCTGGGCGAGAAGCGGTTCCTCCATGCGCTGAACTACTGCATGCTCCTGCCGGGGCCGGAGGCTATGCAACTCGCCGTCTATATCGGCTGGCTCATGCATCGCACGCTCGGCGGCATCATCGCGGGCGTCCTGTTCGTGCTGCCCGGCGTCGTGGCGATCATGGCGCTGAGCTGGATCTATGCGCTCTATGGCAATGTCGGACCAGTCGAGGCGCTGTTCTTCGGGCTCAAGGCTGCTGTGCTGGCCATCGTCGTGCAGGCGGTCATCCGGATCGGCTCGCGCGCGCTGAAGAACGGCGCGATGATCGCCATCGCCGCCGCGTCGTTCGTGGCGATCTTCGGTTTCGCCATTCCGTTCCCGCTCATCATCCTCGTTGCTGGCCTGATCGGATTCTTCGGCGCGCGCGCGGGCCTGCCCGCGTTCCAAGGGGGCGGCGGACATGGCAAGGTGGGCAAGGTTCAGGTCGATGACGCTGATACTCTGCTCGGCGAGGAAACCCCTGGCCATGCCGAGGTCAGCCGGGCTTACGCCTTCCAGGTCTCTGCGGTGTTCCTCATCCTCTGGCTGGCGCCGGTCGCCCTCCTGTTCGCCTTGCTCGGCCCGGCAAATGTCTTTGCCCAGATCGCAGGCTTCTTCAGCATCATGGCGGTCGTGACCTTCGGCGGCGCCTATGCGGTGCTGGCCTATGTCGCGCAGGAAGCGGTGCAGAATTTCGGCTGGCTGGCGCCGGGCGAGATGCTCGACGGGCTCGGCATGGCCGAGACGACACCGGGGCCGCTGATCATGGTCACGCAGTTCGTGGGCTTCATGGGCGCGTTCCGCGAGACGACCGGCCTGTCGCCCCTGATGGCCGGCACGCTGGGCGGGCTGCTGACGACATGGGTCACCTTCACGCCCTGCTTCCTCTGGATCTTCCTCGGGGCCCCGTTCATCGAGCGGCTTCGCGACAATGCGATCCTGACAGCCGCGCTGACCGCCATCACCGCAGCCGTTGTCGGCGTCATCCTGAACCTCGCTGTCTGGTTTGGGCTCCATGTGGTTTTCGACGAGGTGAGTACCATCGCCTCCTATGGCCTCGACCTCGATGTGCCCGTCTGGTCGTCGATCAATCTGGCGGCTGCGGCGCTGGTGCTTGCCGCGCTTGTTGTGGTCTTCCGCTTCAGGCTTGGTCCGGTGACGGTCCTTATTGGCTCTGCGCTCGCCGGCATGGCACTTGCCTTGCTGGGCCTCACCTGAAGCATCCGCCGTATGCGCATCAATCATAGCTTTGCGTCGACCCAGTTCGCTAGAATCAGCGCTGGCACAGCGCCATGCGCCCGCTCGGCGTCCCGCGCCAGATCCAGCCGCTTGGGCAGCCTGACCTGCGGCGGGCGTGGGGATCGCCAGCCAGAACCCGTTGCGGGAGCGGATCAGCAGGCCGGTATCATGGGCGCCGATGATGACCGGGGCCTTCGACCAGACCACCGCCGCTGCGCTGAGGCTGGGGCGGCCTTTCGGGAACTGATCCATCCGCTGTCTGACGTCAGTGGACTGATGCGGTGGATGCCCCCACCCGCCGGCATCGGATACCATGACGGTTCTATATTCGCTTAGTGGAGGGCACATCGATGACATCAAAGATCAGTATTTTGGCGATCGACTTGGCAAAAGGCAGTTTTCAAGTCTGTGCTGTTTGGCCAGATGGGATGGTTGTTTTCAACCGCGCTATGTCAAGAACGCGTTTGGCAACGCTGCTGGCTGACCACCCTGCTTGCATTGTGGCAATGGAGGCTTGTGCCACCTCGCATCACTGGGGAAGATTTGCTCAAAGCCATGGTCATGAGGTTCGGCTTGTACCAGCTGCTTACGTGAAGCCGTTTGTTAAGCGCCAGAAAAATGACCGCGCGGATGCAGAAGCCATTGCGGAGGCGGCCTTGCGCCCGACAATGCGGTTTGTGGCAGTGAAGAGCGCAGAAACGCAAGGCCGTGCAGTCGCATTCCGCACGCATCAATGTATGGTTCGACAGCGGACGCAGCTGATCAACGCCCTGCGCGGCCATTTGGCTGAATTTGGGTTGGTTACACCCAAAGGCCCCGCAAGTCTCAGGCTGCTTGAGAACGCCCTTGCTGACGAGAACACAGACCTGCCCGAGCCGGTCCGACACATGGGATCGATCTATGTTGAGCAGATTGCGCGCCTCACCGAAGTCATTGACCGGCTTTCCGATGAGCTACAAAGCTCATCGAAGACAGATGAGCAATTGCGTAGGCTTTGTACCATTCCTGGGATCGGCCCTGTCACCGCAGGTGCTGTCGCGGCATTCGCCCCTGATCTTGATACATTTGACAGCGGTCGCAACTTCGCCGCCTGGCTGGGCGTGCGGTTCGTCTCTCGGACGGATCGCGTTCCGACCCGCACTACCGCGACAAAGGTCAACGGGCGGAAAGGCCAGACTGGGATCGGTCAGCAAAATGGGGCAAACCGACATCCGTCGGTTGCTGATCGTTGGCGCCATGAGCGTAATCCGCTGGGTGGTTCGCAGAGGCGGCAGTACAAACCGCTGGCTGGCCGCGCTGGTGGCACGCAAACCGAAGATGGTCGCCGCCGTTGCGCTGGCCAACAAGATGGCGCGGATGATCTGGGCGATTTCGACAAAGCAGGAGAATTATCGAATGGCGTGACCTAATCCTGAGACGGAGAAAGGCACGACATGGCCGCAAGGCCAGGGTGAGCGATCGACGAGGAGTACGCGATACGGACTTCGAAGTTCAAGGCAGGGAAATTCAGACCCGGGGCTCGAGCGCTTGCAGCTCTCTGAACCGATGTGAACCCAGCTTTCCGAACAGCATACCGGCCCGTGGCGTCATAGAAGGCCACATCGTGCGGCCTGACACACGTCCGATCGAAGACCCCGCCGACAAACCGAAGATAATGCTTGCCAAACAGGGGGCATCCACACACGACCCATCCAGTCCAATTGCGCAGACTTGGAAACTGCCCTTCGCTGTGAATCGGCATGCAAAAGTGACCCACTTGGGTGGGTTATGATCATCTAAAACT
>CAZCAX010000063.1:0-4001 GCA_964496915.1 uncultured Rhodobacter sp.
GGTGGTAGCGCGAACCGCTGGCTGGCCGCGCTGGTGATGCGCAAGCCAAAGATGGTCGCGGCCGTTGCGCTGGCCAACAAGATGGCTCGGATGATCTGGGCACTGACGACAAAAGAGCAGGATTACAGAATGGCGTGACCCAAGCCCGGGAAGGGCAACGGCACGGCATGGCCGAAAGGCCGGGGTGAGCGATCGACGAGGAGTAGGCGAAACGGACTTCGAAGTTCAAGGCAGGGAAATTCAGACCCGGGGCTCGAGCGCTTGCAGCTCTCAGAACCGATGTGAACCCAGCCTTCCGAACAGCATACCGGCCCGTGGCGTCATAAAGGCCACGCTCAGAGGCCTGACACACGTCCGATCGAAGACCCCGCCGAAAATCGAAGATAATGCTTGCCAAACAGGGGGCATCCACACACGCCCCGGGTTTACCGGAGAGTAAAACACTCAAAGGATGAGCCCTATGACCAAGCAGAGATTCACCCCCGCCTATCCGGCCGAGCTTCGCGAACGCGGTGTTCGGCTTTTTAGAGAGAACCGCGCTGACTATGCCAGCGACACGACAGCCTATAAGGCAATTGCGCCGAAGCTTGGCTGTTCACCGGACAGCCTGCGGGTCTGGTGTCAGCAGGCCGAACGTGATGCCGGGCAGCGGACCGGGCTGACAAGTGCCGAGAAGGATCGGATCAAGGAACTTGAGCGTGAGATCCGTGAACTGCGCCAGGCCAACGAGATCCTGAAGAAGGCCAGCGCATATTTCGCAGCGGCGGAGCTCGACCGCCCGTTTCGCAAATGATCGTGTTCATCGACGATCACCGTCGTGTCTTTGGTGTCGAGCCGATCTGCCGGGTTCTGGGGATCGCACCATCGACGTATTATGCACTCAAGGCCGTGGAGCGTGATCCGGACCTGGCATCGGATCGGGCCAAGCAGGATCAACTGGACATGGCCGTCATAAAAGAGGCCTTCGATGGCAGTCGGGGCCGATATGGCGCGCGCAAGGTTTGGCATCAGCTGCGCCGCAGCGGGCACGATATCGCTCGCTGCACGGTGGAGCGGCTTATGAAGGCTATGAGATTACAAGGGGTTGTGCGAGGCAAGAAAGTGATCACGACCAACCCCGATACGGCCCAGCCTTGCCCGGACGACAAGGTGAACCGGGCTTTCGTGGCGGACATGCCGAACCAGCTGTGGGTTAGCGACTTCACCTATGTCTCGAGCAGGCAGGGGATGGTCTACGTGGCCTTCATCATCGACGTCTTCGCTCGCAAGATCGTTGGCAGGCGCGTCTCGACCTCGATGACCACCGGTTTCGTGCTCGATGCCCTGAACCAGGCCATATGTCAGCGCGCGCCGTCAGAGGCGGAAAAATTGATCCATCACAGTGATCGAGGCAGCCAGGGCGGATTCAACCGGTCGTCGCAACACCTTCGATAATATCCTCTTTGAGCAGCCGGTCGAGAGCCTCTGCCGGCGTTTGCCATCCCAGCGTTTTCCGTGGGCGCGTGTTCAGCGCATGTGCAACGGCGCTCAGCTCTTCAACCCCGTGTTGGCTGAGATCCGTGCCCTTGGGGAAGTATTGGCGGATCAGACCGTTGGTGTTTTCGTTGCTGCCGCGTTGCCAAGGGCTCTGAGGGTCGCAGAAGTAGACCTCGAGACCGGTATCGATCCGAAGCTGCCTGTGTTGGGCCATCTCGGCCCCTTGGTCCCAAGTCAGGGAGCGACGCAGGTGGGCAGGTAGGCTGCTGATTGTCCCTGCGATGGCATCCCGGACGGCCTCGGCGCCGTGGCCAGCAAGGGCTGGCCCATTCTTGAGAGACTTGCCCGTCCCGTGCCCCTCCATGCGCGGCAGGTGCAGGAGCATGGTGAAGCGAGTCGTGCGTTCGACCAGCGTGCCGATCGCCGAACTGTCGAGGCCGAGAATGAGGTCGCCTTCCCAATGACCAGGAACAGCCCTGTCATCGATCTCCGTCGGGCGGTCGCTGATCATCAGCGCGTCGGCAATGAAGGCCTTGCTGCGGTTCCGGGCTCGTTCGCGGGGCAACCTGAGTGCGCGGCCGGAGCGGAGACAGGCTGAGAGTTCTCGCCTCAGTGCGCCTCGTCCCTGAATGTATAGCGCCTGATAGATGGCTTCATGGCTGATGCGCATGGTCGGATCCTCGGGGAAGTCCACCTTCAGGCGCTGCGAGATCTGTTCCGGACTCCAGGCAGATGACCAGCGTCGGCTTTGCCGGAGAACGACCCGCCGTCCTTTCCATACCACGACAGGTCCTTCGAAGACGATGCCGTCCGGTGTGGCAATGAGGCCGGACAGCCGGTCCTGAACGTAGTCGCGCAGGACAGGGTTGAGAGTAAGCTTGCTGATCTTTGGGCGCTTGGCCTCACGATCCGCGTGCCATTGTGCGGCAATGGCTCGATAGTCGAACTCGCCGCTGCGCGTCGTCGAATTGCGCCTGATCTCACGCGAGATCGTGCTGGCTGATCGGCCCAGCTTGCGCGCGATTGCCCGCATGCCGGTGCCCCGGGCGCATTCGAGTGCTATCTCCTCGCGTTCTTCGAAAGAAAGGCTACGCCGCTTCGGTGCAGGAGCCGATGGCGCAAGATGTGTGGGGGGCATTCCGCCAGAACTCCGAAACCATCGGGTTCCGACAGGTGCTGAAACACCCGCTGCAACAGCGGCTTCCTCGCTGGATAGCCCCGCTGCAATCTCCCGCCAGAACCGGCACAGATGCTCACGCTGCCAGACTGGCGGCCGACCTGGCGAGGATAATTTGCGCCGCGTCGAGCGCTCCGACTTCCGTCTTCCTGTCGTCATCAACACCTCCAAGATCCGGGTGTTGCGACGACCGGTTGAATCCGCCCAGTACCTGTCGATCCGATACACCGAGCGGCTCGCAGAGGCCGGCATTGACACATCAGTCGGCAGCGTCGGAGATTCCTATGACAATGCCCTCGCCGAAAGCATCATCGGCCTATTCAAGACCGAAGTCATCAAGTTCCTCGGCCCTTGGAAGTCGGTCGGCCAGGTCGAATGGGAAACCCTGAAATGGGTCCACTGGTATAACAACACCCGCCTTCACAGCGCCATCGGTTACATCACGCCACAAGAAGCAGAGGAGGCATTCTACGCAAGCTTGAACGCTGACCAAAAAGCAGCGTAATCATTGAACCAAACACTCTCCGGTAAACCCGGGGCCGTTCAGAAGCCGAAACCCTGCGCATCGATGGGCACGACGACATTCCCATCAGCCGTCACCGCATCCTTGATGGGCGGCAGCGGATAGCGGCCGTAGCCCAGCAACTCGCTGTTCAGCAGCGGTTGTTCCGCGCCGAGCGTCGCGCTGGCGAAAGGCATCCGCGTGTAGCCGCTGGCGGGCGGCGTGCCATAGGTCGTCTCGAACGCCAGCGCCATCTGCGCCCGCGCCCCCTGGGCTCGTGCCATGGTGTTTCTCCTCGGGTTGTAGGGTGGATCAGGCCAACGGATCGGCGGTGATGTAGTGCAGGATGACTGGGAGTGAGGTGGATTAGCCAACAGTCCAGTGGACTGTTGGCCCACCGAACGCGGCCTTCAGGCTGGCTCCAATGTCAGGCCAGCGGGTCGCCCGTGGTGTAGTGCAAGATGACGGGGATGACCGCGGCTTTCAGACTGGCAGCACCTTCAATGGGCAGGTCCACGGGGCGTGGCGCTTCCGCCTCGATCCAGTCGCAGCGGCCGCCCAGAGTGCGGTCGCCCGCAACCGCGGCGCCAATGTTGGCGCAGAGCGCGGCGAAGGTCGCGTCGCGATCCGGGCTCTGCACGACCGTCTCGATCTCGGCGCGGTGCTGATAGTGGTAGCGCAGCGGCGACAGCGTCACGCCGGGCTCGCCCGGATCGCCATCGTGCAGGATCATCAGACCGACGGCGGGAACGCGCTCGGGCAGGACCTCGCCGCGCAGCACCGGTACATGCTGGACCTGTCACGTATTTGTGGCGCCCCCAGTGCTCGTTTAGGCCACTTGGCATT
>CAZCAX010000064.1:0-2903 GCA_964496915.1 uncultured Rhodobacter sp.
GCGTATGACACACCCCAACGCCATTGGGAATCTTGTGTCAGGTGGCCAACACTAGCAGGCTTCTCAGCGTCCCTGCTGGCCAACGTATTGGCGAAGCAATACGGCCCTGACGCTGCACAGGGCTTTCTGAACGAGCTTGCTTCCATGGCAGGCGAAATCGCCGCACTCGATGACAGCGAGGCGCTGCGCGCCTGGTTGGCTAATGTCACGCCAGCGGGGAGGGCATGAACATGGATGATCTCAAAGAAGCTCAGCGTTGGCTCCTTTCGGCCTGCGACACCGCACTAGAGCTCGGCGTGCGGCGAGGTATCCCAGCCGATGCGGTGCTTGCAATGGCATAACCATTCGCGATCGGTTGCGCGTGCTGTTGCCCAACGACCCCGAAAGCTACTATCGCAGCCGCGAGATAACGCCACCGGACATGCTTCGGGATATCCAGAGTGCCAAGATCGTCATCACCAACTACCATGCCTTCAAGCTGCGAGAAAAACTGGTGATCGCCAAAGGCACGCGGCAGGCACTCGAAGGCTGGCGCGGCGACAAGGTCCAGACGCTGGAGACCGAAGGCGAGATGATCCAACGGGTCATGGGCGATCTGATGGGTCAGAAAAACATCGTGGTCCTGAACGACGAGGCACATCACTGCTATCGTGAACGGGTCAAGGATGCCGTCGGCGAAACCGAAGATGACCTGAAGGGTGACGACAAGAGCGAGGCCAAGGAGAACAACGAGGCGGCCCGGATGTGGATTTCCGGTCTGGAAGCCGTCAAGCGGAAGCTGGGTATCAGCCTGGTCTACGACCTGTCGGCCACCCCGTTCTTCCTACGCGGTTCAGGGTATATCGAAGGTACGCTGTTTCCCTGGACGATGTCCGACTTCTCGTTGATGGATGCCATCGAATGCGGCATCGTGAAGCTACCCCGCGTGCCGGTGGCCGACAACGTGCCTGAATCGCTCCGGTTTCATCGGAGACCTATAGCTTCATTTCACGCGACCATATCGAGCACGTCGCGCTGTGCATAGAAGTTCTCTTCGGCCTCTGCTGGCGGGATGTTTCCGATGGGTCCAGGTCGGCGGCGGTTGTTGAACCAGTCGGCCCAGCCGAGGGTGGCCATTTCCAGATCCTGCATGTTGCGCCACGGGCCCTGGCGGTGAACCAGCTCGGTTTTGTAGAGACCGTTAATGGTTTCCGCGAGGGCGTTGTCATAGGAGTCACCGACACTGCCGACCGATGGCTCAATGCCAGCTTCGGCCAAACGCCCTGTGCATCGAATGGACAGATATTGCCCGCCGCGATCCGAGTGATGAACCAATCCGCTCTTCTGGACGGGCCGTCGATCGTGCAGGGCCTGTTCAAGAGCATCGAGAACAAAGTCAGTTTTGGCCGACCGCGACACCCGCCATCCGACGATGCGGTCAGCGAATGTATCGATGACGAAGGCGACGGAGATAAAGCCTTGCCAGGTTGACACATAGGTAAAATCACTGACCCAGAGCATGTTCGGTGCAGGTGCCCGGAACTGACGGTTCACCTTGTCACGCGGACAGGGTGCTGATGTGACTGGAACCGTTGTTTTGACCACCTTGCCGCGCACAGCGCCACGGATGCCGATCTGTTTCATAAGGCGTGCCACCGTGCAGCGCGCCACTTCAAAGCGCTCGCGCTTCATCTGGTGCATTCGCCAGCGGGCTCGAACCCTGTATGGATGGCTCCCGCGGGGCAAGGGCTTTTCGGGTGATGCTGGCATGATTCCGGTTGCGGCCATGTATACGGCGTCTGATCTGCAGCACGGGGGCTGCGCGCCCTGACGAAGGTCCGCGGTCGCCTTGGTCCCAATCGTTGCGCCGGAGGCGCACCTGCGGTGCGACGGCACGCGCTCGCAGGCGCTCCGGTCCGAACAGGGTGTCCTCGGCGATATGTCCGTCATTTGCCATCCTCTCACGATGCACTTGCCTTCTTAATGGGGCATGGTGCCCCTGTCTTGGTCAGGCGGCTTGCGCCGCCCGGTATATGGTCTTGTTCTTCATCAGCGCATAGGCCGTGCGCGCCATGCGGTTGGCGAGAGCGATCGCGGCCTGCTTGGGCTTTTTGCGGCTCATGATCTTCCACAGCCAGTCTTCCCCGGCCTTGCCCCGACGGCGCGCGCTGACCTGCGCGATGGCGCCCAGATAAAGCAACCTGCGCAGATACCTGTTGCCCATCTTGGAAATGCGCCCCAACCGTTCCTTGCCGCCCGTCGAATGCGGCCTCGGCGTCAGACCCAGCCACGCAGACAGGTCGCGGCCTGTCGCGAATTCGGTTATGTCGGGCAACGCTGAGACGAGCGCACTGGCGGTGATCGGACCGATGCCTGGGATTGTCTGCAGGCGCTGTGCAGCCTCATTGGCCTTGGCGTCTGCGCGAATGTCGGCTGTCAGGTCTTCGATCTTCTTCCGGGTATCGACCAGCTGATCCGCGAGCAGGTGCAGGGCTTTGCGTGCGGCTGTGGGCAGCTCTGCCTGTTCGGCAGCAATGATCAGACGCTCGACATTGTGGATGCCCTTCGGCACGACAATGCCAAATTCACCCAAATGCGCACGCGTCACGCCGGAGGCGTGCTTGCAGCACGACGCATTCACGATTTGCGTCTGCTGGCGCACCAGAAATTCCCTTGCTTTATGGGTCATCAGCAATGCCTGGTTCGCCCGCTCTCTCGGACGGATCGCGTTCGCGGGCTCACCCTCGCTCTTCACGGGAACAAACCGCATGGACGGGCGCGACACGGCTTCACAGATTGCCTCGGCATCGGCAGCATCGGTTTTACCGCGCTTCACATAGCCTTTCACGTAACTGGGCTGCATAAGTCGTGACCTGCCACTGAACTTTCATCCAGCCGCGACCGGAGCCCGGTTGGTGTTTACG
>CAZCAX010000065.1:0-2494 GCA_964496915.1 uncultured Rhodobacter sp.
GTAAGCGGGAAGCTGAGGCCGTTTAGGGTCTGTAGTTCCAAGGCATGAGTGCGTCGATCTGTGCGCTTGGCCACCTGTTGGCGATGCGCTCGAGGGTCTGGGTCAACCATGCGACGGGGTCGACGGCGTTCATCTTGCAGGTTTGCAGGAGCGTGGCGATGGTGGCCCAGGTTCGGCCCCCACCATCTGAACCGGCGAACAGACTGTTTTTTCTGGTGATGGTCTGGGGCCTGATTGCGCGCTCGACAATGTTGGAGTCGAGCTCGACGAGGCCGTCGGTCAGGAAGCGCTCGAAGATGTCGCGCCGGGTGATGGCATAGCGCAGCGCCTCGGCCAGCTTCGATTTTCCCGAGATGCGCGGCAGGGTCTGCTGCCAGAGCGTGAACAGCTCAGCGACGATAGGTGCCGAGACAGCCTGACGCGCGGCGGCGCGTGCCTCGGGGCTTTGCCCACGAACTTCTGCCTCAAGCTTCCAGAGCTCGGCCATCCTTTCCACGGTGGTGGTGGCGACCCGGCTGTCCCCGGCGGCATGAAGTTCATAGAACCGCCGCCGGGAATGCGCCCAGCATCCCGCCAGCCGCGGGCCGTCATTGCCCCCGCCCTTTCGCACGAGTTTATTGTAGGCGGCATAGCCGTCCACTTGCAGGATGCCGCTATAGCCAGCGAGATGCCGCCGCACGCAGTCGCCGGATCGGCTGTCCTCGAACCGGTAGGCCACCATGGGTGGACCACTTCCACCGAAGGTGCTGTCATCGCGCGCATAAGCCCAGAGCCACGCCTTTTTCACGGCACCGGTGCCTGGGGCGAGGGTCGGCAGGCTGGTTTCGTCCGCGAAGATGCGTGTCCCTTTCAGGATTTCGTTCAGGACATGCTCTGCGAGGATCTCCAGTTCGAAACCAACCCGACCCATCCATTGGGCCATGAGCCGTCGATCGAGGTCCACCAGATCGCGGGCGTAAATGCCCTCCTGACGGAAGAGCGGCAGGCCATCGGCATATTTCGAAACCGCAATTTGCGCCAGCAACGCCTCGGTTGGCAGGCCACTTTCGATGATATGGGCGGGTGCGAGGGCCTGGATGACACCCTCCGCATCCTTGAACGCATATTTCGGGCGGCGGGTCACGATCACCCGGAACTTTGCAGGGGTCACATCAAGGCGTTCGGAAGTGTCCTCGCCGATCAGCACTTTCTGCTTGCCCGCATGTTCCGGCAGAACTTCGGGCTCGATCACCACCTCGACCCGCTCCAGATGCGGCGGGAAGCCCTTGCGTGGGCGGGATGGCCGTTTCTCATGCGAGGCCCGGCCCTTGCCGACCCGTGCCCTGAGGGCAGAGATGCCGGTCTCGATCTCCTCGAAGACGAAGGCCTGTTGCGCCTCCTCGTCCACTGATGGGCTGCTGGCACCCTGCTTCTCGGAGCGGCGCCCGAACCGGGCGCGGTCATAGGCCTTCAGGATCTGCATCAGCCGTTTGATCCGCTCGTCGGCATCCGAACTGCGCGCTTTCAGAGCCGCATTCTCGTCCTCCAGGGCCGCCGTCTTCTGCGCCATCGCGCGGACCATGGACTTCAGCAGATCCATGTCATCGGGAAGGGAAAGATCATCGGCGCTCATGGCGTCAAAGATAGCATGTTCCGCCCCAACATGCCGCAGGATATCCGCACCAGAAGGCCGGTTGATTCACTTTGTCGCAGCCGGATTACCCAGCAAATACAGGCGCTTTAACGGCCACGGGACGGACCCGCTTCCAGTCCAGACCGTCCAGCAGCGCCATGATCTGAGCGTAGTTGAGCTGGACCCGGACATGTCCGATCCGCGGCCAGCAGAACGCGGATTTCTCGAGGCGTTTCGCAAAGAGACATACGCCGCTGCCGTCCCACCAGACGATCTTGATCCGGTCAGCCCGTTTCGCACGGAACACATAGAGCGCGCCGCTGAACGGATCCTGGCCCCCATCGCGCACCAGCGACAGCAAGCTGTCTGGTCCTTTACGGAAGTCGACCGGATGGCTGGCAAGAAAGACTTTCACGCCAGTGGGGATCATACTGAGCGCACCGCACGAACAACCCGGCGCAGCGCGGCCTCGTCAAGGTCAGGGCTGATGCGGATGATGACCTCTCCCACCACGATCTCCACCAACGGCAGGGGGCTGTCTGGCGCCGTATCCCGCTTCTGCTTCTTCAGGAAAGCCTTGCGCCAATCAAACAGTTGCGAGGGCGCGATCCCCAGTCGCCGTGCCAGCGCTGAAACGTTCACGTCCGGCTCCAACGCCGCAGCGACGGCCTGCTCCTTGAATTCATCAGACCATCGGCGCCGCTCACCGACAGGCGCACCATCCAGCCGCTCCGTCACAGCTTCGATCAGCTGTAAGCTACCAGTCGTAGAGATAGGCGTAGAACCAGTCGTAAACATGCAAGCCTCGGCAATCAGGTCATCGCCGAAAAACTATCCCAGATCACCAGCGGCATTAACCCACGGGGTCTCCTTCCCGCTTAC
>CAZCAX010000066.1:0-2402 GCA_964496915.1 uncultured Rhodobacter sp.
ATGTCATAGATGCACCAAATCTGCGTCAGACCCACTTATGCATGCTGATTCACAGACCGAAGTTCGTGGCGCTTCTGTCGGGCGATTGCGCCCGTCTGAGTGGTTGCGCAAAAGGCGCCGCACGGACTGGTGCAGCGCCTTCGTTCGTTTCGATTTCTTCGTGTAACGCGAAGGGCGGGATCAGCCAGTGGTGGGTCGTTTTCCCCCTATGAAGCCGATGGCAATCAGGATCAGCACCACGACGCCGATGATCATCAGCGTCATGTTCGGCAGATAGTAAGTGGTGTAAACTTCCCAGCCTAGGCGCCGCAGAAGTTCGCTGACCTCGGTGTAGTTGCCGACCAGATGCCCGCCGAGGGTTCCGGTAATGCCGACAAGGACCACGCCGATTCCGGCCAGCAATACCATGATCCCGCGCGACAGCCCCTGCCAGATCGCTGAGCCGTGGCGATAGCGGATGAAGGCCAGTAGCGTGAAGTAGGCCAGCGACCAGCTTGCCATCAGCATGTGGTTACGCCCCATCGGCGTCGAGGAGAGCGTCTCCCACGGCCAGACCGACAGGCCGACAGCATAGGCGAGCGCGCCGAGAAGCATTCCGAGCACAAGGAACACCGGCAAGGCGCGGTCCATCGCCTGGCCCATTGCGCCGTCATTGAAGGCGCGGATGACAATGCAGAGCGAAGAGACCATCCACAGGGCGATCGGAAAGTGGATCAGAACAACGTGATAGGCGGCCATGATCAGGCTCCTTTACGTGAAGCGATGGTTGCGTTCAGCGCCACGCCGAAACCGCCGATCAGCAGGACCCCGGCCAGAAGCGTCATCAGCCACTGTCGACGGATCTCGGTTCTGAACTCATGCTCGATGCCGTAATGCACCAGTTGCTCGGGGCTGTGACGCGCTCGCACCGGAACCCGCGCGGCAATGCCGCTGGCACCACCATGCACCGCGCTGTTGAGCGAAGGCCAGGTAACCTGCCCGGGGTAGAACAGTGTAACATCGCTCCAGCTATCGCTCCACTGCGGCGCGGCGCCGGCAAAGCGGGTGGCCATGATGTCGGCTTCATGTGCCAGTCCCAGGCTGAAGGGCAGCGACACATAGTGCCAGCGCCCGCCCGTGGCGTTGCGGTGAATGGCAAAGGCAACATCATAGGTGCCGTGGTCCTGCAGGATCTTGTCATCCATGGGGTTGCCGGTATCGAGCGCACGCGACAGCGTGACATCCCAGTATCCATCAGTCCAGCGGCCCTCGGCGCTGATATCCCCGCGCGAGCCACTGCCCGGGCGAATGATCCGGCGCGGCAACACATCGCCGTTCTGCCAGCCGGCATCGGGATCGAAGGGCACGGCCTCGCCCGTGATCAGAGCATAGGTCTGCTCTTGCGAAATGCGCCCGTTGCGCACATCGTCCCAGTTCAGCGCCCGATACCCACCGGTGGCGATATCGAACATCACGCGCGGCTGGCCGGCATCAGAATCCCAGTTGGTGGTGTAGCTTGATGATCCCGCGTCGCCATCGCGCCCGGTGCTGACATTCTGGTCATCGGCCTCGTTTGCCGGGTTCGAGCGCGCGCCGCGCCAGTGCCACAGGTCAAGGAAGTATCCTGCCGCGCGGAGCTGCGTCAGTGCGCTGTCTGGAGCCATGTCGTCCCACTGACCCAACGTGTTTCTGGTCAATGGCAGGTATTTCGTCACTTCCTCGGGGGCTTCGTCGGTCAGACCGGCCAACCCGGCGCCGACCGTGATATACCCTCCATATCGACCGAACTCGGGCACGCTGCCGTCATCGAGCATCATAGCGACGCGGTCTTCGTGCATGCCATGGGGGTTGGGGCCAGGCATCTCACCGCCTTCAGTGATCCAGCGACCATCCTCATAGCGAAGAACGTCGTGAAAGATCCCCATGCTGGACGAGGGCCAGCGGTAGCGAAAAAAGATGTCCTGGTCGTTATAGGCCACCTGCACCTGAAGCGGCACGGTCAGCGTGTCGGGAATGCTTATGTGGCGTTCGGGATCATCGCGCACGACACCCGTGCCGTGGGTCACCCACGAGACGAGTAACGCACCCGAAAACAGCGCAACTGCGCCGATCAGCTTCATGGTCTGCATGTCTGAACTCCTGCTTCACTGCAACTCAGGCATCAGAAACAGAGAAAAGTGCGTAAGAAATATGCGGTCAGAACCTGAGCATCTTTTCTTGATAAGCGATCGTCCTCTTGGTGACATTGATCGAAATCAACTAAGCGTGATGAGTGATCTCACACCGAAAAGGGTTTAGTCGTGCCATGGAAAAGCGGCCGACGACGCTCGTCAGTGCGCTCGAACCGCGGAAATGGACCAGCTAGCGCTGGTCACCTGCCACAAGATTCCCAATGGCGTTGGGGTGTGTCATACGCAACGCAT